>NZ_CP196340.1:0-1545676 GCF_058509965.1 Nicoliella sp. ESL1106
TGCGTGGCAACGTCCTATCCTTGCAGGGGGCGATCCCCCAACTACTTTTGGCGCTCAAAAGCTTAACTTCTGTGTTCGACATGGGAACAGGTGTATCCTTCTGGCCATCATCACCACACTATTTATCTGTGAGAACTTCGTTCTCTCAAAACTAGATAATATTTTATTCTTCCATGAGAACAACCTTACTTGGTTAAGTCCTCGACCAATTAGTACTGGTCCGCTCCATGCATCACTGCACTTCCACTTCCAGCCTATCTACCTGATCATCTTTCAGGGGTCTTACTTCCATAAAGGAATGGGAAATCTCATCTCGAGGTGGGTTTCACACTTAGATGCTTTCAGCGTTTATCTCATCCATACATAGCTACCCAGCGATGCGCCTGGCGGCACAACTGGTACACCAGCGGTATGTCCACTCCGGTCCTCTCGTACTAAGAGCAGCTCCTCTCAAATTTCCTACGCCCGCGACGGATAGGGACCGAACTGTCTCACGACGTTCTGAACCCAGCTCGCGTACCGCTTTAATGGGCGAACAGCCCAACCCTTGGGACCAACTACAGCCCCAGGATGCGATGAGCCGACATCGAGGTGCCAAACCTCCCCGTCGATGTGAACTCTTGGGGGAGATAAGCCTGTTATCCCCAGGGTAGCTTTTATCCGTTGAGCGATGGCCCTTCCATACGGTACCACCGGATCACTAAGCCCGACTTTCGTCCCTGCTCGACCTGTATGTCTCGCAGTCAAGCTCCCTTCTGCCTTTACACTCGTCGAATGATTTCCAACCATTCTGAGGGAACCTTTGGGCGCCTCCGTTACTGTTTAGGAGGCGACCGCCCCAGTCAAACTGCCAACCAGACACTGTCTCCCACCACGATCAGTGGTGCGGGTTAGAGTGTTCATACAGCGAGGGTAGTATCCCACCAATGCCTCCATCGAGACTAGCGTCCCGACTTCTATGGCTCCTACCTATCCTGTACAAGCTATACAAACACCCAATTAGTTACAGTAAAGCTCCATGGGGTCTTTCCGTCCTGTCGCGGGTAACCTGCTTCTTCACAGGTATCTCAATTTCACCGAGTCTCTCGTTGAGACAGTGCTCAGATCGTTACGCCTTTCGTGCGGGTCGGAACTTACCCGACAAGGAATTTCGCTACCTTAGGACCGTTATAGTTACGGCCGCCGTTTACTGGGGCTTCGTTTCTGGGCTTCGCCGAAGCTAACTCATCCACTTAACCTTCCAGCACCGGGCAGGCGTCAGCCCCTATACTTCATCTTACGATTTTGCAGAAACCTGTGTTTTTGATAAACAGTCGCCTGAGCTTTTTCACTGCGGCTGCACATAGTGCAGCACCCCTTCTCCCGAAGTTACGGGGTCATTTTGCCGAGTTCCTTAACGAGAGTTCACTCGCTCACCTTAGGATTCTCTCCTCGACTACCTGTGTCGGTTTGCGGTACGGGTAGTTAACTACTAACTAGAAACTTTTCTCGGTAGTGTGACATCAACGACTTCCCTACTAAATTTCGGTCCTCATCACACCTTGTCAACACGGTATTAAGCATTTGACTCAACACCTGACTTAGTGCTTGAACATCCATATCCAACAGGATGCTACGTTTAGCCTCCTACGTCCTTCCATCGGTCAAACATAGTTAACTAGTACAGGAATCTCAACCTGTTATCCATCGCCTACGCCTCTCGGCCTCGGCTTAGGTCCCGACTAACCCTGGGAGGACGAGCCTTCCCCAGGAAACCTTAGTCATTCGGTGGATCAGATTCTCACTGATCTTTCGCTACTCATAC
This sequence comes from Nicoliella sp. ESL1106, assembly GCF_058509965.1. Classification (NCBI taxonomy): domain Bacteria; kingdom Bacillati; phylum Bacillota; class Bacilli; order Lactobacillales; family Lactobacillaceae; genus Nicoliella; species Nicoliella sp. ESL1106. The sequence goes on from NZ_CP196340.1 coordinate 1,805, forward strand.
CGGCATTCTCACTTCTAAGCGCTCCACCAGTCCTTACGGTCTGGCTTCATTGCCCTTAGAACGCTCTCCTATCACGCAACATAAGTTGCGTCCACAATCTCGGTAATATGCTTAGCCCCGGTAAATTTTCGGCGCAGGATCACTCGACTAGTGAGCTATTACGCACTCTTTAAATGGTGGCTGCTTCTGAGCCAACATCCTAGTTGTCTATGCAACTCCACATCCTTTTCCACTCAGCATATATTTAGGGACCTTAATTGGTGGTCTGGGCTGTTCCCCTTTCGACGGTGGATCTTATCACTCATCGTCTGACTCCTGGATATAAATCAATGGCATTCGGAGTTTATCTGAATTTAGTAACCCAAGACGGGCCCCTCACCCAAACAGTGCTCTACCTCCATGATTCTCGACTCCAAGGCTAACCCTAAAGCTATTTCGGAGAGAACCAGCTATCTCCAAGTTCGTTTGGAATTTCACCGCTACCCACACCTCATCCCAGCACTTTTCAACGTACACGGGTTCGGCCCTCCGGTGTGTTTTACCACACTTTCAGCCTGGACATGGGTAGATCACCTGGTTTCGGGTCTATCACAACATACTATGGCGCCCTATTCAGACTCGCTTTCGCTACGGCTCCGACTTTTCATCTTAACCTTGCATGTTATCATAACTCGCCGGTTCATTCTGCAAGAGGCACGCTATCACCCATTAACGGGCTCTAACTGCTTGTAGGCACATGGTTTCAGGAACTATTTCACTCCCCTTCCGGGGTGCTTTTCACCTTTCCCTCACGGTACTGGTTCACTATCGGTCACTAGGGAGTATTTAGCCTTGGGAGATGGTCCTCCCGGATTCCGGCAATGTTTCACGTGTATTGCCGTACTCAGGATCCTGAACTGAGGGAATTAGATTTCGTCTACAGGGCTATCACCTTGTGTCGCAGAACTTCCCAGATCTTTCGACTATCTAATTCTTTGGTAACTCAAATGTTCAGTCCTACAACCCCACCGAGTAAACTCGATGGTTTGGGCTGTTCCCCGTTCGCTCGCCGCTACTGAGGGAATCGAATTTTCTTTCTCTTCCTGTGGGTACTTAGATGTTTCAGTTCCCCACGTCTGCCTTTCAATGAGTATGAATTCGTCATTGAATAATAAACGATTAAATTTATTGGGTTTCCCCATTCGGAAATCTCCGGATCAAAGCTTACGTACAGCTCCCCGAAGCATATCGGCGTTAGTCCCGTCCTTCATCGGCTCCTAGTACCAAGGCATCCACCATGCGCCCTTAATAACTTAACCTATTACCACGGAGTGGTATTTGGTTAATTGAGTAAATACGAATAAAACTAATTTAAAAAACTCAAAATAACGCGGTGTTCTCGGTTGAAATTGTATTTAATACAATTCAATAATTTGGAAAAATTAAAATATTATCTAGTTTTCAAAGAACCAAGTTTGAGAGTAGACCTCTCAAAACTAAACAAAACTATGACTGTGTAAGGTTCCGAATTATTCCTTAGAAAGGAGGTGATCCAGCCGCAGGTTCTCCTACGGCTACCTTGTTACGACTTCACCCTAATCATCAGTCCTACCTTAGGCGGCTAGCTCCTCAAAAGAGGTTACTGCACCGACTTTGGGTATTACTAACTCTCATGGTGTGACGGGCGGTGTGTACAAGACCCGGGAACGTATTCATGCCGTGGCATGCTGATCCACGATTACTAGTGATTCCAACTTCATGCAGGCGAGTTGCAGCCTGCAATCCGAACTGAGAACGGCTTTAAGAGATTAGCTTGACCTCGCGGTTTCGCAACTCGTTGTACCGTCCATTGTAGCACGTGTGTAGCCCAGGCCATAAGGGGCATGATGATTTGACGTCGTCCCCACCTTCCTCCGGTTTGTCACCGGCAGTCTCACTAGAGTGCCCAACTTAATGCTGGCAACTAATAATAGGGGTTGCGCTCGTTGCGGGACTTAACCCAACATCTCACGACACGAGCTGACGACAACCATGCACCACCTGTCATCCTGTCCCCGAAGGGAACGGCTAATCTCTTAGCTTTGCAGGAGATGTCAAGGCCTGGTAAGGTTCTTCGCGTAGCATCGAATTAAACCACATGCTCCACCACTTGTGCGGGTCCCCGTCAATTCCTTTGAGTTTCAACCTTGCGGTCGTACTCCCCAGGCGGAATGCTTAATGCGTTAGCTGCGGCACTAAAGGGCGGAAACCCTCTAACACCTAGCATTCATCGTTTACGGCATGGACTACCAGGGTATCTAATCCTGTTTGCTACCCATGCTTTCGAGCCTCAGCGTCAGTTACAGACCAGACAGCCGCCTTCGCCACTGGTGTTCTTCCATATATCTACGCATTTCACCGCTACACATGGAGTTCCACTGTCCTCTTCTGCACTCAAGTTTCTCAGTTTCCGATGCACTTCTCCGGTTAAGCCGAAGGCTTTCACATCAGACTTAAAAAACCGCCTGCGCTCGCTTTACGCCCAATAAATCCGGACAACGTTTGCCACCTACGTATTACCGCGGCTGCTGGCACGTAGTTAGCCGTGACTTCCTGGTTAAATACCGTCAAAGCTTGATCATTTCCTATCAAACTTGTTCTTCTTTAACAACAGAGTTTTACGAGCCGAAACCCTTCTTCACTCACGCGGCGTTGCTCCATCAGACTTGCGTCCATTGTGGAAGATTCCCTACTGCTGCCTCCCGTAGGAGTATGGGCCGTGTCTCAGTCCCATTGTGGCCGATTACCCTCTCAGGTCGGCTACGTATCATTGCCTTGGTAGGCCATTACCCCACCAACAAGCTAATACGCCGCAGGTCCATCCTAAAGTGATGCAAACGCATCTTTCAAACAAAAACCATGCGGTTTTTGTTGTTATGCGGTATTAGCACTTGTTTCCAAATGTTATCCCCCGCTTTAGGGCAAGTTACCTACGTGTTACTCACCAGTTCGCCACTCACTTCGATGTTAAGTCAAGTTAATGCAAGCATCAACTATCATTAACGGAAGTTCGTTCGACTTGCATGTATTAGGCACGCCGCCAACGTTCGTCCTGAGCCAGGATCAAACTCTCATCTTATGATGAAAAGCTTAACGTTAGCTCTTCTTAATATTTGTTACTTTAAAGCGAATTGACTTCGCATAAGTTTTTTGTACTTCATTTAAAATGAAGTTCCTTACACATTTTTTGTCATAATTTTGTTCAGTTTTCAAAGATCTACTTTTGCGCGTCGCTCTTAACGACAACTATTTAATAATATCAAATTGCTAACTGGATGTCAACGATTTTTTAAAATTAAATTTGGCTGAATTAATAACAAATCTTTATAAGGTCGTCATTAATTTATCAGCATTAACTACTATACAGACATTTAAATTAAAAGTCAACAGATTGAATAAAAAAAGATGAGATTTTTTCAATCCCATCTTTTAAAGTTTTAAAACTATTCTTCTGGTTGTGAATTATCTTCTGGACGCATCGTAGGGAAGAGAATAACATCACGAATGGATTCAGCATCCGTCAGTAACATTACTAACCGATCAATTCCAATTCCCAATCCACCAGTAGGTGGCATTCCGTATGACAAGGCTTCGATAAAGTCTTCATCAATTCCTTGCGCTTCATCGTTACCAGCATCTTTTTCAGCAGCTTGAGCTTCGAACCGTTCTCTTTGATCAATTGGATCATTAAGTTCAGTAAATGCATTTCCGTATTCAGTTCCAGAAATGTAGAGCTCGAAACGATCAGTAAAACGTGGATCATCAGCATTTTTCTTAGCTAATGGTGAAATTTCAACTGGATGGCCGTAAATAAAAGTTGGTTGTTTAATCGTATCTTCAACAAACTCTTCAAAGAATTCATTAATGATATGACCAACTTTCCAGTATGATTCGTATTTAACGTTATGTTCATCAGCAATTTTACGGGCTTCTTCATCAGTCATTGGTTTCCAGAAATCGACCCCTGTAACTTCTTTAATTGCATCTACCATGTGCTTGCGAGCAAATGGTTTACTAAAGTCAATTTCTTCTCCATCGTAAGTTACTTTTCCGTCATCGGTAACGGCATTGGCAGCAGCTTTAAAAATCCCTTCAGTTTCATCCATTACATCCTTAAAATCAAAATATGCAATGTATGATTCTAATTCAGTGAATTCTGGGTTATGATCTTGGTCCATCCCTTCATTTCTGAATACGCGTCCAATTTCATAAACCCGTTCCATTCCACCAACAATCAACCGTTTCAATGGTAATTCTAGTGCGATTCGAAGGTATAGATCGATATTCAAAGCATTGTGGTGGGTAATAAATGGACGTGCACTTGCTCCACCAGCTTGGTTGTGAAGTACTGGCGTTTCAACTTCAGTACAGTCCATTTCGTTATTAAGGTAACTTCTAATTGCAGAAATAATTTTAGTCCGTTTTTGGAAACGATCAAAACTTTCTGGATTTGAAATTAAATCAAGGTATCTTTGACGATACTTTTGTTCCTTATTTTGTAAACCATGGAATTTATCGGGTAATGGCCGTAGTGCCTTTGATAAGAAAGTAATATGAGTAGCACGAATCGTTAACTCACCCATATCAGTCTTAATGATGTCACCTTCTACACCAAGGTGATCACCAATATCAGAACGCTTGAAGATGTGGTAGTTTTCTTCCCCTACAACGTCTTTTCTAACGTAAATTTGCATCCGACCAGTTCGATCCATGATGTCCGCAAATCCAACTTTACCCTTACCACGTTTAGCAACCATCCGACCGGCAATAACTGCTTTTTTACCTAATTCTTCAATTGATTCCTTACTTAAATCATTGAATTCAGAATGGAGTTGCTTTGCTAAATAAGTTCTTTTGAACGCATGACCAAAAGGATCAATTCCTTCTTGGCGCAGTTCGTTCATTTTATCTAAACGAACCCGCATTTGATCATTCATTTCTTTTGCCACAATAAAACCTCCGTTTTTTGTTATGATGCATTGTTTTCCCATAACTTATTATCAAAGACATTATATCATTTTTTAAAACTACTGGCGATTAACGATTGGAATTAAGCCATTCTAGTAGTCCGCTTTGCTCTTTTTGCTTGTTTATCAACAAATTGATCAAAAATTTCATTCATTTCAGCTTCAGTATTTGCATCATTCAAAGCTGCTCTTGCCCGTGCTGAATGTGAAATTCCCTTCAAGTAGTAAGCAGCTTGGCCTCTAAACTCACGGGGAGCAACAAAATCACCCTTCAGACCAACTAAACGGTGGAGGTGTTCCTTTGCAGTTTGAATTTTTTCTTCCACGCTTGGTTCTGGTAGTAATTCACCTGTGTCTAAATAATGAGTAGTTTGTTTTAAAATCCATGGATTCCCTTCAACTGCTCTACCCATCATTACTGCATCCGCTCCAACTTCTTCAAGCATTTGCTTAGCTTCTTGAGGGGTTCTAACATCCCCGTTTCCCATAAATGGAATGGAAATATTATTAGCCACTTCATGTAGGATCTCCCAGTTAGAGTGTCCCCGATACATTTGAGCCTTAGTCCGACCATGCATTGCTAAAGCAGAAATTCCAGCTTCTTGCGCAGCTAGGGCGTTTTCAACCGCATAGAGATGATCATCGTCCCAACCAGTACGCATCTTAAGCGTAACAGGTTTTTCAACGGCACTGGTAACTGCCTTGGCCATTTCATAGATCTTATTTGGATCTAACAGCCACTTGGATCCAGCATCAGTTCTCACTACCTTATTAACTGGACAACCCATGTTGATATCAATAATATCAGCATCAGTTTGTTGATCGATAAATTGAGCAGCTTCAACTAAGGTCTCCTTACTCCCTCCAAAAATTTGGATACTCATTGGATGTTCTTCAGGATTAACCCCAATCATAGTCATGGTTTTCTTATTGCGATACATTAGGCCCCGATCAGAAATCATTTCACAGACTACTAAACCAGCTCCAAATTTTTTACAAATAATTCTAAATGCAGAGTTAGTGACCCCAGCCATTGGGGCAACCACTACTCGATTAGGAATTTCAATGTTCCCAATTTTCCAACTATCATTTTTCATAAATTTTCTCCTTAATCCTTTGATTCATCATCTTCAGCATCCATTTCAGCACGTTTTTCACTAATTGCTAATATGGATTTTAATTCTTGTTCATCATAATTATAACGAGCTCCACAAAAATGGCAAACTAATTCTGCCCCGTGATCCTCATCAATGATTCTTTTAATTTCATCAGGACTAACCCTTGATAATGCCTTTGCAAAACCTTTTTTAGAACAACTACATGTGAATTCAACTGGTGTATCAGTTAAAAAGTCTAAATTTTCTTCACCAAAAATCAAATTTAAAATATCCTTTGGCGTTTGACCTGAGAGCAATAGTTCAGATACCATTGGAATTTCTTTTAATCGTTTTTCCAATCTGCTGATTGCCTGGTCATCAGCATCAGGAAGGGTTTGAATTAAATACCCTCCCGCAACCTTAATTGAATTATCTTCGTTAACGAAGACTGACACTCCAACGGCTGAAGGAATTTGTTCAGACTGAGCTAGGTAATAGGTAAAATCATCACCGATTTCACCAGATGCCAATGGAACACTACTAGAGTAAGGTTCGTCGCCTCCCATACTCTTCATCACCTGCATAAAGCCATTTATTCCCACGGCCTTCCCAACATCAATTTTGTGAAATTTATTAAGTGGTAAGTGAACATGTGGATCTTGAACGTATCCCTTAACATGTCCATTCGCATCGGCATCGACCATAATCGTTCCGACTGGCCCACCACCATTAATCTGCACCGTCATTGTCTCTTGCCCCTTTAACACAGAAGCAGAAAGTAAAAGACTTCCTACTAATGTCCGTCCAAGAGCAGCAGAAGACGCGCTCCAAGTATCTTGGCGCTTTTGAGCTTCAGCAACGACACCAGTTGCATCAATTGCATATGCTCTAAACATTCCATCCTTAGTAATACTTTTAATCAAATGATCTTTTGGCACCATTTTAATCCATCCTTTCATTTCATTAATCAATGGTATTGATATACAAAAAACGTGAGTGCAATGTTTAACCCACGTTTTTTAACTAGATATTCATCTTTTTAATAATAATTATCGTCATCATCATGTTTTTTTTCATCGTGCTTAGCTTGTCGATCAGCTTCTGATTCAAATTCTTTATCCTTATCAGCCTCTTGCTTAGCTAACTCCTCTTTAGTTTGTTCAAAAGTAGCAGCTTCGCTTGGATATTCACTATCCTCGGTAGGCATCTTACCAGTATTGTATAAACTAAGGATTTGCTTTTCATCAAGTGTTTCATACTTAAGCAATGCTTCAGCAATAACCCGATGTTGTTCACGATGCGATTCAATGATTTTCTTAGCAGTTTCATGCCCTTCACTAGTAATCCGACGAACTTCAGAGTCAATCAATGCAGCAGTTTCATCAGAATAGCGAGGTTGAGCATATGCTTCTTGGTTTGGATTTTCTAATTGGACCATTCCAAGCTTTTCACTCATTCCATATTGAGTAACCATTGCTCTTGCAATATTGGTTGCTTGTTCAAAATCATTAGAAGCTCCAGATGATTGAGAGTTAAAAATAATTTCTTCAGCAGTCCGTCCACCCATTAAACCAGCAATTTGTTCCATTGCATTTTTCTTAGAAAGCAATTGTTGGTCTTCTTTAGGAAGCATAATCGCATATCCACCGGCACGACCACGTGGGACAATGGTAACCTTATGAACAACCCTTGCGTCGTTCAGAACTAATCCAACGATCGTATGACCAGCTTCATGATAAGCGACCGTCTTTTGCTCTTGTTGATTAATGACCCGATTCTTCTTGGCAGGACCAGCAATGACCCGATCTTCAGCTTCGTCTATTTCAGCGGGTCCGATTAACTTCTTATCCCGACGAGCAGCTAATAATGCTGCTTCATTCAACAGGTTAGCAAGGTCAGCCCCAACGAACCCAGGCGTCTGCTTAGCAATCTCATGTAGATCCACATTATCAGCAAGGGGCTTACCCTTAGCATGCACATCCAAGATTGCTTCACGTCCCTTAACATCAGGACGACCAACAAGCACCTTTCGATCAAAACGACCAGGACGAGTCAAAGCATTATCTAAAACATCAGCACGGTTAGTAGCTGCAATAACAATGACCCCTTCATTCCCGCTAAAACCGTCCATTTCAACCAGGAGTTGGTTAAGGGTTTGTTCACGTTCATCGTGACCGCCACCGGTTCCGGAACCACGTTTTCTACCAACGGCATCAATTTCATCAATAAAGATAATTGCTGGTGCGGATTTTTTAGCCTGTTCAAATAAATCACGAACTCGACTAGCTCCAACCCCAACAAACATTTCAACGAAATCAGAACCAGAAATGGAATAAAACGGTACGTTCGCTTCACCAGCAACTGCCTTAGCAAGAAGTGTTTTACCAGTTCCAGGAGGTCCCTCTAAAAGAACCCCATGTGGAATCGTTGCTCCCAATGATGAATACTTTTTAGGATTCTTCAAAAATTCCACTACTTCAACTAGTTCTTGTTTTTCTTCCTCTTCACCAGCAACGTCAGAAAAACGAACCTTGTTTTCCTTACTATCTGTTGGTTTAGCCTTACTCTTGCTAAACTTCATGATTCCATTTCCGCCACCACGGCCGGCTTGGTTCATCATCATATAGAAGAAAAAGACTAATAAAATCATTGGTAAGATATAAACAATTAAATTAATCCAAATACTATTAGATTCAGCTGGTTTAACATTCACCTTAGTATCTGATTGTCTTGCTGCCTTATTAACTTCAGCAACTGAAGAATTGTTCTTTAAAATCGTAGTTGAAAAGTTAGTAACCTTATTGCTCTTAGCTGCCCCAAGTGTGAAGGTGCTTTGGTTAGAATTACTTGCAGATTGTGCACTACGATATTGACCAGTAATCCTATAAACACCGCCAGAAGGCTGGATTGAGAAGTTTTTAACTTTATCTGTTTTTAATGAACTTATGAATTGGCTTGATTGAATTTGTTGAGTCTGGCCGCTATTGCCATTGCCACTAACGAAGTATAAAACCCCAATCAACAACATGGCAATAACAATATAGAACAGACTACTTCGGAATAGTCCATTTTTATTGTTTTTCATTAAGTGCCTCCTAATTAACCGATTACGATTAAGCGGTATTTCGCAACAATCGTAAACTTATTTTACAAAAAATAATGATACCATGATTTTCATAAATGAACTAATTATTTGTTTTGATAAATATCAGGCTTTAACACCCCAATATAAGGTAAGTTACGATACTTTCCCTGATAATCAAGTCCATATCCCACTAAAAATTCATTAGGAACGTCAATTCCAACGTAATCAACTGGTAATTCAACCACGCGTGCCTTAGGCTTATCAACCAATGTACACATTTTAATCGACTTAGCTCCGCGATCCTTAAGTAGTTCTTGAACGTACTTTAAAGTCCGTCCAGTTTCGATAATGTCTTCAACAATGATTACATCACGGCCCTTAACATCACTATCTAAGTCCTTGATTAAATTGACCTTCCCAGAAGATTGAGTGCCACCATTATAACTAGACACATCGATAAAATCGATTGATAAGTACAAGTCCATATAACGAACGACATCGGTCATAAAGAAAATCGCACCATTCAACACCCCTACTACCAGCGGTTCTTTACCTTGATAATCTTTTGTAATTTGTTCCCCAAGTCGCTTACAAACTTGCTGAATGTGCTTTTGATCACAGACAGTCTTCAATATGTCGTTATTCATGGAATTCTCCTCTCAAAGTTAAGTCCGAATTAATAATTGATACGAGCCGACTGCTCCATCATTTTCAATAAAAATAGAATCCTTATATCCTAACAGCGAAATGACCCGCTCATTGTTATCAACCAGTACCATTGCTTGTTCACGCTGTGCATTGGGAACTTTTTGATTAATCAAGACTCTTTTTACCCTCTGATGGCCACCCGATTTCAAAGTCACTTTATCCTGTGGTTGCCAAGGTCTAATCGTTAATGGTAAACAAGAGACGTTCAACTGAAAATTTAGGATGTGGGCATTCGTTAATTTAACGGGGCTCTGAGGTGTAAAAACCCCAACAGTCATTCGATCATTAATTCGATACCAATGATTTAATCTTACCATAATTTTATTAATTTTGATTGCATTTTTCTTAATAATTTTACTAACATCTAATTTAAATCCAACGTAAGTTTTCCGAAGAATTATGCTTGCATTAATTTTAAAAATCCCCTGTGGTTTTTGGTGATTATTCAAAATTCGTAAAATATTTTGCACTTGTTTTGCGTTTAGCGGCCGTCCAGCTCCTAGATCTCGATCAATTCTAAATAACAATTGTTTCTGTACATCTAACGGGAACTTCAAAAAAGAAGCTAAATGATAATAATCCGCTACTTTGATTTGATTAATTAGTTGTTCGAGCATAAATTGATTGGTAGATAAAACTTCAGAAATTTGACTGGCAAATTGGCTCAATGCACTCACTATTCGTGGATTTTCACGTTCCATCATCGGTAGTAAATTATGACGGACTCGATTGCGCATTACATCATCATCTTGATTAGTTTGATCTTCGAACCACTTGATCGAAGCTTCATTTGCATACTCAATTAGTGTTTTTTTAGAAAATGCTAGTAACGGCCGCACTAATCCCCCGTTAGCAAAGCGACGCTCGGGTTGAATTCCCCTGACTTGCCCAATACTATCACCACGGATCAGCTTCATTAAAACCGTTTCAGCTTGATCGTTTTGGTGGTGAGCGGTAACTAACACTTGAGCATGATTTACATTCATTACCTCCTTAAAAAAGGCGTACCGAAAATCACGTGCTGCTGCTTCAACCCCATTTTTCGGATGATCAGCACGGGGCCAAATCGTTTCTGCTAATTCTATTCCATGCGCTTTGCAGTAGTCTTCAATATAAAGTTGTTCCTCATCACTGGCTGTTCTCAGCTTATGGTTAACATGTGCCACGATAATTTTTGGAATGCGATTCCTTAAATGCAACAATAGATCCAGTAGTACCATTGAGTCTACTCCAGTTGAAACCGCTACCACAATCGGTTGATCTGATTGCCAATATTTATTTCGTCTAACAATACTAGCGAACTGTTTTCGAAGCGCTAATTTCATTGCACCCCTCCTAAATAAAAAAGACTAAGGTTTCATCCTTAATCTTTTATAATTATTAAATAATTTAACGGTTAACTCCGTCGGCCACCACGACCGCCACGTTTACCTTCAGTATTCTTTTTAAGTGTTGCTAATCGACTATCACTTTGCTTGAGAAATTTTGACATCATATCATCAAAATTTTCCGTCTGGGTATTTTTATGGTTTACGGCACCTTCATTATGGTGATTATTAAAGTGGTTCTTATTGCCACCATTTCCATGAAAATTCTTGTGACCGTTGTGTTCGTGATGTTCACCGTGGTTTTGATTATGTCCACCATGTTTTTCACTAACATGACTATGTTCATCATTTGCTTGCTTCATAGAAAGAGCAATTTTTCCATCGTCACCAACTTTTAGGACCTTAACATTTACTTGGTCGCCAACCTTAAGTACATCATGAATATCCTTAATAAAGCCATCTGAGACTTCACTAATGTGTACTAAACCAGTTTTGTGATCTCCTAGGTCTACGAAAGCCCCAAAATTAGTAATTCCAGAAACTTTGCCAGGAACTTTTGTTCCAACTTCAATTGCCATAAAAAAGTGTTTCCTCCTAATAATTAAGTGCTTTTAGTATAGCACCAAAAGCATCAATATTACATATAAAAAACGTAAAAACATTTAATTTTGTGTAACATCCTTAGCCGTGTCATTAGGCAAACTATAAACGGTTTCACCAGACTTAGTATAGTAATATTTGTCACGAATCAATTGTTGGACGTATTCAGAATTATTCAATTGTTTTACATTCAACTTTAACTCTTGGTTTTTTGCCTTTGCATCAACTAAATTTTGTTTGCTAACGTTTGTTTGTTGCTGAATTGCGGATGTTTGTGAAGACGACTTAATAATCCCAAATAACATCGGAATTGAAAACAATAAAAAAATAATCGAAGCTAGACAAATGCGCCTAAATTTTGGTTTATTAATGAATGCCCACTTAATTTTACGATAATAACTCTTGGTATAATCGTTATTCAGCGCCTTGACATTGCTATTTTTCATAAATAATTCCCCCAAAAATTATTCAATTGCCTTAAGTATAGCAATAAGTCACGCCATTGTCTATCGTACTAGGGATGAAAGCGTTTAAAATTGTTCATTTTGATAATCATGTTCATAATCTTCGCTTAAAATTTTATACATTTTATCTGCATCGGCCTTTTTAGTGGTATCAACTAATTGAACCACCTCGATTGTTAAAGTTTTATTACCAAACTTAATTGTTAATTGATCGCGGGGACTAACGTTGGTCGATGACTTTGCAACCCGACCGTTAATTTCAATTCGTCCTTGATCAGAAATACTTTTAGCAACGGTTCTTCTCTTAATAATTCTGGAAATCTTTAAAAATTTATCTAATCTCATAAAATTCACTCTCCGAATTTAATTATTTTTTCATCCAATGATTAATAACTGGTAAATCGCTTAGTTCATCGGGTTCAAATATTTTCAGTTTTAGCACCGCAAGCAAGGCTGTGCAACCACCGAATAATGTTTCAATAATTAACATCCCTAACGTCACCATTCTTCCAGGTGTCGGCGGCATTAATTGGTTTAGCCCAAATTGAATAATAATAACGACGACGGCCATTATAAAAGTAGCCATTAGTAATTTTAAAATCATCTGCCACGAATATGCCTGGATTGAAAGCAGCTGCTTAACCCCGATTTCATTTACCGTTAATCCAACTAGCAGTGCAACGACGGTCGAAATACTACCACCCAATATCCCAATTCTAGCAACTAATGCCTCTGTAATGAATGCTTTTATTACCATACTTGTAATAACCGCATAAAAACCAATTCGAAAATTACCAATTCCCTGCAAGATACTATTATCGGTAGTAATTAAAGTTACAATAATGATACTTAAACAATAAAATGCTAGCGTCATGCTTCCTGAAGTCGTTCCAAACAACACCCGATTGATTGAAGGCATTAAAATAATCATTCCCGTCGTTATCAAAACGGTTATTACCAAGCTGCTCTTTACCATCAACCGTGCAGTGGATTCAAACGTTCTTTGATGGTGTTCTTGGATTGACTTTGCTAGGGATGGTAATGCGGCAGAAGCAAACGAGGTCCCAATTACTAACCCGACTTGCACTAATGGTTGCGCCCGATCATAAACCCCCTTGATATCTTGCGAAAGCAATCCATCTACGCCTGATAGAATTAATCCCTTTCTAATCGTAAATGAATCGACCAATTGCATCATTATCATGATTGAAGATAATAAACAAATCGTGCCACCTTCGATGAATAATTTTCTTGTAATTTGCCAATTACTGATTTGAGGGCGCTTACCATGTTTTTTGAAAGTTGGCCAAATGAACATTAGTAAAACTAAGCTAGAAAAAATTGCCCCAATCGGTGATGACAACATTGCATTCCGCCCCATTAAATAAAGGTCCCAGTGATTACGGTGGGCTAAAATTGCAACTATGATAATAATTGAAATTCTAATGATCTGCTCAACTACCTGCGAAATTGCAGTTGGCAACATGTTCAAGGTGCCTTGAAAAAAACCACGACTAGTTGATAAGAACGGCATTAATAAAAACATCCAGCTAACCGCACGAATGACAATCGATAATCGGACATCCCCCATCTGAATTGCAATCAATGGCGCCCCTAATTGTAGTCCTGAAAAAATGAATATTGCTGCAACCACCAAAATCAAGTGGATCCTTTTGATCAAACCAATTCGCTGTTCTAAGTTGGATTCTTCAGCCACTAGTTTAGAAATTAAAACTGGCAGTCCGGAAAGCGCAAACGTCATCCCAATTCCATAAATTGGGTAAACTTGTTGATAAATATAAAAGCCAACGTTCCCGACTAGGTTTTGTAATGGGATTCGATAAGCTGCACTTAAAATTTTAGCAATCAAAGCGGAAATGGTTAATATTCCAGCGCCACTCATTACGGTTTTAATTTGAGAATTACCGCTCATCATCAATCTCCATTCTGCGTTGGAACAATGACTCAATCAACTTCATTAGCTCGTTTAGCCATTCAGATTGTTTCATATTGGGCTGAATGATCAGCTTAATTTGAATTCGTTCATTCACAACCTCAATCGTAGAACGAAACTTGGTTTCAGCAATGGCCCTTAAAATATCCTTGGAATCGAATTTATCGGTCCCCAATTTAGAAAGCGTAATTAAGATGGCCTGATCATTGTTACTAATTTTTTTAATCAAAGCTTGATCCGATAACATCTTCATTCGGCCGATCAATAACAGGTTGGCAACCGCTTGTGGATAATCACCGAATCGATCGATCAAATCACCCTGAATCTCAGTGTATTGATCTTCATTCTCCAATTGGCGAATCCGTTTGTAGAGCTCGATTTTTTGTTGATGATCGCTAATGTAATCATCTGGCAAGTATGCTTCAACATCCAATTCGATCGTGGAGTCAACCTTCTGGGTGCGACTCGTCCCACGTTTTTGAGCCACTGCATCTGATAACATTTCGGTATACAGATCATAACCAACCGAATCAACGAACCCGTGTTGCTGCTTCCCCAGTAAGTTACCAGCACCACGTAACGATAAATCGCGCATGGCGATTTTAAATCCAGATCCCAGTGCCGTAAAGTCACGAATGGCATCCAAGCGGTTCTCACTAACCTCGGTCAATACCTTATTGGGTTTGTACATGAAATAAGCATAAGCGATTCGATTACTCCGCCCAATCCGACCGCGCAACTGGTACAGCTGTGACAAGCCCATGTGATCAGAATTTTCCACGAAAAGCGTATTGGCGTTTGGGATATCGACACCCGTTTCAATAATCGTCGTGGTGACTAATACGTCGTATTCACCATTCACAAAGTCATAGAGAACGCTTTCCAATTGATTTTCGTTCATCTTGCCGTGAATGTAACCAACCCGAGCATCTGGCACCAATTGTTCTAGTAGCCCGACCGTTTTTTCAATATCTTCGACACGGTTGTGAAGATAAAAGACCTGCCCGCCGCGGTCCATCTCACGGTGAATCCCATCTTTGATCGTCCCAGCATTTTCTTCTAACACATATGTTTGAATCGGATATCGATTGGTCGGGGGCGTTTCAATTACTGACAGATCACGGACCCCCATCATTGACATGTTTAAAGTTCTGGGAATCGGCGTTGCCGTCAAAGTCAAAACATCGACGGCAGAACGCATCGTTTTGATCCGTTCCTTATGCTTGACCCCAAACCGTTGTTCCTCATCGACGATCAATAGGCCGAGGTCCTTAAAACGAACGTCCTTAGACAACAATCGGTGGGTGCCGACCACGATATCGATCGAACCATCAGCAAGTCCGCTAATCGTCTCTTTAATCTCTTTTGGGGTTCTAAAACGTGATAATACGGCCGCTTGAACTGGAAATCCATCGAAACGCTTTAGAATCGTTTCATAGTGTTGGTGAGCCAATACGGTCGTCGGGACTAAAAAGGCAACTTGTTTGCCCGCTTCAATGGCCTTAAACGCTGCACGTAATGCGACCTCGGTTTTACCATACCCAACGTCACCGACTAATAGGCGATCCATTGGATGGGGCTTTTCCATATCGGTTTTAATTTCATCAATGCTCTTGAGTTGGTCAGGCGTTTCTGGATATGGGAACGCATCATCGAATTGTTCTTGATAAACATCATCAGGTGGGAATGCAAAGCCAGTTTCGGATGATCTTTTAGCGTATAGTTCAATCAAGTCATCAGCGATATCTTCAATCTTGCTGGCAACCTTACTTTTGGTCTTGGCCCATTCGGTCCCACCAAGTTTATTGATCCGCGGACGTTTATCTTCCGATGAAACGTATTTTTGAATCAAATTTAACTGTGTCACAGGAATGAAGAGCTGGGCATTATCACGATAGGTAATCGTCATGTAGTCTTGATGTTTACCATCGACTTCCATCGTCTTCATACCTTCATAACGGCCAATCCCGTGGTTGACGTGCACAACGTAATCACCAGGTTTTAGATCAACGTAACTCTTGATTCGCTCCGCATTCGAAAAGGTCTGGCGTTTGGCGCGGCGCTTCGTAACGTGGTTGAACATCTCCGCTTCGGTAATCAACGCCAAGTTCGCAAATGGCAACTCGAAGCCGTTGTTCAACCGCTCTGGAATCAATTGGACTTGATTTGAAATGATGTTATCCCAATCGGTTTGGGTCGCATGAATTGCAAAGTCTTCCATCGTGTTCGATAGTTTAGCCATTTGGGCCTTATCACGGACCATAATGATAACGGTTTCTTTTTGCTTCAACCAGCGATTCATCTCGGTCTTAAGTAGTGGAATTTGCCCATAGAATTTCTGCATTGGTTGAACTGTAATTTCAATCAACTGGGTTAATTTCAAACCATTCAATCCCCGTTGGAACCGCGAAAACATTAGTTCTGCTTGCTTAGCAGCTTTGAAAGTCTTTTTAAAGTCGTGGCCGAACTTTTGGTCGCTAAAGATTTCACCATTCAATAACTTATCGGCCGCCCACTGCTGTTCATCGCCCAGTAGTTCCTGTTCTGACTCTAATAACCGATTATAGTCATCACAAACGATGACCCCATCAGCTGGAACGTAGTCGAAAATCGACGTAGATGTCTTGAACAGGTAGTTAGCAAACAAGATTAATTGATCATCAATGATCCCCTCTTTAAATTCATCAATGATCGGTTGCAAATAATCGGTCATCGCTTCAGCGACGCGTCGATCCTTCATCTGCCCAGTCGAACGGTTTAAGTGGCTTTGCAAAAGATCGGGACCATTTTTTAATTGATAGTCATTCAGGATAAAATCGGTTGCAGGAAGCACCTTAAATTGTTCAAGGTTTTGAATACTACTCTGTGTGGAGACATCAAAATAGCGAAGTGAATCCACTTCGGTATCAAAAAAATCAATTCGAATTGGGTATTCAGAATTGAGTGGATAAATATCAACAATCGAACCACGAACCGCAAACTCACCAGGAGCAGCGACCATCCGCGTTTTGCGGTATCCTAGCCGAAATAATTTTGCCTGCATCTCGGCTAATTCAATTTCTGCCCCGACTTCAATTGCAAACTGGTTTGCTGAGAAGTCCTTCGGAGTCGGCAACATTCTGCGGATTCCTGACATAGATGTCACAACTACGCACGATTGGTCGGTCTGAAGGGCATGCAGCGCCCGCACCCGTTGCGAACGATACTGCGGGGAACTAGTCGCTGCTTCAGCTGCGATCAATTCCTCTGCTGGAAATTCAAACACCTGATTTTCAGATAGCAAGTTAGTGAAATCATCCGCAACTTGGGTCATATGATGTAGATTATCCACTACTAACAAGATCGGGTGGTTAATCCGCTGCATTAAAATCGATAGTAACAATGTTTTGGCTGAGCCTGACATCCCCGTAATTAGTTGACGGGTGGCAGGCTTTAAGTTGTCAGTAATTGTTTTAAATTGGGGAATCGAAGTAAAAAACTGACTTAGTTTCATTCAAAGGGTCCTTTCAACACTTTAATTATATTTATTTTCAAGTTTATCGAACGCTTCGCCACCTACCCAATCGTTCAAAGCGGCTACTGAATGGTCACAAGCGGTCTTAAAATCAGGGAGTTGTTCATCAGTAAACTTCCCCAATACATAGTCAACAACGCTTTGTAACTTGGGATGATCCGTACCGACTCTGATCCGATTAAATTGATTAGTTCCTAAATGGGCAATTAAGCTCTTAATCCCATTATGACCACCTGCAGCACCATGGGTCCTTAGTCTAATCTTACCAACTGGCAGGTCCATATCATCATATACAACGATTAAGTCTTCAATATCTAGTTTATAAAATTTCATCAATGGACCAACTGCACGGCCCGATTCGTTCATAAAGGTGGTTGGTTCCACTAATAAGACCTTTTCACCATCGATCATCGTAGAGCCTAACTTAGCATCCATCTTACGAATGGTAAATTCAATTCCGTGGTCAGCAGCAAATTGGTCTAAAACTGCAAAGCCAGTGTTATGACGAGTCCCATCGTATTGGGGGCCAATGTTTCCTAATCCAACGATCATTTTCATTTTTAATTGCACTCCTATTTTTATCTATTTCTATCTATTATAGCAAAATATCACTTTAATATAATTAAAGGTGTCCTCTTCGTTATCAACTTAAGGTTAATTATGCTATAATTACCTCTGGAAGCATTAAAATCAAAATTCTTTTGAAGGGATGATTATTTTGGCATTAAAACACCAAAAAGTTGCTTTAGTCGGTGACGGTGCGGTTGGTTCATCATACGCATTTGCTATGATGCAACAAGGAATCGCTGAAGAATTCGTCATTATTGATATTGTTAAAGATCGTACAGAAGGAGACGCTTTAGACCTTGAAGACGCTCAAGTTTTCACTGCTCCAAAGAAGATCTACTCTGGCGATTATGCTGATTGTAAGGATGCTGACCTAGTAGTTATTACTGCTGGTGCTCCTCAAAAGCCAGGCGAAACTCGTCTTGACTTAGTAAGCAAAAACATCAAGATCCTTTCATCAATTGTTAAACCAGTTGTTGATTCAGGATTTGATGGTATTTTCTTAGTAGCTGCTAACCCAGTTGATGTGTTAACTTACGCTACTCAAAAATTATCAGGTTTTCCAAAGGAAAAGGTTGTTGGTTCAGGTACTTCACTAGATACCACCCGTTTCCAAGTTGCTGTTGGTAAGAAGTTGGGTATCAACCCAGCTGATGTTCACGCATACATCATGGGTGAACATGGTGACTCCGAATTTGCTGCCATTGATGAAGCAGAAGTTGGTAGTCGTCCATTACTTGACGTGGCTAAGGAAAATGGCGTAAGCAAGGACGATCTTCTTAAATTAGAACAAGAAACTCGTGACAAGGCTTACACGATCATTAACAAGAAGGGTGCTACCTTCTACGGTGTTGCAACCGCATTAATGAGAATTTCTCGTGCCATCCTACGGGATGAAAACTCAGTATTACCAATTGGTGCTCCAATGAACGGTGAATACGGATTAAACGATATTTACATCGGAACTCCTGCCGTTATTAACGCATCTGGTGTTGCTAAGGTTCTCGAAGTCCCATTGAGTGCTGATGAAGCTAAAAAGATGTCAGCATCCGCTGAAACTTTGAAGGAAATGGCTAAAAAGGGTATGGATTCATTAAACTAATCCACCAATTTTAAACATTTAAAATAACCGCACTCCGTTGAGTGTGGTTATTTTTTATTAGAAAGAAGGTTTGCGGGAGTTCCCGAACAATTAACTATGAAACGGCAAATCAATCAAAAACTCGGTTGGCCTTTAATTATCCTAACCGCAATATTAAGTTTAATAATTACCGCATTTGTCACCACCACTTCCCCCCTATTTGCATTTAACAATTCATGGGACGGTAATACCATGTTTACAGTTGGTAAGGGGCTATGGCATGGTTTGATGCCGTATCGTGATCTGTTCGATCAAAGAGGGCCGTTAATATACTTAATGAATTCATTTGCAGCTTTAATTAGCTATCGGACATTTATTGGTGTATATCTATTTGAAGCAATCACGGTCCTATTTGATTTAATCTTAAGTTATAAAATCATCAACCTTAAATTTAGCAAGCCGATTGCATATGCCAGTAGTTTTACATTACTGCCGATCGTTTTTAACGACTACTTCTTTGAAAACGGTGAATTACCAGAAAGTTTGATCATGCCCCTGGTGCTTAGTTTAATCTACATCATTTTAAAGAATAACGGAAAATCAGAAAGTAACTGGCAATTGTTTGGCCAAGGAGTGGCATTATCATTAGTCTTTTGGACCAAGTTCAGCCTGGTATTACCATGGGTCGCATTTTTCGTTTGGATCGGTCTGAACGCCATTTTTAAAAGAGAATGGCATGAGCTGTTACGTAAAGTTACCTTTAGTATCGCTGGTTTTTTAACTGTTTCCATCCCAATTATTGTTTTTTATGGAATCATGGGGGCTTTAGGAGATTTATTTAAAATTTATTTCTTTGCTAACTTTAAGTATTACCCCCACAGTAAATTTTTATCAGTTCAAATAATATATACAATTACGGATTTCATCATCAAAAATTGGCGAACCATGACCATTACGACGCTATTTTGCTTAAGCATTGGTTACTTTATCTGTGCAACTAAGTTCAAATGGTTCCCCAAAGTAATTATATTAACTGGAATTATGTTTGAAGTGATCATGATCGTTGGTAATCAACACAGTTATCGTTATTACTTCGTTGGATTAGGCGTTTTCATGATCTTTTTGTCAATGGGAATTGCCAGTCTTCTAACTTTCTTTGCTGAACACAGCTTTGATAATCAAAAGCAGTTAAGCATTATCGTAATGGCAATTGCAATTGGATCAATCTTCATTACCAATCAAATTTATCGCAACACGATCTTATTTCCACACAACCAATCAATTAGTACCAACCAAAAATCAACCATCCCATTTCAAATTGAATTTGCTAAAATTATCGATCGCAGTAACGACCGCACTATTTTAAATTATAATAATCTAGACGTAGGGGTATATACAGCGTCTGGAACATTGCCCCCGACTAAATACTTTGCTAAACTGAATTTGAAGGGTTTTAAACCGTTGATGCGCACCCAAAATTATATTTTAAATAATCATAAAGCTCATTTTGTAATTTTCACACTTCTTGCTGGTGAAACAATTTGGGATTCACCAAACCATCCAGATGAATACTTTACCAAAGCATATCATCTAGTTGCAAAGCGCCGTGCAGTTTTCCAAAATCACAAAATGACATACTTACTATATGAATTAAGGAGCTGATTTTATGTTATTAAAATCTCTAGTTAAACCTAAAAATGGTTTAACAATGGTCACTGAAAACAATACGTTGGCAGAAGCGTTACAAATTTTAGAAGAAAAGGACTTTCGCTGTGTGCCAATTTTAGATGAAACAGGCACCCTTTTCCGTGGTAACATTTATAAGATGCATTTATATCGTCATAAGTCACGGGGCGGAGATATGAACCTTCCCGTTACCCATTTGATTAAAAATTCGACTAAGTTCATTAGCGTTAACGCCTCATTTTTCAACGTTTTCTTCTCAATTAAGGATCTACCATACATTGCAGTTCTGGATGAACAAAATTCATTTTACGGAATTTTAACCCATAATCGCTTAATGGACATGCTTTCTCAGTCCTGGAACGTTAACGTTGGTAGTTACGTAATTACGGTTGTATCAACTGGCGAACGTGGTGATTTAGAAAAAATGGCCAGAACCATTTCTAAGTTTACGAGCATTGCTAGTGTAATCTCCCTAGATGTCCAGGAAGGCGAATTAGTCCATCGGACCATGTTCACCCTACCATCAGATGTGGATAAGGAATTACTCAATAAGGTAATTACCACCCTTAACAAGCGTGGCTTCAAGGTCCCAGAAATTGAAAATCTAAATAGCATGCAATAACCAACTAAAAAGATTCGTAAATGATGAATTCATTTACGAATCTTTTTGGTTATGTATACTACTTTTTATCATTCACTTTTGAAGATAATCCAATGCTTAACTCTAAAGCAGTATCAACTTTTTTCATTAGATATTTATTTAAATGAGCAACTCGGTCGTTAAGCCGCTGCTTATCAATCGTTCGAATTTGTTCCAGTAATATTACCGAATCCTTCTCAATATCCGATTGACTTGCCTTTATCCCCACATGGGTGGGCATTTTAGGTTTAGAAATCCGTGCAGTGATTGCGGCTACAATGACAGTCGGACTGTAATGATTTCCAATATTGTTTTGGATTATCAATACAGGTCTGACCCCTCCTTGTTCGGAACCGACGACCGGAGATAAATCAGCATAAAAAATATCACCACGTTTAACATCTGTCTTGGCCATTTCTGATATACCCCTCCTTTATATTATTAACGAATTTGTGTTTCACTAAATATTCATTAATAGTTCTTGCCGCACAATCCTCAGAGGGCATAAACTCTTTAACGATATCCTTATTTAAATTCCCCATAAAGATATATCCATATATTAATTCCTGAAAATATGGGGAATAGTTATATTCAGGATTAACTAATACAGAAAACGTTCTATAATTAGTTTGGTTATTTCTAATTTCATTGATCAAAATTAGTTTAGACGTTCTAACTAAAAAACGTTCACACAAAATAAATGGCATAATAAATACCCCTTATTATAATATTAATTGAAACAATCACTAAATATATACTCTTGGTAGTCGCTCTTGGAATAAACAAACAACTTCATAATGAATTGTATCACAAAATTGAGCTATTGATTCCAATGAGATTATATTTTCTCCATCTTTTCCAACTAGGGTCACCTTAGTTCCCAACTTAACCCGTTCGGGCAACCTAATCATAAATTGATCCATGCAGATCCTACCAACGATTGGGCAAAACTGACCGTTAACCAATACGTGAAAATTCTGTAACGATCTTACATACCCATCAGCATACCCCACTGGGACCGTCCCAATCCATTGCTCTTCATCCGTTGTATATGTGGCTCCGTATCCGATTGAGCGACCAGCTGGAACTAATTTACAATGGACCACCTCAGAAAACAAACTTAAGGCTGGCAATAATTTATATGGCGGTTTGATTTCAGTCCCAGAAGGATTTAGACCATATCCAGCTACCCCAAAACGAATCATGTTCCCGTTACATTCTTGATGCCATAAACTAGTCGCAGAATTTGAAACATGAACATAACGTGGTCGCTTGGGAAGAGCTTTAAGGAAGCGTTTGAAACGATCTACTTGTAGTCTAAAGTATCTTTCATCATTAGAATCAGCAGTTGAAAAGTGGGTAAAAATCCCCTCAATATTAATCAATGATGCATTTGTGTTGACCACAGCGACTGCTGCATTCATTTCATCGATCGACTGAAAACCAATTCTACCCATTCCAGTATCTAAGGCGATGTGAACATTTAATCGGGGCGCACTAGGCTGCTGTGCTAAAACTTGAATTGCCTCGTTAAGCCATTCATTTGAAGGTAACGTAATCGCAATATTATAAGTAGCAGCCAATAAAACATCTTCGGGTCTTGTAACCCCAAGAACCAAAATTGGTTCCGTAAACCCAGCCGAACGTAAATCAATTGCTTCATCCAAGATCGCAACACAAAAGCCAGTTGCACCCGCAGATTTAGCAATTTTAGCAACTTCAACCGCCCCATGTCCATATCCATTGGCCTTAACAACCATAAACATTTCAGTCCCGTTAGCTAATCGCTTGACCTCACTGTGAATATTATGAAAAATTGCCTGCCTATCAATTACTAGGCTAGCGTTTCGATGAAATCCAACACTCATAATCTGCACCCTCAAATATAATTTATAGTCTATTTTAGCATTAAATCATATAATAAAAAATAGGAACGTAGATTTATAATCCATCATTCCTATTTCTTATTAATATCTTATTCTTTTAAAATCATTAAATTAATCGCGTTGTTTGATTGTAAATGACTTGCCATTTCCGTTTGAGCGATGGTTATCATTACCACGTCGATCATTGCTTCGACCATGATTACGATCATTACGACGGTTTCCACCACGACCATTAAAACGATGGCTACCGCCACCGTAATTACGATTTCCGCCGCGACCACCACCATGACCGCTATAACGACGACCATGACTAAAGCGCCGTTTCTTGTTTGGTAATGGCCGTTCTGGAGTAATTCGTACCTTTACCTGACTTCTAGTCATCTTACTGAGCAATACGGATACTAATTCCTTAGCAGAATATTTTTCTAGCAATTCATCTGCGGTTGCTGAAAATTTATCCATATCGGTCTTTTCAATCATGCTAGCCAATTCGCCCTTAACAGCACCTAATTGACCGTTTAATGCTTCGGTTTCCGAAGGAGGCTTAAGTGGTAACATTCTAACCTTGGTTAATTTTTCAACTTCACGAAGGTAGTCCTTTTCATTGGGTTCAACAAAAGTAAGTGATACCCCATGCTTACCGGCCCGACCAGTCCGACCGATTCGGTGAACGTAACTTTCTGGGTCTTGTGGAATATCGTAGTTATAAACATGCGTAACTCCACTAACATCGATCCCACGTGCAGCAACATCAGTTGCAACTAAGATTGAAATTTTGCCATCACGAAATTCACGCATGATTTGTGAACGCCGCTTTTGAGTTAAATCACCGTGTAATCCAGCAGCTGGATACCCACATGCAATTAAGCCACGGGAAACTTCGTCCACTCGACGCTTAGTCCGACAAAAGACGATCGTTACCTTTGGTGCTTGAACATCAAAGAAGCGTGTCATTAAGTCAAACTTCTCAGCTTCTTTAGAACGAACGTAGAATTGATCAACTAAGTCGGTAGTCAATTCCTTGGCTTTGATTTTAACTTGCTTAGGTTGATTCATAAATTGAACCCCAACCCGCTTAATTTTATCTGGCATCGTAGCTGAGAATAAGAGCGTTTGACGTTCAGTAGGAAGGGCTTTGATGATACTTTCAATATCATCTAAAAATCCCATATCTAACATATCATCAGCTTCATCAAGAACTAAGAATTTAACATTCCCTAGTTTTAAAGTCCGTCTATTAATATGGTCTAAAATCCGTCCAGGAGTTCCAACCACAACTTGTGGATGCTTTTTAAGATTTCTAATTTGTTGACGAATATCTGCACCACCATAAACTGCTTGAACCTTAGCGCCTTCTACCCTACCAAAACGATTCATTTCGCGTTGGGTTTGGATTGCTAATTCTCGCGTTGGTGATACGACTAATGCTTGGACATTTGAATCTTCTAAATCAATCTTGTCCAAAATTGGTAAGGAAAATGCAGCTGTTTTACCAGTCCCCGTTTGGGCTTGACCCAACACATCATGGCCTTCAAGAATCAAAGGAATCGTATCCGATTGGATAGGGGTAGCTTCGGTAAAACCTGCTTTTTCAACGGCTGTTAATAGGTCTTGTGATAAACCTAAATCTCTAAATTTCAAAAAATTTCCTCCTATGATTTCGAAAATTACTAGTGAGCTAAGAAAAATCCGTTTCCGTCAAACACCCAAAAGCTGATTCAAAATCAATAAATCTATTATTAAAGTTGTATATCTAAATAATAATAATCCTTTTTCTTTAATTAAGCAACAATATTAATGCTGATCAGTCAGAATATTTAAGATTATCTCCAAATGAATTCCATGACTAGCCTTAAGTAATAACACATCATCAGCAGTAATTATTTTTTCTAGTTCTAAAGCACCTTGCTTAATTTGATCGGCTTCATAATAATGAATTCGATCAGAAGCGTACTTGCCAATTAATTTATCGCGTAACGCTGCCATATCAGTTCCAATTAAAAATACTTCTGGAATTAAAGATGGATTTAAATAGTCAGCAAGTGACTCATGCATTGCTTTTGACTGCGCCCCTAATTCTAACATGTCGCCTAACACCGCAATCCGCCGCCCAGTAGTTTTAACTTCATCAAACGCTTTTAAAACCTCCTTAACGGCAGTAGGGTTAGAGTTATAGACATCACTTAAAATTAATTCACCACGTTTTCCCTTAATCCATTCGGTTCGATTAGCAGTTAGGTTAACGTTTTTTAAACCCTTCCGAATTGATTCAGGTCTAATTTGAAATAATGAACCAGTTAAGACAGCAGCTAGGGCATTATTAACATTGTATTCACCAATCATTGGGATTGTGAATGAAAAATCTTGCCATTTATTAGTAACGAAACTCGTTTGAGTAGTTTGGTCACTAATTTCAGTTGGATAAATATCGTTAACTCCGTTGCGTCCGAAAGTTAATTCATTAAAATTAAATTGGGCCGCACGCTGCTTTAAGAGCGGTTCATCACCATCATAAATAAACGTCCCATCTTCTTTTAGTCCGTGTAAAATTTCTATTTTGGCATCGGCAATCTTATCACGGGTCCCAAAAAACTCGATGTGGGCTTCACCAATCATCGTAATAATCGCAACATCAGGTTGGACCAACCGACTTAAGAAGTCTAATTGACCAGGGCGATCCATCCCCATTTCCACCACCAATACTTCTGTATTAGACTCCATTGAAAGCACGGTAATCGGAACTCCAATCTCATTATTAAAATTAGCATGCGTCTTGGTAACGTTAAAATTAGTCGCTAAAATTGAAGCAACCATATCCTTAGTCGTGGTCTTACCGTTGCTCCCTGTAACGGCAATCACCTTCGGATTAATTTTGTTTAAGTAGTACTGGCTTAAATCCTGGAGTGCCTTCAACGGATCGGGTACTACAATAATTGGAAAATCAATCGGCATACCATCGTGATCGCTCGCCCAAAATGTGGCACTCGCACCATTGATAATGGCACTGTTAACAAACCGATGGCCATCTTGATCACCAACAAGCGGCACAAATAATGCTCCCGATTTCAATTCTCGACTATCGAAAGATACACTCGTTAATTCAACGTTAGCAAATTTGGTAACGTCATTTTCTGCTGATACAGCCTTAGCAATTTCAGCTAAACTCATTTTCATATTTTTTAACCCCATTAAGCTATCAAATAAAAAACATTCTGGTGTTTCTAACAACCAGAATGCAATTAATCTTCAAAAATAAAATTATTTGGTAATTTATCTTCATCAATGTGAAGTTGCCATTTTTGTTCATAGATTAGATACTTTAGTGTCCCAATCGAAACAGCATTCTGATATATATCATGTTTAGTATACCATGTACTCTGTTTTTCTGGATACTTTTCCATCAATAATGGGATATTATATTGCCGTTGTTGCTCAAAAGATTGGTCAAAAGCAACTACTAATCCCTCACTACTTAATTTAATAATTTTAGTTAGGACCATTTCATCAATATCCTTAATTACCAATGGTCTTACAAACATTCTTCTTCCACTATGCATTTCCCTAAGGTGCCGCTTCAGACTAATTTCTAAAACATGGTTGAACTTAGAAAACTGCCGATAAAAAACCTTTACAAAATCAGATTTCAAAAGAATATAAATATAATTATTACGCAATTTAGAAGAAAACGGGCTATTCATTGGATATGTCATATGTCCCAGATAAAGTAAATTTGCAATCTCGCTATCCAGCAGAACATTTAAATCATCATTGGAATGAAAATCAATAATTTTTTTATCTGTAATCTGTTTATTAAGTAAGTAATCACGCACCGCTCCACTTCCAGTAATCGTGCTAAACTTAGCGTGTGCATTATAGCTATTTGCATTTTTACGATCATCATTCAATAAAATAATATTACTCGGAACGTTTGCTAGTCCATTTACAAAATCTGCGGAATCGATTCCCCTAGTAATCGTCATGTTTCTTACTAAATTAGCGTCGATGTAAATAAAGTTATCCCGCATTACAACCACACTTTCCCAAATATTTAACTATTCAATTGTACTACTTTTTAAATCAATTGAAACATGCTAATTACATTTTCTCCAATCTTTGAATACGCGATTCAATCGGTGGATGAGTATCAAAAAGGCGGGAAAAAGAAAATCGATGCTTTCCATGGTATGGATCTTCGATATATAATCCTGCACTATTTGAATTAATATCGTGCATTGGTTGCCCACCTGAAATTTTCTTCAAGGCGTTAATTAACCCCAACGGATTTCTGGTTAATTCGACCCCAGAAGCATCGGCTAAATATTCTCGATTCCGTGATAAAGCCATTTGAGCAATGCTAGCAGCGATTGGTCCTAAAATAATGATCACAACGGATGCAATGATTTCAATGATTCCATTATCCTTTTCATTATCATTCCGTCGGCCACCACCAAACCAAAGGGAACGCATTCCAAAATCAACAATAATTGAAATTGCAGCTGATAGTGCTAATCCAATCGTTGATACTCGAATGTCAT
The DNA here is from genome assembly GCF_058509965.1 of Nicoliella sp. ESL1106. Classification (NCBI taxonomy): domain Bacteria; kingdom Bacillati; phylum Bacillota; class Bacilli; order Lactobacillales; family Lactobacillaceae; genus Nicoliella; species Nicoliella sp. ESL1106. Next base: position 29,935 of record NZ_CP196340.1, read on the forward strand.
AGTTCCGAATGTGAGAGACCTCGTGGCCAATCACACCCTCTAGTTCCTCACGATTTAAAATCGCTAATAGGCCAGTCGTAACCGCCACAGCAGCTTTTTTAGGATTATTTCCAGTTGCAAACGCATTCGGACTATCATCATTAATGATAAATAACCGTGGCATTGGAATTCTTGCAACTAATGCCATATCAGAAACAATATGCCATAATTCTGGGGATTGATGTTCATCTGTTATTTCTTGACCATGATTCATCATCATCACAATATCGATCGATTGGTTAATCATGATCAATGAGTAAATCAGGCCAACAACAAAAGCAATCACCATACCCACGATTGGATTTCTAAAGAATAAAATACCCACGGCTGCCCCAACGGCTAATAGTAATAAAATAAACCCAAATAAAACATAGATCGTTTTTCGTTTGTTATTCGCAATTTGTTCGTATAACATCTGGGCGCCTACTTATTAAAGCCCTTAAATTCATCAAAGTTAACTTTAGGAGCTTGTTTTTCTGATTCTGGCACTTCTAGATAATCACGCTTAGTAAAGTGGTGAATGCCTGCAATTAGATTAGTAGGAAAACTATTAATTTGCATATCATACTTAGCGACCGTTGAATTATATAACTGTCTAGAATAAGCAATTTTATTTTCAGTATTCGTTAATTCTTCCATCAATTCTTGAAAATGAGTGTCTGCTTTTAAGTCTGGATAATTTTCAGCAACTGCAAACATTGATTTCAAAGTTCCTGATAATTGATCGGATACCTGCATTAACTTATCACGATCAACATTCCCATCAATTGAAATCATTTGATTTCTTAATTCGGTTACCTTAGCCAAAGTTTCTTGTTCATAATTAGCATATCCCTTAGCAGTAGAGATTAAATTTGGAATCAAGTCGTTCCGCCGTTTCAATTGAACATCAATTTGACTCCACGATTCGTCTACGTAGGTTCTGGAACGTACGAGCCCGTTGTAGATTAAAATGTATGCAAATACTAAAATTGCAATCACGATAACTGTAATAATAATTCCCATCTTAAATATCTCCATTCTGTTAATTTCGTATTAATCATAACAAAAACAATCTAAATTAGCTATAATAATTATAATCAATTCAAATATAATTTAGGAGGATTCACAATGGTTAACGTTTTATTTGTCTGCTTAGGAAACGTTTGTCGTTCACCAATGGCAGAAGTTATCTTTAAAAAATTAGTTCAAAAACAAGGACTGACCAACCACATCCAGGTAAAATCAGCGGCAACTAGTGATGAGGAACAGGGTAACCACCCCCAACCAGGGACGATTCAAACTTTGACAAACCACGGCTTCGATTGGCACGATTTGTATTCGCATCAAATTACCACGGCTGATTTTGAGTGGGCTGACTACATTATTACCATGGATCATCAAAACGTGATTGATTTAAAATCCATGGCACCAGCTGATTGTCAGTCTAAGATTCATCTTTGCCTAGACATCTTCCCAGAAAAAAGGGGGACTGCGATTCCAGACCCCTGGTATACCCATAAGTTTGACTATACCTATGATGTTTTAGCTGAAGCGATGCCCGCTTGGTTAGATAAAATCAAAAAAGATAATGGAATTCAATAAAAAAAAGAGTTCGTCGAATGACGAACTCTTTTGCGTAATTATTAATATAATTACTTGTTTAAACCGTAACGCTTGTTGAAACGGTCCACAGCACCATCTGCTTGAGTGAACTTTTGACGTCCAGTGTAGAATGGGTGTGAATCTGATGAGATTTCCACAAGAATCAATGGGTAAGTGTTACCATCTTCCCATTCAACGGTTTGATCGGAAGTAGCAGTGGAACCAGTTAAGAAACTGAAACCAGTACTTGAATCCTTAAATACAACCTTGTGGTAATCTGGATGAATTCCTTTTTTCATTATATATATCGCTCCTTTGCCCTGAAATCTTTCTGAAAACAGAGATTATCGATTAGTCGATAGTTATTATATTACCACCAAATAATCTTTCAATCAATCTTTTTTTATTTTATTAAATTAGTATTATTGATTAATTCAACCTGTGCATGTAAATTGGTCAACTTATCAATTACGTTATCATAACCACGCAAAATATTATCAGCGTTAGTGATCTTTGTAATGCCATTTGCCATCAGCCCTGAAATCATCGCAGCCGCTCCAGCCCTAATTTCACCAGCATCAACGACCGCTCCCGTTAGCTCAGTGGTGGGGCTAACGATGATGATATGGTCATCTTCATTTACCTTAATGTGTGCACCCATTTTAACTAATTCAGCAACATGCCTTGTCCGTTCAGGATAAATGGTATCAACAATGATACTATCGCCATTCGCTTTTAATAACAACGGCGTAATTGGCTGTTGTAGATCAGTTGCAAAGCCTGGGAATGGCAACGTCTTGATCTTAATCGGTTCAAAATCATCACATCGATGAACATAGATACTATCTTCGTTAGTATCTAATTTGACGCCCATCTCAGTTAACTTAGCAATAAACGATTCCAAATGTTCTGGAATTACATTATTAACTAAAACGCCATCACCAATTACCGCGGCCATTGATAAATAAGTCCCCGCTTCAATCCGATCAGGAATAATCGTGTGGGTATTTTTAGCAACTAAATTATCGACCCCATCGATTCTAATCACATCGGTGCCTGCACCCCGAATTTTAGCCCCCATGTTATTTAAGAATGTAACAACATCGATAATTTCTGGTTCCTTAGCAGCATTCCAAATCGTAGTGGTCCCCTGTGCCCGTACAGAAGCTAAGATCGCATTAATTGTAGCCCCGACTGAGACGACATCCAAAAAAATGGGCGCCCCATGTAAGCCGTTCGGACCAGCTTCAATCTTAATTGTGCCATCTTCTTTTTCATCAACGATTGCACCTAGGGCCTTGAAAGCCTTAATATGTTGATCAATTGGCCGTGGTCCAATGTTATCACCACCGGGAAAAGTTAATTCCGCACGGTTAAAGCGACCTAACAACGCCCCCATAAAATAATAAGAAGCCCGCAAACTCTTGATTGCCCTACTTGGGAGCGGTGATTGTTTAATATCGGTCGGATCAATCGTTAATACCCCGTCAACAAATTCCGAATGGACATTCATTGACTCTAAAAGTAACATTAGATTCTTAACATCCAGGATATTAGGAACCATGTCCAATTGAACTGGTGAATCAGCTAAAATTGATGCCGGAATGATTGCAACTGTACTATTCTTCGCACCGCCAATAGTTACCTCTCCTGAGAGTCTATGCCCCCCATGAATAATCATTTCACTCATTATTGCATTTCCTCGCTTAATTTTAATCATTAACACTGGTTTTAAATGGTCACTATGCCATTCACCAAATGAAAAATCAGTCGTGATATAAAATTTAATCACTGACAATAAATTATATCATTTTTTATATCCATTTTGTGAATTTATTAGCAAATGTAAAATAAAAAAGACTAAGTTTTATGAAATAATCTCATAAAAAATGTCTTTTTTATTGAATCAATTTAGCTTATTAGTTTACGCATTGCCATGTTGTTTATTCGCAGCTGCAACAAAGGCTTTGAATAATCCTTCTGGCCGATTTGGTCTGGATAAAAACTCTGGATGGTATTGAGCAGCAACGAAGAACTTGTTTTCTGGAACTTCAATTACTTCGACCAAGTGGTTATCAGGAGATGTTCCTGAGAATACTAAGCCCTTTGCTTCTAAGTCTTTTCTAAACTTGTTATTAAATTCATAACGGTGTCTGTGCCGTTCTGAAATTTCTTCTTTATTATCATAAGCAGCAGCAGTAACCGTTCCTGGCTTAATCTTACATGGGTATGCCCCTAGTCTTTGGGTCCCACCCAATTCTTCGATATCAGATTGATCAGCCATAATATCAATTACGTTATGCTTAGTATCTGGATCGATTTCAGTGGTGTTAGCATCAGCAAAACCAGCCACATCACGAGCAAATTCGATACTTGCTACTTGCATTCCAAGACAAACCCCGAGGAATGGGATGTCATTTTCACGCACGTACTTAACGGCTCTGATCATTCCTTCAACTCCACGACGGCCGAAACCACCGGGTACGATTACACCATCAGCGCCTGCAAGCATTTCAGCAACGTTATCATCGGTAATATCAGCAGCAGCCACCATCTTCAAGTTGATTTTGGCATCCACTGGATATCCAGCATGATGTAAAGCTTCAGCAACTGAAATGTAAGCATCGTGTAGTGATACATACTTTCCAACTAATGTGATGTTCACTTCTTTCTTTAAGTTCAGCGCCTTGTGTTCTAGTTCGCGCCACTTCGTCATATCTGCTTCTGGAGCTTCGATTCCAAAGTGTTCAAGGATTTGATCATCCATGTGTTGAGCTTGCAAGCTCAATGGAACAGAATAGAGGGACTTAGCGTCAATTGATTCAACAACCGCTTCTGGTTTAACGTCACAGAACAATGAAATCTTCTTCTTCATTGAGTCGGTCACTGGATGTTCAGCTCGTACTACCAATAGGTTTGGTTGAATCCCTAATCCCCGTAATTCCTTAACACTGTGTTGAGTAGGCTTTGTCTTCATTTCACCAGCAGCATGTAGGTATGGAATCAAAGTCGTATGAATGTAAAAGACGTTATTGGCACCCATTTCAGTCTTCATTTCCCGAATGGCTTCCAAGAATGGTTGGGATTCGATATCACCAACAGTTCCACCAATTTCAGTAATCACAACGTCTGCATCTGAAATATCAGCAGCCCGCTTGATTTTTTCCTTAATCATGTTCGTAATGTGTGGAATTACTTGAACGGTTGCACCAAGGTAATCCCCACGCCGTTCTTTTTCCAGTACTTCTGAATAAATTTTTCCAGTCGTAACGTTTGAATATTTATTTAAGTTAATATCAATAAAACGTTCGTAATGACCTAAATCAAGGTCAGTTTCAGTACCATCATTGGTGACAAACACTTCACCATGTTGGTAAGGACTCATGGTTCCTGGATCCACATTAATGTATGGATCAAACTTTTGAATCGTCACCTTAAGGCCTCTATTCTTCAATAGTCGACCAATCGATGCTGAAACAATACCTTTACCAAGTGAGGAAACAACTCCACCAGTTACAAAAATATACTTAGTCAATTGAATTTCTCCTTTTTCTAATGATTTAGGGATACATTTAAAAACAACAATAAAAAATAAAAAGACTCCCCATTCCATGGAACAGGGAGCTTATTTACTACATAATATAATCGATCAATTCCTTACGAACTACTCGTAAGGAGCCCAAACAATATACTACCCATATTTAAGATTATAGTCAAGCAAAAAAATTATTTTTTACTTTCGTCTGAATCATCATCATCGTCAACATCGGTATCATGAAGGTCGATATCATCTGGAACATCATTACTATCTTCATCATCGATTGGGTTTTCTTCGTCAATATCATCTAAATCATGATCTTCATCGTCATTATCATCGTCACCATCAAAATCATCTTGATCTTCAGGATCGTCATCATCGTAATCGATAACATCGTCATCGTCATCTGCATCAGCTAAAAATGCATTTACCTTCCGACGCTTCTTCTTTGGGCGTTCTTCATCTTCGTCTTCTGGATGAACAGTTGCTTCATCAATTGATTCGTATGGATACCAAGTCCGAAGGCCCCAAAGGTTATCACCTAATGAGATGAAACTACCATCAACGTTTAAATCAGTGTAGAACTGAACTAAGCGGTTTCTGATTTCTTCATCTGAATCACCAAGGTATTTTTGAATCTCATTAGCTAAATCAGCAAATGACATAACATCACCGTGTTGAGCTAAAATTGCGTGTGCAACTTCAATCATTGAGAGTTCTTTTTTGTTTTTACCTTCTAAGGCTTTTAATTCCAAATTGGTGCACGTCCTTTCAAACACTTTCAAATCGTATTAATCGCTTTATACATATACTACCTTATGTTACTCGTCTAGGCGTTAAATTGCAACCTAATCTTATAGTCACCAAGTAAGTTTTCCCCTGAATATAGCCGATAATCAACTTGCAGGCTCCCGTGAGCGGGATTATCTAAATATTGATATGATAATTGCACTGTTTCAGCATCCATACTCATTAGTCCATAGGGGGTACTATAACGCGCCGTGTGTTTTTGTCCCTGTTCAAAACGAACCTGGAGGCGATTTTCAGCTGCACGTGTTAACCGCACTTCCCCGTTATCATCTAGTTTAAATGTTACTGGGACTTGCTTACCCGTTTTAGGATCATCTTCTTTATACCTTAAATAAAAGGACATCCCAACTCGTGCTAGTTGTCCTTGTACATCGTATACAAAATCTGAATGGTCACCAGCTTGACTTACGCTCGTCTCCAGATGAATCGTGACATCTTGTACGTCTGTATCTCTAATTTTTATCACCCCTAAATAAAGTTATCCTACTTTTAATTATACTTATGAAAAAGTAAATTGCACTCATTTAATAGTCACGAAACTGAATTTTAGTTATAATAATATTATAAACATTTGATTTAAAAACTTGGGGGAGTACAGCATGTCATACGCTAACAAATTACTGCCACGCGAAAAGGTTTTTCGCGATCCAGTTCATAACTATATCTATGTACGCCATCAAGTGATTTTGGACCTAATTAACACTCCGGAATTTCAAAGATTGCGCAGGATTAAACAACTAGGAACATCATCATTCACTTTTCACGGTGCTGAGCATTCCAGATTTACCCACTCGCTGGGCGTTTATGAAATTGCCAGACGGATTTGTGATAACTTTCAACGTAATTTCCCATCCCAAAATCCTAACGATGGATTATGGGATGATGATTCACAAAGGCTAGTCGCTCTTTGTGCAGCTTTACTGCATGATATTGGTCATGGTGCATATTCACACACGTTTGAACACATTTTCAAAACTGACCACGAAAAAATCACTCGTAATATCATTACCAATCCAAATACAGAAGTCAACAAAGTTTTGCACAAGGTCGACAAAGATTTTCCCAAAAAAGTGGCCAGCGTGATCGATAAATCATATCCTAATAAGCAGGTCGTCCAAATGATCTCCAGCCAATGCGATGCCGATCGAATGGACTATTTACTCCGTGATTCTTATAGCACTGGGACCAGTTATGGTAACTTTGATCTTACGCGCATTTTAAGAATCATGCGCCCGTATTCTGGGGGGATTTGCTTTGATATGAATGGGATGCATACGATCGAAGATTACATTATTGGTCGGATGCAGATGTATCTACAAGTTTATTTCCATCCGGTCTCACGTTCAATGGAGGTCATTTTAAACCATCTCCTCCAACGTGCTAAGGATCTATATGAAGATGGGAAAATGAAACCTGAAATGGTTCCATACCAGTTAATACCATTCTTTAATAAGGATAGCTTCAACCTATCGGACTACTTGGAATTGGACGACGGCGTTTTAAACACCTATTTCATCCATTGGCAACACGCTGATGATCCGATTTTAAAGGATTTAGCGGATCGCTTCATTAACCGCAAACCATTTAAATCGGTTAAATACCAAAAAAGCGACATCACAACCATCGATCAGCTGCGCTCGTTAGTAAGTGATTGTGGATACGACGTTAAATATTACACTGGCATCGATAATAGTTATAACTTGCCCTATGACTCCTATGATACGAAGCGCGGGATTAACGATAATCGGATTCAGTTAATTAATCGTGATGATAGCCTCGTTGATTTGTCAAATGTTAGTGAGCTCGTCAAAGTGATTACCAATAAAACGGTTGGTGAGGATCGTTTCTTCTTCCCCCGTGAATTTCTTAAAAATGATGGCGAACAAACTGATTTATTTTTACAGAAACAAGAACAATTTAGAAAATACATTAAAAACGACCACGTTATTTAAAGTGAGGAATAAAAAATTATGGATATTAAATTAATTGCAATTGACATTGACGGAACCCTTGTTGACGATGAAAAGGTCCTCCAAGAACCTACTAAACAGGCGATTGCTGCTGCTCGTGAAAAGGGAATCAAGGTCGTCCTTTGTACTGGCCGTCCCATTTCAGGGGTTGAAAAATACCTTGAGGAACTATCCATTTCTGGAGCAGATGAATATGCAATCACGTTCAATGGTTCCACAATTCAAGATGCTAATGGTAAGGTCATTACTAACCACACCATTACCTATGATGATTTCGTTGATACCGAAGCACTGGGCCGTAAGTTAGACGTTAATTACCAAATTGAAACGCCCGAAGCCATTTATGCTTTTAATCATGACCTAAGCCAATACACAGTTTACGAAAGTTCAATCGTTAGACTGCCAATTAAGGTTAGAAATCCTGAAGATATCAAACCAGAATTGACCATTACTAAGTCAATGTTCGTAAGTACTCCTGATAAAATTACGCATGCCAAAGCAAATATTCCAGCAGCCATTAGTGATAAACTATACGTTGTTCAAACCGAACCATTCTTTTTGGAATTTTTGAATAAACAAATCAGTAAGGGAAATGCACTGAAGGAACTAAGCAACAAACTCAACTTAAAGCCAGAAAATGTGATGGCAATTGGTGATCAGGGCAATGACCTTTCAATGATTAAATTCGCAGGGCTAGGCGTCGCCATGGGTAACGCGATTGAAGATAATAAACAAGCAGCTCAATTCGTTACTAAGACTAACGTTGATCATGGGGTTGCCTATGCAATCAATAAATTCGTTAACAATCCCGAATAAATCCACTAAATAAAAAAAGCTGACCAATCTGGTCAGCTTTTTTAAATTAGTGTAATTAAAATACTCATGATTATCATTGGCAGTGCAATTTGTAAGCAGTAACTAGCAGCACGACTAACCTTGATGGGGGCGTTTTTTAAACGGCCCACCTTTCTAGCAGGCACCTGTTCATCTGGTAACTCAGCATCATCACCACGACGCCGAACTCGATGCCAGCCGGTAAACAAATGTCCACCTAATAGCATAATAAACGCTGCAAACACTAAAAATAACAATCCCACCATAAAATAGAAGTTACTTATGGTAAAAATTACGGTCCTAGAATTAATCATTAACGAAATTAAAGCAATGAAAACCGTAATAATGATTACCAATAACGCCACTTTAAAGCGCAATATTAACTGCTTCATCATTTTAAGCCTTGAATAGTGGACTTAAGGCTTTATTTTGGTGAATTCTAGTAATTGCATTCGCCATTAATTTTGCAATTGTAATTTGGTTAATTTTGCTAATTTTTTGTTCAGGCTTTAATTGAATCGAATCAGTAACCACCAATTGCTTGATTGGTGATTTCTCAATTCTTTCAATTGCTGGGCCGGATAAGACTGGATGGGTACAACAAGCATATACTTCCTTAGCACCAGCATCAATTAGGGCCTGTGCACCAAGGGTAATCGTCCCTGCAGTATCAATCATGTCATCAACCATTAAACAGGTTTTTCCTTCAACATCACCAATAATGTTCATAATCTTAGCAACGTTGGCCTTGGGCCGCCGTTTATCAATAATAGCAATTGGTGCCTTTAGACATTCAGCTAACTTTCGTGCTCGGACTACTCCACCATGGTCTGGCGAAACAACAACCGTGTTTGAATCGAAACCTTCTTTTAAGAAGAAGTCAGCTAACAGCGGTGCTGCCATTAGGTGATCAACTGGAATGTTAAAGAAGCCTTGAATTTGAGCAGCGTGTAAATCAAGTGAAACCACCCGACTAACCCCTGCAGTTTGTAAGATATCAGCAACTAATTTAGCTGTAATTGGTTCTCTTGATTGTGCCTTGCGATCCTGACGCGCGTAACCATAGTAAGGAATTACGACGTTAATCGTTCTTGCACTGGCCCGCTTAAGCGCATCGGCCATAATCAAAAGCTCCATCAAATTATCATTTACCGGTTCTGAAGTAGATTGGATGATGTAGACATCATCCCCACGAATACTTTCTTCGATTTGAATTTGAATTTCACCGTCGCTAAAATGATTAACGTTTGCCTTCCCCAATTCAATTCCCATATCATCAGCAATCTTCTTTGCCAATGGGCGATTTGAACTTAAAGCAAAAAGTTTAAAATTAGGATCGATTTTTTGTTCAGCCATGAGTTCCTCCATCTAAAAATCCATTCATATTGATTATCATTTCAAATAAAACAGGCATGTTTTACTCTTGTTACTTACTATTTTACACTAAAATCCCACATTATCATACAATGTTACGTGAATTTATTCACTATCCATTGTAAGGTAACTTTTTATAATATCCGGGTTTATTAGTTTGTCTTGCCCGTGCAATTGCCATATCATATTCATTTACATCATCAGTGATGGTCGAACCAGCGGCAATAAAGGAGTGATCAGCAATGGTCACAGGGGCGATCAAATTGGAGTTACTACCGATAAACGATGCATCCCCAACGGTAACGTTGTGTTTATTTTTACCGTCATAGTTTGCAAAAATAACCCCACATCCAACATTGATGTTCTTCCCTAAATGAGCATTTCCAACGTAAGTTAGGTGCCCTACCTTCGTACCTTCATCAATTTGGGCTTTTTTAACCTCTACAAAGTTACCTAGGTGAACATGCTCACCAATTAGAGAGCCTGGTCTTAAATGGCTGTAAGGGCCGATATTAGAATTATCTAGCATTTCTGATTCCTGAAGATATGATGAGATCACATGAATATTATCGTGAAGAACGCAATCAGTGATTTCAGAATGGGCCCCAATTCGACAATTTGATCCAATCGTCGTCTTACCATGAATTTGAACCCCAGGTTCGATAACCGTATCTGAACCAATCTTAATATCAACATCAATGTAGGTATCATCAGGATTAATAATGGAAACCCCTTCAGTCATGTGGTAGCGATTAATTCTCTTCTGCATCACTTTCGTTGCTTTAGATAGTGCAATTCGATCGTTAACCCCCATCGATTCACTAAAGTCAGCCATTTGATAAGCGGCAATAATTTTGCCAGCGTTTTTCAAAATTTCAATTACATCAGTCAAGTAATACTCGCCCTGTGCATTATCGTTGTTAATCTTGTGGAGGGAGTCAAATAAAGCTTGATTATCAAAAACATATACCCCGGTGTTGATTTCGTTGATCGCCTGTTCTTCCTTCGAAGCATCCTTTTGTTCAACAATTTTTTCAACAATCCCCAAATCATTACGCACAATTCTACCATAACCAGTTGGGTCGGGAGCCTTGGAAGTCAAGATGGTAACGGCAGCCTGCTTTTCTTCATGATATTTAAAAAGCTTTTCAAAGGTTTCACTAGTGAATAGCGGGGTGTCACCACTTACCACCATCGTAGTCCCTTCAAGGTCTGCCAATAAGGGTTCGGCCTTAATCACGGCATCCCCAGTCCCTAGTTGCTTTTTTTGAACAACGTATTTGGTACGGTCGCCTAATTCCCGTTCAACATCTTCAGCACCATAACCAACCACGGTCACAACGTTGTCCATATTAGTCTTTTCAACTTGCGTCAAGACATGGTCAACCATTGTCCGACCACAAATGCGATGTAGGACCTTATATAATTTTGATTTCATTCTAGTTCCCTTACCAGCAGCTAGAATAATTGTGTTTCTTAATGCCATTAAATTGATCCTCCTATTATTGATTAAAGACGGTCGTTAAGAAGTTCCCGTCTGATACTGTAATATGTTTTGCAATATCAACTTTGACTAATGACACATATTGTTGATCAGCAAACTCATTCCGATCATAATTTTCCTCAGCTAGGACCGAAATCCCAGCTACTTCACAATTAAACTCACGAGCCAAAGTAGCTAGTCCATTGACAGTTCCACCACCCTTAAGGTAGTCATCAACGATCAATACTCTGGAATTAGCCTTTAGGCTCCGTTTAGATAATACCATTTTTTTGACATTATTATTAGAACCAGATACATAATTAACACTAATCGTCGAACCATCTGTGATTTTGGAGTCATGTTGCGCAACCACGAATGGAACGTTTAAATTACTAGCAATGCTTTGGGCGATTGGAATTCCCTTAGTTGCGACTGTCAATACCGCATCGATCTTTTGATCAGTATATTTAGTTGCCATTATTCGGCCGATCGTTCTAAGCGTATCAGGATAGCTCAATACATCAGACATATAAATATAGCCACCGGCTAAATACCTACTATCATCATTTAATGCATCCTTTAAGTCGTTAACGAACGATTGTGCCTCTGCTGCTGGAATCGATGGTAAAAACTTAGTTCCACCAGCTGCTCCAGGAACCGTATCAACAATTCCAATTCCACGCTCTTTAAAAGTTTGCTTTAATATTCCTAGGTCTTCACTAATGGAAGACTTTGCAGAACCATAACGGTCCACAAAAAAAGTCAGGGGAATAAGAGTATGTGGTCGATCTAAAAGATATTTAGTCATATCAATCAATCGATTACTTCGTCTGACCTTCAAATCTTTCACCTCTATAATAAATAACAAATTTTCCTATCAATCAAATTTTAGCATAAAAGTTCGTGTTTTACTCAACTTTTTCGTAAATTAATATATGAATGTAAGTAATATTATAAAGGTCTAACTAGGTATGCTTCGTTACAAAAACCGCGAATGCTGTTTAAAATCCGTTTCGCACGGCTATATTTATGGCACACTGCAAACACCGTCGGCCCAGTTCCACTCATTTGAGAACCGTCCGCACCGAAGCTCATTAAGCGATTCTTGATTTCTAAAATTTCTGGATAGTGCCCCGCTGAAATTGATTCTAAAACATTTCCCATGTTAGCGGTGATTCCGGTCAAGTCCCCCCGCTTTGCAAATAATATTAATTTATCGATATTCGGATGAATCAACCGATCATAATTAATCTCTTGCAAAATTTTAGGCGTTGAGACACTCACCCGCGGTTTGACTAAAATTACCCACATTGAAGGCAGCTTAGGCATTAGTTCGATGACTTCACCGCGACCAGTTACTTTAGCCGTTTGACTATAAATACAGTAAGGAACGTCAGAATCAACCCGCAGTCCAATCAATGCTAATTCTGAATTATTAAGCCCCAGTTGATAAAGTTTATTTAAGCCCCTTAAAACGGCAGCGGCATCAGATGATCCGCCTCCCAAACCTGCAGCGATCGGAATATGCTTAATAATTTTAATTTCAATTCCATCCTGAATATTAAACTGCTTTGTAATCAGCAACGCCGCCTGATAAGCAAGGTTACGTTGATCATTAGGAATAAAAACACTATCAGATTCCACAACGATCTTACCGCTTTTATTAGTGCTAATCTCTACGTAATCCGCTAAATCAATCGAAGTCATAACCATTTTCCACTCTGGTAACCCATCTTGATGGATGTAAGGTGTATCTAGCCCTAAATTGATTTTAGCAGGCGCTTTTTCTACGATTTTCAAGTCCACCCCTCCAATCATCTAATTTATTTATTTTTCATTATACTAAAAAATCAATGAAAAGTCAGTGGACTAAAAAAGCAACTATTTTAATTAATAGTTGCTAATTAGGTTATTTTAAAATGCCAATTTTATGGTAGGTATTAGCAAGTTTCACAAAGTCACTCACCGTTAATCTTTCGGGGCGAACGCCTGGATCAATGTCTAATTCTGCCAAACCTTTTTTGACCTGCTCCTTTATTTCTGGGCGCTTCCCAAAAACACTTTGTAAATTATTCCATAACGTCTTACGACGATGAGCAAAACACCCGCGAACAAAACCCATGAATGACTTATCATTGAATGCTTGATCATTTCGATGGTCATAACTAGTTAATGTTACAATTGCGGAATCCACGTTCGGTGATGGGATGAATGATTTTCTAGAAACCTGCATTGGAACTGTCACCCGATGCAGATATTGCACAATTACAGAAAGGGAGCTATATGCCTTCACACCTGTTTTGGCGCATAATCGATCGGCAACTTCCTTTTGCATCATCACCACAATTTTAGAAAAGTCAATCGGGCCCTTTAATAAACTTAAAATAATTGGAGTAGTAATGTAATATGGCAAATTGGCAACCACCTTGACATGTTCGTTGCTACCAAACTCTTGATCGATCATCTCTGGCAAGTTTGCCTTTAAAATATCTTGATTAATGATTTTAACATTATCATATTGATGTAAAGTATCATCTAGAACTGGTAATAAATTTTGGTCTAATTCGTATGCAACGACCTTATTCGCCCGCTTGGCCAATTGCTCAGTTAAAGACCCAATCCCAGGTCCAATTTCAATTACATTATCTTCCTTTGTGATTTCTGCAGCATCCACAATCCCGACTAAAATATTTAAATCGGTCAGAAAATTTTGTCCCAAACTTTTCTTTGCAGAAAGGTGGTAACGATTCAATATCGCCTGAGTTCTGGCTGGGCTCCCAATTGCTGGTGTTTCTGTCATTATTGCTCCTCCTTGATTTGCTTCATTGCGGCATCAAATTGTTGGGGGGTGATCGAAAACATTTGCAGTCGTTTTCCGAGTCGCTTCCCGTTTACATATCCGATGTTCAAAATATCACATAACTTTTGCCGTCGTTGCTTGGCTCCTGGTCCCCCTAATAGGTTATATTCCAATAACACACGTTCTGGAATCAGCGGCTCTGCGGTTGGATTTTCAGTATACAGATTCGCAAGCGCCTCTCTAATCGTATCCATAGAGGCATGTTCGACGCCCAACGAGCCATGGTGATGATTAGGGGTTGCTAAATTGCGCTTGATGAAGGCATGCTTAGCATCTGGAACCGCTTTGGCAACGATTTTTCGAATTCGTTCACCAGAAAAATCAGGATCAGTAAAGATGATGATTCCCCGTTGTTCAGCAATCTTTTTGATCAATGCAATCGTTGCATCATCAATGGCTGAGCCCCTAGTCTCTAAGGTATCAGCGTTCACAGCCATCTTAATGCGGGTAGTATCATCTTTACCTTCCACCACAATTACTTCTTTAATTTTTTTCATTATTCCTCGATTCCGAACAAGCGTAACGTATTACGGTAAGTTGCATCAGCAACTACGTCTGGAGTCGTATCGCGATACCTAGCAATTGCTTCGACTGTATAGAGTGTATAGCCAGGTTCATTTTGCTTTCCACGGTATGGCTCTGGTGCTAAATATGGAGCATCAGTTTCCACTAGGATTTTATCCAATGGGGCTTTAGCAGCGGCTTCATGGATTTCACGGGTCTTTTTAAAGCTGGCAACCCCACTAAATGATAGTAACATCCCCAAGTCGATAAACTTCTGTGCCCATTCAGGATCACCATTAAAGCTGTGCACGATTCCATGGGTCGCACTGACATCGGTTGATTTAATAATATCGTAGGTATCTTCGAACGCATCCCGATTATGAACGGAAATTGGCAGCCCTGCATCCTTTGCAATTTCAATTTGGCGTTTGAAAACACGGCGTTGGGTGCTTTGCTTCACTACGTTTTGGTGGTAATCAAGGCCGATTTCACCAACGGCAACGACCTTTGGATCCTTAATTTGTTCGATCAACTCCGCTTCAGCAGCTTCATCAAAGTCATTGGCCGATTCTGGATGGTAGCCAACGATTGCATATAAATTATCGTATTGGTGGGCTAATTCAATTGCTAAGCGATTTAAATGTTGATCAGAACCAACGATTGCCATCTTAACTACCCCTAACCTTTGGGCATGGTCGATGTATTGCTTAGCATCCGAATATAAAATATCATCATTCAAGTGGGTATGGGAATCAAAAATCTTCATAAAATCTCCTCCAAAACGAAATTAGCCATTAATCAAATTGATTGAATGGCTAATTTAGGGTTTTCATTATTCTAAAGTAGCCCCGTTTTCGAAGCTTTCAGGAAGGGTCGCTAATTCAATTGAACCATCCTTGTGTTCAACGGAAAGTAACATTCCCTGACTGACTTCACCACGCATTTTACGAGGCTTTAAGTTCGATACGGCAATTAGTTTCTTACCAACTAATTTTTCGTAATCTGGGTACCATTGTGCAATTCCCGAAAGGATTTGCCGATATCCTTGATCACCCGCATCTAATTTGAACTTCAATAGCTTATCCGAACCTTCAACGGGTTGGACTGCAACCACTTCAGCAACCTTTAATTCGACCTTATCAAAGGCTTCGTAACGAATTGCTTTTTTAGTTAACGTTAATTCAGTCGTATCTGGGTCGAAACTGCCTTCAGCAGCAGCCTTTTGGGCTGCCCGCCCCTTCGTTTTATCAGACTTGGTCATTTGCCCCTTGATAAATTCAACTTCAGCTTCCACATCAAGCCGTGGGAAGATTGGAACACCCTTCTTGATTACCTGGGTGTTTGCTGGTAAATCAGCGATATTCAAGTTCGTTAAGTCGAACGAATCACTTGGCAAGCCAAGTTGTTCAGCAATCTTTTTAGGAGCTTGTGTCATGATTGGACTAACCAAGAAGGCAATTACCCGTAAACTAGCGGCCAAGTGGGCCATCACGGAGTCTAATTGATCCTTATCAGCAGCAGCATCGCTTTTGGCTAACGACCATGGTTCAGTTTGGTCAATGTACTTATTGGTTGCAGCTACTAACTTCCAAACTGCAGCTAGTGCATCGGCAAAATGAACGGAATTCATTTTTTCCTTGAATTCGGTAATCGATTCGGTTGCGACTTGTTCCAAAGGTTGGTCAAATTCTGTCACTGCTGACTTAAATTCTGGGACGGTCCCGCTTTCGTACTTGTTGATCATCGCAACTGTCCGATTCAATAAGTTTCCTAGGTCATTGGCAAGGTCATAGTTGACCCGATCAACGAAGTCTTCTGGCGTAAAGACCCCATCGTTTCCATAAGGCATGGAACGAAGGAGGTAGTAACGCGTAGCGTCTAGCCCGTAACGTTCAACCAATGTTTCTGGATAAATAACGTTGCCCTTAGACTTGGACATTTTACCGTTCTTCATTAATAGCCAACCGTGGCCAATTACGTGCTTAGGTAGTTCTAATCCCAATGCATGTAAGATAATTGGCCAGTAAATCGTATGGAAACGAACGATTTCCTTCCCTACCATTTGAACGTCAGCTGGCCAGTACTTCTTAAATAATGAATCATCATCAGAACCGTAACCCAGGGCAGTGATATAGTTAGTCAAGGCATCGATCCAAACATAAACGACGTGCTTAGGATCACTCTTAACAGGAACCCCCCATTTAAATGAAGTCCGTGAAACGGCAAGGTCTTCAAGGCCTGGCTTGATGAAGTTATTGATCATTTCATTCATCCGCGCTGATGGTTCAATGAAATCTGGATGATCACGATAGTATTGAAGTAACCAATCAGCGTATTTACTCATCTTAAAGAAGTAACATGGTTCGTGAACCAATTGGACTTCGTGACCGCTTGGTGCCTTTCCACCAGTTACATTACCATCATCATCCTTGTAAACCTCGGATAATTGGGATTCAGTGAAGTATTCTTCATCAGATACGGAGTACCAACCAGTGTATTCACCAAGGTAAATATCCCCATTATCTTGTAATTTTTGGAAAATCTTTTGAACAGCTGCAACATGGTAATCATCAGTCGTTCTAATGAACTTGGTGTTTGAGATATCAAGGGTCTTCCAAAGCTGCTTAATGCCATCGGCCATTTTATCAACGTAAGCCTTGGGCTCCATCCCTAATTTTTCTGCTTTTTGTTCAATTTTGAGTCCGTGTTCATCAGTTCCAGTTAGGTAAAAAACGTCATACCCCGTGTAACGTTTGAAACGAGCTAATGCGTCACACGCAATCGTTGTGTATGAATTTCCGATGTGTAATTTACCAGATGGATAATATATTGGAGTGGTAATATAATAAGTTGGTTTTGCCATAGATGATGCTCCCTTTCTGAAGCGGCAGCCGCTAGTTAATTATTTTTCATTATAGCATAACTGCCGTGCTTTAAAATAAATCTAGTTGTTTTGGTGCTAATCCAGTAAAATGTAGCCCTAATAAGGATTGTAACTTTAAGGCATTGGGGGCCGCATCTTTGCCAGAATTGTTATTAAAAATAATACATACTTCTCTTACTTGGGAATCTAAATCACGAACGATATTTGCTAAACCAGCTAGTTCATGATCATTATAATGATACAAAGTCCTGCGCTTGCGCCAATCTCGGCCTTGATTGAACCAGCCTTCTGCATTGCGCCCATGAAGCCGAATAAATACTAAATTTGGGTTAGTAATTAGTGGAACGAATGGGACGCCATCATTTAGATTATGGGGCTCATCCACAATGGCCAATGTCAAATGCAATTGCTTTAAGCCGTGAAACAGCCGATTAATAAATGGATTTTGATACCAAGAAGGATGCCGAAACTCGACCGTAATCGGCAACCCAGGGAGGTGGTTAGGAATGCTTGCTAAGTAGGCAAGGTTTTCATCACTGACCTTAAAAAAGGGCGGAAATTGAAATAAAACCGTCTTTAGCTGGTGGGATTCAACCAATGGCTTAATCATTGCATTAAATTCAGTAAAAACCTGCCAACGAGTTGGTAAAGAAACCGCATCTGGACTTTTTAAGTCATGTTGAGTCATCAAACGATTCGCCTTCACCACAAATTGAAACTGACTAGGGACTTGTTTAATCCAATTATCAACTGTGGTAATTTGGGGAATCGCATAAAATGGAGTATCAACTTCAACGGTCGGTAAAAAACTCGCATACTCATTTAACTTCGGTGGTTGATTAGTATTAGAAAACAAGGGATGATCAGACCACGTTGTTAAACCAATTGTAATCATTAAACCCGCAGCTCCTTAAAGAATTTAACTGCATCCCCTTGAATCATCTTCAAGGGAATCCCTAAGTCTAGTTTTTCTTGATTGATTGCGATAACCGGTGCACTGGGGTTGCGATACTGAAGTAGCCCTGCAAATGGGTAGACACGCATTGAAGTCCCTACAATTACGATCAAGTCGCTTTTAGACATTAAATCAACACTGTTTTGAACCCTATCTGGATCCAATCCTTCATCATACAAAACAATTCCAGGACGTAATACACCGCCACAATCCTTATGAATCGGACTATTCAAATATTCATGCCAATCAACTGATTGATGACACTTTTGGCAAGTAACATCATATAAATTACCATGAAATTCAATTAGGTGGGTGGCATGTGCAACGTTATACAAATTATCGACGTTTTGTGTAATGATGCTAGCACGATCCTGATTAGTTAACGCAGCCTGCTTTTCATGAATTGCATTGGGTTTTGCATCTGGGTAGTACATATTATTTTTCACAAACGAATAAAATTTATCAGGCTCATTTTGCAAACAAGCATGACTTAAATAGTATTCAGCGGGTCGTCCATCGTTATCCTGTTCATATAACCCATTTTTAGAACGATAATCTGGAATCCCAGAAGGAGTTGATACCCCCGCCCCAGTTAAAAAAACAATTCGCTGCGATTGATCAAATACCCTTTGAACATCTGCATCCATATTTGACGCCCCCCAAATTAATTAACGAATAATAAATGGCATTTTAAGTTCCTTGAACAAGTCTTTGACGCTTAAATTGTAAAGTCGTTTAAAATAAGCTGGACTATCATCCATCCCTGTTGGTGATGGAACAACAAATGAATTTTGATCATCGACCTTACTAAAGCCAACGTAGGCTCTTCGATTGGTGACCTTTTCGTGCAGTTCAGAATGAAAAATTTCAAACATTTGATTTACTTTAAGGTTTAATTGGCGTTCTGAAAGCACACTGGTAATCGTTGTAAAGTCCTTATTATTTAATGGTGGTAAACCCCATGCCTTTAATTGATCATCAAACAATCTGAATAATTTAACAACGTTTCTACGCAAGCCAAATGGTGAATCAGTTGGCTTAACAGTAATCTGTTTATAAATTTTTTGAGCAGCAGCTAGTGAAACTGGATAATCATGCTTCAATTCGTCAACAACTGTATCGAAATGATCTCCGTAAAAGACCATTGCATCCAAAAGGGTTAGTAATCTTAATGACATTTCATCATCCAGTTCCTTAGGTTCTGGTTTGATGGTTTCCTTAATTCCCTTTAGATACATAGCTTCAATATCAGCATTGATCAATTCATGTTTGCGTTGTTCTGAAACAACAACAAAGTGAGAAACAATATCAAATAATTCAGTTCCCATTGCTTGCAATTGATCATCTAATTCTGGATTACCAGTAGTTAATGAGAAGAAAATCTGGGGAAAGCCCCGTAAAGTCATTAACAAGTGCAACAATTCATGTGAAGCCGTGTAGTTAGGAGCAGATAAATCTGAAATTTGTACATAAATATTTTTACCTTCCTGAACTACTTGTGCTTGATCATGTCTTACATATCCTGATTGTAGGCGACCAATAAATTGAACCTCAATCTTACCAGGAAAAAATTGATTCACAACGTTGATCAAACTTTGGGTCTGTTCATTTAAATTAATATCTTCTGGTTCCAAGTAATTTCAACCTCACTTATTAGATTTTCTGATTTGTTGGATGATTGAACGAGCATCTTCAATTCCAACGTTCTTAATGGTTCTTAATTTTTTTACAACTGGCGCAACTTCCGATGGAGTAGCCCCAGCGCTAATTGCTAATGAATTTAATTGCAGTGCCATATGCCCCTTTTGGATTCCATCCGTCACGATTGCCTTCAGGGCAGCTAAATTCTGTGCCAAACCAGTTGCTGCAATTAACTGCATTAACTCACGTGCATTTTTAACCTTAGCAATGGACTTATTAATCTGAACAAGTGGAAAGACCTTAGTCGCCCCACCAACGAAACCAACAGGCATTGGAACAACCATCTCGCCAACTAGTTGGTTATTAATAATCTTCCAGTGACTTAATCCGCGGTACTGTCCATCTTTTGCTGCATAGGCATGAATCCCACTTTCAATTGCACGCCAATCATTACCCATTGCAATCGTTACTGCGTCGATTCCGTTCATAATGCCCTTGTTATGGGTCGTTGCGCGATATGGGTCAATTTGGGCAATATGGCTAGCTAAACCAATTCTAACAGCAACTTCTTGTCCCGTCATCCCAGGGGCACCTAATTGATCAAAGTCAATTCGGCCAGTTACTTTGACCAAACTTTTTGTCGCATAATTGGATAAAATTTGCATTAAAACAACTCCGGGTTGTTGTTCATTGATGGTTGCACCCAGTTGTTCTAACATCGAATTAATAATGTTTGCACCCATCGCTTCAGATACATTAACGCTCAGATCAATCGAATAATCATCCTTATCCAATGCTCGCACGGTAACTTCAGTAGCCCCACCACCATAATTACTAATGCTCGGGTGGGCTGAATCAGCTAGGGCAATCAAATTCCCCTTATGATTTTCAATCCATTCCAAAAGCGCTGAGCTAGGTTTATGCAAAATTACCTGACCAATCAATTCCCGATTAATTACTGTTGCCGAGATCCCATTCTTTCTGAGCATCCGTGCCCCGTTACTGACGGCCGCGACTACAGATGGTTCTTCAGTCACCATGGGAATGGCATGCTCAACGCCATTGACCATTAAGTTAACCCCTACGCCTTCAGGCAACGAATAATCAGTAAGATAGTTTTCGATTAGGTGGGCATCAGTATCGTTTACATGATCCTTAATCAATGACCGTGCGTTTTCATCTAAAGATGCGTACTCCCCAACAACTGATAACCTATCAGCATATGATTTACGATAAAAATGTTTAAATATATTATCCATAAATAAAGCTTCCACCTTTGCAATTGCTCCCCACAATTAGGAGCATTTAAAACAACTAATGTTTTTGGTTTGATTTCATGTGGCGTAAATATTCATTAATTAATCCCTCACGGACCCCGCTATCAGCGAAGATGACCTGCTTAGAATTAATTCTGTTAATAATCGAGACCAATGGTAATAATCCACCAACGATAATATCGGCACGATCAGACTCTAACCCTGAAATCTGTTTGCGTTGTGCATTATCCTTTGCGATCAATAGCTCGAATGTTTTTAAAACCTGTGATTGCCTTAATTGATAGCGATTTAAGCGGTGCGAACGATTTAGGTGCTGGTGGTGCTGATTGATTCTTGCCAACGCCCTAGTTGCGCCACCAAGTAAGACTAATGGATAGTGATAAGCCCATTTCAGCCAGAAAACCCGATGTAGTTCTTGTTGGATATAACACTCTGCTTTGAACAAATCAGATGATTTAATATAACTATTTAAATGGTAATGTTCTGAAATACTTACCGCTCCCATTGGAAGGCTAATTAAATTCTTTTTTTTATGGTTTTGAACTAGTACTAACTCCATACTGGCCCCACCAATATCAACTAAAATATAATTAGACTCCTTGATGTTGTTTACAACCCCTAAATAGTCATAATAAGCTTCCTGATTTCCAGATAAAATTTTAACCCGCAAACCAAGGGTATCACGAACCTGTTTTAAAAATGTATCTTGATTATTAGCTTGGCGGACCGCAGCAGTAGCAATGACTTTCACATGCGCATTTGGGTATCCCTTATAAACATTTTGGAAATTTTGTAACGCATTAATTGTCCGCTTAATCGCTGCTGGTCTCAACATTTTTTCTCGACCCATCCCTTCGGATAGTCGACTATCATTTTTTAATCTTTTAATTTCATGATATGATCCATCATTTTCAATTTGATTAATGGCCATTCTCACTGAATTGGAACCAATATCTAGAATTACAAAATTTTCCAATTTAAACACCCTTCTTTAAATAATGTTTTAGTTCAGTGATTATTTAAAGTAATTAATCCCAATTGCATCCCGAACTTCTTGAAGGGTTTGATTAGTAACCGCTTGGGCCCGTTCACTCCCTGCCTTTAAAATATCATAAACCGCAGCGGGATCCTTTGCGAATTCTTCTCTACGTGTCCGAATTGGTTCTAGTTCTGCTTGAAGGACCTCGTTCAAGTAACGCTTAATCTTTACATCACCAAGTCCACCATGTCTATATTGTTCCTTTAATTCACTAACATGGTCTTGATCCTTTGCAAAAATATCTAAGTAGGTGAAGACGGTATTGCCTTCAACTTTTCCAGGGTCTTCCACGTGAATATGGTTCGGGTCAGTGTACATGGACATGACCTTCTTTTGAATCGTGTCTGGGTCATCTGCCAGGTAAATGGCGTTACCAAGTGATTTACTCATCTTAGCATTACCATCCAGTCCAGGAATCCGTCCCATTTCTTTTGGTGGGAAGTAGCCTTCTGGTTCAACTAAAATATCCTGTTTATAAATTGAATTAAATGAACGCACGATTTCACGAGTTTGTTCAAGCATTGGTTCTTGATCAGCCCCAACTGGAACTGTATTGGCCTTAAAGGCAGTGATATCAGCAGCTTGGCTTACTGGATAGATGAAGAAACCAGCTGGCACACTTTGGCCGAAGTTTTTTTGTTTAATTTCGGTTTTAACAGTTGGGTTACGGTTTAACCGTGAAACTGTAACTAGATTTAAGTAGTGCATCGTCAATTCATCTAACGCTGGTAATTGTGACTGAACACAAATGGTGGATTTCTTAGGGTCAATGCCAACTGCTAAGTAGTCCAGTGCCACTTGAAGTAAACTGTGTTGAATTTTTTCTGGATCACGAGCGTTATCGGTTAACGCTTGCATATCTGCAATTAATAGATAGGTGTCATATTCACCTGAGTTTTGTAAAGCAACCCGATTTCTAAGAGAACCAACATAGTGTCCAATGTGTAACTTGCCGGTTGGGCGATCACCAGTTAAAATTACCTTTTTTTCTGTCATCATAAATCATCCTTTCTAAAAAAAGGCGTGCTACTGGATGAATATCCAATAGGACGCCTTTAACGTGGTACCACCTATGTTGCGAGAGTTAAAACCCGCCACTCTTTCCGATAAGGAGGAACCCATTCAACCATTTCATTTCCCCTAATCATTCTCAGCATCTATGATCTCTCTGAAGGTGGGGCAACTACTTTTTTAACATTTATAATCATCTAATATTTTAATTGATTACTAATTTAATGTCAAAGTGAGTTTAATTGACATTTAAGCATTTTAAACCTAAAATTATTGCACGTTGAAAAGAATTTGAAGAAATGGAGGAATGATCTTGGAACCCGGTGAATATGAAAAAGAGGAAGCCCGTGTTGAATCAATTGTTAAAAAAATTACGAAACGAATTCAAAAGACTAAAGTTGATTTAAATAGAGCTCACCAAGAAACTGAAAATGTTCAGCAAAATTATAGTGCCAATACGTCTGTTAACTACTTTGAAGTTGACGATCGAATTGAAACGAGTGCTGAACTACAACAACAAAGAGGATTAGTTAACCGAGATATTGAAAATGAAGCAATCATCAAACGACACTTAAACACGTTAAAGGATTTAGAAAATTCTCCCTATTTTGGGCGCATTGATATTCTTGATGATGGTGATACAAAACCAGAAAAACTTTACATTGGGACAGCATCATTTGTTGATGATAATCAAAATTTTTTAATCTATGATTGGCGGGCTCCTATTTCTAGCATCTATTATAATGGAACCCTGGGCAAGGTTAGCTACACTACTCCTGCGGGGCGTTTCTCAACCGAATTAATAAAAAAGCGTCAATTTCAAATTAAAAATGGCAAAATTGATAATCTGTTTGATACTAATGAAACCGTTGGCGATGAAATGCTTCAACATGCATTAGGTGAACAAAATGATGAGACGATGCAAAATATCGTTGCTACGATTCAAAGTGAACAAAACGATATTATTAGGGATACGACTAGTGACCTATTAGTTGTCCAAGGGGTCGCTGGATCAGGAAAAACATCAGCAATCCTCCAAAGAATTGCATTCCTACTTTACCACAGCAGAAGTTCGCTAGTGGCAGATCAAATCGTGTTACTTTCACCCAATAAACTGTTTAGTCACTACATTTCAGATGTGCTACCTAGTTTAGGGGAACGCAACATGCGACAAGTTACGCTTGCTGAATTTTTTAACCATCGATTTGAGGGATTAAAAGTTCAATCAATTTTTGATCGTTACGAAAATCAACAATCATTAAGTAATTCCCAACAACAGATTCATCAGTATAAAGATAGTGATAAATTCATGAATGCGTTATCAGATTATGTTTCTGATATTTCAGCCGATCAAATTCAATTTAGTTCAATTTTATTTAGGGGCAATCCATTCTTTACTGCTGAAGATATTCGCGCAATTTATGAACAATACCCAAAGAGTATGCACACATCACAAAGAATCTTAAAAACTAAAAACCAACTTATCAGAACTTTAAAAAGAAGAATTAAAACTTCAATCCACGATCCATGGGTAAATGATGAACTAGAAGTTTTAAGTGAAGAACAGATTCGAACCATGATGAAGGGAAAGCAGCTTCGTGAATTCCAAAGCCAAGATGACGAACGGGATTTTCTAGCACAGAAAATCGTTAAACGTGAATACCGAATTATTTATGATGCAATTTTTAATAATAATTTTTTTGATCCATATATTCAATATGTCGATTTTCTAAATAACTTAGCGCTTCCTGCAAATATCGATAATAAAGAATGGCAAGCCTCTATTAAGAAGTTTTCAGAAGACTTAGAAAATCATAAATTAGGTTTGGAAAATGCTGCACCGCTCCTATATCTACGTGATTTAATTACAGGTGAAGGTAGAAATCGTGCAATTAAATATTTGTTTATCGATGAAATGCAGGACTACTCAATTGCTCAATTAATTTACTTGCGATTTATATTTTCAAATGCCAAATTTAACCTAATTGGTGACAGTGAACAAGCTTTATTTAAAGAAGTTGAATCCCCTAAAGAACTGCTAAATAAACTTAACGATGCGTTTGGCACTAATCATTCTAGGCTCATAACGTTACGTAAATCCTATCGATCGACTTATCAAATCACAACATTTGCTAAGTCATTATTACCAGATGGAAATGAAATTGAAGCATTTAATCGTCAAGGACCACTTCCTGAAATCATTGTTAGATACAATGATCAAGAAGCATTAGCAAGTTTAAAATCATCCGTTAAAAAACAATTAGCTGATAATGGAACTGTTGCTATTATCACTAAAAATATGAATGATGCTAAGTTTATCAACCACAATCTATACCATAGTTTTAAAACTAATATTCTAGATGATGCTGATCGCACCTTACCGAAGGGAGTAATTATTTTGCCCGTCTATTTGGCAAAGGGATTAGAATTTGATTCAGTAATCGGTTGGAATATTTCTAATGATAACTTTAATAGCACTGATTTAATTGGAACGCTTTACACGATTTCAACAAGAGCAATGCATAACTTAATCTTAATCAGTGTTGGTGCAGTTAGCTCGCTAATTACAAAATCCAAAGTCCCGAAAGAAGTATTTAAAATTGACCATCAATTAAGCTCACATAGCTAATATTAAAAAACTGCCGTCCCCACTAAGAATTAGTAAGGACGGCAGTTTTTAATTAAAGCCGTTTCCGGGATTTGAACCCGGGACCTCTTCCTTACCATGGAAACGCTCTACCTCCTGAGCTAAAACGGCATTTAAATATTAAAATAAAAAAGACCTTCGTAAAAAACGGAGATCTTTTTTGTTTGCGTGGCAACGTCCTATCCTTGCAGGGGGCGATCCCCCAACTACTTTTGGCGCTCAAAAGCTTAACTTCTGTGTTCGACATGGGAACAGGTGTATCCTTCTGGCCATCATCACCACACTATTTATCTGTGAGAACTTCGTTCTCTCAAAACTAGATAATATTTTATTCTTCCATGAGAACAACCTTACTTGGTTAAGTCCTCGACCAATTAGTACTGGTCCGCTCCATGCATCACTGCACTTCCACTTCCAGCCTATCTACCTGATCATCTTTCAGGGGTCTTACTTCCATAAAGGAATGGGAAATCTCATCTCGAGGTGGGTTTCACACTTAGATGCTTTCAGCGTTTATCTCATCCATACATAGCTACCCAGCGATGCGCCTGGCGGCACAACTGGTACACCAGCGGTATGTCCACTCCGGTCCTCTCGTACTAAGAGCAGCTCCTCTCAAATTTCCTACGCCCGCGACGGATAGGGACCGAACTGTCTCACGACGTTCTGAACCCAGCTCGCGTACCGCTTTAATGGGCGAACAGCCCAACCCTTGGGACCAACTACAGCCCCAGGATGCGATGAGCCGACATCGAGGTGCCAAACCTCCCCGTCGATGTGAACTCTTGGGGGAGATAAGCCTGTTATCCCCAGGGTAGCTTTTATCCGTTGAGCGATGGCCCTTCCATACGGTACCACCGGATCACTAAGCCCGACTTTCGTCCCTGCTCGACCTGTATGTCTCGCAGTCAAGCTCCCTTCTGCCTTTACACTCGTCGAATGATTTCCAACCATTCTGAGGGAACCTTTGGGCGCCTCCGTTACTGTTTAGGAGGCGACCGCCCCAGTCAAACTGCCAACCAGACACTGTCTCCCACCACGATCAGTGGTGCGGGTTAGAGTGTTCATACAGCGAGGGTAGTATCCCACCAATGCCTCCATCGAGACTAGCGTCCCGACTTCTATGGCTCCTACCTATCCTGTACAAGCTATACAAACACCCAATATCAAGTTACAGTAAAGCTCCATGGGGTCTTTCCGTCCTGTCGCGGGTAACCTGCTTCTTCACAGGTATCTCAATTTCACCGAGTCTCTCGTTGAGACAGTGCTCAGATCGTTACGCCTTTCGTGCGGGTCGGAACTTACCCGACAAGGAATTTCGCTACCTTAGGACCGTTATAGTTACGGCCGCCGTTTACTGGGGCTTCGTTTCTGGGCTTCGCCGAAGCTAACTCATCCACTTAACCTTCCAGCACCGGGCAGGCGTCAGCCCCTATACTTCATCTTACGATTTTGCAGAAACCTGTGTTTTTGATAAACAGTCGCCTGAGCTTTTTCACTGCGGCTGCACGTAGTGCAGCACCCCTTCTCCCGAAGTTACGGGGTCATTTTGCCGAGTTCCTTAACGAGAGTTCACTCGCTCACCTTAGGATTCTCTCCTCGACTACCTGTGTCGGTTTGCGGTACGGGTAGTTAACTACTAACTAGAAACTTTTCTCGGTAGTGTGACATCAACGACTTCCCTACTAAATTTCGGTCCTCATCACACCTTGTCAACACGGTATTAAGCATTTGACTCAACACCTGACTTAGTGCTTGAACATCCATATCCAACAGGATGCTACGTTTAGCCTCCTACGTCCTTCCATCGGTCAAACATAGTTAACTAGTACAGGAATCTCAACCTGTTATCCATCGCCTACGCCTCTCGGCCTCGGCTTAGGTCCCGACTAACCCTGGGAGGACGAGCCTTCCCCAGGAAACCTTAGTCATTCGGTGGATCAGATTCTCACTGATCTTTCGCTACTCATACCGGCATTCTCACTTCTAAGCGCTCCACCAGTCCTTACGGTCTGGCTTCATTGCCCTTAGAACGCTCTCCTATCACGCAACATAGTTGCGTCCACAATCTCGGTAATATGCTTAGCCCCGGTAAATTTTCGGCGCAGAATCACTCGACTAGTGAGCTATTACGCACTCTTTAAATGGTGGCTGCTTCTGAGCCAACATCCTAGTTGTCTATGCAACTCCACATCCTTTTCCACTCAGCATATATTTAGGGACCTTAATTGGTGGTCTGGGCTGTTCCCCTTTCGACGGTGGATCTTATCACTCATCGTCTGACTCCTGGATATAAATCAATGGCATTCGGAGTTTATCTGAATTTAGTAACCCAAGACGGGCCCCTCACCCAAACAGTGCTCTACCTCCATGATTCTCGACTCCAAGGCTAACCCTAAAGCTATTTCGGAGAGAACCAGCTATCTCCAAGTTCGTTTGGAATTTCACCGCTACCCACACCTCATCCCAGCACTTTTCAACGTACACGGGTTCGGCCCTCCGGTGTGTTTTACCACACTTTCAGCCTGGACATGGGTAGATCACCTGGTTTCGGGTCTATCACAACATACTATGGCGCCCTATTCAGACTCGCTTTCGCTACGGCTCCGACTTTTCATCTTAACCTTGCATGTTATCATAACTCGCCGGTTCATTCTGCAAGAGGCACGCTATCACCCATTAACGGGCTCTAACTGCTTGTAGGCACATGGTTTCAGGAACTATTTCACTCCCCTTCCGGGGTGCTTTTCACCTTTCCCTCACGGTACTGGTTCACTATCGGTCACTAGGGAGTATTTAGCCTTGGGAGATGGTCCTCCCGGATTCCGGCAATGTTTCACGTGTATTGCCGTACTCAGGATCCTGAACTGAGGGAATTAGATTTCGTCTACAGGGCTATCACCTTGTGTCGCAGAACTTCCCAGATCTTTCGACTATCTAATTCTTTGGTAACTCAAATGTTCAGTCCTACAACCCCATCGAGTAAACTCGATGGTTTGGGCTGTTCCCCGTTCGCTCGCCGCTACTGAGGGAATCGAATTTTCTTTCTCTTCCTGTGGGTACTTAGATGTTTCAGTTCCCCACGTCTGCCTTTCAATGAGTATGAATTCGTCATTGAATAATAAACGATTAAATTTATTGGGTTTCCCCATTCGGAAATCTCCGGATCAAAGCTTACGTACAGCTCCCCGAAGCATATCGGCGTTAGTCCCGTCCTTCATCGGCTCCTAGTACCAAGGCATCCACCATGCGCCCTTAATAACTTAACCTATTACCACTTAGTGGTATTTGGTTAATTGAGTAAATACGAATAAAACTAATTTAAAAAACTCAAAATAACGCGGTGTTCTCGGTTGAAATTGTATTTAATACAATTCAATAATTTGGAAAAATTAAAATATTATCTAGTTTTCAAAGAACCAAGTTTGAGAGTAGACCTCTCAAAACTAAACAAAACTATGACTGTGCAAGGTTCCGAATTATTCCTTAGAAAGGAGGTGATCCAGCCGCAGGTTCTCCTACGGCTACCTTGTTACGACTTCACCCTAATCATCAGTCCTACCTTAGGCGGCTAGCTCCTCAAAAGAGGTTACTGCACCGACTTTGGGTATTACTAACTCTCATGGTGTGACGGGCGGTGTGTACAAGACCCGGGAACGTATTCACCGTGGCATGCTGATCCACGATTACTAGTGATTCCAACTTCATGCAGGCGAGTTGCAGCCTGCAATCCGAACTGAGAACGGCTTTAAGAGATTAGCTTGACCTCGCGGTTTTGCGACTCGTTGTACCGTCCATTGTAGCACGTGTGTAGCCCAGGCCATAAGGGGCATGATGATTTGACGTCGTCCCCACCTTCCTCCGGTTTGTCACCGGCAGTCTCACTAGAGTGCCCAACTGAATGCTGGCAACTAATAATAGGGGTTGCGCTCGTTGCGGGACTTAACCCAACATCTCACGACACGAGCTGACGACAACCATGCACCACCTGTCATCCTGTCCCCGAAGGGAACGGCTAATCTCTTAGCTTTGCAGGAGATGTCAAGGCCTGGTAAGGTTCTTCGCGTAGCATCGAATTAAACCACATGCTCCACCACTTGTGCGGGTCCCCGTCAATTCCTTTGAGTTTCAACCTTGCGGTCGTACTCCCCAGGCGGAATGCTTAATGCGTTAGCTGCGGCACTAAAGGGCGGAAACCCTCTAACACCTAGCATTCATCGTTTACGGCATGGACTACCAGGGTATCTAATCCTGTTTGCTACCCATGCTTTCGAGCCTCAGCGTCAGTTACAGACCAGACAGCCGCCTTCGCCACTGGTGTTCTTCCATATATCTACGCATTTCACCGCTACACATGGAGTTCCACTGTCCTCTTCTGCACTCAAGTTTCTCAGTTTCCGATGCACTTCTCCGGTTAAGCCGAAGGCTTTCACATCAGACTTAAAAAACCGCCTGCGCTCGCTTTACGCCCAATAAATCCGGACAACGTTTGCCACCTACGTATTACCGCGGCTGCTGGCACGTAGTTAGCCGTGACTTTCTGGTTAAATACCGTCAAAGCTTGATCATTTCCTATCAAACTTGTTCTTCTTTAACAACAGAGTTTTACGAGCCGAAACCCTTCTTCACTCACGCGGCGTTGCTCCATCAGACTTGCGTCCATTGTGGAAGATTCCCTACTGCTGCCTCCCGTAGGAGTATGGGCCGTGTCTCAGTCCCATTGTGGCCGATTACCCTCTCAGGTCGGCTACGTATCATTGCCTTGGTAGGCCATTACCCCACCAACAAGCTAATACGCCGCAGGTCCATCCTAAAGTGATGCAAACGCATCTTTCAAACAAAAACCATGCGGTTTTTGTTGTTATGCGGTATTAGCACTTGTTTCCAAATGTTATCCCCCGCTTTAGGGCAAGTTACCTACGTGTTACTCACCAGTTCGCCACTCACTTCGATGTTAAGTCAAGTTAATGCAAGCATCAACTATCATTAACGGAAGTTCGTTCGACTTGCATGTATTAGGCACGCCGCCAACGTTCGTCCTGAGCCAGGATCAAACTCTCATCTTATGATGAAAAGCTTAACGTTAGCTCTTCTTAATATTTGTTACTTTTAAAGCGAATTGACTTCGCATAAGTTTTTTGTACTTCATTTAAAATGAAGTTCCTTACACATTTTTTGTCATAATTTTGTTCAGTTTTCAAAGATCTACTTTTGTGCGTCGCTCTTAACGACAACTATTTAATAATATCAAATTGCTAACTGGATGTCAACGATTTTTTAAAATTAATTTTGAACAATTTTTGAAAGTTGTTAGTCGAAATGAATAACGCAAGTAATAATATACCGCGTTCAAACTTTAATGTCAACATAAAAAATAAAATTAATTTGAAATGACTTTGCTAAATAAAAAATGGGCCATGGCTAAATTATTAACCATGGCCCATCAATCAAACTTCTACTTAGTAACTCGTGCTAAGTAGTAACGCTTTTTACCTTTTCTAACAACTACGAATTTACCATCAAAATTATCGTTCGGGTTAATTACTGCTTCAACATCATCAACCTTTTCACCATTAATTCTGATCGCACCATTTTTGACATCTTCCCTAGCTTGTCTTCTTGATGGTTCAATTTTAGTATCATCAACTAACCATTGAATAATATCATTTGGTTCAGAACTAACGTCGACACTTGGCATGTTCTTAAAACCTTGTTCAACTTCACTTACGGTTAAATTCTTGATTCCATTTGTAAATAAAGCTTTGGTGATATTTTCAGCTTCTTCAACTGCCTTTTCACCATGGACGAACTTAGTAACTTCTTCAGCCAATCTTCTTTGGGCTTCGCGTTTCTTAGGTTCTGTTTTCACCTTTTCAGCCAACTCTTCAATCTCTTCATGACTAAGGAACGTAAAGTACTTCAAGTACTTCACAACATCCCGATCATCTTGATTGATCCAGAATTGGTAAAATTCGTATGGAGTTGTCTTTTCAGGATCTAACCAAACTGCTCCACCTGCAGTCTTACCAAACTTAGTTCCATCAGACTTAAGCATCAATGGAATCGTAAGCCCGTATACCTTCGCATCGGCACCTTCCATCTTGTGAATTAGGTCAGTTCCAGAGGTAATGTTACCCCATTGATCAGACCCACCAATTTCAAGTTGTACGTCGTTGTTCTTAAAGAGGTGTAAGAAGTCCATCGATTGTAAAATTTGGTAGGTGAATTCAGTAAATGAAATCCCAGCATCCAAACGACTAGCAACGACTTCCTTATTCAACATCGTATTCACGTTGAATACCTTTCCGTAATCACGAAGAAAGTCTAGTAGCGTGAACTTGGAAAGCCAATCATAGTTATTAACGATCGTAAAACTACCGTCTTGGCCAAATAACTTGGTCATTTGCTTAGTTAAGGCTTCTTCATTATGTTTAACTTGGTCCATCGTTTGTAACTTTCTTTCAGCCTTTTTACCACTAGGATCACCAATTGAGCCGGTTGCCCCACCCACTAAGATCACTGGATGGTGTCCCGCTAATTGAAAACGCTTTAAGATCATGAATGGAATTAAATGCCCAATATGCATACTGTCACCAGTTGGGTCAATTCCAGCGTATAGTCCGATTTTCTTTTCATTAACTAGTTCGTTCAAACCTTCTGCATCCGTTTGTTGATTAATGGCGCCACGCCACTTTAAATCATCGATAATATCCATTTCATTTCCTCCTTAAGATAACAAAAAATCCCCTACAGCTTAATAAGCCATAGGGGACGAAAATAGTTCCGCGGTACCACCCAAGTTATCATTTATAATGATCACTCTAACCATTAATAACGAAATGACCCGGCAAATATGCACGCTCCATAGGTGTAATTTCTCAAATGAATTGCTTAGCTCACAGCCCCGCTAAGTTTCTGAATTCTCAAATTCATTTGATACTAGAACTACTTCTCAGCATTTGTTTAATTACCAATATCATAATAACCAACTGCTGTTTTGTCAATAAACTAATTACTTAATTTTGTCCAATTGAGCTTGGACTGATGGTAATAACTTTTTAAGTGCAGCTGCTTTTGCTTCAGCTTCGACCTTCTTCTTACCAGCAGCAGTAGCTTGTTTAACGACTGCTTCTTTTTCACCAGCATTCATTGAAGGATCTTCCTTTTCAGCTAAAGTGAGTTCTTTTTGAACGTATGCTTGCACTTGTTGCTGTAATGCAGCTTGTTGTTGAGCTTGAGAAGCACCAGATTGCTTTTGTAGTTTAGCTTGTTCTTGCTTCATAATGGTTGGTAATGCCTTGACCTGTTTAGCATTTAGCACTAACCAATCCTTTGGTACGTAGAGTGTGTTGGTCTTATGATAAACAGATGACTTTTGGGCTAATCCATACATAAATCTTTCAAAGCTATTCTTGTATTCCCAACGAACTGTCTTGGTCACTAACTTAGCGTGCTTTAAGTTACTACTTTTCACTACTACGTTAGTAACGTCAGTATCCGGTTTAACCGTCTTCTTAGCACTACCGCTCTTGTATACAATCGCCTTATCCTTACTATTACTTTGGCCAACTGGTTGGTCAACAACTAAATTAAGACTAGGTGATAAGGAAGCAACCTTAGTAGTAGTATCGGTAGAAACCACCTTATGCATCCCATAGTGGTACTTAAAGTTGGCAACTGATAAGAACATTACACCAATCAACAATGCAGTAAAGATAATATTTAAAATCAAATGAAGTGGTTGCTTGCCTACTAATAAATTCCAAGAGATGAAGAATAGGATCGCAACGATCACTAATAGAATAATAATCATTATTGACGACCTCCTTCAACCTTAGCTTCTGGAATACTTTTACCCTTTTTCAGCATGAACGTGAATGCTAACCCGATCAAACCAAAGATAAATGCAACTAAGAAAGCGGAATGATAACCACTCAACACAGCATTTAGCATTTTATCTTTGTATTGTAATGGGTCAACAGTTAGTAAATGATGGGCTGGTTTGGCATTATTAGTAACGTTGGTCAAAACGGAAGTCATTACCGCAGTGGCAATTGAACTAGCGATTTGCCGTAACGTATTATTTGCAGCAGTCCCATGATTCATCATACTAACATCTAACGCATTCATACTATAGGTAGTAATCGTCATCATTGACATTGCGATCCCACAAGAACGGATGGCGTAAATCACTACCACGTACATGATTGGCATATCAGTAGTTAAGAAGAAGAATGGAATCGTTCCAATTGTTAATAGTAAGAAACCACTAATTCCTAAGTAACGAGCCCCATACTTATCAAAAATTCGACCGGTAAATGGACTCAATACCCCAATCATCATTGCTCCGGCTAATAGCGTTAATCCGGAATGAAACGCGTTGTAACCACGAACGATTTGTAAATACAATGGGAGAATCATTTCAAACCCAATCAAAGACATCATTGCAAGGGCTCCAATTATTGAGCCAATTGTAAATTGTTTGGATTTAAATACGTTTAAATTCACCAATGGATTACTAGTCTTGAATTCACGCATAATGAATGCAATCACAAAGATGACTCCAATAACTAACGTGGAGATAACAACGGCGCTACCCCATCCCTTATCACCAACGGATGAAAATGCGTATAGCGCACTCCCAAAACCAATCGTTGATAATAGTAATGAAGGGAAATCGAGCTTCGTCTTGCTAGTTGGTAAGATTGGCTTCATGGCAAATAAACTACCGATAATCACAAATGCCATAATTGGAATGATCATCCCAAAGAGATCACGCCATTGCGCATTCACAATAATCCAACCAGAAACAGTCGGACCAATTGCAGGTGCTAATCCAATTACAACTCCGGATAGCCCCATTGCAGTCCCCCGCTTTTCAGGTGGGAAAATTGATAACATGATTGTTTGTAGCATTGGCATTGAAATTCCAACCCCAACGGCTTGAATTAAACGCCCTGACAATAATGTCGCAAAGTTTGGCGCAGCGAAACACATTACCGTTCCAACTTCAAAGATCACCATTGCTGAAATGTAAAGCCACTTGGTATTAAAACGACTGGATAACCAAGCGGTAACGGGAATCAAAATCCCATTGACCATCAAAAAACCACTGGTCAACCATTGAACTGTGGAAGTATCAATGTTAAACACATCCATTAGCTTTGGATATGCAGTCGCCAATAGCGTTTGGTTCAACACGGTACAAAAAGTACCAATTAAAAGGAACAACACAAGTAGAGTTCTACTATATGGGTTTCCCTTTTGATCTAACGGCTTATCCATTAGAACATTCCTTCTTTCTAATTAATAAATAAAATAGATATCAAATATTACTTTCTTCACTATCTAATTTAGCACTAGCATTTTATTTTGTCAACTAAATTGACAATAGGCTTATATGTTATATAATCATTATATATTATTAAAGTTGATTTTAATTAAGTTAGAAAGGGGAGCTCATTAATCATGGATAGAGAAGACGATACATTTAAAGAAGTCAAAAGCAGAATCTTTAACCTATTCAAACGCGAAGACTTTCTGTTTGGCATCGGTGAAATCGCAAGCTACACTGATATCCCCCAGAGTAAATTACGCTACTGGGAAAAATGTGGGTACATTCGATCCAAAAAGTGTTCTAAAAATCAGAATCGCAA
The DNA here is from genome assembly GCF_058509965.1 of Nicoliella sp. ESL1106. Classification (NCBI taxonomy): domain Bacteria; kingdom Bacillati; phylum Bacillota; class Bacilli; order Lactobacillales; family Lactobacillaceae; genus Nicoliella; species Nicoliella sp. ESL1106. Next base: position 66,041 of record NZ_CP196340.1, read on the forward strand.
ATATTCTTACCACACCCTCATGAAAATCGAACTAATCAAATCATATTTAGAATCAGGTTTCACTCTCAATGCCGCTGCTGATAAAGCCAGTAATTTTACTAATTACAACATCGTCATCGCCCGCATGCTAAAGAACCGCATCAAAGAAATCGGAACTGTTGATGATAAACCCGCGATCAATATGGGATGTTTAAACGACGATCCTTCCAAATCAATTTACTTTGTTGATGATGGAGATGAAATTAAGGCTTATATTAAAAATAATAATTAATTTAAAACTTCCAATTTATTGTTTTCATAATTGGAAGTTTTTTCATTCATAAAATTATGTGATTCCAAGCGATAAGCAATCTAAAATATGGTATGATAAAAAGGATTATGCAATAATAAACTTGTTGCGATAAGCTCGAATTTATATTTGCTTAAATCCCAATGCAAATCTTTCGTCGGGAAGATTACCTTCCCAGTTTTCAAGGAGGAAAACAATTTATGTGGTTCAGTAAAATGATTAGCGATTTTATATTCGGATACCCCGTAATGGTGTCAGTCGTATGGATCGTTGGTTGTATCTTCAAGGAGTGGACACTTCATCATACTCAAGATAACGATTCCGATCGTAAACCGTTGGTTTCAATATTAGTACCTGCTCATAACGAGCATGATACCCTGGAAGAAGCGGTTAAGTCACTTGCTAACTTAACCTATAAAAATTATGAAATTGTATTGATCGATGATAAAAGTTCAGATGATACTTTAGAAATAATGCATCGATTACAGGATCAATACAAATCACAATTTAATATCCAAATCGTTGCCATCCCCGTTAACCAGGGAAAAGCAAATGCTATGAACCAAGGGCTGAAAGCTGCTCGTGGAGAATACCTATTGGGAATTGACTCTGATTCTGTTTTAGATCCAGACTCACTTTCGTACGTTGTTAAAACTTTAAATAATAACCCTAAGGCTGGTGCCGTTGCTGGAAAACCAGTTGTTAGAAATCGAACTACTATTTTGGGCCGCCTTCAATTACTGGAATACATCGGTGTTATCGATATCATTAAGCGTGCAGAATCATTCTTAACTGGTAAGATCACTACCGTTTCAGGAGTTATTGTTGGTTTTAGAAAAACAGCCGTTGAATCGGTTAATGGTTGGAACACGAAGGTCATGACCGAAGATATTGATATTACATGGCGATTATATCGTAACCACTGGGAAGTATTATATAACCCCAATATTATTTGTTGGATTTTAGTTCCAGAAAGCGTTCGAAACCTAATCAAACAAAGACAGCGATGGGCGCGTGGTGGTTTAGAAGTACTCGCTGGTAACCGTGATATGTTGATTCATGGTAGTTTTAGCGAAAAGTTTTTACTATCTGAAACAATCGTAAGTAACACGTGGGCAGTGGTTACAATGCTAAGTACAATTACCTACATCCTTACATTTATTTTGGATCGCAATTTGACCCTTGATGGTAATATTTTACTATTCATGCTAATGGTCAGTTTCACCCAGTTCTTAATCAGTTTTTCTTTCTCAAAGAAAGCAACATTTATGAGTTGGGGGGACTTCTTACTAATCCCTGCTTACATTATGTATTATTGGATCATTAATTTGATTAGTTGTATCTATGCTATGATTTCATTCTTCTTAGACCCAGAACATGTTGGAACATGGCGTAGTCCGGATCGGGGGCGCTAAAATTGGAAAATAAACCACAATATAATTTCGTAATTCGTAAAAAGATCAGTATTAAAAGAAGAATTTGGAATTTTTGTTTATTTGCGGCTCTATGGTCAGCAGTGCTATTTATTTTCTACGTTAACTACGGATTTATCTTTGATTTATACACAGATAATCTAGTTACTTACTACTTACTTCTTAACTTAGACTACGGATTTTACTTTGGGCTACTATATACAATTTTATTTTTTGGAATTGGAACTATTATTTTTAGCTTTTATAGATTAAAAAAAATGCGGAGGAATCTAAAAAATGACACGAAGAACTCGTAAAATTATTGTTTGGATTATTGCAATCCTAATCGTTCTTGGAATGTCATTAACGATTCACAGAACGGTTCAATACGATAAGGGTGAAAACACTAACTATGCATTAAAAGCACAAGCTGCTTCACAAAAAAATGGGATTTTAGTTTTTTGTTATCACCGAATTATTAATGATGATTTAGGGGTTAATGTTGTTAAATCACTATCTGATAACTCACAACTCCATGACTTTGCAGTTACTACAACTGAGTTCAAGAAACAAATGAAGTTTCTTAAAGATCATGGAATTAAGGTCATTAGCGGTCAACAAATGTATGAAATGGTTAGTAATCAAGAACCAATTAAGGGTAAATATGCCGTCCTAACCTTCGACGATATTGACCGTTCAACCATTGAAAATGCAATGCCAGTAATGGAAAAATATAACTTCCCGTTTACCACTTTCATTGTTACCGGAAATACAGGTCGTTATCGTGAAGGATCTAAGTTCGCTACTTGGAAAAATATTTTAAAAGCCAAGAAAAAAGCCGGTAACTTACAAAGTCTAGAATTGCATACTAACAATATGCACTACCTAACCCGTGGATTAATCCCAATTATTCAAAGACCGGACGAATATAATCACTTCAAACGTGACTTTATCACTAGTCAACGAATTATGCATGAAAAAACGGGACAATTCGGAACTTCATTTGCCTATCCTTATGGTGGTGGAACCGATAAAACAACTAATTTCTTAAACTCTCAAAATCTCCAATGGATCGCTACATTGAATACTGGAATTGTAAACGACAAGACTAATTTAATGTACACCCCAAGAATGATCATTAATAATGATTCTTGGCCAAGTATTCAAAAATGGTTCTCAACCAAATAAAATAAAAGGTGCGCTAGATTAAATTCTAGCACACCTTTTTATTTGCTCTTAAGAGCGTTTAATCAACCTTTTAATACCATAACCAATTAAACCGATCCAGCCAATGATTGAAACCCAAATAAGGCCTCTAAACCAACCAGCACTTTGGTATTGAATCGTTAAATGATTAACTCCTGGTTTTCCATTTACAGTAATCGCACCGATTGAATCGGTCTTAACGGTTTTTAATTGTTTCCCATTTAATTTTATGATTGAGTGGGCATATTTAACAACCGCTAACTTATGGGGTTGAGTATGATTACTCTTATTTGTCCATTTAACAGTCATTATACCGTTTTTAACCTGATAATCATGATTTATATTCGGCTTGATAATTGATTTACGATACTTGATATATGGACTAAATTTTTGATATTCAAATACTGAAATTTTTTGCTTCACTGGCATATAATCTGGGGTTGCCTTAATTACCAACTGCAAAATTCTTTGCGGATCATCAGAACGCAATGCTGAACGTAATCTATTCGGATCGGACGTTCTAATAATCGTTTTACGAGTACTAATGATTACTTTGTGTGAATTAAAGTAACGACTCTTACTTAAAACATGACTAAAGTCCTTATACATCACAAGTAGCATTAGTAAAATCGTTATGCCCCCAATTACATAACGAGACCAATTGATGCTTTTATCAGAAAGCAGGATTCCAATCGCCAAATATAATAAAACGTACGGGATCACTAAAAACCGAATCGGATTTTGAATCACGGAGTCCACCGCTGGGATTAGCTTAGATAGCAATGTCCACGGGAAAAGGAAGGTCGGAATCCATAGAAAAAATGTTCCATTCAGAATAATAACCCGAGTAGTTAAATCAATGTGCTTCCATCTAATAATTAGGTATAAGATTGCAATTACAAATAAGAACAGCGTACTGTACTGAAGCCTAGTGGTGCCGTTGGGGGCAAACAAAGAATCAGATGCTAAATGTAAATCTGGCAGCACGGGCAACAAATGATTGGAAGAAAATAGTTCTAACATCCCACCCCAAACGTTGAATGACAACAATAACGTTAGGCCAATTGATTTAAAAAGTGATTGCCACATTTGTTTACGATCATCTGTGATAACCAACCCTGTCACAAAAAATGGAATTAACGCTAATGCACAAATCGCACTAGTAATGTTATGAATTTCGAGCAATAAAGTCATCGAAAGGGCCAATTTAATCCAAGCAATCCGTCTGGTGCGAATCATTTCAGTTCCACATAGCATTATTAATGGAACAAAAGCCGCTCCCCATGCGGTAAATTGTTGCCCATTGATCCAATACAAGATGGGGGTCGAAAACATATAACATCCAGCAATTACTAGCGCCCATAACTGCTGAACGTTGTTTTTAATTGATAAATGGTACATTAAACAGCCACTGATAATGAATAATAACGCTGAACTTATTAGCTGATAATTAACCCAGTTTTTGCTAATAAGTAGCAAAAAACCGTTAAAATATGCAAATAATGGTCCATAGACGGCGTTAACCACCCTACCAGACTGGCCAAATCCGAAAAATGATTGAAAATAGCTATAGCTACCAGTTTTAATTTGCATCATTGCATCATAGAATCGATTCATATGAAAAAGTGAGTCGATTCCTACATAAGCGGCATTAGTGTACCATTGTGGAAACATTGCTAATAATGAAATAACCAAAATGACTCCGTATGGCCACGTAGTTCGCCAATTAATTTTGTTATTAAGTGATTTCATGATCAACTTCCCTATCAAAATTTGTATAAAAAATAAGGCAATTGATTTAGACATAGTAAATCAATTACCTTAATTATAATAAATTAGTCGTCTAATTTAGTCTTGTTAGTAACTTTAAGTTTGTCGTCAAAGTCATAAACAACTGGTTCACCAGTCTTCATTTCTAAGTCCATGATGTCATCATCGCTGATTCTTTCAATGTACTTGCTTAATGCACGAAGTGAGTTACCGTGAGCAGCAATAATTACATTCTTACCGTCTAATAACTTAGGTGCAATTTGATCTTCCCATAAAGGCATAACTCTTTCAAGCGTAACCTTGAGGTTTTCACCTGCAGGAATCAAGTTTGGATCTAAGTCAGCGTAACGACGGTCCTTCTTTGCAGAGTATGGAGAGTCATCTGGAAGAAGTGGAGGAAGAGTGTCATATGAACGACGCCAAATGTGAACTTGTTCGTCTCCATATTGTTCAGCAGTTTCCTTCTTGTTTAATCCTTGTAACTTACCATAGTGACGTTCGTTCAAACGCCAAGTCTTAGTTTCAGGAATCCATAGTTGGTCTGATTCTTCTAAAGCAAAGTGTAAAGTCTTAATCGCACGGGTCAAAACTGAAGTAAATGCATAGTCAAATTCTAGACCGTGTTCCTTCAATAATTTACCAGCGTTCTTAGCTTCTTCAACACCCTTGTCACTTAAATCAACGTCAACCCAACCAGTAAATTGGTTAGAAAGGTTCCATTGACTTTGTCCATGACGAATTAATACTAATTTTGCCATAAGTTCCAAACCTCTTTCTATTTTATAATTAAAGAATTCATAACAATGATACACCATCTATCATTATTTTTCAGTAGATTTAGATTTTTTTATGATTTTTACTTCATCATTGGGATGATTGTCGACCCGTTGCACATTTAATATATGGAGAATAAAAGTAAAAATTGGAACAGACACAATCAATCCCCAGCCACCAAAAATTTTTTCACCAACAATCAAAACAACAAAGGTATAAAAAATTGGTAGCTTAGTTCTCGATGACATAAACTTTGGGTTTAATACGTATGCTTCAATTCCATGAACCACTATAATTGTAATGATCATATAAATCACATCGTAAATGCCGCCAGTAGAGTAACAAACTAATGATAATGGAATAAATGAAATAATTACCCCAGCCACTGGAATTAAACTAAGGAAAAACACTAATAATGCTAGTATCAATAGTTGTGGTAACCCCATTACTGCCATCACAATGGTCGTTAAAATGGTATTGCAAATCGCAATAAATAACTGTGCTTCTAAAACAACACCAAACGTCTTAACGAAAATTTGAGCATAGTAATAAATATCTTGGAATAACCAACCGATATTACTCGTCAAAAATTTCTTGGAAAAGGTAGCCATTCGATCACTTTCCAGTGTAAAAAAGAAACTCAATATTAAAGAAATAAAAACTGAAACACTGACTGATCCGATACTGGTAATATATTCAAAGACAGTATTCGCACTCCCCTTTAGAAACGAAACAACGTTAAACTTAGACAAAAAATCAGCAATGTAAGCCTGAATCTCACTATCTTGTCCAGTTATGTCATTAGGGCTCTGGTAGAAATTAATCAATGATTTAATCCCCATGATTGCTTGTTCGATAATTTGGGGAACATAAACTGCTAAGGCCCATGATACTAATACTACGATCGTAGCATAAATAATACATACTAATAACGACTTAGGAATTTTAACGTATTTCCAAATCCAATTAACAATGGTGGTTACTAAGAACGTAAATATAAAAGTTAGTAAAATAATCGTCATCATTCCACGGACCAAGTAGAGGACGGAAATGATTGCTAATAACACCACCAATCTCCGTAATCTCACGTTTTCAATAAATTGATCCCATAAATGCATTCAAATTCTCCTATTCTGATTAGTTATTTAGAACTTGTCCACTCTCTAATTGATTGATGGTTTGTGGACGGATTGCTAAGCGATTCGTAACGGCTGCCCGATCCATTTTTTTAGCTGAATTAGCAGTTCTTAACGCTTTAATTCGATCGGTAATATTCTTAAAATAGCTATTATTTAAATTGCCATTGGTAAATGCTTGTTGTAATAATTTCGCTGATTGAGCATATTTTTTAGAATGGTTAAGCCGTAATGATTGGTTATAAATGCCCGTTAGTTCAATTGCACCGTTCAATAAATTTTCACTATTTTTTAATTGTTCGTTTGCCCGTTGTACCAGTAATGATGACTGCTTCAAACTAGCTACTTTTTGATACTGGGCAATTGCGGTTACAAAGTGTTGAGCATTATAAAAAGTATCAGCAGCTTGAATGGTCTGTACCTGCTGAAGCGATTTAAGTGCAACTTGATTATCAGGCTGAGCATCTAATGCCTGCTTAAAATTTACAACTGCTTGGTGATATTGCCGATTTTGAATTGCCTGATTACCCTTACTGATGGATGAATTAGCTTCATGATTACTGGAACTATGGCCATTAATCATAAGGCCGCCAAACAATCCAACTACAATAATGGCAACAATCGCTACCAATATTTTTTTCATATCTAATCCCTCTTATACTTTATTTTATTCAATTATACCATTTTTCCAGTAGTAAAATAGAATACATTCCTTCCAAAAAATTAATAAATAAGCGTATAATATTATTCATAGTTAAATTTCTAGAGAGGATTTGTTTATTTATGTTAGAAAAACCTTTTTATCGGCAGTTTTTGAAAAGAAGCTTTAATATGCCTGTTAAAGTAACTTATTGGGACGGTAAAAGTGAAGTCTATGGTGAGGGTGAACCCCAGGCTCACATCACATTTAAGGAAGCAATTCCCATTCGACAAATTACCAAAAATGCTTCAATTGCACTTGGTGAAGCTTATATGGATGGCAAAATTGAGATTGACGGTAATATTGAAGATTTAGTTACCTCAGCTTACGAAAGTGCGGGCAGTTTCATGCGTAACAGCAAGTTCATCAAGTTCTTGCCTAAACAATCACACAGTGAAAAAGAAAGTATGAAGGATGTCCAAAGTCATTACGATATTGGAAACGACTTTTATAAGATTTGGCTCGATCCAACAATGACATACTCATGTGCCTACTGGGAAAACCCAGATGACACATTGGAACAAGCACAGATGAATAAAGTTAGACACATCATCAAAAAACTCAATCCTAATCCAGGAAGAACCCTTCTTGATATTGGTTGTGGTTGGGGAACCTTAATGCTAACTGCTGCTAAGGAATTCGGCTTGACCGTTGCTGGAATTACCCTCAGTAAAGAACAATATGATTACGTTCAAAAGCGGATTCAAGATGAAGGCTTAGAAGATGTTGCAACCGTTTACCTCCGTGACTACCGTGATTATCATGATGAACAATTTGACTACGTTACTTCAGTTGGAATGTTCGAACACGTTGGGAAGGAAAACCTTGGTGAATACTTCAAATACGTTAATAAATACTTGAAGCCAAACGGGGTGGCGTTGATTCACGGAATCACCAGACAACAAGGTGGTGCCTACAACGGTTGGATCAATAAGTACATTTTCCCAGGGGGATATGTTCCTGGATTAACGGAAAATATTGACCATATTGTTGAAAATGGAATGCAAATTTTTGACTTAGAAACCTTGCGGAGACATTATCAAGTGACTCTCGAACATTGGGATCATAATTTCAATGAGCACTTGGATGAAGTTAAAAAAATATTCGACGAACGCTTTATTCGGATGTGGGACTTATACCTACAAGCCTGTGCCGCATCATTTAAAGCTGGAAATATCGATGTTATCCAATACTTAATCTCAAAGGGACCATCTGGACATGCTTTACCAATGACTCGCGAATACATGTACGATGATAAAAACAAGCCAGCAAGTAAATAATTAAAAAAGTGGTGATAACGATTAATGTTATCATCACTTTTTTTAGAATAGATTAGTCAAGCCGCGCCAGAATCGAACAAAGATGTTAGCTTCATCAACAGAATTGCTAGCTACCATTGGCACTGATAATTGTTTATTATTTAATGTCTTAAAATCGGTAAACGTTAAATTCCCAATTTTTTGATTAGCCTTCACTGGAGCTTTAATCCCCTTACCGTCCTTGACGTTATCGTCCAAATTTAATTTTACATTAGAACCAGCTTCATTTTTATCAATCCAGTAATTAAATTGTGCTTTGGTTTTAACTTTAACGCTAGTGGATTTACCATCGGGAACCGCAACTTTTTGATAAGCGGTGGTTGAGCCGTTGGCAAGGCTTACATAGCGGTAGTTATCATAAACATAGTTCATAATTTTTTTAGTTTGGATAAAGCGACCAGGATCGGTAGGCATCGTATTGGAAGCATGCATCACAACGGTAATAATGCGGTGTCCATCCCGATTAGTCGTTCCAATAAAACTTCCCCCACAAGTAGAAGAAGTCCCGGTCTTCAGCCCTTGAACTGGCAGGGTTTTATCGTACTCACTTCCCCCTGGTAACATGTAGTCACCATTCCTTAGGGTCTTGCCCCCTAATGTATACTCACTAACGGAAGTATTATTTAAAACATCTGGAAATTGTTTAATAAATTGCTTTGCAATGGTCGCCATATCACGCGCAGACATCTTATTTTCATCGTTATCATTAGCATCTGGCATGCCAAGGGCTTTACCAACTTCCCCGTTGGTTAAACCACAAGCAGTATATAACTTAGCATCGGTAATCCCCAACTGCTTAGCCGTTTTGCGCATCATGAGCGTAAAGTTCTGCGTTGAGCCACCAACTAGGTTTGCTAATGACATCATTGCAGCATTAGCTGATTCAAATGACGCTTGGTAAATTTGTCTAACTGTATAGTGCTCTCCCTCAGCTAACGGTGCATTAGCGTATGTGGTATCAACACTTAATTTATGTAAAGCAGAGGATACTGGAACCTTTTGATCCCAGCTAATTTTGCCCTCTGCAATTGCTTTTCTAACGATATACAAAGACAGTAATTTACTCATCGAGGCTAATGCCATTGGTTTATTGATGTTCTTAGAATATAGCATTTGACCTGTATTCGCATCAATTGCAATTCCAGTTGTGGCATCAATATCTGGCTGCGCAGTTGTCTTAACAGCACTGGCACTTGCTGAAATCGGCAAGGCCAAAGTCATCAAAACGATTCCGATCATCAAAATCATTTTAGAAAATCGGTGAGTAATATTCATAACTATTTATCCTTCTTATCTGTAAACTTTAATTTTTCAAATCCTGTTTTTTTCAACGGTTGATCAGCATGAATTGGCAAATGAATCGCAAAACTCGTTAATTTGCGGTTAGATTCAACTTTAATAAATCCATTATGACTATCAACGATGTTTTGGACAATCGCTAAACCAAGTCCGGTCCCTCCGGTTTCCTTATTTCGTGATGTTTCAACCCTGTAAAACCGTTCAAAAATTTGGTTAATTGATTTTTTAGGGATTGGTTCCCCATCGTTTGCAACCGAAATAACCGCTTCATTGGCATTCATTTGGGAAGCACTTAGGTAAATGTGTCTAGCGTCTTTTCCATATTTCAACGCATTTGAAATTAAATTATTAAAGACCCGCCCTAATTTTTCGGCATCAGCTTCGATGTACAGATTATCATCCTTACATTCAGTAATAATTTTAATGTTCTTCTTTTCCGCTTCTAGTTCAGAACTTATTGCTAGCTGCTCAACTAGTTGTTTAACATTGACCCTATTCATTTGGAGATTCGTCGGCAATGTCCGTGCTTTTGAATATTCGAATAAATCATCTGCTAATGACTTCATCTGCTTAGACTTAAAAAAAGCAATGTGGGTATATTTAAGCAGGTCTTCCTTACTCTTATAGCCACCAGATTCAATTAACCCTAGGTAGCCAATAATCGATGTTAGGGGCGTTCTAATATCATGGGATACGTTAGTAATTAATTCATCCTTAGAACGCTCAATTGCCCGTTCCTCATTCATAGATTCAATTACACTATCGACCAAAGAATTAACACTATCAACAACCTTTTGATTCTCACTGTTAATTTTAAATGGAATGCGGTGATCAAAATGACCATCAGCAATGTAATGAATTTCATCAATTACATGCCGTAATTGAATTAAATGGTAGCGACGTAATAGCCGCCAGTAAATTACTACTAGGTCCACGATTCCCATCAATGCTGTCAAAATATTCTGCCACGTTAATAGTTTCATCCACCACGGAGCGGGATGCCCCATCGGATTTTGAAATGGAGCGCCCGGATTAGTAAAAATAGAATGCTTAATTGTAATAAACCCAAATTTTAATCCTGGATTATGAAAAAGCGCCTGGCTAAATAATACAATTATCGACAAATTAAGCAACAATAGTAGGATTAAGGTAATTACCCCTTCACCAAACAGCTCCGTTTTTTCTCGTGTTGTTAATTTCAATGTAAAGTATCCCCGTTAATTATTTCATTTCAATCTTGTATCCAACACCCCAAACGGTTTGGATTACCTTTTCGCCATTAGTGGCTTCTTCAATTTTATCACGCAAATGACTCACGTGAACCATCACGGTTTTAGCTGAAACCACACTTTCTTGTCTCCAAACGCGTTCAAAAATTTCATCAGCTGAGAACACTCGATTAGGATGACTAGCTAGGAGGTATAAAATCCCAAATTCAAGTGCCGTTAACTGAATTTCCTTATCATCAGATGTTTTTACTTCATGTGAATCCTTATTAATGGTTAATGAACCAATATCTAATACATCGGGTTCATCATTGGTCATCTTATCTTGACTTCTTCTTAGAAGGGAGCGCACTCTGGCCATGATTTCCAATGGATTAAATGGCTTAGTAACGTAATCATCGGCTCCACTGATCAACCCTTGAATTTTATCCATATCGGTGGTTTTAGCAGATAGGATAATCACTGGTAACTTAGAATCGCGACGCAATTCCTTGAGCACTTCAATTCCAGTCATATTTGGCATCATAATATCCAAAATCATCAAACCAATGTCATTTTCAGTCCGTAACACCGAAAGAGCGTCCTTACCGTTGTAAGCAGAAATTGGTTCGTATCCTTCGTTTCGGATGTAAATTTCTAATAATTGTGCGATTTCTTTATCGTCATCTACGACTAAAATTTTCATAATATCATCATCCTTAATTTCATAATTTTATTAATTATAGTGTAACAAATTAAAGCCAAATTTATTTTCTTAAGGTTTATTCTTTAATACTATTTTACTTGATTTACAAAACTTTAACATTTCTATTTTATCATACTAATTATAATCTAAAAAAAGCTAAGGAATTGAGAAAGCCCATTCCTTAGCTTTTTGTTATTTATTTTATTTGTAATTAGGAGCTGCCTTTGTAATTTGGACATCATGTGGATGAGATTCAATTAGTCCAGCATTTGAAATTCTGACAAATTGAGCGCGATCGATCATGGTTTGAATATCCTTAGCTCCGGTATAGCCCATTCCAGAATGTAAACCTCCAACCATCTGGAAGATAACATCCTTAGCGCTACCCTTGTATTCAACCCGAGCTTCAATTCCTTCTGGAACGAGCTTTTGGGCTTCATTCACTTCACCTTGGAAGTAACGGTCCTTTGAACCATGTTCCATGGCAGCGATACTTCCCATTCCACGGTATGCCTTGTACTTCTTCCCGTTTTCTTCGAAGACCTTACCAGGAGCTTCGTCAGTTCCTGATAACATACTTCCTAGCATAACGGCATTTCCACCAGCAGCGATTGCTTTAACAACATCACCACTGTACTTGATTCCACCATCGGCAATGATTGGCTTGCCCCATTCACGAGCAACTGAAGCAGCATCATAAATGGCAGTTAGTTGAGGAACCCCAACTCCGGCAATGATTCTAGTGGTACAAATTGAACCAGGACCAATTCCGACCTTAACTACATCCACCCCAGCTCTGAACAAAGCATTTGTTCCTTCACCGGTTGCAACGTTCCCAGCAATTAAAGTGGCCTTTGGATAGGTATCACGAATTTCCTTGATCTTCCGTAAAACCCCTGCGGAATGACCGTGCGCAGTATCAATAACGATTGCGTCAGCCCCAGCATTTAACAATGCTTCTGCACGTTTGAAAGTATCACTAGTCACCCCAACGGCAGCGGCAACTAGTAGATGGTTATTTGAGTCAACAGCAGCATTTGGAAAACGCTTGGCGTCTTTTTCAACCGCCTTAACCTTTTCTACTTCTTTAGCTTGGTCATCGATTACCATGTTCTTGTGAATTACACCTAATCCACCTAAATTAGCTAAAGTAATGGCCATTTCATGTTCAGTAACGGTATCCATACTGGCACTTAAAAATGGCACATTTAGCTTTAAATTGGGTGCTAATTGGACACTGGTATCAACTTCGTTCGGTAAGACGTGGCTTTCTGCAGGTATCAATAAAACATCATCAAATGTGATTCCTTCTTTGGCAAATTTTGTATCCCAATTAGACATAATTTAAAGCGCTCCTTTTATAAATATTCAACTGTGTAAAATTATATTGTTTCTAATTTACCAAAAAAAAATATACTTGTAAACAAAACTTTATCAAACAAGTAAAAACTAATCTTTTTCACATCATTATCTTATTTTTGGAATAAAAAACGCTGAATTCACGAACAATTCAGCGTCAAATTTTTGATTATTTACGAACTGGCCTTCTAGAAACGAACAATCCAGTTGTAATGTTGTAATTTTTACGAACCCACAATGATACCCCAGCAGATACCAATGCGATAATGATATAAACCACCCCTGGCAAGACTGGATTAATGGCTGTTGGAATTATCAATACCAGGCCAAAGAACACAGAAATCCAGACGATTGCAAGCAACAGCATCCCTAATAATCGCATATACCACTTGCTGGTGTGTTTAACAGCTGGATCAAAGAGACGGGTGAAAATCGGCATTAGTGCCCCAGTAATAGCTGAAGTAACTAAGATAACAGCAACCCCAGAAGACTTAGCTTGTTCTGCGGTAACATTCTTGGACATTAAGAGGGTGATTCCATATAACACTGAGAACAAAGCCAGAAAAATTAAAAAGTTATAAACGGCGTTAGACCAGTAGTTAGTGAATAACTCCTCTTTTTCACGCGGTGGATTCTTAATGAACTCAATTCGTTGTTCGATCGTTCCATAAAGATTCCGAGCAGTGGCCCCACTTTTTTGTTCCTTGACCAATTCAGCGACCATTGATTCAACCGTCGTTTGTTTCTTTTCAGCAGGTAAATTGACCCGATCTAATTGCTGTTTAAAACGAAACATGTACTCGGCATTCCGCTTCGTTAAGCCCATGTTATCGAAGGCATTGCGTTCTTCTACTTTAGCAGCAGCCTTCTTTTGTTGTGCAGCAGCGGCTGCATTTCGTTTTCGATTATCGTTACTCATTCAATTCCTCCGTTATTAAACGTTAAATCTAAAGTTAACAATGTCACCATCTTGCATGACGTATTCTTTTCCTTCGACCCGTAGCTTTCCAGCTTCCTTAACGGCACTTTCACTACCGAGTTGGTCTAAGTCATCAAATGACATTACTTCAGCTCGAATAAAGCCACGTTCAAAGTCAGAGTGAATAATCCCAGCAGCTTGTGGTGCCTTCGTTCCCTTTAGATAAGTCCATGCCTTAGTTTCTTTTCCACCAGCGGTAAAGAATGTCTCAAGCCCTAATAACTTATAAGAAGCCCGAATCAACTTGTTTAGGCCAGGTTCTTCAACCCCTTCAGCTTCAAGGAAGGTTTGCTTATCATCATCATCTAATTCAGCAATTTCTTCTTCTGTTTCAGCAGCAATTCCAATTGCTTGAGCACCATCCTTGGTTGCGTAATCTTGCACTTGTTTGAAGTATTCTGAACTTTCAGGATCAGCCATATCATCTTCACTAACGTTGGCAACGTAAAGGACTGGCTTTGAGGTAAGTAAGAACTCACCCTTTACGATTTTGGCTTCGTCTTCGTTAAAGTCGATTGAACGCACTGAGCCACCATTTTCGAGAACGGGCTTAATCTTCTCTAAGACTGCCTTTTCCGCTAGGGCATCTTCATCCTTACCCTTAGCGGCCCGTTCAACTTTTCCTAACCGCTTGTTAACAGCATCCAGATCAGCAATCCCTAATTCCAAGTTAATCGTTTGAATATCAGCAATTGGATCGACCTTACCAGTAACGTGGGTGATATTATCATCATCGAATGCACGCACAACATGAACGATGGCATCGACTTGACGAATGTTTTCCAAGAACTTATTTCCTAGTCCTTCACCCTTACTAGCACCCTTAACGATTCCAGCAATATCTGTAAATTCAAACGTAGTTGGCACGATTTTCTTAGCTGGAATCAATTCTTGAATCCGCGCTAATCGTTTATCTGGTACTTCCACCATTCCAACATTGGGATCGATCGTAGCAAATGGGTAGTTCGCCATTTCTGCTCCGGCATTTGTAATTGCGTTAAAGAGGGTTGACTTACCAACGTTAGGCAGCCCAATAATTCCTGCTGTTAATGACATAAAAAAATTCGCTCACTTTCTGTTTATTCTGTTTCGTGTTTTTCAAGTACTTTTTTGATTTTGTGATCAAATTGACGTCTGGGAAGCATTACAATATGACCGCAATTAGTACACTTGATTTTAATATCGGCACCCATCCGAATAATTTCCCAACGGTTCGCACCGCATGGATGGGGCTTCTTCATTTCAACAATATCATGTAGTTCATACATTGCAAAAACTCCAATCTAGTCAATGTTAATATCTAATATTTTTAGAATTCGGTTCAAATCGTCATTAGACATGTAATCGATCTCTATTTTCCCATGACCACGTTTAGAACGATTGCCATTGATTGAAACAGCGGTTCCAAAGCGATCCTGGAGCTGATCTTCAGTTGCTCTGAGGAACGGAGATTTATGACCACCACGAGCGCCCTTCTTTGCCTTTTTAGAACGCTTGCCACTGCCCATTTCTTCGATCTCGCGATTGATTTGACGAACCGTCAAAGTCTGCTCATAGACCCGTTTCGCCAATTTTCTCAATTCCGCCTTATCACTAATTGATAACAAAGCTCTTGCTTGCCCCATTGATAACTGCTTTTTTTGCACCATCGCTTTAACTTCATTAGGTAAGCCAAGCAGTCTTAAGTAGTTAGCAACGTATGAGCGACTTTTTCCCAGGCGGTTAGCAACTTGAGCTTGCGTTAAGTTCAAGTTCACCATTAGCGTGTTATAGGCCTCAGCCTCCTCAATTGCTGTTAGGTCCTCTCTTTGTAAGTTTTCAAGAACCGCAATTTCCATCATCTTTTCATCGGTAACATTCCGAATGATGGCTGGAATTGTTTTTTTACCCGCAATCTCAGATGCTCTAAACCGTCTTTCACCAGCTAGAATTTCATATTGACCATTCTTAGCTGCTTTTCTTACGATAATTGGTTGGAATACGCCTGATTTTTTGATTGAATTTGCCAAATCATTAAGCGCATCCTTATCAAATCTGGTCCGTGGTTGGTATGGGTTCGGAACCAACTCCGCAAGTTTAATATCATTGACCGTTTCTTCGGATTGAACTTCATTATCTGAAAATAACGCTTCAATCCCACGGCCTAAACCTTTTTTATTTGCCATGAGCAGCCAACACTTCCTTTGTAAGTTTCATGTATACAACTGCACCCTTAGATTTAGGATCATAATCATTAATTGGTTTTCCATAACTAGGTGCTTCTGATAGTCGGACATTCCGTGGAATTACAGTATCATAAACCTTATCCTTAAAATAATCGCGAACTTGCTCATTGACCTGACGGCCCAAGTTAGTGCGTGAATCAAACATCGTAAGCAAGATGCCTTCAATTTTAAGGGTTGGGTTAAAATGCTTTTTAACTAAATTAAAAGTATTTAGCAATTGGCTAAGACCCTCCAACGCATAATACTCACTTTGAACTGGGATTAAAATGGAATCACTAGCGGTAAACGCATTTACGGTAATCAAACCAAGCGATGGGGGACAATCGATTAAGATATAATCATAATCATCCTCCACTTCAGCAATCGCTGTTCTTAAAATGGTCTCGCGCGCCATTTTAGAAACTAACTTAATATCAGCACCAGATAAATCAATTGTCGCAGGGACTGCATCTAAGTGGTCATAATCGGTATGAATAACGGCATCTTTAATTGGTGCATCTTCAACTAAAATATCATACATTGTGGGGAGCTGATTTTCTTTAATCGACTTTTTTTGAATATTAATCCCACTAGTTGCATTTCCCTGTGCATCAGCATCAATTAATAAAACCCGCTTTCCTAAAGACGCTAAATCTGCACTCAAATTAACAGCAGTCGTTGTTTTGCCGACGCCACCCTTTTGGTTAGCTAATGCGATTACATATGCCATCTTAAGCCCTCCTTTTATTCCCCAATTGGTTTTTTATTTGGCGTTCCCGCCTTACGTGGATACTGACTTGGGGTTGGTTTTACCTTCTCGATCACCACAATATTTCTTTCATCATTTGAAACAGGCAACTCAAATTCATGGTCTTGAGTCAACTTACCACCCAGTAACTGAATTGCTTTTTGGCCAACGCTTAATTCGCTAGCAGCTTTAGCAGCCTTAAGTGCAATTAAATTGCCGCCAACTTTTACGAGTGGCAAGCATAGCTCTGCTAAAACACTCATTCGGGCAACTGCACGGGCAGTAACAATATCAAATGACTCCCGACTAGCAGACTTTTTACCGCCAAACTCTTCGGCACGTGCATGAACGGTCTTAACATCAGTAAGACCTAGCTTTGCAACTAAATCATTCAAGAAATTAATCCGTTTGTTCAAAGAATCTACGATTGTTACTTTTAACTGGGGAAAAACGATTTTCATTGGTAAGGATGGAAATCCAGCCCCTGCACCAACATCACAGATAGTAAGTGGCTCTGTTTGCAGTTTATTAAAATAAAATGCGGGAGTAATAGAATCGTAAAAATGCTTTAAATAAACGTCATTTCGATCAACAATCGTTGTTAAATTAACGTTTTTATTTGTTGCTACCAACAGCTGGTAGTATGTATCAAACTGCTTCATTTGATTATCGGTTAACTCAATTCCATTATGAGCCAATTGTGCTTTAAATTCTTCTGGATTCATTTAATTACTCCATTAATAATTCTATTTCTTTACCCATTAATACTTATAGATAGTCAACTTTTATTTTATCATAAAATAACGGTGCTGGATAAATTGAAAGATATCTTTAAGCAAAAAAAATAAGCTCCTACCTTTAGCGGCTAAAAGCTTTGTGACTGGTAAATATGTACATGCAGTTTAAGCAAGCCACCGCACAAAGCAAATTCATGACATCGTCCACCTAATCCATCAAAAGGTGACCCTGAATCACGACACGAATAGTATTGTAACATAAAATCCAAAGAAAGAAATAACTTTTTTAAATTTTAATAAAAAAAGATACTGAAGTTATCAGTATCTTCGAAAAATGGCTGAAATCAACCTATTTTTTTATTATTTTTAAATATCCCTTGTTGTTAGCGGAGTATTTAATTCCCTTGTAAATTACAATATTATTCTTAACTAATGAGCCGTCACTAATACTATAGTACTTCTTTACCCCGTGTTTACCAAAAACAACAGCACCACGAGTTTGAACACCATCTTCATTAAAGTGATATTCAACTCCGTTTATCACTTTCGTCCCAGAGGTTGTTTGGCCATCCTTATTGAGGTAATACCATTTATTATTAATGTTTTCGAATTGGTTCCGAACTTCATTACCAGTATTAGCATCATAGTAATACTTTCCACCCCAGCCACCAGCAACCTGGTCTCCGTTTTCACGATCAAAATATTGATATTGACCGTTCACTAGGGTTCTACCCTTAGCCATAACACCATTTGCAAAGAAGTATCTAGGGTTTCCTAGTTCTGGATCAGTAAAGAATCCTGAATGATACATCCCACCATTTGCACCAAAGTAATATTGTTTGCCATTGCTATCACGATAAACTGAATTAGTTAATTCAGAACCATCAGGTAAGAAGAAGAATTTAGAGCCGTTAATTTTTTGCAAACCAAATACCATATTTCCATTATCATCAAAATAATAGGTCTTTTTATCGTAACTAATAAATGTATCCTTAGCCTTGTAGCCACTATAAGTGTAATAATTAATGTTCTTACCGTTTTGAACAAATCCAGTTTTGAAGGATTGGCCCATCATTTGTAAAGGCATTGTACTTAAATTATTAATACTCAAATATTGACCAGTAATCCCATTATTTAAAATGTAATCAATCCCAACTCCTTGGACGTTAGTTCCATTAATGTACTTAGCACTCCAGGTTGTAATTTTTTCGCTCGGATCGATTGGTTTATTCGTCGAAATTTGCTTAGTAGTAAATAAATCTGGATACATTTTTTGAAGTTCTTCCAAGAACTTGCCACCATATTGGGCTTGATAGTCGTTACCACTACCAATTGTATTGGAATAGTATAATTGGTTCGTAATCTTGGTTCCAATTAATTCTTGGCCATAGTTATTAACCCGCTTAACCGTTACTAACTGCTTATTTGGCATGTCATATACTTGATCCGGTACAAAGTCAGCCATCGCTTGAATTCCATTTGCATGTAACGCTTGAATCGCTTGAATCAACTCATCGGCAGTTCCATATTTGTTCGGACCACTGAGTCCTAAATCATATCGGTCACTAAACGCATATCCATTTTGGAATGTTTCATCTAGGAATGAATTACCCTCAGTCGAATTATACTGTGGTGGAAATTCAAAGCTAGTAATTCCCCATTGTTTAAATAAGTTGGCATTGTTTGCAATCACTACGTTTTCTCTTTGTGAATCAGTTGTTGGGAATGATTGGAAGTTAGAGAAGCCCTCAAAAATCACGTTAGAATCCAAAGCAGCATTTGATACGTAGTTACTACTCTGTTTAACATTCTTGCTTTGGGTCTTATTTGTAGCGGAAGCAGCTGTTCTAGAATCTTGATCATCAGCAGCCCCCATTGGCACCCAGGCAGAAAGATATCCTGATACCTGCGGGTTGGAATATCCCTTAATATCTGCACGAGTTAGAATTAATTGCCCTTTGGCATTTGTATATTTAATCTGGGACTGACTAACATCTGAGTCATTATTAAAGACTGACAAACCAGTCTTAGTCGTATTCAACAATGGTCTAAAGGCCTGATTTTTATGACTAGCCCCCATGTTGATAACGACTTTATCATTACTAGAAAGCTTTAATTCAGGGTTATTAGATTCAACAATTGCGATTCCGCTCTTATTATTTGGATTAACATTTTTAGGACCCCAAATATCCTTTCCATAACGAACTGATGTTAAAACGCCGGTATATTTATCCTTAGCCTTAGTCATTGAAGGGGCTCCAACCATTGTTTGAACGTTAGATGTTTGCCCACCAGCAACATATTTAACCCGCGCCCTCAATAATGCATCGATCGAATCATAGTATGGCGATTTGGATTCCATGAACTGCTTATTTTCCATATACATATCACCATAGTAAACCCGTGGGACTAAGGACTTATCAGTCAATAATAGCGCGTAGGCAGCTGGGGTATTGTAAAGTGAATATTTTTTATCCGTTTTCCATTCGTCATCAGCATAAATCTTAAGGGCCTTTTGGAAAATTTGCATCGTAGATGATGGATTATCTGGGTTGACAGAACTATCAAATTTATCTTGAATAATTTGACCGACAATTCCTTGAACAGAGTTATCGTGTGCTCTAAAGAAGCTATAACTAGGAATCGTATCATCGACCTCATTCCAATCAGCATGACGATCAGCCAACCCATCATTAATTAGAAAATCAAGATTGGTCCTTTGGGTAGGATCAGCTGTTGAAAGGGATTCTTGGAGTGCATTTTTCAGTTGCGGATTCATTGTAATTTGTGGATTCCCATTCTTGCGCATGTAGAATGGATCAATCCAATTATCCCAATCTTCCAAAATGCTTAAATGATTATTAGCATTTTGATCGGATTGACTAGTTTTATAAGCATCATTAAAGTACTTTCCAATAATTTGAATTAAATCAGAGTCAACATCATCAATCGCATCCACTCTGACCCCATCAAAATTACCGTTAGGATTATTCTTTAAAATCGTCCCCAAATTCATGACATAGTGCAACCAGTTCAGATCTTCAGCCTGAACGGTCGGATTAGAGTTATCGATATCATTCCCTAATAGAAATTCAAAGTCCCCTCCGGAGGCAATCGTTTGCTTCAAGGTCTTTCCATTTTGATCTGAAAGGCCCCGATCCAAAAGACGATAATTAGAATTAGCATCGCTAGTTAATGGATCGTTAACGTATAAGAACTGACCACCTTGTAACCCATCTGAACCACGTTCTTCACTATCGAAATTCCACTCGGATTGTGTTTTAATGAATTGATCCAGTAGATTATGAAGCCATGTTGTATCACCATTGTTAGCATTAATCTTCTTTTCAATCGATACTTGCACTTGTCTAGCAGATTGATTTAAGCTATTGGCCCCATCCCCAGCAGAATGCCAAGAAGGTGTCACTCCTAACCCATTTTTATTCATAAAGTTAAGATAATTTGCTTCCACTTTTTTATTTGGCCACCAAGTCATCAATAGTGGGCGCATATCATTTTGATTCGATGCCGTCCAATCATCACCATTTGATAAAATTTTCTTTGGACGATACCAGGTATCAGGGGTCAAATAACCATTAACGTTTGTAATACTAGCATTGTCAACGTTATAAAATGCATTATTCGTTGTAAAATCATCTGATTTCACAGTCTCACTTTTGGTAATAGGGAGGTCTTTCGTAGCAGTTAATGCTCCTGTTTTCTTGTTAAAATACATAACTTGATTACCTAGTTGAACAGTAACGCCCAAATGGGGATCACCGTATGTATCAACATAGTAATATTTACCGTTCTTTTTCTTAATATTAGTAACCTTGTATTTTTTCAATAAACGTTTAATGGTTCCATCATCGGCATTAGTAAGGCTTTTAATTTTGCTAGTACTATTAGCATTTTTACTCGTTGTACTATCAGCAGATGATGAACTACTCTTAAGAACTGCATTTGATTTCACAACAGCAGCTGAACTACTACTAGAACTTGAGCTAGTATTGCTGCTAGAAGCATTAACATCACTAGTGCTACTAGACGAATTAGAACTACTACTAGAATCAATACTAGCGCTGCTTTGTGCCACTGATGACTGGCTAGCGGCACTACTAATGCTAGCATTAGAGCTCGCCGCTGAAACATTTGCACTACTAGAACTGCTAGTTGCACTGACGCTGCTTTGCGTATCAGCTTTAACTGAATTTACATTAACTTGATCAGCGTAAAAAATCCCCATCGTTGCTGTGAACAGCATTGCTGTAACCCAATGCTTACCCGATTTATACATTTTATAATGTTTTTTGGTTTGTCCGTTAAACATTATTCAATCCCCCTATTTAATTCCTACTGGTAAATAAAATTGATTGTTTTTCACCATATAATACTTTTTGGTAGCTGAATTTCTTAATATATAATTAATCCCACGTCCTTGGATATTGCTACCATTCAAATACTTGGCAGACCAAATGCGTAGTGGATTACTATATACTAATTTTTTACCATTCGAAATTTGTTTAACATTAAACAAGCTCGGATGTTGACGATGTAACGTTTTTAAAAACATCCCACCATATTGATACTGATAACTACTCTTAGAACTACGGGCATTCGCTAAATAAAGTCGATTAGATAGTTTAGTCCCCTTGATTTTTTTACCGTTAATATCGACCCGCGTTGCAGAAACAACCTGCTTTCCAGGCAGATCATAAAGTTGGTTCGGCACAAAATCAGCAAGCGATTTAATCCCAACACTGTGGAATGCTTCAATCGTATTGGCTAGTTCACTTGCGGTTCCATACTTAGTGGGACTGCCAAACCCGAGGTCATAACGATCATTAAACGCATAGCCATTCTTCACGGTCGCATCAACGAATGAGTTCCCGCTAACGGAGCGATATTGAGGAGGTAATTGCATATAAGTAATACCCCATTTTTTAAAATCATTCACTCTTTTAGGTAACACCACGTTTTCATATTCACTCGTTTTAGTTGGAATCGGCTGAAAATTAGAGAACGCCTCAAAAATGACCTGTGAATCCAATGCATTATTAGATCGGAAGGTTTGCTTGCCACCATGATGTTTAGAACTAGCCTTAGTTCTAACGTCTTGATTATCCTTTGCCCCTACTGGCACCCATACGGATAGATAGCCAGATAACTGGGGATTACTGTACCCCTTAATCTGGTTATTATTCAAAATTAACTGGCCCTTAGCATTAGTTTTAACTGGATTAGCATCCGTTTTAGCATCCGCATCTGATAAATAAGCCTTAACCCCATCGATTGTTGGTGTGATTACCGACCGATAATATTGATTCTTGTGGGCAGCCCCCATATTAAGAACGATTTTATCCTGCGAAGATAACTTAAGTTGCGGTTGGTTACCAATCACGACTCCAATTCCAGAGGTTCTAGTTAACGAATTGCCCTTACTAGTAATGCTATTAGCACCATCCCCAAACCGCACCGACGTCAACAAACCATTTTGCACTTTCATTTGTTGACCACCAGCAACGTATTTGACGCGTGCCTCAAGCATTGCCTCAATTGCATCATAATAAGGTGATTCTTCTGCCATGAACTGGCCATCATCCTTATACATATCGCCATAATAAATTCTCGGCACCGTATCCTTATTCGTTAACATAAATGCATAACTGGATGGGATATTATAATACGTATATTTTTTATTCGTTAACTGTTCATCAGCATCATAAACCTTTAGGGCCTTGCTCAAATCTTTCGGATCGACCTTTCCACCAACAAAATTATGATTGTACTTATCTTGAATAATTTGAAATAAAATTTCTTGAACTCCGCTATCATGAGCACGCATAAATGAATAATTAGGGATCGCTTGATTTTGTTCGGTATCGTTATCACGATTAGCTACGATCGTATAGTCGTTTAGATGTTGCATATTCATTCGTTGCTTTACTGGTAACGCGAGTGAATTGATCATCGCAAAGTGTTGATCACCATCCATCGTTAGTTGATTATTGCCGTGATCTTCAACGTAGTTAGGATCTTTACCAGCCCAATCTTCTAGAATGGAAAGGTGATCAATGGCATTTTGGTCACTTTGGTTCACATGGTATTCCTGCTTAAAGTAATCTGACATAATATTTAATAGGTCCGCATCCACATTATCAACAGCATCAAAACGAATGCCATCAAAGTTAGCATTGGCATTATGCTGCGTGATGGAACCAAAATGAGTCAAGTAATAAACCCAGTTCAAATCCTCAGATTGAACAACCGGATTTGAGTTATCAACATCGTTAGCTAATAAGAATTCATTCCCATCTGATTCGCCATCATCATTATATTTATACTTACCAGTTTGCTGATTGGGATAACGATTAATAATGCGATACTTAGAGTTAGCATCGGGCGTGTCCTTATTATTACCATAAAGTAACGCGCCTCCTTGAAAACCATCCTGAAGATTATAGCCCTCACTTTTAATATTCCATTGTGATTGCGAATTAATAAATTGAGTCATTAATTTTTTTAACCAACCGATGCGTCCAGTTGCGCTGATCTTTTTTTCAATATCCACTTGAACTGCACGGCTAGCGACCGCTAATTGGTGGTTTGATTCATCAGTCGTATGCCATGAAGGTGTAATCCCAAATCCACGGCCATTCATAAAGTTTAAATAATTAACTTTCGTGGATTTATCTGGCCACCAAGCCATCAACAACGGGCGCTTATCAAACGAAGTTGATTTAACCCAAGTTGTCCCCGCACGTAATATTTTCCTAGGTCGGTACCAAGAATCAGGCGTTAAAAATCCCTCTGCCGTATCAAAGAATGAAGCAGTGGAATGATTATAAGCCCGATTATTACTATTAATATCAGTTAATTTCACTGTACTTGCGATGGCTTTGGGTGCGAACTGAATCGCAAACCAAGTACCAGTAACTAAAAGCAGTGTAATTAACACTAAAAAAGTTCTTATGATTTTCTTAAACATTATTAATTTATCCTTATTTTCAATTGAATCTTAAACATTTATTAATAATATCTCAATATGTTAATACGTGCAAACTTTGCACAAAAAAAGCCGTCTATCACAAGCGAACTTGGATGACGACCCTTTAAATTAAATTATTTACTTTCAATTCCTAAATTAAATAACTTAGTGGTGTAGGTGTATGGTTGACTATAGCCAGGTAAGTTATTAACAGTAACTGTATAACTGTGATTTACTTTAATGGCATTGGCATCTGGAGTGAACCAAACGTTGCCGCCAAAGTAACCAGCGGTTCCAGAACCCGAATTGATCGAAGCTGCGTTTACATCTGAAACGTTTACATCAACATTACTGGTATTGTCGTGAATGGTAACGCTTGGCGTTGAATTAAATGAACTAGAAGGAACTGAAATTGACCAAGGCGTGTTTTGTACTAATTCGAATGGGAATAATCCATTCCCTGGGAAGTTAACAGGGGTGTTGACTCCAGCTACTTCGCCATCATTTGAATTATCAAAAACCTTATAATCATAATAATTTCCATTATTATCAGTTGAAACATAACCAATCCCAACACTACTAATATTGCCAATTAACCATTCACGATGCCCTGGTCCCAGTTGTGGAATTCCATTATTCCCATCATTTAAAAAACCAGAAACAATGTCATAAGGGGTGGGATTCGATGTCGGATAACTAAATTGAAATCCAATATTACTATTCATGGTTACGTCAGAAGCATGTTGCCAATCTTGTGAATTAACGAAACTAGGTTCGATGCTAGCGGGTAAGCCGTGTTGAATCGTCCCAATCGTATTGTTACTAACGTTCAGTGCCGCTAATCCTGCAGCACCGTATTGTGCATCTTGACTCCATGAACTATTTTCAGACAATGAAGATAATCCTAACATATTTCGGAAGAAGTTAATCCATTGAATACTGTTATCAATATAGCTTTGGTTTAATTTTCCAGTGCTAAATTGCCCATTAACATTTGGTTTCGCACTATAAACGTCGGCATCTGCGTTTCCGTTGCCGATCTGAGCTGCCTCACTCTTGTAAGTATTAATTTGATTAATTTCACTGCTCGTAAAGTATTTAGCTAATTCATTGGCACTAGCTGAATTGGCTGATTGCCCTGCATTGTTACTATTTGAACTAGATGTAGCATTAGATGATGAACTAGCTGATGAACTAGCTGACGTTGCTGAACTCGCACTTGAGCTTGATGCAGATGATGCGCTTGAAACATTGCTAGTAGCACTATTAGATGCTGAAGATGCTGTTGAACTAGCAGTTTTGGCACTGGTTGACGAATTAGAGGCAACGGAACTCGTAGTACCATTACTTTGGTTACTTGATGGAGTAACGGGATTAGTAGTTGGAAGTGAACCGTTATTATTGTTATTGTTGTTAGTCCCATTATTGTCACTACTTACTGCTGGGGTATTATTACTTAAGCTATTAACATTAGTAGTGGTTTGAGAATGGGCATTATGGTGCTTCTTGGCCTTCTTGACTTTAACCAGTTTTAGCTTGTTACTTAACACAACGCCCTTAAGTTTCTTATGCTTGATCAAACTATAAGTATGTTTTTTACCTTTTTGATCCTTAATCACATACTTTTGTTTCGTTTTAAAGGCAACGTTCTTATGTTTCTTAAGGTTACTTACTACCTTATTCAATTTATAGTTAGAATAAATAACCCCATTTTTTCCCTTTACAGTTTCTGCATGTGCTAATTTAATTTTTTTAACTAACTTAGCTGATTGGTTAGTCTTAGCAAAAGCACTAGCATTTGAGACCCCAAAAGTGCCGACTGCTACTACTGCTACTGCAATCAATTTATAAATATTCTTTTTCTTCATATGTAAGCTCCCTAATAAAAAATATTAAAATCATTATTTTAATTATAAAATAATTAAGTTTTTTTAGCAATTATCATGTTAAATCGTTGTGATATCAGCATTTTATGTATAAAAAAATAGCTACATTAGATCATTTTCTAATGTAGCTATTTATATTTAACCGTTTGATTTAATCCCTAAATCAAATAACTTGGTGGTGTAGGTATATGGTGAAGAATAACCAGGGAGATTGTTGACCGTAATCGTATAGCTGTGGTTAACCTTAATGTCATCACTATTTGGTTTGAACCATAAATTAGTACCAAAGAAGCCGAAACCATAGGATGTAGAACTTCCACCATCATAAGTATTTACAACGGTTCCATTCATATTAACACTAGTGACTGCAACGTCTTTATTACTGGTATTATCGTGAACTGTCACAGTTGGTATAGTAGGATTATTATTAAAATTAATTGGGAGTGAAATTGTCCAATCTGCATCCTTTATTAAATTAATTGGGAACAATCCACTTGCAGGAAAATTAACTGGAGTGGTAGTTTGATTACCTTTAAAGTTATTATTAGCGTCAAATATCTTATAGTCACTGTAATCCCCAGATTGTCCTACTCCAACTTTATCAATGTTACCAATTAGCCATTCTCGATGCCCAGGTCCATCTGATGGGTCATCATTATTGGCATCGGATAGGAAGTCATTAACTACAGAGTAAGGAATTGAACCAATTTTAGTTGCTCCATCAAAGTATGAACTATAATTAACGTTACTAGAGTAGGTTGCATCAGATGCTCTTTTGAAATCTTGATCACTAATAAATGAAGTTTTAAATTTATTATCGAAACCATGGGCTAGGAATGAACCGTAATTATTCGCAACGGCAATCATGTTTAATCCGGCAGCCCCATATTGAGCATCTGCACTCCATGAATCATCTTCATTTAAAGGTTTAACCCCCACCATGTTTCTAAAGAAGTTAATCCATTTAACGGTAGTATTAATGAACGTCGGGTTCAACTGACCAGGATTAAAAGTATTCTTAACTTGTGAAGGTTCAGTGTAAATATTTTCATCAGCACCACTATTATTAATATTAGCTGCTTCACTTTTATATTCATTGATTTGATTTATCTCGTCGCTGGTAAAGTAATCAGATAAATTAACTTGATTGTGCTTTTTATTATCATCTGATTTGCTATTATTACTATTTGAAGTCGGTGTTCTTTTTGCTTGAATCGACTTAATTGACTTACTTAAAACGACCCCCTTAATTTTATTACTCTTAATTAGGTTATATGTACTTCTCTTACCATTCTTATCTTTAATCACAAATTGACGATTAGTCTTAAAGGTAATGTTTTTATAATTTTTTAAGTTACCAATAACCTTATTAAGCTTATAGTTTGAATATATTTTACCACTAGTCCCTCGAACCTTTTTTGAACTAGAGAATTCAGTATCACTTATGACTTTAGCTTGATGGATACTTTTAGCGGAAGCATTAATAATGAAAACATTAGTTAATCCCAATGATATTGCTAAAGCAATAGCTACTCTTTTGTAAATATATTTATTTAGCATATAATAACTCCTAAAATTTAAATTTTTAAATGTTAATTTAATTATAAATTAACGAAAAATCTTTAGCAATTATTAAATAATAAAAAAGCACCCCATAATCGCTATATTTATTTAACAATTATCGGGTGCTTCAATTATCATTAATCAAACGGCCACCAAGCTACCCGCTTAGAAGTTGCAGGTTCATCCTTCATTCTGGCCACGTATATCGGGCCAACTTGTTCTCGCATTGAAATTGGAATCTGAGCTTTTGAAATCAAGCGAATGGACGAAACGTATGAACCCTTATGCTTCACAACTGCCCATCTTTGCTCTTTACCATACTCACCCGTATAAAATTTCAGCCAACTGCCAGCGCCAAATTGATCATCAGATACATACGCACTTACTTTTTTCATTGGTTCTGGACTCTTTAATGGCAGGGTTGCATAACCAACCTGAGTTTTTAAAAACGGGTTGACTGCATCGATATATTCATTTTGGGTCGCCCGACCATAACCTAAAATCCCTAGCCCCAGCAATAAAATACTAACAATTCCCAATCCGCTTGCTAAAATTACCGTGTACCATTTATACTTTTGCTTTGATCTTACATCATTACTAATTTGATTAACCATCCGATTGTTTTCCCCCTTCAATAGCTCATCTAACGTCACGTTTAAAATTGCCCCTAGATTGACCAACGTATCCAAGTTCGGATAACTCAAATTATTTTCCCATCGTGATAAAGTCTGTCTCGTCACGTGGAGTTGATCGGCTAATTGTTGCTGAGTTAACCCAGCCGATTTGCGTTTGCTTTTTAATACCGTTGCAAATTCCAATTTAAGCACTCCTTTCAAAGATCACGATAGCAAATTAGCTTCTGAATGTAACGCAATTATCGTGTTACATCATTGATATAACAACATTTTATGTATAAAAAAAGGAAGTCAGTAGTGACTTCCTTTCGATGTTTAGTGTAATCTTACCAAACGAATAAACCAACAATTCCTGCTGACATTAGTGAAACTAAGATTCCGGATAGGAGCAAGTAAACAACGTTCTTACTGATTAAGTCGTTGTGTTCCTTATCAACGATCCCCTTAAATGCACCGATGATCATCCCAACAGTACTCAAGTTCGCAAATGAAGTAATGAATACAACCAATTGAGCTTGGTAGTGAGGTGGAAAGACGCTGTGGTTATTAATCGTCTTAGTAATTTGTTGCATAATTACGAATTCGTTCGTAACCAACTTCTTACCCATAAATTGAGCGAATTCGAAGGCATGGTGAACATCGAGCCCCATTAACCATGCAAATGGGAACATGATGATTCCTAAAACGTGTTCAAGTGAAAGCCATGGGTTAACGAAGCCTAATAGCTTATCGATCAATGCAGCTAAGGCAACGAATGCAATCACGTTAGCGGTAATGATTAAGATTAACTTCCCAGCACCAAGGATGGAATCACCCAAGAATGAGAAGAATGGTTCGCGACCCTTTGCAGAATCACCATCAGCAGCTTCAGCGGTCGCATCTGCAACGTCTGAGCTGGAACCTAGTTTTGCAATTGTATCTTCTTCTGGTGTAACTTCGACTGGATTTAAAATACTAGTGATAATTACCGCATTCAAAATGTTCAATGGAACGGCAGTCAAAACAAATTGACCAGGTACTAATTGAACATATGCTCCCAAGATTGAAGCGGTAACACATGACATTGACATCATCGCAATCGTTAAATCACGATTAGCCTTCATTTGCTTCAACTGAATTTGAGAAACAGCTAAAGCTTCAGTGTTACCAAGGAACATCATTTCAACTGAGAAAAATGATTCGAATTTTGGTTGACCAGTAACGAATGAAAGCCCCCGGCCAATCCACTTGATCAAGAATGGTAGTACTCCGATATAGGTTAAAATATCGAAAACCGGAACGATCAAGAGGATTGGAAGTAATGCACTAGTGACAAAGTCAGGTGTCTTCAAAGCAAGCCAACTAGGTAACGCAAATCCAATCCCGGCATTAGCGACTTCAACTAAGCCACTAAAGCCATCAGCCGCAGCCTTAACGGCTTCACGACCCCACGTAAATTCAGTGAGCAGGAAGGCAATCACTAAATTGAGGATTAAAACAGTAATAACTGAACGCCAGTTAATGTTTTTACGGTTCTTAGAGAAAAGCACCGCAATCGCAAGGAATACAACGATTCCTAGGATGTTAATTAAGAGATACATTAAAACTGATCCTTTCTGTAAATAAATAAAGAACTAAATCTAAACAAGAAACAGAGCAACAAATCACCAATTTGTCACACATCACTCCTCTCAAATTAGTGGGCTACTTAGTTAGTTCATGTAATAAACTATGTTTAAATTTATCTTTACTCATGGAATCAGTAAAGTTTTCCATTATTGTTGTTGCCAAATCACCCAAAGTCCTTCTAATCCCTAAGGAATGCCCCTCGGTAAATTGCTTTGCGTATAAGATGATTGGTAAATACTCCCTAGTGGTGGGGAGATCAATTGTAATATCCTTTGCAAAACTAGAAGTAATGACCAATAGGTCAGTATCTAACATTGTATCCATTAGCAATTGAATTTGTTTATCAATAATCATTAAGCGGCTGGCGTAGTCCTTAGCATCACCACTCCGCGCTGAAATTGATAATTCTGGAACCTGATTATATATGATTCCCTCTTCGGTCTTCTTTAAGTTATAAAGAACTTCCACAAATGAAATATCATCGCTAGCACATTGTACTTGTTTACAAACATCTTGATTTTCTAGATAGTTTACAAACCTTGAAATTAACACATTTGAGAATCCTTGGCGTGCTAAAGTATTAAAAATGCTGACTACCCGTAGTGGTTCAGAATAATCAAACATTTCTCGCAACGTTGAGGAAGCATGACTAGCCTCCACAGCCGCATGCATCTTACCATAGAAGCCCTTGGGATGCTCAACCATTGGAACCGTCTTTAATTGATGATCCCATCTAATGTTGCCCAATCCCAACGATTCAAGGGTTGGCAACTTTAAGGTATCTGTAAACTGTTCATCTAAGTGTCCAATGGTATCAGCACCAACTGAATCGTACCGATTGGCATCACTTGCTTCACCCATCCCTAGTGAAGCCATATCAATGATGATAATTCGCCGAAAATTCATTTAAATAGCTCCTTAAACTTTAAGAATCTTTAAAATCTTTATAACGATTATAGCAGTGTATTAATTGTTAGTAAATAGAATTTAAGCGCCACCATCAAAAAAAGCACCAATCATCCAACTCATTTTGGAATAATCGATGCCATAATTAGTGCCGACCAAATGGCCTGCCCCTGCCAAGGAACTACATTATATCACTAAATTTAATGTCATTTTCAGATTCATAATATATAATAGAGACAATATTATCTCTAAGGGGGATTCATTTTGAAAATACTTGCACTTGGTGATTCCATCACCAATGGATACGATGGTGACCGCGACCTTACTTCCGGCACTTATCCGCAAGAACTCAGTAAATTATTAAATTGTGAAGTCGATAACTATGGTGTGAACAATGCGATGATCACCCGCCATCAATATGGTGATCTTACCCCACGGGTTTCTAGCGTTGACTTTACTAAATACGACTTAGTAATTATATTTTACGGTACTAATGACTATGCGCACATGTCATCATCACTTGAGGAGATTGAAAACGAATTAGGTGCCGATGTTGAGGCAATCAAAAATAAAAATCCCCAAACCAAATTACTTGGCATCGTGCCGATGAACCGCTGGGATTTCAATCAAAACGCTGATTCAATCGTTCGAGCTGGCGGTTATTCTTTTCACCAGCTTCAAGACGGCATCGCTACAACATACGTTAAACATCAAGTTGCTTGTCTTGATTGGCGTAAAATCGCTCCTAACCTATTGACTGATGAAAACTACCAAGAACGCCTCCATGATTCTCATCTTCACCCTAACGCTAATACTTACGGTATCATGGCAGACTATATCGCTAAATTCATCACCAATAACCACCTGATTTAGGAGGATTTCAAATATGATTTCATTTGCATACCGTGCATTTAGCGCCGTAGTCCAGGAAAAAAGCTTTTACAAAGCAGCCAAACTATTAGATGTTACCCCATCCGCAATTAGCCATGCGATCAATCAACTTGAAAAATTTCTTGGCTTTTCGGTGTTCATCAGAAACCGTTCTGGGGTTAAATTGACTGCTGATGGCAATGCTGTCATGCCGATTATTCAAGATATAATCAATACACAACAACGCCTAGAGCAAGAAGCTGCTAACATCACTGGACTTAATGCTGGTTCTGTTAGATTAGGTGCCTTTAGTAGCGTTTGTATCAACTGGCTGCCCCAAATAATTAGTTCGTTTCGGGAACAATATCCAGACATCTTAATTACAGTTGATCAAGATGCCTACGATGAAATTGGTAATAATGCTAAATTAGGCACGATTGACATTGGTTTTACGTGTGACCCCATCATTGAAAAGTTAATTAAGGTCCCATTAGTTAAAGATCAAATTTACTGCATTACCCCCAGTGACTTTATCCCGTTAAATGGGAAAAACATTACCAGTGAAGACGTTGAAAATCAAAGTTTTATTTTACAACGTAGCGACTACTATGGTGATACAAAAAAGGTATTAGATCGCTATCACGTTACCAACGCCGCCTTACAATTTAGTATTGATGATCAATCAATGCTGGCGATGGTTCGTAGCAAATTAGGAATGGGGATTTTACCTAAGCTAGCGTTGACCAATATTCCAACTGGAGTCAAAGTATATCCATTTGACCAAAAATACTACCGAACCATTTACTTAGTTATCAATTCAGTTCAAATTAAAACTCCTGCAACTAGAAGAATGCTAGACCACATTAAGGATTTCATTAAACAAAATTATCCATCAGGAATTCTAGACTAAAAAAACTGCTCATCATGAGCAGTTTTTTTAGTTTGCATTTAATTATTCAGCACTTAAACTTTCAATTGGATCAAGCTTAGCAGCCCGCCCAGCAGGAAGAAGGGCAGCAAGTAAGTTAATAATCACTGCGACTACGATTCCAAAGATTGCGTTTCCAGGCGTAATTTGAATGATGGAGTAATGAATTGCACCACTAGCGGCGGAATTGATCCCCCATTCGATCAAGTAGGCTACGATGGTAGCTGAAATGGATGAGAATAAACCAAGCAGTAATGATTCGCTAAAGAATAATCCCCGAACGTTACCCTTAGTAACCCCGAGAGCACGGAGAATTCCGATTTCCTTCGTCC
The DNA here is from genome assembly GCF_058509965.1 of Nicoliella sp. ESL1106. NCBI lineage: Bacteria > Bacillati > Bacillota > Bacilli > Lactobacillales > Lactobacillaceae > Nicoliella > Nicoliella sp. ESL1106. The sequence goes on from NZ_CP196340.1 coordinate 99,600, forward strand.
GTTCAGCAACACTAATGTATAGCACAACGATAATCATGATGGCAGAAACTAGTAGTGAGATTCCGGCAATTGCAGCCAATACGTTCACTGCTAAGCTAATGTATGTGTTCAACGTGGAAACGATTGAACCGGCACCAGTAATTTGGAAGTCCTTCTTACCATTAGCATCCTTTAGAGCCTTGATCTTATCTTGAGTTGGGTTCACTTCTGCTACCCCACCCTTGATATTAGCAGTCACAAAGTTGGTCTTAAGGGTTTGCTTATTATCCTTGTAGATGCCCTTTAAGGTATCGTAACTTACGGAAATGATTGGTGAAGCACTGTCAGAAATCCCACTTACAGTAACCTTCTTGCTCATTTGAACTGGTTGACCATTCTTACCACTAGCAGCAAATGAAAGGGTAACTTCCTTGCCGACTAATGACTTGTAGTCACTCTTAATCTTTTGAGCGATACTCTTTGGTAGTAATACGGTATTGCTTGCAGTCGGTTTGCTACCATTCTTGATACTCTTATCGAGCATCGTCGAATTGTAAGTCTGAAGCACTTGGCCTTGCGTCGTCTTACCATTGTAGCTCAATTGGGGACTAACGGCCATGGCACCCTTTTCAACCGACTTAACGTTCTTAACATCCTTAATCTTATCGATGTCCTTATCGGTAACATTAGATTTTAGGATTGCAGATGCGTCAGTTCCACTGTCAGCCTTCCCCTTCGTTACTTGAACTGAGTTTGGGTTAATCTGATCGTAGATTTGGTGGTTAATATAACCTTTAATCCCGTTTCCAAGCCCCAGCATGAAAATCACACTGAAGATTCCGATCGCACCCCCGAAGATAATCAAGAGGTTTCGCTTTAGATTATATGACATTTGTTGGAAAGCCATCTTGAACGTATCGATCAAATGAAGTGGATGTAACTTCATCCCACTTGATGGTTCGGTCTTGTAAGCATCCCGTAACTTTTTATCACTATCGATTTGTCCACTGGCCATGTGAACCACACGGGTCCCGTAGGCAGCCACCTTATCGGAGTGGGTAACGGTCAACACTAATTTTCCTTCTGAAGCAATTTCATCCAACAACTTCAAAATTTCATCAGTATTTTGCGCATCCAAAGCTCCAGTTGGTTCATCGGCAATGATGATGTCTGGATCAGAAGCTAACGCCCGCGCAATTGCAACCCGTTGCTTTTGACCACCTGATAATTGGTTGGGGTGCTTATGAATGTGTTCACCCAAACCAACACGCTTTAATAGGTCTTCTGAACGCTTGTTTTGTTCAGAACGGGATAAATCACTCATTTCAAGAGCGACCCGCACGTTGTCTAAGATCGTCATGTGTCCGATCAAATTAAAGTTTTGGAAGATGAACCCAATTGTTTTCCGTCGGTATTCATCTAATTGTTTATCTGTATCGTGTTTGAGCGAATTACCATTTAGTAAAACGTCCCCCTGGTAGTTACTGTCTAACCCACCAATGATATTCATTAAAGTGGATTTCCCACCACCAGATTCACCAAGTAGTGAAACAAATTCACCATGGTTAAATTCTAGGCTAATCCCCTTCAGGACTTTGAATTCTTGCTTACCAAGGTAATAGGACTTTTGAATATCCTTTAATTCAAGTAAAGCCATCTGCGTTCTCCTCTCAAAATTGGATCTTTTTTAATGTGTTTGTTAACTTTGTTTCCAATAGTATATCAAAATATAACAATCGTTAAAAGTAATTTAACTCAAAAAAAGAATTAAAATTATCTAAAGACCTAAAATTAGAATTTATATTTGTAAAAATGTGCATATCAGTGTACGATATAAAAATCGTGAATTTTCACATTCGTTGTATTTTACAACCTTTAGAATTAAAATTAAATATAAATAGATAATTAATAAGGAGCGATTAACATGGAAATCAAGTGGCACTTAGAATCATTCGAACATTTAATGAACGATGAAATTTGGCAAATTTACGCACGTCGGGTTCAAGTATTTGTAGTTGAACAAAACCGTGCTTTTCAAGAAATTGATCAATTAGATAAACATGCCTTTCATCTCTGGGCAACTGATGAAAACGATAAAGTCGTTGCCTATGCAAGAATCTATCGTGAAGAAGACTACATTTCATTTGGTCGAGTCCTTACAACTCCAGATACCCGTGGGACTGGAATGGGCAAGGCCTTAATGGACCATGTCATGAAGGCCATCGCTGAAAACTATCCTGGCGAACCAGTTAAAATCCATGCTCAAGCAGATAAGGAACACTTCTACGAAAAATTCGGCTTTGTTGCCCATGGTGAGCAATATACTCACATCCATACTCCCCACATCTTCATGGTGAAGGAAAAATAATTAACCCCGAATGGTCAATCCACCAATGGATTGGCCATTTTTAATTTGGCATTTTAATCGCTACTAATAATTACGTTAAGATAATCAACTATTGTTGATTAAGAAGAGTATAATTACTTTTAAATTAAAATACAAACGACATTTATTAAACAAAAGTTGATTAAAGTAGAGAAAGGGTTGATTGAATGGGGAAACAGGATTTAAGAATTAAAAAATCGAAGCATGCAATCAAAGCTGCTTTTTGGAATTTGATCATCCAAAAGGGGCTCAAAAATGTTACTACCAAGGAAATTATTAATGAGGCTGGCGTTAATCGCACTACTTTTTATAATCACTATGCCAATCAATCAGCATTATTATCTGAAATTGAAAATGATCTAATCGATCGAATTAACAAAGAAGCTAACCACTTTCCAATAGATGAAACTCTAAACAGTATCCCATGGCAGGCCTACCATAAAAAAATCATTAACGTAATTTATGAAAACGGTACCTACATCAAAACGTTGATCGATAATGATGAATCACAATTTTTACAAAAGGCCGTCCATCAAAATCGCATCTCATTAAAAGAAAATAACATTCTAGATAAAATTACCATCCCTGAGCGATACGTAGTCGAAGGATTATTTGGCCTAGCCACCACCATCATCTATGAATGGATTCGTTCTGGGTACAAAGAAACCCCTGATGAATTTTTCAAAATTTTTCAAAAAATGATTCAACCAGTTCTAATTAGTAATAATATTTTAAGATAAATATTATTTGTCGCAATAATGATCAACCCCTACAGTTAAAAACAGTCTAAAATAAAAAAATTCCGCAATTGCGGAATTTTTTTATTAATGCTATTTAATTGGGGTAGTTGTTTTAAGAATTTCTGGTTTCCAAAGCATTAATAGGTAACCATATCCTTGTGAATCAAAAGTTAAATCTTCAAATTCACGACCCGTATTAAAGGAAATGTAATTAACATCTGATGGTTGAACGGTCCCTGCACCTAATTTATCAGCTGGAACTGAAGTAATAATATCATCTGAAACAATGTATAAACGATTATTAACTGGGTTATATGAAAGTCCTTGGTTATGCGTCCCACCCCAGTTGATCGTCTGTTGAACTGGAGCAAAGCTAACCTGACCAGTTGTTTCATTTAATTGTCCCTTGAAAATTTGATACTTCTTACCAGACTTACGTCCAAAGTATGCGTTCCCATCGTTATCAAAAGTTAAAGTATGCAATGCATAATTTGAATTATTGTGTAGCATTTGGAAATTAAACTGTTTAATTGGTTGTAGGGTATTTGAATCCAATTCAGTAATTACGTTACTACCATTCATAGCTAGATCACCAGAGGTTTCATCTTGCGCCAAGTAAAGGTTCTTCGTAGCTGGATTGTAAGAAAGTGTCTGACCATGCCCGATATTAATTAAAGGACTAATTTGAGCAGCATGGGCAATTTCGGAATACTTAGCAAAATCAACTTGGTTTTGGGATAGTTGATCAATTGCCTTTTGAGCATCAACCACAGCTTGGTTGGCATCATCAACAGCTTGTTGATCTTGACTCACTAAGTCATTAGCATCCTTGACGTTTTGGGTATTAGTAATCCAATTCTTAGCAAAACCATTCTTAAATTGATCAATATATGAATTGTTAGTAGCTTTTTTATTTTTAATAGCAGTCTTTTGAGCAGTCAACTTAGCTAACTTTTTAGTAAGTGGAGCGAGCTTCTTTACATATTCATCCTTAGAAATCTTCTTAAGCTTAGTCTTGGTATCAGTACTACTAGAATCACTAGAACTGGTGCTACTATCACTAGCTACATTCGATGAATTACTACTATCAGCACTGCTATTGTCATCACTGGAACTAGCTGCACTGGATGCACTGGATGCACTGGATGCATTTGCTGCAGTATCATCTGCACTACTATCAGCAGTTAAATCACTATCATCAGCGGATGATGAGCTATTGGAATTAACATCCGTTTCTGTTTTTAAAGTAATCTTTTTAGGGGTTTTGCCCTTGTAAGCAGCCTTTAAATCGCTCATTGATTGTAGAACTTGTTGTTCCTTTGCAATCAACTTGTTTAACCGTTCATCATAAGCACTATTGGCAGTTTGTAAAGTCGTCACAAAATTATCCAAAGTCAATTTGACTGGCTTAGGAGTGCTTTTGTCGGTTTTCTTATCAATTTTATAAGCATTGTTTATTTGGGTTTGAATCTTTTTGATTTGCTTATTAGCTAATTTAGCATCATTATTAACTTGTTTTTGGTAATCATCAACTTCTTGTTGGTCACTAGCCATTTGATCCTTAGCATTTTGCACCTGGTTTTGCGTACTCTTTAAGTTGCTATTAGCATCATCTAAGTAAGATTGATAGTTAGCATACAACGAAGAATGATTATTTCCCGACTTAGTATAAGGTGAAATGTACTTCAACGCCTTCCAAACTAAGTCAATTCCATTCCCGTTATCAGATAAAACCCCCATTTGCTTCAAATCATTAATATTATAACGAACAATGGCCCCCTGATTCGTACCAGTTCCCATTGATTCAACAACATAGATGTTATCGCCGACCTGAACTGAACTTTGGTAGTTACCATGTTCGGTATCCTTAACGTGAAAGCCTTCTGGAAGGTAATAATAAGTATTAAAAGTGGTACTCCCATCTTGAGAAGTATAACTATCCGCTTTATTTTGAACATTCATATCCAACTTCGTATGAACATACTTAGCAGGCACAGTCACCTTAGGTGCGGTAGTCGCAACGTTTTGTATCGAGCTATCGCTATAACTAGCCATTGCATTGGAAGTATTCGTTTCTTGTTGAATATTAGTATTAGTATTAGGAACGCTATAAAATTGTTCAGCAGCAGATACCTTCGTATGTTGTTGTGAATAGCCAAACGCAAATATACCTAATGAAATTGCAGAGATTGCTCCTATTCTGACCCATTTATTCATTGTAAATAATTCTCCTATCCTATATGTAATCATTAATCTATATTTTACAACATCCTTTCATAAATATCCTATTTTCATTCTAAATGTTATAATATGGTAATAATTAGTAATGAAAGGAAACATTAATGAAAAACTATCAAAATACTAATGATCAGTTTCAAATTGGTCAACAATTTACTTTAAATACCAAACCGGAGTTTGACAGAATGGGTGTCAACGGTGAAGCTGTTGGTTACGTTGAACGGACATTAGTCTTTATCCAAGGAGCCCTACCTAAGGAACGGGTCACGATCGAAATTACCGATACCTACCACCACTATCTAAGAGCTAAGGTCGTAAACATTATTACCCCTAGTCCCTATCGAGTTACCCCACGCGATGATTACGCAGAATCAGTGGGTGGATTTGAACTAGAGGCAATGGCATACCCTGCCCAATTAAGATATAAAAAAGAAATCGTTAGACAATCACTTTATAAATACCAACCAATTGGGTTTGAAAGTTATAAAATTCACAATACCATGGGGATGAAAGATCCTTATGGTTATCGCAATAAGGCCCAATTTCAAATTCGCAAACGCGATAGCAAGGTCATTGCTGGATTATATAAAACGCGTAGTCACGACCTAGTCGATCTAAAAACGTGTTCAGTCCAATATCCAGTCACAATGAAAGTAATGCGAGCAGTCGTCAACATGATCCAAGAACTCGAGATTCCAGTATACGATGAATCTAATCATTCTGGAATTATCAAAACCGTCGTTGTTCGTGCATCATTACACACTGATGACGTGCAGGTCGTTTTCATTACTAATACACAAAAATTTGTTAAACAGCATCGGATGTTAATGAAGATTGCCCTCCAGCTGCCAGAAGTAACCTCAGTTATGCAAAACGTAAACCCAGGCGATACTCCATTAGTATGGGGCGATGAAACGATCCTCCTTGCTGGCGATCCATTTATTGTCGAAAAGATTGGTGGATTAGAATTTGAATTATCAGCACGTGCTTTTTTACAGCTTAATCCGTTTATGACCCCCCAACTATATGAAGTAGCAATCAATGCGCTTGATTTAGACGGGAACGAACGATTAGTTGATGCCTATTCTGGAGTCGGGACAATTGGGTTGCCGCTTGCTAAGCACGTTAAGGAAGTGCGTGGAATGGATACGATTGCAGAAGCCATAGAAGATGCCAATCAAAATGCAGGTATTAATGGCATCAAAAACGCTCATTACTACGTTGGTAAGGCCGAAGATCTAATCCCTGAGTGGATCAATGATGGCTGGACACCAGATGCAATAATTGTTGATCCACCTAGAACTGGTTTAGCTGAACCATTATTAGATGCGATTTTGGATGTTGCTCCTCAAAAATTCGTCTATGTTTCTTGTAACCCTGCCACGATGGCCCGTGACCTAGTAGCATTAAGTCGTATCTACCGCGTTGATTTCATTCAACCAATCGATATGATGCCCCAAACCGCTCGCGTAGAAGCGGTCGTTAAATTTACCCGTAAGTAAACACTTTGTTTTAAAAAAGTGCTAATTAGTGTTACGCTATTTTATAAAATAAAAGGAAAGTAGGGATTTGCATTGCAGGATCCATTTGGAAATGGAATGATTCCGATTCCACCGAATTATGCAACTTTCAAAAATCCGCACACTGGTGAACTGAAGATTAGTAAAGTTGGATTTTCTTATACTTCATTAATTTTCGAATTTATTCCAGCCATTTTTAGGGGCGATTGGTACAATTTTTGTTGTATCGTTTTCATTAACGTCACGTTGGGAATGACTCTGGCACTCATAATTGGTAAACCCCTTGATTTTGCTTATCAATACACGGAAATTATTATGCACTTCATCTGGGGCTTTTTATATAATCGGATGTATTGTCGGCATCTATCAAATATTGGTTTTGTTCCAACCGATGAACGCTCTGCGGCATTATTATTTAAACATAAATATATTAAAACAAAATAAAAAGCTGACCATTGAATTGGCCAGCTTTTTATTTTAATTAACGCTTAATTTCTACTCGAATATCGACACCTTCATTAGGATTCAATTGTTCATCATAAGTGAAATTAGCTTCTTGGAAATACTTCTTAATTTCTGAATTAATTTCTTCCAATGGACGTTTGTCATTATCTTGACGATGTAGAACTAGTGTATATTCCTTATTATCATCATCAGTATGTTCAAAATCATATAAAACGTCAACTGTATTTAAAATTTCTTGAATTAATTTCCGTTCTGAATTTTCCATAATCAATTCCCTCTCAACTAAATAGTATACAATTTTCATTTTATTCCGTTAGTATCAATTTATAAAGTAAAAAGCTCTCAATTAAATCAACGAACGATCCGTCTTGCTTATGAAACTACCCTTCCCATCAACAATTTGATAGTTACGATCAACGTATTTAATTAACCGTGCATCATGGGTGATCAATAGCACCGTTTTATGTTGCTCATGTGCAATTTGCTTAAAAATCGTCATGATTTGAACTGCCCTTTTTCCATCCAATGCGGCGGTTGGTTCGTCAGCTAAAATAATGTTAGGGTTGGGATACATTGCCCGTGCGATTGCGACTCGTTGTTTCTGACCGCCTGATAATTGATCTGGATATTGGTTCATTAAATCAGTAATTGATAAATCATCACAGAGCTGCTTGAATTCAGCTGAACCCATATTGCCGCTGGGTTTAACGCGATCAACTAGTTCAAATTGTTCACTTACGGTCAAGTATGGCACTAGATTATATGATTGAAGGATAAAACCGAGCTGCGCTAGTCTAAACTGGCCTTGTTGACGCTTATTCATCTTTCCATAATCATTTCCATCAATATCCAATTGACCACTAGTTGGCGATAAAATTCCACCAATGATTTTCAAAAAAGTACTCTTTCCAGATCCAGATGGTCCCGTAATCGATATCAATTCACCCGAATCAGCCGTAAAATTAATTCCTTGAAGCGCCTTGGTCGCACTTGAACCGTTTCCATAAATTTTTTCAATTTGATGCAGCTTAATCGTTTCCATATTCACTAACCTCCAATAACCGTTGCAGGATCAATTTTAGCAACCGTTCGCATTGGAATAATGGCCCCCAATGCAGTGATCACAATAATTGCGAATGCCACCAGTCCTAGCCACCCTAAATTAAATTGAATTGGGACGCTACTTGGAATTACTAACGCCGTTAAAAATGTCAATCCACCACTAACTATAATTCCTGCAATTGCTAATATCAACGCTTGGCAAACAATGCTTTTTAATAGGTAAAAGTTGCTAATTCCTTGAACCTTCATCACTGCTAAAAATGGAATTTTCTGAATTGTTAAAACATACAAGAAAATCGCAATAATAAATAGGGTGATCACCAATAAGAAACCGATCATAAAGTTAAAAGTATTATTTTGAGCAGTATAACCCGGTAGCTTATTAATAAATTCACCAATCGAAAGCGTTTGGGTCCCACTGACCTTATCAATGTTAGCAGAGTGTTTCAAAACAATTGCACTCACCATTGCAGCGTTTTGGTTCCCAAATTTAGCTTCTTGAACAGCCTTAGTATTAGCATAAATAACTGGCGCAATGCTCAACTTAGCATTATTAGTCGTCCCCACAATTTGGTAACGTGTTGAACGATTAGCAATCTTGATCCACTCACCAATATGATAGCCATCGGTTTTAACCAAACTGTCATCAACTACAACTTCATGCTCATTTTTAAACTTTCTTCCTGCTTCGATTTTTAAATCCTTATAAATCGATTGCCCAGAATTAATTCCGATGATTTGCGTATTTAACTTTTCACCATTGCCATTGCTAGTAACGTTTGCATTCAATTGAACGATGGCAGAGCTCCCAACAACATGGTCATATTTAGCAGCTTGCCCCTTCGTCAAATTGGATTGAGTCAAAGAACCATTTGCTTCATTATTTAATACAATTTGTTGAGCATCCCAAGAATCGATGGCCAACCGATTCGAAGATGATAATCCATTCGCTAACCCCGTCAGAACAAAAATTAAATATGCGATCAAGACTAATACTAACCCGATTAATCCATATCTAAATTTATATTTTTTAATTTCCCTTAATCCTAAAAACATACTAGTGCGTCCCTTCTAATAATCCTTGGTTTATAATCATCAACATCGTCTTTAAATCAGCTAGTTCAACCTGTTCGTCAGCACCGATTAAAATCGAGCGAATTGCATTATGACTAGCAGCAGTCGCCGCTTTATAAACCACTGCAACCACATTTGCATCATTGATCAAATTACCGTTCACGATCATTACCAAACGATCCATGCTCATACTATGATAATCAAATGGTAGTGATTTTAAATTGTATTGATTATACGCAACGTGCATTCGATAAAAATCACGGTATCGAGATTGATTGATCTGTGCAATGAAATCAACAGTCGATTGATAAAAACTATCCAGAGTATTTTGATGCTCATTTTTAATCATCTTAAAAACATCAAAATGAACGGCATCTAATACCCTTCTTAAAACGTAATTGTAACTATCCGTAATATCATCAAAATACTTATAAAATGACCCCCGTGCAATATCACAATTCTTAATGATCCTTGCTACTTGGGCATCTAATAATTTATGTTCTGAAAATTCACTTAATAGTGCATTAAAAACTAATTCTTGTTTAGTTTCATTTAAATTCATAAATGTTTTCGTTGGCATGATTAATTCTCCTTAGTGACACGGTGTCATTTTTAGTGATTTTAATTCTATCATTGCTATGACACCGTGTCAATATATAAACATTTTTAATTCTCAAATGATATTAGTATCTTATTTGATTCATTTCTTTTAGAATGGAAGTAGAATATTTTTAGATAATTACGAAAGAGTGAATAATAATGACAGATAATGAAAGATTGTTGGATATCAAAAATGGTTATAATTTTCGCGATATTGGTGGTTATCCTACCAAGGATGGTCGAACTACTAAATGGCATAAAGTGATTCGATCTGGTAATTTAGCGGAGCTAGATCAAGCTGACCAAAACTATCTTCAAAAATATGGCATTACTAACGATATTGATTTGAGATCAAAGATGGAAAGAGACTCAGAACCAGATTTAGTCCCAGAGGGCGTTAAATATTCTAAAAACCCCATTTTTGAACAAAAAGAAAGACGAACTGCAGATGTAATGAAAGAGCTTTACTCTGAAGACCCTACGGTTGGTAAACTACACATGAAACATGTCTATGAAAACCTAATCGAAAGTCCAATTGCACGTAATTCTTACCGTAAGTTATTTCAAATTCTTTTAAAAGACTCAAATGGTGGATCAATAATTCACTGTTCACAAGGTAAAGATCGCACTGGAATGGGCATCGTAATGCTATTATTCGTGCTAGGCGTTGATGAAAAAGATATCAAGGAAAATTATTTAGAATCAGCTAAACAAATGGTTCCATACGTGCAAAAGAAGATTAAAGAGTATGAACGTTATGATATTAATAATATCTGTAAGGAAAACATAACTGCCCTTTACACGGTATCAATTGATTATTACAATGCTGCCATGGGTAAAATTAAGGAACTATATGGAAACATGGATAACTTTATCCACGAATACCTTGAATTGAGCGATGAAGATATCGCAACATTAAGGAATGAATACCTAACTAAATAAATCACTATTTATGGAGGGATAATGATGTCAAAGCATAGTAAATTACCATTCATTTTGGGAATTCCAATTGCTGCTGCAGCTGGGACTTTCGCATTGAGTGAATACTTTTTTAAAATTGGAATGGCACGGCGAACCAAAAAGCCACGCCCATCCAGAACACTATTGCCATATGCTAAAGAATATTACCGTTGCTTAAATTGGTATCGTAAAATTCCAAAACAAACTTGGTACAACTCAGATGCAGATACAAACGAAACCATGGTTGCGGATTTCATTCCTAATGAAACTCCCACTAAAAAAACGGTTATCATTGCCCACGGTTATAATGGGACTCGTGAGACCATGTCTGGATACGCTAAAATGTACTACGACATGGGCTTTAACGTATTGCTACCAGATGATCGCGGTCATGGTGAAAGTGCCGGTAAATACGTCAGCTTTGGTTGGTTAGATCAAAAGGACTACCTCGCTTGGATCGATAAGTTAATTAATCAAATTGGTGAAGATAGTAAAATCTTGTTGTTCGGAGTCAGTATGGGAGCTGGAATCGTTTCAATGCTGAGTGGTGCAGAGCTACCGCATCAAGTTGAGGCAATCATTGCCGATTGTGGATACTCAAGCGTTCGTGCGGAACTGAAGTACCTACTAAAATATAGATATAATCTTCCAGAATATCCTTTTGAGGCCCTTGTCAGTTCGATCAATAAACGCCGTTTGGGATACTATTTAAATGATGCTTCCACTACCAAACAATTGAAGAAAAATCACCTACCAATTTTAATTATTCATGGAAGCGAGGACACTTACGTTCCGACTTTTATGGCATATGAAAATTACAGCGCTTCTGATTCACCAAAACAACTATGGATTGTAAACGGTGCTAAGCATGCTGAAAGTTTTTGGAAAAAACCAGTTGAGTATCAAAAACGCGTTAGCGATTTTTTAAAAACCTATTTCAACTAAAAAAAATAACCATTCACAAATGTGAATGGTTATTTTTTTAATTGAACCGATATGCTTTAATATCCGCTTTATGTTGCGTAATAAATTGAAGTTGATTATCAGTTGAAAGCTTTAAAATGGTATAAATCTTACCTAATTCAGGAATTGAAACCTCAATCGAACTTTTATCAATGTAAAAAATAAACTTTCGTGCAGGATGGTCCAATAAATTAGATAAGTCGCTTGCCCCACTCAATTGGCTAAATGGTTGCGAAATCGTAACGTTATTCTGTTGATTATTTTTACCATTGGAAAAGACATTTACATTAGTCGTAGTATCACTTTGAATCATTGAAAAAACATTTTGTTGGACTGGCTTTTTAAATGTCACCACAATTTTGCTACTCGTATTAGTTCCAGTTAGCGTTAAACCCTTACTTTTTTTCTTATGGTAGAAAAGACTGTTATTAGGTTCAACTACCTTTTCATTTAATACCCCATTTTGCAAAGTTAAAATGCGAGGTAGGGTAAACGAACCAATATGATAATTATTGTTGGCTTTCATAAAGTTGTCATAACCACGGTTCCAGTTACCAATCCAACCAATCATAATGATCTGCTTTCCTTCTGGGTCCATTGGTTCGTAGTTAGCAGCATAATCATCCGACCCATTATCGATTCGCCGAACGGTTTTACTATCTGCAATAAATAAACCGTCATCATTAATATGACCAACTTGGTAGTATAGCCCCTTACCATTATTACCACCATCCCCACTAAATAGTAGGACTGATTTTTCTTGATGGGTAGCATAATCATAAACATTTCGAATTACGTTAGGACATTCTAACATGCTAGGGGCTGTATCATTCATTGCTGGATTAAATGACGCGCTATTACCAATATCCTTCCAAGTGTTCGCCGATCCATCTGGACTAGTAAAAGTCCGAATCTGATCGCCCCCACCGTTGGAATCACCCTGAGCAATATACATTACGATTTGATTTTTATTTGCATCCCATAGCACCTTCGGATCACGAAACGCACCGCCTTGACTAAACTGTGTCATTACAGGCGCATTTTGTGCTGGTTGAAAATTAACACCACCATCGACCGAGTATGCTTCGTAAACATTCTGGCGTCCCTGCGTAAAACCGGTAAAGAACGCCAACATTGCATTGGATGGCAAATTTTTATTAACAATATGACCATTTTGATCATTCATCATTACGGAACCAGTCGCTACGGATTCCCATCCACCAGTATTCCGTGGAATTGCAATCCCACGATTAACAAACGACTTAAAATCTTTCGTTTGGACTAATGCCCATTCTGTATTACTATCAACGTTTTTTTGATCATTAGATAGATAGTAGATATTCCAAACATTTCCGACCTTTATAATTGATTGAATATCATTCATAAATCCAGTTGGAATGTTGTAATGATAACGTTGTGTAAAAGTATTTTTATTTAACAGGTTGTTTGATGCTGTTTCAATCGTGCTAACTGAATCTTGATTGACGTAATAAAGGTTATTATTATACATCGCAGGAACCTTATCTTTAACTAGATAATCAGCAGTTTGCACCTGCGTATTATCACTTACTAACGAATCAGTAACGTTATCATTAACTGGATTATTATAAAGCTTAGTATCAGAATCAATATAAGAATCATTGAACTGCTTTTTCAAAACAACTCCATTAACAATGTTAGTGGCGGATTGAATAATTGAATTGGCAGCATTTTGACCTAACGGTACGGCATTCATTGGATCAGTCGCAATTGTATTATTGGCAGCGTTAGCAGAAACACTAAATTGACTTTGTTGCTTTTTATCAACTTGACCAACTATCTGAGAGCTAGCAAATGCAGCGCTATTGACTTGTGATTGGGCAAGTTGAACAGCACTCTGGCCAAAATTAAACGTGGGAATAATATCAGCAGCGGCAGGGCTAGTTAAGGTAGTATCTGTTTCAATGAACGAAAATAATGCGAATGTAGAAGCAGAAAAAATTAACCATTTTAAATTACTTTTAATCTTATATCGATATTTTAATTTCATTTTAATTCCCACCCTTACTGTTAATTACTTAGTGCTCTGTGAAAACGGACTCGTCATGTTAGTCGCCGTATTGGTCGTTGTCCCACTAGTACCCGTGGTATCGGCAAATGTACTTGCCGTAAGGGCCCCCTGTGGCAAGATCGAGTTTGCAACGACACTCGTGGTATCACCATTAATGTTGATCATAAAACTAGGGGCAAATGTAGCATGACCCCCACGTAACTTTGCATCCCCCGCCTTAGTCATATAACTAGTTACGACCAAGTTATTGCTATCAGGGTTATTAATCACAAAGTAAGAGTAGGTAAACCTTCTATTATCAGGGTTTAATTCAGTTGATGAAAGAACCACTCCACTACCACCATTCAATGGCTTGTATGGACCTGTCAACTTATCAGCAACGAACCCTAGCATGAAGATTCCCTTTCTACTGATGGTCCCCTTCAATAGATGGGTCCCACGGGTATCGGTGAATAAATACCACTTACCATTCTTCTTAAATAAGTTTGGTCGTTCTGTTTCATCATCAACCCCGTTGAAAGTCACCAATGGCTTCATGACCTTCTTAACGGTGTAGTTATTGTTTAACTCAAGGATTCCCAACGCACCATTTGTATATTGATTTCTAAGGCCGTTCCAAGTATTGCGATTCTTAACCAACTTCTTTTGGACCTTTTTTTGATACTTCTTGCTGCCACCAATATTAGCATAATTATAGTTATTATTGTCACTATAAGCAGCTCCGCTGAACTTAGTCCCAGTATTCCCCTCAAAGACCAAGTATTTATGCCCGTTATCTTCAATGTAATGGGGATCACGAAGCGTAAAATCATCAGCGGTATATTGAAGGGCTTCTCCAACCGTTTGATCTGCATTTTGATAGTATTTACCATCACCGAAGAAAATCGTCTTATGATCAGTAGTTGCACTGTGATCAATACTCAATCCATTACCAGTAGCATCTATTTTTAGCTTAGCAGTTGCCAAAACTTGTTGGTTATGGCCATTTCCACCATGCTTTTTGGCACCAGAAAATGCAGTGTAGAATAACCGCACGTGGTTAGCATCTTGCAGAACGGAAGAACCAGACCATTCATCGGTTTGGAGTTTCAGATACTTGCTCTTTCCATCACTTCCATCTGTCCGAGAGGTAAATACTTTCCCGCCGTTGTACCATGATGAGATATCGCTGGTGTCAGTCCCGATCTTTTGATAGAACATGTAAATCGCAGCACCAAATTCAGCTCCGTTATCCTTATTAGTGGTAGGATCGTCAGCCATTGCGAAGACGACGTGATAACCATTGTAATTTACTAAGTTACCCTTCCCATCTTGAAGTGGCCAACTATCCCAGACGTCCAATTGATCAGTTCGATCTTTATGGAGTCGATTCGTGATTCTCGCATTCGTTATATCAGAAATCGCAACGTTTTTGAAGCTAGGAACTTGATTCTTAGTTTCCTTAGCCGCAGCTGGAATTTTCTTCATATTATACCGAGTGTAGTGATTAGTTCCGTAGGTATCACTAAAAGTAATTGGTTTAGTAGTCAACTTGCTAGCATCAACATAAACTTTCTTGCCATCATAATTAGTAACGACCTTCCCAGAAGTGGCGTCAGTCTGTACTAACACATTATGATCCATAAGTTTACCAGCAGCCTTATCTGAGTCTGCACTCTTATAATATTGGGCTCCCTTTTGAGCGTACTTAAAACCAACCTTAGATAATTTAGTTCCTTGGATGTAACCGTGCTTAGTTCCATATGAATTTTTATAAGTTACTTTCATCCATTTAGAAAAACCACGCCCCTTGCGCGTCACCTTAGAATTACGCCCTAAATATGACAAAGGAGTGCTGTTAGCATCAGCCTTAGTATATAAAATTGCAGAACTATTGACGTAATAAGTATTCGTAGAGTACTTTAATTCATGATAACCATAAAAACCACCAGCAACTAAGATTGCCACTAGTGCAACCGAGGCGCCACTAATCCAATATTTCCAATGGCCCCGACGGTCCTGTTGACTTCTTTTTTGCAACTTGTTCATCTCCGTTAATTAAACTTTTTAACTAACCTATATTAACATATAAAAAGTACTGCTTCCCAGTATATATCCAAAAGCTAATAATCTTAATAATTATGCACTAGTAGCTGCTCGTAACTGCTGATTTGATTAACCATTCACCATCTACTTGTTTAAATCGGATTCGCATTTGAAGACTGAAATCCCCCCGCATGCCATAAATTTTTGCACTAACCACGTTGCGACAAGTTAAAGTCCCCTGATCATCGATCCGCACGCTTTCTTCTTGATGGGAATAATAGGTCATTGAATGGTCTTCAATTGCTGCTATCCATTCCGGTTTCGTTTGTTTAATTCCGGTCATATGGGTCAATACAAAATCATCAGCTAAAATTTGCTTTAACAATAGGATGTTGCTAGTTACCATTGCTTGGTATAGTTCGCGGTACTTGGTAATAATGGCGGTGGTGATATCGTTCATAGTGATGCCTCCTTAAAAATATTAATTAGCTGAGAAATAACGTTTAACGCCCCTTTTCCATAAATAATATGAAAAATATAATAATATAATTGTAATTATAATCAACGGGGCAAATAGTGATGCTAAGTGAGCAAGCGTCATATTATTCTGATTTAAATAAATAATTCCGTTGGATAATGGTAATACTGGAATTAAGTTGGTTAAAATCATTCTGATGGGCTTGGGATAAATTGCTGCTGGTCGATTAGCAGCATCAATTAGATATTCTGGAACCCCGTTCAATGCGGTCATATTATCCTTCCAAAATGCAACTTCAACTACGATTTGGTTGATAGCAAAAACAAATAAAACACTAACTACGTAGAACAATAATATCAAAAGATAACTAGACTGGGGTTCAAACCTAATTAGTAGGTAAATCGTCAGGGGTAAATAAACCATTAAATTGATCAAACTGGGGAAATCTAGTTTCCTTAGGGTGTAATAAAAGTATGAATTCGTCGGGTAGAGCAACGGATAATCTAAATTGCCCTCAATAATATCTTCAGACAGCGATTCATGGGCGCCAATAAATAAAAATTGGTAAGTGTATGTAATCGCACTCAAGCTAATAATCAAAAGTTGATACTGAAGATAACTCAACCCGCCGATCGATTCAGTCAGTCCATAATAAATTTTGCCGGCTAGCAGCTCAATAATGGTAAACAAAAATCCGAATAACACAACTAGAACAGAGGTCGTTCGATAAACTATAAACTCCTTGAAGCTTTGTCGTGCTAATGAAAGGTAAAGCTTAACCGTCATAACCCCACCCCCTCAAACGTTGCGAGTCCGCTTTTAAACAGCCGCATGGAAAAGAATTTAAAGATGCCGAACCAAAATAGTGAAACAATGCCATATTCTATTAGCATTCCTACATTTGAATTTACCATGATCAACGCCTGAATATAGTCACTAGAAACTAACGCAATCGGGGAAAAACGAAAAAGCTGGTATAGGGTCTCTGGTAAAACCGTTAACGGAAAGAGTAGCCCGCCAAAAAACAAATAAAAAGCATTAATCATTGGTCGTAATGGCCACATTTGAATTACCCAAAATGACAGCGTCCCTACGATAAACATCATTTCATGCCAAAGCAGTAATGAGATGATTAGGTACCCAATTAGTAATCCGAACGTTAATAAGTTTAGTTCTGAAAAGATTAACATTATGAATAAAAAGGAACTAATGAAAATAACTTTGGAACCAACAAAGTCAGAAAGGCTTTCCAAATTAATGCTAATTGGCCTTAAAAGAAGGACGCTTAATTTCCCAGATTTTACCTTAGCGGATAGTTTAAAAACTGGTTCAAAGGTAAAAATAAGTGATAGCATTCCCGTAAGGAGTAAGTATTTAAACATTTCTGATTTATTATAGCCGTTTATGTTCCCGTTACTTGTGCTATAAATGGCGTTCCACATAAAAAAAGATAGCGAAAGTTGAATAATCCTGGATAACAAAGAAATGATAAAGTTAGAACGATAAATGATTGAATTTAAGAAACTAGCCTTAGCACTAGTTAGATACTTCACTTTCACCACCCCTAAACATTTGATAAATTGAATCCTCTAGCGAAGGCTGTTTAATGTTAACGTTATCGATCTGATCCAGGTTAAGCGTAATGGAGCCCCCATTAGAATAGTTAGTTACAACATAATTACCATCAACATCGGTCTTAACTTGAGCATCTTCATAACTAGTAATTGGGTTGCCACCCTTTGCCCTAACCACGATTTGTGGATCAATTTGTTTTTGGAGGCTCTTCAAATTATCAATGGACCCGTTAAATTTAATCTGGCCATCCAATAAAACCATGATTCGATCTGTAATTGCTTTAATATCTTGCATTTGATGACTAATTATTAGAACCGTTGTACCATCAGATTCATTTAATTGGTTTATAAAGTCATAAAGTGCATACTGACTAACAATGTCCATTCCCAATGTCGGCTCATCCAAAATTAAAATCTCTGGGCCGTGTAATAAAGAAGCAATTATCTCTAGCTTGGTTCGTTCACCTAAGGAAAGTTTTCTAACCGGTGTGGAGGCTACGCTTTGCAAATTAAACATCTTTAAGTATTGATTCAATCGCTGGTCGTATACATCATCAGCAATTTTATAAATCGATTTAATTACCCGAAACGTATCAAGCGCTGGCAAATTCCAATTTAATTGACCCTTTTGTCCCATCACGACCCCAATTTTTTGCAAAAAGGAATTATTATTAGTATCTGGAATGGTACCAGCCACCTTGATCATCCCATTTTGGGTTTGAATGATTCCAGTCATTAACTTAATTAGAGTTGATTTTCCCGCACCGTTCGGCCCCAATAAACCGACTTTTTCACCCTTTGCAATTTGAAATGAAATTCCCTTTAAAACTGATTTCAAAGTATACTTACGTGAAAAGAAGTCCCTTAGATTATTTTTTAGCCCCACCTTTTTATTAAAGATTTTATACTGGTAGCTAAGATCACTAATCTGTACATACGACATATCCGGCCCTCCCTTCTAATAATTAGCTTATAATATTATAACTTAATTTTAATTTTTTCAACACAAAAACGGCAAGCATAACCGAATATGCTTGCCGTTTTAAGTTAATCATGATTATTTTAATAAGCCCACGCGCTTCAATACTTCATCTGCCCGGCGGATGTGGTAGTGGTAATCAAAAGCATCTTCGATATCTTCCTTTGAAAGGTGACTAGTGATTTCCTTGTTGTTTTCAACTAATTCCTTGAATGGTAAGCTTTCGTCCCATGACTTGGCAGTCAATGGTTGTACCAAGTCGTAGGCAGCTTCTCGTGCCATCCCACTATCGATCAACTTAAGCATTACCCGTTGGCTGTAAATTAAACCATGGGTAATTTGCATGTTAGCCTTCATCCGATCTGGGAAGACGGTTAGGTCTCTCAAGATGCCAGTGAAACGATGTAACATGTAATCCAATAGGATGGTGGTATCTGGCATGATGATTCGTTCAGCGGATGAATGGGAAATGTCCCGTTCATGCCATAATGGAACATCTTCGTAAGCAGTAACCATGTGGCCACGAACGACCCGTGCTAAACCACAGATGTTTTCTGAACCAACTGGGTTACGCTTATGTGGCATTGCGGAAGATCCCTTTTGACCAGCATTGAAGTGTTCTTCAACTTCGTGGACTTCTGAACGTTGGAGCCCCCGAATTTCAGTAGCAAATTCTTCCAAACTAGTGGCGATCAAAGCGAGCGTGCCAACGTAATCAGCATGTAAGTCCCGAGGCAAAATTTGGCTCGAAATTTCTTGTGCTCGGATGCCCAACTTGTCACAAACGTATTCTTCAACAAATGGAGGAATGTTTGCAAAAGTTCCAACGGCACCAGAAATCTTACCAGCTTCAACTTCACGCGAAGTTTCTTCAAAGCGCTTTTGGTTCCGCTTCATTTCTGAATACCAACGAGCGATCTTAAGCCCAAAGGTGGTTGGTTCGGCTTGCACCCCGTGGGTCCGCCCAATCATAACCGTGTCCTTGTACTTAACTGCTTGTTTAGCAATCACGTCAATTAATTCTTGAATATCTTTTCTTAAAATTTCGTTTGCTTGTTTGAAACGAAGTCCATATGAGGTATCAACAACGTCAGTACTGGTAACCCCAAAGTGAACCCACTTCTTTTCAGGTCCTAATGATTCTGATACATTTCTAGTAAATGCAACGACATCATGATGGGTCACGGCTTCAATTTCTGAAATCCGCTTTTCATCAAATTTGGCGTTCTTTCTAATCTTTTCTACATCTTCAGCAGGAATGTGGCCTAATTTTGACCAAGCTTCATCAATCGCAACTTCAACTTCTAACCAAGCTTTGAACTGGTTGTGCTTAGACCAGATTTGGCCCATTTCACTTCGTGTATATCGATCTATCATTAGTTTAATCACCTTTTATTTAAATTTCGATTTCCGCCATTATTATACCACATTAATCGCTAATTTTCGGAAAAAAGTGAATATTATTCTTGAAAATGTTTAATATTAAATTAAATCCGAACTTTATTTTTTAAAAAAGGGGCATTGTTCTTGATTTTTATTTTTTTAATGGTAAAATCTTATAGGTTGCTTAAATTTAATAGCAACCCAAAAAATTCTACGAGGTGTTTATATGTCATCAATTGTTATCGTTGGAAGCCAATGGGGAGACGAAGGAAAGGGAAAGATTACTGACTTTTTAAGTCAGCGCGCTGACATGATCGTTCGCTACTCCGGTGGTGACAATGCCGGTCACACTATCGTTATCGACGGGAAAGAACTCCACCTTTCCTTAATTCCTTCTGGAATCTTCTTCAATGATAAGTTGAGCGTAATTGGGAACGGGGTCGTTGTGAACCCGAAATCCTTGCTCAGCGAATTGAAATATCTTAATGATAATGGAATTGATACTGATAACCTTCGCATCTCCAGTAGAAGTCATGTAATTATGCCTTATCACATTTTATTCGACGGCTTGCAAGAAAAGCTCAAAGACGAAAAAATTGGCACTACTAATAAAGGAATCGGTCCGGCCTACATGGATAAGGTCGAACGAATCGGAATTAGAGTGGCGGACTTAATTGATAAGGATACTTTTGCTGAAAAATTACACCAAGCCCTCAAGATTAAAAACCAATTCTTGACCAAGTTATTCGACGAAGAACCATTGAAGTTCGATGATATCTTCGATGAATACTACGAATATGGTCAACAAATTAAGAAATACGTTGTTGATACTTCATTATTAATCAACGATGCCTTAGACGCAGGCAAACACGTTTTATTCGAAGGTGCGCAAGGGGTAATGTTAGATGTCGATCATGGGACCTACCCATTTGTTACATCATCCAATCCAATTGCTGGTGGTGCTGCAGTCGGTGCTGGTGTGGGGCCTAGTCGGATCAACGAAGTCATCGGGGTTTGTAAAGCCTACACTTCCCGAGTTGGTGATGGTCCATTCCCAACCGAACTTCATGATGAAGTTGCCGATCGGATTCGTGAAATTGCTCATGAATACGGTGTCGTTACTAAACGGCCCCGTCGGATCGGTTGGTTAGACGCCGTTGTTTTACGTCATGCTAAACGGGTTTCTGGATTGACTTATCTTTCCTTGAACTGTTTAGACGTGCTTTCTGGTTTAAAGACCGTCAAAATTGCTACCAAGTACAAGGTTGACGGCGAAGTGATTGAAAACTACCCTGCTAATAATTCCGTTCTTGAACGCTGTGAACCAGTGTATGAAGAACTTCCCGGATGGGACGAAGACATCACCAAGTGTAAGACGGTCGATGAACTCCCAGTAAATGCTCAGAATTATTTAAAGCGGGTCAGTGAACTTGTCGGCATCAAACTTGATACTTTTGCCGTGGGTCCCGACCGTGATGCGACTAACATCATGATCAATGCATGGGATACTGCTGACAAGTAATCATTATTGTTGCAATTGTTTTTTAGAATTATGGAGGCGTTCAAATGAGAGTATTTGACTATGAAGACATCCAATTAATCCCTAGTAAATGTATTATTAAAAGTCGGCACGATGCCGATACGACCGTTAAATTCGGTCCTAAGACTTTTAAATTACCAGTCGTTCCTGCCAACATGCAAACTGTAATCAACGAAGAATTAGCAGAATGGTTAGCATCTAACGACTACTTCTACGTAATGCACAGATTCCAACCTGAAAAGCGGGCTCAATTCATCAAGGATATGCAAGCAAAGGGGCTTTTCGCATCAATCAGTGTTGGAATTAAGGACAGCGAATACGACTTTATCGATGAATTAGTGAACGAAGGCTTAAAGCCTGAATACATCACCATCGACGTTGCGCATGGTCATTCTGATTATGTAATTAAGATGATCAAGTACATCAAGGAAAAGATTCCATCAACCTTCTTGATTGCTGGTAACTTAGGAACTCCCGATGCCGTTCGTGAAATCGAAAACGCCGGCGCTGACGCAACTAAGATCGGAATCGGACCTGGGAAAGCTTGTATCACTAAGCTAAAGACTGGTTTCGGAACTGGTGGTTGGCAATTATCCGCCCTCAAGTGGTGTTCAAAGGCTGCTAGAAAGCCAATCATTGCTGATGGTGGTTTAAGAACTAATGGTGACATTGCCAAGTCAATTCGCTTTGGTGCTACCATGACCATGATTGGTTCCCTCTTTGCGGGTCACGAACAATCACCTGGTAGTGTTATTACCATTGATGGTAAGCAATACAAGCAATACTGGGGTTCTGCTTCTGACACCCAAAAGGGTGAATACAAGAACGTTGAAGGCCGTCAAATGTTGATCCCTTACCGAGGCGACATTAAGGACACCCTTCGCGAAATGCAAGAAGATTTACAATCATCAATTTCATACGCTGGTGGCAAGGATATTTCTGCGATCAAGACTGTGAACTACGTGGTTTTAGACTCAGATGATTAAGATATGAAAAAAGCTCACCAATGCCGAATGGCGTTGGTGAGCTTTTTGGTTAGAATTGTTTATTATTTTATTCAAATTATAATTTAGTAATTAATTGGTCATTATCTACCTGTGACTTTCCCTTTTCAAGCCACTTTAAATTAGCAGGATTACAAAGAACGTATTGATTTTCTAACATGTTGTTATATTCAACTTCAGAAATTAATACGGCGTTTTTATTATCTTTACGAGTAATAGTGATCGGTCCAAAACTATCGGTTGCTTTATCCATGTACATCTTTAATTGTTTACTAAAGTTAGAATAAGTTGTTGATTCCATCACTAATCATCCCTACTAATTTATATTGTGACTCATTTTGTAAAAATGAGATCAAAAATCATATTAATATCATTATACCAAAAAAGCCCACATCCACATCGGATTGGGCTTTTTCATATTTCAATTCATAAAATCTATTTCAATAACTTCGCAATGCCCTCTGGTAGTGCTTCCAACTTACCATCTAAAACATCATTCAAGTCATTTGATGGTACGTCTAGTTCACCAGCCTTAATGAGGTCTTGAACCCCGATTACAAAGCCAGCAGTTTGTTCATCCAAACCGCTCTTCAGCAATTCTTGCTTGTAAACATCATCGGTCAATGGCACTGGTGAAATTTCTTGGCCAGTCCCATCGGTCAAGAAGTCAACTAATTGTGGGTATGAAATTGGCTTACCACCGAATTCATAAACCGCCTTTGGATCATCTAATGTTAATACCTTGGCAGCCCCAGCAGCGTAATTTTCTTCGCGGGTCCAACCAACCTTGCCGTCTTCAGCAGAATATGGGAAATTACCCGTTTTAAGGGCCATTTGGATGGTCCCTAAATCATTTTGTAGGTACCAGTTATTACGCAAGAAAGCATGCTTAATGCCCGATTCCTTGATCCATTGTTCAGTCTTCTTGTGGTCTGCAGCCAAAAATGATTCAGCATGGTCCGCATCTGGGAAACTAGTGTAGGCAATGAATTGAACCCCAGCTTGCTTAGCAGCGTTGACCACGTTATGATGTTGTTCGTCCCGAGGCATTCCAGGGCCTGGTTGGGAAGAAACGAATAGCAACTTGTCGATTCCCTTAAATGATTCATTCAATTGCTCTGGCTTAGTGTAATCGGCTGGCCGAATTTCGGTCCCCGCTGGAAAAATATCCTTAGCCTTATCAACGTTTCTGACCAACGCAACGATGTCTGATGCGTCAACTAATTCTGCTAATGATTTGAATGCGGCTTGGCCAAAATGACCAGTTGCTGCGGTAATTCCATATTTCATAGTTAGTGGCTCCTTATTAATATAATTGATGTCTTTATACTAACTTACTTTTTGTAAGCCTGCAAGCATTTTAGCCAAAAAAAAGCGTCGGATCAGATCCGACGCTCATAATGAATTTAAATTTTAGATTAGTCCTAAATCTTAGTACCAACCGTGGCTTTGCCAGAATGCCTTAGCAGCAGCCCATGAACCGTAACGAGAAGCTACGTATGAATCAGCAACCTTTTCTTGGTTAGCAGCTGAGTAGTCACCGTTAAGGTATGATGAAGATAATTGATACTTACCAACGTATTGACCGTTAGTAGCAGTGTATGAACCACCAGATTCACGGTTAGCGATCCATGCCTTAGCGGATGCATCGTCACTTGAAGTAGTGGTAGTAGCAGCAGTGTTGTTGCTAGTAGTAGCAGCTGCAGTATTAGCACTGTAGCTTGAACTAGTAGTAACAGTATTTGCTTGGGTGTTAGCGTAACTACTTTGAGTAGCACCACTAGTTTGTGGAGTAGTTGCACTTTGTGTTGCAGTAGCAGTTGTGTTTCCGTTATCTGGTAAGTTCAATCTTTGACCAACGTAAATGATTGAGTTGTCATTTAAATCGTTAGCTTGTTCTAGGGCTGTTAAGTCAACGTTATATTGACGAGCAATACCCCAAAGAGTATCTCCTGATTGAACAGTAACCTTAGTAGAAGCATCGGCATTAACAGCACCGACACCAGCGACAAATAATCCAGCAGCAACAGTAGTTGAAGCTAAAACCTTCTTTAAATTCTTATTCCGTAAGATAAAAATCTCTCCTTCTATATAAAACATAATCTGGATATCGTTTCCTTGATATCGTTTTCTGGATCGTTTACATGAAAACAGCTAATCTGATTTGATTAACTGTGAGTATTCTACCTACCAGGTGTTACACCAAAATATCGTGAATATTAAATAAACGGGGTGTTTTTGTAATATTGTAACAGTTTTGTAACAATTAGTTGTTTTTTCATTGTCATTGCTGACTATAAATCAGCCTAAAATATACATTTTATTTATGCATTTTTGCATATTTTGTAATATTTCTACTTTTTAAATTTATTAAAATCCTTATTTAATCAGTTTTTAATAAAAACACTTAATCAAAAACTGTATATTTTACGTAAATAGTATGTAAAATATCGTTATCGAGAGAATGAAAAACGATAGCATGCTAAGTATTAACAACATGCTATCGCTCAAAAGGAATATTTAGTTAATAAATCATTTGAATTTATTTTTGAACGGGGTTTAAATGCTTGATTCCAATCCCAGTATAAGCTGAAATAATGGAAAAAACGGGTGATAATAAACTAACAAATACAAATGGTAGGTAGTGAATCGTAGGAACCCCTAATGCATTAGTAGCAAATGCTCCAGCGACCCCCCATGGAATTAAATAGTTAATAACCGTTCCCCCATCTTCAAGAGCCCGACTTAATGCCACTGGTGCTAAGTTATTTTCAGCAAACGTCTTTTTAAAAGCGTTCGCAGGTAAAATAATCGATAGGTATTGTTCACCAATAAAGATATTGACCCCGATACAAGTAGCGATCACAGTCGTGATTAAATTACCTTCTGTTTCAAGTTTGTCAGTTAATGGTTTGATTACGGCATCTACAATCCCAAGATGCATTAAAATCCCACCAAGGGCTAGGGCCACAAAAATCAATGACATTGTTCCCATCATTCCTGAAATGCCACCGCGGGTCAATAATACATCAACCTGTGGATTGCGTGTATGCGCAATGTAGCCGCTTTGAATTACGTTATTCAGTTTGACTAGGTTCAACCCAGGAGTTTGAACCATCCCAATAATAGAAGAAACAATAATGTTAATAAATAAAGTGGGGATGGTTGGAATCTTGGACCATGAACAAATAAAAAGCAGTAGGACTGGGATTGCTGCCCAAAATGAAATGGTAAAGTTTTGATGAAGTGTTAACACGGTATCTTGGATACGGCCCAAGTTAGCCTCTCCATTTCCATGACTCATAAAAGCATAAATAAAGAATGCCACAATACTAGCTGGTAAAGTTGACCACATAATGTTTTTAATGTGGGTAATCAAGTCCGCATCAGAGACTGCGGCGGAAAGGTTATTCGTTGCAGATAGTGGTGACGATTTATCACCAAATACGGCACCAGAGAGGACCGCTCCAGCAACCATCGCTGGATTGATCCCCATCGTCAGGCCAATTCCCATGAACGCAATCCCTAAAGTAGAAATAATGGTAAATGCACTTCCAATGATCGAACCCACCAGTGCACACACCACGAATACTGATGGTAAGAACCACCGAATGCTAATTAATTTGAAACCAAAAACCATTAAACTTGGGATGATTCCAGTAGCAATCCAAACCCCAATCAATGAGCCAATTAATAGAAAGATAAATAATGGTACAATCCCATTTTTAATTCCAATCACGAAGCTTTCATGAATATCATCCCATGAAAAGCCTCGTAATTTAGCCCAAAAAATTAATAGCATAATCCCCATTAAAATCGGCACTTCAGGACTAATCTTTAATCCGATGATTCCGAAAGCCATAATTGATAATAGTACAAATAATACTAAGATGCCCTCTTTCAATCCAATGGTTGGTCGTTTCTTTTCCATAACAATAACAAATCCCTTCTATATTTAAACAAACAAAAAGTCCCAATTACAAATTAATGTAATTGGGACGACTTTTATACCGTGGTACCACCCGATTTAATAGCCACAACAAAGTAGCTATTCACTCATTAGATGGTAACGGATCTAATTCCGATTAATAACGACGCTTAATTCCGGTATTTCGAATTCATTATCCTGATCGGTTCGCAGCAACCACCGACTTCCTGACCCCCAGACAATGCTCTACTTAAATGGAATTTAAATTATTCTTAATTGATTTATTAAAAATATTAGCATTTCTTAATCTGGATGTCAATTTAATTTTTAGCTGATCTCTGCAATCTTTTTTTCAATGAATTTGGCTAACATGGGTTCAGGAAAAATACCAGAGACCTTTTCAACACCCTTACCATCCTTAAAGACAACTAGGGTCGGAATGCTAAAGACCTTAT
The DNA here is from genome assembly GCF_058509965.1 of Nicoliella sp. ESL1106. Taxonomy (NCBI): domain Bacteria; kingdom Bacillati; phylum Bacillota; class Bacilli; order Lactobacillales; family Lactobacillaceae; genus Nicoliella; species Nicoliella sp. ESL1106. Next base: position 127,003 of record NZ_CP196340.1, read on the forward strand.
ATTTTTCAGCGATATCTTGGTTATCATCGACGTTAAACTTGGCGAATTGAACGCGGTCACCATATTCGGCTGCTAAGTTTTTGATAATTCGATCCATGATCTTACAGGGCCCACACCATGGTGCCCAAAAATCAACGATCGTTAATGGTGCAGCGACGCCTTCTGAAAAATTATCACGGGTTAGTTTATTGATCATTATTAACAGGCCCCCGTTTCTTTCTAACAACATGAATAATCATCGTAATGATTACCGTTAATAATACAATTCCACTAAAAAGTAGTGGTGGAATTTCAATATCGATTGCAGGAATTGAAATAAATAGCTTAATTGCAATGATTCCAATCAAGACATAGGCCATTGACTTTAGTTCTGGAATCTTCTTCATTAATATCATAATTACTTCAGCTACCCCACGCATCGATAAGATTCCAATCATCCCACCAATCAATACAATCACTGGGTTCGGTGAAACTGCTAATGAAGCTAGTACTGAATCAACTGAAAAGACGATGTCCATCATTTCAATTTGAATTACTACCATCCAAAATAACTTTCGATGATTCTTTGGATCAGTCGAATGTGTCTTTTGCGTCCGTTGTTTCTTTTTGCCATGGCTTGAGAAATGTTTGTAAACCAGATAAACCAAGTACAAACTTCCAATTACCTTGATTTCCCAAAGATGAATCAAGAACGTTCCCAATCCAATCACTAAGAACCGAAAGATGTAAGAACCCCAAATTCCATAAAATAGTGACTCTTCTTGGAGTTTCTTAGTTGGTAACGACTGCGTCTGTGCAGCTAATACCACCGCATTATCAACAGATAATAAACACTCTATCAAAACCAACGAAAGTATAACGAGCCAATCACTCCCCGATGTAATAACTGAAGTCCAGTTATGGGGGTCAAAGAATGGCCCATACATTTTAGACAATATATCCAGCATTGATCTTCCCTTCATTTTTAATTAATAACAAAATATACAAAATACTAAATAAATTATATTACAAGTAATCCCTAAATAGCTAGTCTAATAGTTTAATTATTATTCAAAGCTTGCAGATCATAACGACTCAAATCATATTGTTTAATGACACTAATTAACTTTTTAGCATACTGTGGATCAGTAGCATAAGTATTCTTTTGTAATAAATTAGCAGCCTTAACATAACTAGTAACGTTTTCTTCTTTTATGAAATGAGTCTTAATTGATTTATCATGATCCTTAATCGCAGCCTCTAAGGTTGGATATTTTCTAAATTGAGCAGCAACCGTAATTTTTTTACCATTCACGTACTCAGTCGTGTCATATGAAATCGATTGCCCATTGTATGTTCCCTTGATTCCAAATGGATTTTTAGCAACCTGGTACAGTTTGGAATTACCCCAGTCGGATTCCAAAATGGCCTGAGCAATTACAATACTAGGTAGCACATGAAAGTTATTTTGATAAACCTTTATTGCTGGTTCCGCAATTGTCTTTGCAAACGTTCTACGCTGCTTAATCTGTTGAATCTGCTCTGAGGTCAATACGTTGCTTGACTGTGATTGTAGTTGTTGTTTATTTTCTAACTTATTACTAATCTTTCTAACTGCAAATCCGAATACAAGGACAGCTAAAATTACGATAATGATCAAAATCGCAATCATCCCCCTGCCTCGCTTCTTACTATGCTTAGCATCACTGAGTTGACCCTTTTTTTGCTTTAACGGATTAGTTCTTGGTGTAAACTTTTTATCATTTTTATTATTCACTTATTTTCCCCTCTATCAATCATGCTTTTGAACAGCAACCTTTATTATAGTAATAAATTAGCTAAACGGAAACAAAATTTTACTTTTTTTCAACTTTTTTATAAAAATCACACCAAAACCATACTTTGATAAACTATAATAATAGGTAATTATAAGATAAAGGAAAGATGATTTTGATAACAACCCAGATGGTCAATAATAAGTTCAACTGGATAAGAGTGGAAAATCCGGATGAAAAAGATCGTGCTAAGCTCCGTGATACCTATCAAATTAGACATGATATCTTAGATTATGCGATGGATATTCATGAGCGACCCCGTGTTGAGTTCGATGAGGAAAATAACTACCGTTTATTTATCTACGATTCGCCAATCCAACCTCGATTTAAGGGTGACATTAGCATTGAACCCGTTGGTTTATTAATTAGCGACCATATGTTGTTTACTTTCACCAGAAAAAGAACTGAGTACGTGGTCCCACTAATTACTTCAATTATTAATAACCCTAATATTAAGGATCCGAACTTCATTTTTGATCTTATTTTAGAAACCATGTTTCAAATTACGATTAAATTTTTTGATTATATTAATGCTGCCAATCGAGATCGTACTAACATTCAAACCCATTTAACGCACCAAGCTAATCGGGATTCAATCAATCAGTTGTTAGGACTGCAGACCAAAACGGTTTATTTTCTTACGGCGCTCACTTCAAATCAGGAAATGCTTTCAACGGTCCAAAGAACCCTAAAGGGTCAATTGACAGAATTTCAAAGTGATCGATTAGAAGATATTGTCATTGAAGCGAACCAGGGACTTTCAATGGCCCAGGTCTCAAGCAGTGTTACCCGTGAAGTTGCAGATGCATATTCTAACCTACTCGATAGTAACCTAAATGCTACGATGAAGTTCTTAACAATCTTTTCATTAATTTTATCGGTTCCCAATATCGTGTTTGCGTTTTATGGAATGAACGTTAAGCTTCCATTTGCAGAATCACCAATTGGGTGGATCATTTCAATTTTAATTTCCGTCATTATCTGTGTTCTCATTTGGATTATGTACCACAAACATTTTTCATAAAACAAAAAGGAGTCTTTTAAGTGCAATTACTAAAAAGAATTAATAAAAATTGGCTAATTGTAATTGTTTTGTGGCTAGTAGCTGTTTTTTTCGCCCTAGCTAAATTACCAAACGTTACAGATTTAATTACTAACTATGGTCAACCAAAATTTAACCAATCATCACAGGTTATGAAGGCTGAACGATTACAAAATTCATGGGGCCATGGATTAGCAAACTCAACAACCTTAGATGTTGTTTACAATAATCCTAACGGTAAGATCAATAGTAACCAACAGGATCGAATCGATACGGTCACTCACAAATTGCAAAATAATCACAGCCTTGGCATTAAACAAATTAGCTCCATTAATAATAGCCCTAATGGTAAATTACAATTATTTTCTAACGATCAAACTACTCAGATCGTGAAGGTAACTGTTGATAAAGCTTATTTAACATCCAATGCTTTGGTTAGTAAGTTACAAGAACAAATGAATGTTTCAGGATTAAATACATACGTTACTAATCCTGCCTTAATTGAAAATGCCAACGCTCAAAAATTAGCTAGTGCATCTAAAACATTCATGTTGATTGCGTTTGTAATTGCAATCGTATTAATGATGATTTTCTTCCGTTCAATCATCGCACCAGTCATTTCAGCAGTGACCCTGTTAATCACAGAGCTAACTGCACTTAGCTTGATTGGTAATTTAACCATTCATAAAAACTTCTTGTTTTCAGAATTAACCCCATTGCTAATTACTTTGATCACCATCATTTTAGGCAGTATTTTTAATTTTATGATCATTAAGGCAGTCAGTGAGGAAAACAGCAGCCATCGGGATTCATTCAACGCCACTTCAAGTGGATTGGGACGGGTCGCTCCTTCGATTATCACAGTAAGTTTAGTCTTAGCAATTGGGTTTGCTGGTCTTTACTTCGTTCCATTCTACCCATTAAAGGCTCTAGCATCCCTATCAATCGTATTCTTGATTCTACTGGTCGCTGTCTTTACGATCAACCCAATCTTCACTAGTTTGATGGGGCCTGAATTGATTTGGCCACGCCATAACCCAATCAATGTTGAAAATCACCGTTTCTGGCATCAATTAATGCGCCTATCGTTATGGCAACCATTCGTAGGAATCATTCTTGTTGCTTACATTGTAGGACCATTTGCATATTCTTATCGGAATAACGTTACCTATAGTGATTTAGATAATGCTAAAAGTAGTCAACAAGCTGCAGTCGGGGCACGCATCCTCCAGGCTCACTTTAGCCAAGGAAAGGCCACTCCGATCACTATCTATATCCATAATAATCAAGCGTTGAATCAACAGGATAATCTTGAAAAAATCGATTCACTAACGACTAAATTAAAGTCAGTTGATAACGTCAATGCTGTTTATTCCGTTACCCAACCTAGTGGGGTACCAATCAATAAATATTATGTACAAAGCCAACTCAATAGTATTACCAGAAAGATTGACCAAGCTCAGGTTAGCTTAAATCAAACCATCAAGCAGGCAAATGAGGGCCAAAAGGATATCGATCCGGATGGATTAACATCTGAAATTAGTACGGTTAGCCAATTAAAATCGGCTGCGAGTGAGTTAATTGCAGAAAACAGTCAGTTATCGAGTCAACTTTCGGGAACGGCATCGCGTTCCAGTATCGCTAATCGAAGAACTGCATCTCGCAACATCCGTGACTATCAAAATGAAGTTAATGATTTAAATAACACGATTTCAAGTGCCGCCTCAAGCTTGAGTTCCATTCAAGCAAAGGGCCAACAAATTGCTAACTCCACGGACAGTATTTCCACTAAGCTCAATCGATACGCATCCAAACTGCAAGAAGCTAAAGATATCTTTAACGGAATTAGTACTGCTACCAAGGCCGTTAACCAAAAGCTTGATTCAATTTATGATTATTTGGATGGACTGGCTAAGAGTAGCGTCGGGGCAGTTTATTACATTACCCCTAATCAACTAGCCGATACTGATTTCCAACAATCACTTTATAACTATAATAGTGCCAATAACAAGACCACTAAAATAACGGTGATTCTACAATCAGATCCGACTAACGCTAAGCAAACTGCTCAAACGATCGATAATATCCAAACGAATATCGATGTAATGTTACAAGGCACCCCATTACAAAACTCAGAAGTTGCAATTGCTGGACAACCAGCTCAACAAACCCAACTGAAATCAAACTTTGCAAAATACGGCATTATGAGTATCACTTTAATTACCCTCTTCGCATTAATTGTGTTATTCATCATTAGTCGTTCCATCTTACACCCGATTTATTGGGTAGGTGCATTTGCACTTAGTTTAATAACTGGGTTACAACTAACTAACCTAACGACTAGTTATGCAATGGGCATTGATCGTACCAGTTGGGAAACCTTAATTATTAGTAGCACCGTCTTAGGGACTGTGGCGCTATTAGAAATCGCATGGATTGCAATTCATTATCGCAATCGAGAATTGCCATTCTTCGAATCACTTGCCGATGTGATGGATGCATTAGGACAAATCATTCGCTACTTCGCTGGATTTACAATCTTAGTCGGACTAGCATTGATTAGCGTTGATATTCAAGCAATTAGGCAGGCTGGAATCTTCATCGTTTATGGAACGATTATTTTTAACATTATCTTCCCAATCCTAGCAATCGCATTAAGTAAGTTAGCTGAACAAATCCCCACTACCAAAAATAAAGACTAATTTAGAAACCAAAAGACCCCGTAGTAAATTACTACGGGGTCTTTTTATGTTAATCCTAATCCACCGGCACGACTTGATATACTGGATCGTTATTATCATCTAAATAGCCATAAAGATAGTTCTTTTTTTGTTTATCAAAATAGCCTAAATTAAGCATTGTATGTCCATCGATATTTTCAATCCCATGAACAGCTTGGTTTAAAAAGCGGTGTAATTTGCGCATTGTTTCTTGACGCTGATCTGTCCGTTCTACAGCAGCCCTAAGGGTATATCCTTGATCTAAAAATTCCTTAATCAAACCAATCCTAAGGAGGTTTGGAAAATCGTATACCCGCGAGCTGCTTTCATCATGGCGATTTGATTGAATAAAACCCTTTTGATCCCAGTAACGTAATTGACGTGGCGACACATTACAAATCTTACTTACTTCACCAATTCGAAAAATTAATTTATGGATGTCAATGGGGCTAATAAACTTATGGTTGCAATTCATACGCATTATCTCCATTCGAATATATATAACAATACTTTATCATATTATGATGAAATTAAACTAGTATTTATGATAAACACAGTTAAATTACAGCCTTGTTATATGATTTAACTGACTTGCAAAGACCGTGTTATATTTCTGTAACATAAAATTGGTAATCTTATAACTGTTGATTTAAACATTATAAATAAATAAATAAATAATAAAACCAGAAATCGAAAGGAATTAACTTAGTCATGAATAATCATTTGAAAAAAATCTTTGTAAGCATCGCAACCGCATTCACACTCTTTACTGCAGGTGCATCACTCACTTCAGTAAAACAAGCTCATGCAGCTACTGCTGATGATGCAAGCTCACTATTGAGTGAAGCAGATACTCACATGGGTGCTAGATACGTTTGGGGTGCTACTGGACCATCATCATTTGATTGTTCTGGCTTTACTAAGTACGTTTACAAAAAGGCATTGGGCATTAACTTACAAAGAACTGCCCAAGCTCAATATAACTCAAACAAAAAAGTATCAGTTGATAACCTTAAAAAAGGTGATTTAGTATTCTTTGGTTCAAGTGCTAGAAGTATCACTCACGTTGGTATGTATATCGGTAACGGTAAGATGATCGATGCACAAAATCGTGGTGTGATCAAGGAAAGCATTCACGCTTCATGGTGGAACCTTGTTGGTGCTAGCCGTGTTGGTGATTAATTATTAATTAATCAAAAAAGACGTAACGATTATAATCGTTACGTCTTTTTTTATGGTTTTAGATTGTAAGCTGTAATTTCAGCATCGTCATCACTAATTCTCAATTTAGTAATACTGCCGTTTGCAGGTCGTTCGGTCACATCGTATTTACCATGCCCGAAACGTTCTACAATGCTTAAAACGGTATTACCATGGCTTATCAAAAGAACGTTATCATCATTTTGCAACTGCGCATTGTTTTTAATTAGATCCAAGCCCTGATTCAATCGCTGCCAATATTCTTCGTTATTTTCAGCATCATGGAACGGATCTGCTTCTTTCAAATAATCCTTAGCTTGCCCAATTGATGAACTTTCCACAATGGATTTAAAAGTAGGCTTACCATGCGGAGCACCAGCTAGGTACCACGCTTGATTCATATCAGTGCCCTCAAAATAACCATAAAATTCTTCCCGAAAGAATGGCGAAACCGTCAACTTAGCATTAGATACCTGGTTGGCACGCAATATGATATCAGCCGTTTGTTGTGCTCTGGTAGTATCACTACAATAAGCAGCTTTAAAATTGACCTGCGATAGATTTTCAGCAGTTTTTTTGGCGCCATCGATTCCCTTTTGGGTCAATGGTGAATTACTCCATCCCTGTAATTTATTGTAAATATTATAATAAGTCTGTCCATGACGGACAATATATACATTAAAGGCCATTTTTTCATCTCCCCGTAATTATAATCTTAATTATAATTCACGAGCGAGTTTCTTTCGATAATATTGATTTGCAATTTTAGAGTATCTCAACTGGCGAAGGGTTCTATAAACAATGCATTTTAAGTCAAATTGTTTAATCTCGGAATAAGATAATAATTGCGCAAAGATTAACATTTCAGAACGTTTAATTACCTCAGGGCTATCAGTGAACTCGTTCAACGTATTTCGTAATTGATCTGGATGAAATTCAACTACAGCGCCATCGTTTTTGATAACCTTAAGCTTAGCATTTGTAATTGATTTAGCTAAATCCACAATAACCCTCCTTCATCTATTAACTCATTTCTATATATAGGACATTCTTCCATTATTATAACAATATATTGTGTTTTACGCACTGATTAGATTAATTTTTTTAATATTTCGTAATCAAATCATGCTATTTAACAGATATTTTGATAATATTAAATAAGTTATATGCAAAAAAGGAGACTTGATCTTGTCACTTCTTAAACAAACCATTAAAAAATTAAATACTAGAATGGGCTTATTTTGGCTACTGGTTATTTTATTTTGGATCAAAACAATCGTTGCATATTTTGTTGACTTCCAACTTGGAATTACAGGTGGCTTTGAAATGTTTATCGCTATCATTAACCCACTTGCTACTACCGTTTTAATATTTGGAATCGCGCTATATTTTAAACGATCACGGATTTTTTATCCATTATTATTTATTCTCGATATTTTAAATACGTTACTTCTGTACCTGAACGTAATTTATTTCCGTGAATTTACCGATTTTATGACCATTAATACGATCACTGGTTATTCAAAGGTTAATCAAGGGCTCAGCGGCAGCTCCCTTGCACTCACTAATTTCCATGATTTCATTTATTGGATCGATATCGTATTAGTATTATTACTACTAATTTTTAGGGTCATTAAAATTGATAACCGTCCACTACGCCCCAAGGTTGGCTTTATGATGACTTCAATTGGTGTATTATTATTTGCTTTCAATCTTAGCCTTGGTGAAATGGATCGACCCCAATTGGTTACTAGAACCTTTGATCGGACCTACATTGTTAAATACTTAGGAATCGATGCATTTACCGGATATGATGCTGCTAAATCACAACATACAAAAGATTTAAGGGCAATGGCGACTAAGTCAGAATTAAAGACCGTCTTAAACTTTACTCGTAAACACTACGCCCCAGCAAACCCTAAAATGAAGGGGATTGCAAAGGGCCGCAACGTAATCGTGATTCACTTGGAAAGTTTTCAACAATTTTTAATTGATAAAAAGATTAATGGTCAAGAAGTGACCCCATTTTTAAACAAGATCTATCACAGTAAATCAACCTATGCATTTGATAATTTCTTCCACCAAGTGGGCCAAGGGAAAACATCTGATGCTGAAAACATGCTAGAAACTAGTACCTATGGTCTCCCCCAAGGATCTTTATTTGCCCAAGTCGGCAGTGACAATACGTTCCAAGCTGCTCCTGCGATCCTAAAGCAAAATGGTAACTACACCAGTGCCGTTTTCCATGGTAACGTTGCTAGTTTCTGGAACCGTAATAATACCTACAAGAATATGGGGTATCAATATTTCTTTGACGCTAGTTACTATGATGTTTCAGGTGATAAATCAACCGGTTACGGACTAAAGGATAAATTATTGTTCAAAGACTCGGTCAAATATCTACAAAACCTACAAGAGCCATTCTATGTGAAGTATATTACAGTTACTAACCACTTCCCATTTACCTTGGATTCCGAAGATAATGACGATGATTTTAAAACTACCGATACGGGCGATACGATCGTTGATAACTACTTCAAGACCGCCCACTATCTAGATGAAGCCGTTAAGGAATTCTATGCCTACCTTAAAAAAGCGGGACTACTGAAGAATTCGGTCATCATGATTTATGGTGACCACTATGGAATTTCTGATTCTGAAAATGCAAATCTCGCTAAGGTGGTAAGTGATGATCCTGAAAAATGGAATGACTTCGATAATACCCAAATGCAGCGGGTCCCATTCATGTTGAACATCCCTGGAACTAAAAAGGGATTCATCAGCCACAAGTACGGTGGTGAAATTGACGTCTTACCGACCCTCCTTCACATTTTAGGTGTTAATTCTAAGCCATTCGTTCAATTTGGAACTGATTTATTCTCAAGTAAACATGATCAAGTCGTTGCATTTAGAAATCGTGATTGGGTCGATCCACAATACACTTCCATTAGTGGTACCATTTATGACAATAAAACAGGTGAACCAGCTAAGTTGAACAAAGCACAGATCAAAGCGGTACAAAAGATCAAGGATAAAGTTGGCCTTGAACTATCGCTTTCTGATACCCTAAACGAACAAAATCTATTAAGGTTCTATAAACCAAAGGGCTTTACTGCAGTTGATGCTAGTGATTATAACTATGCTAATGGACTCCAAAAAGCTGAAAAGATTGAAAAAGAACTGGGCAAAAAATCAACCAGCGTTCTTTCTAAACACGGTGGTAAATCAACTGTTGATTTATACAAGACCGATGCACCAGAAGTAAGCCATAAATCAACTGATTCTAACCGCCTAAAGGTTACCAACCCAGATGCAAATAAGTAGTATCCCGTTAATCATTAAGGAAGTGAATTATCATTACTAAAATCAAAAAGCAAAAGTGGCAATTATTTTATAATATTGCAATCGTCATTTTGGCCATTACTTCAATCGTGATGGTAATTTTAGATTATTCACGAATTATTTACTTGTACCGTGGCTGGATAATGGGGATTTATTATGGAATTTGGATTATCTTTATTCTCGATTACATTATTAACCTGGTTATTAGTCAAAATAAACAACGGTTTTTCATATCAACTTGTTTGGACCTAGTTTCACTCATCCCTGGCCACCCGATCTTTGTATTTTTTCGCATTTATCGGGTCATTAGAATCATTCGGGGATACCATATTTTTTGGCACTTGGGTTGGGATGGTAAATTAACCAAAAAGATCCATCAATTTATATACGATACTGGTTTTATATATATATTCTCAGTCAGTATCATTATCTTAATTATTGCGGCACTTATCTTCTCTCATTTTGAACATTATCCATTAAAAACCGCCATGTGGTGGGCGATCACAACTGCCACTACCGTTGGATATGGTGATATCGCTCCCCAAACTGCTGGCGGCAGAATTGACGCTGCCTTCTTAATGATTGGTGGGGTCGGCTTTATCGGTTTGTTAACCTCTTCTATCACCGATTTCTTCACTAAAAATAACGCTCAAAATGAAGGAACTTCAGATAAATTGGACCGCTTGATGAAACAAGTAGAGCTACTGAATAAAGAAGTCCGCTATATGCGTAAAGAACTGGACCAAAATCAAAAAAACGTTTCTCGGAATCAAAAGAAACCTAAGAAACGTAATCATCATTAACGTCTAATCGATGTGCTATGAATGGGTTCATGACGGTCAGGATATAGCGACTTTGCAATATGGTTAATCGCAAGTGGAACTTCACCAAACCCGGTCGCAATTAACGTATCCTTCCCCTCATAGGTTGCGCTATCACCGACGGCATAGATGCCAGCAACGCTGGTCGCCATCTCTGTGTCCACATTGAACATGTGATGTGATTCATCTAAATCGATTGCCCAACCCTTGGTAACCTTATTACTAGAAATAAATCCATAATTCACTAAAATTTTATCCGCTAAAATGTCAATTGTTTCATCAGCTGTCCGCATTTTCTTGGCAGTTACTAACACTTGATCATCTTGAGCGGATATTTTTTTAATTAAATATGGGGTAATCAACTTAACTGAAGATGCATTTAGCGTCTCGACCATGTGTTCTAGGCCCCGAAAGTCGTTCCGTCTGTGAACTAAATAAACCTGTTTAGCAACGCCCTCAAGCAATAATGCATTATCAACAGCAGAATTCCCCCCACCTGCAACAATCACCGTCTTATCCTTAAAATCAGCACGGTTTTGAATACTATAAATAATATTGCTTCCTTCAAAGCGATCAACATCGGCAACCGCTAATTTACGAGGTTCAAATGAGCCCCCACCCGTCGCAATCAGCACCGTCTTTGAATAACTAGTTGCACTCGTGGTTGTGATTTCAAATCCATCCGATTGCTTCTTTAAGTCCGTAACCGCCTGACCAGTTTTAACATCCACATCCATTGTTTCTAACTGCGCTTTGAGCCGTTCAACTAGTTGTTTACCAGTAACACCAGTAAAACCAGCAACATCTAAAATCGTCTTTTCCGGGTAAATTGCATTTAGCTGTCCACCCAGTTCTGGTAAGCTTTCAATTAATTGAACCCTTAAGTTTCTCAACCCCGCATAAAAACCGGCAAACATCCCGATTGGCCCACCGCCAATGATTGTAATATCGTAAAGATTATCTTGCATTTTATTATTACCACTTTTCTTTTAAAATGTTTTATAATATCATGTTAATATTATATTAACATAGGTCATAAACCTAAGATAAGTAAAGGAAGTTTATCATGCGTATTGGTAAAAAACACATTGGGATTGCAATTATCCTTTTTATTGAAGCAATTATTTTCTGTTTTACTATTAATTGGCAATTCCGTGGGAACGTTTTAAACGATGTTGCCGTTAATAAAAGTCGTACCGCGACGGTCTTCATTCCTGGTTTCGCTGGTAATGCAGTTTCTACTGACGACTTCATTCAACAATACAGTGAACACAACATTGCCAGTCGGACCCTTAAAATTAATATCTCTAAAGATGGTAAGGTTTCTACTGCCAAGCAATATAAAAAAGTGGAGGCGGATAACCCGCTAGTCCAATTAGTCTTTAAGGACAATACCCATCCGTACAAGGAAAGCAACCAAATGGTCAACGTGATGAAGTATCTAAAGAACAAGTACAATATCACCCACGTTAACCTAATCGGGCACTCATCTGGTGGAAGTATTGCTTATTACTACATGGTTAACCATCCCCACCTAAAGGACGTTCCAGTAGTTTCTAAGTTCGTATCGATTGCTAATGATTACCCAACTAACGATCCATATGCCAAGGGTGGCCCTAAGAACCTTCCTAAAAACTTGGAAGTCTTAAACATCGCTGGAGAAATTTGGAACTTAAAGAGTGATGCTGAAGAAGCAGTCGACATTGTGAAACCAATGGGTGATTTAGTTAAACCCCACGTTAAGTCATACCAATTCTGGCTTTACCGCAGTGATCCATTAAGTGCTGAACACTCAATGCTGCATGAAAACCCAGTGATCGATAAACACATTGCTGGATTCTTATTCGGATTTAAAAAATAATTTCAACCAAAAAAGATGCTAATCGTTAAATTTACGACTAGCATCTCTTTTTAATTACTATATTGATATGGTTTCGGCTTCCTGTAGCCAAATACAATGATCAAAAAGCTAAATAACGCCAAAAAGCTCATTGATATCACTGCCAATAATGATCCAAATATTTCACCAAGTTGATAAGCCCTCATTGAACTAGTGCGAATCAGTGAAAAAAGGCTTGGGTTTACAGCGATGCTTAACCCCAATTGGAAAATCAAGAACAAGCCCGCTGTGATCATCACTAATTGCTTATTACTAGCTAATGGATGAAAATCACTTTGGGTCACATTGAATATAATCACGTTAATCAGTAACAACAAAGTTACAAATGGCAATTGAATATGCCAATAATTAACGGAATTAAAATAAAACAAAAATAGTAGGCAAATATTTAACCCATAACTGATCTTACTTATAACGTTAGTCCTTTTCATCATATCACCCTGTTTTTGATAATTATTTACGATATCGCTACTTTTCCGTAATAGCGCGTTTAAATCGATATCATAATCACTACTAATTTTTAGCAGCATTGGGATGTCAGGATATGAGCGTTGGTTTTCCCAACTGGAAATCGTTTTACGTGAAACATTGAGTTTTTGACCCAATTGTTCCTGCGTTAATGAATGCTGCTTTCTAAGTTGCTTAATATTTTCGCCAAACGGCATCATTACACCTCCCCTTTCGCTTGTTATAATTATTACTGCTTTTCTTCAGTTAGCCAAGCTAAGCTAGCGTTACATTAACGATTGCTAAGCTACTTAGCCCTATTAAATGACCGTTTCAAGCGTTGTCGAATGCGTTGCCCCTGCAGGGTACGAACCTCGCGCAAGCCAGCATCGATCAAAATGAAGATGACCAACCAGCCGATCACAATTAATACGATTTTTTGAACGTAGAATTCATCGACCCACCAAATGGGGATGTTCCAATCCCACATTGCATGTAAAAAGACCGCTAATAAATAAAAGCCAATGAAGTGCAGATTAGTAAATGCATCGTGGAAGGTAAATTGATGGTGCCGTTGTTTACCCAAAATGACGGCCGCGCCAATAATTGCCGCCCAGATGGTATGGGTGCCAATGGCCTGCCAACTGCGTAGAAAAATCGTTGCCAACCCAAATTCATTCGAATAACCAGCGGTTTCAAAAATCGCAAATCCCGCCCCAATCGCTGCACCGATCAAGATGCCATTCAAAATATAATTAAGTTTGAAGCGATTAATGAAGGTAATGATAATGATTGTTTTGGCAGTTTCTTCGATCAAGCCGACTAAAAATGCCGAGGCTAGTGACACCCCGTTCCCCGATGGAATCACGTCGTAAAACACCATCGTTAGGATCAAAGAGGCCACCCCACCGATTAGCAGGGTCGTATTAACCTGCATCAACGAAATATTGCGGTAAACATTCATTTCATAAAACATGATCAACAAAGAAAACGGGACTACTAGTGATCCGACCACCATCATACCTGGGATTGCCTTGGTGCTGCCGAAAACGAGGTCTAAGATCACTAACAACAAGAAGCTAAAGCTCAAAAGCGCAAAAAAGCGTGAGAATAGCCAGGGTTTAACGGGCGCGGCTGATACCTTGACCAGTGATGGCGTCGTTAACTTGGTCCCAGCAATCAAGATACGGTCGGCTTCATCACGACTATGACGGTGAAACACCTGTTGGAACAATCGCAAAAGGTGAATTTCAACAAATTGGTTACTCCTGTGGGCCTCATCCTTAAGATCGTTTTTAATCCGTGAGTAATTTCGTTGCACCCCCATCAGGGTCGTTGACATTATGATGCGCTGAAAATTAGAAATTAGTTTGCTTTTTACCACTTATTTACTACCTTCTTATTTTTTTGTTTGTGTTTAGGCTTAATTTAAAGTATTATTACAGTTAATAGTTAATTTTTATGATCAAATCGATTGGGAGAATGATTTATGACAAATAAAAAAGTAATTTTAGATTTAGATACTGGTATTGACGATGCAATGGCCCTTGCTTATGCCGTTGCTGCTCCTGGATTAGACCTAATTGGGGTGGCTAGCTCATACGGAAATCTGGTCGTAGAGGGAGCCGCTGAAAATTCGTTGAAAATTTTAGAACTACTTGGCCATACTGACATTCCCGTGTTCGTTGGTGAAGCCCATCCCGTTAACTCTGATCACTTTGATCGCCTTCCAGTTAGCGCTCATATTCATGGTGAAAATGGCATTGGGGAAGTTGAATTGCCGACCCCAACCCGTAAACCAGAAAAGCAAAGCGCCGTGGACTTTATGATTGAATCAGCTCATAAATATGGCAAGGATTTAGTCATTGTCCCCACTGGGGCATTAACTAACGTTGCCAAAGCGATTGAAAAAGACCCTAGCATTGTCGATTTAATTGGCGATGTTACCCTAATGGGTGGGGCTTTAACGGTCCAAGGAAACGTTTCGCCATTTGCTGAGGCGAACATCAACCAAGATGCAGAAGCAGCTAACACCGTTTTCACCAGCAAGCTACATGACACGATGGTCGGATTGGATGTCACCCTTCGGACACTGCTGACCAAAAAAGAAACTCAACAATGGCGTGATTTAGGTACCAATGCTGGTGCTAAGTTCGCTGATATTGTTGATTATTACATTGATATTTACGCTGAATTATACCCGCATTTAGATGGTTGTTCACTTCATGATCCACTTGCTGTCGGGGTAGCTGAAGACCCATCGTTCGTCCGCACCTTAGACATTGACATGATCGTGAATACCGATAAGGAAAAGTACGGCCGCACCATTGGCGACAACACTAGATTGGATGATCCCAATCCATCAGTCAGTGCTGCTATCGAAGTCGATGCGGACCGCTACCTAGAAACATTCATGAACTACTTAACAACCCTATTCAAGAATAACAAGTAATTAAAATACCGCTAGCAATAGCGGTATTTATTTATTAAAGGCTTGGTTTAAGAATCTACCGACCCCATCATGATCATTATCAAATTCAGTGACTTGGTTCGCAATTTGCTTTATATTAGGCTGAGCGTTTTGCATTGCTACTCCGATGCCAGCGGCTAAAAGCATTTCTAAATCATTTTCAGCATCCCCGAAAGCCATCAGGTCTGCAAAGGTCCACCCAAAATGGTTAAGTAAAGCCTCTAGGCCAACGGCTTTATTTATGGACGGAGCTAAAAACTCTAAAATATTGGGTTGGGAACGGACGATATGATAATGCCCCTGATTATCAAAATTAGCGCGGGCCGCATCTAATACACTTGGATCATCAGACATAATCGCCTTACTATACTGTTGATCATCTGGTAACATTGCAAACGTTTGGGGGATGAATTTTACATCTGCATTCATGATCTTATAATATTGGGATGGTGCCAACTCGGTCAATTCATAAATGGAATCAAAATCTAAAATATTCAACGGTAAATGATTTTGTTTAACAAATTTATAGATGGGTTCAAAATCAGCCTTCTGCATCCCTGATTTAAAAATCGGCTCCTTAGTCCGATTATTAATTACTAGTGAACCATTAAAAGTAATCGTATAGTCATCAGCTTGATTTAACCCCAATTGATCAAGATAACCCTTAATCACATTAATTGGTCGTCCCGTACAAACTACGATTTTCATTCCCGCTGCATGTAACCTATGTATCACCTGAGTGTTAAAGGGACTAATTGTTTTATCACTTGTTAACAAAGTTGCATCTAAATCCAGTGCAATCATTTTTATCATGTTTATTCTCTCCTATTACAAAAAAAGCATTAATTTCATCACAGAAATTAATGCTTGGTTTTTCAAATCACGAAACTAGGCACCCAATTGAGCTTCTAATTGACGCAATTCTGCTTCTCTAACCTTACGAGGTAGGAAACGACGAATTTCTTCTTCGTTATAGCCAACTTCTAGGCGTTTATCATCAAAGATGATTGGACGTCTAATTAAATCAGGATATTTCACAACCAATTTAATTAATTGTGAAACTGATAAGTCATCCAAGTTTAAGTTTAGCTTCTTAAAGATATTAGATCTAGTAGAAATAATATCTTCACTACCATTTTCAGTTAGACGAAGAATTTGCTTTACTTCATCAGCGTTCAATGGATTGGAATTGATATTACGTTCCTTAAAAGGAATATCGTGTTCCTTAAGCCAAGCGCGAGCTTTCCGACTTGATGCACTACTAGGTGCTACATAAAGATTTAACATGAACATCCACTCCTTTAAGTGTATTGGATATATCGACGGTTATAAGCGAAATATGTGAATCAGTCACAAAATTCACTTATAACAATTTTATATTATCATAGTTCAATAGATAGTCAAGATAATCGACAGCTTAATTAATAAAACATTATAAATTGTTTTGCAACCAGATACTAAATAAATTTACATTAAAGTTAAATCCGATTATAATTTTAATTAACTAAATATTAATGTAATGGAGGTATATGTATGAAATTGACGATTCTATCAACTAGCGATACCCATGGCTTTATCGAACCTACTAATTATGTCAGTGCCCAAAACGATAAACCATTCGGGTTAGAAAGAGCTGCTTCATGCATTAGCAAATTACAAACGGAAAACGATCATACCATTACAATCGACAATGGTGATTACCTTGAAGGTTCCCCATTGGCTTACTACATTGCTAAGATCAAAAAACAAAATGGCCCAGATCAAATTGACCACGCCTTTAATATGATTGATTACGACTATGGGGTGTTAGGTAACCATGAATTTAATTATGGATTAAAGTATATGCAAACATCGATTCAAAACACTGATCGCAAAATACTATGCGCTAACATCGTTGACAGTGAAGGAAATCACATATTGGGCGACCCGTATTCGATCCAAAACATCGGGGGCGTCAATGTCGGAATCATTGGAATGACTACCCGTGGTGCAACCAAGTGGGAATCATCCGAAAATATAATTGGGCTCAAGTTTCTTTCTGTCGCAGAAACCGCCAAAAAATACGTGCCGATCGTCCGTCAAAAAGCTGATATTGTTATCATTGCTTATCATGGTGGATTTGAACGAAATAGTAAGGGCGTGGCGACCGAGCCACTAGAAGATTCAGAAAACGAAAGCTATGCGATGCTAAAGGACGTCCCTGGGATTGATGCATTAGTGACGGGCCATCAGCATCGTAAAATTGCTGAAAAATTATTTAACGTGCCGGTCACCCAGCCTGGGCATCGTGGTGAATTCGTTGGTAAAATCGAATTAGACATTCAAAAGGTCAATGATCGCTATCAAGTAATCAATAGCGATGCTCAATTAATTAAAACTGCCGACTATGAACCCGATGCTGAAATTAAGAACTACATTAAGCCGTTGAGTAACCGAGTGAACGACTGGTTAGATGAACCCCTTTCTAAAATTAATGGTTCGCTTTATTTCGATGATGCGTTCGATGCACGGATTCATAAAACTAGTTTTATTGAATTTATTCAAAAGGTCCAAATGGAAACGATGGGGGTCGATATCTCAGCAACTGCGCTATTCAATAACGAAGCCCATGGATTTGAAAACCCCATTACCATGCGTAATATTATGACTAACTATGTTTATCCAAATAAATTAGCCGTCTTAGAAATCAGCGGAGCGGACCTAAAAGCTGCCATGGAAATTAGTGCGAAGTATTTTGCCGTTAAAAACCATCAAATCGTAGTCAACGAGGCATTCGTTTATCCAAAGGCGCGCCATTATAATTACGATATGTATGAGGGCGTCGACTACACGATTAAGGTCGGCAATCCCGTCGGTAATCGCATTATTAATTTAACTTACCATGGCCAACCGGTGCGCCCTGATCAAAAGTTAAAGATTGTATTGAATCAATACCGTGCTTCTGGTGGTGGTCACTTTCCAATGTATCAAAATGATAAGATCATTGCTAAGGATTCAGTAATGATGAGTCAACTAATTGCTAATTATCTTCGTAACCATCCCACCATTCAAGCCACTAATAATCATAACTTTAAAGTGATTGAGTAATTAAAAAGACATCATAATCAAAACTGATTATGATGTCTTTTTAATTAGAAGCATTTGCGTAACGTTTACGTTTTGAACGGTTCGGAATATCACCAACGTATTGGACTACGTTTAGCTTCCGAATCGAAGTTACTTTAATCTTACCTGGGTAACTTAAGTCATTTTCAATTTTAGATTGAACTTTTCTAGTCATATTAGCCATATCAGAATCACTTAACTTCTTAGGATCAACGATAATTCTAATTTCTCGTCCAGCTTGAATAGCATAACTTTCTTTAACACCAGATTGCGTATTTGCAATTTTTTCAAGGTTCTTAAGCCTAGTAACATATTCTTCAACTGATTCACTTCGTGCCCCAGGACGAGCTCCTGAGATAGCATCAGCGGTTGAAATGATGGTTGCAATTAAACTAATTGGCTCAACATCACCATGGTGAGCAGCAATTGCGTTTACAATAATTGGATCCTCGTGATAGGTCTCAGCAAGTTTGACCCCTAATTCAACGTGGGTTCCCTCAACTTCATGGTCAATTGATTTTCCAATATCATGTAACATCCCAGCACGACGAGCTAACTGTGAATTCAAACCCAACTCACTAGCAATGACCCCCGCAATTTGGGCAACTTCAATTGAATGGTAAAGAACATTTTGGCCATAACTGGTCCGAAATTTCAAGCGCCCAATAATCTTCATTAAATCAGGATTCATAGTCCCTAAATGCAACGAAAGCACCACATCTTCACCAGTTTCACGTAGTTCATCATTTACATCATGAGTCGCATTGCTAACCTGAGTTTCAATATTATTATTGTTAATTTGACGTGAAACGATCAGTGAATTCAGTGTCCGCCGAACTACCTCGCGTCGAATTGGATCATGGGTAACAATATGAAGCATCAAATAATCATCTGGATCAAACATTAGATGCGTCCCAGTCAATGATTCAATTAAACGAAGGTGTTGTTCATCATGACTTAACAGGCGATTTTTAATTTCTGCAGTTGGAACGTTAACACTTCGTTCAATGTGACTTCGTGGTACATCTTCAGGACCCCTTTGAATCGCCTCAATAATAATATTATCTGCTATTCGATTTGCGTAGGTTTCAGTGGATTCACGTAGGTATTTGACCTCAATATCACTTTCCCGTTTCAATTCATGAGCAGTGTTATCAAGAACGATTCGTTTAACGGTCTCATCATCAAGCTGACTGCTTTGATTTAAAATTAAGTGCCGCTTATTAACCAACTGATCAGCAGCAGCTTGGGTTTTTTTAACATTTTGCTTGCTTTGTGAGTTCAGCGTTTTCATCTCATTAAACCGTTTTTCATCATCATCAATCCGATTACTAAGCTGCTTCAGATATTCATCATGTTGCCGAATCCGAACTTCCCTAGTCTGATTATCAGCCCTTTGAGTGTTCAGGTCCTCTAAAATGGTCTGTTCATAATCAGCAGTTTGGGCTTGATTTTTCTTAATGATCCGTTGCTTTTTGTTTTCAATATGGGTTCGCTTCGCTTGTAAATAATCACTTGCCTGTTTTTTTGCTTCAGCTAACTTTTTGTCTGTTTGCTTATTACTGGCAATGATACCGCACATTCCCCCCACAACTAGCATTAATAATCCTACTAATGGGTACAACAAATATCCCCTCCCTTCTACTTTAAAATCCTATATAATATGATAACATATTTATTTTGTGATGGAATCCAATAATTGGTAAAGGACAGCCTTGTTTTGCGGCGCCACTTCAAAGCTACCAATTTGTTCAGGCGTTTGTTGAACTTGGTTGGGAGCGTCAGTATCGGCAATAAAATCATGGTCAAAATCAATTAATGAACTAACGCTATCTGGTTTCATTTCAAAATGGAACTGAAGCCCGATGATGTTATCTCCCAACATGAAACCTTGATTTTGATCGATTTGATTAGCAAATAATCTTTTGGCATCGGGAGGCAATGTAAATTGTTGGCCATGCCAATGCAAAACGGTCAACTCTTCTGGTAACTCCAGTGGGCTTTGGATATCTGAATGAACGGGGAACCAACCAATTTCAGGTACGATCGTGTTATCAATCATCCCACCAAAAGCAAGCGCGATTTGTTGAGCTCCCAAACAAACCCCAAAGATCGGCTTATGGGCGTCATGAGCACGATGAATTAAATCTCGTTCATCAGCAAGCCATGAATCACTATCTTCAGCACTGTTGCCACCACCCATAATGACTAGTAGATCAAATTGGTCGACCCGAAAACGATTCACAAGTGCTCCCATATCGGGGCGGATCGTAAACACATCGTAGTTATTGTCTTCGGCCCAATCCTGAATTAATCCAGGCCCTTCTACCTCATTATGTTGTAAAACTAACATTTTCATTTTAATAACCCTCTTTAAATTTAAGTTCATACATTATAATTATAACTAAAATTTGCTATTAGGTCGATTACTTGGCCCGTTCTAGTATTCAGAAATCATTTTTGGCTGTATAATACAGCTAAGGAGTGATCTTATGTTATCTATTTTCGGACAAAGACTACGGGCCTTAAGACGGGGACATAATTTGACCCAGAGCCAATTAGCCGCCGCTTTAAACAAACAGTTTGAGTCTAAGCCCCATCCCAATACGGAAGCACAATTGGGCAAATGGGAACTAGGCCTTCGTTCACCTTCGATTCCAGAACTAATCAAATTAGCGACCTTTTTTAACGTCAGCATTGATTTTTTAGTTGGAAGAAACGACGATAATATCAAGGATATCGCCCGTTCATTAATTAGTGCAGACGACTTACAATTCGATGAAAACCCACTTTCCAGAAACGATAAGCGCGAGATTTTTGAATTAATTCGTGCATACATGATTGGTCAACAAAATCATAACAATAAAAAGCAAGCTAATAACCGCCAAGAAGAATTAAACCTTGACTTTGGTCCTGAAACAGAAGAATAAGGAGGGTTCACCCATTAACCGTAAAAAATTAATCAAAAAGCTGAAAAAAAACAACCAAGTTACCCATCGGCCTAGTTATATTGAACAATTAAAACAATATGCTGACCTATTCAGCGATTTTGGTGAAATTAAATTTTTAATCAATAATGTGTTAATTAGTGATCAGCTATTGAGCGCTGGCAATCTACCGCAGGATATGCCTAATTTATTACTGCCAGATAATATCCAAGATACCATTTTTCAAACCGTTAATAAACAATTTCCAGCCGACAGTGATGAGGGCGATCAATTATGGAATCAATATTCAGATGCGCTTCCTAAACTAGATAAACAATTACGTTCTTATCGTGATTACCTCGAAGAACAGTACGGGATGTGGGCTTATATTTCAGCTCCATTCACAAAGGCAATTTCTGAATACGTTGGCAATGAAACGGTGTTGGAAGTAATGGCTGGCAACGGTTATATTTCAAAGGGGCTCAGGAATAATAATACAAACGTAATTGCAACCGATAGTTTAGAATGGGTCAATGAGAACGAAACTGGTAAGCATCCAGTGACTAATGTCGAACAACTAGATGCACTAGGGGCTTTTCATAAGTATGAATCAACCGTTGATACCATTATCATGTGTTGGTCACCAGATGGGGTTCCAGTTGACTGGGAGCTGTTACAAGCAATTCGTAAAGCTGAACGTAAAATTAAGTTAATTGTAATTGGTGAAAAAAATGGTGCTACCAACTCAAAGCAATTCTGGCAAAATGCTGAATTTACTGATCAAAAAGCAGCCAAAGAACTTAATTTACACCACCAACCATTTGATTTGATTCATGATCAGTTATACATCGTAAAATAAAAGACCCTGTCTAAGACGGGGTCTTTTTAGTAAATTAATTTGTTTGTTCGGCATCTGTATCGATCGCTTCATCATTAGAATTAATTTTGTCAATTTGAAGTTGGGCCCATTGGGTCACCTTATTTAACATTTCAGATTGATCAGCGATAAATTCATTAGCAGAAGCTAGTTCATCAATTCTAAGCTTAGAGCGATTAACTTCTGGTGATTCAACAATCATGTAAACGTTAATGGGTTGCACCCCATCTCCTGACATGATCTTACTGATTGCTTTTACATAGTTGAAAGGCAAATTGATAATTCCCGTTTCCAACTTAAAAATAATATCAGAATCATCTACAATTAAACGTGCTTGAGCAATTTGATCGCTTTGAATTTGTTCAGTAATAAATTTAAGCATTGGTGCAAAAATAGAAGCTAAATCATTTTCCAATGCAGATTTTTTAATTGTAAAATTAGTAGCAGCAAATTGTTCATTAGTCACCTGATCGATAAATTTTTGAACATCCATTTCCATTTTTATTTTCACCGTTTCCTATTTATTTTTTCGTTTTAACCTAGCAGCAACTCGTTTTTGAGAATTTTTAAACACCATTTGAAACCACACAACACTAATCAAGATGCCTAAAATTCCAAACAAGAGGTTAATAATTCTAATCCAGATGTTAATAGAACCATCAGTAATTAAAGTAACCGATGTAATAAAACTAAGCGTGTAAAAAATCATTATTAATCCTAAAATATGATAAGCAAATTGAATTTTCAAGTAAGCTAGTCCAATTGGCAATAAGTATAACACACACGCAATCAGGACCGTTTTAATTAGTGCGTCTCCGCTAAGTAACGAAGACCCCACCCACATCACTACATTAATTAAAATATACACAAATAGTGAGCATATGGCTCCGATATTCAACTCTTTATTTTGCATTTTCCCCATCCATTCTGAATCATTATCTAGTATAACAATGCCACAATCCATTAACATAAACAACTATTATTACTAATTTTTATTAGTCGGGAGGACTTCGAATGAGTTGGCAATACCATTTAACCGCAAGGAGAACTTGCACAGTTCGTGAATTATTAAGTCAACAACTGTTAATTCCCAAACACCTTATTTTTAAACTAAGACGGGCCCAGCGGGTTTTGGTTAACGACCATTACCTGCCAATGAATTTTACAGTTGAAAATGGTGACCAAGTAGCCTTAACCTTTGAACCCACTGATTTTCAACCCGTTCAAATTCCGATTGCCGATTCATCGATCGGCGTAGAACCAATTTATGAAACCGACGATCTAATCGTTATCAACAAACAGCGTGGTGATAAAACGCATCCGAATCAACCTGGCGAAACAGGGGCCACCATTAATCATGTGGCAGCATACTTAGCTGATAAACAACAACGACCATATATCATTCACCGACTCGATCAACAAACATCTGGGGCAATCATCTTTGGTAAAAATCCGGTCGTTGTCCCAATTTTGACCCGTTTAATTAGTGAGAAACAAATCAAACGCACATACCTAGCTTGGGTTACAGGAACAATGAACACCATGGCTGGAACCATTGAAATGCCGATCGGATTGGATCCAAATGATCAAAGAAAGCGCATGGTAAACGGTCAAAACGCCGTTTCAGCTATCACCCACTATCAAGTAATTCAGCAGCGAACGAACCAAACATTGCTGGAAGTCCGCCTAGCAACTGGCCGCACCCACCAAATTCGGGTCCATTTAGCAGCAATTGGGCACCCATTGATTGGTGATCCATTATATAATCCCACCAGCAATGGCCCGCTTCAACTCCATTCATATCGGTTAGATTTAATTCAACCATTTGAAATGCAACATCATTTAATTGAAGCCCCGATACCAGATGATTTCATTATGTAAAAAAAGTTCCGAACCCATTCAGGTTCGGAACTTTTTTGCTTGTCAGCAATTAATGTTTAAGATTAATTACTTCTTTAAAGGCTTCCATTTCCAGTCGTTAACTTCTGGTAAATCAGTACCTTCATCACGGATGTAAGCATTGTGCTTAGCAACCATGTCTTCCATCCGACGAACGAATGATTGACCCTTAACGGCGTATTCTGGAACGTCGTTAACAACTTCCTTAGCAAGGTCGTAACGGTCAAGTTGGTTAAGAACACGCATGTCAAATGGAGTAGTAATATCACCATTTTCACGGTAACCGTGAACGTGAACGTTGTGGTTGTGACGATCGAAGAAGATACCCTTGATCATGTCTTCGAAGCCGTGGAATGCGAATACCACTGGCTTGTCAGTAGTGAACAATTGATCGAACTTAGCATCGCTCAAACCACGAGGGTCGTTTTCAGGAGTACGAAGTCTTAATAAATCAACAACGTTGATGAAACGAATCTTCATTTCTGGGAATTCATCGTTTAATAATGAAATTGCAGCTAAAGCTTCCCAAGTAGGTTCAGTACCAGCAGCAGCGATAACTACGTCAGGTTCTTCACCTTGGTCAGTAGATGCCCAGTCGATGTAACCTAAACCATCCTTAACAAGGTTGGTAGCTTCTTCGATTGAGAACCATTGTGGACGTGGGTGCTTTGAAGTAACGATTAAGTTAATCTTTTCGTAACTTCTGAATGCAACGTCACCAACAGCTAATAAAGTATTAGCATCGGCTGGCAAGTATTCACGAATGAATTCAGGCTTCTTTTCAGCCAAGTGAGTAAGCATACCTGGGTCTTGGTGAGTGTAACCATTGTGATCTTGTTGGAATACAGTGGAAGTATCAACAAAGTTCAATGATGGGTAGTGCTTACGCCAAGTTTGTTCAGCAGCCTTACGTAACCACTTGAAGTGTTGAGTTAACATTGAGTCAACAACACGACCGAATGATTCGTAAGTAGCAAAGAATCCATGACGACCAGTTAGAACGTAACCTTCTAACCAACCTTCAGCTTGGTGTTCTGATAATTGTGAGTCAATTAATTGACCATGGTTAGCCATGTAAGCATCGTTTGGTTCTTCAATTTCTTCCATCCATTGACGGTTAGTGTTTTCAAACACACCGTAAAGACGGTTTGACATTGATTCATCAGGACCAAATGCACGGAAGTTAGTTGGGTTAAGTTTAACAACTTCACCTAACCAGTTTGACCATACAACCATGTCTTGAGCAACTGGTTGACCGTGGCCTTCAGCGTTAACGTCAACGGCAAAGTCGCGGTAGTCAGGTAACTTCAATGGTTCTGGCTTGATCCCACCATTAGTGATAGGGTTCATAGCCATTCTTTGGTCACCCTTAGGTGCCATGTCGATAACTTCTTGCTTGATAGTACCATCATCGTTTAAGAAGTCTTCTGGCTTGTATGACTTCAACCAGTCAACAAGCATGTCAGCATGTTCCATCTTTTCAGCAGAGATGTCAAGTGGAACTTGGTGAGCACGGAATGAGTTTTCGATTGGTTCGCCTTCAAGGTTCTTCTTTGGACCAGTCCAACCCTTAGGAGTACGAACAACGATAACTGGCCATACAGGTTCCTTAACGTGGTCAGGAGTTTCGTTTTCACGAGCATGCTTTTGGATTGCTTGGATGTCTTCAATAGCAGCATCCAATACCTTAGCCATCTTTTCGTGGTAAGCCATATGATCGTCGAAGTCAGTACCATTTTCAACAAAGGTAGCCTTCCAGCCAAGACCCTTGAAGTAATCAGAAATTTCTTCGTCAGTCATACGGTTTAATAAAGTAGGGTTTGAAATCTTGAACCCATTTAAGTTAATGATTGGTAAAACGGCACCATCAGTGATTGGGTTGATGAACTTGCTTGAGAACCAACCAGCAGCTAATGGACCAGTTTCGAATTCACCATCACCGATTTCAGTAGCAGCGATAACGTCTGGGTTATCAAGGATTGCACCAACACCGTGTGAAAGTGAGTAACCAAGTTCCCCACCTTCGTGGATTGAACCTGGAGTTTCAGGAGCAGCATGTGAAGCAACCCCACCTGGGAATGAGAATTGCTTGAACAATTTAGCCATACCCTTTTCATCTTGTGAGATGTTAGGGTAGATTTCTGAGTAACTACCATCAAGGTATGAGTTGGAAACCATAACTTGGCCACCATGACCTGAACCTTCGATGTAGAACATGTTAAGGTTGTACTTCTTAATTGCACGGTTTAAATGTGCGTAAATGAAAGTTTGGGAAGTAATAGTACCCCAATGTCCGATTGGTTTAACTTTAACATCATCAGAAGTCAAAGGCTTCTTTAATAATGGATTGGCACGCAAGTAAAGTTGACCTACTGATAAGTAGTTAGCAGCACGCCAGTACTTGTCAACTTCTTCCAAATATTCTTTGGAATCGAAATTTTCTGCCATTTAATAACACTCCTTTAGTAAATTAAATACATAGATTAACGTCAACATAAAATTAACCATATACGATTAATTTTATTTACAATCACTATGATAATAGATTTAAATTAAAAGTCAACCTTTTTGCAAATTGATACGCACCAATTTGAAAGTCGACTTTTAATCATTACGTATATTATGAATGAAAACGGTTAAATAGTCCAATCTTTTATGATAATTATTAACCTTTTCTTAACTGATTTGAACAAACGTATTATACTTCAGATATTGATAGTGTAATCGCATATTAGAAAATTCAAACGGGGTTCCATCATCAAGGAAAAAAATTCCTTCCATAACTCCAACGGGTTCATTTGGCTTTAATCCCAATAGCTTTTGATCATCTTCAGTTGATGGCTCAGCCATAATTGACATAAACGACCTGGTCACCGTTTTACCGACCTCCGATTCCAAATAGTTAAAAATCGATCCAGAGACAATCTGTTTTGTTAACTTCGGGGTAATACTAATCGGAATGTACCCCGTTTCGATCATAAACGGTTGGTTACCAAAAGAACGTAGGCGCTTAATTTCATAAACAAAATCATCTTCATCTAAAAATAAGTCTTGCTGTAAATCCTCACTAGCAGGCACCACCTTAAAATCCAGTAACTTGATCTGTGGGGATTCTCCCTGACTTTCCATACTATCTGTGATTCCAATATTAGAACCATCATAATGAAAAATTGTTTTTGCTTTCATAAAAAGGGGATTAACAAATGTTCCTGCGCCCCGCTTTTTGAAAATAATTCCCTGATCAGCCAGAAATGATAACGCACGTTTGATTGAGCTTCTACTAACTCCGTAAGATTCACTCAAAGAACGTTCATCTGGTAATCGATTGTTGGGAAATTCATTGCGGCTAATTCGCGTTTTTAAATCTTGCATCACTTTGTGATAAACTAAATCTGCCATTTCACTACTCCTCGAAAACGTCCAATTAATCATAATTGTATTCAGTATAACAGAATATTAAACGCTTTTTAAAAATGAAAATTCAATATGCTAGAATATATAAATAAAAAGGTGGTAATTAATGTGTCTAAAAAATCAAAATTAAAAAAAACGCTGGTTGAAAAAATTCTAGATAAGGCTAAGGTTAGCTATAAACAATTTGAATTTGCGACCCACATGCAAGGCGATGTTGCTCAACTTGACGTAAATCATGGTGATATTGATGAACATCGGGTTTACAAAACCCTTGTGTTGACTGGTAAGACGACCGGCCCTGTTGTCGGAGTCGTTCCGTTGGACAAGCATCTCAACGAAAAAGAACTCGCCCGTGTCTCTGGAAATAAAAGGGTCAACATGGTGCCATTAAAAGAACTTGAGAAAACCACTGGTTATGAACACGGTGCTAATACCCCAATCGGGATCTGGGAAAAATTTGAATACCCGATTTATATCGATCGTTCGGCGGAAAAACAGGGTAAAATCCTTGTTTCTTCAGGTAAAATTGGTAGATCTGTAGAATTAGAAGCAGTGGATTTAAAAAATCTCGTTCATGCAGAATTTGCTGATATCGCAACGGAAAATTAACATGACAGATATTATCCAGTTATTAATTAGCACAAACGCAATTGTGATGGTAGAAATATTAATATTTCCCATCATCATTATTTGTGCGTTAAGAAAAGTCAGTCATGGCTGCAAACAGCTAATTGCTAATCGCTATGGGGTGCGAGGACAAGTGCTTTTTGGTAGCTTAGGGATTTTTATCCACGAACTCAGTCACATGATAGTTGCAATTTTGTTTGGTCATAAAATCACAGGGGTTCGCTTAATTCACGTTCCCAGAGGAGCAGAAGATAATAAATTAGGATATGTTAACCACTCCTTCAACCCGAAAAGTGGTTACCAACGATTTGGTAACCTCATGATCGGCATTGCGCCCATTTTCGGCTGTACAGCAATCCTATTCATTGCAACTTGGTTATTAGAACCAGCGCTACTCAACAGCTTATCCACCCTGCCAAACTGGTCATTTCCAATCAGCATTCTTTCAATTTCATCTATCTGGAAGCTATTAGTTTTAATATTAGTTGCTAGTTCTATTGCAATTGGTGGATTCGACCTAAGTGCAGATGATTTAAGCAATATTAAATTTGGGTTATTCATCCTTTTGATCTTAATCATCGTGGTATCTAGTTTTGCCACCCTACTGGGCGTTGCCCCAATTTATCTAAATTGGATGCACACAACTAGCATGATTATCAACGGAGTCCTTTGCCTATCACTGATCGTTACGGTATTAAGCAACGGGTTGATTCGCCTTATTACGAACCATTAGTCCCCCCATTCGACCTTAAATTCAGTCAAGAATTCCTGCATTACTTTTTGACGAACTCGTGCCATTTCACGTGCTGTATCGGTATTTAAACTATTTTTGATATTCAATAGTTTTTCATAAAAATGATTTACGATCGTTGTAGGGTTCCGATATTCTTCAATCGTCATTTGAGAACGCGGTTTTAAGGATGGATCATACATCTTTTCACCCAAGTGACCTCCGTAGTAAAAGGCTCTAGCAATTCCGACCGCACCAATGGCATCCAATCGATCGGCATCTTGGACGATCTGCCCCTCAACGGTTAATTCATAATGATGTTCTAGGTTTTTACTAAATGACATGTGTTCAATGATATCTAAAATGGCATCAATTTTAGACCCAGAATAATGCCATTCTTGCAGCTTAGACTTAACGATCGCAATCTGTTTACCAGGATCATCAACTAGTTTATCGTCAATTAAATCATGCATATAAGCAGCTGTTAGGGCAACGAGCGCATCTGCACGTGATTCGTTCACCAAAATCGATTGAACGTTGTTCACTACCCGTTCAACGTGGTCAAAGCTATGGCCAGTCCGATCGTTTCGCATCTGATTTTTAACATATGGCGCAACTTGATTAAAAGCAGTTTCCATTGTTTATTCATTCCTTCTCAATAATAAATATCAATAGTTTATCATAGTTTATTTTCTAAATTATACCAATTAGAAATTAAAAGCAATCCAGTTGGCAATTTGCCGCAAAATGGATTGCTTTTTTAATTATCATGATTTAAATTCACCGTTCGATGCTAATTGGTCCTAAATTTATCAAAGAGCATCCCCAACTGTGTTCGAACCCATTGCATTAGTAAAATCAGTGGATAAGCACTCACAACGATAATCAAAGCAAATACCCATAGTGGACTATTGAACACCGAAACTAGTGAGAAAAAGTTACCAACTACCATAAAAGTAAATAGGAAGATCAGACCAGTTGCAGCTGCCACCAGTGCCTTAAATTTATTAAGCGGTTGTGAGACCATCAGTAATGCGATCCAACAACAAACCCCAGTTGCTAATACACTTAGGGTTGAAGTTTGTGAATATGCCATCGGCCATTCTCGCGACGCAAATAAAATTGCTAACACGTAAAAGACAATGCTAATTGCCACTGGGCCTGCAATATCAATAATCTTCTTGGTAAATTGGTCGGTCACTCGTTGATAATTAGGCTCCAACGCTAAGATGAACGAAGGTAACCCAATCATGAACGTAGAGATTGGGGTCAATTGAATCGGTAAGAATGGATAGTCATGAGTTGCAAAAATAAATAGCACCGTCAGAATCGTTGAATAAATCGTCTTGATCAAATAAAGCGAGGCCACACTTCCGATATTATTGATTACTCGACGGCCTTCTTTTAAGACATCGATCATTGAATCGAAATTCGAGTCGATCAAAACGAAGTTCGCAATACTCTTTGCGCTTTCACTTCCTGAAGCCATTACAATTCCACAGTCAGACTGTTTCAAGGCCGGCATGTCATTAACTCCATCTCCAGTCATAGCCACCGTATGCCCATCATTTTGATACCCCTTAATTAACTCGCGCTTTTGGTTAGGCGTCACCCGTCCAAAAACGGTGTAAGTTTTAGTTAATTGTTGATAGTCAGGATCGGACCCCACCGTTGACATATCGATGTATCGATCGGCATTCTTAATTTTTACTCGTCTAGCAATGCTCGATACGGTAACGGGGTCATCACCAGAAATCACTTTAATATCAACATCTTGCGATGCAAAAAATTTTAACGTTCGTTCAGCATTTGGTCTGATCACATCTGATATCAAGATCAAGCCAATTATTAACGGATTAACGGGGCGTTCATCTGCAAAGCGATCAGCTTTAGCAATCGCTAGCACCCGATTTCCCTGGGCCGCATATTTTTTCACCAGCGCTGCTTGGTCATCGGATAGGTGATCCACCACAAATTGAGGCGCTCCCACCATAAAACTACCATTGTTAAAAGATGCACCGCTCCACTTTCGAGCCGATGAGAACGGATGGACCTCAGTCGCCTGCCAACCAGGATTAGGCATCGCAGCTTTCAAGGCGGTCGCAGTTTCATTATCATCACCGATACTGTGGACAGCAGCACCAACCATTTCCTTTAAAGCGTTGGTTGAATAACCAGTAAACGGGACTAATTTTTCAAACGCTAATTGACCACTCGTGATGGTTCCGGTCTTATCAAGGCAAATCGTATCGACCCGTGCTAACGTTTCGATTACGGGGAGGTTACGAACCAATACCCGTTTGTGGGCTAATTTCATTGCAGAAACCGCAAGCGTCATTGATGATAACAAAACCAGTCCTTCCGGAATCATTCCAGTTGCGGCCGCCACCGTTCCTAAAATTGCGTTATTAACATCGCTGCCCCGTAAAATTTTGGAAGTAAAAAGGATAATCCCTAATGGGATGATGATAAACGTCAAGATCTTAATGATGCGATTAATCGCGTTCAACATCTTACCGTTAGAATCACCGTCATCTTTTGCTACCGCTGAAATTTGATTAACGAACGAAGCCTGCCCTACCTTAACAGCAACCATTTTAGCATTGCCACTAACGACCGAGCTGGCCGAGGTGATTTCATCCCCTGGTTGTTTGGAAATCGAATCCGACTCACCAGTAATCTGGGATTCATCAACCTCTAAAGCGCTAGTGGTGAGGACGATTCCATCAACTGGCACCTGACTACCACGCGTTAATTCGATCACATCCCCGACCACAATTTGATTCGGGTCAATCGTCACGGTTTGTCCGTCCCGAATCACCGTTGTTTTATCACGCGATAACAAAGTCATCTTATCAATTTGGCGTTTCGAACGAATTTCTTGAAACGAACCAATTACCGTATTAATAACTGCAACCACCAGGAATAATAAGTTTTTATAACTCCCTGTGTAAATAACAAAAGCTGCTAAAACAACATTAATTAAATTAAATAACGTAAATGTGTTAATTTTAATTATCTGCCAGACGCTCTTCGTTAACGTCTTGGGCGAATGATTAATTTCATCAGCTTCAACCTTAGCCTTGACTTGATCTGCGGTTAATCCGCGATCAAAATCGACTTGATGCCAATCGATAGCCATAGATGACCACCCTTCCTAATAATAGTTCTAATACCTATTGTATAATACTTTAGTGCAGAGGTGAAAATGTTTGCTATCATAAAACCATTCGTCTTATTATATTCTTATTAAATAAGAGGAGGCTTTTTTCTTCATGGATAATTCAATTATGGATACTTTTAAGTTACGTGATGGAAACGAAATTCCAATGGAGGGATTCGGAACATATAAAATCAACGAACAAGCTGAAATGGATGCCGCTATTAAAATGGCCTATGAAGTCGGTTATCGGCTTTTCGATACTGCTCAATTTTATGGCAATGAAGCCGTTTTAGGTCAGGCCATTAAAAACGTTGGTTTAAGTCGGAGTGACGTTTTTATTACGACTAAGATTCCAGAACCAAAGCAGGGGTATGATTCAACCCTTAAAGCCGTTGACGAATCACTACAAAGACTGCAAACTAACTACCTTGACTTAGTATTGATTCACT
This sequence comes from Nicoliella sp. ESL1106, assembly GCF_058509965.1. Taxonomy (NCBI): domain Bacteria; kingdom Bacillati; phylum Bacillota; class Bacilli; order Lactobacillales; family Lactobacillaceae; genus Nicoliella; species Nicoliella sp. ESL1106. The sequence continues at coordinate 159,950 of NZ_CP196340.1, forward strand.
GGCCAATCCACTCTGAATTTTTCAATACCTGGCGGGCGTTAGAAGATGCTAAGGACGCTGGTAAAATTAAATCAATTGGGGTTAGTAATTACCATCGTACCCATTTGGAATTCCTGAAGACGCAAGCCCGTGAAATGCCCGTGGTGAACCAAATCGAACTCCATCCCTACCTCAGCCAACCCACGATGGTTGATTTCAACCACCAAGCTGGGATTTTAACCCAAGCATGGAGTCCGCTTGGCCGTGGGGCAGTCTTAAACGACCCCGTCATTGCTAAGATTGGTGCAGCTCATGATAAGTCAGTTGCCCAAGTAATCTTAAGATGGCATCTCCAACGGGGGGTGGCGGTTATCCCAAAGTCCAACAAACCCGAACGAGTAAAACAAAATGCTGATGTTTATGATTTCACCCTTTCAGATACCGAGATGAAATTAATTAACGAATTAAATAAGAACCAAAGAACCGGTGACGATCCAGAATTAGTATATGAATTAGAACACCAATACCATTAAAAAAACAGCTTAGTTAGCAAATCATTGCTAATTAAGCTGTTTTTAAATTAGTGACCAGTAATTTGTTTTAACCACTTTTGGTGAGGTTTTAACATGCTAGGACGTAGGATCGTAAAAGCAATTGAGGAAAAAATAGCCAATATCATCAGGGATTGCAGTCCCTCTTGCATAAATGACTTCACTGCTTTTTCACTAATGCTGCTCGTAACAAATGCAGAGTTAAAATCCCACAATCCATGGATCAGCATCGGCACCAGCAATGATTCTGAACGAATGTACATTGCACATAAAAAACATCCTATGCCAATTGCGAAAATAATTTGGACCAACGTTGTCGGGATACTTTGGTGTAAAATATTCAAGCCATGAAGGAAGCCGAACATTAGGCTTGAAACAACGACTGCGATGTAAACAGATCGATTCGTCAAGTTTTTAAGCGTACCTAATACCTGTGGGAAGATAATCCCCCGAAAAAGTGTTTCTTCTAAAAGCCCTACGGAACCCACCAATATGGCTATCAACAAATCCACTAAGATTGAATGATGCACCTGATTACTGAACACCTCTGAAAACAGGGCTAATAAAATCAACAAGACTATAAAAATAAATGGGACTTTAAAGTCAAACCGACTAAACTTAAATGATAATCTTTGTTTAATTACCCAATGGTTAAAAGCCAAAATGATAATAATCCAAAGCCATTCATGGGCTAAAAGCATCATGATGTTAAAAGTATTCAATTCATAGCCAAAACGAACTGGCAACACTAGGTCGAATAAATATGACGATATCGGTAACAAGGCAATTGAAATTACCAGTAAAAGCCAGGTGACTGATTTGGAACGCATTTAAGAATCACCACTCCTAAAATAAAATTGATAAATACAAGAATATGCTTATTTAAAATCGTTTGCAATCATCAAAAAAATCCAGTAACCAATTTAGTTACTGAATCATTTTAATTAATGAATATAAATTGTGATAAAGGTGACTAAACCAAAGATAACTCCTGGAATATTCGAAATAATCAATGGCCAATCACGATAAGTTTTAGCCCATCCATAGTATACCCATAGCGAAGCATTAATTGTCGCAATTGCGTATTGAATTGGTGAGCCGGGTTGCCCGTTTAAGTTCGCAATGATTTGTGGAAAGTAAAAGATGTACATAAGTGAACAGGTAACGATTGCTACCTTACTTAAGTTCTTTAACCGCCGCACTTTTTGTTCGGAAACCTGTTTGCGCTTATCTTTTGGGACGTAGTTGTCTACTTTCAAGTAATAAATCCTCCCTCCGAGAAACAATTTGAAATATCTACATATAGTAAGTATACCATAATTGTTTAGCGGTCTGAAATTACTTCTTATTCGGTATGAACAGAGTCATCTGCCATTTCGCCATGGTCAATGAGATCCATTCCCTTGATTTCTTCTTCCTTGGTTGCTCTCATTGGAGTTACAAAACTAAGAAGTTTAGCAATTACATAAGCAGCAATCGCTACAAAAACAATCGTGAACAACGTTGCGCCGATTTGAACTAATACTTGGTGCGCACCACCACCGTAAAATAGTCCATTATCAGCAATCGATGGGTTCGCTAACTTAGATGCAAATAATCCAGTTGCGATACTGCCGACCATCCCACTAATTCCATGACAACCAAAAGCATCAAGGGTATCATCCAATTGAATCTTAGGTTTAACGTAGGTAATGAATGTAAAACTGGCAATCGTTGCGATAATTCCGATCCAAAATGCTCCAGCAACGGTTACGTACCCAGTAGCGGGGGTAATTCCAACTAATCCACAGAGCGTTCCTGTACATACCCCCATCAAACTAGCTTTTTTGTTTACCCATACATCTAATAAGAACCAAGTCATCATCGATGCTGCAGTCGCAACGGTCGTTGTCACTGCGGCTTGCATTGCAACATCATTCATTGCTAATGCTGAACCAGCATTGAATCCATACCAACCGATCCAAAGCAATGTTGTTCCAATTAGAACTAGTGGAACACTGTAAGCTTGGAATGGTTTGCCATAGTTAAGACGCTTACCAATTAGCTTGGCTAATACAAAGGCAGTCACCCCAGCATTAATATGAATAACCGTTCCACCAGCAAAGTCTAAAGTCCCCATCTTAGCTAAGAATCCAGTTGAACTCCAAACCATATGTACCATTGGGTAGTAAACTACGATTGACCAAAAGAAGATAAATAGTAAGATAAATTTCAACTTGGTTCTGCCAACGATCGCACCAATAAATAATCCAGGAGTGATAATCGCAAACATCATTTGGAATAACATGTAAACTCCCGTTGGAATTTTACTTGGCTGCAGAGAATTTAAATCAATCCCACTCAAGAAGAAATGCTTAAAATCACCAATAAAAGCCCCGTTACCAACAAATGAAAATCCATAACCAAAAATCACCCACATTAGGGCAATCATACCAGTCATGATGAAAACTAAGAACATAGTATTAACAACGTTCTTCTTGGAAACTAATCCACCATAGAAGAAAGCTAACCCAGGGGTCATTAATAACACTAGTATTGCAGAAATCAAAACAAAGACTGTACTTCCTAAACTCATCACAATCCACATCCTTTTAACTTTATGTTAGATATTATAACACTGATTTTTTTATTTACCAGTCCTTTTTTAATCAAATGTTTAAAAACTAGCGTTCAATGTTATTTCTTATGACATAAAAATAAGCAGCTAGCCAATAATGACTAACTGCTTATTTGAATTGAACCATTAATTATTTAATTTCAATATGCGTATTCTTTTTATTATTAGCACGCTTTGGTAACGTAATCTTCAAAATTCCACCATCATAACTCGCGGTAATCTTTTCGTCATCGATACCTGGTAGGTAGAAGGAACGCGCAACATTGCTAGAAGAACGTTCGCGCCGTAAGACGTTGCCATCCTTGTCATTATCTTCCTTCGTCAAATCATGAACCGCACGAACACTGAGTGTGTCATCATTATAATCTAACTTAATGTCATTTTTCTTAAAACCTGGTAATTCTGAATCCACTTCATAGTTATCATCATTTTCAACGACATCAGTCTTCATTTGATTACCTGACACAGAAGATAAGAAACTCTTGCCAAAATTACCAAAGAAATCATCCATTGGATCAATTGCAGAATCAATACTTCTTAAATCATTTGTCATAATCATAAGACTCCCTTTGTCATTAAATTGTTTGTAACCTTGATTACATTATCTATGATAGTCGCTTTAACTCAGAATTCAAATATTTAGCACTCGTTAATTGAGACTGCTAAAAAGCAGTCTGCAATATTTATTTTAATATCGCTAGTTTAGCTGTATAATTAACATATTATATAAATAAAATATATATTATAGATTCAGAAATGAGGGAACCTTATTGTCTAGTGGGATACAATTAGTAATTATTCTATTTACGTTTTTCTTTGCCGCATTTTCCGTTGCGAGTGAGTTTGCATTAGTGCAAACAAGACTTAGTTCATTGGAAGATGATAAAGCTAGTGGCAACGGTAATCAAAAAAAGTTGGATCGCCAAATTTACATGGTTACACATCTTAATGATTACCTATCAACCACTCAAGTGGGTGTTTCACTTGCTGGAATCATCTTAGGGTGGATTGGTGAACCATTTATTGATCACATGCTTTCTGATGTTTTAGATTTAGTTCACATCAGCGAAGCATCAGCAAAGGGAATCAGTGTTATTATCGGGGTTGGATTGCTAACTTACTTAGAAGTGGTCTTTACTGAAGTTGTACCAAAGAACTTGAGTACTGATAAACCACGGCAGATGCTAGATGTCGTATCCGGACCACTTCATTATCTGCACACCATGTTCTACCCATTTGTTTGGCTACTTAACATCTCTGCTGGTGCGGTAGTTAAAATGATGGGGATCAAGATGGCAGATGAAAACGATGATACTTATTCACAAAACGAAATTCTAATGTTATCCAGAAATGCCGTTCAATCTGGGGAACTAGAAAAGAATGACTACCTATATATGCGGCGGGCTTTTGATCTTAATGATAAGGTTGCTCGTGATATCATGGTCGACCGAACTCAATTAGTGGTGTTAGATATCACTGCAACGGTCAAGGAAGCATTGCGCCTGTACCTACAAATGAAATTCAGTCGAATTCCTGTGGTCGCTAATGGTGATAAGGATCGCATCTTAGGGTACGTTTATAATTACGATTTAGTTCGGCAATCCCGTGTTGATCCAAACATTGGAATTGATAAACTGCTTCGTGATATTACGACGACCTCTGAGAACACGCCGATCACAGAGGTTCTTCAACAAATGATCAAGAACCGCGCTCCAATCGTGGTTGTGGTGGATGAATACGGTGGGACTTCTGGAATTATTACCGATAAGGATATCTACGAAGAATTATTCGGAACTGTCCGTGATGAAATCGATCCAGCTACCAACGAATTTATTTTTAAGCAACCTAAGGGGACCTACCAAGTAAACGGTCGATTAACGACCTATGACTTTGAAAGATACTTTAATACTGATATTAAAGCTTTTGATCGGTCAGACATCGTTACAATTGCCGGGTTCATCATTGATAATTATGATGACCTTAAGGTTGGCAAAGTAATTAAAATCATGAACTTTGAATTTAAGATTTTGGATTATGAAAACTCATTCATTAACTGGTTCGAAGTTACGAACTTGAACGAAGCCAAACCTAAGATTCAAAAGTCGACTTTAGACCAAGTTAAAAAGCATGAATCTGAAGCAGCCGCTGCAAAAGCCAAAGCTGCAGATCAAAGTAACGCTAAATAAAATATCAAAAACGAGCGGTCAATCCCGTTCGTTTTTTTAATTTGATACAATATTAACAGTCAACAAAATTAAGTTAGGAACGTGATATTAGTGGAACCAATTCAAGCCCTCTTCATTTCAATTAGTGGTAATACCAGAAATTTCATGGAATCATTAACTGAATACGCAAGTACCCAACACGCCAACAATAAATCAATGCCATTATTTGAGGCACGAGAAATTAGTGATGCGAGTGATTTTGCAATTGAAGCAAAGCCTTATTTTGCATTCGTCCCCACATATTTGGATGGTGGCAACGGAATTGATAATGGCGTCAAGGAGCTAATGACTAACGTCCTCGGTGAATACATTGCATATGAAGATAATCGCACCCGTTGTCTAGGCGTCATCGGCAGTGGTAATAAAAACTTTAATGAACAATACTGCCTCACTGCCAAGCGTTACGCTCGTGACTTTGGGGTTCCATTTATTGATGATTATGAGCTACGGGGCACCAATGTCGATGTTAAAGGAGTGTATCAAACAATGGTAAATCGACTTAATGAGAGCAACTTTTAAATATCAATATTTTAGCAGTCAGCTAAAAAAGATTAGCCCAAATCGGGCTAATCTTTTTTATAATACTTATCCTTAATCGGCGTTCCATCAGAAATAATTGAAATCACTTGATAGCCACGCTGTGCTTTTTGCATTACTGCGGTGGTTTTAAATACCTGCATATGAATCTGATCACCAATATCAAAATGATAGGTTAATTTATAAACAACTACGTATCGATTCCGTCCGATGCGTTTAAAACTACTTACGCTTGGCCGATATGTAGCCTTAAATTGACGTTGATAAAATGAATAAGCGAGTTGATAGATTGATTGATAGAAACGATTATCTTTGCCATCAACAAAGTAATGCCTTAATTTACCAGCATCAGAACCCTTGTTATTTAAGCGCCCTACCTTCGCATACATTGCAGCCAATGTGGTTTGTGCTTGTTGTGAGCCATCAGAACGCTTTTGCAAATGCTTTTTGAACAACATGATGGTACTATTATCATCCTTTTGGGTCACTTTAATTTGCTTTGTGGTCACACCCCGATTAGCGTAATGATACTTGGCGCTTATTTTGAGCGATGCACTCGTTAGGTGCTTTAAATGATAATTTCCATCGGCATCTGCATAGCTCATCACCTTCCCATTTAATAAGATCAAAGCATATGGCATCGTTTTAATTTTCACCGCATAGGTTTTTTGAGCGATCAAGTCATTGTCAATCACCACCTGATATTTAGGAAAAATACCAAAATGAGTCCCCGTTTTCTGATATGTAAAAAAACCATCACTAGTATGGTTCCCAGAACCTAAATCACTTTTTAAATGTTCCACTAATTTGGGATTGGCTTTAAAATAGCCAGCGATCATTTTCGTATCATCATGGTGAGTGCGTTTAGAAACAAAATCATGATCAGGGACACCATTGGAAACGCTTGCTACCAATCGATTTAGAGTAACCGACTTAGAGTAGTAAAAATGACCATAACTATACCCACCAACCACGAAGATAATAATGGCAGCTGCAAACGCCCACCGTTTTTTATGCTTAAACGTTTTGAACGTTAGGCGTACCCTTTTCGTATCTAAATGAGAGTGGTCTAAATGAGTTTTATTACTGTACTCTTGTAGCCGCGATGGAATTTGTGGAAAAGCGTATAAATCTTCAGGAGTCGGATTTTCCGCTTCTTCATCCTTACTAAAAAAGGCAGTTAAGTTAAATCCACAGTAATCACAGAATTGATTTTCAGCATCATTGGAATGTTGACAACGTGGACATTGAACTTGTTTTTCGGCTGCCATTTAATCACCTCCCCCCTAAAAAATGATAGATAATCTAATTATACTATATTTATTTTAATTTCTCATTTTGTTTTAGCATTCGATTGCGAATCAAGACCATTATGATTGCAAATATAATCAAACCAAATGAAAAGATAAATAGTGAATTATAATTTAAATATTCAACAAAGACGCCAGCATAAAGCGGACCGATTGCGCGCCCTAACGACATTGAAATACTAAAGAATGATTGGTAAAGCCCCTTTTGCGAGTCATTTGCTAACGTATCGATCCAAGCTGGTAAATCTGGAAAGCCAATCATTTCTCCAATCGTAAGGAATGCAATTGTAAATGCAAATGATAGGTAAGAACGATCAAATACCAAGAATAAAAAGGCTAATCCAAAAATAAAGATTCCAAATGAAATCTGTTTACTAATTTCAAATTTACGTCCAATTTTGCTAACGATCGTTTGGCCGAATATGATCATTAATCCATTAATCGTCCAAATAGAACTATACTCCTCAAAAGACATCCCTAATTGCGTCATATGAATCGGCATGACACTGCCCCAAATCGCATAAATTAAGTAAATACTGAATATCAGAAAACAAATTGCCAACAGTAAATGCATCGTATTTGCCTTGGGGCCGTCAACGTTCTTTACCTGATGGTTATGGTCATATCCTGTAAAGTCAATGTTAAAGAGCTTGATCGCCATTAGCAATAAGATCAAATAAAAACCAGCAGTCACCGTGAACACAGTTGTTACTCCATATTTCAACAGGTAGCCAACCATCGCAGTCCCTAGCACCACTCCAATATTCATCCCAATATAGAGGGTATTAAAAACGTACCTAGGACTTTTCGACTTAATCGTCGTGGCGTAAGAATTAATCAAGGTCAAGCTGCCCCCATCCCCTAGTCCATGGATGAGCAATAAAATTGCAAACATTGGCCAACCATGAAAGAAGACCAACGTAACAATCGATGCCGTTGAAATAAAGATACTGATCAAGGCGGTTTTATAAGCCGACCAGTTGTCGAATAAGAACCCACCAATATAATTTCCTAATATCATAAAGGCTGACATTAAAAATAAGATCAACCCGGATTCAGTTAAAGAGCGATGTAAGTAATCGTGCATATACATGGTTGTTAGCGGCCACAAACATGATGAACCTGCGTTTAAAAGCGTTGAATAAATCAATACTGATTTCATTCCAACTTCTTTTGGCTTTCCCATTATCTCACCCCATTCCACGTTAAAACCCATTCTAACAAAAAACCACCCTCGCGTTTACTAGGGTGGCCAAAAAGATTAAAATTAATTATTTAATTTTAGTGAACGTATAAGTAGCAGCCGGTGCTGATCCAAACTTAACCTTGGCTAACTTATTATCACTGGTTACCAAGTAGAATTTATTCTTACTTACTAACCGAATGTACATTGTACTGGTCTTCTTAATGCCTTTACCACGATAAGTTAAGGTAATTACGTTTCCATTGACGTTTTTAACGTTAAAAACGGCGTTGTTAAGCAATTTACTATCATAGGTCTTGCTCTTGTATAGGGTTTGATTTAAACCAGTTTCATTATTAAATACCCAGAGTTGTGTGTATTTACCACTGGCACTGGACTTCCAACTGCCCATTAATTCATTGACCTTAGCTGTATTGACACTACTTGAAGAAGTTGAGCTACTAGTAGTCGAACTTGATGAACTAGTGGTTGAACTACTAGTATCCGTAGATCCCTCCTTAACAGTTACGATTCGGTAAAAGTAGTTATATGCATTGGATGCCTGGGCATAAACGTAAAGTTTAGTATTAACTGCATACTTTTTAGGAAGTTTGATCGTGTAATTACCCTTACTATCAGAGGTAGTTGAGGCAACCTTTTTACTATTATTCAACTTAACATAAACATTGACGTTCTTAGTAGCAGTTCCTGAGATTTCATTATCTGAAGTAGTAACAGTTGGCACTGTAATTGAAGGTTCTTTAGTATTGACCTTAGCAGCGTTTGCGCCATTCCCAAATGCAAAGAAAGCTAGGAACAGTGCGCCAATTGCAAAAAATAATGGTTTTTTCATGATGGTTCTCCTTTTTGTCATTCGTGACTAGTATATACTTTTATTATATATTAATCATTTTAGAAATTAATAGCAATATAAAAATGGCAAAATCGTTCTTATATTATGTAAATTTAATTAATTTTACTTCCCCTTATTATTTAAGATAGCGTTTACATATTATTAGTGTAAACTCTTTCTTTGATTTTGCATGTGGTATATAATAAGCAACGTGTATTCTGTATGATAAATATTGAATTAATAATTTAAATCTAGGGAGTGTGACAGTATTGGCAACTGAACAAACTGCTTTGCTAACGCTTTTTGGTGCAACTGGTGACTTAGCTTCACGGAAGTTGTATCCTGCCCTTTTCAATTTATATAAAAAGGGAGAAATTAAGGAACATTTTGCATTAATCGGTACTGGTAGAAGAGAATGGGATGATGATAAGTTTCGTTCCGTTGTTTCTGATTCAGTTAAAGGCGCTGCTGAAAATGATCAACAAGTAAGTGACTTTGCTAGTCATTTTTATTACAAGGCACACGATGTTACTAATCCTGAACACTACAAGGTATTAAAGGGATTAGCAGATCAATTAGATGCTAAGTACGACTTAAAGGGTAATCGGATTTTCTACATCTCGTTAGCCCCTCGTTTCTTTAGCTTAGTTGCTAACAACTTAAAACAACAAGATGTTTTCTCAGATAATGGTTTTAACCGCCTCATTATTGAAAAGCCATTCGGACACGACTTTGAATCTGCTCAAGAACTAAACGATTCATTGAGTTCCGCTTTTGATGAAGACCAAGTATTTAGAATTGACCATTACTTAGGGAAGGAAATGGTTCAAAACATCGCCGCCCTTCGTTTTGGTAACCCAATGATCGAATCAGTTTGGAACAACCAATTCATCGATAACGTCCAAGTGACCCTTGCTGAAAACATGGGGGTTGGTGAACGGGCTGGATACTACGATACTTCAGGAGCCCTTCGTGATATGGTGCAAAACCACATCATGCAAATCCTAAGCCTATTGGCAATGGACGAACCTAACAAGTACAAGGATACTGAAATCCGTGCTCAAAAGGTGAAGGCATTACAATCACTTCATATTTACGATGAAGAAGAAGTTGCTAAAAACTTCGTTCGTGGCCAATACGGTTCTAAGGGTGACCAAAAGGACTACCGTCATGAAGACAACGTTCCAGAAGACTCCAACACCGAAACATTCGTTGCTGGAAAGCTTGAATTCCAAAACAACCGTTGGGCTGGCGTACCATTCTACGTTCGGACTGGAAAGCTATTAGCTGATAAGTTCGCACGAATCGACGTTGTATTTAAGAAACCTGCATTGGATGACTTTGCACGTGCAAATGGCACTGATCCTCAATTGGTACCAAGTGTAATTACGATTAAGATCGAACCAGACTCTGGTTTTGAAATGCAATTAAACAAGAAGCACGTTGGCCAAGGTTACACGACCGACAGCTTCAAGTTCACTCATGATCTTACTGATGATGAAATGAAGGAAGTTCCACTTCCATACGAACGACTGATCAACGACGCAATGAAGGGTGACCACACTAACTTCGCTAGTTGGGCTGAAGTTGGTCAAGCTTGGAAGTTCGTTGACCAAATCGAAAAGCTTTGGAACAGCACTAAGGCTGATTTCCCTAACTACACACCAGGGACAATGGGCCCTAAGGCTGCTGAGGAATTACTCACCCGTTCCGGTCGGAATTGGGCATTCAGAGCTGAAGATTAATGATTTGAATAAGTTAATTCACTTTTAACGCTCTAAATGTTAAAATAGAGTTGTATTAAAACAAATAATCATATCAAAGTAAGCGTTTACGTTACTTGATGAATTCTTTTATAAAGGAAGGTTTATTTCAATGGCTGATCAAAAAGCAAATATTGGTGTTGTTGGGATGGCTGTTATGGGTAAAAACCTTGCCCTTAACATTGAAAGCCGCGGCTACACTGTAGGTATCTACAACCGTACTGGTGCAAAAACTGAAGAAGTTATGAAGGACCACAGTGACAAGAAGTTAGTTCCAAGTTACTCAGTGGAAGACTTCGTTAAGTCACTAGAAACTCCACGTCGGATTCTTATCATGGTTAAAGCTGGTAAGGCTACTGATGCTGTTATCGATGAATTATTACCACTTCTTGACAAGGGTGATGTTTTAATCGATGGTGGTAACACTAACTTCCACGACACTATGGCTCGTAACGCTCGTCTAGACAAGTCTGGTATTAACTTTATCGGAATGGGTGTTTCAGGTGGTGAACTTGGTGCATTGCACGGTCCATCATTGATGCCTGGTGGTCAAAAGTCAGCTTATGACTTAGTTGCCCCAATCTTGGAAAAGATCTCTGCTAAGGCCGAAGATGGCAAGCCATGTGTTGCTTACATCGGACCTAACGGTGCAGGTCACTACGTAAAGATGGTTCATAACGGTATCGAATACGGTGATGAACAATTAATCGACGAAAGTTACGACATTTTACGTCGCGTTGCTGGAATCGATGTTGATGAACTTTCAAACATCTTCAAAGAATGGAACAAGGGTGAACTTAACAGTTACTTAATCGATATCACTGGTGATATCTTAAGCCGTAAGGATGACCTTGGTTCAGGTAAGCCAATCGTTGACTTAATCTTAGATGAAGGTGCTAACAAGGGTACTGGTAAGTGGAGTTCCGAAGATGCTTTAGCATTAGGTGTTCCTCAATCAGTTATCACTGAATCAGTTTACGCTCGTTTCATCTCAATGCTTAAGGATGAAAGAGTTGCTGCTTCTAAGGTTCTTCCAAAGCCAGGTCTTGAATTAGACTTTGACAAGAAGGAACTTGTTGAAAAGGTTCGTGAAGCACTTTACTTCGGTAAGGTTATGAGTTACGCACAAGGTTTCGAACAATTACGTTTCGCTTCCGAAGAATATGACTGGGCCCTCAAGTTTGGCGAATTAGCTCAAATCTGGCGTGAAGGTTGTATCATTCGTGCACAATTCCTACAAAACATTACTGATGCCTTTGAAAAGGATCCTAAGTTAACTAACTTACTATTAGACCCTTACTTCACTGACATTGCTAAGAAGTACCAAGACTCAGCTCGTGAAGTTGTTGCACTTGCTACTAAGGCTGGTATTCCAGTACCTACCCTTTCAGCAGCTGTATCATACTACGACTCATACAGAACTGAAGTTCTTCCTGCTAACTTACTACAAGCTCAACGTGACTACTTCGGTGCTCACACTTACAAGCGTGTTGACCGTGAAGGTACTTTCCATTACCCATGGTACAAAGAACAATAAAATTAATTTATTAATTTTAAAAAAGATCTCATCTCTGATGGGATCTTTTTTTTATGCATTTATCTAAAGTATTTATTAATTTATAAGCATTATAAATTAAATTTCAGCGCAAAGGGTGTAAAATACAGTTGAACCCAAATTGAAAGGATGATCAAAATGAGTGACAGACAATTATTTACTGATTATTTTTACAATAAGGAAGATTATGACACCCAAGATGGTGGCTACGTTCCTTTAGAAGAACCTAAAGTTCCTCAACAAAAATTGAAAATTCCTGAAGTATTAGCTCCTGACAAGGAAACTGATACTGATATGTACTACACCGTTGTTTCCCAAACTGGTGAAGTTCAATTATTACCAGGGGAAAAGACTAAGACGTGGGGTTACAATGCTCCCCTTCTTGGTAAAACAATTATTTTCAAACGTGGTAAGCATATCCATATTACATTGAAAAATGAATTACCAGAACTAACTACATACCATTGGCATGGTTCTGTAATTCCTGGGGTTGCTGACGGTGGTTGTCACACCCCCGTTTACCCTGGTGAAACCAAACAAATTGATTTTGATATCGATCAACCAGCTGCTACCCTTTGGATGCACGCCCATCCATGTCCATCCACTGCCGAACAAGTTTGGCACGGTTTAGCTACCGCTGTCGTGGTTAAGGATGAAGAAGAAGCTAAGCTCCCATTACCACGGAACTACGGTGTTGATGACATTCCTTTGATCTTACAAGACCGTCGTTTCCACGAAGATAACCAATGGGATTACCAAGCTGATTATGATCCAGATGGTGTTGCTGGACCAACCCCAATGATTAACGGAACCATCAATCCATACTTTGACGTTACTACCCAAAAGGTTCGTCTTCGGGTTCTTGATGGTGCTAACCGAAGAGAATGGAGACTCCACTTTAGTGATGATTTGAAATTCACCCAAATTGCAGGGGACGGTAGCTTGTTACCCCACCCCGTTGACTTTACGAAGGTTTTAATTGGTTGTGCTGAAAGAATGGAATTTGTTGTTGACTTTGGTCAATACAAGCCTGGTGATGAAGTCGCCCTATACTCTGATAACGTTCCAATCGTTCGTTTTAGAATCCACGAATTCGCCAAGGACGATACTGAAATTCCAGAAACACTGACTAGCACCCTTCCAGATCCAGAAGTAACCCCTGATGCACCAATTCGGAAGGTTGTAATGTCTGGAATGGACGAATCAGTTGCCCTTAATGGTAAGAAATTTGATATGAGTCGGATCGATACCAAGACCAAGTTGAACAACGTTGAATACTGGGATGTTACTAATTCTAATGATATGGATGGTGGGATGCTTCACCCTTACCACATGCATGGATGTGTATTTAAAGTCGTTTCTCGTGATGGTAAAGCTCCTCATCCAAATGAACTTGGCCTTAAGGATACGATTGAAGTTAATCCTGGTGAAACTGTCCGTCTTAAAGTTTGGTTCCCATGTGTTGGAGTGTTTATGTACCATTGCCACATCATTGAACATGAAGATGGTGGGATGATGCTTCAATTTGAAGTTCCAGATCCAAAGCATCCAGATGAATTACCACAACCATTAATGGATCACCATACATTAATGAGCGCCTTCGCAAAGGAACGGGGCGTTAAGATGGAAGACCTTCATTTAGGTGGAATGGAATCTTATCATAAAATGAACATGAAAATGTAAAAATTGTTTGACATTCCATTGAAAAAATATTATAGTAATAAAGATGGAAAAAAGAAAAGATTACTAAATCGGAGGTGGACAAAATGACAGAATTAACATTTGATCCTGGAGCGACGAGTGAGTCGATGATGGGAAAGTCGAAGTCATTTAATAAGTCGCCAAGGAGTTTTCATGGTAGATAATTAATGACAGCCGATTTTCCCGAAAAACATTAATTTAATTGTTTTAATCTAATCAATCTTTTTCATATTGAAAAAGTAATTATCAAGCAATCGATGGTTAAAATAATTACGAAGCGTGTCCTATAGGAAAATTAGTTGTTGTTGATTATCTCGGTGTCTTCAATTATTCTAAGGTATTGACGTACTTATAATTGAAAAGGTAATCACGTTGCTTATGATGCTCTACTAGATGGGGAACCATTTGGGGAGGTACTGAACAACAATTTTAATTTTAAACTAAATTTTAATTTTACATTTTATCTGATAAACTAAAAAAGCATTCAAACTTTTGTTTGAATGCTTTTTTAGTTCTTAATTTTTAACTGGTAAGTATTCTTGAACATACTTATCGGACTGTTCTGAATTGAATTCTCCTTCAGACTTTCCAATAATAACGGTAGCAAGTGAATTCCCAACCACATTAACTGCGGTCCGCCCCATATCAACAATTCGATCGATTCCAGCAATAAACGCAAGGCCAGTTACTGGAATCCCAACTGTAGAAACAGTTGCAAGCAACACCACAAATGATGCTCCAGGGACTCCTGCCATTCCCTTAGAAGTAATGACTAATACCAATAACACCATGATTTGTTGGCCAATTGATAAGTGAATATTATAGGCTTGGGCAAGAAAAATAACTGCTAATGATTGATAAATTGCGGATCCATCAAGGTTAAATGTATATCCAGTTGGAATTACAAATGAAACAATCGATTTATCAACCCCGAATTTCTGCATTTTATCAATTAACCTTGGTAATGTTGCTTCCGAACTAGCAGTTGAAAATGCTAATACAATCTCATCTTTAATTACAAATAAAAGGTTTTTAAGGCTAAATCCGAATAGCTTTGCAGCTAATCCCATAAATACTAAGATAAATACTAACATCGTCGCATAGGCTAAAAATACAAAGTAACTAAGTGGCGCTAATGCCCCTACCCCCATTTGTGCAAGGGTCGCACCAATCAGTGCACAGACCCCGATCGGTGCTAAACTCATCACCCAGTTAGTAACCTTAAACATTACTTCTGAAACAGCAGTTAGAAAATCAATAATGATCTTACCACGTTCACCAATTGCGGCAGTTCCTAGTCCAAAGAATACTGAGAAAACAATCACTGGCATCATATTGCCATCACTTAATGATTTAAAAATATTCGTTGGAATCAAGTTCATAATCGTTCCCCAACCGCCACTTTCCTTAGCAGCATTGGCAGTTGATACATACTTACTAATGTCCTCACCCTTTAAGGCATGAATATTAATAAAGTCACCTGGATGCGTAAAATTAGCAACTACTAACCCCAATGCAATTGCAATCGTGGTCATAACTTCAAAGTAGATGATGGTTTTTCCACCAATTCGCCCTAGCTTTTTAATATCACCAATACTGGCAATTCCAACAGTTAAACAAGAAAGAACGATCGGCAACACAATCATTTGAATCAGATTAATGAACATCGTTCCAATATTAGACATTGTAGTAATCGCCGTTTGATTCTGGTAAAAGACAATTCCTAATACAATCCCTAACACTAATCCAATCATGATTTGCCAACCAATCGTTAGCTTAAACCTCTTCATAAAAATCCTCTTCCCATATTAATATACTATATGTAAATTATTATCATTATAATTTGCATGACTTATTATATTTTATCATAAATAGGTGATATTTTTGTATATTTATTAAAACAAATAAAAAACATCCGTAAAATTAATTACGAATGTTTTTTGTTTGCGTGGCAACGTCCTATCCTTGCAGGGGGCGATCCCCCAACTACTTTTGGCGCTCAAAAGCTTAACTTCTGTGTTCGACATGGGAACAGGTGTATCCTTCTGGCCATCATCACCACACTATTTATCTGTGAGAACTTCGTTCTCTCAAAACTAGATAATATTTTATTCTTCCATGAGAACAACCTTACTTGGTTAAGTCCTCGACCAATTAGTACTGGTCCGCTCCATGCATCACTGCACTTCCACTTCCAGCCTATCTACCTGATCATCTTTCAGGGGTCTTACTTCCATAAAGGAATGGGAAATCTCATCTCGAGGTGGGTTTCACACTTAGATGCTTTCAGCGTTTATCTCATCCATACATAGCTACCCAGCGATGCGCCTGGCGGCACAACTGGTACACCAGCGGTATGTCCACTCCGGTCCTCTCGTACTAAGAGCAGCTCCTCTCAAATTTCCTACGCCCGCGACGGATAGGGACCGAACTGTCTCACGACGTTCTGAACCCAGCTCGCGTACCGCTTTAATGGGCGAACAGCCCAACCCTTGGGACCAACTACAGCCCCAGGATGCGATGAGCCGACATCGAGGTGCCAAACCTCCCCGTCGATGTGAACTCTTGGGGGAGATAAGCCTGTTATCCCCAGGGTAGCTTTTATCCGTTGAGCGATGGCCCTTCCATACGGTACCACCGGATCACTAAGCCCGACTTTCGTCCCTGCTCGACCTGTATGTCTCGCAGTCAAGCTCCCTTCTGCCTTTACACTCGTCGAATGATTTCCAACCATTCTGAGGGAACCTTTGGGCGCCTCCGTTACTGTTTAGGAGGCGACCGCCCCAGTCAAACTGCCAACCAGACACTGTCTCCCACCACGATCAGTGGTGCGGGTTAGAGTGTTCATACAGCGAGGGTAGTATCCCACCAATGCCTCCATCGAGACTAGCGTCCCGACTTCTATGGCTCCTACCTATCCTGTACAAGCTATACAAACACCCAATATCAAGTTACAGTAAAGCTCCATGGGGTCTTTCCGTCCTGTCGCGGGTAACCTGCTTCTTCACAGGTATCTCAATTTCACCGAGTCTCTCGTTGAGACAGTGCTCAGATCGTTACGCCTTTCGTGCGGGTCGGAACTTACCCGACAAGGAATTTCGCTACCTTAGGACCGTTATAGTTACGGCCGCCGTTTACTGGGGCTTCGTTTCTGGGCTTCGCCGAAGCTAACTCATCCACTTAACCTTCCAGCACCGGGCAGGCGTCAGCCCCTATACTTCATCTTACGATTTTGCAGAAACCTGTGTTTTTGATAAACAGTCGCCTGAGCTTTTTCACTGCGGCTGCACATAGTGCAGCACCCCTTCTCCCGAAGTTACGGGGTCATTTTGCCGAGTTCCTTAACGAGAGTTCACTCGCTCACCTTAGGATTCTCTCCTCGACTACCTGTGTCGGTTTGCGGTACGGGTAGTTAACTACTAACTAGAAACTTTTCTCGGTAGTGTGACATCAACGACTTCCCTACTAAATTTCGGTCCTCATCACACCTTGTCAACGCGGTATTAAGCATTTGACTCAATACCTGACTTAGTGCTTGAACATCCATATCCAACAGGATGCTACGTTTAGCCTCCTACGTCCTTCCATCGGTCAAACATAGTTAACTAGTACAGGAATCTCAACCTGTTATCCATCGCCTACGCCTCTCGGCCTCGGCTTAGGTCCCGACTAACCCTGGGAGGACGAGCCTTCCCCAGGAAACCTTAGTCATTCGGTGGATCAGATTCTCACTGATCTTTCGCTACTCATACCGGCATTCTCACTTCTAAGCGCTCCACCAGTCCTTACGGTCTGGCTTCATTGCCCTTAGAACGCTCTCCTATCACGCAACATAAGTTGCGTCCACAATCTCGGTAATATGCTTAGCCCCGGTAAATTTTCGGCGCAGAATCACTCGACTAGTGAGCTATTACGCACTCTTTAAATGGTGGCTGCTTCTGAGCCAACATCCTAGTTGTCTATGCAACTCCACATCCTTTTCCACTCAGCATATATTTAGGGACCTTAATTGGTGGTCTGGGCTGTTCCCCTTTCGACGGTGGATCTTATCACTCATCGTCTGACTCCTGGATATAAATCAATGGCATTCGGAGTTTATCTGAATTTAGTAACCCAAGACGGGCCCCTCACCCAAACAGTGCTCTACCTCCATGATTCTCGACTCCAAGGCTAACCCTAAAGCTATTTCGGAGAGAACCAGCTATCTCCAAGTTCGTTTGGAATTTCACCGCTACCCACACCTCATCCCAGCACTTTTCAACGTACACGGGTTCGGCCCTCCGGTGTGTTTTACCACACTTTCAGCCTGGACATGGGTAGATCACCTGGTTTCGGGTCTATCACAACATACTATATCGCCCTATTCAGACTCGCTTTCGCTACGGCTCCGACTTTTCATCTTAACCTTGCATGTTATCATAACTCGCCGGTTCATTCTGCAAGAGGCACGCTATCACCCATTAACGGGCTCTAACTGCTTGTAGGCACATGGTTTCAGGAACTATTTCACTCCCCTTCCGGGGTGCTTTTCACCTTTCCCTCACGGTACTGGTTCACTATCGGTCACTAGGGAGTATTTAGCCTTGGGAGATGGTCCTCCCGGATTCCGGCAATGTTTCACGTGTATTGCCGTACTCAGGATCCTGAACTGAGGGAATTAGATTTCGTCTACAGGGCTATCACCTTGTGTCGCAGAACTTCCCAGATCTTTCGACTATCTAATTCTTTGGTAACTCAAATGTTCAGTCCTACAACCCCACCGAGTAAACTCGATGGTTTGGGCTGTTCCCCGTTCGCTCGCCGCTACTGAGGGAATCGAATTTTCTTTCTCTTCCTGTGGGTACTTAGATGTTTCAGTTCCCCACGTCTGCCTTTCAATGAGTATGAATTCGTCATTGAATAATAAACGATTAAATTTATTGGGTTTCCCCATTCGGAAATCTCCGGATCAAAGCTTACGTACAGCTCCCCGAAGCATATCGGCGTTAGTCCCGTCCTTCATCGGCTCCTAGTACCAAGGCATCCACCATGCGCCCTTAATAACTTAACCTATTACCACTTAGTGGTATTTGGTTAATTGAGTAAATACGAATAAAACTAATTTAAAAAACTCAAAATAACGCGGTGTTCTCGGTTGAAATTGTATTTAATACAATTCAATAATTTGGAAAAATTAAAATATTATCTAGTTTTCAAAGAACCAAGTATTATGACACTTACGTGTCAATGGAGAATAGCGGGATCGAACCGCTGACCTCCTGCTTGCAAAGCAGGTGCTCTCCCAGCTGAGCTAATTCCCCATACCATTTAAATTAAATCAATCAACAAGTGATTAATAATGGGCCTAAATGGACTCGAACCATCGACCTCACGCTTATCAGGCGTGCGCTCTCACCAACTGAGCTATAGGCCCAAAGAAGCGTGGTTCCATAGTTTGAGAGTAGACCTCTCAAAACTAAACAAAACTATGACTGTGTAAAGTTCCGAATTATTCCTTAGAAAGGAGGTGATCCAGCCGCAGGTTCTCCTACGGCTACCTTGTTACGACTTCACCCTAATCATCAGTCCTACCTTAGGCGGCTAGCTCCTCAAAAGAGGTTACTGCACCGACTTTGGGTATTACTAACTCTCATGGTGTGACGGGCGGTGTGTACAAGACCCGGGAACGTATTCACCGTGGCATGCTGATCCACGATTACTAGTGATTCCAACTTCATGCAGGCGAGTTGCAGCCTGCAATCCGAACTGAGAACGGCTTTAAGAGATTAGCTTGACCTCGCGGTTTCGCAACTCGTTGTACCGTCCATTGTAGCACGTGTGTAGCCCAGGCCATAAGGGGCATGATGATTTGACGTCGTCCCCACCTTCCTCCGGGTTTGTCACCGGCAGTCTCACTAGAGTGCCCAACTTAATGCTGGCAACTAATAATAGGGGTTGCGCTCGTTGCGGGACTTAACCCAACATCTCACGACACGAGCTGACGACAACCATGCACCACCTGTCATCCTGTCCCCGAAGGGAACGGCTAATCTCTTAGCTTTGCAGGAGATGTCAAGGCCTGGTAAGGTTCTTCGCGTAGCATCGAATTAAACCACATGCTCCACCACTTGTGCGGGTCCCCGTCAATTCCTTTGAGTTTCAACCTTGCGGTCGTACTCCCCAGGCGGAATGCTTAATGCGTTAGCTGCGGCACTAAAGGGCGGAAACCCTCTAACACCTAGCATTCATCGTTTACGGCATGGACTACCAGGGTATCTAATCCTGTTTGCTACCCATGCTTTCGAGCCTCAGCGTCAGTTACAGACCAGACAGCCGCCTTCGCCACTGGTGTTCTTCCATATATCTACGCATTTCACCGCTACACATGGAGTTCCACTGTCCTCTTCTGCACTCAAGTTTCTCAGTTTCCGATGCACTTCTCCGGTTAAGCCGAAGGCTTTCACATCAGACTTAAAAAACCGCCTGCGCTCGCTTTACGCCCAATAAATCCGGACAACGTTTGCCACCTACGTATTACCGCGGCTGCTGGCACGTAGTTAGCCGTGACTTTCTGGTTAAATACCGTCAAAGCTTGATCATTTCCTATCAAACTTGTTCTTCTTTAACAACAGAGTTTTACGAGCCGAAACCCTTCTTCACTCACGCGGCGTTGCTCCATCAGACTTGCGTCCATTGTGGAAGATTCCCTACTGCTGCCTCCCGTAGGAGTATGGGCCGTGTCTCAGTCCCATTGTGGCCGATTACCCTCTCAGGTCGGCTACGTATCATTGCCTTGGTAGGCCATTACCCCACCAACAAGCTAATACGCCGCAGGTCCATCCTAAAGTGATGCAAACGCATCTTTCAAACAAAAACCATGCGGTTTTTGTTGTTATGCGGTATTAGCACTTGTTTCCAAATGTTATCCCCCGCTTTAGGGCAAGTTACCTACGTGTTACTCACCAGTTCGCCACTCACTTCGATGTTAAGTCAAGTTAATGCAAGCATCAACTATCATTAACGGAAGTTCGTTCGACTTGCATGTATTAGGCACGCCGCCAACGTTCGTCCTGAGCCAGGATCAAACTCTCATCTTATGATGAAAAGCTTAACGTTAGCTCTTCTTAATATTTGTTACTTTTTAAAGCGAATTGACTTCGCATAAGTTTTTTGTACTTCATTTAAAATGAAGTTCCTTACACATTTTTTGTCATAATTTTGTTCAGTTTTCAAAGATCTACTTTTGTGCGTCGCTCTTAACGACAACTATTTAATAATATCAAATTGCTAACTGGATGTCAACGATTTTTTAAAATTAAATTTTGAATTATCAATCGCAATCGCTTTAACGCGTTGCTCAAATGACAACGTTTTATATATTATCAATTATTCAAATATAAGTCAACATGTTTTCAAACTTTTTTTCAAATTTATTTTCAAACTGATAAATCAATACTCTATTAACTTTTTACAAACTTGTATTTTAATCCAATCGGCAGCTTAAAAAATAATGTATACTAAAAAATAATTATCACGATTGAAATCGAAGGAGAATTTAAATGGAAGAAGTTGTAATCGTTAGCGCAGTTAGAACCCCAATTGGTAAATTTGGCGGAAGCTTAAGTAAATTATCAGCCGTCGAGCTTGGAACCATCGTTACTAAGGAAGCAATTAAACGTGCGCACCTTAACAATCATCAAATTGATCAAGTCATCTTTGGAAACGTCCTTTCAGCAGGAGCGGGACAAAATATTGCCAGACAAATTCAAATAAACGCTGGGATTAGTGAAACTAAAACTGCATTCACCGTAAATCAAGTCTGCGGTTCCGGGCTTCGTGCAGTTAGATCGGGACAAGCAGCGATTGCAGTCGGTGATGCAGACATCGTCGTCGTTGGTGGAACAGAAAGCATGTCAAATGCACCATTCATAAACAAAGAAATGCGTTTCGGCCATAAACTTGGTGCAATTACAATGGAAGATACTATCCAAACAGACGCTTTATTAGATGCTTTTTCTGGTCAACCAATGGGTGCTACCGCAGAAAAGGTAGCTGAGCAATTCAACATCTCAAGACATCAGCAAGATGAATTTGCTTATCAATCATATCAAAAAGCAATCCTGGCACAAGATAATAACTACTTTAAAGACGAAATCGTTCCCATCAAATTAAAAAATGGCGTAATCATTAAAGATGATGAAAGCGTTCGCCGTGATACAACCATGGAAAAACTTGCTAAACTGAAACCAGTATTTAAAAAAGATGGTAGCGTCACCGCTGGGAACGCAGCCAGTCTAAACGACGGTGCTTCTGCACTCGTTTTGATGACTAAAAATAAGGCCGACCAATTAGGAATTGAGCCGCTCGCTACCATTAACGGCTACCAAGAAACTGGCATTGATCCATCCATAATGGGATACGCACCATATTATGCAATCAAACAATTGGTGGATGCTCAAGGAATTAACGTTAGTGACTTCGAGCAAGTCGAACTAAATGAAGCGTTTGCAGCTCAATCACTTGCAGTTATTAATGATCTAAACATTGATCGTAACCGTGTCAATGCAACGGGTGGTGCCATTGCCCTGGGCCATCCCCTTGGTGACTCCGGTTCTAGAATCATCGTTACATTAATCAACAACTTAAAACGTAATCATCAAAGTAGAGGTCTTGCAACCTTATGTATTGGTGGTGGAATGGGAATGGCAATGGATATTTCCATTTAGTCTATAATTAACCGTTAAATCTTTTTGATTTAACGGTTTTTGTTTAACTAGTTTCTGTTAAGAGTCATTACTGCATGGTAAAATTAAAGTAGTTGAGTGACTCAATTATATTTATCGAGGTGATTAAGTACATGCCAGTCAACACAAGTTTTTCAGCAATAATCGTAATGGGTGCCCAAAACATATATGTGCAAATTATTGATTTAAATAATTCCCAAATTGTGGAGAACACTCGTTATGATATCGACCTTGGAGAAGATGTTTTCTCCGAAAGAGTTGTTCATAGTAATACCGTAAACGAAATCGCAACTGCTTTAAAGGTAATTCGGAACCTACTTGATGAATATCAAGTTAAGTCCTATCAATTCTATGCAACCCATGCATTTCACGAAGCCAAAAATTCGGAATTCGTTAGGGAACAATTAGAAGAACGGAGTCATTTCGATATCCAATGGATTAGCCAAAGCCAAGAAGCACTTTATCGTAATCTGGCTACTAATACTTATCTAAAGGATTTTGACCAAATTACCCAGAAAAATACTCTTTTGATCGACATCAGTTCAGGAAGCGTGGAGCTGATCGCCTATAAACATGGTAAATTCACATCATCTAGGACCCTTAAACTAGGCCCACTTCGGGTTTATGAATCAACACGTGATATTAAGGAGTCTGCTCCCGACTACTTTGCAATCTTACGAGACTACATTGACAGTAGATTAATTGATTTTGTTAGATTCCTCCCTGATATCGAAAAAACTGAAAATGTTATTTTAATGGGTTCATCGATATCAATTTTAAAGCCACTAATTAGTGACCTGCATAAAACACTCAAAATCTCAATTAACGAATTTAATGTCCTTTATAATGAAATCAAGAAAAGCAACGACCAGATGCTGGTACAAAAATACGATGTAGATGAAAGCGACGTTCCGCAAATCTTGCCCATTATGACAATGTTGCACGAACTATTTAAAAACTTTAATACTAAGCATCTATGGGTATCTGATCTGAAATTCATCGATGGCTTATCTTATGATTTAATTTCTAAAATTAGTGGCAATAAGAAAAACGATGCGTTGAAAGATCAAATTTTAATTTCAGCTCACAATTTAGCTAAACAATATCGGGTCGAGGCGCGCCACCAAGAATTTGTTGAAAAATTTGTTATGAAGCTCTTCGACGAACTCAAGTTTCTCCATGGTTTAAACGCTAGAGACCGCCTCTTATTAGAAATATCGGCCATTGTGGATGACGTTGGTTCTTTCATCAACAATCACAATCACTATGTTCATTCAGAATATATTATTCAAAACTCAGAAATCATTGGACTCTCGGAATCAGAACTCCGCATGGTTGCCGCAATTTCTAGATACCACAGCCATAAGGCAACCTCATCAGCTTTAAAGCATCTTGATAATCTAAATATTGACCGTCGAATGAGGATCATGAAAATGGCTGCCATTTTAAGAATTGCTGATGCATTAGATGCTAGTCGGAAACAAAAAATCAAGTCCATTGAAATTGGTACTGGCGATCCCACTCAAGTAATCATTACCGCAACTGCAGATCAAGAAATTGAATTAGAGAAGCTCAATTTTAACCGTAAGGGAGCATTCTTTGAATCCGTATTCGGTGTTAAACCTACATTGAAAGGAAGATTAAAAATATGAAGTTCGATAATCCAGAATACTTCAATAGCCGTGAACTAAGTTGGCTCGATTTTGACAGCCGCGTTTTAGATGAAGCCAATGATACTACTAACCCCCTCCTTGAAAGACTAAGATTCTTGGGAATTACCCAGAGTAATCTAGATGAATTTTTCAACATTCGGGTTGCATCCCTGCATAAACTCGTTTCAGTTGGCTACGAAAAACCAGATGCAGCTGGTCTTACCCCATTACAACAACTAAAGGGGGTTTCCAAAAAGGCCCATGCGTTAGTTGATAACCAATACAACATCTTATTTAAGGACATCCTTCCTAAGATGGCGAAACGCAACATCCACCTGCTTAAAATGGATGAACTCAATAATCGCCAAAAGGATTTCTTGGATGACTACTTCCACCAAAAATTATATCCAGTTTTGACCCCCCTTGCAGTCGATGTTTCAAGACCATTCCCATTCATTGCCAATAATACGTTGAACATCGCATTGATCATTACCAAAAAGGGCCACAGCAAACAGGAATCATTTGCTACCGTTCAAGTTCCAGATGTTTTCTCACGGGTCATCAAATTACCAGATGCCGTAAACGACTTCGTACTCCTTGAAGAAGTTATTAAATACTACGCTGGGGAATTATTTGTTGGCTATACTGCACATGATTTAGCATGTTTTAGAGTTACTCGGGACATGGATATCGAAGCGGATGAAGATACATCTGACTTAATGCGTGAAATCAAGCATGAACTGCGTCAAAGAGAACGGGGGCAGGTAATGCGACTAGAGATTGAATCTAGTATGAGCAACCGCCTTCGCGATCGTTTGATCAATGAATACCACCTTGATTACGATGCAATTTACGTTGTCGATGGTCCAATTGACCTTACATTTGTCAGCAAGTTGATTAAACAAGTTACTTACCACCCGAACTTGCTCTTCCCTAAATTTACACCGTACTTCCCTGCTCCACTTAAGGATGAAACGATGTTTGAGGCAATTTCTAAAAGTGATGTCTTTGTCCACCACCCCTATGATTCCTTCCAACCAGTATTGAATTTCATTAACCAAGCAGCTAACGATCCAGATACTTTAGCAATTAAGATGACTCTTTATCGGGTTTCACCTAATTCCCCAATTATCAAATCACTAAAGCGGGCTGCACAAAATGGTAAACAAGTTACCGCATTGGTGGAACTAAAGGCTCGATTTGATGAAGCTAACAACCTTCATTGGGCAGATGAACTAGAACGGGCTGGTTGTCACGTTATCTACGGACTAGTTGGTTTAAAGGTGCACAGTAAATTAACCTTGATCGTTAGAAAAGAAGAGGATGGAATCAAGCGTTACATGCACATGGGAACTGGTAATTACAATGATGTTACCGCTAAGCTATATACCGATATGGGAATCTTTACCGATAACCAGGAAATGGGAATTGAT
Organism: Nicoliella sp. ESL1106; assembly: GCF_058509965.1. Taxonomy (NCBI): domain Bacteria; kingdom Bacillati; phylum Bacillota; class Bacilli; order Lactobacillales; family Lactobacillaceae; genus Nicoliella; species Nicoliella sp. ESL1106. The sequence continues at coordinate 186,032 of NZ_CP196340.1, forward strand.
GCTACTAACATCTTTAACATGTTATCAGGATTTTCAGAACCCCCTTACTTCCATAAACTGACCATCTCCCCTAACGGAATCAGAAATTACCTAATGGAACGTATCGATGATGAAATTGAAAACGTGAAGGCTGGTAAGAAGGGTTTCATTCAAATGAAGATGAATTCACTTTCTGATACAATTATCATTAAAAAGTTATATGAAGCCAGTGCTGCTGGAGTCAAAATTAACTTAATCGTTAGAGGAATCTGTAACTTACGGGTTGGAATCAAGGGAGTTAGTGATAATATCACCGTCCATTCACTAGTTGGCCAATTACTTGAACACAGCCGAATTTATTATTTCTACGCTGATGGTGAAGAAAAGGTATTCCTCTCTAGTGCTGATTTAATGAAGCGAAACCTCAGCCGAAGAGTGGAATTATTATTCCCAATTCTGCAGGATGATATCCGTGAACATATTATCAGAATTTATGATATCCTTTGGAATGACAACGTTAAAACGCGGGTGCTACAACCAGATGATACTTGGCCACATGCGAAAGCAGACGATCAAGAACCATTAAACGCACAGTCATTCTTAATCGAAAATCGTAAAAAGATTGCTGATTCATTGTTCGATCATGACTTTAAAAAACCTGCTAAACGGAAAAACACTAGATTCATGCCAATTCGTAACCATAATGGAAGGAAGCTTTAGTTAATGGAATATTTCGCAGTAATTGATTTAGGTTCAAACTCAGCTAGATTAGCCGTTACCAAGATTAAAGATGATGGCACATTTGAAAACGTCATTGAAAGAAAAGAAGCCGTTCGCCTTTCCGAGAACATGGGTGAAGAACGCACGTTAAAACAACCTGCAATTGATAGAACGATTACCGCTCTTAAGGCTTTTAAGGATTGTTTCAAAGACTTCCCTAATTTAAAGATTCGGGCCGTGGCCACCGCCGCTACTAGAATGGCAGCTAACCAGGCCGATTTTTTAAAGGAAGTTAAGGATAAAACTGGAATTACGTTAGAAGTCATCGCTGGAACAGAAGAGGCTTATTACGATTACCTTGGGGTCATCAATTCCTTACCCATCGTCAACGGCATCATTATGGATACCGGTGGCGCCAGTACCGAACTAATCCTGGTCCAAAATAAGCGAATCGTTAACCTGATCAGTTTACCAGTAGGTTCGGTCACCCTTTCTGAAGAAGATGTCAATCCAGATAAGGTCTCCGCTGCACAAATGTACCGCGTTTTTGACCAACTCAATGATATTTATAATGATATCTGGTGGCTTTACCGTGGCACTAACCTTCCAATCATTGGGCTCGGTGGTTCTAATCGGACCCTTGCTAAAATTAAGCGACGGAATGATCCTGATAGAAGACACTGGGATGACATCCACGGCTTCCACTTAAGTGCTAAGGAAGTAAAGGAAATTTTCTTAAAGCTAGTTGACTCGACCCTTGAAGAACGTAAGAACATCCCAGGGCTATCCAAGGAACGAGCTGACATTATTGTGGGTGGACTTGCTCCTGCAATGTCATTGATCTGGCGGCTCAATTCCGATCGGATGATTTTCTCTAAGCAGGGATTACGGTTCGGGGTTCTTTATGAACACATTGAAAAACTAAGAAACGTAGAAACCCAAGAATTTATGCAAATGCCAAAGGAGGATCAGGAAAACGATGATTAAATCAGACTTTGATGTTCAAATTAAGTTAATGATTATGTACATCATCGGAGTAATCGTCGTATTATCCTTACTGGCCTATCTCATTTACCGACGCAAAAAGCTATTTACGAAGTTCACCACTCCGCTAATGGTCGTAGAACTAGTTATGATTTATGTATTAGTAACGGTCATTCGATTATCATAATCAAAAAGCAGGCCCGCGGGTCTGCTTTTTTAATTTATTTAATTACCACTTTGGTTCCCATTGGAACGTTTTGGTTAATCCACTTTGCATCTGGAATCGATAACCGAATGCAGCCGTGTGAATTAGCGGTTTTGCCTAATTCTTCAGCTTCAGACTTAATATATTGACCGTTTGCGTTCGTTGGAACGGTATGGAATAGATAAATCCCATGGTCCTTCCATGAAGTCCAATAACGCGCACCTTCTTTAGATTCCTGATTATAAAAGAAGTTCCCCCGCTCAGCTTGAATATAGTAGGTTCCACGCGGCGTTGAATTATTGGCCCCCGTTGAAGCATTCATGGTATACAAGACTTTATTAGTAGCACTCATAATAAAGACCCGTTGTTGCTTAATCGATACTTTGATCCAATTGTGACGACTTAATTGCATGTTTGGATATGGTTTATTTTCGGATGGTTTCCGCCAATTAATCTGCGTTTGTTTAACGGTCGATTTAGCGGTACTTAATTTCTTTTGGTGATAGCTATAAGCACTGACCGAATTAGAACTAGCATGTTGATTGTTATTACTGCTACACCCACTTAGCATTAGGATCAATAGCAGCGGGAATAATAAAAATCGTTTTGGCATTTAAACACCTTCTTTTACCATTATTTTATAATTGATTCAATCAATAAATCAATAAGCACTTACTAATCATCATCATTGATTCGGACTAGCAGGTGCTTATTATTTAGGTTTATTTATTTTCAGAACCGTTAATATTAATGTTATCTAACTTAGTGACATTAATATCTTCAACTTCTGTCCAATTTAAGTTCAAATGATTTCCTTCGTGGAAGAAGAATCCAGTCATGGTCTTATAGCCATCATTAATAAACAATTCAAATACCGTATTATCAAGGTATAGTGAACAATTTTCAACCTTATCATTGTTAAAGCGAATGCTTCTTGTTTCATCTTGACCATCGTTTTCAACATCCTTACGATGAAGGGTCAACTTCTGACATTCGTTATCGATATCAATTACCAAGTGTGTATTGCCAGCAGTAATTGCAACTTGGTTATCAGATTCTGGATTTACTTTGAAGTTGATCAAACTTTGCTTTCTAACTTCCATCCCATTAAACGTATCCTCGGAGCCCAATGCTAATGACTTCATTTCATGAACTGGTTTTTGAATCAAGTGACCATCTTTCACACTTAATTCACGAATCATGGATAAACCACCTTCCCAACCTTCGTCATCGGAAGGATAGGTAGTATCTGGGAGCCCTAGCCATCCACAGATCAAAGTCCGTCCATCGGGAGCATTAATCCCTTGGGCAGCATAAAAATCAAAACCATCATCTAATTGACGCATCTTAGATGGATTAATTAATTTCATCGTTTCCCAATTAATATCATCGGCAACAATATAAGCATTTGGATGAACATTATCGTACTTAAATGAGCTCTTATCAGCTCCCTGTGGACAAAAAGTCAGTACTGGATGCCCATCGACGAACAATAAGTTTGGACATTCTGCCATATATCCCAAGTTATCATTCCCAATATCTAGTTTGCTATAGAATTCCCAATCACGATCAACGTTAGCAGAACGATATACAACCACTTCTCCATTTTCATCAGTGGTTTGCGCACCGATAAATGCATAGTAATAATCATCATGCTTAATTACTTGTGGATCTCTGAAGTGTCCAGTGACGCCCTTTGGTGGGTTGGCAATTAAGGGCTTTGCTAATTTTTCAATATTATTATCCTTGTCCATCCAAGCCCCATCTTGATATGGATGACGAACTTCATTCATCTTTTCCCAGACGTTTCCAGTGTACATTAAGAATAACTTGTCTCCGACTGGAATCGCAGAACCTGAATAACAACCATGCCGATCATACTTAGTATCAGGGACCATTGGTTTATCAGTGTTCTTCCAGTGTACTAAATCATCAGACACCATATGCGTCCAGCTCTTTAACCCATGAATTCCACCAAATGGAAACGCTTGAAAGAACATGTGCCATTGACCATTAAAGTATGAAAAACCGTTCGGATCATTTAATAATCCAGTTTCAGTTTGAATGTGATATCCTAAACGCCAATGTGACTTTGCGATTTGTGCCTTTAGCTCATCAATTCGTTCACTTGGCCAGTCTTTATACAAACGATTTAAGCGTTCTGTATTCCAATATTTTTTATCCATAATTTAAGCTCCTTTATCAAAAATAAATTTAATTATATTTTACCATAATTATGTTTTATACCTATACTGATAAATTGCATATGATATGATTATAATATAAAAAACATTGCGGGAGGGGTTCCAGTGCCAAATAACGAATTGTTAAAAATATTCTTAAATCATCAAAATAAATGGTTATCAGGAAATAGTCTAGCTGAGCAGTTAAACATTAGTAGAACGATGATTTGGAAGCACATCAATGCGCTAAGGGAAACTGGGTATCAAATTGAGCGTAAACATAATCTGGGGTATCGTTACATCGGCACTGATAAATTAAGTGCGACAGCAATTGAACATTTTTGTTTACAATCAGTCCAGGTCCACGCTTTTAATCAACTCCCCTCCACTAATAAATACGCAAAAGAACTAGTTAACCAAAACGTCATCGAACAGCCATTTGCAGTCATCGCTAATCAACAAACAGCTGGTTATGGTCGACGGGGACGGCAATTTTATTCACCAGCTAATTCAGGACTCTACCTGACAATTGCCGTTCCAGTTGGTCATGACTCAACAATCGATCCAGGACTATTAACTACTACGACCGCAGTAGCAATCGTAAAAGCATTAAAACAAAGTTATCCAGATGTTTCATTTCAACTCAAATGGATCAATGATATTTGGGTTAATAATCACAAGGTGGGCGGCATTATGACCGAATCAATTATGGATATTGAATTAATGCAGCCTTCGGTAATCATCGTTGGAATTGGGATTAACCTTGCGACTACTGATTTTCCCGCTGAAATCGACCAACCGGTTGCATCGATTGGGACCCAATTAATCGATCGAAACAAAATCGCTGCTGACATCATTAATCAATTCCTGAAGAGCTATCCCACCTATCAAACGGGACAAGCAATGGCTGATTACCGTAAATTGTCGGTCGTCATTGGCAAGCAAGTCACCATTAGCACTAAAAAACAACCATTAGTTGGGATCGTTGATAATATCGCAGATAATGGGGCGTTAATTTTAAAAACCGCAGATGGTAAAAAACATCAAATCATGACCGGAGAAGTTACCAAGGTTAGGATTACGACTAACAAAGAAACCGATTCATAATGAATATGGTTTCTTTTTTTGTAAATTCATGTATAATAGTTAACCGTTAAATAAAAAAGGTTAACTATTATGGAGGAACCCATGAAAAATAGGGATTTATCACAGATTGCAATTATGATTGCTTTAATTATCGTTTTAGGAATGATTCCAGGAATCCCGATTGGCATCATCCCAGTTCCAATTGTTTTGCAAAATTTTGCGATCATCTTAGCTGGACTACTATTAGGCGGCCGCAATGGAACGATTGCAGTTGCTATCTTTATTTTATTAGCAGCACTGGGGCTGCCGATTCTATCTGGATTTAGAGGTGGGCTGCCAGTTGTGCTAGGCCCAACGGGGGGTTATATATTAGCATGGCTACTGACGCCTTGTTTAATATCACTGGGTATCCAGATAATTAGTAAATGGAAAAAAAAGCCGCTTAATTTTAGCGAACTATTATTAGTAACACTGTCAGTTAGTATTATATGCATCTACCTAATTGCGGTTAGTTGGCTCAGTATTCAATCTCACATTCCATTCATGGTTGCATTATCGGCGAACGCTCTGTTTGTTCCGGGGGATGTGATTAAAGCAGTGATTGCAGTGATCATTGCCATGCGCTTAAATCAATCACTTCACTTAAATAAACCATATTAAAAAAGCGACCATTTATGGTCGCTTTTTATGGCTAAAGTAAATTTAAAATTAAACCAATGTTGACAAACATCAAGGTAATTGCAAATGCATTAAATAATATACTCCGTTTTTCAATAAAGATTCGCACCACATCGGCATCTAAATCATCATCAGATTCAAAAGCATGAATATCAACTTGATGATGTTCACGATAAATTGCAATTAACGTTTTTGATAGTGTTCCAATAATTACAATTACAAATATCATTAAGGCCAAAAATTTAGTTAGTTTCGTAAATGGGACCACGGCCATGATCAATCCCGAACATAACAAACAGGCAATTTGGGCGATAAAGCTCCAAAGGCGATGCTTACCAATAAAATCAACTTTGTGAGCATTGAGACCAGTGGCTCGCATAAATTGCCAATACTTAATTCCCAATGCAGCTGAAACCAAAACCGCTACTACGGGACAAACGAACGTTAACGTTAATAAGATTAAATAAAATAACAAGTTATTCCTCCTAACTGATTTATGAATCGTGAATTGGAACTAATTGATTGATTGAGAGTAGATACAAGAATCTTTTTTCAACGGGGCGCCCTAAAATTTTAGATAATGCTAATCCATATAAATTAACCTGTCCGCGGTACTTATCAATGATTCGTTTCAACTGCGCATCCCGATTACGTTGCCCAACATAATCAGTCTTATAATCAAATAAAATTACCCCATCTTCAAGCACCAAATAACCATCAATAATTCCATGAATTAAAATCTTTTCATCAGCAGCAGGATTAAATCCATCGAAAATCTTATTTGCAGACATGATCAAAGAAAACGGCGCTTCCCTGTGTAGCTGATTGGGATGTTCTAGGATCAATTGCCCTAATTTACTATCAAAGAACTGCAAAATTGATTGCCGATTGATTTGGTCTGCAACCCGATCAGCAATTACTCGATCAACGACTAACCGTTTGATCAACTTATCTAGTGATTCCTTTGTTGGAGCCACATTCAGATCTATTTGCTGTAAGATCAAATGCGTTGCCGTCCCAATCTCAGTAGGCTTGGGCTTAGTAACCGTTTGTAAAAATTCTGGCTGGGCAAAGTTGCTGGCAACATAACGATTAGTTTGTTTATCAGCATCACTTAATCCTTCGAAATCCCCCATTTGAATTGCATCAGGATCATCAAAAACCTGCTTTATCTCTGAGACCGCCTGATAAGCGGTTGTAGTTGTTGCTGTGCGATTGGGGTATTGATAATTCATAATGGAACGAATTTGTGCAGCATTATCAACATCGAGCCCATTAGCAACCTTTTGATTCATTTGTTCAATGAATTCATGACGATCATTTTCTAATTTAGCGGGGGCATTTTTATATAGATCAGATGGATGGATAAACTGAAGTGATAAATTAGTATCATCATCTTTCAACCCATCAAATGTATCACGATTATTAAATGAAACTTTTAAATGGGGGTGGCGCACAACAGCAGGCAAAATCCAATCTAAATAGGTTTTTGCACTGCTTCTCAAGGCTGGGCGCAATAGTAGTTGATCGCTTTGCGCCGCCTTATGCGACCACTCCTCTAAGATATCAGCATCCTTTTTTTGCGGCTTCAAAGCACCCACAATAAATAGCTGCTGTTCCGTTCTCGTCAATGCAACGTATAGTTTCCGCATCTCTTCATCCAGCGTATCATTATCAATTTGGCTTTGTACCACTTGCCTTTGGAGGGTGGAAATTTTTTCACGATTATCGGCATTAAAATAGGTAATCCCTAGTCCCAAATCATCATCCAATACATATTCACCCCTGGAGTCTTGCATATTGAACTGGTGATTAGCATCGATCAAAAATACGATTGGGTATTCCAGCCCCTTACTTCCGTGAATCGTCGTTACTTGAACCGTATTATCATCTGGATTGGCAGCGGGCTCAGCAAGGTCATTATTACCATCGCGCATCCGTTCAATAAAGCGCACGAATTGGAAGAGCCCCTTAAAACTACTCTTCTCATATTGGGCTGCTCGATCGTAGAGGGCGTGAAGATTAGCTTGTCTTTGTTTTCCAGCTGGCATCCCACCAATATAATCTAAGAACCCTGTTTCTTCATAAATACTCCAGATCAATGGCACTAGTTCCTTTTGTTGAGCAATATTTCTGAATTTAACTAACTGTTCCAAGAAGCGATTGACCCGTTCAAATACCTGATCACCAAACTCGGTTGGCGATTGTTTATGATAATTCCGCACAAAACTAGTCACGGCATTATAATAGTCACCAGTTTTGGAGTTAATCCTCAGATACGCAAGCTGATTTTCATTTAACCCTACGATTGGTGAGCGCAGGACTGCGACCAAGGGAATATCCTGATATGGATTATCAATGATCGTAAGCAATGACATCATAATTTGAATCTCTGTCGTTTTAAAATAACTCTGGGTGTTGTTGATTGTCACTGGAATATTGTGTTGGGCGAAAACATCTGAAACCACCAAGTTGTTCTTTTTTGTCGCAGAAATCAAGGCAATGTCTGAGAACTTCACTGGGCGCGTTCCCTGTGCATCTCCACCTCGATCATAGACTAGTTGACCATTATTCTTTAATTCAATGATTTTTTGGGCAACTAGTTCCACTTGACCATGGATTCCATCTTCAATTTGAAACTGCTCGTTCAATGGTTCTGAGTCATTAGAACTAGGATCATCTTGATTGAGGTAGAGCAAAATCTCAACATTTGATTCTAAATGCTCGGGATAGTAACCAGCTCCCGCAACTAAATTATTATCACCCTGGTATTCAATTTTGCCGACTTCCCGACTCATAATTTGATTAAAAATTAAGTTCACAAAGTTATCCACATTTTTCATTGAACGGAAATTTTCCTTTAATAGGATGGTCCGATCTGGATTATCGTCCAATTGATAACGATCCATCCGTTCCAAAAACATTTCCGGAGCAGCTAGTCGAAAGCGATAAATCGATTGCTTGACATCCCCCACCATAAACATATTTTGCGTGTTGCCAGATTGATCATGGGTAGCAATCGTAGTTAAGATCGCATCTTGGAGCCGATTATTATCTTGGTACTCATCGACCATAATTTCATGATATTGTTCTTGCAAAGTAGCACGTACGTTTTGCTTACCATTGGGATGATTAAAAATATCAAGAGCAGCATGTTCGATATCAATAAATTCCATCAAATGACGTCCGTGCTTCAATTCTTGATAAGCATCACTAAAGCGCTTCACCACTTCCACTAATTTTTCAATTAACTGATTCGAAGCCTTCATCACCGCCAAATTTGTCTGCTCGTCGCTTGCAAAGTAACGATCCGCAACTTTTTTCAACTGATCTTTGGCAATGTTACGTAAATTCATCACCTGCTTATGGGCCTGCTTTTCTATTTCATTGGCCCCCCGAATATGTGGAAATGTAACAAGCTTACTATTGAACTGAGCCCTTAATTGATTCCAAGATTCAGTATCTAAATCCGCCTTTAATTGTTCAATGTAGGCGACTTCACTTTCTTCAAAAGCAGCCTCTTTTGCTAGTTGTTGATCCTTCGCAAAATCAACCGCTGCTTGAAAATTAATTTGCACTTGATTCAACTGGTCCAATAAAGTTGGTTTCAAATCATTTTGGTAAAAGTCGCTTTCAGTAATCGTCCCGTCAACATGATAAAAATTAGGTAAATTGGTCAACCACTCACGCGGATCTCGATTAACATTCGCATATTCGTAAAGATTATAGACTAAGTTAGTCATTCCATCGTCTGAACGGTCATTAGAAAAGTTTTCAGTCAACCGTGCAAAGCTGCCGTCCTTATCGTTGGCATAATAGTCTTCACGGATATTATCCCAAACTAAGTCTCGTAACATTTCGGTTTCCGTTTGATCAATTAAAATTCGAAAGTCGGGATCTAGGTCAATGATGTAGTAATAACTTTGGACGATCTTTTGACAAAATGAATCGAGCGTACTAATGTCTGCAACCGGTAGTTTGCGAACTTGAACATTAAGATGGTTTTTCAACTTTTGATCATCAGTACTGCGGATGGTTTCTTGAAGAGCAACTAAAATCCGATCCTTCATTTCCTTAGCAGCAGCACGGGTAAACGTAACGATCAGCATTTTATCAATCTCTTCATAATTAACTAACTTATTGATGACGCGATCAACTAGGACCCGCGTCTTCCCAGAACCAGCAGATGCAGAAACTAATACATTCCCTTCAAAGTCATCATAAACCGCTGTATGTTGGGACTTAGTGTATTCCATTTTCTCGTTCCTCCCTTAATTTCTTAATTACATCAGCCATACTTAATTCCTCAACATTACGATAGTTATTTTCAGTTAACAACGGGTCGAACTGCATGATCGACTTGAATGGTGAATACTGCAGTGCGGTCCCCTTTTTATCCTTAAACGGAGCTAAACTAACGTCACCACTAAGAATCCTAACCCCAGCGTTTTCAATTAACCTTTCGGTATGTTGTAAAATCAAGTCTAAATCTTCAGCAGAAATAACATCACTGCCCTTTCTTAAACCACTATCCTTATTGATTCCAAACGGATAAATTAATGAGCTTCCGCCCCCTTGAATTTGACTATCAATTAAATGCAGGAGCTCATCATCATTGACTAAGAGGCCTTTATACTTCTGCTTTTTCATAATAGCAGTTTCAAAATTAGTCTTATTAATATCAGTTTGCGACAATTTAGGGTTAAACACGTGGAAGTATAGTGCACCTGCTAATTCAGCCTTTTGGTCATCAGTAAAGCGCGCCAAGTTCTTTTTAATCACATCCAAGTAGGTAAGCAACTGCATGGCGGTTCCATCATAAGCTTTCCCAATTTCAAAGTCCTTATCTCCAGACTTGTAATCAACGAGTTCCAAATAACGTTTGTCAGGAGCATCCATTGCATCGATTCGATCAATTCGGCCCCGCACACTCACCTTTTGACTTCCAAGAATCAAGATTCGCTTAGAAATATCGAACGTCAACGGGGCTAAATCATTCGCCGTGCCATCACGGCCAAACGTAATTTCGGTTTTTTGAGGGCGCATCGGCGTCCACTTACTTTGCCAGTGCATCGTCAATGCCATTCGTTCCACAGTCTTGATCAATTGTTGTTTTAAATACCCCATTCGATAGGAGCTTTGTAAAATGGCATATTGATAGTTATTGGGATCGTTCAGTATTTGATCAGCAATCTCATTAACGAATTGGTTTAAGTTCTGCTCATCAAGATCCTTAATATCAATATGCTCATCGTGGATGCGTTTCATCAGCAGATCTAATGAAGCGTGGTAAAATTCACCTGCACTGTTCGGCGTTAATTCAAATACCTCCCGTTCATGAAGCTTTAGACCATATTTTAAGAAGTACTCATACGGATTAGCGTAGAATTTCTCTAATTGAGAGATTGAAGTTTCAATTTCATTGCCATACAGTCCAGTAATAATTTCATTGGTCAACTTAGTTGGGGTATTGTTGTAATCCAAGCCCCCTAATAGTTTTTCGGTCAATGCCTTAAAGGATTCGTTCTCGTTGATCAAGTCATGATATACCAATAACCATTCCGATGACAGCGGGCGTTGATAATACTTGTGATCATAACTAGCCTGAACTAAATAACTTAATGTCGTCCGCATTGTCCCCACGTACGGCAATATTTCTGCGCTATTAGCAACTGGAGTGCCAACATAATGGGATTCTTTAATTTCAAAATGCTTTTTAATCAGAGCAACATATGGTGAAATCTGAACCCCAGTTTCTTTATCGCTATCATTTGCTAAACAGTATGAAAAGATCAACCGTTCGCTCCCCGTCATGAATGCAAGGTAGTTCAGATAGGGATCGTTTGCCATCTGGTTTTCACTAGTATCACGAATATATTGATTACTCGAAAAGTATTTTGTTAAATCATCACGATCACTATCATTAAATAAATTATCATTTGTAATCCGATCAGGCATCACATCGTCAGTTGAACCAACCATGAACACTACTTTATAGTCTGGCATTTGTACGATTCCACTTTCTGAAATCGTTACTTGGTCCAACGTGGAAGGAATTTGTGAATAATTAGCCCCTTCGAACCCCGCCTTTAAGAGTGCCAAAAAGTCATGCAACTTGAACTCATTGCGATCCCCTAAAACGGTCACAAAATCATCCAATAAATCACAGAACGTCTGCCAAACTTGCTCTGGCTGGGCTGCCTGTGATAAATCGCCATCAGCGATCGAATCTGCTCGCCATTGTTGCATGCGCTCGACCACGCCTTGATCAACTAAAAATTGGTACAACACCTTAGCAGCACTCTTAATATCCTTTGCTCGTTTGATCTTTTTAAAGAACGGGGGCAATGTCTGTTTTACATAGTTGCGAATTCGATTAATCTTTTTATCAATAAATTCATTAGGCAGTTGCTTCGTTTTAAAATCACTTTCGTTCAACCAAACGTAGTGCCAGTCGGCATCTTGCAGCCACCGAAAGCCCTCGTAACCATTCTTTAGAATAATATTTTCCGTAAGGGCCAGATCATCCCTAAAGGCCTGAATATTCATAAAGTGACCATCGGCTTCGCGTGGCACTAATAATTCTGTTTTTAAAAGGCGCATTATATCATCATAACGGTAATTTCGGTGCCCATCACCTGGATCCACACTAAAGAGCGCATCGATCAATTGGACTAATGGATGGTCGACCATTGATTTTTGAACATCGTTAAAATATGGAATTTGCTGCATGTTAAAAATGGGTTCAATGATATTTTGGTACTTGTCCAAATGCCTCGTTAAAACTAAAATATCGCGGTATAAGTATTTACCACTGGCCACTAATTGCCTAATTTTAATTGCGACTGCTGATAATTCTGAGTAAAAATTATCAGCTTTAACAACCTGAATATTGTCACTATCAATTGGATGATTTTTTTGATCATCATCTACGCCACCGGTTTGAATCCAATAATTGCTTAAATCAAATAACTCTTTATTAACACGCATTACATCTGCAGATTGATCCATCATGATTGGAATATTATTATCACGGGCAAATTGATATAAATGATGGTACAGCTTAGCTGGTTGAAGGAATAGGTCAGGTTCACTTGGAAGATTAATTGCAGGACGATCTAGATTTAAATCAATCACAACGTCAGCTGATTTTTTCATCATGATCGTCACTAGTTCACGTTCTTGGGCGGTGAGTTGGGAAAAACCACTGATCAAAAAGTGCATATTTGATAAGTCATTACGCTCTAAAAACTCACATAGCAGCTTCAACGTGTCATTTTGATGAACAAACTGACCAATGGTGGCCGACTCAAATGCTTTATAAATAATAACGAAATCATGTAGTTTATCCCGCAGGTTGGGATTCAACGATTCACGATTCGTATTATAAAGGGCTTCAAGATCATCAGCGTTTAATTGGCCAGCTTCCATTTCTGAAATCTGGCTTGCAATCTTATTAATGAATCCAGGTTGGCCACTTTCTCCTCTGAACACGGTTAATTCATCTTGATGATCATTGATGATTTGATAAATCAACATGTTAACGCCTGCAGCGCTTAATCTAGGAATCTGATAAGCTGACTCATGGCTTAAAAAATACCAAGCCAATCGGGTCAATGAAAAAATTTGAACGTTCGTTTGTGCGTATACATCATCTTGATTATGGTTAAGTCGTTTCAATGTCTTTACTTCTGATTCAAATTTAATATGGTTCGGAACCAAATAGAAGTACCTGTCATTAGGCTGACTTTGTAATTTTTGTAATAGCCAATCGGTTAATTTTGCAGCATGATCCATATCAGCAGTTCCCAGAATAAATTGCAGTGCCATTATCATTCTCCCCTTCAATTATGTAAAAAGTCATTGACGATTTGCCAATGACTAATTAGTTGCCAATTTATTTTCAGCAAGGACTTCATTAATACATTCATCCATTGTTTGAACCAGTTCTTCCATATTTTCAGCACCCTTCATGCTGGCAGAAGCGGCATCATGTTCAGCAACCGCCCAGCGAGCCAGTGCATCAGTGACAGGAACAAAGTCGCGAAGGATCCGCATTGGCGTTTCACTATTGCGTGCCTGTTTCATATTTTCGTATCCATTGCGGTCAATCACCAATCGAACATTTCCATTCAACATTGGGTCAAAGGTTTCAAAAATAATAAAATGCGAAACTTGTTGTGCTCTCGATAATTGTTCTTTTACTTGATCTAGCTTTTCACGAGTTAAATCCATTATTTAAACACCTCTTTAGTATTTTGCACCAGTCCAATTGACTGATTAACATATTTATTGTCAATTGCTGCTGAAACAGCAATTTTTGCAACTGTTTCACGTGAAACAATTCCTGCTGGCATTGGCTGCCCTTCATTATAAATCTGTAAATCACCATCCGCTTGGTTAACTAACGTCACTGGCCTTAAAATGGTGTATGGAATTTCCTCCTCATCAACTATCTTGATTGCATATCGTTGTTGATTCAGATATTGCCTTACGTCGCTAACTTTCTCCGGATACTTCAAACTACCTTGCACTTCGTTATCAATCCCCGCAGTTGATAACATTACAAAATCATCAATTTGACTATTACTGGAACGAATTGCATCAAATAGACCTTCAAACGCAATATCCACATCTAGTGGGCCTAGGAACGAGATGATAATATCAACTTTTTCGATAAATGGTAAATAGATTTTTTCATAAGTCACATCCACTTTTTGATCATCTAATTCAATCACTTTCACATCATCAATGTGCTTTAATTCTTGAACTGCTAACTTGGCAATTGACTTTTGACTTCCTAATACCAAAACGGTCTTCAATTCAATTCCTCCTCATTAATTTCACTAATTTAATTATACCTAATATGCTAACCAGATTTAAATAGCAAAATGTTTTTAAATTGCGTTAATTGGTATCATAATAATATTATTAGTATGAAATATTTTTTTAGGAGGAATTATTTATGAAGGAAAGAAATGTTCAAATTGGTAAATCAGGGGTTCTCAGCACGCCCCTTGGCCTGGGTACCAATGCTGTGGGCGGCAACAACTTATTCCCTAATTTAAACGATAATACTGGGATGGAAGTTGTCAAAACCGCACTTGATTCTGGAATTAAATTGTTAGACACTGCATTTGCATATGGAATGGGGCATTCGGAAGAATTGATCGGCAAAGTTATTAAGGACTATGACCGTGGTAGCTTTGCGATTGCCTCCAAGGGTGCTCAAGATGTGGTCGGTGGCAACGTTCAAGTAAATAACGATCCTAAATTTTTAAAACAAGCAGTTGAAGAAAGCTTAGAGCGGCTTCATACCAATTACATTGATATTTTCTATATTCATTTTCCAGACGATCACACCCCTAAAAATGAAGCAGTCGCAGCACTAAATGAACTTAAAACCGAGGGTAAGATCAAAGCGATTGGTGTTTCTAATTTTTCAATGGATCAACTAAAAGAAGCTAATCAAGACGGCTTCGTTGATGTCGTTGAAGACAAATATAGTTTAGTAGAACGCGGGGCTGAATCAGAACTATTCCCATACCTAAAGAAAAATAACATTGCATTCGTTCCTTACTTCCCATTAGCTTCGGGACTGCTAACTGGTAAATACGATAATGCGGCGGTTAATTTTGCGGAAGATGATATTCGGCACAATAATCCTAATTTTCAAGGAGCTCGATTTGCTAAAATCATCGCAGCGGTTAATAAAATCAGACCATTAGCTGAGCAACGTCAAAGTACGGTCGCACAAGTCGTTTTATCTTGGTACATCAAAAATCCTAATATTTCAGTGGTGATTCCAGGTGCTAAGCAACCAGCACAAGTGGCTGCAAATGCTAAGGCCATGGAAATTCAACTCTCTGATGAAGAATACCAAGCAATTGACGATGCGTTTGCCGCATTTAAGTAATTTCCCCCTTTTAGGCCTTAAAAGATAGTTATTGTTCGTGAATTTGCGCAAAAGTTAACATTGTGTTAAGATGTAGTTTGTGATTTTATTGAAAACCGAATATTTAACAAGGAGTGGCCTCATAATGGGAGCTAAAATAGCTAACTTTTTTCACTTTGACGAATTAGGTACGAATTTCAAGACCGAAACAATTGCCGGTCTGACTACCTTCGTCTCAATGGTTTACATCTTATTCGTAAACCCAAACGTATTAAGTGCTTCAGGCATGGAAAAGGGGGCTGTCTTTACCGCAACCGCCCTTGCTACTGCCATTGGATGTTTCTTGATGGGTCTAATCGCCAACTATCCAATTGCACTATCCACTAGTTTAGGGATGAACGCATTCTTTGCCTACTCTGTTTGTATCGGAATGAAGGTTCCTTGGCAAACAGCTTTAGCTGGGGTATTCCTAGCATCATTGATTTTCTTGATCTTAACCCTGTTTAAGATTCGTGAAATCATCATTGATGCGATCCCGAACGACCTGAAAAGCGCCATCAGTGGTGGGATCGGGTTATTCATTGCCTTTCTTGGTTTGAATCAAGGGGGTATAGTTACCGCCAGCAAGAGTACCCTGGTTGAACTAGGGTCCTTCCACGTTGGGAGTACCTGGTTAACCATCTTCGGATTGGTCCTAACGCTGGTCTTAATGTCAGCACGGATTCCTGCTTCCATCTTTATTGGAATGGTTGCTACGGCAGCCCTAGGGATGATCACTAAGTTGATTCCGCTTCCTGGTCAATGGGTATCTGCAGTGCCAAGCTTGAAACCAATTTTTCTACAATCGATCAAGCACATCACTGATATCAACACCGCCCAGTTGTGGATCGTCGTATTAACCTTCTTATTGGTTAGTTTCTTCGATACTGCCGGGACGTTAGTTGGCCTCGCTGAACAAGCTGGCTTCATCAAGAATAACAAGATTCCGAGAATCGGGGGCGCATTGCTTGCTGATTCTACTGGAATGGTGGCTGGTTCATTACTCGGGACTTCCCCAGTGGGTGCGTTCGTTGAATCATCCGCCGGAATTGCCGTGGGTGGCCGTTCAGGATTTACGGTAATCGTTACCGGGATCCTCTTCATCTTAGGAACGTTCTTCTCACCATTGTTGGGAGTGATCACTGATCAAGTTACCGCCCCAGCATTGATCATCATCGGAATTTTAATGGCCCGCTCACTTAAGAACGTCCATTGGGAACACTTTGAAATTGCTGCTCCAGCATTCTTGATTACATTGGGGATGCCGCTGACTTACAGTATTTCAGATGGGATCGCCCTTGGGTTCGTTATCTACCCAATCACCATGCTTGCTGCTAAGCGTGGCAAGGAAGTTAACCCAATCATGTACGGATTGGGCGTTGTCTTCCTAATCTTCTTCTGGGTCTTAAATGAATAGTTAATTTAAAAAACCACGAAACGGAAAATTTCCGCTTCGTGGTTTTTATTTTGCCTAAATTAACACGCTAGTTGCGACTTCTCCCTAACTTTAATACTATCAGTAATATTTATTTTTATACAAATAGTTAAAATAAATCATTAATAAATTCTAAAGATGATTGTTAATCGTTATATAAGTATGTATACTACTAACATGTAATATTTATTAGGTTATCCTAAAAATATGATTATTAACATATAACTATGTTCATAATGTCTAATTACCCCCCTGTAGCAAATACAAAGGAGTGTATTGAATGCTTAATGTTAGGAACCTGTCCGTTTCCTACGGCGAAACGCCGGTATTTTCGGACCTATCAATTCAAATTGATTCCGGTAAGATCACTGGAATCATCGGCCCCAATGGAGCTGGTAAATCAACGTTCATCAAGGCCGTCCTCGGCTTGATTAGATCCCAATCAGGGACCAGTGACTATGATGGCAAACCGATCAAGGCGATTCAAAAACAAATTGCCTATGTAGAGCAACGGAAGGACATCGATTTGACCTTCCCGATCAGTGTGTTTGACGTCGTATTGACTGGTAATTACGCCCACCTCGGGTTGTTCAACATGCCTGGTAAAAAGCAAAAAGCAGCTGCAATGGATTCGTTACAACAAGTAAAAATGAATGAATTTGCTAACCGCCAAATCGGCAATCTTTCTGGTGGGCAGCTTCAACGGGTCTTCGTTGCCCGCGCCATTTTACAGCAAGCCGACATCGTGATCTTAGATGAACCGTTCGTTGGAATCGACCTGCAAAGTGAAAACGCCATTATGGCCATCTTGAAACAATGGCGTGACGAAAATAAGACGATTCTAGTGGTTCACCACGACTTAAATAAGGTCCACAACTACTTCGACGATTTGATCATTATGAACCACGGCATCGTTGCTAGCGGCCCTACTGAGCAGGTCTATACACCTGAAAACATCGGGAAAGCATTTAGTGCTGACCTTTCCGCCGTCTTATTCGACTCAAAGGAGGCCCAATCATGAAAATCGCAGCATTTATCGAAGCGCTTGGTAAGTATGACTTCTTACAAAGTGCCATGCTCACCGCCATTATGGTCGGGGTCATGTCCGGAATCATCGGTAGTTTCATCATCCTGCGTGGAATGTCATTGATGGGGGATGCGATTTCTCACTCCATCCTCCCCGGGGTTGCGGTCGCCTACATGTTAGGCATCAACCTATTAGTCGGCGCATCGCTTTTCGGGGTTTTAGCCGCCCTCTTAATTGGTTTCGTTTCGACGCACAGTAAGATTAAAGTCGACACCTCGATTGGAGTCGTGTTCAGTTCGTTCTACGCCCTCGGGTTCATCCTAATTTCGCTGACCGAAAGCTCGACCAACTTACACCACATCCTCTTCGGGAACATCCTAGCGGTCAGCAATTCCGACATGGTCACGACTGCGATCGTATTGGGAATCGTGCTCCTCTTCGTTGTGATTGGCTACAAGGAACTCTTAATTACTTCGTTCGACGAAACGTTCGCTAAAACTTACGGACTGAAGACGCAACTAATTCACTACGCCTTGATGTTAGTATTAACGTTAGTAACGGTATCAGCTCTGCAAACCGTCGGAATCATCCTAGTCGTTGCAATGTTGATCACCCCTGCTGCGACTGCATTCTTCTGGACGAACCGTTTGTCCGTGATGCTAGTCTTCTCCGCAATTTTCGGGACGGTTGCTTCCATCGTGGGACTATACCTCAGCTACACGTTCAACTGGGCATCTGGTCCTGCAATCGTAATCGTGGCAGCAATCCTATTCTTAATTTCATTCGTCTGCTCACCTAAGCAAGGGTTCATCCGTTTAAAAAATAACATCCAGAAAAGAGGAATTTAAATGAAGCGCATCTTAATCGCACTGGCATCCGTTATCGTCCTAGTTGGTGGAATCTTTTTATTCATCAACCAGCGCAGTGCTAGCAAATCGGCAAACTCCACTAATGATAAAAAGGAACTCAGCGTCGTTACCACCAATTCGATTTTAGAAGACATGGTCAAAAACGTTGGGAAGGACCGCATTCACGTCTACAGCATGGTCAAGCGTGGGACCGATCCGCATGAATATGAACCACGCCCAGAAGACATTGCAGAAACCACTAATGCCAACGTTGTTTTCTACAACGGACTGAACTTAGAAACCGGAGGGAACGGTTGGTTCAAAAAGTTAGTCAAGACCGCTCATAAGCAGTTCGGCAAACAGGTCTTTGCAGCCAGTGAAGGCGTAACCCCACTGCATTTGACCACCAACAAGAACGAAGTCGACCCCCACGCTTGGTTGGACCTAGCTAATGGGATTCAATATGTTAAAACCATTACCAAGGTCTTAAAGGAAAAGGATCCGCAAAATGCAGATTATTTCCAGAAGAATGCCGATGCTTACATTGCTAAGCTATCCAAGTTGAATCAAGAAGCTAAGGCTAAGTTCTTAGACATCCCCGCAAAACAACGGGTCTTAGTTACTTCCGAAGGCGCGTTCAAGTACTTCTCCAAGGCCTACCACGTTAAGCCGGTCTACATTTGGGAAATCAACACCGAATCCCAAGGGACCCCAGAACAAATGCGCCGCGTCCTAGCTGCCATCAGAAAGTACGATGTAAAACACCTCTTCGTTGAATCATCAGTTTCACCAAAATCAATGGACAAGGTCTCATCCGAAACAGGCATCAAGATCTATTCCAAGATTTTCACCGATTCACTTGCGAAGGAAGGCACCGATGGTGACACCTACTACTCAATGATGAAGTGGAACCTAGATCACATCCACGATGGGTTAGCAAAATAAGCAATAACTAAAAATAGATTGGTCCTCAAAAATGAGTGCCAATCTATTTTTAATGTTTTAATTTAGCATCAATTTGTGTCAACACCGCAGTTAAATCATCAGGATTATTCACAAAGTCGTACTTGTCACCATTGATCTTTAACTTCGGACTAATGTCGTAGTTCTCAAACCACTGCTGATAAGCCACCCGCAGTTCGCGGTAGTATTCCAACAGGTCATCAGACTGTTCAAAGTCCCGCCCCCGTTGGTGAATCCGCTTTAACTGGGTTTCCAGACTGACTTCAATGTAGACCAGCATATCGGGCCGCTTCTTTTTGGCTGCGTATGGCAATTCTTCCATCATGTTGTCCAACAAGTCATGGTAAACAGCGGCTTCAGTGTCATTGATGTTGCCCAACTTATGATTCAAGTCGGTGAACAACGCATCTTCGTAAATCGAGCGGTCCAAGACGTTATTATCATCTTGTTGCGCCTTTTTAATCATCTCAAAGCGTTTGTTCAAAAAATAAATTTGCAGCAAAAAGCCGTACTTTTGCTTATCCTGATAGAACAGTGGCAACACAGGATTGTCGCCAACTGGTTCATAAAACGCCTTGGTGCCCAGGTGTTTGGACAGCCGTTCGGTCAACGATGACTTGCCCGCACCGATGGTTCCTGCTAATACGATCATTGTCATAATCTGCCCCTTTCAAATTAAGTGATTACTTAGTTGCTAAACGCTTGGCAAACCATGGACTCTTGGTAAACGCCAAGATATCATTACCGATGTAGAGCATGTAGGTTACGAATAGGACTGGTGAAGCACTCCCCTGTGCTGCGGTAATTCCCCACAGAATCACTGATAGCACCCCTTGTGCCAACCAGAAATAGTAGGTTTCGCGTTTCTTCAACGTGGTTAGGATCGCACCCATGATTCCAGTCGTTGCTGAAATCGAGTCGATCAATGGCCGTGGACTATCAGTTAAACTGGTCAATAACGTGTGCATGATCAACACGACAATAACAAAGCCAATTACGTATGGAAACCAGTTCTTGCAAGTCTGAGCAGTAGTTTCGCCCCGCAGACCAGAAATCCTGTTTTCAGCATCTTGATTCCAGCTCGGCATTAACAGGACTGGCACATCTAACAATACGATGTAGCTGAGCTGCATCACAATTTCCATGTAGTTCTTGGCGCTAAACGCAACCGCAATTAGTAAGATCGCACTGATCAATCCCAACCATCCATTGATCGGTTTGGCGTTGTTAATCGCTAGCACGCAGGTTAACCCGAGTGCCCCAGCAATGAACGTTACGATACTAATCGTAGTAATCGGACTGCTGAGCGTTAACGCTAAGTTAAACCCCAACCCAAAGAACAGTAGGATGTATGATTGGACGTTCCAACCTAGTAATTGGCTCCATAGCCACTTAAAATAATTCATTTGAAAAGCTCCTAGCACAATATATAGTATTAAAATAACTATCTATATCTATATATAGTTATTTTAATCAACTCGTTCTATTATACAGAATTTAAAATCGATTTCAATCTTAGGGATTGAACGATTAGATCGGGAACGGAGTATTTTTTTAAGCATGCTAATTTTAAAATAACCAGGATAAGAATTGTCATGCATATTAATATTGGAGGGAACAACATGAATTTTATCAAGGGAGTCGCCTTTCTCTGGCTAATTTTAATGCTGATTGCCTGCCTAATCATTTTTGTAATGCGGGGATGTTTCGATTTGATCGTCAATCACACTTACGACATTCATTTTTATATTTTTGAAATGGGCAAATATGCCATTCAAGGCTTAGTATCTGCCGTTTTGATTCAAATCGGTGAAAGTATTATTGAAAGACACAAACGGAAACAAAAATAAGTGGTGAACTGCCCTTCCAATTTGAATCAATATTCATACGGAACTTTTTTAGCCGTTGGTGGTTTGTAATCTTTCAACATTGCTGATATAATGGCTTTTATAATCTCGCAGGAGGGATGCCCTATGGCTAAAAAAGACATTAATAGTAAAAAACCCCATACTGTTTATTTAAGCGATCTAATTTACCAAGAAATTAATGGCACTAACATAAATGGCATTAAAACATTCTCTGAAAAGGTAAATTACATTTTAAATAAATACACAAACCAAGATCAGAAAGTAGCAAACAATGATGATATCGAAGACCGTCATGACCAAAAAATAAGGTATATCGACCTTTTTGCTGGAATCGGTGGAATTAGATTAGGATTTAGTGAAAACGATAAACAAACTCAGTGTGTTTTTTCAAGCGAATGGGATAAATTTGCAGTGCAAACTTACGAGGCCAATTTTAAAGAAAAACCATTCGGTGATATTACTAAAATCAAAGCTGAGGATATCCCAAATTTTGATGTATTATTAGCCGGCTTTCCTTGTCAGCCATTCAGCAGTATCGGTAAAAGAGAAGGGTTTAAGCACAAAACGCAAGGCACATTATTTTTTGATGTCCTAAGAATTATTAAGCACCACAAACCCAAGGCATTTCTTTTAGAAAACGTTCCCGGCTTATTAACGATCCAAGAGGGGCAAGCATTCGAGATAATTAGGCAATCACTAGTAGATAGTGGATATAACGTCTACCACAAGGTCTTACAAGCAACCGATTATGGATCTCCCCAATCCAGAAAAAGAGTAATAATTGTCGGTTTCAGAAAAGACATCGATAGCTCTAATTTTTACTTCCCAGATAGTAATGATCAAAACACTTACGTTGGGGAAATATTAGAAGATAATCCCACTGGATATTCTATTTCTAAAAATTTGCAAAAAAACTACTTATTCAAAAAGGATGACGGGCATCCATTTGTCGTAGATAAAAACACTAAAAAATACGCAAAAACTTTAAACGCTAGCTATCACAAAATACAACGATTAACGGGGACGTTTGTAAAGGGTGGTGAAACTGGAATAAGGTTACTTTCAGAACTAGAATGTAAGAGGTTACAAGGTTTTCCAGATAATTTCATAATTCCAGTTTCAAGAACCCAAATGTACAGACAAATGGGAAACAGTGTTTCAATCCCAATGATCAAAGCAGTTTCCAAAAACATAAAAGATGTTTTGCGAAACAAAAAAATAGACGTCAAGGGAAACCATGCTACTATCCAGTTAAATCTAATATAGAAAGCCATGATTAGTAATGCCAAACTATAAAAAATTCAATATTGGAGAATGGTCTGAATCCTATGTTTTCCTTAGGTTGTTATCCTCAAACGGAACTTTAAACATAGCCGATAATAACTTAAATTCTATTCCTAACCAATTTTTCACAATCAAGGCAATTATTAAACCAGATGTTATTTATGAAATAACCAGCCAAGATCCAGAAATTCACATTCAAGAAAAAGACAAGCCTTCATTTTCAGTTAACAAAAATCAATTCTTACATTATTCGAATTTTTTATTAGACAAATTATTAAGCAAAAAGGGAAATTTCGAAGTTCCAGCCGTTGAAGACTTTCTTAAATCAGTAAAGCTAGATAGTTTAAAAGCAAAGAGCAAGTTAAAAAGTGATATCGATATTAAAATACACGATCCATTCACAAATACAGAACCAACAATCGGTTTTAGTATTAAATCTTATTTAGGTAGCCGCCCCACCCTTTTAAACGCATCACAACAAACGATTATTAATTACAAACCTTCTAAGGAGCTAACTAATAATTTAACTCCCACCGAATTGGACGCTCTCAACGCCAAAGGAACTATATTAGACAAAATAAATCGATTAAAAAGTAAAAATATCAATTTAACATTTAATAATCTAAACTCAAACACCTTTGAATTTAATTTAAAAATGATAGATTCGGAAATGCCTAGCATTTTAGCTGATTTATTTTATTGTTCTTATTTTGTACGCGGCAAAAAGATCTCTAAGGTTGTAGATTATTATTGTGATAATTTTCATAAAAATCACGATTTAATAGAATACAAGGTTAAAGAACTTTTGATTAGCATTGCATTAGGAATGGTGCCCAATACCAAATGGGACGGTTTGGATCAAGCTAACGGCGGCTATATTGTCGTAAAACAGACTGGCGAAATCGTGGGTTACAACATATACGAAAGAAACAAGTTAAAGGGTTATCTCTACAATTCAACAAGTTTCGATACCCCCTCTTTAAGTCGATATAATTGCGGAAACATTAATGAAAGAGGAGAAATGAGCTTAGGCTGTATGATTAGGTTTTGGCAATAATAAACAAACGACCCCGATCGGTTGAACAGGAAATGTTCAGCATATCGGGGTCTTTACTTTGGAGAAAAATAATAATTATCGATGTGGTCTAATCGATTTTTAAATCGCCATGCCAACAAATGCTGCTAAAATTCCTAACAACGTGGTTGAAATGAAATATAAGCCAGCCCATGTCGGACGCTTAATCTGAAGCCTTACCGTTTCATTCATAAACGTGGAAAACGTGGTATACCCACCTAAAATCCCACTGCCGATTAGATAAGCCATTGAACTATCAGCAAGTTGCCCAGCTAACAAACCCAGGAGAAACGACCCTGACACGTTGATTACCACGGTAGCGAGTGGAAATTCCTGCCACCCCATTTTGTTTCCAATCAATTCGATCATCGCATAACGAATCACCGCACCGAACGCAGCAGCGAGTCCGACAATTATAATTTTAGATAACATTATTTTGCACCCGCCTTTGCAATTAAGTAGTTCGCTAATTTGATTCCAACTAATGCGAATATATATCCAAAGACTAAACTAATTGAAAGATACCAAAAAGAATTAATTAGTGAAGTTTTGAACAGCTTTACAAAATCAACCGTAAACGTTGAAAAAGTGGTAAAACTACCAATAAAGCCAACGCTAATCCCACTAAGGAGTTCACTTGAGATTTTGAATAACAATGGCAAAATGCTAACCAGAAAGGCTAGTAAGAAAGTCCCTAATAAATTAATCGCAATAATCATTGCAAAGTGATCGTTTCCAGATAAAAGCGTTAACCATTCGCGAAGTGCCCCGCCAAAGAAACCAAAAAAGATAATATAAATAACTTTCCGCAATTTAAATTGCCCCCTTATTATCCCCTTATCGTATCACAATTAAGATATCTTATACTTTAGTTAATAAATTCACAAAATATTTAAAAATTATACCAATTAATTTTTTATTCATGCAATCGGTTTAAATATGAATAAATATATAAAAAGACATGATTTAAGCTAAAAAGTTTGTGAAACTGTTAACTATCATTAGCATTAAATCAACATTTAACTTTGCTTACATCATGTTGTAACAATGTGACTTTATTCATTTATAAATCCAATTATCTTTATATTTAGATAAAATGGCAGTTGATTATTTATCAATAATCATTAGTATTATAGGTGTAATCAATTGGTGCTAAACGCTAAATGTTTGGAAACAAATGGTTATTTCATATAAAATAGTTATTGAAGCTGGGTCATCCGATCTGGTTAAAAAATTTATATTATTTAAAGGGGATATTTACACATGAAAGCATTAGTATTAACTGGTACTAAACAAATGGAAATCCAAGATTTAGATACTCCAACTCCAAAGCCTGACGAAGTCTTAGTTAAGACTGCTTACGCTGGTATCTGTGGTACCGACGACGCACTTTACAACGGTCTTCCAGGTTCAGCAGACGCTGTTCCTCCAATCGTTTTAGGTCACGAAAACTCAGGTGTTGTTGAAGCTGTTGGTGCTAACGTTACCCAATTCAAGAAGGGTGATCGTGTTGCAGTTGACCCTAACATCTACTACCCTAAGGACAAGTACTTCCGTGTTGACCGTCCACAATTAGCTGAAGACCTTTCAGCTGTTGGTGTTACTCGTGATGGTGGTTTGGAAGAATACTTCACTGCTCCTGAATCAGTTGTATACCACGTTCCAGCCAACCTTTCATTAAAGGCTGCTTGTTCAACTGAACCAGTTTCATGTGGGGTTCACGGTATCCGTCGTCTTAGCTTACAACCACATTACAAGGCTCTTGTTATGGGTGATGGTTACATGGGTCTTCTATTCGTTGAATTATTAAAGGCATACGGTGTTCAACACGTTGACTTAACTGGTCGTCACGATGACAAGTTAGCCGAAGAACAAAAGCTTACTGGTGCTGATCACGTAATCAACACTGAATCTGGTGACATTAACGAAGAATACGACATCGTTATCGAAGCCGTTGGTCGTCCAGAAACTCAAGAAAAGGCAATCGAAGTTGCAGGTAAGGGTGGTCAAATCCTTATGTTTGGTGTTGGTCGTCCAGATCAAACATTCACTGTTAACACTTACGAAGTATTCCAAAAGGAATTAGACATCAAGGGTTCATTCATTAACCCATACTCATTCGATGACTCCCTTGCATTAATGGCAAGTGGCAAGATTGATGTTGAACCACTTATCAAGAACGTTCTTAAGCTTGACGAAGTTGTTGGTAAGCTTGATGGTTCTGACAAGCGTCCTGGTAAGTCAGTTGTTGAACTTGACGGAAGCTTGAAATAATTAATTTCTACGGAGGAAAATAAGATGGCTTTACAAGATTACTTTACTGGACTCCAACACGTTGGAATTCCTTCAAAAGACTTAGACAAGACCATTGCTTTTTACGAAAAGCTTGGCTTTGAACAAGCAGGTTTATTCCACAATGGCGAAAACCGTTGTGCTTTCATGAAATACAACAACCTTACCATTGAAACTTGGGAAGGTGACCCCGTTACTATGAAGAACGGTGCTATCAACCATTTCTCAATGAACTGTACTGACGTTGACAAGGCTTTCGAAGCTGCTAAGGCTGAAGGCTTTGACATGGTCAACGATGAAATTCAATCCATCCCTTCATTCTGGGATCATGGTATTCGGTTCTTTAACATCTTAGGACCTAACCACGAAACAATTGAATTCTGTCAAATTCTTGACAAATAAAAACTAAAAAAAGCGCTGGTGATTTTCCACCAGCGCTTTTTTTGTACATAATTACTTGATGCCCTGAACCGCATTATAGCCAAAGTATTTTTCAGCTAACTTAGTAAGGGTCCCATCCTTCTTCATTTCAGCAATTGCCTTGTTCAATTTAGCAATCTTACCAGTATTGTTCTTAGCAAATGGTAATGCTACGTTGACGGTTGCAGCACTTCCCTTTAGGATCTTCCATGCATAATGCTTTTGTTTGATGATAGCAGAGAGGTTATTTCTGGTATTAACCACCCCATCAACGTGTCCTGCCAATAGTGCTTCGTAAGTTAAATCACGGGCATCAAACATCTTAAACTTGATCTTATTATTGTAGTTCTTTAGGTTTTGCGAGTTATTGGATGCTGAGGCTCCTGAAACGGTTTTACCTGATAATTGATCAATGTTATTCAAACTTGACTTCTTATCAACGGCAACTGCGGTTTCTTCCTTATTGTAAACGTCAGTAAACTTGTACTTCTTGGCCCGTTCTGGAGTTACGGCGATGTCATTGGCCACCGTGTCTAATTGACCATTGTCAACTTGACCTAAGAGCCCATCGAATTCACCAGTCACCCATTTAACCTTATAACCAGCTCTTTTAGCCGCATCGTTTAAGACATCGACATCAAAACCAGTTAATTTGCCATTGGCCTTATAAGTATTGGGATAACTAGTGCCCGTTACCCCCGCTTTAATTACATTCTCACTATTTTTGGAACCGTTGCTAGTTTGGTTGAAATAAAAGAACCCCCCAGCAATTACTACTAATACAGCTACGATTGCGCTAATGATAATTCCACGATTTCCAGTTTTCTTCATATTAAGACAACTCCTCTACTTTTTTAAAATGCATTTCTTTCGTAAAATTCTTAATTCTGTCTGGACCATGTTCAGAAAATAATTCATCAGTTGATCCATGGTACTTAACTGCGCCATCTTCTAAAAAGACGGTACTGTCGCTAACCTCTCTGGCAAACTCAATTTCATGCGTCACGATCACCATTGTGATGGATTGTTGAGCGAGCTTGGAAATAATATTGAGTACTTCTTTGGACATTTCTGGATCGAGTGCGGAAGTAGGTTCATCAAAGAGGATGATCGATGGTTGCGAAGCGATGGCGCGGGCGATTGCGACCCGTTGTTGCTGACCACCTGATAAACTCACCGGATAGTTGTTAGCAACGTTGGCTAACCCCATCTCGGTCAATAACTGCTGGGCCTTAGTATGTGCAGCGTCCCATTTCAGTTTATTATTTAACAATTCTGGGGCCATTACGTTCTCTACCGCCGTCATGTTCCTAAATAAGTTAAAGCGTTGAAACACCATTGCTGATTGCAACCGATATTCATAAATTAATTTTTTCGTGGCTGTTTTAGGGGTCAGCTCCACATCATTCACCGTAATCGATCCACTAGCGAATGGTTGTAAGTAATTAAAAGTCCTCAGAAGCGTGGTTTTCCCTGCTCCACTGGGCCCAATGATTGCTGTGACCTTCCCCTTTTCAATCTGGAGGTTAATATCTTTTAAGATCGGCGTGCCGTTGATCACAACCGATAAGTCCTTCGTATTAATTGCATTCATAAGCTTAAATTCACCTCCGCTAGATTAACTCTGGTATGGAATTGAAATGTGTTTTTCAATGATGTTCTGTAAAAATGTATAGATAATAATTAAAATCCAATATAAAATCCCAACCGCTAAGTATGTTTCAAAATACTTAAATGAAGCTCCAGCTAATAGCTTCCCTTCGGAAAACATTTCGGTAATCCCTAGCGAAAAGGCTAACGATGTTTCCTTTATCAAGCTGATAAAACTGTTCCCCGTTGATGGCAATGCGTTCACGAATGCCTGGGGAAAGACGACGTATCTAAACAACTTCGCAGGCTTGATGTTCAGCGTTTTTGCGGCTTCGATCTGACCACGATCGACTGAATCGATTGCTGCCCGAAAAATTTCTGCCAGGTAGGCCGATTGCTTGAAGCCCAGCCCAATAATCACGGCAATGAATGCTGGCAACCCTCTAAAGAAGGGAAATATCTGCGGTAATCCATAGTAGATGATAAATAACTGTACTAAGCTAGGCATCCCCCGAAAAAATGAAATATAGACGTTCGCAACATAATTCAAAGGATGGTTTTTAGAATATTTCAATAACATGATCACTCCACCTAATACCGTTGCTAAAATCATCGACAACAATGCGAGCAGCAATGTAATTGGAATAAACTCAATTAACGTTGGAAAAACTTCAATAAAATATTTAAAATCAAAATTCATCTTTCAACTCTCCTTTGTTCAGAGTAGCTAACCCCAAATTATTTAATTGGGCTGCTCTTTCAAGGATCGTCTGATCTAGGATCTTCACCATATAAACCGTTAAGTGATCAGCGTATTTACGTTGTGTAGCAATTGGTTCATAGCCAATCCCGTTATAAAAAGAAGCAAGCCATGGGTGTTCAACTGCCGTTCCTAATGTAACAGCGGGCGAATGCATCTGTAATTTAATCACGTGTTCTTCGACCCAATGAATGAGCTTTTTCGAATAACCCTGGTGTAAATAATCACCATTAGTGGCCACCCAGCCTAGATGGGGTACTAAATATGGGCTTTTATTCAATGACCATGGCAAGCGAACCGAAACCGTTGCAATAATCTTTTCATCATCAACCGTCACAAACGTTTTCATCGTCGCCATTTGCTCTTTCATTTCTGCCATTGTGATCGTTGCTGCTTTAAAATGAATCCCTAATTCTTGATCAGCTTGATATGCAGAATGCAGTAAATCATTCAGTTGTTCTAACTCTGTCGCTTTAATTTCCCGATTGATCGTTGTGATCACTCACACCCCCCTTAAAACGTGATTCAAGTCCTTGATGCTACCAGTTTTTAAAATCGTGAGTAGTTGTTGCACATCTAAATCGACCCCGTTATTAGCAATTGCGTTTTGTAATTTGGCTAAGATTTGAGCATTTGAAAGGCGATTTTTGGGAGACCCCTTAGGCGTATTAACCGCAATTCTTTTAACGGGCCCATTTTTTAAATGGACTTCCAATTCAATTGGCCGGTCATCAGGGGATTGAGCAACTAGGTCGTTTTGCCTTGCGAACAGGGATTTCGTTTCAGTTTTAAATAAGTTGGTTGACACCTGATCATCGAACAATTGATCATCAACATCACCATTTTTCAAAATTTGCCAAAAGATATATTCGATCGAAAACTTCCCCGCTTGGCCAGTAGCAGGCGTGGTGTAACGTAACACCTTATCGCCCCCCGCCACGAAATGAAAGATGACTTTTTGAATGTCAGCAAGCTGCGTCCCCTGTTGATAAAGCAACTTTGCAGCATCATAACCAGACATCGCTGCTGAACAGAATTGGTGGAGCTTGAACCAGATTCCAGGATCAATTATTTGCGGAGGGTTGAACCATTGAGCAGTAATGCGCTCGACATCGAGTGGTTGGTTTGCAACCACGATGTTCCAGCCGTTTTCATTGTTAAAAACATCCTGGTTCGTGGTTAAGCTACCCTTTAAAAATAAAGCGGCTTGCACGGCATCACTGGCTGCTAACCCAGCATGTAGTGGTTTGGTATCACTCCCCGCTTCGATTCCTAGGCCTGCAGATTGGGTCGCCGCAAATGACAGTAAGCTCACGATCTCTGCCACTGATAATTTTTGCAACTTTGCAATCGCAACAACCGCCCCAAACACCCCGAGCGTTGCAGTCGTGTGGTAGCCCATTAACTTATAGGCTGGGTTTAATTGCGCGCCTAGTTGCGCGGCAAATTCGACCCCGACCACGGATGCGAATAAAAAATCATTCATGGTAACCGTTGCATCGTTCAAACTCAACAAGGCTGAAAAGATGACCACGCTGGAATGGCCCCTTAAATTTGATTGGACATCGTCAAAATCAAGATAATGGGCGGCAAAGCCGTTGAACAAGGCGGCCCGTTCAGGCGTTGTAGTTAGGGATTGACCAATTAGTTGTGCCTGCCCATCCTTCAACGCTAACCGTTTCGCAAACCGAGTCACCGTTGGTTGCTGACTGGCACTCACCAAGCAGCTAATGTAGTCGATCAAACACTCCCGAGCAATCGGCAGCGTCTGTAAATAATCCTCCTGGTGGGTATTAAAGATTAACTCTGCCAGCCGTTTCGTATTATTAGTTGCCAAATTTCTCAGCTCGATCGTTTGCTTCTTCCCAAATGCTATCATCGGGGCCGAGCGGAATGATTCTTGGCAGGTCACTTTGTGGAGTATGGTCAACTTCATAGAACCGTTTTCTCATTGAATCAAAGTCGGTGTTGTTCCCAAATGCGGGGATTGAATAAAGATCCTTGGCATAGTTCCAGAGGTTTGGATAATCAACTAGCCGCTTCTTGTTCACGTAGTATTTTTGGTAGAACACCAGGTCGAATCTGGATAGCGTTACGAACAGGTTAATATCAACTAGGGTTACCTTGTCACCGAGTAAGTAGCGTTGCTTGGATAAGCGGTCTTCTAACCAATCTAATCGATTGAAAATGCGGTCGTACCACTTCTTATAATCAGCTTGTGAGCGCCCGTGACCCGCTTCATTGACGGCGTAGTTCACGTCCATCAAAATAATATCGCTCAAATTATCAATATCCTCTTTTAAATCATCAGGATATAAATCAACGTCTTGATTAGTTTGGTAATCCTTCCAGGCATCGCTCAATTCCTTGATTAGATTGTTGTAGTCGTTATTAACGACCTTGCCCGTTTGAATATCAACAAGTGCTGGAACGGTATTGCGTTTTTGATAATCGGGGTCAGCTTTCTTGTATGCTTCGCCTAGTGAATGAATCTTAAGGACTGGATCTTGGTGATTCTCATCTAGATCAAAGAACCAATCTCCGACAACCCCGGCTGGTCTCAATGGATCAACAACGCCCTTTGAGATGACCTGGTCTAAGCCGAGATAATCAATGGCGATCGCAATCCGATTTGCCCATGGACAGTGGCGAGACCAGATTAATCGATAGCGCCCTGGTTCAACTGGTAGGGTCCCGTCTGTAAATTTATTTTGAAATGCTGGACCTTGATATGCCGCAAACTTAGCCCGTTCATTAAAGTTCGACTTATCACCTGCATTCGCATAGTCCTTTTGTTTTTCGTTGGCCCTCGGGTTAGCTACCTTCGACTTCGAAAAATCAATTGGACATGCTTGTAAATCTTGAGATACTTCAATTTTGGCTGCTTCTGCTTTTAGTTTGTTATCACTCATGTTTAAATCTCCAATCTATTGATTAATAAATTCATCCTGTAATCTAAGTGCGCCGTAGTAATACCATTCATAGGCCGTTTGAATCGCCTTGTCACTAATCACTAAGTCTGAATGGTGCCAGTCTGAATTCCCCTCACTGCCGATAAAGGCGAAAACACTCGGCACTTTGTCGGTATAATCAGAAAAATCTTCACCAGCATTTGATGGATCCCCTTCAACGAAATTAGCATGGCGCTTCGTTTCATCAATGATGACATCGGTCAGCTTCGGATCATTCAAAACCACCTTGGGGCCATTGATCCATTGAATATCAACAGCCAAGTTAAACGATGCTGCCTGACCATTTACGACTTGATAGAAACGTTGCTTCGCTAATTTTTGAGCATCTAAATTAAAATTACGATTAGTCCCCTCAAAGCTAGCTTGTTCTGGTAAGACGTTCCAAGTATTACCAGCTGCAACGTGGGTAACTGATAAAACGGATGTGTTTTTAGGATCTTCATTTCTGCTAACAATCGTCTGGAGGGCGGTAATCGTACTTGCTAAGCCAACGATTGGGTCATTTCCTAAGTGCGGCATCGCAGCGTGGGTTCCCTTCCCCTTGAAGGTCACTTTAAACTGATCAACGGCAGCCATTTGACCACCCTTTAAAATACTAACTTCACCAGCTTTTAAGTCGGGTTTGTTGTGAAAACCAATGATCGCTGAAAGCCCGTCAATCCCACCAGCATCAATCACCTGCTTTGCCCCTGTATGAATTTCTTCACTGGGTTGAAAGATCAACCTTAGTTTGACCTTTAAATCATTGCGGTGTTCTGCGAATAAATAAGCAGCCCCTAGTAAACCAGTCATGTGTAGGTCATGGCCACAGGCATGCATGACGCCTTGATTAGTAGAGGCAAATGATAATCCAGTTGTTTCTTGAATTGGTAGGGCATCAATGTCAGCCCTAAGTCCAATGATAATTTTAGAATCACGTGGGCCGATTTCCGCAATCACCCCAGTATTTAAACCTTTTGGAGTAACAATCCGATAATCAAGTTGCTCTAAAATATTTTTAATATAATCAGTTGTTTTGAATTCATGATCAGATACCTCTGGATGCGCATGTAGGTAATGACGAATGTCAACTAATCGCTGATCTAAATCACTAGTAGAAATAAAACATCAACCTTCCTCCAAAAAATTTCAAAAAAAAGACCAATTAGACTGATAAATCGTCTAACTGGTCTTTTTTAAGATGGTGAATATTTTAAAGTTTCAATTCGGCCACAAAAAGAAGCGAATTTTCTTAAAATTAATTTCAACTAGCCCGTAAACTAATCAAAACCCCAGTTAGACTTAACTTATTGCATCTAACTGAGTTCACTAAAATAACTTCACTTAGATACAGACGACGCAACGCCTGTATCCAAGAATACAAACGTTGCTAAATCATGCAGCAAGCAAAGCAACAGCAACTAAATTCGAAGTGATTAGTTATTTTAGTCATAAGAAAATTCCTCTCTTTTATTTGATGAGTACATTTAAACACACATAATATAATCTTGTCAACATCTATTTTTAATCTTTTCTAACCTGAATGCAATCAATTATTCATAACCATTGCTAAATCAACGTTAAAAATGATAAAAAAAATACATTTAGTTATTTAATCATAACTAAATGTATTGATGTTACTTAACTGCTTTAATAAAACTCTTATTCGATGTAAAGTGAGTTCCATCTAAGCCAATTGTAATTGTCTTAGTTCCCTGTTGCTTAAAGGAACTAACGTCTAGAATCGTGCCGCTCTTAACGTGTTTTACACGGTGATTTGAGCTATTGTAGATATAAATTCCATTTTTAGCAATCACCTTAACTTTTTTAACCTTCTTCGAAGAGTAATAAACCTTACTATTAACTTTTGGTTTCATGACGTTAATCGTAACTTTCTTCTTGGTACTGATCGAATGTTTACTTACACTTGAACCATCGGTAGTTGTGTTATTACTGTATGAAGTGGTCCCAGAACTAGATTTAGAAGTTGAACTAGCACTTGAAGAAGCAACTGCAGAACTAACGGAAGAAGCTGCAGATGAACCAGCAGAGTTAGCGGATGAAGCCGCACTACTGGTAACAGTTGCAGAGCTGCTTGCTGTGGAAGTAGTTGCGCCACTACCAACCCAAAATGACATTGGCTTCCCACCATCTGGAATCACAGAGGCATCGACCTTTTGATTCAAAGCGGTACTATATTCACTATCAGTGAATTGCCATAATCCATAGGTATATGAAGGATCAGGTTCACCAGCCCCATAAGATGCTACCCATAAAGTATCATAGTCATTTTTAGAATTACCAATGGTATTACTCATAAAGTAAAGCCCACTGTATAAAACGATTGGTCTAGTCGTCAACGTCCGCATTTCTGCTGCCCAAGATGATGTCGCAGCATCCAGTGTGGCACTATTCATTCCGTTCGTTTGTTCCAAATCATTAACGTAGAATCGTGCATTCGGCACCCGATTATAAAGTGTCTGGGCCTCACCCTGTGCTTGAGCAACAGAATTATACAGACTATAGCTATACACACCATATGGC
The DNA here is from genome assembly GCF_058509965.1 of Nicoliella sp. ESL1106. NCBI lineage: Bacteria > Bacillati > Bacillota > Bacilli > Lactobacillales > Lactobacillaceae > Nicoliella > Nicoliella sp. ESL1106. The sequence continues at coordinate 220,858 of NZ_CP196340.1, forward strand.
ACATCGTATTTATCTAACAATTTAAGGTTATTTTGATAAACGCGATCAGCATAATTACTGCCATATTGAACTCGAATAATCACAAAACTAGCTTCATTTTTTAACTTTTGAACTTGTGAATCGGTTAGCGCATTTTGCCATTCGGACAAATCATACGCTGGATTCATTTGAACAGAAGCGTGTGCTGTAAAGCTGGGTTTTCCTAATTTCGCAACGTTAACCAGCCCTAAGGTTACGATTCCAGTTGATAATACTAGTCCTGCTTTCGTTAGTACATGTCTTATCTTCTTCATATCTAGGATCCCTTTTTATTAATTATTTAGCGTCAATTGCCGATTGCATTGCTGTTTCTGGAGTACTTCCAGTCGCGGTGTGAACAGTCTTGCCTTCTTGCCATTTAACTGTTGTTTCATTAGAGTCAATATCCGCACTTACATGCCCGTAACCGCTTGGAATTGGTAATGTATGGCTTTGTAAGTAAGCAACCATCTGCTTAGCTGCAGGAGTAGCGGTATCGCTGGTGTTCACTTCAGTCCCACGTACTGTTAATGACCACCGTCCCATGTTAAAACTAACGAACACTTGTCCGGCACCAGCATCCTTAACACCAGTAATTCCACTGCCTAAATCAACAGTTGGTAATCCAGAAGTTGAGGCCTTTGATTGATAACCGACCTTGTTCTTAGCAGCCTCTTCGCTTGCGTAAGTCTTTGAAGAAACCTGGCTATCACTACCTGCATTTTCTGATGAACTGTTGCTCATGCTGTCACTTGTGCTTTCTGAGCTAGAAGAACTAGAGGATGCTTTTGATGAATTCTCTGCACTCTTCTTAACCACGTGTGTCTTGCTACTGCTATTTTTCATTGACGCATTTTGATTATCACTATTCTTACTTCCACAGCCAGCTAATAGTAAACCTAGAATCGCTACTGGAATTAATTTTTGGTATGTTTTCATCTTTAAATGTTACCTCCTGAACGGTAAAAGAACTTTGTAATTAGTATACCAAATTGTGTTATAAAATAAACCTTAGTCACGATTTTTTAATTTATCGTAACCAATTGCAATTAGGTAAAAAGCGCTTTCTATCGCTGCTATAAAGAAACTGACTGGCCAATCTGTAATATAACTGAAATATAATCCAGCCCAGGTCCCAACCAATGAAAAGATAAAAGTTAGCAAAATCATTCCCCAAACATTATGCACAAAAAACTTTGCAGCAGATGCTGGAATCGTCAATAACGCAAAAATTAATAATGATCCAACGATTTGAGCAGTTACACTAACCGTTGAAGCTAATAGGATCAAAAAGATAATTGAAATCAGGGTGTCATACCCTGCATTAAAATGAGAACCCGTCCCATCAAAAGAATTGTATTTTAGTCTTCGATAGATTAGTAAAATCGCAATAATAATAATCACGCTTAAAATAATTAACGTTTTTAAATCATTAACCCCAATCCCAACGATGCTACCAAATAAGATATTCGTTGCATAACTAGATTGGGTATTGGCTAATGAAAGAAATAAAATCCCTAATCCAATGAATAATCCAGAAAACACACTGATTGAAGATTCACGTCGACTAACTCGATTACCGACAGTCCCAATCATTAAGGAACTTAAAATTGTGAAGATCAGCATTCCAATTACAGGTGAAGTACCCAGAAATAATCCAAATGCTGCTCCAGCAAATCCAATTTCTGACAAAGTGTGGGTAAAAAAGGAAGTTTTTCTGGAGACAACAAAAACCCCCATGAACCCACATAAAATCGATATAAAGAAGCTAGCAATGAAGCCATACCTCATAAATGCGTAAGCTAACATTATGCTTGGCCCCCCCTTACTTCATGCATCACACCATGCTTATTTGCAATTTCTAAATTATAGTCACCAAACCGTTTAATCAATTCAGGATCGTGGGTAATAAACATTACAGCAGCTCCAGTTCGTTTAATAATATCTACCACCACTTGAAGAAGATAGATTCTAGAATCCTTATCCAAACTAGCAGTAGTTTCGTCTAAAATTAATAGTTTTGGATTAGTAACTAACGCCTGTGCTAAATAGGCCCGTTGCTTCTGTCCACCCGAAGCCCGTCCCAAAGGTTCGTTTTCAATTTCAGTTAGTTTAGTCATATCAAGCACTTTTTGAATTCGGCTTTTTTCTGATTTAGTCAACCATGGCAAAAAAGAATTTTGCAAGCTAAGGCTCACAAAATCCTTTATTTTAATCGGATAATCATCGTCAATGTTCCGAAATTGTGGAACATATTGGACTTGATCCGGCCGAACCAAAAAGTGAACCTGTTTTGTCTGATGCCGTTTACACTTTAATAATGCCTTTACCAAGGTTGTTTTCCCAACTCCATTTTCACCAGTCACGCAAGTAAGTGCGCCACCATAAATAGAAAATGAAAGGTCATTAATCAAAGTTTGGTCATCAACAGCAACATCAAGATGTTGAACAGTTAACACTTTTGATTTCAATACTATTTCTCCTTTTGAATTGCTAATAGATTCTTGTATTGAGAAGCCATCCAATCCTTGTAATCCATTCCATCAGGCATTGTTTCTGTAACCTTAAGAACGGGTACTTTGTATTGGTTAGCCATCTTAACGAGGTTTTGAACAACCTTGTCGCTGGCTTGGCTATTATCAACAAAGAATGCAATCTTCTTGGACTTGATATCATTTTGAATTTCCTTGATATCGGATGGTGATGGATCAGTCCCCTTTTCAACTGACTTAGCGTAGCCGTTATCAGCAACCTTGTAACCAATTTCTTGTAATGAGTAATCGAAAACTGGTTCACTAACCCCAACTAGCTTATTGTTAGCCTTATTAGCATTATCCTTAAGCTCATCAATCAACTTCATATTTGAGTCAAGTGACTTAATGTACTTAGCAGCATTCTTCTTGAATTCATCCTTGTACTTAGGTTCTTTCTTACCGAATTCAGCTGCTAACTTATTAGCTAACGTAGGCATCGTCTTGCTGTTATACCAGATGTGTGGATTGTCACCAGTTTGTTTGCCCATCAAACTACCGACATTAACAGATGTTAAATCATCTGGTCCGTTGCTAGTTAACTTCTTCATCCATGAATCGTATCCCAATCCATTGTAAATAACGAAGTCAGCTCCAGCAACTTGTTTTGCGGTCTGTGCAGTTGGTTGGAAATCATGTGGGTCAATCGTTGATTTGGTGATGATTGACTTAACAGTCCCGTGGTTACCCAAAACAGCACGGGCAGCATCACCATAAAAATCAACGGAAGACACAACGTGAATTCCCTTACTACTTTCACTCTTAGAGCTACTACACCCTACTAAAACAAACACCATGCTTAGTACAACAACTAAGCCCATCAATGATCTCTTAACAAATTTAAACATTATAAAATGTTCACTCCTTCAATTTATACTGCCCCCAAAAGCAATAAAAATTGATTTAATATCGTATTTGCTAGATAATCTTAAATAAGGTTAAAATTATTCTATTTAACCAATCATTAACATTTTACTTGAAAATTACAAGGGTGGCAAAGATTATGAATAAAAAAATCCGTTCTTTTTTATCAGCTTCCCCAGGTGTTTGGATGATTCGATTAATTATTACTGCTTGTATTGTCGGAATCATCGTTATTGAAGCTGGAATTTACCTTGCACGTCCACTAGTTACCGCTCATTCAATCAACTTAAGATCGAACCCTAAGATATCATCTAAGTTAGTTAGTCGGATTGAGAATGGAACGCGCTTAAAAGTAATTAAAAAGAACGCAGAGACAGACTGGTGGTATGTAAAAGCTAATGGCCACACCGGTTGGGTTGCCTCGTGGTTGATCAATCAAACTAAATACAATGCTAAAACAGCAAATAAAATTGCTGAATCAACAATTGTGTTGGATCCAGGCCATGGCGGAGAGGATACTGGGACCCTATCACATTTTGGTAGTGGTGCTGATAATGAGGAAAAAACCTACACCTTACCACTTGCACTTCGGGTTCGTGATTTACTCAGACCGACTTATGCACGGGTAATTATGAGTCGGACCACTGATAAAACAGTTGGTCTTCAAGAAAGGGCTGATTTATCTAATAATTCGAAAGCTAATTTATTCATGAGTTTTCACTATAACTCCTCCAACGTTGCTAATGACGCAACTGGCTTTCAAATTTTTAAATATCACAATAATGCCGATATTTTTGCCGAAATTTTAAATAATAATTTTTCAGGCCTACCATTGGTCAATCGTGGCATTGATTTTGGTAACTACCTCGTTCTCCGTAACAATAAGCAGCCCGCCGTACTGATTGAAATGGGCTTCATGGATAATTCAAAGGATCTCCAATACATTCGTAACGCAGATTATCGTAACACTGTAGCAAAAGATGTAGTAAAATCAATGAAACAATATTTGGATGCGGAGTGATTAATGATGATGAATCTATGTACTTTTAATTTAGATAATGCAGAGATTAAGTTAGCAATGCCAGAAATTCGATTTGCAAAACCACTCTATGCATTAATTGACCAAGATCGTGAATCACTTGCCCGATATTTACCATGGGCTGCTGAAATGGAGGGGCCTGATGATGAGGCTAACTTCTTAGAATTTGCACGGGAACAATTCGTTGATTCTAAATTATTCCTATTCGTAATTCTTTATAACGATCAACCTGTTGGCATGATTGATTTACATAACATTAATAATGATAATCATTCAGCTGAAGTTGGTTATTGGCTATCAAGTCCTGTGCAGGGGCGCGGAATTATGACGAATGCATTAAAACAAATGATCATTAACGTCCAGCCAGAGTTACAGTTGCATAAAATCACCGTAATTGCCGATGTTGAAAATATCGCAAGTCGATCAATTCCCCAAAGATTAGGGTTTGTTCACGAAGCCGTCTTAAAAGATCATATTTTCTCAAATGGTCAATATCACGATGCCGATGCTTACATTCGATTGTTCAATAATTAAGAAAGATTGGAATTAATTTACTAATCACTTTAAAATAATATATAATTAGATTGTTAGTATTTTTTAAAATTTATTATTAAGGAAGGTTTTATATGCCAATTTTAATTGGAATTTTACCAGCACTTTTATGGGGGATTGGTCCGCTAATCGCCACCATCGCTGGAGGACGTCCAATTGACCAACTAATGGGGACCGTTTATGGTCAAGTAGCCGTTGGTTTAGTGCTTTATCTTATCTTTAGGCCAGAGTTAACGCTAAGTGGTTTCATTTGGTGTTTTGCTGGAGGAGCACTTTGGGCAATTGCACAATTAATGCAGTTCGCTGCATTTACAAAGATGAATGTCTCAACCGCAATGCCAATTTCAACTGGATTGCAATTAGTGGAAATTCCATTAATTGGGGTTATCGTCTGGGGTGAATGGGGTTCAGCAACTTCTAAAATGATTGGTTTTATCAGCATCTTAGTTCTAATTGTTGGAATCACATTAACCAGTATTCAAGATGGTAGTGTTGAAAGACCTAAAATGGATTACAAATCTGGGTTAACCCTCTTAATTGTTGGTTCATTAGGTTACACTGCTTGTTCCGTGTTTCCACGGGTCCCAAATGCAGCCGGTTTATCTAGTTTATTCCCACAAACCCTTGGGATGTTCTTTGGTGCATTAGTACTTGGGTTGTACATGCAAAGTAAAGATCATAAACCACTATTCTTTACTAAGCCGACATTAAAGAGTACTTCAATTGGGATTGCTGGTGGTTTCGGGGTGCTTGCATATTTAACTTCTTTAAAGCTAAATGGGGTTGCAACCGCCTTTCCACTAACCCAATTAAACGTTATCATTTCTACATTAGGTGGAATTGTTATTCTCCACGAACACAAAAATAAAAAGGAACTTACATTTACCATTATTGGATTAATTCTGGTAATCGGAAGTGCCTTCATGATTAGTCAACTAGATTAACGTAAATAAAAAATTGTGCTGCAATCGCAGCGCAATTTTTTTATTTAGTCATCCATTAACATTAGTTTTTTAATTTATTTATAAACGACTTTAAATCTTTCAAACAGGCACGGCATTTGGGGATTAAAACGCTGGCCAATTTTTGCATATTCACGTTTAAACAAATTCAAATGAGTCCTTTTCCAATGCCTTAAAGAACGATCACCATCTTGATGAGCATTTTCAGCTGACACTTGATCAAATGCTATTGTCTCAATCGATTCAGTTCGTGTAATACAAATCGGCGATTCAGATCCATCTAAAATGACATTGTAGTCCCCCACTTTGGGAACATCTTCGTTATTAGGAGCGTATAATCCAACTGCCGATGAAGAGGTAGTCTTTACCCCATTAGCGATTAACTTAGCTAGCTTGTCAGCCTGCCTTTTCCCATTTCCATCAGAATAAACATCAAAGTAATCCACGTTGTACAACGCAGTAGTATTTAGAAATTGTTCCCAGTATTGTTCAATCTTAGCAGTTATCATATTAATGCCCCCTCAATATTTTTAATCATTATAAGGCTAAAAAATGCCACCGGAAACAGATCCGATGGCATCTTTAATTGATGTTAATTGATTTAATCACTACTTAATTGCTTTAATGATTACTTAATAATGGCTTTTTGAAATATTTTAACTGGATTCCAATCAAGATTATTTAACAAAATTACGGTACCAATCAAAAATCGCCCGTGCCTGTTGCTCTGGCAGGTAACGATAATCATTTGCTTCGGCTTTAAACCCGCGGCGAATATCAATTGATAGGTGGGCGCGTTTGGAACGTACCATCCAAATCGACTGACGGAGGTTGATGCTTTGAATTTGGTGCCAATTGATTATCTGGGTCTCACGGGTTAATAAACTGGCAGTCTGAACCGCAATTTGGTCCGCATTAATCTGCGTTACGGCAGTCACCCGCCCCTTATAGATTCCATTTAAAATCGCCAGGACAACGATAATCACCGTGAGGACTACCATCCAGGTACTCCCGAAATTGGTAAAAAAGGCAACCCCAGTTAAAGAACCTAAAAAGACCAGGATCCAAAACACGCCGTTTCTAGCAAAGAGCCACTGACTATAGTGATCACCAGCCTTAAAATTAATTTGCCGATTGGGAATTAAGTCAATAAAATGATTCACGACTTGAAACGCCTTTTGATCCTTGACTACGGGCATTACGGTTACGACACTTTTTTCATCATCACGACCAGAGTTTGTGACCAAGTCCATTTGAACGGTCGTTAAGTGAAATAGTTGCCGAACTGCGTTTTGCTTAAAAATCACCGCTTGAATCTTATTGATCGGCAGATTAATCGTCTTACGTTGGAAAAAGCCCTTTTCAATCACCAGATGATCACCCTGCTTCGTTAAGGTGAACTTATAAAACTTGATGAATGTTTTGACTAACCCAACTAGCATCAACAGTAGCACCAAAAAGATGATTGACTCCACGATACGGTAAATGCTAGTCGCAAAGTTATTGTAAACATTGATTGCGCTTCCTACGTTCAAGTGTAATTCGTTCAAGATCGCCACAAGGGCAAAAATTTCACCGAAAAAGTGGATATCGGTCAGTCCAAACGTGAACATGTCTGTACCGTTAATGCGGTATTGATCGCCCGATTTAGCTTGAGTTGAATGTAATTCTTGTTCAGTGGTTTGCTCTTCTGAAACTTCACTTCCAGTTGCATTGCGATGATACTTTTCGATCAACGGTGCGATTGAAGTATTAACTGCGGGGAGCTTAACCTGACTCTTACGGTCGTCTGATCCAGCGGTGTTGACTACCACCTCTTCGACTCCGAACGGTCGCAAGAAGAACCACTGCCGATTTTGAATCGTTTGAATTCGATCATATGGAACGTGGCGTTGTTTCTTGAAAATAATTCCGTGACGAATAAATAGCTCGTTCGGCAAAATCGAGTAGCGAAAGGTAGCGTATTTAATAACGGCTAAAATCGCTATTAAAACCAGAAAGATGGCTACGCTTAAAAATGGATTCCGATTCGCTAAGAAAAAAACGACCAGGGTAACCCACCCATTTTTAAACGCTTCACCGATAAACATTAATATCGCCAACGGATGCAAGTGTTTATTGTGCATTCTTGGCCTCCAATGCTAGTTGCATGACCCGATTCTTTAACTCTTCGGCATGCTGCTTGGTGAGGGCATCGATTGAATGGCTCGAACCCCCAGTATCAATGTCGATCTGGTATAACTTCTGGCTGATCAACAATGGTCCCTGATTCAAGTCAACGTTTTGCACCCGCGCGATTGGAATTGCAATGTGGTGTCTAAAAAAGAAGCCCTTTTCGATCTCAACGTCGGTCTCGTTGACCCGAAAGTGATAGAAACGATAACGGTATGGAATCAACAATAATTGCGTGACAACGGACAGGATTCCTAGACCAATGATAATGAATGTCCCGAAATGCGGTAACCACGACCATATATTAATAATAAAGGCGTAAGCAGCGCTGCCGAGCACCCAAAAACAGGCCTCGATCAGGGCGCTAAATAGCCATACTAACTTAACACGGTTGGGTAAACTTTGCATGGTTCGCTCCTTAAAAGTCTGCGTCAGCACTTCGATTAAAGTACTTTACATAGTAGTTATCATTTTGTAGGGTAATTTTTGTCACCGTCGTATTATCTGGTTCTTGAATCACCATTACGTCAGTCGGGTTGCCTAGTGCAGCTAAAACAGCGGCTTTGATCGTAAAGCCATGCGTTACTACAATGATTTTTTGGTCAACACCTTGCTTATTAACGTCAAGCATAAAGTCATCAACCCGTTGAATCACAGAATCAAAAGTTTCACCATCTGCTAACAATGAATATGATGGTAATACATCGTTTAAGACAGGATCGAACACTTCAGGATGGTCTCTTTGTAAGTCAGCATTCTTCTTACCATCCCACTTACCATATGAAATTTCTAGCACCCGTTTATCCAAAGTAATCGGGAGTTTCGCAGTCTGGTTCAAATAAGCAGCCGTATCTTGAGTCCGCTTCAAAGGACTAGCGATAATCCGATCCGCAAAGGAAATATCAAAGTTTTCGTATAAATTTTGGGCTTGTTGCTTACCCTTCTCAGAAAGATAGGTAATCGGGGTGTTAATACATCCCTGCTTTAAGCCCGCCGCATTAGCAGCGGTCTGGCCGTGGCGTACAAAATAAAAATCAGTCATGTTGGTCCCTCCAAGGTTAATTTTCTATAATTATCTCATATCTAATATCTCAAAACAAAAGCATTTTTAATTTTATATTGCATTTTAAAAAGAGGTGTGTTAAATTTAGGTTATAAAGAAGGGGAGGATTTCTAATGAACATTACTATTTATAATCTAAATAAATTTAATATCGTTAGCTCAAAAAGTTCCTCTCGGTCTACAGTGACATTTATGTAGGCCTATTTAAAATGACACTTTAGTCTGGTCTTGCATAGATGTCTTCTACATCACTGCGGGACCGGGAATTATACCCTTGAAGAAGCTCCCGCAGTGAAATTATTGCGGGGGCTTTTTGTTTCCACTTTTTTATAAAAAATCCACATAAGGGGTCTTAATTGATGACAGTTTATAATTTTTCAGCTGGTCCAGCGGTCTTACCAAAGCCAGTCATGGATCAAATTCAAAGGGAGCTCCCATCGCTCCAGGGTAGCGGAATGAGCATTTTAGAGATTTCACACCGTACCCAGCGTTTTCAAGATATTTTGGATAACACTAAGCAAGATTTGAAAGATCTGCTTCAAGTTCCTGATAATTATGAAGTCCTATTTTGTCAAGGTGGTGGAACTGGTCAATTTGCTGCCGTACCACTTAACCTAGCCAATCATCATCGTAAAATCGCATTGCTCGATAGTGGCCATTGGGCATCTGGAGCTGCTACCGAAGCTGCTGACTTAGGATATACGGTGGATGTCGTTGGTAATACCAAGGCTGAAAAGTACCAATCACTACCATATCCAGATCGCGAACTATCATCTAGTGAGTATGACTACCTATACACAACCCTTAATAACACGATTGAAGGTACTACTTATCACAATGCCATCCTGCCTGACCATAAGGACATCACCCTCGTAGGTGATATGTCATCCAACTTCATGGCAGAACGTTACAACGTAAGTGACTTTGGATTGATCTTTGCAGGAGCACAAAAGAACCTGGCACCCGCTGGGGTCACGATCGTCATCGTTAGAAAAGATTTAATCGACCCTGCAGAACACACGCCAAAGATTCTGAATTATGAACCATACGTTAAAAAAGATTCGATGTTCAACACGCCACCAGTATTTCCAATCTATGTCGCAGGGCTAGTTACCCAGTGGCTTAAAAACCTCGGCGGCGTTGATGAAATGGAAAAGATCAACAAACAAAAGGCAGCCGTATTATACGACTATCTTGATGAATCCAAATTATTCAAGAACCATGTCAAACCATCACAACGGTCATTGACTAACATCACATTCTCGACTGGCAACGCAGATTTAGATGCTCAATTCGTTGACTTTGCGACCCAAAACGACCTTATGAGCGTTAAGGGCCACAGAAGCGTTGGCGGACTTAGAGCCAGTCTTTACAACGCCATGCCAATTGATGGTGCCAAAGCATTAGTTGATTGCCTACACAAATTTGAACAAACCCACTAGGAGGAATTTTAAAATGTACAACGTAAAAACTTATAACGCAATTTCACAAGCCGGAATCGACAACTTATCAGATCAATACCAAGTTAACCAAACTGATAATGCAGATGCATACTTAATTCGTTCTGTTGACCTACACGAAGCAGAATTTCCAGAAAAATTAAAGGTGATTGCTCGGGCTGGTGCTGGTTTCAACAACATCCCATTGGACCGCGTTACCGAAGCCGGAATCGCAGCCTTTAACACCCCTGGTAGTAACGCCAATGCCGTCAAAGAATTAGTGATCGCCATGCTCGTAGCTTCCGCTCGTCACTTATTCTCAGTAACCAAGTACACTGCTGAACACATTGACATCGATATCTCACTGATGAAGAAGACCAATGACCGCTTCAAGGGAACTGAATTACTAGGCAAGAAATTAGCCGTTATTGGTTTGGGACACGTGGGTTCATTAGTTGCCAATGCTGCGCGCGACTTAGGGATGGAAGTAATTGGTTTTGACCCATTCCTTTCATCAGATGCAGCTTGGAACGTTTCGAACCAAATTGAACGTGCTAATTCAATGAAGGCAGCGATTAGCGACGCTGACTTTGTAACCGTCCACGTTCCAAAGACAGAAGACACGACTGGATTAATTGGTGCAGATGAAATTAAAGCCATGAAAGATGGCGTTCACCTATTGAACTACTCACGCCTAGGCATTGTTGATAACCAAGCCGTTGTAGATGCCATCAACGCTAAGCACGTGGCTTCATACATCACTGATTTTGGTCAAGACATTCTCCGCGATAACGACGATATCGTTGTCACTCCCCATATTGGTGGATCAACTGAAGAAGCAGAAGCTAACGGTTCCGTTCGGGGTGCCAACATCATCATGACCTACCTCGAAACTGGAAACGTTAAGGGCGCATTAAACCTGCCCGACTTAAACGTTCCATTCAATACTCCTTACCGAATTACGTTAATTCACGAAAACATTCCAAACATGGTGGGACAAATCGCTACTAAGGTGGCTGATTACGACTTAAACATCGAAGGAATGAGTAACGCCGCTAAGGAACACACTGCCTATACTGTCATTGATTTAGATCAAGAACCAACCCAAGCAGTAATTGATAACCTATCCCAAATCAATGCTGTGATTAGAGTACGGGTCATTAAGAATCAAAAATAAGCCTTGATTAATAATTATATTCAAGGTAGAATACATGTAATTACAAAGCATTTTAAATTAGTCCTGTGAGGCTAGCAATTGACGGTGCATATTTCTATCCATTTCCGCTTAATCGGGAGTGCTTTAAAGCCGGCTAGTCTTACAGACTGGTCGGCTTTTTTATATAGAAAGGTGAAACTGATGAGACCAATTATTATTGCGCTGGATTTTAAAAACCAACAAATTTGTTTTGATTTTCTAAATCGGTTTACCCATCCTGAAGAACTATTTGTAAAGGTTGGGATGGAATTATTTTACTTTGCGGGACCTAGTATTATTACTAAATTACGTAAAATGGGCGTCAAAGTGTTTCTTGATTTAAAACTGTATGACATTCCCCACACCGTTGAAAAAGCGGCAGAACAAATTGGGCGCCTCGACGTTCAAATGACCACGATCCACGCTGCTGGTGGAGCTGAAATGATTCAAGCTGCCAAGCGCGGTTTAATCAACGGGAGTCAGACCATTAATGGCACCCCTGCAAAATTATTAGCGGTGACCCAATTAACATCCACTTCAGAAGCGCAAATGCAATCAGAACAATTAGTTGACGCTAGTCTCAAAGAATCAGTCACCCACTTAGCTAAGTTAGCCGCTACCAATGGAGCCGATGGAACCATCTCATCAGCACTAGAAACGCCACTAATTCATGATGCTGCTGGCAACGAATTTCTATGTATCAACCCAGGGATTCGGTTGAAAAATAATAGTACCGATGATCAAAAACGAATCACCACTCCCGCTCAAGCCCGTGAATTGGGTAGTAACGGAATCGTTGTGGGGCGGGCAATTACCCAGGCAAAAGACCCACAAGCTGCATATCAAATTATTAAACAAGAATGGGAAGGATAATTAACATGGCACTTAAAATTGAAAAACAAATCGCATCAGGACTACTCAGAATCAACGCAGTCACTTTATCACCCAACAAGCCATTTACCTGGGCTAGTGGAATCAAATCGCCGATCTACACTGATAACCGACTCACGATTGGCTATCCTGATTTAAGAACCCAAATTGCCGATGGCCTGGCCAACATGATTAAGATTGCATATCCAGAAGCCAACGTAATCGGCGGGGTAGCAACTGCAGGGATTCCGCATGCCGCACTAGTTGCAGATCGACTAAACTTACCAATGGTCTACGTTCGTTCCAAGCCTAAGGACCACGGTCAAGGACGGCAAATCGAAGGCCATCTCCCAGCCGATGCAAAGGTCGTATTGATTGACGATTTAATCTCAACTGGTGGTAGTGTCTTAGATGCTGCTAAGGCGGTTGATAAGGAAGCTGATGCAAAAGTCATTGGGGTTGCTGCTATTTTTACCTATGAACTATCAGACAGCACTAAAAACTTTGCAGATGCCAAAATTCCATTGACCACCCTCACTAACTATTCTAGCTTAATTGAACAGGCTAAGGATGAATCATTGATTACTCCTGAAGATCATAAATCACTATTAAAGTGGCGCCAAGATCCATGGAGTTGGGGTAAATAAAAGTTAGGCATCTTTCAAGGAAAAGTGACGAATCGCTTGATTTTGTATCTTTTTTGTACTATTATTACAATAATGTACATTGTGAATATCCAATGTATTGAGCTAATTATTACTATCCTAAAAACTTTCTTTTGAAATCTATAAAAAGACCATACGGGGCTGTGTGGTCTTTTTATCTATTGACGGGGAGGAATTAATTACCATGAGTAAAGTATCAATGGAAAAAACAGAAGCTAAAAACAAGCAACAAGCCACTAATGCCAATTCTAGACATTGTGATTGTGCTACTCGCAAACAAGCCTAAACTAAAAGCCAGTTCGAACTTAAAATTCGAACTGGCTTTTTTATTTTAGTATGCGAATCAAAAAAATTAATATTTTTGATTTCGTGATAAAATTCTGCCATGGCGCATTTTATCGTTGATATGACTCTGCTAAATTGCCCCTTCTGGATCCATTTATGAAAGATAATAATAGACACGCAAAATAGGTCGTGGTATATTATATCGTACACGATGTAATTAATTATTATCGTTATGAATTCTGTTTCAGAACATTATATTTTAAGAAAGAGGGAAAATCTTTATGTTTAAACACACTCGTAAATTGCAATACAACGCTAAGCCTGATCGTCCAGATCCATTAATGGCACGTCGTCTACAAGAAGCTCTTGGTGGCCAATGGGGTGAAACCACTGGGATGATGTCATACCTTTCCCAAGGTTGGGCATCCACTGGAGATGAAAAATATAAAGATTTACTTCTCGATACCGGGACAGAAGAAATTGGACACGTGGAAATGATTTCCACGATGATTGGTTACCTCTTAGAAGGTGCGCCAACCACTGCGACTGAAGAAGCAATCAAAAAGGACCCCTCCCTTGCTGCCGTTATCGGTGGGATGGATCCAGAACACGGCCTCGTTCACGGAATGACTGCTAGTCTGAACAACCCTAACGGTGCCGCTTGGAACGCCGGTTACGTTACTTCAAGTGGGAACCTCGTTGCCGACATGCGTTTCAACGTGGTTCGTGAATCAGAAGCCCGCCTTCAAGTTAGTCGGCTTTACTACATGACTGAAGATGAAGGAGTTCGCGACATGCTTAAGTTCTTATTAGCTCGTGAAACTCAACACCAACTTCAATTCATGAAGGCTCAAGAAGAATTGGAAGAAAAATACGGTGTGATCGTCCCTGGTGACATGGGTGACATCGAACATTCAGAATTTGCCCACACCATCATGAACTTCTCTGATGGCGACGGTTCTCGGGCCTTTGAAGGACAAGTGGCTAAGGATGGTCACAAGTTCGAATTCCAAGAAAACCCTGAAGCAATGGGTGGCATTCCAAAAACTAAGCCTGCTGATCCACGCTTCAAGAACAACCAAGGTTAATTTAAATTGAATCACCTCACTTGCTTATGATGCATAAGTATCGTAAGTAAGCCTAATAATTAAGAAAACGGCGCTGAATTTACTTTCAGTGCCGTTTTTTTGCGTTAAAGTTATTTTTTTAATACCCTTAGATAAATATCAACTGCCAATAACGTCTTAACATTACATGATTAAATCATGACTTTGTTTATTATAAGATTGGTGCCAATAGTCTACTAAATTGCTGCTTAAACCGCAGCCACCTTGATTGTTGACTAAACATTTCCGATGTAATCAGCTTACTACTTGCCATATCTTGTTTATAAATATTAACTAGCTCTTCGCCGATTTTTTCATCGTACATAAACGCATTAATTTCGAAATTCAGCTTAAAGCTGCGGTAATCAAGATTGGCTGACCCGACTGAAGCGACCTTCCCATCAATTACCATTGTTTTAGAATGAATAAAGCCATTCTGGTAGAAATAGATTTTAATTCCATCATCAGCTAGTTGGCGAGCATAGTACTGCGTCGCCCGATAAACGAATGGGTGATCCGGCTTACATGGTACCATAATTCGAACATCGACCCCTGACATCGCAGCAATGCGGAGCGCATCAATCATGCTATCATCTGGAATCAAATATGGCGATTGAATCCAACAGGTCCGTTCCGCCATTTGAATCAACTTAATGTAGCCGACCTTGATTTGTTCCATATCAGAATCAGGCCCACTGGTCACGATTTGCATATCAGTACTTCCATCCACCTCAGTTACAGGGAAGTGTTCTGGACTGTCGTCATCCATTGGATGCTTATCGTCAGTGGCGTTCCAGTCTAGGATGAACTGCGACTGCAACCCGAACACCCCGGCGCCAACCACGCGAATGTGGGTGTCACGCCAGTGGCCGAACTTTTTCTTGCGCCCCAGGTATTGATCACCAATGTTAAAACCACCGACATAGCCTACCTTGCCATCAATTACAACGATTTTGCGGTGATCCCTAAAATTAATCCGAAAATCAAAAATGGCTGAATGCGTATGTAAAAATGGTTCTGCAATTCCACCAGCTTCAGTAAGTGGTTTAAAGAACTTTGCATTGGTTCCCATCGAGCCCCAACTATCATAAATCACCCGCACCGTGACCCCCTGCTTAGCCTTTTCAACTAACAAGTCACGCATTTGAGTCCCAATCTGATCACTATAAAAAGTGTAAAATTCAATGTTAATACTGTGCTTAGCAGCTTTAACCTCAGTCAACAACCGATTAAAAAGTTGATTGCCATCGGTAAATACGGTGACGGCATTTTTACGGGTTAGGAATGAATCGTCCATATTATCAAATAATCGAATCAGTCCCCGTGACTTATAAGCCACCCGATCAGCTGGAATCGACTGGACGTTTTTAAACATCCCTAATTGCTTATCCAAAATCTTGCGCATGTTGGCAACGTTTTGCGCTTGAAATCTAAATAACCGTTTCTTGGGGAGCTTCCGCCCCAAAAAAGCGTAGATAATAAAGCCCACCCCTGGTAAAAACGAGAGTACCAATAACCACGCCCAGGTGGCTGCAATATCACGTTTTTGTCTAAACACGGTCAACAACGCTAGTCCCGCATTAATCCAAATAATTACATCAATAATATTGGTTAGCATCTATATCACGAATCCCTCCTAATTTTAATATCTAGTATTTCTAATTATCCGATTTTGCTTTGAAAAGATAGGATTATTAATTTTACTGATCAACCAGCATTACTAATACACAATCGTGTATTGATTTATATCTTACACCATTCATTATCAAATGAAAAATTAAAAAAGCGCCCTCAAATTAGGACGCTCAGAAAATAATATTTAGTTCTTACATTTTAATAGCCTGATTGGTAATCAAATCCACTATATTTTTTTGGACCAATTTTCTTGGCGAGTGATTTGGTCTGGTAGTAATGCGCGATAACTGAAATCGTAGCTCCTTCAGCTTCGGTTAACACCCGATGACCCCCAATTGTTTTAACGCTATAAAAAGACCCGTCTCCAGCAGATTGTTGCCAACCACGGAAATTATACCAGGTATTGCCATTATACTTAAACACAGTTGCATATGACCAAGCAGCCGTCTTAGAAACTTCCTTTTGAAGCTTTGCATTATAAGGATGGAATTTCGTTGCACTTGCATTTAGATGCAGTGTATATAACTTTTTCTTGCTGCCATCAAAGCCAATGTAAGTATACCAAGTCCCCTGAATACTCTTAGGGAAAGACTTTACATATGTAGGCTTACTTGCATTGGCCTTCGTTTCAAAATCACTAGCAACAAAGATTGAACCAGCTAGTGAAGTTAGTAATAACATGCTTAGTAATGATTTCTTTCTAAGAACCATAAATATCATCTCCGTTGATAATCAATATGAAACAATTTAAATATATCAGAAATTAATTTTAAAAGCAAAAAAGCGATATTTTTAATATCGCTTTTTAAATTAAATAACTGAAGCTACTTTTTATCATTGGCATCCCAAATCTTCTTTAAACTCGCCATCCGACCGTATTGATCAGCTTGATCGATTGGTGTCACGATTAAGTTACTATCAGATTGAGCTAATCCAGCAAAGGCATTGATCGATTGATTTTCAAAGTATTTTTCATCAGCATTCGCTAATCCAGACTGAATCGTATCAATTCGATATTTTTCAGCATCAGCTTTAATTCGCGTTGCTTTGGCATTGGCGTTAGCAGTGGCAATTAAGGCTTCGTTTTGTGCCTTGGTCCGCAGTTGAATTGACTGGGCATCCCCTTCGGCCTTTGAAATTTCAGCCTTACGTTCCCGATCAGCGGTTAATTGCTTATCCATTGCTTCTTGAATCGCTGAAGATGGTGTCAATTCATCAATATTAATGCGGTCAACGTTGATTCCGTATGTATTAGTTAAATCACCGATGGCCTCAGCTAAATCCTGGTTAATTTTAGCGGTGGAGCCGAGCACTTCGTTCAAGTCCATTCGCCCCACGATATCACGTAAATGCCCCCGTACTAATTGGGACATTGATTCAACTGAATCCGTATTTTCATATTGGTATTTAGCTGAATCAGTAACGTGATAATTTAAAGTCACGCTAGCGGAAACTTCCGCATTATCCTTAGTGATAATCGAATACTTCTTCAATGAGATTGGGCGCATTGCAAGGCTAACGGTCCTAATCTTTTGTAAAAATGGAACGTAAACATTTAACCCTGATTGAACGGTTCGACTGTACTTCCCTAGGGTTTCAACTAACCCTTCGCAATTTTGTTTAACGATTTTTAATCCAAATGGCATCTTAAAGGCCTCCTTTTTTATTTTTGCCGAAGCAATAACACGTTTCCATTGGTCCCCACCACTTCATATTCTGCCGAAGCAGATGGTTGTGATTCATTCAGTAGGTCATAACGGTAGTAAATCCCCTGCATTAAAACCAGTCTGCTCTTTTTGCTAATTTGATCCCCACTCACGGTGCGACCAACAAACTGGCGCTGCTCTAAGGTACCACTTTTAACGGTCGTTCTCAACACATTTTTAATATATTCATCGACCGTCCGATGTTCAACTTCAGCAGCGCGCTTAATTTGATCGGCTAATTGCGCATCCAAATTGATTGTAAACTTGATGTTTCACACCTCCCTAAATTGTTTCACGTGTAACATTATCACATTAATTGTTATTATTACAACCAAAATATAAATCGTGATATACTAAATTATAATTATTATAAGACTTGGAGGACTCATGGATGGCTACTAACTTACAATTACGCAGTATGTTAACTTTGGAATCACAACCAGGACCATTTATTTCAATTTTTGTCCCACTTGATAACGTTCGTGATCGTGACTTTGTTACCAATTTAGGTAATCGGGTGAAAAATTCCTTTGTTAATAAATATCCCGATAAAGATTGGTCTCCATATCAAGATAAATTCAATAAAATGCGGATTCCGAGAATGCTCGGCGCGAGAAATACCAAGGGGCTTGCGATTTATGTTGGTCCAACAATTTTAAAAGTATTTAAATTAAACCATGAAGTTAATGAATCGATCATTATGGATGATACCATGAAAATCATTGAACTAATCATGGATACCCAGTTCAAGCACATCCAAAGATCACATCACCTTTTTGATGCAGCAATCAAAAACATTAAAGTGCACTACCATGAAGCTAGTCAAATGGAACTAACCAGTGATAAATTAGACGACATTGTAAAGCTAGCACCAGCTGGACGAATCGATGCCCTAATTATTAATACTGCTGCTTCCCAAGAAGCTAAAAACCATATTTTAAATGACCTTGCCATTACCGTCATTGGATTTGGCGGAAACGTTTTCCTATTAAACAACAGTGAAATGCCTGAAAATAAGGGAGTTGCAGTGATCAAAAGGGGTTAAAAAAGACACTCATTGAGTGTCTTTTTTTATCTCACAAACGGATGGCCACCAGCAACGATAACCCCTAGTAAAATTACTACTATTAGAAGCGTCGCTAAAATTAAAACCATCCGTTTATTGAGTTGATTATGCTTTTGTTTTGCAAATGAAACCTCAATGACACCAATTAATCCAAACGCTGCAACTACTTTAGCCACGGCAAGAAATGGACTGCGCGCCCAGGCGTGCGGGAATAAAACTATTCCACTAACAATAAAAACTAAGTAACAAAACCGAACTATCATTACATAGAATTGGTTGCCACTACTAAGCGATAGGGCCATCACTGTAGAGATAATCATAATCAAAGCAAAAATGATGTGAAGCCATAATAGCATCCTAATTCCCCCAACTAGTCATCCCTTGTTTTTTTTCGCCTTTTTTCAGCCAATAACTTTTCGGCAGTTTTGGCATTAATTTTAACGGAACCATTAGCGTCCAACAGTGGAATCAAAGAACTACCATATCCACCATATTCAACGCCAGTTTCACGATCAACATATACTGAAACGCCAGTAAAAGATTCCTCTAATAATTTAAAGCGTTTTGCCATCTGTGTGTCGCCCCCAGTCTCTTTCCCATTTATTTTACCACAAAAAAACGTATGACTTGAATTACATCAGTCCTACGCTTTCATTACAATTTAACTTAGGGAATCCCATGGAGCTAATTCGACTGGCGATTGGTTCAATAAATCGCGTTGGGCATCGGAAAGATACTTCTTATTGATCACTACTTCGTAAACAAATGCATCCATCCAGCTGTCATCCATAGTAAAGTAGCCCTTGTTGCCGTTCTTATCGCCCCAACTATTTTCTACTTTCCAACGGACGGGTTCATCATTAACTAAGTCAACTCCAGTTAACACCATTGCATGTGAAACTTCAGCTTGATGGTATTGAAAACGTTCGGCTTTACTCATCACCAGATCAATATTAAACAATTCAGCTCGATGATAAAGATTAGCATCTAAAATCCCCTCTTTGCGTTCCGATTGTTCAACAACGTCATTGCCAAACCAAACGGTCCCGCCATCCTTTAGTTGTTGAATGGCAGTTGCCTTCAAAACATTCATTGGTAGATTTAAAAATTGAATTTGTTTGCCACCGACAACGTTATTTTGACTAGGCAAACTATATAGTTGGTTGTACTCCTTATCAGGAGCATTAGAAAGTACCACATAATCATCCAGATCATCTGTAAAGTACTTATCAAAAAATTGCTTGGGAGTTAACCCTTGGTCTAAATGGTAGTTTTGTTTATCATCCCGATACTCAAAATCAAATTTTTCAGGTGGAACCCCGACTGAATACCCAACGATGCGGTAAACTTCACTCAACATTTTTTGCCGTGCTTGCGTTAGTTCTTCATCACTAACGCCGTCATTCACTAAATTCCGTAAACGCATTCCATCACGCCGTAATTTTAAGTTCAATAATGAATTAAGGTCGCGAGTATTTTTGGTAACGTTATTTTCTGGGAAAACGCTCGTGGGAACGACCCCATATTTTTGGACCAACGCAGCTGACATTGCCCATTGGCCACCATCATTACCAGGCCCCGCAAGATAAAATTGAACTGTTCGATCTGTAGTTGGTAAATTAGCCGTACTAATCATCCGATCATAAAAAATGTTCGCACGTTCAATTTTATCCCAGAAAAAGAGGTAGCTTTGCGATAGTTCAAAGTCCTTTACACCATACTTTTCAGCAAATTGATGCCGTAAGTTATTTGTAAGCGAAAATAACCAGCAACGCCCACTTTGCCGTTGATTAGTCACTCCACCGGTCTTAACTTCCACTGAAAAAACATGGTTAGTCCGAACGGCAGCTTTTGGATCCTTTGCAACGTTATTGACACCATTTTGTTGGATTGCACGAGCAATTACATCTGCTTGAGGTTGCTTAGCATAATCTTCTTCAAGTGCTGCAATGTCAGCATCAGTTAATTTATTATTATTTTCTGTCATTATCGTTCCTCCAATTTCATATTAATCCCATGCGTTCAATTCGATTGGGGTCTGTGTGAGCATTCTTTGCTGTTCATCAGTTAAATACTGCTTTTTAACAATCACTTCATAAACAAAGTCTTCCATCCAGTCATCAGCCATCGTGAAATAGCCCGATTCACCGACTTTGCTGCCCCAACTATTTTCTACTTGCCATTTAGTCGTCTTTCCATCAATAACGTCGACTCCGGTGAACGTCATTGCATGGGAAGCTTGCGCCTCAGAATATTCAAAACGTTGCTTCTTAGTCATGTCTAAATCAACATTAAATAACCGATCACGACGATATAGCTTACTATCTAGTAATCCTGGTTTAGTATCGGATTGAGCACCCACATCGTTACCGAACCAAACTGGTTCGCCATCCTTTAGCTGTTGTAACGCCATTCGTTTTAGATCCGCCATTGGTAAGTTCAAATAATGAATGTGTTGGCCCCCTACCACGTTATCCGATACTGATTGTTGGTATAGTTTGTTATAAGCACGATGGGGATAATTACATACGGAAATATATTGATTCAAATCAATTCCAAAATACTTATCATAAAATTGTTTGGGGGTAATATTTTTATCAATATGATAATTGTCCTTATCATCTCGGTATTCAAAATCAAACGTTTTTGGCGGTACGCCAATACTCATCGCAACAATGCGGTAAACTTCAGTTAACATTTGTTTTCTAAATTTACTGATTTCATCTGGGTTGGCACCATTGTTAATTAGTTCGCGAAGCTTCATTCCATCCCGCCGTAGTTTGAATGACAATAATCGGTCGAACTCAGCGGTATTGTTAGCAACTTGCGTTCTTGGAAATGCTGCGTCTGGCAATACCCCATACTTTTGGACAAGCGCAACGGCCATATCCCACTCACCACCGTCTTCATCTGGTGATGATAAGTACACTGATAATTCACGATCACTTGTATCCTTAGCAGCCGTTCTAATAATTTGATCATAGTATGCATTGGCCCGTTCGATTTTATCCCAAAAGAATAAGAAGTTAGATGATAGTTGAAATCCCTTTACATTATACTTTTTAATAAATTCATGCCGTAAAACATTCATTAATGCAAACATCCAACAAAAACCAGCTTGTTTTTGATCAGTGATTTGATCATTTTCACTTGCTTTTAAATCAATTGAGAATGTTGGATTTAACCGTACTTTTACTTGATTATCAATCGCAACCTTATTAATTCCATTTTCCTGGATTGCTCTCGAAATAACGTCTGCTTGTGGTTGCCGATTATATGCAGATTTAAAACGTTCTAAATCGGTGTTATTTAACTCATTTGCCATTCTCGATTCCCCCTACGCTAATAGTTTTAAAAATATTTGTAACTATACTATAATTTTCACCCAATTAAAGCAAATTAGTAGAATTAAAAAAGAGCCCCCTTAACAAGGAGCCCTCAATCAAGGCAATCAACTAAGCTTTTGATTTGGCAATATCATCATAAGTGCTTGTCATTTTTTCAATCACAGCAGTTAAATTAACATCATTTAAATCAACAGTGGTCGTTAAACAATGGTATGGACGATAATAATAAATTTTAAAATCACTACCATCGACCCGATGATTAGGTAACTTTTCAAAGTAGTTTTCTACAGTGGATAGTTCTGGATAATCCTTGATATCAAAAACACCCCAGTCTTCCAATTGAAGTGGAATCAATACCCGAACTTGATGGTCGTTATGAACTTGGAACTGGATTTCGCAATCTCCCTCATTAACAAGTCCCACCATTGCCCAGTAAGGTGTTTCTGGGATGATTTTTAAATCTGAAATGCTGTAGTTACTATTTGCTTTAACAGATTCAACAGCAGATTCAATTGTATCGATCATCTTCATTAAATCATATCCTTTCTCAATATTAATACAGATTAAATTATACCATTATATTAGATAAACAATTACTATTATCTATTGGATTTAGCTGATTTTTAGCATTTTTTGAAACATATTTTTAAATATTATCTATATAAATAAAGATTATCAAAAAATTTTATAAAGGTGACTATTTTCATGTATTATTTATTTAATAATTGTGATAACATATTAATTTGTGAATGATAGATACTTTTTGTTAGTGAAATTTTAGAACTTTTTCAGTAAAAAATATGTTTTTAAGTGAGAGGTATTAATATGTTTTTAGGAAGTAAAATTGCTCAACAACGTAAGGAAAAGAATATCACCCAAACTGATTTGGCAAGCGATATTTGTACTCAAAACACAATTAGTAAGATTGAAAAGCACAATGTGCCACCAACTACTAAGATTTTAATCAAGCTATGTCAAAGAATTGACCTCACATTAAACGATGTCTTTTCTGACTTTAGCCGTCCAGATAGTGACGTAGATGCACTTTTGAATAATGCTGAACATTCACTATATAACTACAATCATGAAAATGCAGATGAGATTGAAAGCAATATCGCTAAGCTAAAGAATTATCAAATCGAAGCTGAAGCACTGGTCCAATTTCAATTCATCAACGCATTCTTAAAATTTAGACAGGGACAATTCGAAGATGCTATCTTTGAATGTGATAAAGTTCTTGCAAGCACCCGTAGTGAAGATGCTAACGTTTACACAACCTTGGCTTACACAATTAAGGGTGATTCTTACAAAAAACTTGATAAGATCAGTAATGCTGAATACTACTTCAACATTGCGGATAAATTTATCAAGAGCTACAAGTCAGAAAAGGGCCTTGATTACAGTTCTATTCAGGTCATCTTTATTTGTAATCAATTAGCTCACTACTACATTTTAACTAATGAATTTAAAAAAACGATGCGGGTTGCAAAGACTGGAATTCAGTTAAATGATCAACTCCACACGACTTACTTTATGAATTCACTATTCAACACCGCTTTTGAAGCTGGTAAAGAACTTAATTTAGAACCCGCTTTGTTAAAGAATTATCAAAAATTCGCTAATTTATTTGAACAATACAACGGATTTGAAAGTATTAACGCATAATAAAAGGATCCTGATTATATTATGATTAACATTAAACAACACATTCGGATGTATGCTGAAACGGCAGTTCAAAATGGTGACTTAGCAACTACTGAAGATGTTCAATCTTTAGCCCAAGCTGATCACAAAACATGGAATGTTTCGGTCAAACATTTCCAAAACAATAATGGTGTTATCAACATTACACTAGCGCCTGTTTCAGAATCAAAAGATTATCAAGTATTGGATGGCAATAATAATATTATTTGGCAAGGTCAATTCACAGAAGCAAACTTTAACTCTATTATTCAAAATGTTCTAATGAAAATAAATATTATTTAGCTATTAAAAATAAAAAAGAAGTTCACACCATGATTGATGTGAACTTCTTTTTTATTCATATGCTAAAGAATTAATATTCTTTTGTTGTTGTTTATTAGTATTATTGCTGTTGAAAGGCCATGGCCATTCAAAGACGTGAACCACTCCCATGATCTTATCCTTTGGAACGAAGCCCCAGTAACGACTATCGTTAGAAACGCTTCGGTGATCACCTAATACAAAATATTCACCCTTGGGAACCGTAACGGCTTGTTTATTCTTCGGCCAATTAGCAGCTAATTTCTTAATGTCCCAATTTGTAATCTTATAAGTTGGCACCTGAGTCCCCGTGGTTTGTTCATAATTACTAATGAACGTTTGGGAGACCTTCTTATCATTAACGTAAATCGTCCCAGCCTTGAAAGCTACCTTGTCACCAGGAAGTCCGATAACCCGCTTCACATAATAATCGGGATTCCCAGATGCTTGGGGATCTTCTCCAGAAGCATTAAAAACAATCACACTTAGATGCTTAATTTTTGCTTGGCGGTAAACAACAATGGATTGATTGTTCTTAAGGTTCGGTTCCATCGAAGGACCACTTACTCGCACCTTAGTAATTAAAAAGTTGTTTACTAATCCAAGGACTATCAATGTTACCACAATTGGTAAAATATAGTCCAAGATAAATTGAATCACTCTATTTTCTGATTTCACAATAACGTCTCCCGTTTCAATTTTGACAAATTTATTCATATTATAACATTTTATAGCAAATGTTTGCGATGTTGATATTTTCTTAAAAAAGTACCTGTGGATAAATTATCCACAGGTACTTTTAATTCTAATATCCCAACGAATTGATGTTATAACGTTGCTGACTATTTGTATTGTACTTATTGAACGGCCATGGCCAACCATAAACATGAACCACGCCCATAATCTTATCCTTTGGAACGAATCCCCAGTAACGACTATCATTAGAAACACTACGGTGGTCACCTAGTACAAAGTACTTACCCTTTGGCACGGTAACGGCACCTTGATCAACCTTCCAATACTTAGATAGGGTTTTTAAATCCCAATTTTTAAAGGTTGGAATCCCATCAGAAGTATTTTGGACTTGTGTCCCAGTAGTTGCTTCATACTTACTGATGAAAGTCTGTGGGACTTTTTTATCATTAACATAAACGGTTCCATCTTTAAAGGCGACTTTATCCCCAGGCAACCCAATAACCCGCTTAACATAATAATCAGCAGTCGGGGTTGCGCTAGGATCAACTCCACTAGCATCAAAAACAATCACGCTCTGATGCTTAATCGGTGCTAGCTTCCAGACGACCAATAATTCCTTATCGTTTAAGTTAGGCTGCATTGACGGCCCGCTGACCCGCATTTTATCAACAACAAAAACCCTTAATAAAACCACGAGCACAATTGCAAACACGACTGGAAAAACATAGTCACGAATCGCTTGGAATATTTTATTTTCTTTCAATTTGAAAAACTCCTAAATTTATGTAATTTATAACTAATATATACCTTTTTTAAAAATTAAATACTAATTTAATTAGTTTATAAGAAAAAATTAAAAAGCCATGTTGGCATTTTAATACCAACATGACTTCTTAAATAATGATTATTTAGTTTTGGCAATCCGTCCCTGTTGAATGTAAACACTTAAGATCGCGATATCAGAAGGATTAACTCCACTAATCCGTGATGCCTGTGCAATACTGTGTGGTTGGATCTTTTTGAGTTTTTGATGTGCTTCAGTTGCCAGACCGTCAATTGCGTCATAATCAATGTTTTCAGGAATCTTCTTTGCTTCCATCTTCTTTAATTTTTCAACGTTTTCTTCAGCCTTTTTAATGTAGCCAGCGTACTTAGTACGAATTTCAACTTGTTCGATCACCCGCCGACCAAGTGGCTTAGCTGGTTCTGGAATGAAACGCTTCAAGATGTTGTAGGTAACATATGGGCGCCGTAGAAATACTGAGGCCAAAACCCCATCTTGTAACGGTTTATCCCCATGTTCTTGAATAAATTGGTTGACCTCATCGTTCGGCTTGATCCGAATGCTGTTCAGGCGTTCAATTTCACCCTCCACAGCTGCTTTCTTTGCTAAGAATGCTTGATACCGTTCTTCTGAAATAAGGCCTAATTCGTATCCCTTTTCAGTTAACCGCATGTCAGCATTATCATGCCGCAAAAGTAATCGATACTCAGCCCGACTAGTCAATAACCGATATGGTTCGTTGGTCCCCTTAGTTACCAGATCATCAACCATAACTCCAATATAGGCTTCGTTCCGTTTCAAAATCAATGGATCCTTGCCTTGGGCGCGTAATGCAGCGTTAATTCCAGCGTACATCCCTTGTCCCGCTGCTTCTTCATAACCTGAAGTCCCGTTGGTTTGCCCCGCAGTATAAAGATTCTTTAATACCTTAGTTTCAAAGGTTGGTTTCAATTGGTATGGATCGACAACGTCATATTCAATCGCATAACCAGGCCGCATCAATTCAGCATTTTGCATTCCAGCAACTGAATGAATCATGTTTTGTTGAACTTCTTCTGGCATTGAAGTCGACATCCCATTCACGTAGTATTCTTGGGTTTCGCGTCCTTCTGGTTCCAAAAAGACCTGGTGGTGATCCTTATCAGCAAAGCGCACGACCTTATCTTCAATCGAAGGACAATAACGAGGTCCAATTCCTTCAACGGTTCCGTTAAACATTGGTGCCCGCCCTAAGTTTTCCCGAATGATTTCATGGGTCTTTTCATTGGTGTAGGTCAACCAACATGACAGTTGATTCTTAAGGTCAAGGTATTGACTATCTGGCGTTTCGTAACTGAAGTGGTTCACTTCTTCATCACCAGGTTGTTCAGTCGTTTGACTAAAGTCAATCGTATTCCCATCAACCCGTGGTGGAGTTCCAGTTTTGAACCGCTTTAATTTAAAGCCTAAATTCTCCAAATTCTTGGATAATTCTAGGGCTGGTTGGGTATTATTAGGCCCGGATGAGTATTGTAACTCACCGATAATAATGCGACCACGAGCAGCAGTTCCAGTACATAGAACCACCGTTTTAGCGTTATATTTAGCACCAGTGTTGGTAACGACACCCTTACAAACCCCATCTTCGGTAATCAATGAATCAACGATTCCCTGCCGTAACGTCAAGTTCGGTTGATTTTCAATCGTTTGCTTCATTGCGCGGTGGTAGGCATGCTTATCAGCTTGGGCCCGTAAGGCTCTCACTGCAGGGCCCTTACCCGTGTTTAGCATCCGCATTTGAATGTAGGTTTTATCAATGTTGCGACCCATTTCACCACCCAGGGCATCGACCTCACGCACCACGATTCCCTTGGCAGGCCCTCCAACAGAAGGATTACATGGCATAAATGCGACCATTTCTAAGTTGATCGTAAGTAATAATGTTTTGTTGCCCATTCTGGCCGCTGCTAATGCCGCTTCACAACCAGCATGTCCGGCCCCAACTACGATCACATCATAGTCTGGGCCTTGGTAAGTCTGCTTAACGTGACTTAAAATTTCACTCATAATTTCCTCCAAAAAGTTATCCACATGTTAATTACTTTTTATTTTCAATAAAGTTATCCACAGTTACTTTCCTAAACAGAATTGACTGAATAATTGATCAAGCAACTCGTCGTTATAGCTATCTCCTGTAATTTCACCCAGAAGCTCCCAACAACTAGTCATGTCAATTTGCACCAAATCAACAGGCATGTCGTTTGCAATTCCGTTAATAACATCATCTAAAGCAGCAGTCGCTTGGTTCAACAATCCAATGTGTCTTGCATTCGTTACCATTACGTTAGATTGTGAATTTTCAATTCCCTCTTCAAAGAAGAGTTTGGCAATCCGTTCCTCAAGTGACCTAAGTCCGTCAGCCTTCATGGCAGAAGTGGAGATGATGTTATCCTTACCAACTAGTTGTTCAACTTCAGCTAATTCAATCTGCGTTGGTAAATCGGTCTTATTTAAAATGACGATTCGTTTCACATCATTGGTCAAGGTTAACAATTCACGATCTTCGTTCGTTAGTGGTTCACTAGAATTGAGCACTAGAAGTACTAAATCAGCACTGTTGATTGATTTACGGGAACGTTCGACCCCGATTTTTTCCACTTGGTCATCAGTTTCCCGAATCCCAGCAGTATCGATCAATTTAAGTGGCACCCCACTAACATTGACGTATTCTTCCAATACATCCCGAGTCGTCCCAGGGACGTTGGTAACAATTGCTTTATCCTCATGCAATAAATGGTTGAGAATGCTAGATTTACCAACATTGGGCCTACCAACAATCGCAGTGGCTAACCCATCACGGAGCACCTTCCCCTGTTTGGCAGTCTTTAATAATTGCTGTAAGCTAGCCTTGACTTCATTGGCCTTACTTAACAATAACTTAGTCGTCATTGTTTCGGCCGCATCATATTCTGGATAATCGATATTGACTTCAACGTTGGCCAAAACATCTAAAATGTCCTGTCGTAAGTTCCGAATCAGGTGGGAGAGATTCCCGTCCAATTGATTTAATGCTGCTTTCATGGACTGATCAGTCTTGGCTTCGATCAAATCCATTACCGCTTCAGACTGTGATAAATCAATTCGCCCATTCAAAAATGCCCGCTCTGTAAATTCACCAGGATTCGCCATACGCGCCCCGTTGCTAAGCACAATTTGTAAGATGCGGTTCGTTGCAACAATTCCACCATGGCAGTTAATTTCAATCACGTCTTCTTTGGTGTAGGTGTTGGGAGCCCGCATTACTGAAACCATTACCTCATCGACGGTTTCGTTGCCGTTTGCTGGATCAACAATATGTCCATAATTAATAGTATGGCTAGCAACTTGGTTGAGGTCTTTTCCACGATAAATAGCAGTAATTACCTTCATTGCATCTTCACCACTAATCCGCACGATTGCAATCCCACCTTCACCAGGCGGAGTCGAAATTGCAGCAATGGTATCGAATTCAGTTGTCGTTAGTGCCATATGATGACTTCCTTTCTTTCATTTCAAATCAATTTAAAATACAAAAAAAGTGCCCACACCACGCCCTTAAACCGCGTGGATAAAGCACTTTCACTACTTCATCTAGCTATATTAATTTTTACACGACAAATAACATTTATATCATATATTGATATAAACGGTTTGTCAATTTGGTTGCTTATTTATTTTTTTACTTTGGGACCACTACTACTGCGCGATAGGGCTCTCTTCCAGCCGAGTAGGTACGAACGTATTGATGGTTCTCTAATGTTTTATGAATTTTCTTTCTTTCAAATGATGGCATCGGATCTAAGTAAACTGGTTTCCCCTCTGCTACAACGTCTCGAGCTGTCTTTTCTGCCAATTTTTCTAAAATATCTAAGCGCCGTTGACGATAATTAGCGGTATCTAATTCAACAACGACATGGTAAATTCCTAATCGATTTAAATAAATCTCAGCTAAAGTTTGAAGGGCGTTGATTGTTAAACCATGCTTACCAATCAATAATCCTTCTTCTTTTGTTTCAAAATCAATCTTAACCGTTTTACTATTTTTAAAAATTACTTTTGATGTTGCATGGATGCTTAATTGAATTACAATTGCATCCAAATATTGTTGAAGCTGATCAACTGCTTTTTTAATTTCATCTGAATTACTAGTTGGTTC
This sequence comes from Nicoliella sp. ESL1106, assembly GCF_058509965.1. NCBI lineage: Bacteria > Bacillati > Bacillota > Bacilli > Lactobacillales > Lactobacillaceae > Nicoliella > Nicoliella sp. ESL1106. The sequence continues at coordinate 251,030 of NZ_CP196340.1, forward strand.
ATCATCCTCATTTTGAGAACGACTGAACTCAATGCTAGCTGACTTAGCAGCATTCGATGCCCTTGTATTAATTTCTTGGTCATCACTTGATGACTTTGGTGTTTCTTCTGCTGTTTTTTGAATTTCCGTTACTTCAACAATTGCATCGCGCTTGCCAAAGCCAAGAAATCCCTTCTTTTCAGTTTGAATTACTTTAATATTTGCTTGATTTTTTTCGATTGCTAGTTTGTTGAGTCCGTTTTGAATCGCTTCCTCAACATTCTTTCCGGTAAACGTGTTCATGAATGTGAATCCCCCAATAATTTTTGAATAACATTATAATGATAGCACAAGAACAACAAAAAAAGACACCAAAATAAGTAGATTTGGTGTCTTTTAATTAAGGTTTAAATTTATTTTCGACGGCTCTTCTTCGCCTTGCGAATTGCCTTAGCAACTTTACGTTCATGTTCCTTACGAACAAATTCCTTTTCTTCACGTTCCCGTTGAATTTTCCATGGGTTTTGAAGAACGAGAGTTTGGACAGCTTGGAACGCATTGGTAATCACCCAGTAAAGTGATAGTGCAGATGGAACGCTTAAAGCAGTAAAGAAGATAATCAATGGCATCCCAAACGTCATAATAGTTGTCATACTATTCTTTTCGGGTTGAGATTTCATTGCAAGCCATGAACTAACAAAAGTCAATAAAGCAGCCAAAATTGGTAGAACAAAGAATGGATCTTTATCACCAAGTTTTAGCCATAAAAATTGACCAGACTTCAAGATTTCAGTTCTTGAAATCGATTGGTAAAGTGCGTAAATAACCGGCAATTGGACAATTAATGGTAAACAGCCCGCAATTGGATTAACACCAGCTTCTGAATAAAGCTTTTGTTGTTCTTCACGCAACTTTTGCATTGTTTCAGTATCCTTTGAAGAATACTTCTTTTGCAATGCCTTTAACTGTGGTTGAATTTCTTGCGTTTTCTTCATGCTCCGAGTTTGGAAAATCATCAAAGGTAAAATGATGATTCGGATAATAATCGTAAATACGATAATCCCAATTCCATAACTGGAACCGAATAGCTTAGATAACCAAATGATAGCACGTGAGAAGTTTAAAACAATTCCCCCGTCCCAAAAACCAGTACTATGATTAGTAATTGGAGTCGTACTACATGCACTCAATAGGAAGACTAAACTAAAAACAGAAGCTAACGCTAAGTATCTCTTTAGTTTTTTATTCAATTTTTTGATCCTCACTATAATTAGGACTAAGTAAATTTGCTAATTTTAATACATGAATCAAATTATACTTGATGGCTTTCATCGATTGGCCTGAAGCATGGGGACGAGCAATCACTAAAATATCAACATCACTGCGCAAAGCAGGTTTTAATTCTAAAAGTGATTGTCTGATCCGTCGCTTTACCCAGTTTCTATGAACTGCGTTTCCAATTTTTTTACCAACAGAAATCCCAACTCGAAAATGAGGTTGACTAGGTTTGTCCATTTGATAAATCACAAACATCCGATTAGCCACTGAGTTATGGTTTTCAAATACCGTCTGGAAGTCAGCTTCCTTTTTAACGCGATATGATTTTCGCATAATCCATCTCCAAGTAACGATTCAAAATATACATAATAATGAAAAAGACCACTGAATGGTGGTCAGTGATCTATACAGACAATGATTTTCTGCCTTTTCTACGACGACGTGCTAACACTTTGCGTCCGTCACTAGTTAACATGCGTTTACGGAAACCGTGTACGCGAGCACGATGACGTTTCTTTGGTTGGTAAGTTCTCTTCATTACTAACCCTCCTTAGACTTGTTCAATTTCTATTTAAGTTTACAATACAATTCCTAAATATAATAACACAACTCAAATTAATTTTAAATAGTTATTTTCCGAAACATTCATAATTTTTTATCAACAGGGTTGTGGATAAAAAATGTTACTCAACTTTTAAATCAAAAATATTTAATAAGTTATCCACATGTTATCCACATGTTATCCACATATCCACAGCCTGTGGATAAAGTTATCAACAGGTGTGGATAAGTTTTTATAAATGTTTATATATTAACATTACAAGCCCTTTTTTTATCCACAGCCCCTGTGGATAACCTGTTTTTTTACGATTATTTTATCTGTTATCCACAGCCTGTGGATAAAGTAATCCACAGGGTGTGAAACAAATTTATTTTCATTCACAGCCTGTGGAAAACTCATAATTTTAATGCTAAAATATTTTTTGTATTTTTAAGAAAGGAGGTAGGCATTTTGGATGCTAATTCTCTATGGGAAAAAATTAATGATCATCTCAAAAATGATTTTACCCCCGTCAGTTACCGAACTTGGTTTAAAGATGTAAAGCCAATTAAACTAGATCATAATCGATTAACACTTCAACTTCCTTCTGATTTACACATTGACTATTGGCAAAAAAACATTACCAGCAAGGTAATTGAATACTCCTTTCAAATCACTGGCAAGGATATTAATCCAATATTAGTCACTGAAAATCAAGTTGAAGATGAAAAACAAGAGCAAGCTGAAAGCAAACCGTTTCCACCTGAAGAAGAAAAAAATAATCAGTTAAATCCTGATTATACATTTGATAAATTTGTGGTGGGCCGCCCAAACATGTTTGCCCAAGCTGCTGCCCTCTCCGTTGCAGAAGAACCAGTGACTATTTATAATCCCCTTCTTATCTATGGAGGTGTGGGATTAGGAAAGACCCACTTAATGCAAGCCATTGGTAATTTTATATTAGAACAAGATCCCACCAAAAACGTCGTATTTATTACTAGTGATAAGTTTACTAATGAATTTGTTAGCGCCGTTAAAAAGGATGCCCATGGTGGCAACGAAATGGAAAAGTTCAAAGAAAAATATCGAAATGTTGATACCCTACTAGTTGATGATATTCAATTCTTTTCTAGTAAGGATAAGACCCAAGAAGAATTCTTTCATACATTTAATGAGTTGCATAAGGATGGTAAAAAAATTGTCATGACTTCTGATCGATTACCTAACGAAATTGCAAAGCTGCAGGATCGACTAGTTTCTAGATTCAACTGGGGACTTGCGGTCAGTATTGACGAGCCTGACGTTGCGACCAGAACCAAGATACTACAAAGTAAGGCTAAATATGCCAATATTGAAATTACAGACGAAGCACTAGAATACCTCGCTGAAAGTATTAACTCTAACGTGCGGGAGCTAGAAAGTGCATTATCAAGAGTTAAGGCTTTTTCTGAGCTTAAGGGAAACCACGTTAAGATCAATACCAACTTAGTAAAGGAAGCGATGGGTGGAATTGATTTTTCAAGTCGAGTTGAGAAAAACGTTGATATTAATGACATCCTCCAAAAAGTCGCCTCCTATTATGACGTTTCTGTAGATGATATAAAGGGCAAGAAGCGTTATAAAGAAATTGTTGCCCCTAGACAGGTTGCAATGTATCTATCGCGGGAACTTACAAGAATTTCTTTACCTAAGATTGGCAAAGCTTTCGGTGGCAAGGATCATACTACCGTTATCCACGCTTATGAAAAAATAAAGAAGGCATTGGATAACAATGATCCTCAAATTAAAGATGAGGTCAATGATTTAAAAACTGAGCTACTTCGATAACCATTATCGGTATTAAAATGATCATTTGATGTTATAATTTCAACATGTGTTTTGGATGTTTTTATTTACTTATCCACAGGTTATCCACAGGAAGTAAGGACTTATCCACAGGTTATCCACAGGGTTAATCCCTTACGCACCATGCGATTAGCTTACATTTGGCTGACTTATCCACAGGACTTATCACCATCATTTATATAATAACTTATTACTACCACGCCAGGAGGAAATCATAAATGAAATTTTCAATTAAAAGATCTGCTTTCATCAAAAGTTTAACCACTGTATCTAGATCAATCTCTTCAAAGACTACGATTCCAATTTTAACTGGAATCAAAATCACTGCTGATAACGAAGGATTAATTCTTACCGGTAGCAATGCAGATATCTCGATTGAAACTCAAATTAAAAGTAATGACCCTAAAAACGAATTAGTCATTAGTGAAGAAGGCTCAGTAGTATTATCTGCTGGATTCTTTATTAGCATTGTTAAAAAACTACCAGAAGTAACAATGACCGTATCGGTAGGAAATGATTTACAAACAACCATTAAGTCTGGTCAATCAGAATTCACAATTAATGGATTAGATGCCAGCAATTACCCTCACCTACCAGAAATTGATACTGATGATTCCGTTACTTTTTCTGGTGATATCTTTAAAGAAATCATTAGTCAAACTGTAATTGCTGTATCTACCCAGGAAAGTCGCCCTATTTTAACTGGGGTTCATTTTGAATTACGTGATGGGAAATTATTAGCAGTCGCAACTGATAGTCATCGACTCAGTCAACGTTCGATCGAATTTTCAGGTAGTGATCGTGAATATAGTTTCGTGATTCCAGGAAAGAGTCTGAACGAACTTTCCAAAATGATTGGTGATCATCAAGACCTTGAAATGAGAATTGCTGAAAACCAAGTCCTATTTATTTTTGATGATAACTACTTCTATTCAAGATTGCTCGAGGGGAACTACCCCGATACTTCACGTTTAATCCCTGAAGAATCAACAACTAAAATTCAATTAGCCGCCCCTGAATTATTAGCTTCAATTGAACGGGCTTCAGTCCTTTCACATGCTTCTCGAAACAACGTAGTTAAATTAACTATTATGCCAAGTGATGTTAAAATTAAAATTACTGGTGATTCTCCAGACGTTGGGACGGTTGAAGAAGAATTAGAACCTGACTCAGTGACTGGCGATGAATTGGAAATCTCATTCAATCCTGATTACGTTAAGGATGCTTTACATTCATTTGGGAAATCAATGATTGAAATTTCATTTTCTGCAGCATTACGGCCATTCACTTTAAAGCCAACTGAAGATGGCGATAGCTTTATTCAATTAATAACACCAGTACGGACGTTCTAGGGTCCGAATAAAAATTCTTTTGTGGGGTGGTTTAAATGTCAAAATTAGAATCAGTTCAAAAATGGACAGCTGAACAAGGAGCAGATGTTACCTACATCAGTAATCCAAAGACGATTGAATATTTAACTGGATTTTATAGTGATCCAGTTGAACGGGTTTTAGCTTTAGTGGTATTTGCAGATCAAGAACCATTTATATTTGCACCAGCACTAGAAGTTGAAGTTGTTAAGGGGACTGGTTTCAGCCATCCTGTTTATGGTTACTTAGACCATGAAAACCCATGGCAAATGATTGGCGACCAAATTAAAAAGCGGGTTGCAGACCCTAAACACATTGCATTGGACAAGGCCTACTTGCCAGTTGCTCGTGAAGAAGCTTTACAAAATGTGTTAACTAGTGCCGCTTTTGATATCGATGTGACTTCATTTATTGATCACATGCGCTTATTTAAAACTGCTGATGAAATTGCGAAACTAGATGCTGCTGGTCGCGAAGCTGATTTTGCATTTGAACAGGGATTTGCTGCGGTTAAGCCTGGCGTGACTGAAATGAGTATTGCTGCCAAATTGGAATACGAGTTGAAAATGCGTGGGGTTAGTAACATGAGTTTTGATACCTTAGTTCAAGCGGGTGCCCATGCAGCTAATCCACATGGTGATACCAGTGAAATTAAAGTTCAAAACAACCAGTTAGTATTATTTGACCTAGGAACGGTTCATGATGGTTATATTTCAGATGCATCTAGAACCGTTGCGGTTGGGAAACCAACTGATAAGGAATTAGATATCTATAAGGTTTGTTTAGAAGCCCAGTTAAAGGCAATGGATGCAGCTAAGCCAGGCATTACTGCAGAGCAACTAGATGCGGTGGCCAGAGATGTTATCAACAAGTCTGGTTACGGTGAATACTTTATCCACAGACTCGGTCATGGGATGGGGATGAGTGAACACGAATTTCCATCAATCATGGAAGGCAATAAGATGGAATTACAACCAGGAATGTGTTTCTCGATTGAACCTGGGATCTACATTCCAAATGTTGCTGGAGTCCGAATCGAAGATTGTGTTCACGTCACTGAAACTGGTGTTGAACCATTTACTCACACTTCAAAAGAACTAACTTATGTTGACAAATAAAAATTAACTTAAATTAAAGCGTGGAACTAATTATTTAGTTTCACGCTTTTTTTGCGTAATTTCAGCTAAAATTTACGATTTAAGGTGTTTTTTCTTTTATTAGACTAATTACATATAATCAACTTAAAATTGCTGTAAAGGCCTGATAATGTGATTACAGTGTACTTTTTGTTATTTTAAGGTTATAATAGAGGTTGTAAAAGAGGGGTGAAAATTTGAAGAAAACTGTTTTTATCTCTACTCCGTATATAACATTAGGACAAATGTTAAAGGAGGAGACAATTGTAGGATCTGGCGGTCAGGCAAAATGGTACCTTCGTGAAAATACAGTCTTATTGAACGATGAACCAGAAAATCGGCGTGGTAAGAAATTGTACGATGGTGACAATGTCTCGATTCCAGACGTTGGGATGTTTTTCATTCGAGCAAAGCAGGATGATTAATGAAAATTGCTAAATTAGAATTAAACCATTTTAGAAACTATGAGCATTTAGCGGTTGATTTCGATAGCGGAGTAAATGTCTTATTGGGTAATAATGCCCAGGGCAAAACGAATCTATTGGAATCAATTTATGTATTAGCACTGACTAAGAGTCATCGCACTAATAATAATCACGATTTAATTCAATGGAAAAACCAAAGTGCCCAGTTGAAAGCCTTAGTTAATAAGGAATCTGGTAAGTTAGACTTAGAATTAAATCTTAGTAAAGATGGGAAACTATCACGGGTTAATCATATTGAACAGCCTAAGCTATCATCTTACATTGGTAATTTGAACGTAGTTTTATTTGCCCCAGAAGACCTTTCAATCGTAAAGGGGTCCCCTCAGATTCGGAGACGTTTTATGGATATTGAGTTTAGTCAAATGAGTAATCAATACCTTTATAATAGTGTTCAGTATCAACGGGTTTTGCGGCAAAGAAACAAGTATCTTAAGTTATTGCAAATTAAAAGAGCTTCTGATTTATTGTATTTGGATGTTTTATCTGATCAACTAGCTGGTTATGGTGCAGAGATCATTTACCATCGGTTGATGCTACTAAAAAAATTGGAACAATGGTCGAGTCAAATTCATGCGACGATTTCACAAAACCAAGAGCATCTGAGTTTTAATTACGTTACGCGCTTAAGAAAAAAGCAGTTAGGTTCGGTTAAGGATATCTATGATGGGCTAATGCAAGCGTTTCAAGATGAACGGAATCGTGAAATTAAAATGGGCACATCCGTTTTAGGCCCCCATCGTGATGACTTAAAATTTCAAATTAACCGAAATGATGTTCAGACGTTTGGTTCGCAAGGTCAGCAACGAACAACAGCATTGTCTGTTAAGTTAGCTGAAATTGATCTAATGAAGTCAGAAACTGGTGAATATCCAATTTTATTATTAGATGATGTTTTATCAGAACTAGATGATGATCGACAAACCCATCTGTTAAGAGCAATTCAAGATAAGGTTCAAACGTTTTTGACAACGACGAGCTTAAGTGGAGTTGCTAAGGATTTGATTCATGATCCAAAAGTATTTCATGTTAACGATGGAAATTTAAATGTTGATTGATGATTTGTGATTAAAGGAGGAGTTAAAGGTGACTGACGAAGAAAAGCGACGTGAAAAAGAAGCTGAAAAGTATAATGCCAGCCAGATTCAAGTTTTAGAGGGCTTGGAAGCCGTTCGGAAGCGACCAGGGATGTATATTGGTTCCACTAGTGTTCAAGGCCTCCACCACTTGGTGTGGGAAATTGTTGATAACGGAATCGACGAAGCCCTCGCTGGGTTTGCTGATACCATTCATGTAACGGTTGAAAAGGACAATAGTATTACCGTTACTGATAATGGACGTGGGGTTCCTGTTGACACCATGACTAAGACTGGGAAACCAGCTTTGGAAACGATTTTCACTATTCTGCATGCCGGTGGTAAGTTTGGCGGTGGCGGATATAAGGTTTCTGGTGGACTCCACGGGGTTGGGGCATCAGTAGTTAACGCCTTATCAACAGAATTAGACGTGACTGTCAAACGTGGTGGTAAAGTTTATTACATTGACTTCAAGCGCGGCCACGTTCAAGATCAAATGAAACAAATTGGGACCACGTCCGAAGAAGAACATGGGACCAAGGTACATTTTGTTCCAGATCCAGATATTTTCACCGAAACCACTACTTATGATATGGACACCTTGACGAATCGGGTCCGTGAACTGGCTTTCTTAAATAAGGGCCTTCGGATCACAATTCGGGATGAACGGCCTGAAAAACCAATTGAACATGATTTTCATTATGAAGGCGGTATTAAGCATTACGTTGAATACTTAGATGAAAATAAAGATACCCTATTTGAGACGCCGATTTATGTTGAAGGCAATGAAAACAATATTAACGTTGAAGTAGCCCTTCAATATACCGATGATTACCATAGTAACCTCCTAACCTTTACGAATAACATCCACACAATTGAAGGTGGAACCCACGAAGAAGGTTTCAAACGGGCCTTGACGCGTGTGATCAACGACTATGCTCGCAAGAACAACCTCTTGAAGGGTAAGGATGCTAAGTTGACTGGTTATGACGTTCGTGAAGGCTTAACTGCTGTTATTAGCATCAAGCATCCAGATCCACAATTTGAAGGTCAAACTAAGACCAAGTTGGGGAACTCCGATGCACGGGTTGCTACGGATCGAATTTTCAGTGAACATTTCAACCGTTTCCTATTGGAAAACCCGAGCGTTGCTAGAAAGATCGTTGAAAAGGGATCAATCGCATCCAAAGCACGGGTGGCAGCTAAGCGGGCGCGTGAAGTTACTCGGAAGAAGAGTGGCTTGGAAATCAGTAACCTGCCAGGAAAGTTAGCTAATAACACTAGTAATGACCCTAAGATTTCAGAATTATTCATTGTCGAAGGGGATTCTGCTGGTGGATCAGCAAAGCAGGGACGGTCTAGATTAACGCAAGCAATTCTGCCAATCCGTGGGAAAATTCTAAATGTCGAAAAAGCAAGCATGGATCGGATTTTAGCAAATGAAGAAATCCGTTCGTTGTTCACTGCCATGGGAACTGGTTTTGGTGATGATTTTGATATTTCTAAGGTTCACTATCATAAATTGATCATCATGACCGATGCCGATGTCGATGGTGCACATATCCAAACTTTATTATTGACGTTGATTTATAATTACATGCGCCCATTGTTAGATGCAGGGTATGTTTACATTGCGCAACCACCTTTGTATCGTTTAAGACAGGGGAAATTACAACGTTATCTTGATACTGATCAAGAGTTACACAAACTGTTAAGTGAACTACCAGGTTCACCAAAGCCACAAATTCAACGTTACAAGGGGCTTGGTGAAATGGACCCAGAACAACTTTGGGAAACAACTATGAATCCAGATAATCGACATCTACTGAGGGTCGATTCTGAAAACGCTGCTGGCGCTGCCCAGGTATTTGCAATGTTAATGGGGAACCAAGTTGAACCACGGCGGAAATTCATTGAAGAGAATGCTAAGTTTGTTGAAAACTTGGACGTTTAATTAATTGTTACACGTGTAACATCATGATTCATGAATTTAAATGTTTCACGTGTAACATCGATTAAAAATAGACCATGAATGGAGGCAAATAAAGTGGCCGACGAAGAGATTGTAAATCACCGCATCACAGATATTGATTTATCCAAAAAAATGAAAACATCATTCTTGGATTATGCAATGAGTGTTATCGTTGCCAGAGCGTTACCAGATGTTCGGGATGGACTGAAGCCCGTTCATCGCAGAATCCTTTACGATATGCATGAATTAGGGGTGACCCCCGATAAGCCGTACAAAAAATCAGCCAGAGTAGTTGGGGATGTGCTAGGTAAGTACCATCCTCACGGTGACTCAGCTGTTTATGGTTCCATGGTCCGAATGGCGCAAGACTTTAGTTATCGCTACATGCTAGTCGATGGTCATGGGAACTTTGGATCCGTCGATGGTGACGGCGCTGCCGCAATGCGTTACACCGAGGCACGGTTAAGTAAGATCGCGTTGGAAATGCTTCGTGATATTAATAAGGATACCGTTGATTTTCAAGATAATTATGATGGTACTGAAAAAGAACCGACCGTATTGCCATCTCGTTTTCCAAACCTATTGGTCAACGGGGCTTCTGGGATTGCCGTGGGGATGGCTACAAATATCCCCCCACACAATTTAAGTGAAGTAATTAGTGCCATTCATATTTTAATGGGTAACCCAGATGCAACGACTGCTGATTTAATGGAAGCATTACCTGGTCCTGACTTCCCAACTGGTGGGGTCGTAATGGGTAAATCTGGCATTCGAAAAGCATATGAATCTGGAAAAGGAACAATTGTCCTACGGGCTAAGGTTGATATTGAAGAGGTAAGGGGTCATCAACAAATCGTTGCGACAGAATTACCTTACATGGTCAACAAGGCCAAGTTGATTGAACGGATTGCCGATTTAGTTCGTGAAAAGCGAATCGAAGGAATCACAGACATTAAGGATGAATCCGACCGTGAAGGTTTGCGGGTCACGATTGATGTGAAGCGCGATGCAAGTGCGGAAGTTGTTTTGAACAACCTCTACAAATTAACGCTGCTACAAACTTCATTTAGCTTCAATATGTTAGCAATCGTTCACGGCGCACCGAAAGTCTTAAGCCTAAAAGAAATCCTGCAAAACTACTTGGAACACCAAGTAGAAGTGATCAAACGGCGGACTGCCCATGATCTTAAACGGGCTGAAAATCGTGATCACATTCTTCAAGGGTTGTTGATTGCGCTAGATCATATTGATGAAATCATTCGAATCATTCGTGAATCCAGAACGGGTGCGATTGCCAAAGCTCAATTGATTGATAACTACGATTTATCTGATAAGCAAGCTCAAGCAATCTTGGACATGCGATTAGTACGGTTAACTGGTCTTGAACGCGAAAAAGTTGAAGAAGAGCATCAAAAACTGTTAAAAGATATCGAAGAATTCAAGGCCATTCTAGCTAGCCGTGAAAAGGTAAATGAAATTATCTACAATGAATTATTGGAAATTCAAGATAAGTTCGGGGATGAACGGCGGACCAAGCTATTGGTTGGTGAAGTTCTAAGTATTGAAGATGAAGACTTAATTGCAGAAGAAGATGTGATGGTTACCTTGACCCACAACGGGTATGTCAAGCGTCTCCCAACTTCTGACTTTAAGACTCAAAATCGCGGTGGTCGTGGGATTCAAGGTATGGGTGTTCATAATGATGACTTCATTGAACACCTAGTTGCCACTTCTACTCACGATACGCTCCTATTCTTTACCAATGCAGGAAAGGTATATCGAATGAAGGGATATGAAATCCCTGAATATGGTCGGACTGCTAAGGGAATTCCAATTATCAACTTGCTAGGAATTAAACCTGAGGAAAAGATCGAAGCGGTAATTAATGTTTCTGCTAAAAATAAGGAGGAAGAAAAATTCCTATTCTTTACTACCTTATTAGGTCGTTCCAAACGAACATCAATTAATGAGTTCTTCAATATTCGGAGTAATGGACTTAAGGCAATTAGTCTAAAGGAAGATGATGAATTAATTCGAGTTTCAGTTGTAAACAAGGAAGATAATATTATTATTGGAACCCATCAAGGCTATGCAGCTAGTTTTAAAGCGGAAGATGTGCGCTCAATGGGAAGAACTGCGAGCGGGGTTCGTGGAATTAATCTTCATCCAGATGATTATGTAGTCGGTGCAGACGTGTTAGCTCCAAATAGTTTCGTCTTTGTTATCTCTGAAAAGGGGTATGGGAAACGGACGCCAGCTAATGAATATGCAATTAAAGGACGTGGCGGGAAGGGAATCAAGACCGCTAAAATTAGTGCTAAAAATGGTCCCATTGCAGGATTAGCAACCGTTGACGGTGACGAAGACATCATGTTGATTACCGATAAGGGTGTTACGATTCGATTTGATGCGAATAACGTATCTGAAAGTAGTCGGGTTACCTTAGGAGTTCATTTAATTAGAATGGATGGCGAATCCAAGGTTGCTACAATGGCTAAGGTCGCTAAGGAAGACGATTCTGAAGATTCAAGTAACGAATCATAAAAAATTTAAAATAAAATAACGGCTTTTTAGCCGTTATTTTATTTGTCTGCGTATTTTAACTATGTATCGAAAATACTCATCTCGTTATTAATTTTATTGATTATTTTTAGCAAGCATGCTATAATTTTTACTTGTGAATATTGGTGTTTTCCAATATTTTCCTTGCCCCTTAGAATTGGCTATGGGGCCTCAGACCACAAGGAGGTGTAACTCATGGAAGAAAAGAAATACGAAATTACTTACATCATTCGTCCTGATTTAGATGAACCAGCTAAGAAGGAATTAGTTGATCGTTTTGACAAGATCTTGACTGATAATGGTGCTAAGATTATTGATTCAAAGGATTGGTCAAAGCGCCGTTTTGCTTACGAAATTGGTGGTTTCAATGAAGGTACTTACCACATTGTTAACTTAACTACTGATAAATACGAAGCATTACAAGAATTTGATCGTTTATCCAAGTATAGTGATGGTATCTTACGTCAAATGACTGTTTTAAGATAATTAAACTGATCATTGTAATAAAAGAGAGGAGTTTTTCAGCATGATTAATTCTGTTGCATTAACTGGACGTTTAACCCGAGATGTAGATCTTCGATACACACAATCAAAAAGAGCGGTTGCTCATTTTACATTAGCGGTAGATCGTAACTTCAAGAGTGCCAATGGTGATCGAGACACTGATTTTATTAGCTGTCAAGCTTGGGGGAAAACAGCTGAAACCCTTTCTCAGTACGTACACAAGGGAAGCTTAATTGGTGTAGAAGGTCGTATTCAGACTGGTAGCTATGAAAAACAAGGAACTCGCATTTATACTACTGATGTTGTTGTTGAAAACTTTTCATTTTTAGAATCACGTAATTCTGCTAACTCTAATCGGGGTGCAGCAAGTGTGAATAATTTTGGTAATGGTGGTTACAACAACGATAATGGTTCATCTTTTCAAAATGGAAATATGAATGGATTCGATAATCATGTTTCTGGGAATGGTAATTATAATAACCCCCAGCCTAATAATGGTTGGAACGGTGGGAATCAAACCCCATTTCCAAATAATATGAATGGTGGTAACCAAACTCCATTCTCAGATAATATGAATGGTGGTAACCAAAACCCATTTTCAGATAATATGAACGGTGGGAATCAAACTCCATTTTCAGATAATATGAACGGTGGGAACCAAACTCCATTTTCAGATAATATGAACGGTGGGAACCAAACTCCATTTACAGATAATATGAATGGTGGGAATCAAACCCCACATTCAGACAATGTGGATGGTGGACACCAAACTGAAAATTCAAATCCTAATGATTTGAATAATAATCAAAAACCTGATTCAGGTAAAGATGATTATAATGATCGAAACGACAATAAAGCTCCTTTTAAAGGGAAAGATGATAAGAATAATCGAAACTTAAAGCTTTCCGATGATAATTTACCATTCTAAATTAAACTTAAAATTAGAGTTGTTAAATAAAAATCAAATTATAAAGGAGTGAAAATAATGGCACAAAGAAGAGGCGGACGTCGTCGTCGTAAGGTCGATTATATTGCTGCTAATCATATCGATTACATCGATTACAAGGATGTAGCTTTATTAAATCGTTTTACATCAGAGCGTGGTAAAATTTTACCTCGTCGAGTTACTGGTACCAGCGCTAAGAATCAACGTAAGTTGACTGCTGCTATCAAGCGTGCTCGGATCATGGGCTTAATGGCCTTTGTAAGCGAAGACTAATCAGATTAGTTAGAAGGGGAGTGGGATCAATTGGTCCTACTCCTTTTTTTACTATCAAAATCAGATTGTGATAAAATATAGTTATCTCAAAATATAAGAGGTATCATAATGAAGAAAAAAGATTCATTTAAAAACATACCACCCTTTCTTAAAAATAAAAATTTAAGATGGGTAACCTTGTTTACTTCCGTTTTATCGATTTTAGGAACGGTAATTGCATTTCTTTATAGTATCTACACTGGAATAGTCCTTTTGACATTTGTTTGCATTGGCTTGGCGTATACTTTCAATTTATTGAATCATTTAAGCGCTAATCGTAATCAGTATATTTCGGATTTATCATATCGGATTCACCGTGGTGAAAGCGAAACAATGCTTGAAATGCCAATGGGTGTGATGATTCTAAGTGATGATCAAAAAATCGAATGGGTTAATCCGTACTTACAACCATACTTTGGTGATCAGGTTGTGCTTGGGAATACAGTAGTTGAAGTTGCACCAGGCTTAAATTCTTTAATTTCCAAATATTGGAATTCGAATGAAGCAAATGATGTTACTTGGAACCACCATCATTTTTCAATGTTAGTTCAAAAAGAATTTCATACCGTTTATTTAATGGATGTCACTAGTTATTACGATATTGAGGAACGTTATAATAATGAGAAGGTTTCAATTGGAGAAATCTTTTTAGATAACTATGATGAAATTACTCAGTCGATGACCGATCAAGAAATTTCTAATCTTTTGAATTATGTCACCAATGAGCTAACTGCTTGGGCTCGTGAGTTCGGGATGTATTTAAAGCAAATTGATGATGATCATTTTATGATTATTGCATATGCTAGATCGCTAGCTGAAATCGAGGATGATAAGTTCAAGATTTTAGATAAAATTCGTGAAAGCACTTCTAAGCAAAATTTCCCATTAACACTGAGTGTCGGAATTGCTTATGGTGATGACAATTTAAATAGTCTGGCTGATCAAGCCCAAAGTGATTTAGACCTTGCGTTAGGACGTGGGGGTGACCAAGTGGTTGTTAAGGCTAAGGATAAAGAGGCCCGTTTCTATGGTGGAAAAACAAATCCAATGGAAAAACGGACTCGTGTTCGGGCACGGATGACTTCACAAGCCCTTCAAGAAATTATGAAGGAATCAGATCAAATCTTTGTTCAGGGTCACCAACGTCCAGATATGGATGCAATTGGAGCTTGTTTTGGAATCAGAAGAATTGCTAAGATGAATAATAAACAATGTTGGATCGTTGTTGATCAATCACAATTGCATTCTGATGTAAAACGCTTAATTGCAACTAGTAAGGATTATCCAGAAATTTATGATTCGATTATTACTCCTGAAGAGGCTCTCCAAAAGGCAACTGATAATAGCTTATTGATTATGGTTGACCATTCAAAACCATCAATGAGTATTTCTCAGGATCTTTATAAACGTTTGGCTAGTCGGGTGGTAATTATTGATCATCACCGCCGTGGTGAGGAATTCCCTCCAAACCCAATTTTGGTTTATATTGAGCCTTATGCATCATCAACTTGTGAATTGATTACGGAAATGTTTGAATATCAATCACAAGATGCAGAACCAATTAATAAACTAGAAGCAACAGCCATGTTGACTGGAATCTTTATTGATACTAAGTCCTTCTCGATGCGAACTGGAACCAGAACGTTTGATGCAGCAAGTTATTTGCGGTCTGCTGGTGCTGATTCTGAGGAGATGCAACAGTTCATGGAAGAGAATGTGGATGATTATCTTGCTAGAAACCACCTCATTTCTTTGGTTAGATTTGTGGATAAAGATCGTCATATTGCAATGGTGATTGGTGAAGATGATAAGACCTATGATCCAGTTACGGCTGCTCAAGCCGCTGATTCAATCCTCTCCATGTCGGGAGTGGAAGCTTCGTTCGTTGCAACCCAACGTCCTGGTGGAGTGGTTGGAATTTCTGCTCGTAGTAATGGAGAAGTAAACGTTCAAATAATCATGGAACGGCTTGGTGGTGGAGGTCATTTATCAAGTGGAGCTACTCAAATCAGTGATAAGAAAGTATCTGAAGTTGAACCAATTTTAGTTGAAACGATTAAAGATGTTCTTTCAGACGAGACGGATTCGGATAGTAATGATAAAATAGATGAGTAAGATTTAAAGAGTCTGATTTATTTAATTAAATCAGTACAAAGGAGTGGATTCTAAATGAAAGTTATCTTTTTAGAAGATGTTCGCGGAAAAGGAAAACGCGGCGAAGTTAAGGATGTCCCACAAGGATACGCACAAAACTTTTTAATTAAGCATGGTAAGGCTAAGGCTGCTACTGGTTCAGCAATTGGTAAGCTTAAGGCTGAACAACGTGCTGAAGCTAAAAGTGAAGCCGAAGAACTTGCGAATGCCAAAGAATTAAAAACAACCTTGGAAAATGATAATACAGTTGTTGAACTAACTGCTAAGGCTGGTTCAGATGGACGTTTATTTGGCTCAATTCCAAGTAAACAAATTGCCCAAGCATTGGATAAACAATTTAATATCAAAATTGATAAGCGGAAAATTGAATTATCAAATCCAATTCGCTCACTCGGTTATACAAACGTACCCGTTAAATTACACCCAACTGTGACTGCTACAATTAGAGTTCATGTTGATGAAAAGTAATGATTTGAGCTATTAAAACAATACCAAGAAATACTGGGGCCAACACGCTCCAGTATTTTTGATTAAAAATAAAAAGAGGAAATCCAATGAGTAATGAAGTAATGAGTCAAATGCCACCGCAAAATATTGATGCAGAAAAAGCGGTATTAGGTGCAATTTTTCTGGATACTGAATCATTGCCGGATGCTATGGAACAACTGCAATCTGATGATTTTTACAAAAATGCTCATCGGATCATCTTCCAGGCAATGGAGGCATTAAGCGATCGTGATGATAAGATCGACTTTGTGACCGTAGTTGACTATTTAAAATCAAACCAAAAATTAGATGATGTTGGTGGCCCATCTTATTTAGCAGAACTATCCCAGTCTGTTCCGACCGCTTCTAATATTGCATACTATGCCAAAATTGTTCGCAATAAATCAATTGCTAGGAAGCTAATCGAAACGGCGACTAGTATTGCCACCGAAAGTTACAATAATAGCGATGATATTACCACCCTATTAGATGATGCTGAAACTAAGATTTTACAAATCTCCGAAAATCGTGGGCAATCAGGATTTAAACAAATTGATGATGTTTTAAAAAATACGCTTAGTGATATTAGTAAACTAGCTAAAAATAGTGACACTGTAACGGGAATTTCAACTGGTTTTCAAAAGTTAGATGAAATAACCACTGGGCTGCATGAGGGTGAATTAATTATTCTAGCAGCACGGCCGGCCGTCGGGAAGACTGCATTTGCTCTGAATGTAGCCCAAAACGTTGCTACTAAGTCAGATAAAACGGTTGCGATTTTTAGTTTAGAAATGGGCGCAGAGCAATTAGTGAATCGAATGATTTGTGCTGAAGGTAGTATCGATGCCAATCACTTACGAACTGGTAATTTAGATAACGATGAGTGGAATAACCTAATCGTAGCGATGGGGAGCTTGTCTAGAGCCAGTGTTTATATTGACGATACCCCAGGAATTAAAATGTCAGAAATTAGGGCTAAGAGTCGACGCTTAGCTAAGGAGAAGAATAACCTAGGCCTAATCGTGGTTGATTATCTTCAACTAATTGAAGGTGGCAATCGTGAAAATCGACAACAACAAGTTTCTGCAATTTCACGCCAAATGAAAAAATTAGCTAACGAGCTAAAAGTGCCCGTAATTGCGTTGTCACAACTCTCACGTGGGGTTGAACAGCGTCAGGATAAGCGGCCAGTTCTTTCCGATATTCGTGAATCAGGGTCGATTGAACAAGATGCAGATATCGTTGCCTTTCTCTATCGGGATGACTATTATGAACGTGAAGGAAATAATGATGATGATAATAGTGACCCTAAAGAGGATAATGAAGATATTGGAGAAGTTGAAGTGATCATTGAAAAGAACCGTTCTGGAGCCCGAGGAACGATAAAGCTCTTATTTGTGAAATCACATAATAAGTTCTCATCTATTTCATACATGGATGATGGTCGTTAAATAAAGAAGTGTTCTTTTGAACACTTCTTTATTTTTTTACTTAATTATTTAAATAACCTTAAACGCTATATCTTATTTTTATAAATCACTGTTAAAATAAGGATAATAAAAAAGAATGGAGCATTAAGCAAATGCAAATTACATTTAGACCACCTAATATGGATGATTTAGACGAATTGTTACACGTGGAACAAAGTTGTTTTGAACCTGAAGAAAGAGCCAACAGAAAAGACTTCATTAACTTTATCAATTATCTTCCCCAAACAACTTTGATTGCTGAAATGGATGGTAAAGCTGTCGGAATGTTGATCGGTAGGACCACTAACGATAACTTATTGAACAATGATAGCTACACGAAGGACTTAACTCGAAAACCAAGCGATAAGTATCTGGGAATATTAGGACTTGCGGTTTCTCCTGATTACCAAGGATTGGGAATCGCAACCCAACTATTGGACCGAATTGAAGAACTGGCCAAAAAACAAGAACTATCAAGATTGATCCTTGATTGTCGTGAACGCTTAATCCCATTCTATGAAAAACATGGGTTTGAACTATTGGGACATTCAAATTCTAATTTTGGTGGAATTGAATGGTTCGGAATGCAAAAAAGTTTAAAATAATTTTTGATTTTCACAAAGTGGGGTTAACTGCTAGAACGGCAGTTAATCCCGCTTTTATGTTTACGCATACTATATATTGTGCTATCTATCATTCATAACACATACATATTGTGTTTGGTAGTCTTTTTCTTCTAATAATTATGTAATAGGATGGAAGTAATGATTAACAAGGAGTGATGGATTTTGCAACGAACGACGATAACGTTTCGTTCTAATATGGTTAGCAATCGGATGAAACAATTTCTAAAGGGATGTGGCCCAGGGATGATTGTAATGCTAGCTGATACGGATGCTGGTTGTTTAATAACCGCCGCTCAGTCGGGATCCAGATTTGGTTATTCAATGATTTTACCGCAATTATTGTTGATACCGATTTTATTTATGGCCCAAGAGATGACGGTTCGCTTAGGAATCATTACCAAAAAGGGACATGGTGAATTGATTCGTGAACACTTTGGGAGTAGTTGGGCAGTCCTTTCCGCAGCGACGTTATTGATTTCAGTTGTTGGTGCGTTACTGACTGAAATGATTGGAATCGCTGGAGTTGGGGAACTATTTGGAATTTCCAAATGGGTGACAGTACCATTGGCAACCCTTTTACTAATTAGCATCGTATTCCGTAATTCCTACCATCGGGTTGAACGAATCGGGGTGGCGGTCGGTTTATTTGAACTACTGTTCATCATTGCATTATTTGTCGTTAAACCGAACGGGAATGACATTGTTAACGGCATGCGTTCCATGCCCACTCATGATTCATCATATTTATACTTAGTCGCTGCCAACGTTGGGGCGGTCATCATGCCCTGGATGATTTTTTATCAACAGGGAGCGGTAATCGATAAGCAATTAACGCCAAAGATGATTCGTAGAGAACAATTAGACACTGGAATCGGCACGTTGATTACTCAGGGAATCATGATTGGTTTTGTAGTTTTATTTGCTGCGATTACGACTCAAAATGGTCAGCTACCATTAAATACGGTTGCGGACCTGGTTAATTCATTAGTGCCGTTTTTAGGTAGTGGGATGGCCAAAATAATTATTGGTGGCAGCCTGCTTGGCGGAGCTCTTGTTGCCGCAATCGTGGTCAGTTTGTCTGGAACTTGGGGGATTACAGAGGTTTTGCACATTCGCCATAGCGTCAATGACCGCTTTAATAAGCAAAGTTTCGGTTTCTACTTCATATTGATCTTGATTTACATTAGTGGTGCCGCAGTGGCCCTTCTCAATTCTCATACAGTTGAATTAGCGGTGCTAGTAGAGGTGCTCAACGCCTTGATGTTACCAATCGTGCTGGGATTCTTGTTATTGCTAGAAGCGAAGGCACTTCCTAAAAAGTACCGAATGAAGGGGCTTTATCGCTGGATTGTAATTAGCCTTAGTTTAGTTGTGATGGGATTTGGAATCTATATGGTCGGACCAACTCTCCAAATTTGGTAAAGTGCTACTATTCGGCGGTTCTTTAATGTAAAATGAATTGCAACGGTGGTGAAAACGATGGTATTTTTATTATTATTACTTTTATTGATATTTGGTGGAGTTTCATTATTTTTTAGTTGTTTAGGAACGATTTTAGCGATCGCGGTAATCATTGCACTGATCATAGTTGCATCATGGATAGTTCTATACGGTGTAATCGTGCTACTTGTATTTTACTTAATATACCGTTTTTGGAAATGGCTATTAATTAAGCATCCCCGCTTAGTCCAACGCCTTAACCTAATTCGCTTTAATGAATGGCTCATTCGAGCTAATAATGGGAAAACAAAGCAAAATGTTTTAATTTTGCTAGTTGCGGTGTTAATCATAATTTGGCTAATTCGTAGGTGAAAATATTATCTGTCTGATATACAGATGTGCTATTATTGACCTATTAAGTATTTTTCATAACTAAGGAGTAATTCAATATGCTATGTATTATGAATTTTAAGACTTTAATGCCTGTTAGAGAACAACAAAAAATGATGGATGATGTTGAAAAACATTCTTTTAAGCCTGACTTAATCATTTCACCAGTGATGTTGCAACCTAATCATTTTAATCATTTCCAAGAAGCATCCCAAAACATTACAATTACCAAGCGGACTGTCGGTGAACCATCCGCTGATGAATTGCATTACCTTGGCATCAAGTATGCTTTTGTTGGACACTTGGAACGGCGGATTCAGTTACACGAAGGATACGACATTATTCACAACAAGCTGGAAAATGCCCTGCGTCATAAAATTGTTCCAATCATCTGTATGGGATCTCAAAACGATGAAGATGGAATTGAAGAAGAATTCAATAAAATTGTTGGGGACTTGGACTTAAGTAATCATGAAGTAATCATTTCATGGGAATCAATTAAGTCGACCTTGGAAGGCAAGCGGCTTTATACTGATGAGACTGCCGAACGGACCTTCAAAGAACTCAAAAAGATTCTCTCTAAGTATGACAATGTTAAGTATCGTTTAGTATTGGGTGGTCACGTTGAACCACGAGAAGCTAAATTAGCTAAGCAACTTGGGATTGACGGGGTCTTAATCGGTGATCGGTTCAAGACTTTTGAACAACTTGATACGATTTTAAAACCATTATCATAATAAAAAAATGCACTTCATTTTGAAGTGCATTTTTATTAATCATTGAATAGTGATGAATATTTGTAAATTGCGGCAATCATTCTTGCTTGGTCTTTAGAACCCTTTTTATCATTTAAGGTGGTAACGATCAACCGTTGACCGTTATTCTTACTCGTACTTACTAAACAGTAGCCAGCAAGTGGAGTATAACCCGTCTTGAGGCCATCGACCTTAAGGGCGGGATTGTAACTACTACCACCAGGAAGCAGTTCATTTTCATTTTTAAGCGTTTGACCATCTAAAGTAGCGTAACGATGATTAGCATCGTTGACGATTGATGGATATAACTTAAGTAGGTGTTGGGCAATGGTTGTTATTGCTCTTGCGCTGACTTTGTTATAATCAGAACGACTACCGTATTTGAATCCGTAACGGTAAAGGTCTGTGTTTTCCAATCCAGATGCTGAAACAAAATGGGCTTGGTTGGCAATTCCCCAAGCATCAGCTTGCTTATTCATCATTGCGATGAATTTATTATTTGATCCAGCAACGTATTGGCCCAAAGCAATCGCAGCGCTATTTGATGATGCGATCAAAGCGGCTTTATAAAGGCTGCGAACGGTATAACGACTCCCTGTGTTCATCCTAAAATTACCTAGATCATAACTCTTGCTCATCTTACTAAGGCTACTGGAAATCGTTACTAAGTGTCCCCATTGATTTAATCTTTTGGCCTTTTGAATGGCGAGGTAGAGGGTCAATAACTTGGTGGTAGATGCAATTGCATATTTAGTACTACCATTTTTGGAATATACAAATTGACCGGTACTAGAATCCATTGCAGCGGCTGCCACTGCACTATTCTTAAGTTTGCTAAGTGCAGTTGCGGAAGTAATTAGCTCATCATCACCACTGATTCCTGTTGAAGCATTGTAATCTGGTGTATAACTAGCATTTGTAACCGCAGTTGTAGCAACCGTACCGAAAGTCACGGAGGTCACTAAAATAATTGAAAATCTTTTGATACTTGATTTGTGAAACATTCAATTCACCTCTAAAATTTATGTAATTATATTAATCATATTCCTAAATGAACATTTATTTATAAATGTTATCCTTTTGTAAATTAAAATTCACGATTATGAAATAATAATCATGGATTTAGGGTTATTTAACTAGTTGATTTTTGACAATGTTTAAATTATAAAAATAAAGAGGAGCGATTTAATATGGCGATTCAACATAAGGAAACGATCCCCGACGACATCAAAGTCTACGGGGCTAAGGTCAATAACTTAAAAAACATTAACGTATCAATTCCTTTGAACGCATTCGTTGCGATCACGGGAGTTTCTGGTTCTGGCAAATCATCACTTGCGATGGGGACACTGTATGCCGAGGGGGCGCGGCGTTATTTAAATGCGCTTTCTACTTACACACGGCGGCGAATTGGACAAGATTCCCATCCCAACGTTGATAAAATCGAGTACTTACCATCAGCAATTGCACTACGACAACGGCCAACGGTTCCTGGGAATCGCTCGACCGTCGGTACCATGTCTGAGGGGTTGAACGTTTTACGATTAATGTTCTCACGGCTGGGATCTTATACCTGTCCGAACGGTCACACGGTGCCACCCACGATTAAGGTGGCCCAGGCAATGGATGTTGAGGGTCATGAGATGGGCAAGATTCAGTGTCCAACCTGTGGGGTTAAATTCTCCGCCCCCAGTGCGGAATCATTTGCATTTAATGCCGAGGGGGCATGTAAGGAATGTCAAGGGACTGGTAAGGTGCGCCAAATCCTTAAATCAGCGTTGATCGAGGATGAGAACGAAACGATTGAAGATGGTGCCGTTGCTTCTTGGCACTTACCAGGTCGAAACTTCATGCCAACTGTTGCTAGGGAGGTAGGGATTCGCATCGACGTTCCATTTAAGGATCTGACCGCACGCGAAAAGGACCTCGTGTTCAATGGACCTGGTAAGAAGTATCAAATCAGCATGCCATCTAAGACGGGACGGGTGTTCAACTTGAATGCGAAGTATGAAAATGCATTCGCAGCCGTTGAAGATAGTATGAAGACCACCAAGAATCCCCGTTCGATCAAGCGCTTGAATCGCTTTTATGCCTTTGATACATGCCCACGTTGTCACGGGCAGCGGTTTGATCCAGATGTTTTAACAACAAAGCTATTTGGCAAAGACATTGCCGAAGTCAGCGAGATGA
Organism: Nicoliella sp. ESL1106; assembly: GCF_058509965.1. Taxonomy (NCBI): domain Bacteria; kingdom Bacillati; phylum Bacillota; class Bacilli; order Lactobacillales; family Lactobacillaceae; genus Nicoliella; species Nicoliella sp. ESL1106. The sequence goes on from NZ_CP196340.1 coordinate 274,543, forward strand.
CACTCCTCGACTTAGTCCCATTTTTAGCTGATTTAGATCATTCATTACCAAATGATATGCATGAACTGGTAACTAGTCTAATCAACGAATTTAAGGCGGCCATCAAACCGTTATATGACCTGGGATTAGACTACTTAACATTGGGGCGTGCTGGGAATACATTATCAACTGGTGAATTGCAGCGGATTCAATTGGGCCGAACGCTAAGGAGTCAAACGACCGGTGTTTTATACGTATTAGATGAACCCTCAGTGGGGCTACATGCCGCGAACGTTGCTGGCTTGATCGAAATTTTGCGACAATTAGTTAGCCAGGGGAATTCATTGGTCGTGGTGGACCATAATATTGATATCATTTCAGCAGCTGATTACATCATTGAAATTGGCCCGAAGGCAGGACGCCTGGGTGGCCAGGTAATTGATTATGGAACGCCTGATGAGGTTAAACAAAAACCCAATTCGATCATTGCACCTTTTTTAAAGGGCCAGGGAAAGATTATCGAACGTCCTCAAGCAGCTGCAAATCAAATTTTTCAAAATGGGCAACTTGAGCTCCACATCACAAAGCAGCATAACTTAAATGACGTTGGGATTAAGATTCCAAAAAATCGGCTGACCGTCTTTTCAGGATACTCTGGAGCAGGTAAGTCAACGCTAGTCATGGGCGGATTGGTCAAAGCCATGCAATGCCAAGCAGATGCGCAGCCACTGCCAAATTACATTGACCACTTCAACAGCAACGGCCTTAGTCGGGTGATTGAAATTAATTCGGTCCCCATTGGTAAAAACGTACGTTCCACGGTGGCAACGTATTGTGGAATTTGGGATCCAGTGCGCAAATTATTTGCCAATACCCCTTTGGCTAAACAACACCACTGGAACGAAGGGCACTTCTCCTACAACGTTAAGGACGGGGCCTGCCCTAATTGTCAGGGGACGGGAACGATCTCACTAGATGTTCAATACCTTCCCGATATGACGATGACTTGTCCAGTTTGTCATGGGAAGCGTTATGCTCCTGATACCCTAGCTGTAAAGTGGCATCACTACAGCATTGCCGATATTTTGGCGTTGTCAGTTACCGATGCGTTGCAAGTCTTCAAGGATGAACCAAAGATCGCAGCCACCTTAAATGCACTTGCACAGATGGGGCTCGGTTACTTGATCCTGGGCGAAAGTACGCCCATCTTGTCCGGTGGTGAGGCGCAACGTTTGAAGCTGGTATCTCAAATGGGGCGCAAGCAAGATGATACCCTATTCGTATTTGATGAACCATCTGTCGGGTTGCATCCCAAGGACGTTGAGGTCTTGAACCAAGTTTTTCAACAGTTAATTGATAAGGGTGCGACAGTCTTTGTGATCGAACACGATTTGGACGTGATCATGAATGCCGATTACGTCATTGATCTGGGTCCTAAGGGTGGTAACCTAGGTGGTAAAGTGGTGGCTACTGGCACCCCAGTAGACATCGCTAAATCTAAGGAAAGCCAGACGGGCAAGTATTTAGCAAAGCGCATGCAACTGGACCGACTGTTGTAAACAATTGTGATTAAATTTAGGTGTATAATGATGATGCATCCTAAATTTACATAAGAGGGTAATCAAATGAAAAGATTATTTTTGCTTCTATTTGCGGCGGTTAGTCTTTCGATGGCTGGTGCTACAACAGTGAATGCTGCGTCGCTGAATGGCTATTGGCATAATAGTGATTTAAAGGTATTGGTAAGTGGTAAGCGGGCCAACGTTAATGGTCAGTACGTCAAAATTAAGCAGACCAGTGCTAATCATTGGCGGAGCGTTGCTAATAAATCTTCCCAACCATTTTCATTAGTAAAGAGCGGCAACAAGTTGACCTTTATTTCTGGGATGGATAAGGAAGTGCTTCATAAGTAAAAAAATGGTAACTGACTAAGGGTTAAAGTCGGTTACCATTTTTAATTTTCATAAAGTTGATGTCCAATAAATGCCAAATGAAAAGGCTACCCAAAATGAATTGAATAGCCTTACATCCCGCTACACCCAACGGTTTATTTTATAAAAAACGCTACTGACATTCATACTGACATTGAATGCCAAAATAAATGCCATTGAACAATAATTCTTAATATGAAAAATCTGCTCTAGAATGCAAAAAAAGCTATTATGATAGGCCTTTAAACCTTATCATAATAGCTACTTCTCATTTGATGGGCAGTCAGGGGATCGAACCCTGGACCCACGGATTAAGAGTCCGTTGCTCTGCCAGCTGAGCTAACTGCCCAAATGTTTCGGAAATCGATATCACTAAAATATCAACGATTTATATAATATCATTTGAGAAATAAAAAGGCAACCCTTTTTTTCAAAAAAGTTTAAAAAAGTTCTTTAATTGCATTTTAATACAATGAACAAAGGGTATGTCCGTGATATAATTTAATTTGAAGCTGATAATTTATTAGCTGTTCAAACCTAAAAGTAATCGAAAGTACCAAAAAAAGAAAATATAACTAGAAATCGTTTTTTAAGAGGTAAATTAAATATGAAAAAAATTCTTGTAGTAGATGATGAAAAGCCAATTACTGATATTGAAAAATTCAATTTGGTAAAAGAGGGCTATGATGTTTCAGTCGCTTACGATGGAGAAGAAGCACTTGAAAAAGTCGATGAAGAAAATCCAGACTTGATTATTTTGGATTTAATGCTTCCCAAAATCGATGGACTAGAAGTTGCTCGTCAAGTGCGGAAAAGTCATGACACACCAATAATCATGGTGACAGCTAAGGATTCTGAGTTAGACAAGGTGTTAGGGCTAGAATTAGGGGCTGATGACTATGTTACCAAACCGTTCTCAAATCGAGAATTGGTAGCGCGGGTAAAGGCTAATCTACGTCGGCAAACCGCTAATGATAACTCTTCCGATGATGATAACCAAGATATTAAAATCGGTGATTTGGTAATTCATCCCCAAGCTTACTCAGTTACCAAACGGGGCGAAAGCATTGAATTAACGCACCGTGAGTTTGAATTATTACATTATTTAGCACAACACATTGGTCAAGTGATGACCCGTGAACATTTGTTACAAACGGTGTGGGGATATGACTACTTTGGTGATGTCCGCACCGTAGACGTTACCGTTCGACGGTTACGTGAAAAAATAGAAGATAATCCTAGTCATCCAGTATGGTTAGTGACCCGCCGTGGGGTTGGTTACTACCTTAGAAACTCAGAAAACGAGTAGGGGGACTAGCTTTTAAAGGGGTATTCCTGTTTTGAATAAGCGATTCAAGTTCTTTCAATCAATTGATTTTAAAATGGCATTAGTGTTCGTTTTGATGCTATTAGTAACTTTGGAAATTGTCGGTGGCGTTTTTGTTACCCAGTTGGAAAAGAAAAACGTACAAACATTTGAAAATCAGCTACAATTACCAACTTATGTTAATAACGCTCTAACCAACCAACTTTCCAAAACTAATACTAAAAAGGCTGACGCTTCGATTCGTTCGCTGCTTTCTGATATTGATAATAATAATGATAATCAAGTGCAGATCATTGATAGCAAGGGGATTATTCGGGGGACTAATCAAGCGAATAATCAAGCTATCGTTGGCCAAAAATCGGTTGATTCAGGCATTAAAGATGCCATTCATAATAATAAAACTGTGACGAGGACGATTCAGCCTGATGATAATAAGTACTTTATTAAGGTAACGCCTCTTTTGCGGAGCCAAAATGGGGACGTTGTCGGTGCGATTTACATCAAAGCGAGTCTAAATCCAGTTTATACAACGATTAATAATATTACGATCATCTATTTAGCTGCTGCTGCAATTGCGGTGCTATTGGGTATTTTAATGTCGATTGTGATTTCACGTGCGATCACCCGTCCGATTGATGAAATGAAGAAGCAGACATTGCAAATTGCGCGAGGCGATTATTCTGGACAAGTGCAGGTCTATGGAAAAGATGAGTTAGGACAATTAGCAATGGCGGTCAACAACCTTTCTGTGAAGGTTGAAGAATCACAAGAGACGACTGAATCTGAACGGCGGCGGCTGGATTCAGTTCTTTCTAACATGACCGATGGGGTGTTAGCTACTGATCGACGTGGAAATATTATTATTGTTAACTATGAAGCTGCAAAGTTCTTGGATTTAGCTGAAGAACACATCATTGGGCATTCAATCCTTGATATTTTAGGGATTCAAGATGATTACTCCCTCCGTCAATTACTAGAACAACCAGAAGAGATTTCATTAGATTACACCCATGAGGGGCGTGATTTAATTTTGCATGCCCATTTTACATCGATCCAACGGGAGTCTGGTTTTATTAGTGGGTTAGTGTGTGTATTACGGGATGTTACTGAGCAACAAAAGATTGATAAAGATAGAAAACAATTTGTATCTAATGTTTCCCATGAATTAAGGACCCCGTTGACCAGTGTTCATTCGTATATTGAAGCTTTACAGGATGGGGCTTGGCAAGATAAGGAAATTGCCCCGAACTTCTTGAAGGTTGCTCAAGACGAAACTGATCGAATGATTCGGATGATCAACGATTTATTGACCCTTTCACGGATGGATTCCGGGACTCAAAAAATCAATAAAGAGATGATTAATTTAAATGAGTTGTTCAATTATATTTTAAATCAATTTGATATGATCATTAAGAACGGCAATAAAACCGAACAGGGAATTGACGTAAATAATAACTATAAAATCGTTCGTAATTTTACTAAACAAACTCTGTGGGTTGAAATCGATGCCGATCGTTTTACCCAGGTGATTGATAATATTATGAACAATGCCATGAAATACTCACCAGATGGAGGACAAATCACCTGCTCACTTTATGAAACTCATAATCAAGTTATCTTGAGCATTTCCGATCAGGGACTAGGAATCCCGAAGAATGCAATTGACCATATTTTCGACCGATTTTATCGGGTTGATAAGGCGCGCTCCAGAGCCCAAGGTGGGACTGGATTAGGGCTTTCTATTTCGCGTGAGGTAATTGAAGCACAAGGTGGTCATATTTGGGTTAAAAGTGAGGATGGCAAGGGTTCGACATTCTTTATTTCGCTCCCTTATGAACCAATGGAGGAGGATTTATGGGATGAGAATTAATCGCTTGGGAAAATATTTACTACCTTTTTTACTGACTGTGGCAGTGATCATTAGTATTATTTTATCTGGATCGCTTTGGTTGAATCCATCGCATTATAAAAATAATGCTTCTAGCAGTGCAGGTACGAATATTAAAAATCAACTAAATAACAAGCCATTATATGATGTTTATGCACCGACCCAATTAATGCATATTGATGAAAATGGTAATCAGCATTTATTAGTTAATCAATCGATTAACTTAATTGGTGAAATTAGGGAGGACATCCATAATTTTAAGGATGTGAAAATTGAATCCACTACCTTTGGATCTAAGGAAGAATACCTTAGATTGTTGAGACGTTCTGATTCATATATGCTCAATTATTCTAGCCAAGTTTCAATGCCAATCTTAAACGAATTTATGAATAAGAGTTTTGGTAAATTTCCTGATTATAAGGTGAATCGGGTAATTTTGCCATTGGATGATTCCAGACACATTTATTTATTAAATGATAATGGGTACAGGATTTATAAGATATCAATTAAAAAGCATAGCTTAAGTAGTTTGAATGACTTTTTGGATACTAAGATGAAACGAATTGATGTTTCAATGAAATTTTTCAATAACCAACCACTAATCTACTTTAAAAAAGATCAAGAAATGCCTCAGTATGCTTATTTAGTGAACGTTCAACAGCAAAATTACTATGTTACCAGATTGCTAGGCGAGTCGCTGAACTTTAACGTTAAACATGAAAGTCATTCAACGGTTTATAATGACCAAGACTCCAAACAGATAACTTTTTATAGTAATAATGATGTTAAGTACGTTGATGAACGACCAAAGTCCATCCCAGATAGCCTGAATCAAATTTTGTATAATAATTATAATATGTTAATTAATTCTGGAATCTCACTGGATAATGTGAAGTACTTTGGTTATAACGATAAGAACCAAACCACGACTTATCGTGGCTATGTTGAAGGATTTCCAATTTTTAATAACATTAATTCTGGGTTCATTAGCATGCAGGTAGATAATAACTCTTCATTAAAATACCAATTCTCACTGGCTAGTTTACAAATTCCAGTCCCAAGTGGGGTGCCTGATGTAAAGCTACCAAGTACGGAGGATGTTTTGGAAACCCTTAAGAAATTAGGTTATAAGAGCAATAAAATCAATGGAATTGAGTTAGGGTATAGTTGGCATGGTAGCTCTAAAACGGATGTATTGGTTAACTTAATTCCAACTTGGTATGTTCGTTATGGCAATAATTGGATTAGTTACGATGATATTTTAGCTGGTAAATAATGGAGGATAGAAGATGAACTTTAAAAGAATTCAAATTATTTTTTTAATTACGTTTATAATTATCGACATCATGCTATTTTCCATTTTGAATCAGAATATAAATCCGCAAACGCAAACTGATGGTTCTGGGGATTCAAACATTATTAAAGAAATGCGAAATGATCAAATTACGTTAAAAACGCCAACTAAGACGAATGGTAACGGGTACTATATTTCCGGAACTCGTGATGACATAATTAGGCAATCTGTTGGTCAATTAGAAAATCAAACGACTAAATTTAGTAATCACACCTTGCAAAGTGAGTTTAAACGACCAATTGCAATGTATTCATCTCATCCTGAAGAAAAGTTGAACCAGTTGATCAAGAGTGATTCATTTGTTATTAATGGAAGTGACTATCAATATAATAGTCAACTATCCAGCAGTTCAACCATTGTTTACGTCCAAAAGTCATATGGTTCTCAATTATATTCAAATTATGGAGAGATTCGTTTTAACATTAGCAATAATGATGGTGATAAAAGATTGGTCAGTTATACTCAGACTTATTTGGATAACTTAGTAACGCTTCGTGAAAAATCACAGACAATTTCTGAAGAACAAGCATTAAGTGCGTTGTATCAATATAATGAAATTCCTAATAATTCACGAATTGAATGGACTAGCTTGTCATATACCCAATATATTGCCGTTAAACAAAACTATATTTTTATTCCAACATGGATTATTGCATATAAGACGGCTAACTCTGATGGGTTACAAATTAAGTGTATTAATGCGTTTAGTGGTTCGATCATCGATAATGATAGTCTCAAAAATCAACTGGCAAATATGTAAAAATAATTAGAAATGCGTGATTAAATAAATGAGTAATGATTCAAATATAATGCGGGTTAGTATTCTCTCTAGCGGAAGTTCAGGCAACGTCGCATATATCGAAACTAATGAGCACCAAATTTTATTGGATGCGGGATTGAGTGGTATCAAAATTAGCAATTTGTTGAAAAAAATCGATCGTTCAATTAATGACATCGACATGCTTTTTGTTTCACATGAACATTCTGATCATGCGAAGGGGGTCGGGGTCCTAGCCAGACGCTGCCCGAAGCTGAAAGTTTTTGCTAACCAAGAGACTTGGGATGCCTTCCCAAATTCAATAGGTGTAATTGCAGAAAAACAACGGGTCGTTTTTCCAGTGGGCACGATTCAAGAATTCGATGATGTTAAAGTGCAAAGTTTTGGGGTTTCCCATGATGCAGCACTGGAACAATGTTATATGTTCCAAAGCGGGACTAAGAAATTTGTTCTAATTACTGATACTGGATATATTTCAGAAACGATTCAGAAATACATTAATGATTCGAGTGCATTCGCATTAGAATGTAATTACGATGTTGAGATGTTAATGAACGGATCTTATCCTTGGCCTTTGAAGCAACGGATTATAAATGATACTGGACATATGTCTAATGAAGATGAGGCTGTTGTTTTGGCGAACGTAATTGGCGATGATACCAAGGCGATTTTTATTACCCATCGAAGCCATCATAACAACACTAAGCTAGTTGCCCATCAAACAGTTGCTAATATATTGACGGCCAAGGGGTTCGATGTTGAGAATGATTTTTCAATTTATGATACAGATGTATGCGAACCAACAAAATTAATTAATTTATAAAATGGTAAAAATAAGTTAAAACATTACCATTTCTAATTTAAAATTAGGTATGATATGTTAAAAGAAATAAGGGAGGAAGCGTTTTATTAACGCGCTGTCTATGAAATCAAAATCGCTACTTTTTAAGGTCGGATTGACTTCTCTTGTTACGGGGCTCCTTGGTGGAGGGATTGCATATGGTGGCATTTCCTATCTCCAAAACGATAATCCAATTACTGGAGAAGTAGCTGTTCCTAATGGATCCAATTCTGGCGGAACTGCTCAAAATAGTAATTTAAAAGTAAATGTTCAAACTCAGGCTGAATCGGTTTATAAAAACGTCAAAAATTCAGTTGTATCAGTTATTAATCTCCAAAAGGTTAGCTCATCTAGCGACTCCTTTGCATCATTATTCGGTAATTCTTCTAAGTCATCTGGTTCTACTTTGCAAACCACTAGTGAAGGTTCTGGGGTGATTTATAAAACGAGTGGTGATAGTGCTTATATTGTTACTAATAACCATGTGGTTGCTGGTTCTTCAGCTTTGCAGGTTATTTTGAGCAATGGGCAAAAAATGCAAGCTAAAATTGTGGGGAAGGATTCAGTTACTGACCTAGCAGTTATTAAAATTAGCTCTAGCAAGGTGACTCAAGTCGCTTCATTTGGTGATTCCGATAATATTAAGGTCGGTGAAACTGCGCTTGCGATTGGTTCTCCATTGGGAACGAATTACGCTTCATCTCTTACCCAAGGGATCGTTTCGGCTAAGAATCGTCAGGTGCCACTTACGACAGAAAGTGGGCAAGCCACCGGTAACTACGCTTCTGTAATTCAAACCGATGCCGCCATCAATCCTGGTAACTCAGGTGGCCCATTGATTAACCTAGCTGGCCAAGTGATTGGAATCAATTCGATGAAGTTATCCTCTGATACCTCTGGGACTAGTGTTGAAGGAATTGGATTTGCAATTCCAAGTAACGAAGTTATTAAGATCATTAACCAGTTGATCAAGAGTGGAAAGATCGTGCGTCCTGCACTGGGGATTGAATATGTTGACCTATCGAATGTTTCAAGTAGCGATCGAAAGTCCATCTTAAAACTTCCTGATGATGTTACTTCTGGAGCTGCAGTTATGACTGTTACTGCAAATTCACCAGCAGCTAATGCTGGATTGAAGAAGTACGATGTAATTACCGAATTGGGTGGCAAGAAGATTACTAATCAAGATCAAATTAGAAATATCCTTTACTCCTATAAATTAGGCGATACTGTTTCATTGACTTACTACCGTGATGGTGAAAAGAAAACTACTAATGTTAAACTAACTGAGGAATCTTCTCAATTAAAGGTTAATAATAGCAGCAGTAGTAGTAGTTCTCAAAAATAAAATGTTTCACGTGAAACATATAAATAAGCGGCTTTCCAATTAATTGGGAAGCCGCTTATTTTTTACCATTGTGGTTGATCTGAATTATCAGAGATTTTTTTGATGTATTGCTTATTTTGATTTGACCTAAAGGCCTTAACAATTTTTTTATAGACCTTTTTATTTCGATCATTTTTATTCACTACGATTACATTTACATCAGCATTATTTATTAGTCGCTGTGGTTCTAAATAAAGTGCCTGTTTAGTAGTTAAATGGTTTGCCATTGCAAAGTTATTATTTACGACCGCAATTGTAGAATCACTCATATCACGGACGGTTTGGGATGCATCAACGGTGAAAAATCTAAATTTATGCCGATTTTTGGTTACATCGCTAACTTGGGGTGTTGGATCGTGATTGAGCTTTAATACCCCTGCATCCTGTAATAGGCGCAGTGCACGTGCTTTATTAGCATCATCACTTGGCAATGCAATCGTATCTCCACGCTTAAGCTCCGATAACTTTTTGATGGAGCGCGAATAAATCCCCATTTGTGACGTATAAGTTTTACCAATTGCCGTTAAGTTAGCCTTATTTTCATGATTCCAATCCTTTAGGTAGGCATTAGTTTGAAAGGCATTGATATCAATCTCATTGTGGAACAAAGAGCCATTGGGTTGATCATACGAACTGAACTGGGTTAGGACTAGGTCGATGCCCTGCTTTTTGAGTTTATCAACTGTTGGTTGCCATATTTTAACGTCAGTATCAATAATGCCGATTTTTACTCGCGTTGCTTTTTTACCACAACCCGCAAGGCTAATTGTTAAAAATAGGATTGCAATAATTGCACTCAATCCCTTAATTGATTTGTTCAAGTTGAATTCCCCTCAATGCTCATATTATTATTAATCGTATTTTAACATAAATTAAGCCACTAATATTGACAAATATTTTATTCCTTGTATACTTAATGTAACGTTTTATAACATATGGTGAATTTAAGGAGATGCATTTTGATGCGGATTGAAAAAGATTGTGTTGGCGAAATGAAAGTTCCAGACGATGCTTTATATGGGATTCATGCTTTACGAGCAGCTGGTAACTTCCCAATAACAAAGGAAAAGAACGACCCCTTGTTAATTCAAAGTTACATTGAAATTAAAAAAGCAGCGGCTCAAATCAATGCTAATGCAGAAACTCTAGATCGAAAAAAAGCAAGTGCAATTGTGGATGCATGTGATAAGTTATTACATGAAAAGGACTTTTCAGCTTTTATCGTTCCATCAATTCAAGGTGGGGCTGGGACTTCTACTAATATGAATACGAATGAAGTTGTTGCCAACGTCGCAATGAAATTGCATCCAGATGTTAAAATTCATCCTAATGATGACGTTAACCAAAGTCAATCAACTAATGATACCTACCCAACTGCTGGTAAAATGGCAATGCTAAAGCTACTGCCACCTTTACGTGCACAGGTAAAACGATTGGTTGATCAATTTAAAAATTTAAGCAATCGCTATAGTGAAACCATTAAAGTAGGGCGGACTCAGTTACAGGATGCTGTTCCCACTACATATGGAAAGAGTTTTAATGCTTATGCAACTCTGTTTACACGCGATCTAAAACGAATCAGTGCGGCAACAAATGAATTAAAGACCGTCAGCCTTGGCGGAACTGCAATCGGAACGGGGATTAATGCGACTGATTATTACCAGAAACATGTAGTAGAAGCTTTGAACGTTGTTTCAGGACTAGAATTAGCGACTGATGAAGATTTAATTGACGCAATTCAAAACAGCGACCATTTTGTTACGTTTTCTGGGGTGTTAAAGACATTGGCACTTGACCTTTCAAAGGTAAGTAACGATTTGAGATTGTTAGCAAGTGGTCCTAAGGCAGGATTGAACGAATTGGCCCTGCCTAAGCGCCAGGCGGGTTCATCTATTATGCCAGATAAAATTAACCCGGTAATTCCTGAAGTAGTTAATCAAGTGGCGTTTGAGGTTGCTGGTTTTGATACGACAGTTTCGATGGCTGCAGAGGCCGGTCAACTAGAATTGAATGCCTTTGAACCAATCATGTTTAAGAGCATTTTGACTGCTGAAGAGCATTTAACAGGGGCGATTAAAACTTTGGTAGATAACTGTTTGAATGATCTTAAAGTAAATGAAGAACAGTGTGCTGCTGATGTTGATAATTCCGCAGTTACTGCAACCGTTCTAAGTCCTAAGATTGGTTATGAAAAAACAACTCGCCTAATTAAAAAGGGCTTAGCAGAAAATCGATCCGTTAAAAATGTTGCGATCGAAGAGAAGTTATTACCAATTGATGAAATTGAACATCTTTTTTCACCAGCTGTACTAACGAATGAAGAAAAATAATTATGTGAGACCTTGATTTGTGATCAAGGTCTTTTTTATTCTTAAATATTCATTTTGGGAAACAAGCTGAATTGATTGTGAAAAATAATTTTTAAAATGTTAAAATATTCTAGTGTTTATAAGGAAGTTAATTTAACATTTTGTGAAATATCAAAATAAACAACGTGAAACAATTGCGCTTCACGTTGTTTTAATAGTAATTATTCATTATTAGGCTGTTATTGGATTAATCACTTATCAAAAATCAATATATGGGTAAAAAAATTGTCCCAAACACAAAATACAGGGGTAGTTATCCACAAGTTATCCACAGGTTTATGAAAAACTGTGGATAACTAATAAGGAGATGTATAAAAATGAACATAAAACTGGTAGTGGTTGGCAAATTAAAGGAGAAGTATTTTAAAGCGGGGATCCAAGAATATGCTAAACGCCTCTCGCGATTCTGCAAATTTAAAATCGTAGAAGTCCCCGATGAGCAAGCTCCTGAGTCCCTAAGTCAAGCCCAAATGAATGATGTGATCGAAAAAGAGGGGGCCCGAATTTTAGCAAAAGTTAGTGATCGGGAGTATGTATATGCACTTGCTATTTTAGGGAAGGAACGTTCTTCCGAAGAATTTGCTAAGGAAATCGATCAACTGGCGACTTATGGTCATTCCGACATTACGTTCGTGATTGGTGGATCGTTAGGGCTATCAGAAGCGGTATTAAAACGTGCCGATACCCAGATTTCATTCGGGCGGTTTACACTTCCCCACCAATTGATGCGTTTAGTCTTAACTGAACAAATTTACCGTGCATTTATGATCAATGCTGGATCACCATATCATAAGTAGTCAAATTGGATTATAATTAACCCAATTAGATGATAAAGGGGCTGAATTTATGGCTAGAAAAATTGGAATTATTGGATTGGGACACGTTGGTTCAACGGTAGCCCATCAAATTATCGTTGCTGGATTAGTTGATGACTTAGTATTGATTGATCCAAACGAAGAAAAGTTACAAGCGGATAGTTTGGACTACTTACAAGCAATGCCAAATCTAGGAACCAAAACGAATATTATAACGAATGATTACGATGCGTTACAAGATGCAGATATTGTGATTTCAGCACTAGGTAACATTGGCATTGAAGAAGATGGCAATCGCTTTGGTGAAATGGTGTTCAATATCCAACAAGCTAAGCAGGTTAGTGCAAAGCTCAAGGCAATTAATTATCAAGGGGTTTTAATTGTCATTACCAATCCATGTGATGTGATTACCCAAGTTTATCAACAGTTTACTGGTTTTGATAAAAAGCGGGTGTTTGGGAGTGGAACGATGCTCGACTCAGCACGGATGAAGACGATTGTCGGCAAACAGTTTAACGTTGACCCCCGTTCAGTTAATGGCTTTAACTTGGGTGAACATGGTAATTCACAGTTTACAGCATGGTCAACAGTTTCAGTTCGTGGTCATTCTATGGCTGAGTTGAATCAAGATGGCCACTTGGATCTAGATGCATTATCACAACAATCAATTAGCGATGGTGATAAGGTCTTTTTCGGTAAAAAGTATACTAATTATGCCATTGCAGCAGCTGTTACTAGGTTAGCAACGATTGTGTTAAATGATGGGAAGACCGAAGTGGTGGTCTCCAATTACCGTCCTGATTTCAATAACTACATGTCATATCCAGTCATTGTTGGACGGCATGGAATCATTGAAGATGTGCCAATTAATTTAACTGATGACGAAAAAGAGAAGTTAGCTAAGTCCGCTCAATTTATTACCGATAATTTTAATCAATATAAGGATGAATAATAACAAAGCCACCAGGGGAAATCCCCATGGTGGCTATTTTAGTTTGATTTAATTGATTAATTTGCTGGTTAAAATGGTTTATTCGTTATGCCGCCAAAGCCAATACCCATAGATTGAGTTGATTAACTTCATAATTTGCAATGCTAGCATGGTTGTGGATGCTGGACTAAGCGCTTGAAATTGGTTGAACCAAATGACAAGACTAATAACGTTTAAAATGATCCAGGCAACCCACTGCGAGCTATATCCGTAGGTCATTAATATCTGGCCTACGATACCAAGCGGGAGTAGGGCGGCATCGAGGTAGATCTGTGTGCCGTTTAACGCCTTGCTGAAATGTAATACGACCAAGTAACTAATGATACATACAATTGTCCAACAAAGGCCCTGTAAGAATGTCATCTTCCGAGCATTCAATTCGCGGTGGTCAGCTTGGCGATTGATTTCTGCATTCCAAACCGATAGGCCCACGAATTGCATGACCCAGTAAAATAACTGGGAAGCGATATCACCAATGAGGCGATTCTCGGCTGCGATAATTAACCACACACTGACGCTGATCAAGCCCCAAAAGTAGTTGGTAATTCGTCCTTGGTCAACCAAGATGAGGTTGAAGACGGTTGAAATCGTGGTAGCTAACCCAATCCAACCGAGCCAGGAAAAATCCTTAGCAAATATGAATACGATAATGTTTGTAATGGTCATTAACACCATTAAGATCATTGTAAATGGTTTTAATGAAATTAACTCATTTACGATTCGCTTCGGATTAAAAATAACTCTTAAATCATTAGGGATGCGGATTAGGCCGTTCCAAAATGATGTGATACTAATTGTTTTCATTTAAAAATCTCCTTGTTGTTTTTAGCCAGCCGTGTTCGGAAGCAACGCTGGTTGTGTAATTTAAAATTACAGCAAATTAATCATTTTTAATTATACATGATTATGGTAATAAAAAAAGTCGCTCAATGAGCGGCTTTTTTAAAACTAATCTACGTATGCATGGGCAAAATCCCAAAGTGGACCGTTAGGGAAGTACTTAATCCCCTTGATATTGGACTTAATTACTTCAGGCATACTCTTTTGGTAAAGTGGAATTACCCCTTGATCTTTCATTAAGATCTTTTCAGCAGATACTAAATCATCCCACCGTTTTGCTGGATCATTGGCATCTTGATCCTTTGAACGTGCAACTAGTTCATCGTATTGTTTGTTCGACCACTTAGAAGTGTTGATCGCGTTACCGGTCACCTTAGTTTGAAGTGGTGAAACGGGGTCTGTGATGGATGGGTTCCAACCAGAAACACTGATTTGGTAATCAGACTTAAGTGTCTTACCTGTAACTGTGGTGTGTGGTAATAATTCGTTCGTAACCTTTAAGCCAGGTAGTTTCTGGAATTGGCTTTGAACAAATTCATTTACCTGTTTACTTGAATCATCATCACTATTTAGGATTGATACATTAAGGCTCTTGATACCAACTTCGCTTAGGCCTTGCTTCCATAGTTGTTTAGCCTTTGTTAGGTTGTAGCTAGAAGAATCTGGGACGTAAGCGGCATCAGCGAAGTCCTGCCCATTTCTAGATGCGAGCTTCTCTTGAACGAATCCCTTAGCAGCAAGCGATCCATCACCTAAGATATCATTTACTAATTGGTTTCGGTTGATCGAAAGTGAAAGGGCCCGTCTAATTTTCCAATTCTTGAATGCGGGAACTGTCGTTTGGTTAACAGAAAGGTAAACCATTGAAAGGGTGTTTCGGTTAACTAATTGCTTGCTATTTTTAAAGTTTTTAACTTGTTCTTTTCCAGAAAGTTGTAATTCATCCAATTTACCAGTTTGGTATTGGTTTAAACCAGTTTGTGGATCTTTAATAACGTGGTAGTTAATATTATTTAGCTTAGTGGCGCTAGCATTCCAGTAGTAAGGATTTTTCTTAAGCGACCATTTATCATTGCTACCAGTCCATTTGGTAACCGTGAATGGTCCATTGGAAACAATCTTTTGGCTAGTGGTTCCGTAACTGGATCCATATTGCTTAACCACGGCTTCGCTTTGGGCGTAGAAGATTGGTAGCGTAACTAACGTCTTGAAGTAAGTTTGTGGTTTTACCAAATTAAAGACGAGCTTGTATTTACCCTCTGCCTTAACCCCTAGGGTCGTTGGCTTTGCCTTACCACTTTGAATTGCATCGTATCCAGTAATGTTACCAAGGTAATAGGCCATTTGAGAAGCAGTCTTAGGATTGGCGCTTCTTTGGATCCCATATACGAAATCTTGGGCAGTCAACGGTTTACCATTACTCCATTTAGAGTGACGTAGGTTGAAAGTATATGTTTTACCATCCTTAGATACTGAATAACTTTTGGCGATCCCAGGCGAAACTTTATTTTCACCTGCAAGGACCAATAATCCCTGGTTGCTATTATAAAGGGTTTGATCACTAATTTGATCAACGGCTTTGGATGGATCTAGAGTGGCAATTGATGCAGGACTCATCCATTCCAAAGTCTTCTTGGAACTAGCATTAGAATCCGAAGAATTCTTGGTGTTGCTACACCCAGCTAACACCAATACTGCTAGTGCAGCTGTTAATCCAAATTGACTTAATTTTTTAAAACGGGTTGCCATAAAACTTCACTCCAATATATATAAATTAATTTTAACAAACAAAAAAGCCCCGTTAGGTGTCGACTAGCGACATCTAACGAGGCTTTTCTAAATTTTTCATGCTATTAATTAAGTGTGTTCAATTAATCTACTTATCTAGCACAAAAAGATTCTAGAAACATTGCAATCGTCAATGTCGACTAAAATTGAACACATACAAAATTCAGTTTTTGGGTCTACAAATAACATAGCAATATTTCCTCCGTTCGTTTTAAATTAATATTAATATATCATTAAGAAAATATTAAAGCAAGTGTAAATTTTAATTAGATTAAATTTTTCCAACCTTCATGCATGATCGAAGGGAATAGTGGCGCCAGTTGTTCCCTTTGTTCACGGTTGAGCTTCAGTGCGATTGCTGGTAAAACTCCATTAATGAAATCTTCGGCCTCTTCACTTACTTCAGTAGCACCAACTAGATGGTCATCATGATCAAAAATTAATGCTTGATCAGCAATCTGATCTTGAGTAATTTGTCGGAACCATGCTCCCGTAACGTCGCTTTCAACTAATTTGTATTGTTCGGGATGGGCCTTTGCTTCCTCAACTGATACCCCAGCTTCAGCGATGCGAGGTGATGTAAATGTCACGGTCGGAACCACGTAGGGCTGCATGTCCTTGTCAGTATCGCCCATGATAAAGTGGGCGATGTAATTAGAATGATGAGTTGCGGTCGGGGTCAACTTAGGTTGGTCGGTATCAGCAACATCACCTGCGGCAAAGATATTCGCAATGTTGGTCTGCATCTTACCATTAACCTGAATCCCATGGTCACTATAATTAATTCCTAGTTCATCTAGTCCATAACCAGTAAGGTTGGGATTCCGTCCGGTAGCATCTAAAATCCAATCGGTAGCTAATTTTTGGCCATCTCGATATTCAACAACGAGTTGGTCATTCTCCTGAGTAATACCAGTTACGTTTGCGTTGGGGATGAATTTAACGCCACGCTTAGTGAGGTCATCGACTACCTTTTGAACGTATGGTTCATGAAATTTACGTAACGCGCGGTTACCGTGCATCATGATGGTGACTTCGCTACCGAATGCATTGGCAATCGTTGCAAATTCCATGCTGATGTAGCCAGAGCCGATGATCGTCATTCGTTTGGGGAGCGGTTCAAGGTCTAAGAAATCCTTACTATCATGAGTCAATTCAATTCCTGGTACGTTTAATTTATTTGGGTGCAGCCCAGTTGCAATTACGAATTGATCCGAAGTGAATTTGTGCCCATCAATGTCGACAGTATGGGAATCCAATAACTTAGCCCAGCCCCGAATGACATCGATGCCCGCATTGACGAATCGTTTTTCCATATTCTTATCTAGCGGTCTAATCACTTGATGCTTATGTGCCATGTTAGCATCCCAGCTCATTTTTAAATCGCCCCGTGCGATCTTAGCCAATCGTTCCTGGGTTCTAGCTAGTTCAACGGCACCATCTAAAACGACCTTAGCGTTACAAGCCCAGTTCGCACAGGTGCCACCGACGCGTTCAGCTTCGATTTTAGCAACTTTGTAGCCATTTCGAACTAGTAGTGACGCCCCGTCCGAAGCATGCCCTGCGCCAATGAACATTACATCGTAATCGTATTGTGGATTCTTCATGCTGCTTCCTCCTTAATATATCTACCTACAAAAAAGGAGCGTTATAATAGCGCTTCTTTTTGGTTATTCGCTGAATCATTTCAACTGAATAATATTGGGGGTTAATAAATATCAATTAACATCTTTCATGATATCACAAAATAGATTGTGTACAAGGTATTTGTTTGCTTTCGTCCCATTAACCTACGATACCATTCCACTAAACATTTAGATAATTAACTTTGCACACTTACTAGTCTTATAATAAAATTATATTAAGTTAAATTATATATGGGAGTGGTTGTTTATGGGTGATAAGCCAAGATTTGGCACTTATTCTGATAATGATGATGATCAAAATAAATCGCGATTACATAGAAAAGTTAATAATAGTTCTAGGCTTAACAATCGGAACAAAAATGGTCATATAGCAGTCCTTGAATGGATAATCAATGTTTTTAAAATGCAACCACTAAGCTTTTGGTTGGTTCAATATGGTTTCGGAATCATTGGTTTTATTATTTATGGCTGGTTTTTTATTAATTCAGGAATATATAATTTATTGAATTTGGTATTATATCCATTTACAGTTACGATTTTAAGAGAAATTGGCAGCAAAGTTGGTGATAGTAGCACTTTTAGCCAAATGTTTTTTGCATCATCGCTCTCGTTATCAGTTAATGGTCTGGGCTCCCGTGCCGTTATTATCTGGATTTTGATAAAACTATTTATCTTTATGTTGAGATATGCCTTTAGTTTTTTGACGGGGATATTTGGATTAATTTATATCGTTGTGCAAGCAAGGAGATTTTATAAGTAATTGGGGGGAGTGATATTAATGAAACATGTAATTTTAGTGGGTGATGGTTTTGGGAAGTGCCATAACCTTAAGGATGCAATTAATCAAGCTAAAAGTGGTGACCGCATTATTTTAGATCCAGGTGAATACAAGATTGATAACTTGGAGATTCCGCATAAAGGTTATGTTGAACTTTGTGGTAATGGTAATTCTCCAGATGATGTTATTTTGCATACGCACTTGATTATCAATGGTGGTGGTACAGCAAAGCTGGAAAAAATAAGCTTAATTAACGAAGGCGCACAATATAATCTATGTAATATTAAAAATGATAGTAAGCTAATCGCAGATAATGTTGCCTTTGAAAGCAATGCTGATAGTAACTATCCGCTGCTTTGGCTTGAGAACAGCAGCTGCATTCTGACTTCCTGTAATGTAAAACATAAAGATAATGGTAATGGAATTTGTGCCATCAATGATAGTTATGCGTTAATCTCTAATTGTGATATTACTAAACCACACGTTGCTAGTTCTAAATTGGAAATACAATCTAGTAAAGTTCATGGAAGAATTAATGTTAAAGATAATGGATTATTAGAATCGGACCACTTGTATTTAGGCGACGGTCCTAAGGAAAGTGAAGGTTCTGAAAATAATGATATAATTTTAATCAAGAATCACTCAGTTGTTAATATTAAGACATTGGAGCTATTTGATGATTTTTCAGAAGGATTGATTTTTGACAGTGATTTAAATATTAATGTTACTAAGCCTGAGAATTCCTTTGGCACTATTAGTAATAATAACTGTAATGTTAATGTTCCAGGATCAATTAATTTAAAATTAAATCAACCGACCCCCCTAAATGATGAAAAAATTAATGTTCCTGAAGATAATCTAGACGAACTAGATGCCACTGATGAACCAGCAATTGATCAATTACATCAAATGATTGGATTGCCAAATCTGAAAAAGCAAGTTGATGCATTTATAAAAGTTACCAAGTTCAATCAAAAAAGAGCAGCTCAAGGGGCGAAAACGACTAATCAATCTTTACATTCAGTATTCCTTGGTAACCCTGGAACTGGTAAGACCACCGTTGCTAGGTTAGTGGCGAAGGTAATGTTTGAAGAGGGTGTATTGCCAAAAGCAAACTACGTTGAAGTAAGTCGTCAGGATTTAGTGGGCCAAACGGTAGGCTCAACTGCTCCTAAGACCCAAGCAGTATTAGAAAAAGCCAACGGGGGCGTATTATTTGTTGATGAAGCCTATACCCTTTTTAAAAGTGGGGGGAGTGATTTTGGGCAAGAAGCGGTTGATACGATCCTTAAGTACATGGAAGACCATCGTGATACGATTATGATTATTTTTGCCGGGTACATGAAAGAAATGAATGATTTCTTGAACATGAACCCTGGCTTATCTTCTCGGATACCAAATAAATTTTATTTTGATGATTATAAGCCAGATGAAATTGCCAAAATTGGAATCTTATATCTTCATGATCATGACTTTAATGTTGATGAAGAATACTATGCCAATGCAATTAAGGAAGCATTCAAATCTAATAATGATAATAGTAACGGAAGATGGGTTCGTAATTTTAATGAAAAATTGATTTCAACCTTTATTTCTAATCAAACCAATGATGAATCTGAAGATGTTCCGACAATTAAAAATTCCGATATTGATGAATTGACAGGTGGTAATAAACAACAGAAGGGGCAAGAAGTAGACGCCTTGTTGGATGAATTGAACTCAATGATCGGATTACAAAAGGTTAAGGATTTTGTGAACAATTTAGTCAATCAAGTTAAATTGGAGCAAAAACTAAAGGGTAAAATCCCCGAAGATAATGCTACTTATCACATGATTTTTTCTGGGGCACCTGGAACGGGAAAGACCACCGTTGCTAGAATAATTGCTAAGTTATTCTACAATTTAGGGATTTTACCTAAGGATACCGTGACCGAAGTATCACGCCCTGATTTGGTTGGAGGATATCTTGGACAAACCGAGTTAAAGACTAAAAAGGTAATTAGAGATGCAATGGGTGGAGTTTTGTTCGTTGATGAAGCTTATCAATTAACGAATAGTGGTTACCCGTAGTGACTACGGGAAGGAAGCCATAGAAACGTTTATTACTGAATTAGAAAATAATCGTGATAAATTCATTGCAATTTTTGCCGGGTATACTGACGATATGAACAAATTTCTCGATGCCAATGAGGGACTCCGTTCTAGAATTCCATTAACGTTGGAATTTGATGACTACACACCTGAAGAAGTGGCGCAGATCGTTAAAGCCATTATTGATAAAGACTGGCAAGTAAACGATAAATTATTAACATCGATCGTTGCTAATAAGTATGAACAGCTGCCCCAAAACGAACGTTCAAACGGTCGTTGGGCCCGTAACTTTGCGCAAAAATTGGTCAAAGAGCAAAAGGTTTGGTTGGGTGAGCACCTAGATGAAGTTGGGGATGACTATCTCCATATTCAAGATAGCCTGTTAATTGAAAGTATTAGGTGGTAATATTCATTGTCTCATGTTATATGGAAATAAATTGAAACTGATCTGGAGGGAATTATAATGAAAAAATGTCCTAGATGTGGCGATTTAGTAAGTGAAGATACGCGCTTTTGTCCCAATTGTGGTTATCAATTTAACGAATCAGCAACAAGCAGTGCGGAACATCATATTTATGATTCTGCTGAGCAAAATGATAACCTTGCCGAAGGGGCTAGAAACGTGAACGTTTCCAATGGCGAAGAACAAAAGCAACCAAAAAGCAAAGCGAATAAATTGGTGATTACATTAATCACAGTGATCGTCATCTTGGTCCTGATTGGAATTGGTGCTGCTTACATCTTCATATTTAGTCCAGGTAACAATAATTCAGCAACACAAAATAGTGCTAGTTCCAGTAGTTCATCTAGTAGCGCTTCTGCTAGCAGTAGTTCTTCAGTTAGTACCAGTTCTGCTGATAATAGCCAATCGAACAGTACCTCTAACGTTACGATCTCTGCTGATGATGCCAATGACGTTTTAGGGAACTTATTTAGTTCAGTTAGTGAAGATGTTTCTGACAGTGGGAATGCAAGTGATATTGCCGATAGCTTTGTTGATGGAACTGCCAATAGTAGCTACCAAGATATGAATGGTTGGGTCAAATTACAAAGTGGAAACTCTAACGTAGCCTCCGTTAATATTGAAGTGCAGAATTTAACTACTCGTGGCAACGTGGCAAGTTTCCAGGCTAAGTATGATTTTGAACAAACTGGTGGTCAGCCAGACCATATTCAAATCTATGATTTTACTGCCAAGATGATTGATAATGGTGGTGAATTAAAGATTCAAACCTTAGCGGGAGCCTCTAAACCAACATCCGATTATGATGAAAACAACTAATGAAAAAAGCTGCTTACGGTTAAATACCGATGCAGCTTTTTTTATTTGCGGTAATTTTGAACGGATTTGGCATCTCATGTGCTGAAGCATTTAACATCTTAAATTATAATCGTTATTTTTAAATAAAAATTTGATATAATTATAAGGATAGTGAAAAACAAGGAGATGTTTAATATCGAGGCTTCAATCGAACAATGTACCGTAAATGATGTTCGCCAACTACAATCAATTAGTCGCAATACCTTTGCTGACACTTTTGGCGCAGATAATACCCCGAAGGACATGGCTAGATATTTAGAAGCAGCATATAATATCGACAAGTTAACGAAAGAAATTCAAAATCCTGATTCATTCTTTTACTTTATTAGGGTGGATCAAGAAGTTGCCGGATACCTGAAATTAAATATGGGTCCTGCCCAAACCGAAGCAATGGGGCCTGATACCTTAGAAATCGAACGAATCTACGTTGAATCCGCATATAAGCACCAAGGACTGGGGAGCCAATTGTTTGCTAAGGCGCTCTCGGAAGCAAAACAACACCATAAGACTGAAATTTGGTTGGGCGTTTGGGAACATAATGAAAATGCGAAGGGTTTTTATGCGCACAAGGGCTTTGTGCCATTTGGTGACCATGTCTTTATGGTCGGATCTGATAAGCAACGTGATATTTTAATGAAAAAGACACTTTAAACGAAGCCTTTTTATTTGCTCTATAGTTAACTATAAGGTTTATGATATTGATAAATATAAAGGAGGTTATTGAATATGACTTTAAAAGATAAGGTAATTGTAATCACGGGAGCTAGTTCTGGAATGGGTGCTGCAACGACCAAGTTAGCCGTTGATCAGGGAGCCAAGCTAGTAATTGGTGCACGAAACGCTGAAAAGTTAAACGCTTTAAAGCAAAGTACTAGTCATCCAGAAAATGTGATTGCTAAGGTAACCGATGTTTATCAATTAGACCAAGTTGAGGCATTAGTAAAAACTGCTGTTGATGAATTTGGTAAATTAGATATTATTTACAACAATGCTGGGATTATGCCCCAAGATACAATTGCCGATAGTGACCCTAAGAGCTGGCAACAAATGGTTGATACCAATATCATTGGGGTCTTGAATGGAATCAAGGCCAGTCTTCCCCAAATGCATAAGCAGGGACATGGGTTAATTATGGCCACTGATTCAGTTGCTGGACATGTGTTATACCCAGGTTCTGCAACTTATAATGGGACTAAGTTCGCTGTTCGTGCAATTATGGAAGGCCTGCGCCAAGAAGAACATGGCAATGGTATCAAGACGGGGATCATCTCACCAGGGGCCGTGAATACGAATTTGTTCGATAGTGTAGGGAACGAAGAAATCGCAGCGAACTTAAGAAAAATGGTTGCGAATAAGAACATGGCATTAAGTCCTGAAGACGTTGCAAATGCAGCAATTTTCATGATGAGTCAACCAGACACGGTAGATGTCAATGAAATTCTTGTTAGACCAACTGGACAAAGCGTTTAATGCGAATCAATCAGGTTGCCAAGCAATTTAACGTGTCACCACAAACCCTTCGTTATTGGGAACGTATCGGGTTATTAACCGATGTCAATAAGGATCGGAGTGGTTATCGTGATTACAATAATGTTAATTTAGAGCAATTAAATTTTGTAATTTGCATGCGTGGCACGGGGATGCCAATTGTAATGCTTCAAGAATATTTAAGGTTGTTTCAGCAGGGACAATCAACAATTGATGATCGAAAAGCCATTTTAATCGCACAATTGAAAAATATTGATCACCAGATGGTATCTTTGCGTAAGGCTAAGCAACTCCTAAAATATAAAATTGAACATTACGATGAACTATTTAAAAAATAAAAAGATAACGATTAATTTAATCGTTATCTTTTCTTATTTATAGGGTTCATTTCTTAAATAGTTGTAGTGGGTATGCTTGTTTAGCAAATCGTAAAATTGAATTCCACAGATTTCTTTGAACAGTAACTGGAAATTTTGATAGTACATTGGAATTTCACTGTCTAACCAAACGGTAAGGATATCAATAATGTTGCTAACAACCAATTTTAACTGATAATGATTAACGTTTGGCATTAGTGTTGTCACTAAATAAATTGCCCGTTCTCTAACGAATGATAGCCAAATTTCTTTCGCATCGCAGGTCTGCAGAATCTTTAAGCGATCACGTTCCTCATAAATAATCGGAATTACTATTTCCACAAAAATGTCTAAGAGATTGCGCGGGGTGATTTTCTGAATCCCCATTGAATTAATTTTATGATAGTAATTTTTAACAATAAGGTTTAAAAAATCTTTTTCAAATCTTTTGAGAATGTCAATTTTATTATTAAAATGTTTATAAAACGTACTTCGCGAAACATTAGCAGTATAAATAATTTCACTATCTGTAATTTCAGTCAATGACTTTTGATTGATTAAAATTAAGAAAGCATCAATGATTTTGCCCTCATTACCTTGCATTTAAAAATTCAGCTCCTTCCACAATTCCATTAATTGAAGAGTTAATTAATTTATTTAACTTTAAGTTGATCGTGTCATAGTCTGAGGCTGATTTTTCTTGAATCCAAATTTCAATTGCAGAAGTGGTAAACATTGTAACTAGTTGCATAATTAAATTACTTACTTGGTGTTTGATCATGGTCGTAAGCAACGCGTCGTACAACTCCTTTTGTAGCGGATCCTTCCAGAGGTAATTTAATTTAGATCGATCGAGGTCATAAAGTAATTCCAGATTTTCATTGAAGACGGGTAATAAAATTTCAAGCAACAGTTTAGTATATTGATTAACATTCTCAATTTTATCAAAAACACTATCCTCAATTTTCTGGTTGATAGGGATGATCATTTTAGTTTCAATTGTTTTACTGATTGCATTGATTATATCTTCACGATAGGTAAAGTAATTATAGAAGGTTCTTTTTGAAATTTTAGCTTTTTTAATAATATCATCGTTGCTAATTTCAAAAATGGACTTTTCTTGAATTAAATCAAAAAAAGATTTGATAATTTTAGTTTTGGTTTCCAATTTAACAAACGCTCCCTAAATAATATTGTTAATATTATAATCTCAATTAGATAGTGGTCAACTAAAATTATAAAATAAAAAAATTACAAAAAAAAGAAGCGATTCAATTACTAACAACAAATTTAACATTTGACTGTGCTAGTGATTGAGCGCTTCTTTTTATTATACTTCCCAGCTGCCACCAAAAAGATATTCTTTTAAGTCCTCTGCAGATGGATTATCTTCAAACCCACGGAATGGCTTTAGTGCTTGGAGGGCACCATCTTGGTATTCACGGCCGAGCTTAACAGCATATTCAACTAATGAATTATCCTTGATCTTTTCTTGAAGTTGACCACTAGGGGTAAGGCGTGGATATTTAACCCGTAGTTCCATATCTTGAATAATTTCTTGATATTCAGGGCCAGCTTGAATTGAATTAACAAAAAATTTTAATTGCCGAATCAATGATGCAGCATGTAATTTATACGTACATTCATCTGGCTTTTCTAGTGCCACATTATCATTCATTTCATTAGCTCGGTCAAGCGTTTTAACAACTTCGCTCGGCTTTAGTGATGGACTCATGATAAAGTAAGTGGCCATTAATCTTAGGAATCGGATGGTACCCGTTCTGATACCGACTGAGCTACTTGGATCCAAATCTAACATTCTGAGTTCGATATATTGAATCCCAGACTTTTTCATCTTATCCAAATCATTATCACCACGGAGTCTTACGGGTCCTTGACCTTCTGCGGTGGTTAATAAAGTCTTATTTTTAACGGCTTCATTCATTGAATCAACATAGGTATCTAAGTTAGTGTAGTCAGCAAAGAACTTAGCCCCAAATCCGAAACTGGTGCTTTGCCGTAAACTACGGACGGGATGTTTAGGACGATTATCACTGTCAAAGTAGTTTTCTTCAGCGATTGGACTAGCACCGAATAGATATGTAATTAACCACCGATATCTAATGAATCCTTGCGCCATCGTCATGTACAAGTAGTTCTTAACTTCTTGTTCAGACTTAAACCGATTTGGAAAGTTCTTATAGATAATGCTAATAATGTGTGGACGAATACTTAAATTAATGTGGGTACCACAAGGAGCCCCTTCAGAAATACTGTGTTTTTTTAACCATGTTTCGAAGTATTTTTGTTTCTTAGGAGTGGTGTGGGCAATGAGGGTCTTATCCTTAACCTTAGGCATGATTGGTGGCATCGATAATGGCCATAAAATTTCACCAGGAGAAAGGGCAGTCCGTAATGAAGTATTGATCCCGTATAAGTAGTGAACCGCATCAATGGCGTTTTTAGCAGGAGGGGTAACGACCTCAGACATTGCCTCTAGAAAATCGTTAGTTATCCATGGGTTGGTGGTTTCATCACCAATGGTGTTTGGATATGGTTCTGTACTTAGGTGGCCAGTTTCATCGGCACGATCCATTTCAACTTCCAGACCCATTTTAAAGTCTGATGTTTTTGAAACGGCTTCGTTTTCAAATATAACTTGTCCAATTTTACTAAACATAATAATTCCTCCCTTGACTGACTATAGTTATGGATAATGATATTACTAAAATAATTATAAGTAAAATTAATTTTTATGATTGTTAGATTAAATTAAGTAATTTGATTAAAAGAACACTGATATATCAATTTTATTATGAACTATAATTTAATCATTAGTTTTTTTAATGTATCTTTACTGTAAATTAGATTGACTTATTAATGATTGGTAGATAGAATATTAGACATTATTAAGATAATAAAGATGTAAATTAATTATATGGATTCAGTTATTAGTTCTATTCAGCGAGCACTGTTGGATGGAAGGGTGTTAGAGCTAATGACTTAAAGATTGATTATTATTGTTCGTTTTACGAGATGAACTGGTGGTGCCCATTATCGCACGACAGAATTTACTGTTTCTGTATGAGATGGCATCTGTGAAGATGACTTAAAATTGGGTGGTAACGCGTTCGAACGTCCCTTAGCTAAATGCTAAGGGGCGTTTTTGATTCGAAGGGAGTTTTGATAAATGAGTAAGATAGGATTTAAGAATGCAAACATTTTTGATGGGGTGAATAATGAGATTCAAAGGGCAGCTTGGATGGTCGTTGATGATCAAAGTGGGCGAATCGAACAAATTGGTTCGGGAACGATGCCAACGACTGATCAAGTAATTGATGTGGGCGCCAAGTACATAATGCCTGGAATGATCAATGCCCATACTCATATTACGGATGACCCATCAGAGAGTGACGGTGGGGTGAAAAACATTACTGAGACGATCGTTGATGCAATTCATTTCATGCATCAGTTTTTAAAGTCTGGTTGTACTTATATTCGACAGTGCGGGAGTACTTATGGAGTCGATATTCAAATTAACGACTTAATTAAAAAGGGAAAAATCAAACACGTTCCCAATATGATGGCTTCTGGTCGAGCATTTACCATGACTGGTGGGCATGGTGATTATCCGCATGGTGGCTACATTGTTGACTCTGAAGATGAAATGCGCAAAAAGGTGCGGGAAAATTTCAAATTAGGTGCTGACAGCATTAAAGTTATGGCTAGTGGCGGTGTAATGTCACCGTGGGATGCGATGGATGAAGCTCAATTGACCGTTGATGAAATTAAAGTGGCCGTTTATGAGGCTCATAACAAACATGCGATCATTGCTGCACATGCAGAAGGGACTTCATCGATTCAAAATGTAATTGATGCGGGTGTTGATTCGATTGAGCATGGCTTTTATGTAACTGAAAAGCAAGTTGAAGAAATCAAGCAACGGGGCATCTACATCGTCCCAACGATTACTGCCGCTTGGTCAGTGGTTACGTATGGTGCAGATGAATTACCGAAGTGGGAACATAAGAAGATGAATGATGCAATTGAAGATGTTTATTCTAATATTCGGATGGCATATGAACATGGTGCCAAGATTGCATTAGGAACTGATGCTGGGACGCCATATAATGATTTTACAATTACGACACCAAAGGAATTAGAGTTATTAGTTGAAAAGGAAGGTTTCACGAACTTTGATGCCTTGTATACTTCCTATCGTGCCGCTGAATTGATGCAAATCGATAAGGACTATGGTTCGATTGAGAGCGGTAAGGTTGCTGATTTTCTAATTATTGATAACGATCCACTTACTGATATAAAGGCGGTTCAACAAGTTGATAAGGCCGTCTATAAAAATGGAATTAGGGAATTTTAAGGTTAAAAGGTTTAAAATTATAACTTTGCCAATGCAGAAAAAAGGCATCCATTTCTGGATGCCTTTTAATTTTGCAATGTGAACAATTTATTCGCTATACGAGTCTGATTCTGAATAATAAGCACGTTTGGCTAATGAAAGATTTCCAATAATCGATAACTTCCGATTCGAATTGGAAGGAGCGACGATGTAATCATCGATCGAACCAACGTCAACGTAGTTATTTAACACCTTAGCGAATTGTTTTTTGATTTTTTCGAGCTCAACTTCGTTAACGATGTCGCCACCGATAATAATTTTTTGTGGACGGACCATTAACGTTGCTTGGACCGCCGATTGTGCAATGTAATAAGCACAAATATCCCAAATGGGGTTGAACATCGAAATTTCCCGATAACTTTTTCCAAAGCGGGCTTCAAATGCTGGCTCAGATACTAAGCCCTCTAAGCAATCGCCCTGGTAGGGACATGTTCCTGGAAAGGTTTGATCATCTGGATGGCGTTCTGGATAAATATGGCCAATTTCAGGACTACCTTGATAGCCAATTAATTCGCCATCGTTCACGATTCCAGCACCAACCCCCTTACTAATGGTAATATATACTAGTGATAAGACGGGGTCGTTTTTTAAAATTGAAATAATGTATTCACCATAGGCAGTACTATTTACATCGGTGGTGAATGACATTGGTAACTTGAGATACTGTTTGAGGGTTCCTAATAGGTTCACATTGGACCAGTTCTTGCGCGATGAGTCCATAATGTAGCCATACTTGGAAGAATAATTTCTTAATTCGAGGGGGCCAAATGATGAAACCCCGATTGCTTTAATTTGATCGAAGCCCTGAAAATAGTTCACGACTTTTCTCAACGTCTCTTTGGGATCTAATAGTGGAAAATCAACTTTGTCTTTGATGTCGACATGTCCATCACCAACGGCACAGGTTACTTCATTATCGCGAAATTCAATACTGCCTAATAGCATGAGACGATTCCTCTTTTCACAGGTTAATTTAAAACATTTGATAGTTTAAAAATAGCACATTAAGAAAGCGCTTTCAATTATTTTGCCCTAAAAAAAGAAAAAATAAAAAAAGAAGGTGCTTTTTATTGAAAACGCTTTCAAGTAATGCTATCTTTTACTTGTAGAAAAGAAAAATTCTATTGATTGAAATAAAAATAAGTAAAATAATTTGAACCAATTAGAGGTGGTTACAATGTTATTTGGAAGTATTGAAGCCGGTGGAACTAAGTTCGTTTGTGCAGTCGGCAATGAAGATTTTGAAATTAAAGATAGCATCCATATTCCTACAACGACCCCATCGGAAACGATCGGGCAATGTGTTGAATATTTTAAAAAATTTCCAGAAATTAAGGCGATTGGGATTGCATCATTTGGCCCAATCGAAGTGCGGGTAGATAACCCAAAGTATGGCTATATTACTGATACGCCTAAAAAGCACTGGTCAAATACCAACTTTTTAGGAACCATGAAGAAGTACTTTGACGTCCCAATGTATTGGACGACTGATGTTAACGGTTCTGCATATGGTGAATACATCACCTCGATTAAAAATCATAATCCAGTGCATTCATTAGTTTACTACACCATTGGGACTGGAGTTGGGGCTGGGATCGTTAATAACGGTCACTTCTTAGGCTACATTGGCCACCCTGAAGCTGGGCACGTTAAAATGAAGCGTGCAGAAGGTGACAAGGACTTCAAGGGAATTTGTCCTTACCATGGTGATTGTTTGGAAGGGCTTGCCGCAGGGCCTACTTTCGAAGCACGGACTGGTAAGAAGGGTCAATTCGTACCATTGACTGATCCTGCATGGGATTACGTTGCTTACTACGTTGCTCAAGCCGCAGTTCAAGCAACGCTGTTCATCCGTCCTGAACGCATCATCTTTGGTGGGGGAGTCGTAAGTGAAGAGTTCTTGGATATGGTACGCGTTCACTTCAAGAACATCTTTAACGACTATGTTGCCGTGGGTGACTTGAATGAATACATTCAAATGCCTAAGGTAGCCCACAATGGTTCGGCCACCGTTGGGAACTTTTCGTTAGCACTCAAGCAATACTACAAGGAAAATATCGTTAAAATTTAATATAATCTGTATGAGGTGATTGTAATGACAAATGTATCATTTGATGAATCAGCATTAACAAACTTTGTAGCACCAAACGAACTTAAAGAAATTAAGCCAATGTTAGACACTGCTCGTGATGAATTAGTCAACGGGACGGGAGTGGAAAGCCAAATGCGTGAATGGCTTACCCTTCCAAAGGACTATGATAAGGAAGAATTTGCGCGGATTCAAAAGGCTGCTAAACAAATTCAATCCGACTCGAAGGTCCTTGTCGTAATTGGAATTGGTGGTTCATACCTTGGTGCAAAGATGGCATTAGATTTTCTTCACGATAATTTCTATGAAGCAACTCCTGATGACCAACGTGAATTTCCACAAGTGATTTTTGCAGGGAACTCAATTAGTGGCTCATACGTTAACGACCTTGTGAAGTTGATCGGCGACCGTGATTTTTCAGTGAACGTCATTTCAAAGTCTGGGACCACCACTGAACCTGCAATCGCATTTCGGGTGTTTAGAAAGTTATTAGTTGAAAAGTATGGTGAAGCTGCTGCTAAGCAACGAATCTACGTTACCACTGATGCTAAGAACGGTGCGTTGAGACAAGAAGTTAAGGCTAACGGTTACGAATCATTCATTATTCCAGATGGAATTGGTGGTCGTTACTCAGTCCTTTGTCCAGTTGGTTTATTACCAATCGCAGCTTCTGGTGTGGATATTAAAGAATTAATGCAAGGGGCTGCTGATGCACAAGACTACTACAATGCTAAGCCACTTGCTGAAAACGGGGCACTCCAATACGCTGCATACCGTAACATTCTTTATCGGAAGGGTTACACTAACGAAATCTTGGAAAACTATGAACCAAACCTACGTTACCTTTCAGAATGGTGGAAGCAACTTGCTGGTGAAACAGAAGGAAAGGACAATAAGGGGATCTACCCAAGTTCTGCTAACTTCTCTACTGACCTGCATTCATTAGGTCAATACATTCAACAAGGGGTTAGAAACCTAATGGAAACCGTTGTGATGGTCGACCAACCAGCTTCTGACGTTGACGTGCCAAAGACTGGTGATAACGGTGATGGAATCGAATACCTTGAAGGAAGAACGATGAACTACGTTAACAAGAAGGCCTTTGAAAGTGTGATTCTAGCCCACACTAACGGTGGCGTACCTAACATGGTCGTATCCGTTAAGGACCAAAGTGCTTATAGCTTAGGTGAATTGATCTACTTCTTTGAATTCGCGATTGCTGTTTCAGCTTACTTGAACGGCATTAACCCATTCAATCAACCAGGAGTGGAAGACTACAAGCAAAACATGTTTGCATTGCTCGGCAAGCCTGGTTACGAAGATTTGAAGCACCAAATTGAAATTAATGCGGCTGCTAAGAACCAAAAGCAAGCCATTAATAGTCAAGAATCAAAAGACGCTGCTAAGTAGTGTGATTAGAATTAAAAAAGCCCAGCTAATGTTAGCTGGGCTTTTTGTATGCAATGGTAGTTGAACAGCGCTATAATATTAATAATTATTTTAAAGGGAGGGTTGGTCAATGCATTCAAATCTTTTGAAGTTATTGCTACTTGCTAAAAAAATGAAAATTATTGTGATTGTAATTGACCGCCTTCGAGCGGTGTTAAAACCGATTTCTGTTGAATTTGGAATCGAATAAGATAGAAAGAGGTTTTAACGATGAAATGGATTTGTAAACGTTTTGATGAATTAACGAACCACCAGATTTGGGAAATGTACCACATTCGTGCTGAAACGTTCTGTGTGGAACAAAACCGCACGACCGTTGATGCAGATGAACAAGACCTGACTGCCTACCACGTGATGGGCTTTGATGATCAAGGCAAGTTGGTTGCGTATGCCCGATTTTATGAAGTCGATTGCGTGCTAGACTTTGGAAGGGTATTGACCGTTCCTTCCGTTCGTGGAACTGGAATGGGTAAACAGCTCATGGACTATTTGTTGGACCAAATTGAACGGGTATATCCAGGGCATCGTAAAATTGTGATTACCGCCCAGGAAGATAAACAGGGCTTTTATGAAAAATTTGGATTCAAGACCCAGGGGGATGTCTTTATTCATGCCCAGACCCCTCACATTACAATGGTTAAAGAAGCACGGGAGGAATAATGAATGGCTGATGTTTATATTCGGAAGGGTACACTAGCTGACTTGCCAGCAATTATGCAGGTCATTAATGATGCTAAGCAGTTGCTAAAGGAAAGTGGGAGCACTCAGTGGCAAGCTGGTTATCCATACGAATCGACTTTACAAGCAGATATTGAAAATGGGATTAACTACGTTTTAATTGATGCTGGTGAGATTGCGGGAACGGCATCGTTACTATTTGATGTTGAACCCACTTACCATGATATTGATGGAGCTTGGCAAAAGCCGACCGATCGCTATTCCACGATTCATCGGATTGCAATTGCCAGTAAGTTTCGTGGTCAGCACCTTAGTTCCTACTTTCTATCCAACTTAATTACGGTGACTGCCATTAATGGGATTCAAAATGTTCGTTTTGATACTCATCGACTGAATAAGGCAATGCAAGCTGCTGGAGAGCGTTTTGATTTTAAATACCGCGGGATTGTTGAAGTTAATAATACTGATGATCCAAAGCGCTTAGCTTACGAATTGAATCTATAAGATTTAATAATTGGTTGAACATAATTAATAAGAAAATCAAGATAACTTTATGATTCAATGTTTCACGTGTAACAATAAAATCTAGTTAATCAATCAAGTTGCTTTGCAATTCTATTACTTTCCGTGGCCAACCCCACGCATAACATGATCAGAATGTTCAACTGCTTCATTAATAATGTCAAAAATATGCGGATCATCAACTTTGTATTCTTTGGACTTGCCGACTTGCTTGACGCTGACCAGTTGGAAGTCACGCAAAATTTTTAATTGATGCGAAACGGCTGATTGCTCAAGTCCTAGGGCAACCACCAATTGGTTCACCGTTTTAGCCTCGTTATCTAATAGGTATAAGATTTTTAAACGGTTAACGTTACTAAGCATTTTAAAGATAGATTGAACTTCTAATAAATGTTGTTCGTCAATTTTAAATTTCGAGTTCAAATGAATCACCCCTCATATTAATAATATATTATCAAAAATTGCAATTGCAAAACAACTTCTTAAAGAATGTTAAAAGAAATTTACATTGCCTTAATTCCTTTCGTTTATGGCAAAAATATAGTATCATTATTGATATACCAGTATGTTAATACAGGACAATATTAATTCATGGTATATCTAAGGTCGATTCTCCATCAGGGAATTAGGCCTTTTTTTCGTGCCTTCAAATATTCCAAACTATTTTCATCCTTGATCTAGCACACTGGATCTAACTTTGATAAAATTTATTTAGATAGAATGAATACAGTTGATCCAAAAAAATATATACATATGGGGTGTAAGAATGGATTTTAGAGAAAAGGTTAATCCAAGTGTGCAGAGTATTTCCGATGTTTTTAGTATGAATCGTTATCGGATTCCTAGTTATCAACGGGGTTATTCATGGGAAGATGACCAAGTTTTAGATCTGTGGGAAGATTTGATGGAAGTTGTAGATGGGGCTCGTGATTCTCACTTCTTTGGTCAGTTAGTAACTTTTGATACGGAAGATAGTCGTCAAGAGATTATAGATGGACAACAAAGAATCACTACCAGCCAATTATTACTTGCCGTGATCAGTAAGCATGCCAATCAAATTCAAAACGAATTATTTGATAATAATAATGATACAAATCGAAACTTGATTGGTTTAATTACTACCATTACATCAGCTTTGAATAATGCTTTAGATAGTGGGAACCGATTAACGATTAGTAAGTCTAGCGATGAAAGCGGCGTCCAGGATGCTTTCAATAATTTGTTGCGCAATGGACTTGTTATTAATAATCCTTCATCTAATAAGGCCATTAATAACATGAAGAATACCTATCAAAAATTTGATACTAAAATTAGTGGCGAATTGAAAAAGATGAACTTAATGGAGCAAGCTAAACGCTTGAGTGCCATTTATGATGCATTTTACAATCGCTTTTATGTTGTGAAGGTTCTAGCACCCAATAGACAGGATGCGTTTACGATTTTCCAAACTTTAAATAGTCGCGGAGCTGACTTAACTGCATCTGATATTATCAAGAGTCACATTATTTCCCTAATGAGTGTTAATAATGGCGAACCCAACCAATCAAGTGGCTCTGAATCGGCAAGTTCCGAATGGAATATTGTTGATAGAACCCTGGGCAGTGATAGTAAAAAAATCAATAATTTTATTCGCTCCTATTGGGGAGCAAAGGTTGCCCATGTAACTGAAAATAAATTGTATCGGAAGGTCATTAAGGCAATAAACACGCAAGCGGATGCGCAAGAATTTCTAAAAGAGACCTCTGACTTAGTACATCTATACAAGTTGTTGAAGGACTATGGCAATCGGAAGGAATATAAAAATCCGCGAATTAATTACATCTTAAGTATTTTAAGTAAGGCTAATTTTACCCTTTACTATCCAATTATGCTCTCACTAGCACATAATAAATTTTCTGAAGATACGATCCTAAGGGTGCTATATAAGATAATTTCGATATTTGTAAGATATCGTTTAATTTGCAACAAGACGACGAATTCATTGGAAAATGGTTTTTCAAATGTAGCAATTAAAATCTGGAACGGTGAGTTGAATAATTCTGATGCAATCGTAGCAGATTTGAATCGATATAACGTTAGCGACAATGAAGTTAATTCTTCATTTACTAACTGTCATAAAGAGGGCTCTTCAACTGGTCAAAAACGTTGGGTTTTAGATTATTTGTTAGCTAGTATTTATGAATTCACTTTTGAAGATGTTTTTAAATCAGACATTGAAATGTATGATACTGTTTTTGCCAAAAATGATTACGTCCCAATGCATATTAATGAAGAAATTGAACCTGAGGATCTGAGAAACTATCTGGGGAATTGGGTAATTATAGAAAATACGATTTATTCTAATCCATCTAAAAAATATAATATTCAAGAAACGGTGGCAATGCTTGAAAAATCTAGTTTGAAATCTAATAAAAGGCTAGCTGATCAAATTAAGAACAATGATTACCAATGGAACTTATCAGATATTGAAAATATGCAAAAAGAATTAGGTAAAAATGTAACCAGTATCTGGTATTAAAGTGGGGAGATATTAAATGAGTAATTATGATTATAAAAACTTATCTTATTCTAAGGACTTAAGAGATATTCAAATTCCCAAGTTTCAACGTTCATTAGTTTGGAAAAAGCATCAAAAAATTGATTTATTGACTACTTTGCATCGTGATTTTCCATTCGGTTCCCTGCTTATTACCCCGATTCAGGGAAGTGATAAGAAGTATAATTTGCTCGATGGGCAACAACGCCTATCTACAATTAAGGATTATGATAATAACAAGATCAAGTATTGGAAGGAACTGGATAAGCAACATTATTTAGACTTATTTAATCGATTCAACCAAATTCTAAAGGAAACTGATGTTAAACCGCTTAAGCAAAAGGACTTTGACTCATTAATTGATAATGAATCAGAGGTTAGTCATTGGCGGAAAGACATGATTGAAAAGGTTAAACGAGAAGATAATGACGAAAAGCGGATTAAACTTTATGAGGCGTTCGATGAAACCATTTTGCCCTTTATTAATCTGGTAAGTAATGAAGTGAGGGACTATATTGACTTAGACCATTTAGATATTCCAGTCCTAGAATTTACTGGCGATGAGGTTGACCTACCAGAAGTATATGAGAATCTAAATAAGGGTGGGGTCCCATTAAACAAGTATGAAATATTGAGTGCTTCTTGGTTTGATGAAAAGATTGTTATTCCTAAAAATAGTTTACATGGAAATGAAATATTGAACTTAGTCAAAAATTACTATAATGAATTAATTCAAGATGGTACTTTTGCAATTTCTGATTTTTCGGAAGATGATATCACAAGGACTCGTGAGATAAACCTAGCTGAATTCGCCAAGGCGTTGGGGGCGTTGGTCGTAAACAACTTGCCAGCACTGATTAAATCCACTTCTTCGGTGATTGATGAAATTGGCTTTGGCTTAATGGGCATTATTACAAATGTTGATAATAAGCGGATCGCAATCATTCATAATAAAAAGGGCTTCATTCAAAAAAACATTAATCCCATTGTTGATAAAGCGTATGTATTTGCAAAGCGAATTAATGCGATGTTCGAGAGAATCCTAAATAAAAATATTTTTTACTCCGATGATGGGCATGCTAAAAAAGATGAGTATGCATATGGTTTATCATCAACATTTAAAGTTCTTTCCTATTTTGCTAGTATGTGGGATTTAGATGAAAGCGATGTTAAGAAAACGCTAGACAATATTCCGGCGTATTATGTATATGATAGTATTGCCAAGGTATGGAACGGGCATGGTGATACGCGGTTATTTGATTACTATAGTAGTAATATGCGTAGGAACTACCTTGAGCCGATTGATACCAAAACATTTCAGACTGCATTTAAAGCATGGATTATAGACAATCCCAATGTTCATGTTAAATTTAACGATGAAGTGAGAGCACTAATTACGATTCACGCTAACTTAACGTACCTTAAATCTGGGGTGCCAACATCTGAAGACTACGAATTTGAGCACGTGATCCCAAGGGCACGGATTCTTAAATATGATGCAAAGCCAAATTTTACGCATATTGCTAGTTTAGGGAATGGGATGTTTTTACCCAAAAAATTAAATAATAAAAAAAGTTCTAATACGCTATATGAATATAATATTAAAAATCCAGACTTTGACTACAGTTCTTTAATTAAGGAATCTGATTACTTTTCAAAGAATCAATTTAATAAAATTTTTCTGGAACTTGAGAATAAACAGTTTAATCAAGTTAACGAATTAATTGACAAGCGTTCTGAAGAAATGGCGAAAAGCATTATTGAGGGATTGGATGCACGGAATAATGTATTTCATCGGACTGCTCCTAAACAGGATTCTAACAAGTTAAGCCGCTATTAGGATTGAAAAAATTTATAAGTGTAATTCCCGACATTTTGCCTGAACTCGTGTATAATAAAAAACAGTCGCGCTTCTAAGGATTTTGTGAAGGAGAATGATTATATATGGCAAACTTATCAGATTCCCAGATTTTACAGTCACTTTTGCATTTAAGCGATCAGCAGGTTGAAACTGCATTTAAGCATAATCCGAACCTGCTGCAGCTAATTGCCACAAAACATTTAGACCGTTCATATTTAAATGATGAACAGCTTGAACAGTGGAAACTGATCCGTCAGCTATATTACCGTTGTAATGACGAATCACTTAACTTTGGTCGAAAACTAATTGACATTGATGACTTCACTGATCGATTAAAGCAATATTATCACGGGAAACGTTATGAAGAAGCCATTGTATACGGCATTCAGGGTGATGGTAAATTAGTCGATTATGTATCCGTTGGAAACGGGAGAGGTGAAAAGGCGGTCATTAACGTCCAAGCAATTGTTGAATTTGCTGCTGAATCACGTTCTGATGCGATTATTTTTGTTCACAATCACCCATCACCAGTAGATAGCGCTGAGCCTTCTAAAGAGGATATTGAGACCATGAAACTTATAAAGCAACTCCTTGATATCTGTGGCGTTCCATTAATTGATAGTATTATCTTTTCTGGGAATGATAGCTACTCCTTTGCGCTTGAAACTGACCTTCTTGGTAAGAACTTTAAGGGACATTCAAGACATTCAAAGGGGGACGCCTAGTTTGCTCACGCACCTAAAAAATGTATTTGGCAGACCGGTTATTATCATCTATGCATTAATGGCTGGAATCATTCACTTTATTTTATTACAAATTCCGTTTAACTTCGGTGGCAAACTAATGCCTAGTAATATGATGTTGATGGTTAATATGATTTGCTTTCCATTCTGTTATATGGATCTTAAAGTAATCCCAAATTTAAAGCTTGAAGAAATGTGGCATGATTTCAGATTATGTTTGAAAGATCCCGATAAATATGGGACATTTTTTAAGTGGTACCTGATATGCATACTATCAATTCCAGTTTATCTGTGTTCATTCTTCTTAGGACCACTAGTAGTCATCCTAGAGATTATTAATTACTTAATTATACGTCGAGAATCTAATCAAGGTAAGTAAGGGAGCGGACTATATTGAGAAAAAATGACAATATCTATATTTTGGTTGTAACTGATGATGATGGATCAATTTCGATGCCAATGGAACTTACCGTTGGAGCTGATGGGGTTAACATCCCACCCTACGTTGTATCTGCATTTGCAGTTAAAGCTAAAGACGGCATAATTAGAATTCCATTGAGCGAAGTTGGTGAAATCAAGACTGCTGAATTGAACGAAGATGCTATGATTAAGCGCCGACTTGATGGATATCGGCCATTTTTTGCAAGTACATCCACTGAAGTTGCCCGCTTCTTTTTGAGTAAGGACAGATTAGATCACCGTAAGTTAAACTATTTGGTATACCTTGCTTTTGTTGAATATCTAATGGTCCATAATCACAGCAAGGACAATATTAAAAAACTTTTGTTCAGCCGCAGCATTTCAGTTGAAGGGTATGGCCCTAATTGCCTGCGTCAATTGTCTGTCTCCAAAGATATTCATGGAAATTATCGGCAGCTTGATCCAAATCATGCTGATGATGGGCTAGATAGCGACATCATTAACATATTGAATCGGGTTTGGCATCGGTATCAAAATGCCAGCGCCGATAAGTTGGAGAAGTTGATTGCGGGGACCTATGCAATGACATTTGCGTGGTTTAGCCAGGGTGAATTAGATATTAATACCATGAATCCGAATGACATCTACCAATGTTATGATGAAGATAAACGATAATTTACTGTTTGGCTGTATCCATATATAATATAGATAAATGGGGGGAGATTTTTAATGCTATACGCAATTATAATTATTTTAGCAATTCTCTTCGGAATTTATATTTGGAGAGCTAGTAAGCATCAACAACGGCAAGCTGAAAAGGTTCAGCATCGGGTTGATGTGATTAAAGATAGTGATGATAATGACGTTCAATTAAAGCACTTGAAGCAACTGCTTGATTCGGGTGCAATTGATCGTGAAGACTATCAACAATCAAAACAAAAAATCTTAAAAAATAAAATTTAATAATTAGAAGATCGGCTGATGAGTATTGCTCGTCAGTCGATTTTTATTTACGGATGTATTTTAAAAAAATCATTTTGCAATTTAATACATTACTTTTACAATCTATTTACTTTAAATTTAAAATGGTTGGCTATAATGAAGACATCATAAACTTAGGAGTGAAAGAGAAAATGATAAAGCCATTCAAAAAATTTGTGTTTGTTTCTGCAACCTCGTTGACCTTATTCGCCAGTGTTACTCCCTCACTAATTAACGCCGTTACCACTACTGCTAATGCTAGTTCAATTAGCACCCTTAAAAAGCAAGCTGGAAAGCAAATTAAGCTTTCTGGAGCTGTTAACGTTCGTGATCTTGGTGGTTACACTAATAGTAAGGGTCAAACCATCAAGGCCAAGAAGTTGATTAGAAGTGCCCAATTGAACAACTTAACTAAGGGCGATATTAAGAAGTTAACAGATACATACCATGTTGGCGTCGATGTCGACTTTAGAACTCCCAAGGAAGTTGCTAAAGCCAAAGATCCTAAAATCAAGGGCGTTAAGTACGTTAAGGCCCCAGTAGTTTCAGACAAGGAAAACGAAGAAGACATCAAGGTTTATAATAAGGATGGGGAAAAGGGAATGATTCTCTACTACACCTACTTTATTAATAAAACTGGACGGACTGAATATCGAAAATTATTTGATGAATTATTAAGTACTCCTGATAACAAAGCTGTTCTTTACCACTGTAGTTACGGAAAGGATAGGACCGGTTTCGCCACTGCATTAATTTTAACTGCATTAGGTTTTGATAAGAAGACCATCTATAAGGACTACCTTCTTTCCAACAAGTACCGTGCAGCTGCTACTAAGGCTGACTTAGCTGAAATGAAGAAGAATGGTTCATCCGCTAAGGATATTAAGAACGAATACTATAACGATATCGTTGAAAAGCCATATCTTGATAAAGCTTATTCACTTGCTGAAAAGAAGTATGGTTCAATGATGGGCTACTTGAAGAAGGGGCTCGGTCTTACGAACGCTGATATTCAAAAGCTACAAAGCAAATATTTAACCAAGTAATTATTAATCAATCCATTTAAAAAAGCATTGCAGGATTTTATTCCTTGCAATGCTTTTTTATTATCCAATTGCTTTTTTAATTTTCGCAACTGCATCCGCTAATGCAGCTTCGTCAATAATTAATGGTGGCAATAATCTTAACGTGTTGCCCCGTGCAGAGAGGGTTAATACTCCATCATCTTGGAGTTTTTTAATTACGTCGCCGACCTTAACATCATCAGTTAAATGAATTCCGATCATTAAACCAGTGCCAGAAATACTTTTAACGTGGTCGAGTGGTTTGATTTCCTTATTTAGCATTTCAGCTAATTTAGTACCCTTAGCTTGAACCGTTGCTAAAAATTCTGGAGTTAGTTGGTCTAAAACAGCATTTGCTGATGCCATAACGACCTTGTTGCCACCAAAGGTATTTCCATGGTCACCAGGTTGAAAGGCCTTCGCCACGGATTCCTTAGCCAACATTGCACCAACGGGGAGCCCATTGGCAAGTCCCTTAGCAACCGTAATGATGTCTGGTTGTAAGTCAAATTGTTCGAATGCGAACTTGTATCCAGTCCGCCCCATCCCTGATTGCACTTCATCAACGATCAAAAGGGTGTTGGTTTCATGACACTTGGCTTGAACGGCTTGTAGCCATTTCTTATTACCAACGTTAACGCCACCTTCACCTTGAACGACTTCTAAGATGACTGCGGCAGTTTCTTCAGTAATCGCTGCTAATGAAGCATCGTCATTGTATTCTTCGAACTTAATGTCTGGAACCAATGCAGCGAAGCCATCCTTAATGTGAGGGTAGCCAGTCATGGAAAGTGATCCGTAGGTCCGACCATGGAATCCAAAGTTGAAGGCAACGATTTGGGATTTGCCAGTGGCTTTCCGTGCTAACTTCATTGCAGCTTCGTTGGCTTCGGTCCCAGAGTTACAGAAGAATGCTTGATAACCCTTTGGACAAAGTTTTTCAGCTACTTGTTCGGCCTTACTATTGACATATAGATTAGAGATATGCCAGATGTGGTCAACTTGTTTTTTAACGGCATCCTTAACCTGTTGGTTACTGTAACCGAGGTTACAGACCCCGATTCCAGAAGTTAAATCAATGTATTCCTTGCCGTTTTGATCGATTAAATGGTAGTCATGACCATCAACTGGTTCGATCGGAAATTGTGCGTATGTGTTAATTAAACTTGTCATTAAATATTTCCTCCTAATTTACGATTGCGGTGCCGACTTTACTTAAGTCGTTCGTGATTGAGACGTGCTTG
Organism: Nicoliella sp. ESL1106; assembly: GCF_058509965.1. Taxonomy (NCBI): domain Bacteria; kingdom Bacillati; phylum Bacillota; class Bacilli; order Lactobacillales; family Lactobacillaceae; genus Nicoliella; species Nicoliella sp. ESL1106. The sequence goes on from NZ_CP196340.1 coordinate 316,515, forward strand.
ATGCCATTATCAACGGCCTTGAATGCAGCATTGACCTTTGGAATCATCCCGTTAACTAGCTTTTGGCTTTCAACGAGTTTAACTGCGGTTTGGTGGTCGAGTTGACTTAACACCTCGTCATCTAGCATTACCCCAGGAACGTCAGTTAATAGGATCAATTGGTCGGCATTGACCATGCTAGCAATTGCTTCGGCAGCCATGTCGGCATTCACATTGAGCTTTTGGCCTTCCGGACCAATGGCGATGGATGAGCAAAGACCAACTGATTGGTATGTCATCACATCGATGTAGTTCGCCTTGACCTGATTGATTTCACCAACTTCACCATAGGTAGCCTTATCAATGTAGTCACCCAATAAAAATGGGTAGTTATCAGAATTCATCATGGTACTTTTAATGCCGTGGGCGCTAAACTGTTTGTGTAGTTCTGGTTGAATGATGCGGTTTAAAACGTTGCTCGTAATGTCCATCAGCTGTTCATTAGTGACCCGAATCCCGTTGATTTTATGGGCTGGTTGACCGATGAATTTACCACATTCAGAAATGAGGTTACCCCCACCGTGAACGATTAAAACCTGTTCGCCTTGTTCTTGAAGGGTCTTAATTGAGTTGAAAAAGTCTGTGGTTAAGTTTTTAACCATGTTACCACCAATTTTAATTACGATCATAATCATTACTCCTCGTATGCTGCGTTGATTTCAACGTATTTATAAGTTAAATCACAGCCCCATGCAACGCCGCTGTAATTACCAGCAGCTAGATCTACTGTGATGTTAATTTCATCATTGCCTAGTTGTTTTCTAAGTGCATCCATGTCGATATCTTGAAGTTGACTGTTCTTAACGACTTCGGTGCCTTCAATGCTAATCGCTAATTGGTCCAGGCTGATCTTAGCTTCGGTCTGGCCAAGGGCTTGAACGATTCTTCCCCAGTTAGCATCTTCACCGAAAATCATCGCCTTGATTAAGTTGGAGCCAACGATTGCTCTTGCAACGTGGTTGGCATCTACTTGACTAGCAGCATGGTTAACGTCTGCTTCGATTAGTTTGGATGATCCTTCTCCATCACGGGCAACTAACTTTGCGAGGCCAGTGAGGACATAGTTGAATGCGTTCACGAATTCATTGAATTCTGGATGGGTAGCATTGAGGGGTTGATTACCCGCTTCACCATTAGCAAGGGCGATTACCATGTCATTGGTGGACATACAACCGTCAACTGTAATTTGGTTGAACGAATTTACGATCTTAGCACTGAGGATCGATTGGAGGACTGATCCTTCAATGTTTGCATCGGTCGAAATAAAGCTAAGGGTGGTTCCCATGTTCGGATGGATCATCCCGGAACCCTTGGCAAACCCAGTGACAGTTATGGTTTGACCATCAATTTCAGTTTCGACACAGACCTTCTTGGAAGTGGTATCTGTGGTAATGATTGCTTCTGGAGCGTCCGTGCTATCAGAGAGGGTGAGATGATTTAAGCCATTTTCGATAACGTCCATTTGCAGTTGCTTGCCAATGATTCCAGTGGAGGCAATTCCGATTTCATCTGGTTTTACGTTGAGCTTATCTGCAACCCACTTGGCTTCGGTGTTCACGTTTTGAATTCCCTGTTCGCCAGTAAATGAGTTTGCGTTCCCACTGTTGACCACGACGGCCTTTAGCTGATGCTTAGCATTAATGTGTTGCTTAGTTACTTGAACGGGGGCTGCTTGAAATTGATTCTTGGTGTAGACCCCAGCTGCAGCACATGGTTGATCAGAAACGAGCCAACACATGTCTAATTTCTGATCAGCTTTAAAACCAGCGTGAACGGCACCAGATTGGAAGCCCTTAGGCCATTTAAATGCGATGATTTTCATATTGGATCCTCCTATGGTAATACTGGGGTTAATTTAAGCCCGTAGTCAGCGTCAAATGCAAAGAGTTGATTGAAGTTTTGGATGGCTTGGCCCGCAGCACCCTTGATCATGTTATCGATCACACTGTCGACCAATAGGTACTTAGTAACGGGGTTGTAACTAAGTCCGATGTGGCATTCATTGGTACCAACGACACTCTTAACGGTTGGTAATTCGGTTGTAGAAACCTTTACGAATGGATGATCCTTGTACAACTTAGCAAATTGTTCTTGAATCGTTTCTTCGCTTATTCCATCTTTAATCTTTACATAGATCGAACTCATAATCCCACGGTTGAACGGTGCTAGGGTGGTCATGAATTGGATGTGGTCAATCTTTGGATTCCATTGCTTGAGCATTGCCATAATTTCTGGGATGTGCTTATGTTCATTTGGCTTGTAAATTTGCAGGTTATCATGGGCTTGTACGAAGTGGCTTGATTCAGTCAATTTCTTACCAGCTCCCGATAAGCCAGATTTTGCATCGATGACGATGTTATCAAGATCGGCGATATCCGCCTTGATCAGTGGAGCGAGCCCTAATAGCACTGAAGTAGCGTAACAACCTGGGTTAGCGACGTAATTCTTACCAGGGTTGTTAGTAATATCTGCGAGACCATAATAAGCGTTGTCTAATTCGGTTTGTGGAGCAGCTGGTTTTTGGTACCACTTTTCGTATTCCTTTGGATCCTTTAGCCGAAAGTCGCCTGATAGATCAATTACTGGAAAGTCGGCAGCAAAGAATGGTTCAGCTAGCTTAGAAGTAATGCCAGCTGGTGTTGCAAAGAAAACGGCATCGTTTTCAGTGATGATTTGCTTCGCATCATATGGCTTAACCGCTTTAGTGTAGTAAGCGTATTGTGGGGCTAATGTTTTCAATGGAACGGATTCCTTAAGATCATGTTGATAAATATTGATTTTAATGATGCCGGGATGCTTTTGAAGGAGTCCGAACAATACCATTCCTGCATAACCTGTGATTCCAATAATTGCAACGTTCATTTTAAAACAACCTTTCGATTTCTAAATTTTGGGAATATACATATTACCGAGCGTAGCGGCGATGATGGCCTTGATTCCATGTTTTCTGTTTTCTGCTTCGTCGAATTGGCGAGCGTATTTACTGTTGAAGACTTCATCGGTAATTTCTAATTCACTGAGGTGGTATTTTTCGAAGACTTCTTGGCCCACTTCAGTATTTAAGTCGTGGAATGCTGGGAGACAGTGCATTACGATTAATTTTTCATTATATCCATATATGTTACCGGTCTTTTTGAGGGCACTCATGTTAACTTGGTATGGTTTTAACAGATTGATTCGTTCTTGCCAGTTATCTTCACCCATTGATACCCAAACGTCAGTAGTTACTACGTTGGCACTCTTTAAACCACTGTCAAGATCAGCAGTGATTTCAATCTTAGCACCACTTTCATCGGCATACTTTTGTGCGATTTTGATTACATCGTAGGCAGGGGTTAATTCCTTAGGGCTAACGATGGCAACGTCAATACCAACCATTGCACAACCAACGAGGAGGCTGTGGGCAACGTTGTTACGACCATCACCGAGGTAGGCGAGCTTCACACCCTTGAACGAACCGAAGTTTTCCTTGATCGTGATCAAATCAGGAATCGTTTGGGTAGGGTGCCATTCATCAGTTAGACCGTTCCAAACAGGAACGCCTGAATACTTAGCCAGTGTTTCAACGTCTGATTGCTTGTAACCACGGAATTCAATTCCGTCATACATACTACCCAATACCTTAGCAGTATCGGCAACTGATTCTTTGTGTGAAAGGTGGATATCATCCTTCCCCAAGAAAACGGGGTTAGCACCAAGCTCAAATGCAGCAGTGGTGAATGCAGATCTAGTTCGTGTTGAATTCTTTTCAAAGATGAGGGCGAGGTTCTTACCTTCAAGGTACTTAGTGTAGTTATTTTGCTTTGCTTCTGCTTTTAAGTGGAGCCCGAAGTCAACTAAGTAGTTCATTTCGCTTGGGGTAAGGTCAGTTTCAGCAAGAATGCTTCTGCCATGGAATTGATTTGAAAAGAAATTGAATTGATTTTGCATAATGATTCCTCCGTTAAATTTAATATACAAGCTATATGTATATAATGTGCTTATTTAGAATTTATATTCATTATATTATCACTAATCATAACATTATTCAACTTTTTTGTGTATTTTTATGCCGTTTTATTTTAATTAATTGTATATATATACTAATAATATTCATTTTAACGGTTAAAAAGCCTTTATTATGCATACATCTTTATTCATTCAAATCAATTGTGTTGATTTTTGAATGGGCGTAAGTTAGGTGATGAGGTGAATAATAATGAATATTTTAGTTGCAATTGCAAATGATAATTTTAAAATCGATCAAATTAAGCAGTTGTTTGATAAGGATCAAGCTTTTGCTAATGACCAGCTTTACTATGATTTTGAAAACCCATCTGTTGATCTAGATCAAATTGACGTTATGATCGGCTATGGTCATGATGAATTGAATTACATGTTGGAAAGTGCCAACTCGCACTTAAAGTGGGTTCAAGCCCTTTCCGCCGGGGTTGATTACTACCCACTAAAGAAGATGCAGGCTAAGGGGGTGATTTTGACCACGGTCAATGGTATCCATGCTGAACCAATTGCCGAATCAGCAATTGGCATGATCTTAGGTCAATATCGCTTCCTATTAGAATCAGCTCGCAAGCAGGGATGGCTAAAGCCGACCCATAGTTTGAAGATGATTCATGGTAAGCATGCTGTCATCTTCGGCACGGGCCACATTGGACAACGGATTGCAGAATTACTGGATGCCTTTGGGGCGCAGGTGACGGGGGTGAACCACGATGGTCATTCCGTCGCTGGTTTTGCCAACACCGTTAGTAATACTGATTTGCAAAATCCCGCCATTACCGCGGCTGACATCATTGTAAATGCGCTGCCACTAACCAGTGCAACTGAGGGAATATATAATGAAGCGTTTTTCAATTCTTTAACGAATCAACCGATCTTCATCACCATTGGACGCGGGCCTAGCACCAATACCGATGATTTATTGGCGGCGATCGATAATCGTCAATTAGGGGCGGCGGGACTAGATGTGACCGATCCAGAACCACTGCCTGCTGATCATCCGCTCTGGCAACGGGAGAATGTTTTGATCACTTCGCATATCTCAGGAATCCATGCTGAATATTTAGAAGAATCATTGCAGATTTTGAACCAAAACTTGGCGCAGTTTAAGCAGGATGGGACAGTGGCAGTTAATGAAGTAAATTATAATAAGGGGTATTAAAAACCATAAAAAATAAGCTCCATCAGAAATTTCCTGATGGAGCTTATTTTAATTTAGCGAATCGCTAATTATGATCGACTACTTAGTAGAAGCGCTGTTCAATTGAAGGTTACTCCAGAAGTAGTTGTTAGCAGGGGAAGTAGTGTAGTTCACAACCCGCTTGTTAACTGGTGACCATGAAAGTGAGAATGCGTTAGGAGCGTAAGCTGTTTGATCATTCATGAATTCTTGCCAATCCTTGAATTGTTTTACTCTGTAACTTTCGTTCCAAGCCTTGTCATTGTTCATGTTAGCCAAGAGTTGGTCGTTTTGCTTGTTTGCAAAGTGTCCCATGTTAAATGCTGCTGAGGTACCGAAGATTCCAGTAGGAGTTGGTTCACTATTAGTAGTGAAGGCACCGGTATAGAAATCAATCTTGTTTTGTTGTGGCTTTTGTAGGATTGCGTAGAAGCTGTTCATTTCCATTGGCTTACCACCAGCGAATTGAACGTTCAAGCCTAGCTTGTGCCATTGTTGCAATTCGTATTGTTGAATTGCAAGGGTAGTGCTAGTTCCTTGCATTGCACCGTAGTAGATCGTAAGTGGTTTCCCATTTGGTTGGGTTCTCCACTTGCCCTTCTTCTTGTAACCAGCTTCATCAAGGAGCTTTTCAGCCTTCTTGAAGTCGTATGGGAAGCCGGCAGCTTTACTGTCGTAGTACTTCTTAAATGCTGGAGGAAGGAGCGTGTTAGCGTGCCAGCTAAGTCCGTAACCGAACTTTTTGTAAACTTGATCAAGGTTAAGTGAGTACATCAATGCTTGACGAAGGTTCTTGTTACCCATCTTAGCGTTCTTGTCGGTAACACTAACGCCTTCCTTGTTCGCATGACCAAGGACGAAACCGAAGTAACTAAATGAAAGGGCAGGGGAACCAACGGCAGTGTAATCACTCAACTTCTTGACTTGAGGATATTGACTACTTACACCACCAAATGCGAAGTCGTACTTCTTAGCCTTAAATGCAGCAGCGAAGTTACTTTGTGAAACAACTTGGATCGTGATGTTCTTGATCTTAGGAGTTGGGCCGAAGTAGTACTTGTTAGGAACCCAAGTAGTTGATTCACCTTGTACTTGTTTAGAAAGCTTGTAAGGTCCAACGAAGATTGGGTTCTTCCGAACTTGAGCACTGGAAGCAAGCTTGTCAATTGGAACGTTCTTAAAGTATTCGTATGGTTCAGCAGCTTGCCACATCGTAGAATTACCTAAGTACTTCAACGAAGGTGGGAAACTATTGAACTTAATCTTAAGGACATTGCCGTTTTGGCCATCTGGGTATGTAAATCCGGAAATTGTCTTAGCCTTACCAGCGTGATATTCAGCTAACCCATCAATCTTGTTCATATCAGCTGAGTATTGTTGGGAAGTCGTCTTAGGGTTCGCAATGATTTCGTAGGCGTATTCAACGTCCTTTGCGGTAACCTTCATCCCGTTTGACCACTTAGCATCTTTACGAACGGTAACGGTCGCGGTCTTGGTAGCCTTATCAAGCTTCAAATTAGCTAAACCACCATCAACAATCTTGTAGTTCGCATCAACATTGAACAGTGCTTGTTGACCTGGTGAGTATACATCGCCATCTTCAGCATTAACTTGTAATGTAGGAGATGTAATTCCGGCGAATGGTGAATTATTAACTTCAGCAACTTTTAATGTGCTGTTGTTCCCACTAGTGGTTCCCTTTCCTGAGGTATTATAAGAAGTGGGTAAATCGGCATGCTTTGAGCTGCCGCTATTATTGCTGCTGTTTGAACACGCAGCTAACGTAAGTGCTGATAGCATCGCAATTCCTGCTGTCAGCCATTTTTTATGTTTAATCATAAACAATTCCTCCAATAGTGAAACGATATTTTTTTGAAACTAACTCATAAACAATGTTCACCACCTGTTATGTAAATCTATTAATTATTTTTTAATAAAAATATTATAGATAACATTCTAATCATTTTTTAATTAAAATTCAAGTGTTTTATTAAGATTATTTTTAATAAAGTTAAAAATAACTAAAAAATCGGGCGTTTGCCCGATTTTAGTGTGTTATAAAATTAAAAAAAGATTAGTTACCACGTCTTTGCATAACGCTAGTTGATCTTCTAACTGCCTGCCCGATGTAACTGATGGCAAGACACATGATCACCACTTCCGCAGCAGCTGGCAACCAGTTCCACCAGTATTGCGTAATGTTAGTAGGGTCACTGGCGTTTCCAATTAACGTCCCTAGTGAAGGAGTGTTCAATGGGAGCCCAAACCCAAGGTATGATAGTCCGGTTTCAACCCCGATATTTTCGGCGAAGGAAAGGGTCGTATCAACAATGATGAGTGATGAAATATTAGGCATAATTTCGCTAAAGATAATTTTTAGATTGCTAGCGCCAGAAGTTTTAGCCGCAAATACGTAGTCGCGGTGCGCTTCTGAAGATGTTCTCGAACGAATTAGCCGAGACGTCCCCATCCAGTAGAAAATCGAAAGGATTAACGTCAACGTAATGGCATTGTAGTGGGGAATGATGGTTACCAAAACAATGATGAACATTAGCATTGGAATGATCATCATAAAATCATAGAGTCTTTGCATTGCTAAATCGACAAACCCACCAAAGTATCCTGAAATCAGCCCGTAGGCAATCCCAAAGGTGGACGAAATAATGGTCAAACCAATTGCGATACCGATTGAATTTCTAGAACCAACGATTAGTTGCTTGGCGATCGAACGCCCAGAAGCATCTGCTCCTAACCAATATTCTGGAGTGAATGGCTTGCTGAAACTATCCATGATGTTAGTTTGCATCATGGCACTTTGGTTGATGAAAAACGATGCGATCACCGTAAATAAAATAAATGATACTAATGCAATAAGTGAAATTAAGGCGAGTTTGTCGGCCTTAAATTCGTTCCAAATCACCCTCAGTTGGGAGGGCGAGGCATTTTCCTCAGCTTCCTTAGTGAGGCGTGCTAAATCATCAGCACTTAAGTTGTTAATGTTTAAAGTTTTGTTCTTCATTTTTACCCCTCCTATTCAACCCGAATTCTTGGATCAACGACACTTAAGATGATGTCAGATAACAACGTCCCAAGGAGGTTCAAGAATCCATATAGTAGCACAAGAGCGGTAATAACAGTGTAATCACGATAGCTAATTGCATTTAGGAATAAGAGCCCCATTCCAGGGTATGAGAAGATTTGTTCCGTAAAGATGGAACCGCCTAATAGTCCTGTGATCGAATAACCCGCAAATGCGGTAATTGGCAACAGCGAATTTCTAAAGATATGGTGTTTGTAGATGTCCTTTACTGGCACCCCTTTAGAACGGGCCGTCTTAACGTAGTCGGAACGCTTAGCATCGATCACTTCAGAACGAAGGTATTGCACGATTCCAGTGGTCCCAAAGAATGCTCCTAAAAGGGCGGGCAAAATGATGTGCCCAATTCTGGAAAGTAAGGTACCACCAAGTCCGCTGGCGGTTGGGGAAACGGAGCCGCTAGTTGGGAACCAGCCGAGTCCATATCCAAAAATCCAAACCCCAAGCACCAAAATAACGAAGAATGGAACTGACATGGTTACGTATGAGTAGATTCGTACCAATGAATCTTGCCACTTACCTTCATGCTTCCCGGCATAAATCCCGAGTGGCAACCCAATTGCGTATGTAAGGACCATGGTAGCAAGTGCTAACCAAAGGGTGTTACCACCCCGTTGCGCAATCAATGTTGTAACTGGTTCTTGGTATTCATAACTCATCCCTAAGTTACCGTGGAATAAGTGGACTAACCAATTCCAGTATTGTTGATACCATGGATCATATAGTCCGTTGATCTTCATCAAGTGATGCATCTGAACGGCATTTAATTTAGGGTTAATGGCTCCTGTAAATGGATCACCAGGCATGGCCTTTGCTAATAGGAACACAAGGATGCTAAGGATAAATAGTTCTGGGATCATAATTAAGACCCGTCTTAAAATTGTTTTCCACATTAGTCTGCCACCTCCTGATCATTGGATTTTTTAAGTTCAGCAATGGCTGTTGCTGGTAATGCCACCCAGTGAGTAGGCGATAGTTGTTGAAGGGGCAAGGCCAATCCTTCGTCATCGTAGTACTGATCGCTTTCTTCACGGTATTTTTGTTCAATTGCAAGGCGGTGCTTGCGGTGGGCTTCGCGTTCATCGACGTTGGTACTTGGAATCGCAGCAAGGAGGCGCTTCGTGTAGATGTGTTGGGGGTGGTTGTAAATTTCATCACGGGTCCCAATTTCAACTAAACGCCCCCGATTCATGATCGCAATATTGGTACACATGTGCCGAATAACCCCTAGATCATGGGAAATGAATAGGTATGAAACGTTGAATTCCCGTTGAATTTTCTTCATGAAATTCAAGACCTGCGCCTGAACTGATAGATCCAAGGCAGAAACTGGTTCATCCGCCACGATCAATTTAGGGTTAGTGGCAACGGCCCGAGCGATATCAATTCTTTGTCGTTGTCCACCTGAGAATTGGTGGGGGTACTTATAAATTGATTCAGCACTGATCCCAACAATATCGAGGAGTTCGATCACCCGTAGTTTGATCTCTTCCTTATTTAGATCGGTAAAATTATGCAGTGGTTCAGCAATGATATCGTAAATCCGTTTTTCAGGATTCAAACTGGACATTGCATCTTGGAAAATCATTTGGACATCCTTATTATATTGCATTTTATTACGGACGCTTTTTTTGGTAATATCTTGCCCGTCGTAAATGACTTCTCCAGACGTCGCTTGTTCCAGACCAACGATCGTTTTACCAGTTGTTGATTTTCCAGAACCGGATTCGCCAACGAGGCCAAACGTTTGGCCAGGTTCAATCTTAAAGCTGACCCCGTCAACGGCCTTGACGTTGTTTACGATGCGGTTCCAAAAACCGCCTCGCACTGGGTAGTAAACTTTTAAGTCTTTAACTTCTACTAAACTCATACAGCACGGCCTCCTTTAGCTTCATCTGGGAACGTAAAGTTCTTATAGCAGATACATCTGACGAAGTGACCGGCCTCTACTTCATGCATCGTTGGGTGTTCTTCGTGTTGATCAGCTGGGACCCATGGAATCCGTGGGGCGAACTTATCACCAGTCTTAGGCATCTTCTTAAGTGATGGCACCATTCCGTTGATCACGTATAGTTCATCGTTTTCAGAATCTGCTTGCGGAATCGAGCGGATCAACGAACGGGTGTAGGGATGTTCGGGGTGCGTGAAAACCTGCTTTGTGCTCCCCAGTTCAACAATCTCACCAGCGTACATAACCGCCACTCTGTCTGCTGATTCAGCAACCACCCCTAAATCATGGGTGATCAAGATGATTCCGATGTGGTTTTCCTTTTGAATTTTACGAAGCAGGTCCAAAATTTGGGCTTGAATCGTAACGTCAAGGGCCGTCGTGGGTTCATCGGCAATGATCAAGTCGGGCTTACATGCGATCGCAATTGCAATCATCACCCGTTGTCGCATCCCACCGGAAAGTTGATGGGGGAATTGATGCCCCACTAATTTTGGATCATGGATTCCAACTTGGTCGAGTAACTCGATCGCACGGTCGTAACGTTGCTTAGCGTTTAAATCGTTATGGTAAAAGAGGGTCTCACCAATTTGATCACTAATCCGTTTGAGCGGATTCAATGCTGACAATGGATCTTGGAAGATCATCCCAATCTTGCCACCCCGAATTCGATTGTACTGTGCTTCGTTTAATGAAAGTAAGTCTGTTTTACCTTCAAAAATAATTTTCCCCGAAGTTTTGGAATCATTGGGATTTTGTAATCCCATGATGGTCGTGGCAAGGGTACTCTTCCCACAACCAGATTCACCAACAAGTGCTAAAATTTCATCTCTGTTAACCGTAAGATTAATCCCTGAGATGGCGGGATAATACTTGCCATCGATTTTAAAGGACGTCCCAACATTTTGGATATCTAGAATTTGTTGATGAGCTTTACTTGCATCTGTCATTTTAAACCTCACCCTTCAATTGTTATTACCTTTAATGATTATTTCATTAATGCACTATATTCTAATGATAATTTAATCAAAAAGCAAGGATGATTTGAAAATGATAACAATATTATATTAAATGATTATTTTTATCTAAATTGAATGATTAAAATTAAATTAGATTGGTCGATTTAAATCCAAACAGGAATATTTTGATGAGTAATTTAATCATAATTGGAGTTTAAATCCAATTTGAATTTAATTAATTGAAAATATTTTAAATCCCGTTAATAGTTTGTATATCAACGTTGAAAGGGGATTCTGGTTAACCTATTTGGGACTAAATTAAAAAAGAATTAGAAAAACTGTTGACATTCCCAACTAAACTTCGTAGAATGTAATCAATTAATCAAATCGAATTCAAATAAACAAGATGATCAGGAGAGTAACGATTAAAGATGGTTCAGAAAGTCTACGGTTGCTGTGAGTAGACCGATTCGATATTCGTGAAGATGGCCTGTAATTTGGCGGCGTTGATATTTAAACGTCGATGGGGTGGCAACCATTATTCACTGCACACGTTGTTAGACGTTAGTGAGGATATTTGTGTAAACAATTATCGAAATAGAATGGTACCGCGGAAATCCGCTTCTAGTATATACACTAGGAGCGGATTTTTTTATTTGAATTATGAATCGAAGGGAAGTAACAATATGCCAAAATTTAACGGACAACCATTGCACTACGATATTGTCGGAAGTTTCTTAAGACCAAAAGAATTAAAGGATGCTAGAAAAGACTTTGAAAACCATGCTATCGACCATGATCAACTCACCAAGGTCGAAAACGAAGAAATCACCAAGTTAGTTGCCAAGGAAAAAGAAGTCGGCTTAAAGATCGTGACCGACGGAGAATTCCGCCGCAGCTACTGGCACTTGGATACCTTCTGGGGCTTTGATGGAATCAAGCATACCAAGCAAGAACACGGGTACATCTTCCATGATGTTGAAACCAGAAATGATTCGGCCCAAGTCGAAGGGAAGATTAAATTTAACCCGAACCATCCGGACCTAGTTGCTTACAAGTTCCTCTACAACTTGACGAAGGATGACGACTCGATCGTAGCGCGCCAAAGCATTCCTTCTCCAGCGCAACTATATGCAGAACTAGTGCGGGGCCCTGAAAATATCGCTGCCTTGGAAAAGTTCTATGGTAAGGATACCGATGCATTGGTTCATGATGTTGGTCAAGCATACCATGATTTGATCATCGCCCTTTATGAAGTTGGTTGTCGCGATGTGAAGTTTGACGACTGTACTTGGGGGATGCTTGCTGACAAGGACTTCTGGAAGACAATGACCGATAACTATAACGACATCGAAGATTTACAGAAGCTCTACTTACGCTTTAACAACGAAGCACTCAAGGACTTGCCTGATGATTTGCGGGTCAGCACCCATGTTTGTCGCGGGAACTACGCTTCTACTTGGGCTGCGAGCGGCGGTTACCAACCAGTTGCACACACGTTGTTTTCCGAAGAAAACGTTTCAGCCTACTACTTGGAATTTGACGATAGCCGTTCCGGTGATTTCACACCATTAAAGGAAGTTACCCCTGGCAAAGAAGTCGTGTTAGGGTTAGTGACCAGCAAGAAACCAGAATTAGAAGAACCAGCTAACTTGGTTAACCGGATTCATGAAGCAGCTCAATATGTCCCATTGGAAAACTTATCATTAAGTACCCAATGTGGTTTTGCTTCAACCGAAGAGGGTAACCATTTAACCGAAAAACAACAATGGAAGAAAATTAAATTAGTAATCGATACTGCGAATGAAGTTTGGCAAACGGTGCAAAACTAATTCGCATTCACTGAAGGGATGAGTAACTAATTGCCCCCGTCACAGAAAGCTGCGGTTGATGGAAAGCAGTACGGAGGGGTTAGTGAAAATGGTCCTGGATCAATAATCGTTAACGAGCGACTAAGCAAGTTAACGGCGCGTCGAACGCGTTACCAACGAAGAGATGGTGGTCGAACGGCCACTAAGTAGGGTGGTACCGCGTATGAATTACGCCCCTAGGTTCATTAAGTGTGAATCTGGGGGCGTTTTTTAATTGCTAGTAAACGAGGGTGATAAGAATGGCAACAGATGTAATTAATTTCAAAAAAGTTAATAAGTCTTTCGACACCGATGATGGTGTTAACCACGTATTGAAAGACATTGACCTCTCAATTCCGAAGGGCAAAATCTTCGGGGTGATTGGTTACAGTGGAGCTGGAAAGTCCACTTTGATCCGTTGTATCAACGGCTTAGAAAAACCAACCGATGGAACGGTAACGTTCAATGATCAAACGGTCAACGAACTAGACCACAAATCATTGTTGAACCTGCGCAGTAAGATCAGCATGATCTTCCAACAATTCAACTTGATGCCTGGTAGAACGATTGCTGAGAACATCGCATTACCGATCAAGTACCGCGGCTTCTCCAAAGAAGAAGTGGCCAGCAAAGTCCGTAAACTCTTGGACTTAGTCGGGTTACCAGATAAGTATTCCGCATATCCTTCTTCATTATCAGGGGGGCAAAAGCAACGAATCGCAATTGCGCGGGCGTTGATCAATGACCCAGAAGTGTTGCTCTGTGATGAAGCAACGAGTGCTTTGGATCCTGAAACGACTGATTCGATCCTGGATTTATTAAAGCAGTTGAATCGCGACTACGGGATTACGATCATCATCGTGACCCATGAAATGCACGTGATCGAATCGATCTGTGATGACATTGCGGTGTTGGACAAGGGGAGCATCGTTGAACAAGGCAATGTTTACTCGGTCTTCTCTGATCCGAAGGAAGCGTTGACGAAGAAGTTCATCAACACCACTTCGAACCTGAAAATTTCACAAGAACTGGTCGACACGATCAACTTGAGACCTGGACAGAAATTGATCAGATTGAGTTATCGAGATGGTGAGACGGTTACCCCATTGATTTCCGATATTTCACGGAAATTCAATGTGAACGCAAATATCATCATTGGGGATATCAAATTGATTCAAAAGCAACTATTGGGTGGTTTGATTATCGTCTTAGATGGTAAGCAGGCGGATGTTGATTCTTCTGAACAATATTTACAACAACAAAAAGACGTTGAAGTGGAGGTGATTGATAATGCTAGATAAGTATTTTCCAAACGTTGGTGCGAACTGGCAAGCATTTACAGAATCAATCCTAGAAACGATTGAAATGGTGATCATCGCTGGTTTGATATCCTTCGTCGTGAGTTTAGTGTTAGGGATTATCTTAGTGGTTACCCAGTCTGATGGGATTGCACCCAATCGGGTCGTCTGGAACATTGTGGATAAGTTGATCAACCTCTTCCGATCGATTCCATTCATCATTTTGATCGTTGCGTTGATTCCACTTACGACCGCGATTTCTGGAACTGCGATTGGGGTACGAGGGACCATTTTCCCACTGGTAATTGGGATCACGCCCTTCTTTTCCAGACAGATTGAATCAGCATTGAACGATACCGATTCTGGTTTGGTTGAAACTGGTGAAGCGATTGGGTTGACCAATTTCCAAATCATCAAGTCGATCTACTTACACGAAAGTATTTCAAGTTTAACCAGAATGACCACTACGACCATCGTGAGTCTGGTCGGGTTGACCGCCATTGTCGGAGTTGTTGGTGGTGGGGGCTTAGGAAACTTTGCCATCCAATATGGTTATCAACAAAACCAATTCGACGTAACGTTGGCATGTATCATCGTGTTATTGATTATCGTAACGATCGTCCAAATTTTAGGAACATTAATATCTGAAACATTAAAACATTAGGAGATGGCATAAATGAGCAAGAAGAAAAAATTACAATGGACATCCTTAGGGATTGTCGGAGTATTAGTCGTTATTTTAGGATTCGTGATTTTCTCAGGAAAGGGAAATTCCAATTCAACTAGTTCTAGTTCTGATGGTGGCAAGACCAAGGTCGTGAATGTCGGGGTTACTGGTTCGACCGATATTCCAATCTGGAAGGAAATCAACAAGGAATTGGCCAAGGAACATATTTACGCCAAGGTCAAGGTCTTTAGTGATGGGGATGCGTTGAATCAAGCAACTGCCAACGGGCAAATTGATATTAACTCATTCCAACACTATGCATTTCTAAAGCAAGAAGAACAACAAAAGCATTATAAGTTTGCTGTCATTGGTCAAACATACATCCAACCATTGAACATCTACTCCAAGAAGATCAAGAGCGTTAAGGACCTCAAGGATGGCGATAAGATCGCAATTCCAAACAACCCAACCAACGCTGGACGGGCTTTGAAGGTGCTTGAAAAGGCCGGTTTGATCAAGACTAATCCTAAGAAGGGTTACTCCCCAACTTTGACTGACATCACTAGCAACCCTAAGCACCTTAACATTATTGAAGTTGACCCTGCTGCCATCTTGAAGTTATTACCAAACTTTGCAGCTGGAATTACGAATGCTAACTACGTTCAAGCTAACCACATGAATCCAGCTAAGGATTCCATTTTCCAAATCGCACCTGATATTAAAGATCCATACAACAAGCCTTGGATTAACATTTTGGTAACACGGGAATCAGAAAAGAACAACGCTACATTTAAGAAGGTGGTTAAAGCATACAATTCTAAGGCAGTTTATGATTTAATCAAGAAGGAATACCAAGGCGTTGATGTTCCAGCATTTAATTACTAATTTGATAAGTTTAAATTTTAAAAACAGGAAGGTTGATTATTTATGGCTAAAGTAGAAAGTTTCACACTCGATCACACAAAGGTTCATGCTCCATACGTTCGTTTAATTACTGAAGAAAAGGGTGAACACGGCGACGTAATTTCCAATTACGACCTCCGCTTAGTTCAACCAAATGAAGAAGCAATCCCAACCGCTGGGTTGCACACCATCGAACACCTCTTGGCAGGCTTGCTTCGTGACCGCCTTACTGGCGTGATCGACTGTTCACCATTTGGTTGTCGGACTGGTTTTCATTTAATCACTTGGGGTTCACATTCCACTGAAGACGTTGCCAAGGCATTGAAGAGCTCCCTAGAAGAAATTGCTAACAACGTTGAATGGAAGGACGTTCAAGGAACAACTGCTGAAAGTTGTGGAAACTGGCGTGACCATTCACTTTTCTCCGCTAAGGCATGGGCAAATACGATCTTGGATCAAAAGATTAGCACCGACCCATACGTTCGGAAAACGATTTAATTAGGCTAATTTAACTGAGGAGGGATCGGCATGGCACTTTTTGACAACTACATCGTTCGCGCAATCTTACTGGTGGGTTTTTGGGTGGCATACCTGGCCCTCGTTAAGTTCGCGTTTCGCAAGAAATCATCGGATCAAAAATATAAGCATAAGTAAAAAAGATGAACTCGTCACGAGATGGCGGGTTCATCTTTTTTTGGTTTGAAAGCAGATTGATTGAAATTAATGAATTTGAACGCATATAATATGGGCATCAAATAAATTAAAGAGGGCGTTCAAATGAAAATTGGATTTATTGGGACTGGAGTGATGGGAACTGGGATGGTTCTCAACTTACTCAAGCATGATTATGACGTAACCGTTTATAATCGGACGAAAGCACATGCTGAAACCGTTATGAATGCAGGTGCTAAGTGGGCAGATACCCCCAAGGCATTAGCAGCTGAAGTCGACGTAGTGTTGACGATCGTTGGGTTCCCACAGGATGTTGAGGAAGTATACTATGGCGAAGACGGGTTATTTCAATCTGCCAAGGCGGGCCAAACGTTGATTGAAATGACCACCAGTAAGCCGAGTTTGGAAGTTAAAATTGCTCAAACTGCTGATTCCAAGGGAATTAAGACCCTGGATGCACCAGTTTCTGGTGGTGATGTTGGTGCTAAGAACGGGACGCTGACCATCATGGTGGGTGGTGAGCAGGCTGTTTTTGACGAAATGAAGCCAGTTCTAAGCGCGATGGGGAGCAATGTGAACCTGTTTGGCGACCATGGCAAGGGGCAACACACTAAGATGGCCAACCAAATCATGATTGCCGGAACCATGACTGGATTATCTGAGATGTTGGCCTACGGGAAGGCGGCCGGGTTGGACCTGACCGCGTTGGTCAAGACCGTTTCCCAAGGTAGTGGGGACAACTGGAGCCTGGATAACTACGGGCCACGGATTTTAGAAGGCGACTTCAAGCCTGGGTTTGCGGCGAAGCACTTCTTGAAGGACCTTCGGATTGCTCTGCAGGAATCCGAAAAGATGGATGTGCCACTTCCAGCAACTGAGCAGGCCAAGTCACTCTACGAAAAGGTGGTCGATCAAATGAACCTGGGCAACGATGGAACCCAGGGGTTGGTGAAGTTGTATGAGAAGTAAGATGAATTAATAAAACGCAGAAGGATATAAATTGACTTTCTAATCAACGAAACTATATCATATAGAGAAATAAAGAGCCCTGATTGTAGTCAGGACTCCTTAATTAGCAAGCTGCTTTAAAAGCAGTGGCTCAGTTAGATATTAAACAGCATTAGCCGCTCACATCACTTCGCCAAAAGCTTGGGGCGGCTTTTTTGTTACTTTCGATCGTTGAACTACACGAATATATTATTGTTTTGATTGTAACTTGCTAGTGATTGGTTTAATTAATGCTTACTAATTAATAGTGTAACTGTTAATTTTTATTAAATTAATTATCACCAAACATTTCATCATGAGTACCAATGTTGATAGCAGTTACAATTAAATCACCATAGTTAATAGAATAAGTTACTATAATATCATTTAATGGATTTGATTTACCTCCCTTAGGAGTATCTCTAATGTGAAATTCTCTGTAATCGCTTAGTTGGTAAGATAACTGATGATCATTGAATTCCTCTGGCAAACTATTCATATCTAAAAGTACATCAATGGCATCACGAACTTCGCTAACTATTGATCTATCAAGCTTAGCCAGCTTTTTAAGGTTTCGGTTAAACTCGGGGCTAGGTCTAAATCTTAATTTTGCCATTAAAACTGATTCCAGTACTCATCATTAGATTTAACAATCGGATCAGGAGCAATGATTCCCTGGCGAATTAATTGGTCACGCGCAATGGCATGCATTTTTGTATCTGGTTCTGATTGAGCAAACTTTTCAAGCCAATTTAATTTTTCCTGACTTACCACTGCAATCGATTTATTATTACTTCTAGTTACATAAATAGTTTCATTTTCATTATTAATTTGATCTAAATATTTTTTTAGTTCATTTCTAAAGTTGCTTTGGGTAATAGCTAGCGTCATTTTACCAGTCCTCCTTGTGGATTGTTTATAGTAATTGTACGTTATTTAGTACATTGATTCAATTGATAGTTATTTTATTTGCTATTTAAAATCGAAACATTTAAATTGACTTTCTACTCAGCGAAGCTATATCATATAGATAAATAAAAGAGCCCTGAGTGCAATCAGGACTCCTTAATTAGCAAGCTGCTTTAAGAGCAGTGACTCAGTTTAACAAGAAATTAAATAGAATTAGTCGCCCGCTTCACTTCGTCAAAAGTCTGGGGCGGCTTTTTTGTTACTTTCGATCGTTAAAATACACGAACATCGTAAACAACAACGATAGTTCTTGTATCAACAATGATAACGCTTGGTAAGCGTTCATCGTAACTAACTCGTTGCCTTCCATTAGATTTATGATGCATAAGCATCACCTCCAATCAAAGTCCGAGCCACCGCCCTCAAAACTAAATGCTAATTGAAAATAATTATACCATATGTAAATATTGAATTAGATCAAAACTTTTAAATTGACTTTCTACTCAACGAAGCTATATCATATAGATAAATAAAGAGCCCTGATTGCAGTCAGGACTCCTTAATTAGCAAGCTGCTTTAAGAGCAGTGACTCAGTTTACAAACAACTATAACAATTAGTCGCCCGTATCACTTCGCCAAAAGCTTGGGGCGGCTTTTTTGTTTCGCCAAAAATCATACGATTTATATAAAAATTCCTATCGTTAGAACTATGTTAAACTATTATCATTACACTACAAAGGAATGATTAATAATCAACTATTTTAAAAGCATTGCCATCATCATTTCATACCTCATCCTATTGGTTGGAGTGATTATGGTTAGCGTCGGCTGGTCACTATTTAAATTCCGTGCCCTTAGAAATAAGCCAGCCTGGGATGGATGGGGTGGCAAGGTACTGAAAGCTGGAATTTGGGTATTGATTCTCGGTTTGATCTTAACTGGGGCATCGTTATATTTACTTGGCAATTAAAATTAAAAAGCGTCCACAAGTTATTTTTACAAACTTGTGGACGCTTTTTGGATTGTATCAGGTTAATTAATTTTAAATACTTGGTGCGTTATCTTCCTTCCGTCTCAAGATACTTGAGAGGTAGATTAGACCTGCAGCCACAATTCCAATAATCAAGATTACCCATACCGCAGGGGCCATTGTTGCAGATCCGCTTTGGTAGTAAAGGGAGTTGTTGAACATTTGGAGACTGAAGCGTAGTGGCAACCAACTGTAGATGAAGGTTCTGTAGAATGAACCCAGCATTTCTGGAGCGTAACTCATCATTGAAGTGGAGAAGATCCAAACCACAATTAGAATTGGCCAACCACCTAACCCGGTCCAGTCTAGAACTGTGGTTTGAATTAGGTAGAATACGAACATGTTGAAGAATAGCAATAGAATTGCCTGGCTAACATTCGGGAACGGAACGCCGTATGCGCTGAGCAAGAAGTAAATGGTAAATGATAGTACAACCGACATAATTGCACCAGATAACATTTGACTGTTAATTTCAGAAACTGAGAAGTGGCCATCTGGACTAGCCTTCTTGTGTTCACGCCATAGTAGAATTGCTGGCACCATAGAACCAAACCAAGCGAGCACTACGAGTAGCATTGGAGCAACACCATGGGCACTTTTACTTGGAATCTTATGAACAGTGGTCGTTTTTACATTAATCGAGTTGTTGACGGCAGCCCATTGAGCGGCAGTTAATGAAACGTTCTGCTTGGCAAGTGCAGCTTGTTTTTGTTGAGTCACCCGTTGGTTCAATGCTTGTCCCATGTTTGTAAGGGCAGTGGTTAAAGTGTTAGCAGCAGTCGCGTTCATCCCTTGGTTAATGATGACGTTAATTTCAGCAGCTGCAGGCTTGTTACTTAATTCAGCGGTAGCAGCTTTCAGTTGAGCTTGCATTTGTGCTGGGAGAGTCGTCTTTTGTTGAGCAGCAGTGAGTTTTTGACTGATAACCGTTGCCTTCAAGTAATTTTGTTGACTAGTTAAGTTATCATCAAAATTATTCTTAATGACCACTGCCCCGTAGTACTTCTTATTCTTAAAGCCATCTGTTAGCTCTGACTCATTCTTGACCTTGACCCACTTAATTGCAGCGGATTTTTTATCAAACTTTTTCTCCAACTGACTTTTAATTTTATTACTGGTCGTGCCGTTTGAACTATCTACCAATGCGACTGGAAGTTGTTTCATCTTCATGGTGGTATTGGTACCAACCTGTGCGACTGAGAATAGTCCAAGGACTACGATCATTAAAATGACGTATAGCCAGAATGCTTTACTCTTAATAACTTTGAACATATTAATGATCCCCTTTGAATTAATTTAAGATTCTATATACTATCTTAAATTATTCTAAAGGTGATTCAATCATCAATTTACGATAAATGTCTTATTTTCAAAACAAATTAAAAATCCCTTTGTTGGTCACAATGTTAATAAAGGATAAAATTTGTTCTTCACTATACTGGGGCTTACTCAACCAAAGTTTAATGATCCCAACTAATCCCGTAGCGTGATAGCTACAAATTAAATCAATTTCTGAATCAGAACGATTGGGATTGATTTCTCTTATGGAATTTTTAACCATATCAAATAGCTTATTTTCAAGACGGTCGTGAAAGCCGCTTTGTGATCTGGGGCTAATTAAAATGCTAAGGTTATGCTGATCATTTGCAAAAATATCGAAAATGCCACGGATGTTATCTTCATCAAATAGGGAATGGGTGGTTTGAAAATGATCAATTATTCGATAACGTTGCTGTTCTAATTTTTCAATCATTTGATCTTCATAGAATTCAATTAACGCTTCCTTATCAACGAAGTAGCGATAAAAGGTACTGCGGTTAACGCCGGCTTGGTTAACAATATCATTGATGGAAATTCGATTTAGCGGGCGCTTGGTCAGTAATTCTAAGGTTACATCAATTAGTTTAGTTCTAGTTTGGTTGGCCTTTTTTTCGTAAACTCCGATAGTGATCACATCCTTAAATTTAAATTATACACAAAAAGACCACCACATTAAAAATGTGATGGTCTTTATCGATTTAACTATTTAACTTCTTCGCTAGTTTCTTGATCCCGTTGATCAGGAATTGCTGAATTAGCATGTGAGATACTGTAAGTGAAGTAAATGATTACCCCGATGATGAACCAAACGACGGAGTAAACCTTAGCTTCGTAATCAAGCCCTAAGAAGATGGCGAGTGAACCCAAGAAACCAAGGGCAGGGAAGATTGGGTAAAATGGTGCCTTGAATGGAGCAACTGGCAAGTCCTTACCTTCACGTCTTCTAAGTGGGTACATTGCAAGGGATACGAACATGAATGCGATCAAAGTCCCAGTTGAAATCAATTCAGCCAAGAATGTGAATGGGAAAACCCCACCCATGACGATTCCAACGATTGTGATAATCCAAAGGGCAACGCTTGGCAAGTGGTTCTTGTTAAGCTTACCAGCAACCTTAGGAAGCATCTTGTCACGACCAAATGAGTAGATCAAACGTGAACCAGCCATCATCATGGCGATCAATGCAGTGAACATTCCAAGAACGGCAACTGCAGTAACAACTGAAGAAATGATTACGTGACCTTGTTGTCTCAATGCCCAACCAACTGGTTCAGCATTGTTAGCGTAGTTAGTGTATTTGAACATTCCAACCAATACTAATGAAACAAAGACGAAGAAAATCGTACCGATGATCAATGAACCAATGATACCACGAGGCATTGTCTTCTTAGGGTTCTTAGCTTCAGCAGAGTTAGAAGCAATTGAATCAAACCCAATGTAGGATAGGAAGATGGTTGAAGCACCAGCGTAGATTCCTTGCCAACCACCAAAATCAGTTCCTGGCTTATTAGCAGGAATAAATGGAACGTAGTTTTGCGCCTTAATGGCAGTAGCACCAACCACAATAAACGTAACGATGGCAAGTAACTTAAGTACAACCAATAGGTTAGCAACCTTAGAACTCTTATCATCACCCAAGAATAGGATGAAAGAAACGATTGCAACGGTTAGGACGGCAATAATATCAACGACCCCACCGTTAGTTCCTAGTCCATATGCGAGGGAGTTAGGTAATTTCCAACCTAATGGTGAAATTAATCCCTTCACATTGGCGGAGAGCCCAGATGCCACGAAGGCAACGGCAATTAAGTATTCAGCTAGCAACGCCCAACCGACGATCCAGCCCCAGAACTTTCCAAACACCACGCTGACCCATGAATAAGCGGATCCGGCAAATGGTAATGATGACGCCATTTCAGCATAGTTTAGGGCAACTAAACCAGCAACGATGGCAGCAACTAAATATGAGAACACAACCGCTGGACCAGTATGTAGCGCAGCCACAATTCCTGGAAGCGTAAAGATTGAAGTGGAAAGGATGGTCCCAAGTCCTAATGCCAAGAAATCCTTAACGGTTAGCTTCTTTTCGAGGGCCTGATCCTTCTTTTGATAAAAGCGGAAGTCCACTTTTTCATTCATTTTTTTCCAAACAGACATACACAAAACTCCTTTTATTTTTACCAGCCAATGCCTTTCAAGGCCGCTGAATCTTTAATTATACCATTCTTTAAATCATTCATGGCATGTTTTATAATTTCTAATCCTTCGTATAGTTCTTCCTTAGTAATGACTAACGGAGGTTGGAACCTTAAAATATTACCGCGAACGGTAATCATTAACGCTCCTAGTTCAAAAATGCGATAAATTAACTTAGTTGCTGCTTTATCATCTGCCTTTCCAGTATTAGGGTCAACGATGTTAATTCCACCATTTAAACCGTATAATCGTACGTCCCCGATGAAATTGAATTGCTTTTTTAAGTCTTGGAAGTACTGTTCGGCATATTGACCGAGTTCATGACTTCTTTCAACGAGGTGCTCTTCTTCAATAACATCTAAAGTAGCAAGAGCTGCTGCTGCTGAAACCGGATTTCCAGCAGTCGTATAAACATTCCCAGGGGTTCCTAATGAATCCATAATTTCCTTCCGTCCCACTACGGCACTGAGTGGTAATCCCGAAGCAATTGACTTACCAACTGCAATTAGATCGGGATGGATATCTGGGAAGTGGTCAATTGACCACATTTTACCAGTTCGGCCTAACCCTTGGTTAACTTCATCGATTGCTAATAAGATGCCATTTTCATGGGCGAACTCAGCTACCTGTCTCATGTATCTTTCTGGGACCTTAGCAAATCCACCATCACCTTGAATGGCTTCGATTTCAATTAACGCTGTTTCATCAGCGGGTAAGTAAGTGTCAAATGGTAATTTAAAGGCTTCGAACATTCGATCGATAAATTCGTCTTCAGTCTCACCTTCATGTTTGTACCAAGGACTAGGGAAGGGCACCTTTACAACACCAGGTAACAATGGCCCGATTTTTCTAGTCATGTTTAAGCTCACGCCTGATGTTGTAATGGAACCATAAGTAGAGCCGTGATAAGCACCGGTGAAGCTAACTATGTATTGACGTCCTGTATAGGCTCTCGCAAACTTAATGATTGCGTCGTTAGCATCTGAACCTGAATTTCCCCAGGTAACCTTAGCAGCCCCCTTGATCGGCGCAATTTCAGCCAATCTTTTTGCAAGCCTAGTTTCCGGTTCGGTCGCAAAGTAAGCGGGGGTATACTGAATTAGCTTAGCAGCTTGATCTTGAATGGCTTTTACAACTTTGGGATGGGAATGACCAGTATTAGTGGATGATGCGCTGGATAATAAATCAATGTATTTATTACCGTCAGCATCCGTTAAAATGGCTCCCTGACCAGATTTGATAACGATGTCAAAGTATTTAATTCTGGAAGCTTTTGCGTAATATTTACGCTCCTCTTTTGTTAAATGCTTATTTTCGTTTGCCATGTGAACAACTCCTTCATTAGTTTTATCAATTTAGATGTGATTAAAATTAAAATTGATAATTGATTCTAATTAGTTTTTAATTATATATGGATTTATTAAAATGTCAAATCGAGATTGAGTGATGGACCTTGATAACTTACTAAAATAAAAGGGCTGAAGCGCAATTGCTTGCGACTCAGCCCGTTTTTTATATTTAATCATATTTAATTGTAGTAATTACCAAATTCCATTGCCATATATAAATCATTAGTACCAGCAGCATGATAAAAACTAATCCCGACTTCCTTATTATTTGAATCCATGTCATTGACGTAGTGACCATGTTCATTACCGTCACCATTTTCAGGACCCTCAGCTTGAAAGGCAGTGATAATTTTGTTGCTAACAGAAGCGGGGGTATCACCGCCAACGTAGAAGGACTTCCCCAGATTTTCAGCAAGGAAAGTAGAGTGCTTATTAATATCAAGGCCTAGTTGTTGTGCATCATCATATGCAATTAGGTTGTTGTTCGCATCCCGATGATTGAAGTTAGATGCAATTTGTTGTGCCCGCATTTGAGCAATCTTAGTTAATTGGTCATTGATCGTTAGTGAAGCAATCCCTGAAGCATTTCTAATTGCGTTAAGTTGGTTGAGTGCTGATTGAGAAATTGCGGAAAGGGTATTAGGATCGTCCCAGTTAACGCCACTTTGATTCATTAAACTTAAAACGGTACTACTTGGGTTATTGCTAGCTGCGTTACTGTAATCCATGTTAGGGATTGCAGTGGATGCATTCGGATCGGTATTGGTTGTCTGATTTGTATCCGTTGATGGATTGCTATTCGTGTTTTGAACTGCGGTAGATGTTTTTGTTGTATTAGTGCTTGAGTTTGTTTTTTTCTTAACGGTAGTTGTCTTAGTTGTGATCTTATTAAGAGTACTTAATTTGAACCAGCCGACTTTATTACCATTTTTAGTGAGGAGTGCGTATTTGACCCCATGAACCGAAGCAATCGATGCCGATGAGAATGACCCAGAGAGCTTGTAATTGCTTTTCCCCTTTACCTTTTTAGAGGTGGGTAAACTATTGTACATGGTTGTTTTTTTAACTTTTGATTGGTATGTAATCGTTTCTTTTGCTTGAGCACTTTCAGTTACTTTAAAGCTGGACAAAGTTACAAATGCTAAAATGCTGGTAATTAAAAATTTATGATTGCTCATACAAAGGACCCCTTAATTATGAAATATTATATTGGATTAACAAACTTAGTATAACGTATTTTAAATCTAATTTCGAAATTTTTTAGAACATAAAAAAAACGAAGCCATTTAATTGGCTTCGTTTTTATCGATATATCCAAACGTCCTTGTCAATATCTATCCTAACCCTTTTTTATTAAACATCAAGTAAAAGCAACTTATTTTTCGATATGCAGGGTCATTGCATTGATGGCAACGATCACCGTACTCATTGACATTAAAATTGCTCCAACCATCGGGCTTAGAATGATTCCAGCAAATGCTAAGATACCAGCGGCTAATGGGAGGGCGATAATGTTATATCCAGCTCCCCACCAGAGGTTTTGGACCATCTTATCTTCAGATGATCTAGCGAGTTTCAACAGGGCGATGACATCCTTTGGATCGCTATTAACTAAAACAACATCGGCTGAATCAATCGCAACGTCAGTCCCAGAACCGATCGCAACTCCTAAGTTAGCCTTAGCCAAACTGGGGGCATCGTTGACCCCATCACCAATGAACATGACGGCACCAGCTTGTTGATACTTGGTAACTAATTTTTGCTTGTCTTCTGGCTTCAAATTAGCTTCCACCTTAGTGATACCAAGCGTTTTGGCAACCTTATTCGCAGTTTGCGCATTATCACCAGTCAACATTACAGGTTGGATATTTTGGGAAATCAAGTACTTGACCATCTTATCTGAATCAGGCTTGATTTGATCACCTTCAGCAACTAGGGCAAGAGCTTTACCATTAGCAACTAAATAACTAACCGTATTCCCCTGTGAAGCAACTTGGTTGAATTGTTGTTCATCAAATTGAATCTTTTGTTCAGTGAGGTATTTACTAGAAACCACTTGGTAATCCTGGCCATTAATGGTTGCTGATAATCCAGCACCAGTAATTTGCTTAACGTTCTCGGCACTTTCTAGCTGCAACTTCCGTTCCTTAGCAGCTGCTAAGATCCCACTGGCTAACGGATGGCTAGAAGTTTGTTCGGCACTAGCAATCAACTTAAGGGCATCGTCATCTGAAAGTGAATCAGAAAGACTCTTTACCACGTTGACCTTGAATTGCCCCTGGGTTAGTGTCCCAGTCTTATCCATTAGTGCATATTTTAACTTCTTGGTTCCTTCCAATGCATCCCGATTTCTAATCAATAATCCATTGGTAGCCGCAAGGGCTGTCGTCCGTGAAACGACCAGTGGAATTGCCAGCCCCAATGCATGGGGACATGCAATAATTAAAACGGTAACGGCAGTGGTAGTGGCAAATGAAACACCACTTACGAAGCTCCAAATCAGCCATGCAACAATGGCGATGGATAATGAAGCGTAAAAGAGGTAGCCAGACACCTTATCAGCAAGGTTTTGATTCTTCGACTTACTGTTTTGGGCGCTGGAAACTAAGTCCTTTACCTTGGAAAGGTAGCCAGAATCACCAGTCCCTGTAACCTTGAATTGAATACTACCATCATCATTGGTAGAACCACCGATCACTTTATCATTGACATTCTTGTCAACACTTCTGGATTCACCAGTAACTAGCGATTCGTTGACCTTACCACTACCATCGATAATCACACCATCGGCTGGAATTTTTTCACCAGCTTTGACTAACACGATGTCGTTATTTTTTAAGTCATTTAATGAAATCGCCTTAAAGCTACCATCAGGTTGCTTCACACTGGCGGTGTTAGGCAATAAATTAGAAAGTTTATCAACGGCGGAGCCAGCATTCATGATCGTATTCATTTCGATCCAGTGCCCCAATAACATGATGACGATCAGGGTAGCTAATTCCCAAAAGAAATTGCTGACCATCGTGCCACTATTAGATAAATTATTGTGAATCACTGAATAAAGGCTGTAAACATACGCAACCGAAATCCCCATTGAAATTAATGACATCATGGCGGGTTGTTTCGATTCTAATTCACCCTTAGCACCACTAAAGAATGGCTTGCCACCATAGAAGAATAAGATGGTCCCTAAAATGGCAACGACCCAATCCGATCCCTTAAAGAAGAACTGGAAGGGCAGCTTCATGCCCATCATTGGTGACATGATCAAAATTGGAATCATTAAGACAAAGGAGACCCAGAACTTTTGTTTTAGATTTCCCATGTTCATCATGTGGCCACCATGCATCATCATCATTCCGCCACCGCTCATGTCCATGCCTTTCATATCATGGTGACCATGACCCATGTCCATGCCTTTCATATCATGATGACCGTGATCCATGTTCATGCCTTTCATATCATGATCACCATGACCCATGTCCATGCCTTTCATATCATGATCACCATGACTCATGTCCATGCCCTTCATATCATGATCACCATGACCCATGTCCATGCCTTTCATATCATGGTGACCATGACCCATGTCCATGCCTTTCATATCATGATCATCGTGATTCATTTTCATACCGTGGTGGTCTTGATCGTCATTACCGCTGTCTTCTGAATCCTTGTCATCATGGTGTTGATGGTCGTGGCTGCAGTGCTTATGACCATTTTCATCAACCGTACAGCAGCTATCATGCTTATCATCATGGTGCATCTTTTGCATATCCTTATCATTCATTTTCATACCATTCATCTTATCGTCTTTCATTCCATGTCATCTCCACATCTCATGTATTGATCATCTAAACAGTTACATTGAACCTTATCGGGAGCCGTTTTCTTCTTTTCGTTCAATTTATCGATTAACATTTGGATATCATCCTTGCTGATCGAAAAATTATCGATAATCGTCCCGACTTCTTTGCCCACTTTCATCTCACACATGTTATTGAATAAGTCGACTGAAACAGCATTCATGGCATCCTTTTCACTAATGTTTGGTGAGTAGATGTATCCACTGCCGTTCTTTTTAGTGTTCAGATAGTTTTTATTCTTGAGCCGAGTGATTAACGTTTTGGTAGTTGACGGCTTCCAGCGGTTCTGTTTTTCCATTTCATCAATGATGCTTCTGCTCGTACACTGCTTTAGCGTCCAAACGATTCGCATTACGCACCATTCAGAATTAGTAATACTAACTGTATCATTCACCATATCACTTCCTTTATCGAACTGCTCTACGGGTATAATATACCATTTCGGTTTACATGTGTAAACAAAAACGCTCAATCAGCAATTTGAATCAATTTATGATTAAATGGAATTAATAATTACGCAGGAGGAATTTTAATGGCAAAGTTTATTTTTAATCCCAATCCAATCGCAGAACTTGCTAATGAGTACGATTTGATCGTGATTGGTTCTGGATCAACTGGGTTGGTCGCTGCATTACAAGCATATGAGTTGGGGTTACATCCAGTGATTTTAGAAAAGATGGGTCAACTCGGTGGGAATACCAATCGGGCATCATCAGGGATGAATGCTGCCGAAACTGAGGTGCAGTTAAATCATCACATCGTGGATAGTTTTGATGCTTTTTACAACGATACCTTTATTGGCGGGGACAAGCAGAACAACCAAGCGATGCTGCATTACTTTACAACGCACGCGGCATTGGCAATTGACTGGCTCGCCGACCATGGAATTAAATTGGATGATGTTACGATCACTGGCGGGATGAATACGAAGCGGACGCACCGTCCTAGCAGTATGGCCCCAATTGGTAATTTCTTAGTCACTTCGCTTTTAAAGTTGATTGAAAAAGCCCACATTCCAGTTTTTAATCAAGTCACCGTTCAAAAATTGATTAAAGATGCTGATAAGGTGACTGGGGTGGTTGCAGAGCTAACCGATGGATCCCAAAAGCAGATTAACGGATCTGCCGTGATTCTGGCAACGGGGGGGTTTGGCGCTAGCAAGTCCGTTATTGCAAAGTATCGGCCCGACCTCGTTCACTACCGCACCACGAATCAACCTGGGGCGACTGGCGATGGGCTCAAATTAGCAACCGATATTGGAGCGGCCCTTGTTGACATGGATAAAATTCAAGTCCATCCCACCGTTCAGCAGGATAACGACCATGCCTTTTTAATCGGTGAGGTGGTGCGCGGAGAGGGAGCAATTTTAGTTGATGCGAACGGGAAACGGTTCGTAAATGAGCTAGCGACCCGAAAGAACGTTACCGCTGCAATCAATGGGCTGGCGGATAAGAGTGCCTATCTAATTTTTGATCAGGGAGTTCGTGAACAGGTAAAGGCAATTGAATTTTACGACTCAATTGGGCTGGTGGAACATGGCCCTAGTTTAGCCGAACTAGCATCAAATATCGGCGTTGATCCAGAAACGTTGCAATCAACCGTTGAACAATGGAACCACGCGGTCGTAAATCATTTCGATGAATCATTTGGGAGAAGGACGGGAATGGAGCGGCAATTGAGCCATGCCCCATTCTTTGCGATCCACGTTGCCCCAGCGGTTCATTACACGATGGGGGGCTTAAAGGTCAATCAACTGACCCAGGTGCTGAATCACGATGGGCAGCCAATTGCAGGATTGTTCGCTGGTGGCGAAGTAGCCGGTGGTTTACATGGTGATAACCGAATTGGTGGGAACTCGATTGCAGAAACCGTCATTTTTGGTCGTCAGGCAGGGCAACAAGCGTATCGCTATCTTCAACATGATTAAACAAAAAACCATTTCCGAATTTCCGGAAATGGTTTTTAAATTAGTCTAAACCGTTTAAGTTATTAGTGTATTGACTGAGTCGTAAGACCGTCTTGGGATCGGTATGGTCAGCTGAGACCCCGTCCTTTCTGTCAAGTCCATCGATTTGTTTCATTTCATCATCGGAAAGGCTGAAATCAAAGATATCAACGTTTTCCTTGATTCTTTCTGGTTTGGCACTTTTGGCAATTGAAACGATGCCGCGTTGGAACAACCATCTGAGCATTACTTGACCCACGCCCTTACCGTGAGTTTCGGCAATTTGCGAAAGGGTCGGGTTAGTAAAGATATGGTCGTACCCCTGCGCAAATGGAGCCCAGGCTTCTGGTTGGATGCCATAACTCTTAAGGTAATCGACCGTGGCCTTTTCTTGGTTCCAAGGGTTGATTTCGATTTGGTTGATCGCTGGTTTAACCTTGTTGAATTGAGCTAGATCGGTAATTTGATAATCAGGGAAATTAGAAACCCCGATCGATTTGATCTTACCAGCAGTTTGCGCTTCTTCCATTGCCCGCCAGGAACCATAGTTATCACCATAAGGTTGGTGAATGAGGTAGAGATCGAGGTAGTCTAATTGTAATTTTTCAAGGGAACTATCAATCGCTTTCTTGGTCTTATCGTACCCGTTATCGCTGATCCAAACCTTGGAAGTAACGAACAACTGGTCACGTGGAATCCCATTTTGTTTGATTCCCTGGCCAACTAAAGCTTCATTAGTATATACCCGTGCAGTATCGATCAATCTGTAACCAGCACTAATTGCATCATCAACGATGTCAGCAGTGTTAGCGGGATCGGTCAACTTGTAAGTCCCAAAACCAACCGCTGGCATCTTGTTACCATCATTTAATTCAAAGAATTCCATTCTAAATTTCCTCCATTATTTATTCCCAGGAATCAGTATCGTCTGGGTTATTAAAATTTTGTTCATCAGAATCGTCAGGATCGTCGTCAACTGGATTGTCATAGTCATCGCGATCTTCGGCAGTATCTTCGCCAATGTCATCCGTGATGTCACGATCATCATCATCGGCAGTGTCAGTGTCAAAGTCATCGGTCGTATCATCGTCGTTATCGTCCCAATTGTCGTTGTTATCATCGGGAGCGTTATCATTAACAACTCGGTTTCCATCACCACTCAAATCTTCGAGTGGATCTGCGTCTTCATCACTGTAATTATCTTCATCAAAAATATCATTTAAATCATCGATGTTATCAACATCGTCATCATCATTTTTGTATGACATACTTATCACCTTACTATTTAAGATTTTGATTTTAGTTTAGCACAACCCCATTCAAGATTATATTAATATGAATTTGATTCTGGAACAATTAAATAAATTCCAGGTTAGCTTGACATTTTGTTAGGTTGCGGTATTATATAAGTAGAAACAAACGAATCGAGAATATCGGCTAAGAATGATAACAGGTAAACGGTGTTAAGTCACTATTACCTGTTATTTTTTTATCATAAGATGGGATGGTGACTTACTTGGAACAATGGCAAAAAGATTGGGCCTACAATAAATATTGGGTAATGGCGCATTCTCAACAGGCGTATAATCATATTCGCCAACTGGCTAAGAATAATGATTGGACGGCTGCCAAGCGTATTGAGTATCAACAGCTCCTTTTGGATTTAGAGCATCTCCAGCCGACGAAGGCGACGCTTACGACTTCATACCAGCATGTTTGGGGCTACTTTAAGAAGGTGGCGACTCCTGAAGAACGGAACCAATACGTTCAGTTGTTGGATCAATTAACCCCAGATGATGATCGATTGGGACCGTTTTTAGTGACGCTGACTGATAAATATCAAGTGGATTATCTGTTGGATTCCAGAATAATTCAAGAACTAAGGAGGGACGCTTAGATGCGACTTTGGCACCAGAGTTTGATTACCAAACTCCCCCGCCAACAATTATTAGGTCAGCACCGTGAAGCGTGTGCACTACGCGGAAATGGATGGGGAAAGAAGCATGCGACCGTTGATTATGTATTTAACTATTCGCCGTATAAGCTATTTCAATTTCATGAATTGGTAATGGCTGAAATGCATCGGCGTGGTTATCACCCAGACGAACGGTGGGCAGATCCCAATTACCGTGGCAGTACCTGTGAGCCATATCATGACCTGCCACCAGTTGATCTAACAACGCCGATCTATCCCGAACACGATGCAGCGTACCTGGCAGAGTGTTTAGCCAATTTAAGAACGAAGGGGATTGAAATTGAATAGATAGGTTGTGTGCTAATTAATTGCTAAAAGTTCATTTCTATTTATAATATTAACAAGATAGTTATGAAAGGGGATTTTATGATGGATCAAGCAAGACAAACAGAGGTTTTAACGTCATTACGGAGAACCCGTTCTCACATTATCAACGCTTTGGATGGTACGAATGAAAAAAGTAATGTGATTAAAGATATTGACCGCTTCGTTAACTTTTTGAATACGACCCCACTAGATCAAATTACTGAAAAAGATGTTGATTATAATTACTCAATTATCAAGGCTGAAATCAACTGTTCACTAAACTGCTTTACCCATGCTTTGAACGCAATTAAATAGTTCCAAACAAAAATCCCATGCCTGAGATCAACAGCATGGGATTTCTTACTGCCCCGGTTGGACTCGAACCAACAACCTACGCATTAACAGTGCGGTATTCTACCATTGAACTACGGGGCAAGAAAATGATATTTAATTACGCTCCCAAGGGGAGACAACTGCTCAAGTTGGACTCGAACCAACAACCTACGCATTAACAGTGCGGTATTCTACCATTGAACTATTGAGCAATGAAGTGATTTAATTATGCTCCCGAAGTGGGAAGCAACTGCCCCGGTTGGACTCGAACCAACAACCTACGCATTAACAGTGCGGTATTCTACCATTGAACTACGGGGCAAGAAGTAAGATTTAATTATGCTCCCAAACGGGAGACAACTGCTCAAGTTGGACTCGAACCAACAACCTACGCATTAACAGTGCGGTATTCTACCATTGAACTATTGAGCAATGAAGTAATCTAATTATGATTCCCAAAGCGGGAGGCAACTGCCCCGGTTGGACTCGAACCAACAACCTACGCATTAACAGTGCGGTATTCTACCATTGAACTACGGGGCAAGAAAGTAAGATTTAATTATGCTCCCAAAGCGGGAGACAACTGCTCAAGTTGGACTCGAACCAACAACCTACGCATTAACAGTGCGGTATTCTACCATTGAACTATTGAGCAATGAAGTGATCTAATTATGCTCCCAAAGTGGGAAGCAACTGCCCCGGTTGGACTCGAACCAACAACCTACGCATTAACAGTGCGGTATTCTACCATTGAACTACGGGGCAATAATAACTTGATTGAAATAAAAAGGACTCGCATCTTTTAAGTGAAATGCGGGTCCTTTTGGTATTACAGAATTTAAAAGGGTATCCACACTTCCGATTAAGTATGGATACAAGTTAGTTTTAGGCGGTTACCACGCTAAAGAAATACCCATACGAATTACAATTATTATTATTACTATTTCGATTATTATTATTGTAATTTGAATTGGTATTATTATTAAATGACTTATTTGCTACAATCATCTTTTTCGTTAGCATGGTTTCGCCTCCTTATATTTCGATTTAATTGATGTTTTTATAATAATATGATTAGAAAAGAATGTCAAGGTTTATTTTTATTTAAGTTATTTTTCATATATGAGAATTTAATGATAATTCATCTCAAACCGTGCCCTTAGTTAATGAAACGCTTTTAAAGCCGCTGTTACATTTAGATTACATTTTATGATTAATCTTTATAACAGAATATTTAATATTATATAATTATGATGTTGTTTTTTCGGAAAGTACGGGAGTGATTAAAAATCTTAAATTATAAAATAAAGCGCGGCATCTATACGCTTTCAATTACAACTGCGACCTTTATTGGCGCATTGACAATTGGTAGTAGCCGTGTGTTAGCGGATACGAATGCTAGTGCTGCTAGTAATGCAGCTGTTACATCTACGCAAAGCAGTAATGCTAATGTTAATAGTAGTAGCGCAAGCTCAGCCGCTAGTGGGCAGAGTGAACCCGTTTCAAATAGTACAAATTCAACTAAATCCAATAGTAGTAATGCAAGTTCGGCTGATAATCGGCAACAAACTAGTGCTAGTTATGCAAAGTCATATAAGTTAAGTTCAGCTGCAAGTAAGGCCGTCAACAGTAGCACTTTGAAAGCTAATAATGTCAGTAAGTTAAGTGCAGACAAGCAATATGTTAAAGAACAAGGCAGCATGAGTGCAAAAATGAAAGTTACGAATGCAGATGCTAATGTTTATTCTGCGCCAGCTAAAACTAAGGATGCTGAAAAACTGGGGACTGCAAGTAGCTTAGGGTTAACTGATCAATGGTTGACCGTTAATTACCGTAAGTACACCAACAAAAAAGAAGGCTATTTCCGAGTAACTAAGGATGGCACTGATTATTATATTGATGGCAAAGACATGGAATTTGACCTTAGTGGGTTAGACAGTGGGAATGCTAAAATTGAAGCTGCAATTAAAGCTGGTGAAGCATTGGTTGGCAAATCACCTTACTCATGGGGTGGAGGTAGAAATGCAGCCAGTATTGCTGGGCATCATTTTGATTGCTCCTCATTCATTAGATATATTTACGCTAAAGCAGGGGTCAACGTTGGTCCAGTAGCATCTACTACTACTTATACTTTAGCTAGGCAAGGACGTTCGGTAAACTACAATAGTATGAAACGTGGTGACATCTTCTTCTTTAACGATAAGAAGGAGGGGGCATTTTGTCACGTTGGAATTTATCTTGGTCGGGGGCTGTTCTTAAATGACTCCCCATCGACCGATACGCACGGGGTTGGCATCTCTAGCTTATCAGATCCACACTGGTCAAGAAGGGTCAATCACGTAGTTAGACGGATCGTTTAAATTGATTGAAAGCATTGCTATGATGGCAATGTTTTTTTATTTGTCAGGTTTTAAATTTTTGTATAATACCATAAATTATGAAACAATATTAAAGTAACGTAGCTACTACGTGTTAAATTAGGAGGATTTGAAATGAAAGATACCAAAACATTATTTCAACACGGAACATTAGCCCTTCTAGTTCCTGGTCTTTTTGATGGAACTATTAAAATGGACGAATTTATGAAACATGGTGATACTGGAATCGGAACGGGAGAGGGTCTTGATGGCGAATTGATCGTTGTTGATGGCACTCCTTACCAAATTGATGGGGCAGGCAACGTCAACAAGCTAGACAGTAGTTTTACACTGCCATTCGGGAACATGCACTTTGCTGATTACAAGCCTTTTAAGCAGTTTACTGATTTGGACTTTGCTAAGTTTCCAGAAGCAATCCTTAGTGCAGGGGGCTTGGAAAACAGCTTCTTTTCAATTCAGCTTCATGGCACTTTCAAGACCATGAAGACCCGTTCAATCTACAAGCAAGAAAAGCCATACCCAACCTTAGCTGAATGTGCTGGGAAGCAACACGTCTTTGATGGAACTGATAAAACTGGGACCGTGGTTGCTTATTACTCTCCTCAATTATTCAACGGGGTTGCCGTGGGGGGCTTTCATAGCCACTTCTTAGCGGATGATCTCTCACAAGGTGGACACATCCTTGATTTCACTGGCTTTAATGGTTCAGCTGAAATTCAAGTGTTTGAAAATCTAGACCAATCTCTACCAGTTAACAATGCCGAATTTAAGAATCATGATTTTTCAAAGGATGACATTGCTGGTGCAATCGAAGCATCTGAATAAAAATATGTATAAAAAAAGAGGTGCTGATTTTAAATCAGAGCCTCTTTTAATTTTGCTTATTTGTAGTCGTAAACAATTTGACCGTTACTTACGCTTTGCTTAACCCATTTGTTTTGGTCAGAGATGTAAACGTAAATGTTAGTAGGAGTTTTATCTGAAGCATTCTTTACTACATACCATAAAGTACCATTCGATGCTTTGAATGTGCTAGATACCTTTGCATCTGATGAATCAGGAGCATACTTAGAAAGATAGTAAGTAGTTGATGAGCTTGAGCTTGAGCTGTTACTTGAAGAGGTACTAGTATATGGGAAAACATTAATGTTAGTGAATTGAAGATCATTTGATTCAGGAACAGTTACCGTTTGACCACCCATTTGGAGTTGGTATAGAAGTGAACTTCCAGTATTAATAGCCTTAACTTGGTATTGATCACCAGGATTAATGGTAACACCATTAGCGGTGTATGCCTTGGAATTAAATGCTAGGTATGCATTACCATAGTCAGTTGCTTGGTAAATGTCAGGAGTAACGGTTTGGTAATTACTACTTACTGTAACGACTTGTTTGTTGTTGGTGCTGTTAGTGTTATTTGATGAATTATTACTAGTGTTTTTACTACTATTGTTACTACTACTATTATTATTGGTAGTAGAACTAGTAGCTTGTTTAGTTACCTTCAACCAACTTGAGCTATTTGTTAGTTTAGAATCATTTATGATGTAGTAGGTAGGAACATTCTTTTTATCAACCTTAACAAACATCCAAACGTTATTACTTCTTATAATAAAGGATTTGTATCCCTTTTTGATTGTTTTAGTTTTTTTGGTCAAAACAACCCCTTTTGTTTTTTGGCCATTAACTGTTTGGGTAACAAGTTTACCAACGTATCCTTTGACATCCTTAGTTGTTTCAACATATCTAGCAGTTTTTGTCCAATATGATGAAGATGCCTTTGGAGTAGTTGTACTAGTCTTTTTACTAGTTTTCTTACTAGTAATCTTGCTAGTCTTCTTACTAGTTTTTTGGGTGCTAGCTGCATTTGCATTTACACCTGCTAATGCAGGAGTTATTCCCAATGTGACAGTAGCAGCTAATGCTACTAGTGCATTTTTGTAATTCATAAATTAATTCCTCCATTAATATTTAATTCTGGTTCATTTTAACATGGATATAGACATTCGTCTAAGGTTAGAACTATCCTTAAAGATTGTGTACAACATATTTGCAACTGAAATTTCAATAGTCTACAATGGTAAACGTAAATTAATTTAATAGCATGGGAGTTGATCTTAATGAACAGTAAAAAGATGGTTGTTGGAATCGCAGCTGTAGCATTATCAGCATTATTAGTTGTTCCAGCAGGGGCTAATGCAATGAGTGGTCATTCCAGTTCAAAGATGAGCAGTTCATCAATGAATATGAGCTCAATGAAGAGCAGCTCAAGTAGCATGAGCGGAATGGATATGAGCTCAATGACAATGAAAACGAATGGTGGCAAGGCTCCAAAGGGACTTAAAACCGCCAAAAATGCCAAGTACCCAAAGGGCACTAAGGTAAGGATTAAGGCTAGCCATATGCCTGGAATGAAGGGAGCCACTGCCACGGTTACGGGTGCATACAATACTGATCTTTATACCATTGACTTCACCCCTACGAACGGTGGATCTGAAGTTAAGAACCATCAGTACGTAGTTGATAAAGAAATTAAGACGGCTAAAAAGGGTCAACTAAAGGTGGGCACCAAAATTACCGTTGAAGCCGATCACATGAGTGGAATGAAGGGCGCCAAGGGTAAGATCGTTTCAATCAAGAAGGGCCCTGCCTACATGGTTGATTTCAAGGCGACGAATAGTAGTACCGTTTATAAGAACCACAAATGGCTTGCTCAATCTGATTTAACTAGTATTAAATAACATTATTAAAAATCATGGTCACTACATTTTAGTAGTGGCTTTTTTGGTGCAATGGAAAATAATTTGTTATCATAGAATAATAATAGTATAAATGAGAGTGATTAAAAATGATAAAAAAACTATATATGTATGGGCTAGATGATCCGTACTGGTTCTATACCGGAGTTATTTCTGCAATTGTATTATCGGCTTCTGATTTTAAGAAGTTATGGTGGCTAGTAATAATCTTTTTATTGATTTCGGGATTAGCAGTAATTAAAACATTTCGGAAGTTTCAAATCATTAACAGCCTTTTGACCGACCAAGAATTATTGTCAGTAAGAACGGGGCTTGATTTAAGTGTAGGAACTGGTTATTCAACCATTCGTTTAGCCAAGGCCGCTTTAAATGGTAAAATTACTGGAATCGAAGATGCTTATCAAGGCACTGCTAACCATGCGCGTGATAATGTTTATAAGCGTCGGGTTGGCGATCGTGTT
Organism: Nicoliella sp. ESL1106; assembly: GCF_058509965.1. Taxonomy (NCBI): domain Bacteria; kingdom Bacillati; phylum Bacillota; class Bacilli; order Lactobacillales; family Lactobacillaceae; genus Nicoliella; species Nicoliella sp. ESL1106. The sequence continues at coordinate 354,941 of NZ_CP196340.1, forward strand.
AATGTTATGCGAGGAGACATTACCTCCCTACCATTTCCAGATGATAGCTTTGATGTGATTACTGGTAATTATAGTAAGCAAACCGAGCTTTATATTACTAACCATAAGCGTAGAATTGCGATTTGTAATGAAGTGGCGAGGTTGATCCAAAAGGATGGTAGTGGCAAGATTCTAATGGTGAACTCCAGACGGCAAATTCATAAGTTAGCGGTGGAATTCAGTAAAAAGCCAGGCTTTCAAGTTTACATTGCTGATCCAGAATTAAAATTTAAATTTGGTTATGCTGCTTTGAAAATTGAGGTCAAATAAAAAAGATGATTAACCTTGGGGGAGGAAAATCATCTTTTTTATTATAGATAGAACGAACATATGTTTGTCTTCGCTTATTATAATACTATTGATTACAAATTTAGTCAAACGTTTTTCGTTATCATTTTATGCTTTTGGTTCATAGAAGATTAGGATGGTCATTGCGTATGATAGGAATATCGCAAAACAGCCTAATCCGATTAGATAGCCAATTTCAAATTCTTGTGTTTGGTTACCTAACGTAGATATCATCGTATTGTTCAATAAATTAATTGCAAAATTTAGGATACAAAGAATCGCCCAAGTGAATAAAAAGGTTCCAGACATTTTGTTACCAGTAATCGTAAGGTGTTGACGATGGATGATTCCAAACGTGGCAACGGTGAGGAATAATACGATTGAGATCAGCGGAAAGTTCATTCCACCAACATGGAGAAATTCGAGGTAACTAGGAACGATCCAAATGGCAATAAAATAGTATAAAAAATGTAAAATCTTATTTTTACGGTTGTTTTTAGCATGATACTGCTCGATATTCTTGTCGGGTTGAATAATAATTAAACACTCCTTAATATATTACAAAAAAGAATTATACAAGAAAAGTGCGACCATATCAATGCTTTATGAACATTTTACGAAACTAATGGCTCATTTTTTGAGCGCGTTGGAAAAAGTCTTTAAATAATTGGTTTTCTTCGGGCATGTGTTTCCAGATGTTTTCGGGATGCCATTGGACACATTGGACTGAAGCATCATCGTTCTCTAACCCTTCGATGACCCCATCAGGAGCGGTTGCTGTGATGTGAAGGGCAGGGGCGACTTGCTTAGCTGCTTGATGATGGAATGTGTTAACGAGGGGATGGGTTCCGATACTTTTGGCTAATTGACTGTTTTTATCAACGTTAATGTGATGGGTTGGCATGAAGCCGATTGATTTTTGGGTATGCTGAATTAATGGATGGTCAGTTGCTTGAAACTGGCTGTTTAGGTCTTGGTATAGGGTCCCACCAAGGGTAACGTTGACAATTTGTAGTCCCCGACAAATAGCTAAAATCGGTTTGCCCATTTCAATGGCGGATTTAACTAACTGCATTTCAAAATAATCACGGGGTAAATATGAGATCCCGCTATTGACGGCTGGTTCTTCATTATATAGGATCGGTGATACATCGGCGCCCCCGGTAAAGATAACGCCATCGACAGTTTCGAGTAATTCTGGCGCCATTTCTGGTTTAACGACTGGGAATACAACTGGCACGATGCCATTTTCGGTTAGGGCGTTGACCAAGGTCCGTTGGGCAATGTGGGACCTAGTCATTCTAAAATTCGGGGTAACATCCATATTGATGTCTGCAGTAATTCCAATTCTCATACTTAGCTTCCTTTCAATTACAAAAAATACTTAACAACTAATTATAAATCCGTCTTAATGAAAGTAAAGACAACTAGCGGTATTTTAGATTATAATAAGGTTGATATTTAAAATTTGGAGATTTGAATTAATGAAACGACAATACACAGGGCTGAACTGGCCAACTTTACTTGGGACGTTATTGGTGAGTTTCTTCCTAATGCTTTTTTTATCTACTTCTTCACCACTTTATGCCACGAACCCATCTCCAGACGCCAACATAATGATGACCGTTGGAAAGGGGTTCTTGCATGGTTTAATGCCATACCAAAATTTATTTGATAATCGGGGCCCGCTAATTTATCTGTTATATTCATTGAACGCATTAATTAGTTATCGTTCGTTTATTTTAATCTACGGACTAGAATCGCTTTTGCTGTGCCTTGATTTAGTGTTATCCTATTGCATCTTGAATCATTTCATGCGTCGTCGCTTAGCATATCCATTGAGTTTGTTTATAATTCCACTGATGTTCAATGAATATTTCTTCCAACATGGTGATACTCCAGAGAGCATTGTGATTCCATTTTTACTATTGATGATTTATCAGTTGCTCAAACATCAAGACCTAAAATTTACTAAGTCCACTTTGTTTATTCAGGGATTCTTTGTAGGGGTCGCATTTTGGATCAAGTACACCTTTTTATTTCCATGGTTTGGGATTGGATTGGTGCTAATGATTGCCTACCTATTGCAAAAACGATATCAAGACCTGCTGAAATTGATGGGATGGGGCTTCTTGGGGTATACAGTCGTTACGTTACCAATACTTATTTTGTATCAATTGCACGGTAGTTTACTTACGATGCTGAAGGTCTACTTTTGGTTCAACGTAAAATACTATCAACACAGTAATTTTGATCTAACCCAATTGATTAAATTACCGCAAACTGATGTGGTCGCCCGATGGGTCGAAATAATCGTATTGGCAACGATGCTAGCAATTTTAATTTTACCAAAGGTAAACTGGACGATTAAAAGCGCACTGTTGACCAGTTTAGTTTTGGAAACATTATCGATTATTACCGTAAAGGTAACGGCCACTTATTATTACACTTTAATTTCTGTTTTTAGCATTTTGATTGTGGTGATTATCGGAAGTTTGTTGCAAAGGGGACTTCCTAAGATGGTAATTGAAAATCCATTTTTGATTTGCCTATTAGTGATACTTTCAGCATGTGGTTTATTAGCTACCAACCATAATTATCGTTATTCAAAACTATATCCGCATAATGAAATTTATAGTGTTGATCATCAAGCAACGGTGCCATATCAGCAACGCTTCGCTAAGCTGATTAACCGTAGTAGTGACCGTTCATTGCTGGCGTATCGGACGATTGACGTGAGTTTATATACTACTTTGGGCACGCTTCCCCATTCCAAGTACTTTGTGCAAAATAATTTGGACTATCCACCAATGAAACACTCACAGGGCCAACAGCTCCGTTCATTAAAAAATAAATTTGTGTTAACGATCTCATTACCGCCTGATCAACCTGGCAGCGCCACGAAACGCTCGTTAAAGAAATTATCCAATAAAACGTTGCGACGTTACTACCACCTAGTTGATACTGCGACGGTTTTAAAATATACGTCCTCTGTTCAACAATACGTTCTAAAGTACTACTTATATGAACGGAACAATTGATTTAAAGCCACTTCGAATGAAGCGGCTTTTTTTAGTCCTTTATCCTTGACTTAAAGTTAACTATAAGTGGTAAATTAAAACTAATCAATTGATTAAAGGAAGTTTTGCAATGCAAAGATATTCAATTGGCGAATTCGCTAACTTAGTTGGCCTGACTACCTATACACTGAGATATTACGAAAGAGAGCATTTGATCGTACCAGATCGCGATGAGCGTGACCGCCGCTACTATACTGAACAAGATGTTAAGTGGATCGGCTTTTTACTGCACCTCAAGGGGACTGGGATGTCGATGGAAGAAATCAAACGCTATGTCCAGTTACGGGCACAGGGGGATGGGACGATTTCGGAACGACGTAAACTATTGGCATCAGTCAAAGCCCGTAGTTTATCTCAAATCCGTGAGATGCAAGCCAATCTGGCCGTGTTATCGCATAAGATCGATTGGTACGATGGTAAGCTCAATCATACTGTCTCAGAGGATTTTGAACACTACTTACAACGATTTAATAATTAGGGAGATGTTGAATAATGGCAAAAAATGAAGATGTTAAACAAAACGGTGGCCTATTCGGTTTAGGGCCCAAAAATGATGCATACGCAAAATATTTTACGGGTCAAAGTTACTTAAATGGATTGGTGAGCCCTGAAAAAGAAGTTAATGTAGGCGTTGGAAATGTTACTTTTGAACCAGGTTGTCGGAACAACTGGCATATTCACCACGATGGCTACCAAATCTTGTTGGTCACAGGTGGTGAGGGCCTTTATCAAGAAGCTGGTAAGCCTGCGCGACTACTTCATCCAGGCGACGTTGTTGTTACTCACGATGGTGTTAAGCACTGGCACGGCGCTACCCCAGATAGTTGGTTTGCCCACGTTGCAATCACCACTGGGACTCCAGAATGGCTCGAAGCCGTTTCAGACGAACAATTTGAAGCTGCGTTTAAGCAGGGAAAGGATAATGCGTAATGGCTAAACAAACTGCTGGACACGATAACTTAGGTGATTTTGCCCCTAAGTTCGCTGAATTGAACGATGATGTTTTATTTGGAGAAGTTTGGTCCAGAACGGATAAACTCTCCGCACATGATCGGAGCATGATCACGATTTCCGCTTTGATTTCAGGTGGTAACTTCGCTCAGTTGAAGCCCCACATGACGATCGGTAAAAACAACGGCATTACCCAAGAGGAAATTTCTGAAATGATCACCCACCTCTCCTTTTACGTTGGTTGGCCTAAAGCATGGTCAGCATTCGGAATTGCAAAGGAAGTATACGGAGCTACCAAATAGCAACGAACGTTAAATGATATTAATTTAATGGTAGAATAAAAAATAAAAGCACGTTATCCGAAAAATAAGATGACGTGCTTTTATATTTAAAAATAGCTAGGGAACGAGTCGAACGTTCCTAAATTGCCGAAACTAGCTGCCGTAACCAAATAATAAACTATGTCCAAAAGAAAGGAATCTGATCATAGGTGGGATGAACACACCTAATAGCTAGGAAGCGAGTCGAACGCTCCTAAATTTACCGAAACTAGCTGCCTTAACCAAATAATAGACTATATCAAATTGGAAAGGAGTTGATGATAGGTGGGATGAACACACCTAATAGCTAGGAAGCGAGTCGAACGCTCCTGGATTTACCGAAACTAGCTGCCGTAACCAAATAATAAACTATGTCCAAAAGAAAGGAATCTGATCATAGGTGGGATGAACACACCTAATAGCTAGGGAACGGGTCGAACGCTCCTGGATTTGCTGAAACTAGCTGCCGTAATCAAATAATAGACTATATCAAATTGGAAAGGAGTTGATGATAGGTGGGATGAACACACCTAATAGCTAGGAAGCGAGTCGAACGCTCCTAAATTTACCGAAACTAGCTGCCGTAACCAAACAATAGACTATATCAAACTTGAAAGGAGTTGATGATAGGTGGGATGAACACACCTAATAGCTAGGGAACGAGTCGAACGCTCCTGAATTTGCCGAAACTAGCTGCCGTAACCAAATAATAAACTATGTCCAAAAGAAAGGAATCTGATCATAGGTGGGATGAACACACCTAATAGCTAGGAAGCGAGTCGAACGCTTCTGAATTTGCCGAAACTAGCTGCCGTAAGCAAACAATAGACTATATCAAATTGGAAAGGAGTTGATGATAGGTGGGATGAACACACCTAATAGCTAGGAAGCGAGTCGAACGCTCCTGGATTTACCGAAACTAGCTGCCGTAACCAAATAATAAACTATGTCCAAAAGAAAGGAATCTGATCATAGGTGGGATGAACACACCTAATAGCTAGGAAGCGAGTCGAACGCTCCTGGATTTGCCGAAACTAGCTGCCGTAACCAAATAATAAACTATGTCCAAAAGAAAGGAATCTGATCATAGGTGGGATGAACACACCTAATAGCTAGGAAGCGAGTCGAACGCTTCTGAATTTTCCGAAACTAGCTTATAATAACCTAGCCTTGAATTCTAGATTATTGTTGAACAAGTTGACTCAATGCATTAAATCGATTTACAAACTCTTTGTATGTGATTGCCTTAGGATAGCTATTAAACTTCATCTTAATGATTTCATCTTTATCAAAAAATGAGATTAATGATTTAATCTGACTGGTATAGTGGCGAACTGAAGAGTATCCTCTATATGAATTCAATAAATACTTATCTTTAATACAATAACCATCTCGACTAGAATTGATTTTAATATTAACTTCATTTGAATGGTCAATCTTAGTTTCAAATAAATCTAATAATCTTTTTTTATATCTATCCTTTAAAATATTAGTTGCTGAATCAGAATAATTACTAGTGCTGGGCAGAATGTTCATTTTAGTTAACAGTTGATGCCAAGCTGGACTGTTATCTGAATTAGGGGAACAGAGTAGCTTCTTATCTAGTTGATTATCATTTTTAATTTTTTCAACTGCATTTACAATAGTTTGTAGTTCATTAGGGTTAGATGTAATGTTAATATTATTCAATACTTCTTTAGTGTTCATTTATAAAACTTCCTTTCTATTAATAACTTTCATAACTTTCATAATTGGTTTTAGTGCGGCTGCCTTTCTAGCCGCACTTCAGTTAATTCAAAAAAGCAATGGTTCATAATTATTACCACTGCTTTCTAAAATATTTATGTTTCAATCCTTACAGATTTGATTTTAGACTGTGGGCGTACCTAACCCACAGTCCCATTTGAAGATTGATCTTTTTAATGGTGGCTAAGGGCTTGATTGAAATCAACTAACTCAAGTTTCCATGAATTAGCACTAGCTAACATTTTAACGATGCTTGCCCACTGTTTAGCGTTTTGAATACCATTGAAGTTATTCTTTAACCACTTGTTTAACCATGAATTTGTTGCATTATAGACAAACTTTGAATTAGTGGTTACGTATAAATCATTAGTACTGAGATTAAAATCTTGACTGGCTTTAATCAATGCATAATAAAGTGCATAAACCGCCATTTGATTTCGATTTGAGTTTCTGACTGGATGCTTACTACTTTGACGTAAGCGATTATTACCACTTGCTGTATCAAATTCAATCACATAGTCATAGGTAAAGGACTTTCCCTTTGGTTTATTTACTGTCTTGGAATTTGATCTAGTATATATTTTTATTTCTCCCATGTTATCACTCCTTTTGATTTATAAATTTTAACAGCTAGGGAACGAATCGAACGCTCCTAAATTCACCAGAACTAGTTACTCAATGCTATTCTTCTGCATAATGAAGAGTATTATTCAATTTATTGAGCCGATTTACGAATTCATTATAAGTAATTGATTTTGGATATTTATCAAAACTATTATTTAAGATTTCATCTTTATCATAGAATACAATTTTATGATTAATGGCTTCAAAATGATTGTAAAGCGCTCGATAACCACGAAAAGCTTTATTAAATGCAGTATTCTTCATACAATACATTTGATCTTTTGGCATCCATTTAACATATACTCGATTCGGTGCAATCAATTTGGTCGAGAAAGTTTTGAGTAGCAGTGTTTCATATTGAAATTTTAAAACTCTTGTTGCTGATTGAGAATGATTGCTTGTGATTGCAAGAAGGTTCATTTTAATCATTAACCTTTTCCAATCCTTATTTTGATCAATATTATTTGAAAGCTGGAATTCCTTATTAGGACTTTCACTGTTTATTAAAATGATATTATCTAATAGGGATTTTATTTTGTTAAAGGCAATTGGGTCATTAGTACATTGAAGCTCGATTAAGAAATCTTCAGTTTTCATATTAGAAGCATCCTTTCTAAAATTGATATCAAAAAAAGCAGTTGCAAACACATTACAGCTACTTTTTAATAGTTACATATTAAATTTTTGTATTCATTATCCTTGATTGTGCATATTGATGAATAGCTATTGCGAATCCACTTGTACTTAAGTGGAATAAACATAAGATATTATTAGTAATAAACTTAAATATAAAACATATAACATTTATTACAAATATGGTCATAAGACTCCGCGTACTTAAGCGGAGTCCACTTATCAATATTATTTTTTTTAATAGTAGAACTTAATTATGTATAATATTTCTCCTATAATTATAGTAAAAACGTCCTTACAAGCAGCCAGCCCCACCTGGTTTCTGCTCATCAGCCAACATAACTTTCGATTAACGATCATTATGGAACTACTTATTTTTACCCTCATAGCTCGTGATTTTTCAATCAATGGCATTGCCCTAACAGAGATTTTGTTTATTGTGCTGTATTTGTCGTTCGCATGTCCAGCACTTACGGAATGAAATTATTTTCACTCACGAAACATTTTATGGTTAGGCTGCTTTAACCTCTCACGCAGAAATCTACGGGTAGCTATATAGTGCCACCAAACCTAGTATTGGCTCAATTTTACACCTAAACAAATGTGCTTGTCAAACTAGCTGTTGATAAAAAAACCCGCCACGTTCATGGCGGGTTTTTGATTATTTGAAAGGATCAACCTTGTAGGTGAATTCATCCTTAACTAATTTAAAAGTTCCTAAGAATTTCCATTGTTTAGTATTTTTCAACCAAATCTTTAAATGCTTGCCACTTTTAGTGACTTTCATCATATCTTTAGCATCTGATGTAGATTGAGTTTGAGTTGCTTTTAATTGGTAGGTGCTCTTACCTGTTTTCTTATAATATGGAACCCCTAAGATTGGGTAAGCAGAGTGCAGAGTTTTATAACCCTTCCCGTTATTTTTGAAAACGCTAGCATCAGAAGCCACAGTCCCATAGTTAAAGCTTATATTCGTACGATAATAAAGATTATTCTTTCCTTTAATCTTCTTATTGCTCAACCAAGTGTGCTTTTCATCATTAGTGATTGCACTAGGGACGCCCTTATGCCAAGTACTAGCATTTGCAGATGTAAATGATGCTCCAGTTGTGAATAAAGCTATTCCCACGATTGATGCCGTTACTAGATTGTTTATTTTCATATGGCTTCCTCCGATATTTTAATTAACTTTTACAATTAATAGTATATTACGATGTATAAAAATTTTAAAATAAAAAATAAGTACAATTTTGCCAGCTTTTCCTGGGTTCCAGTCTCATGGTCAACAATTATATAACTACATCTTCTATCCTTAATTCTCGTTTAAATGCACACCTGTTTGTCAAAAGATTTCTTAACAACATCGCTGATGTGATTTTAATGGGTTGAAGTAGATTGATTAAAATTATTTTATAATATATTATCACAAATATTTATTTGAATTTTATAACATATTTAAGTTAGATGATATAATTAAAAATATAGCAGATGCTTTGAAACATTGATACATAAACGTTTATATAACTGCATAAACAAGGGAGATTTTTACAATGAAAATTAAAAACACACTTGTAAGCTTTATGACGGTGATGATAACCGTCTTGACCCTGAGTCCCATCGCGACGCCTGCCCATGCCAACCCCAATCCACTAGCAGGCAAGGATCCTCGGGTCATCAACACGATCTTAAATAACTTTAATGTCAATTTAACCAACCGCTACTTACTTTATGATCCGAATCCATATATGAGTAATGCGAATTATAAAAAAGGGACGAAGGTGCTTTATACGGCATTTAATACCAGCTTACAATTCAAAAAATTTCCGACCGGTGAAACTAGCACTCGATACGGGACTCGTAACGTTGGGACAATTGCAAAAGGTAAAGTTATTAAAAAGAAATTAAGTGACTGGGGAATTATTTATTATCAAGTTAAATTTAATAATATTAAAAAGCCCTATTGGGTCCTAGCCGCCGATTTAAATTTAACAAAGAATCCCAATAAAGATAACACCACGGTCACTGATGCCGAAAACCAAGACGTGGGGCTCAACTATGTTAACTATATTCGTGATCAACATGGGTTAGAACCATTAACTTGGAACGATCATCTATATATCTTAGCGCAGGAACGGAATCAACAACTTTCCCAAGCTAAATCAATCTCCCATTATGCTGCTGATGGTAGTTTGCAAGTTAGCGATTTAATTAAACAACATGGCTGGAATGAAGATGAAAATGGGATTGGGGAAAATATCGCTAACATATATCCAGCAGCGACACCCACCGAAACCATGATCAACATGATCAACGAATTCACGTACAACGATGCCGTGGGTGAAAATTGGGTCCACCGTGATAACATCTTAAGTTCCATCGCCACCCAAATGGCCATGGCAACCATCTACAGCGACGGGATATATTACCAAACCATGTTATTCGAATAGAATAATCAAGGAGATTTTTACAATGAAAATTAAAAACACGCTTTTAAGCTTTTTGACGGTGATGATCACCGTCTTGACCTTTAACACCGTCGCGACGAACGTACATGCTGATAGCAATCCATTAGCAGGGGGCGATCCAAAAGTTATCAACACGATTTTAAATAACTTTAATGTCAATTTACCAAATCGTTATTTAATGTATGATCCAAATCCATATATGGCTAATGCTAATTATAAAAAAGGAACTAAAGTAACTTATACTGCATCTAATACTAGTTTACAATTCACACAAATGCCTGAAAATGAAACAGATACTCAATATGGAACTCGTAAAATTACTACAAGTGCAAATGGTAAAATAATTAAAAGACAAATGAGTGATTGGGGAATTGTTTATTATAAAGTAAAATTTAATAATATTAGCAAGCCTTATTGGGTCCTAGCAGCCGATTTAATTCTACAAAAGAATCCCAATAAAAATAATACCACTGTTACTGACTCCGATAACCAAAACGTTGGACTTAACTATGTGAACTACTTACGTGACCAACACGGACAAGCCCCATTAACTTGGAATGACCATCTTTATGAATTAGCTAAAGAACGCGATCAGGAAAATATCCAAACCTGGAAAAAAAATAAAACCGCATCTCATTATAATGCTGATGGTAGCTGGAAGGTTGATAGTTTAATTCAACAACATGGTTGGAACGATTATGTGATGGGTGAAAATATTTCTGACACCCCAGCATCCTATACTCCAACCGATACCATGATTAACATGGTCAACGAATTCGTTTATAACGATGCTGTTGGAGAAAATTGGAGTCATCGCTACAATATTTTAAGATCTGACGTTACCCAAATGGCAATGGCAACCACTTACAGTGACGGCATGTATCACCAAACCATGTTATTTGAATAGCATCAAACTATAAAAGCAGTGACTCTTCACTGCTTTTCGTACATAAACGTTTATATAACTGCATAATCAAGGAGATTTTTACAATGAAAATTAAAAACACGCTTTTAAGCTTTATGACGGTGATGATCACCGTCTTGACCTTTAGTACCGTCGCTACGACCGCCCATGCTGATAGCAATCCATTAGCGGGGGGCGATCCAAAAGTTATTAACACAATTTTAAATAACTTTAGTGCCGATTTACCAAATCGTTATTTACTATATGATCCCAATCCATATATGCCTAACGCCAATTATAAAAAAGGAACTAAAATCATTTATCAAAGATCTAATACTAGTTTACAATTCACACAATTACCAGAAAATGAAACTGATACTCAATATGGAACAAGAGAAATCATCAATAGCACCAAAGGTACAATAGTAAAAAAACACATGAGTGACTGGGGAATTATGTATTACCAAGTTAAATTCAATAATCCTAGAAAAACATATTGGGTTTTAGCATCAGATTTAATACTTCCAAAAAATTCTAATAAAAATAATACTACGATTAATGATGAAGATAATCAAAACGTAGGACTCAACTATGTTAACTATATTCGTAGTCAACACGGACAATCTCCATTAACTTGGAATGATCATCTTTATACTTTAGCACAAGAACGTAATCAAGAAAATATTCAAAGTTTAAAACAAACAAATAATATTGACCATTTTAATGCTGATGGAAGTTGGAAAGTAGACGATTTAGTTAAACAACATGGATGGAATGATTATGTAATAGAAGAAAACATTTCCAATCAAAGATCATCAGATACACCAACAGATACCATGATTAACATGATCAATGAATTCACATATAATGATGCCGTAGGTGAAAACTGGGGTCATCGTGAAAATATTTTAAGCAATAGCCCTACACAAATGGCTATGGCCACCACTTACAATGACGGCATGTATTACCAAACCATGTTATTCGAATAGCATCAAACTATAAAACAGTGACTCTTCACTGCTTTTCGTACATAAATGTTTATATAAATGCATAAACAAAGGAGATTTTTACAATGAAAATTAAAAACACACTTTTAAGCTTTTTGACGGTGATGATCACCGTCTTGACTTTTAGTACCGTCGCGACGAACGTACATGCTGATAGCAATCCATTAGCAGGTGGCGATCCAAAAGTTATCAATACAATTTTAAATAACTTTAGTGCCGATTTACCAAATCGTTATTTAATGTATGATCCCAATCCATATATGCCAAATGCCAATTATAAAAAAGGCACTAAAATTATTTATCAACGTTCTAATACTAGTTTACAATTCACACAACTCCCAGAAAACGAAACTGATACTCAATATGGAACTCGAAAAATTACCAATAACACTAAAGGTATTATAATTAAAAAACAAATGATTGATTGGGGAATTATGTATTACAAAGTTAAATTTAGTAATCCTAGAAAAACCTATTGGGTTTTAGCATCGGATTTAAGATTACAAAAAAATCCTAATAAAAATAATACCACGGTTACTGACGCTGATAATCAAAACGTCGGACTTAATTATGTTAATTACATACGTGATCAACACGGACAAAATCCATTAACTTGGAATGACCATCTTTATACTTTAGCAAAAGAACGTAACCAAGAAAATATCCAAACTTGGCAAAATAATCAAAGCATCGACCATTTTAATACTGATGGAAGCTGGAAAGTAGATAATTTAATTCAACAACACGGATGGAATGACTATGTAGTGGGTGAAAATATTTCAGGTTCAATATCATCTGATACACCCACCGATACTATGATTAACATGGTCAACGAATTCGTATATAACGATGCCGTTGGTGAAAACTGGGGTCACCGTTACAATATTTTGAGATCTGACACTACCCAAATGGCCATGGCAACCACTTATAGTAAGGGCATGTATTACCAAACCATGTTATTCGAATAGAATAACCAAGGGAGATTTTTACAATGAAAATTAAAAACACACTTGTAAGCTTTATGACTGTTCTGCTCACCGTCTTGACCTTTAACACCGTCGTAACGACCGTCCATGCTGATAGCAATCCATTAGCGGGGGGCGATCCAAAAGTTATTAATACCATCTTAAATAACTTTAATGCCAATTTACCAAATCGCTATTTAATGTATGATCCCAATCCATATATGCCTAACGCAAATTATAAAAAGGGAACCAAAATCATTTATACTCGTTCTAATACAAGCCTACAATTTACTCAATTACCTGAAAATGAAACCGATACTCAATATGGAATTACTAAAATAAACGGTAATAGTAAAGGTTCAATCATTAAAAAACAAATGAGCGATTGGGGTATCATGTATTACCAAATTAAATTTAATAATTATAAAGGTAATTACTGGGTTCTAGCTTCTGACTTAAGATTGCAAAAAAATTCAAATAAAAATAATACCAAAGTAAATAATTCCAGCAACCAAAACATCGGACTTAATTATGTAAACTATTTACGTTCTCAACACGGACAAAATCCATTAACTTGGAATGATCATCTGTATGAATTAGCACAAGAACGCAACCAAGAAAATGAACAAACTTGGCAAAATAATAACCAATTATCACATTTTAATAATGATGGAAGCTGGAAAGTAGATTCATTAGTACAACAACATGGATGGAATGATTATATAATGGGTGAAAATATTTCAAACACCTACTCATCCGATACCCCGAATAATACAATGATCAACATGGTCAACGAATTCATGTATAACGATGCCGTTGGTGAAAACTGGAGTCATCGTTATAATATTTTGAGATCTGACGTTACCCAAATGGCCATGGCCACCACTTACCATGATGGTCTATATTACCAAACCATGTTATTCGAATAGCATCAATATTACCAATCTAAAAGCGAGTGATGATTATCACTCGCTTTTTTATACATTTAACCATTTTGCGTTTTTTGTTGCTGAATTAATATATCACAAACATCCTTATTAGTAATGACCTTATTATTATAATAGGCTAGAGAATGTCTAAATTTCCTTTGCTTCCGTTTTATCCCGTTAATTAGTGATTCTTTTGAATGTATTAAATACTCAAACTCTCCCGCCTCAAAAGCTTCGGTTTGTTTAGGGGATAAAAATTGGCGCACGATTGGGTCACCGTCCATTAAATAGTCGATTAATTGCGAACATAGCTTAATTTCTTCGTCACTAGTAAGAATATTCTTTGCTTTAATAAAATCATACTCTCTACCATATTCGTCGGTAATTAAATTAGCGTTAAAAAAAAGATCTGGATTCTCATCACGAAACTTCTTCATGGTTTCCCATATTTCACGCTTACCCCTATTTGCTAAGGGGACATCAAAAAAGTCTGATTTATACATATTTATTTTGATTCTTTTAGCTTTGGGATATTGATTTAGTTCATCCATATTTACAATTAAGGGATAATTGCTATCTAGAAAATAACCCGGTAGAAAATATTCATCCATTAGGATATTGTTCCTAGATCCGCTTTTACCATTTTTGGTTGCATTATAAGGGGCAGCAACATGATAATCGCTTCTGTCATTGATTTTATATGATTGTAGAGAACTATAATTCATCGGGGCAACTTTAGCTTGGAAACTGATTGCATCACCCTCGTTGAGATTACCCAACTCTTGAATTGAACTACTGTATGGAACGCATCCAATTTGATTGAACAAAAACACTTGATTGTTTACTGTAATGTTTAAATCCTTTAAAAGGATTCGGGTGTTGATATAATGCTCATTTGAATCCTTTGGTGAACTTACAGGTAGATAAACTCCTGCATAAGTCCCACTAAATTGATACCTTTTATTTCCATCTAATTGTTCAACTTGCTCAGTAGTGATAACGTCCACATAAATCATCCCTTTAAAAGTATTCTAAATGTATTTTAACACCTTAGTTGCAAATTTTGATTTTATTTATCCTTATTTACCACTCGTTTGCTGATTTTAACCACTTGCCAATAATCAACGATTTTAGATTATTTTGTAGCTATAATGATAATAATCATAAATCGAAATGAGGGAATCGTAATGGCATTATTACAAGTAAATGGTTTAACCCAACAATATGGCAATAAAATAGCTGTTAACAATATTGATTTAAACATTGAAGCTGGTCAATTGGTGGCATTTTTAGGGCCAAATGGAGCCGGAAAGTCAACGACGATTAATATGCTGACGGGTATCAAAAAGCCCAAGGCCGGTACGATTAGCTTAGATGGCTTAAAACCTAATCAACATGAATATCGTCATCAAATTGGTGTCGTGTTCCAAGACAGTGTTTTAGATCGCGACTTGACCGTTAAACAGAACTTAATGTGGCGGGCTGGGATGTATAAGCACATCGACTATGATTTTGTTGATCGCCTAATGAAGGCGTTCGATATTACTTCGATCGCCAAGCAAAAGTACGGGTCACTTTCTGGTGGGCAACGGCGGCGGGTCGATATCACACGGGCATTGCTACATAGACCACGCTTGTTGTTCTTAGATGAACCCTCAACGGGATTGGATATCCAGACGCGCAATAAAATTTGGGAAGTCTTGAACCAACTCAGAGCGCAATATCAGCTCACAATCATTTTGACGACCCACTACCTGGAAGAGGCTAACATCGCCGATTACGTTTACGTCATTGACCACGGCCAAATTATTGCGGCTGATACCGTTGATGATCTAAAGGCAAAGTATGCTAAGGATGTTTTGACGATTACGACTGATTCCGTTGACCAAGTGGTTGCACTAGTCAATCAGGACTGGCCAACGAAGGTCGATGGAAAGCAGGTAAAAATAATGGTACCAAATGTCGATGCAACGATTCAATTCTTGAACACCGCGCGGCCATTGATTAAAGAAATGGAACTCAAACGTGGCGATATGAACGACATCTTTGTCGCCCTAACTGGAAAGGAGATCAGATAATGATTAATTTGATTAAACGGAACTTAACGATTTATTTTGCCAACCGCAGCGTAGTTTTCTTCTCCATCTTTGCTGCATTGATTTCATTTGTTCTATACCTCTTGTTCTTAAAGAACGGAATGCAACAATCATGGCAGTCGGTTCCAGGAACCAGCAAGCTTTTGGACCCCTGGTTGATTGGGGGAACTTTATCGGTTACTGGATTGACTTCAATTGGGGCGGCCATTAGTCAAATGGTCAAGGACCGTGAAGATAATCATTTAAACGACCTTGAAATGACCGATCTATCAACTAACCAGATTCAAATGGGCTATTTGGTTGGGGCGGTCGTCATCGGGACCTTGAACCAAATCGTGGCCTTTTTGATCATGAGTATCTACTTCCAATTTGTCGATGGCATCAAGATTGCCTGGGACCAAAGTGCCGCCATCTTTTTGATCGCGTTGTTTAGTAGCTTTGTCTGGACGGCATTTAACCTATTGATCTACTCGTTTATTAATAAACAACAGATGGTCCCAACCGTATCTTCAATCATCGGAACCATTTCTGGTTTCATGGCAGGGGTGTACGTGCCAATCAGTACGATGCCTAGTATTGCACAAACGATTATGAAGTTTACCCCATCACCATACGTTTCAGCTGCATATCGGGATGTTTTAATGAAGGAACAACTACATGCTTCATTTAAGCACCTGCCCGCATCCGTGCTTAAAAACTTCCGTCTTTCGATGGGCGTCGACTTAAAAATTAAGAGTACCCTACTAACATTTACAGATGTTCTGCTCGTTTTGGGTGGTTTCTTACTGCTATTTATTGTATCTTTATTAGTAGCAAACTATCTCAGAACGAAAGAAGTTGGGGTCCATGCAAGTTGATTTTCACCAAGATGATCAACTATCACCAGATGAAATCAAACTATTAGTTAGTGCCAAGCAGCTAACACCAAAAGTCGTGGAATTGATCAATCGATTGGCCGAAATACCAACCAATTCAGCTTCGGTCCTGCCGTTATCCATTGATGACCGAGTCGAAATGGTCAATTTAAATGATATTATTTCGATCGAAGTCTTCGGCAGTGACCTAACGATTGCAACTACGAACCATCAATATTCATTTCACGGCCAGTTGAAGAATATTTTAGCAAAGATTAATGACCAGCGGTTCATCCAGATTGCTAGGGGGACCGCAATTAATATTGACCATCTCAATTCACTGGAAGCCGGCTTCTCTGGTAATATGACGGCGTTTTTAGACCATGAAGTGAAGTTGAACGTTAGTCGAAAATACCTACCAGATTTGAAAGCGAGGTTGCGAATGTGAAAAAAATAGTGAAAGAGTGTGTGCGATTTGGGTTAATTGGAATGTGTATTGGCTCTTTCATTTTTATGTTAAGTGCCGCTGTTTATCGCCAATCGCTAATTACCCGCTCGGATATCCTTACCACCTTATTAATGAGCTTTTTGATCGGTGAGTTATCAATGATTTTTCGCTATAGCCACTTACCGTATCTAGCTAAATTAGTGATCCATTACCTCGGAACGAACGTTTTAGTGATCGTGACCGGAATTTATAATCACTGGATCGATAACTGGATTTCGTTTATTATTACGTTGGCGATCGTATATGTGATAATCGTAGTTGTTCAGTATAAAATCTATGCGCGCGATGCCAGTAATATTAACCGTTTGATTCAAAAACGGAAGCAAAACCAGCGTTAATCAATTTAATAAATATTTAGCAGTCACGCCATAATTGGGGTGGCTGTTGTGTTATATTAGTAAATAATATAAAACAAGGAGTTTAGTATGATTTTATTGTTATTGGTTATCATTGGATTTATTATTGGCGGATTTATCATCTCAATGGGGGGTGGTGGAGCTGCATTTTACCTGGGCGTGTTGACCGGTTTAATGCACATTTCACCAGCCAGCGCAACAGCAACGTCATTGTTCACGGCTTTACCGTCATTATGTATCGGTGCATACAGCCACTACCGAACCGGGAATATGAAGTTTAAATTTGGCAATCGCATGTTGATTACCGCTGTTCCGGCTACCGTGATTGGTAGTATTTTAGCGGGTTATTTATCTGAAACCGTTTATAAAGTTTTGTTGTTCCTCTTGTTCCTTTGCTTAGGTGCTCAGATTTTATGGCAGTCTTTCCGACCCCGTTCAGCTGATCAACAAGCGATGGTCCCCGCATTAAGTCTAGGCAAAGCCCTCTTTTTTGGGGCCCTCAGTGGACTGATGGTAGGAATCGCCGGATTAAGTGGTGGTAGTCCGCTAGTAGCGGGGATGTTATTGATGGGCTTATCAATGCAGCAAGCAGCAGCCACCTCTTCATATGTATTGATCATCACGTCGATCGTAGGCATTGTAATGCACTCTACTGCTGGACGGATTGCATGGTTGCCAGGTTCAGCATTAATGATTGGGGCAATTGTCGGAGCTGCATTAATGCCATTTGTTTTAAATCACTTCGATCCGCGTAAGGTCACCAAAACGCTGCGGCCGATTATGGGGATTGTTATGATTATTATGGCAATCACGACGATTATTTAAGGAGGAGTTCAAATTGCACAAAAAACTTAGCATCGGGGAATACGGCAATCGGATTTTGTTAATGATCATCATGGTACTATTGATTGAATTTATTCAAGTGCCGATTGCACTGGTTAATAGCTATCATCAACCAGTGGCACAGCTCTTATTGGTGGTTGGCTATTTCATTTTTTATGCGGTAATGATTGCAGTTGCTTGGCATTATTACAGAAAATACCATCCCGCACCCATTGGTAAAATGAATGGTAACGCATTTTGGACGGTGATTGCAGTATTTCTAATTGTGAGGGTATTTAGTGTCGCAATGGTTTTATTCTCGCAAAAGTTTTTCAATCAAGAACAATCCAGTAACCAAAATGCAATTAATAGTTTACTGTCTTCTAATAAAATTGTTCTGTACTCAATGTTATTAGGGATTATCGTCCTTTCGCCAGTACTTGAAGAACTAGTATTTCGGGGGATGCTTATTGATGGATTATTAAGTAATGTTTCTACGCTTTGGGCAATGGTGATCAGTGGGGCAGCATTTGCGACCGCCCATGCATTTAGTAATCCGTTTTTATTTATGGTTTACGCCTCAATGGGTGCTGGAATGGCGTTTATCTACCGTAAAACGGGGACGATTAAAGCGAATATTACATTCCACATGCTAAATAACCTTCTAGCATCAATTTCCTTCTTACCATTACTATTTAAATAAAGCAGGGGGTAGATTAGAATGAATCGGAAATTATACCGTTCAAACCAACGGATTTTGACAGGCGTGCTTGGTGGGATTGCCGAATACTTTGGTTGGGATGCAACATGGGTGCGGCTTTTATATGCGGCAATTACGATTTTTAGTGTTTTCTTTCCAGGCATCTTTTTTTACATTGTTGCGACATTGATAATCCCTAATCAGCCTAACCGTCGGAATATCGATGCTGATGAATATGATTCCAAAAATTAAATCTTTAAGACTAACTCTGGATGAAACATCCGGAGTTTTTTTGTTTATTAAATTTTTTTGTAACTTGAATGTAACAATATTGAAATCAGTCTGTATTAGTTTTGTTTTAATTTAGTATTATTTTTTTCCTATAATGACAATAGTTAAAAAATTATGAATAATAAACTAATCAAAATATCATTTATTTGGGGATGAAGATATTGAATTATAAAAAAATAATCAAATTGATTTTAGTACCATTGGCTTCAGTTACCATTTTTGCGGGTGCGACTACAGCACACCAACCAGCCGCTAATGCTGCTAGCAAGAAAGCGGTCAAAGTAGCATACAAAGTTGCTTTATCAAAGCTAGGTTCACCATACGTTTACGGTGCTGTTGGACCCACTTCATTTGATTGTTCAGGATTTACTCAATACATATATCAAAAAGCGAACGTTTCAATTGCTCGGACAGCTCAGGGACAATACAATACGACTAAGCCAGTATTAAGAAGTAACCTTAAGAAGGGTGACTTGGTATACTTCGGCGATGATTCAAGTTCAATTAGCCACGTTGGTTTCTATATCGGAAATGGGCAAATGATCGATGCCCAAAATAATGGGGTAATTACCGAAAGTATCGACGCTCCATGGTGGAGTATCGTTGGATATTCAAGACCTTAATTGATCAATAAATAAGGCGGAATCGTAAATAAACGGTTCCGCCTTTTTGAAACCAAAAAAATAAAGCCGCTGATTATTTGATAATCAACGGCTTTATTTTTATTTGATGTTCACAATTTCAATTAGGTTCTTGTTAGCAGAGAAGTAAGTCCCATTATCAGTCTTAATTCTGTAAGTGTTACCAAACTTGACTGGGGTTCCCTTAACTGTATCACCCTTATGGAGGGTTACTGATGCCCGATTCGTTAATTTAACATCTGTATATTCATTTAAGTTATTACTCAAAACCTTAAATTCGGTTCCAGTGGAGATGTAATTACTTGATGAAATTTGGACAACGTGTGGATTCTGTACGGTCTTATTAACAGTGGTGCTTACCTTTGAAGCAGAATCAGATTGGCTAGCAGTAGCAGAGGTAGTGCTACCACCGATCCAAAATGAAAGTGGCTTTCCATTAGCAGGGATTTTACTTGCATCCACGCGCTTGCCTAATGCAGAACTATAATACTTATCGGTATATTGCCATAAGTCATACTTGTAACTAGTGGATGGCGCAACCGAAGTGTAACTTGCCAACCAAATGGCATCGTAAGCACTTTTAGCAGAGGTGAAATTCCCCATGAATGATTGGTAACTGTAAAGCACGATTGGTCGATCGGTTAATTGACGAGCCCGATTTGCCCATGCTACCGTTGCACCATTCATCGTCCCAGATGTAACGTTATTTGATTCTGCATCATTAACGTAGAACAATGCTTTCGGTGCGGCTTTAATTAAGGTAGATGCTTCGTTAGCCGCTGAGTTAGCGTTCTTATAAAGGCTGTAACTGTAAACACCATATTTAACGCCATACTTAGAAAGTTTTTTAACGTTATTTTGGAACACACGATCACTGTAACTAGAACCGTATTGCACCCGTAAGATTAAAAATTCAGTTTCTGATTTTAATCTCTTAGCTTGACTATCGCTTAGATTACCTTGCCACTCAGATAAATCGTAGATCGGTTTACTTGCAGCGCTAGCAGTAGCGCTGAATATCGGTGCAACAATGGCGAGCCCTAAAACTACGACCAAGCTGCAAAGCATTTTTAACTTTTTATTCATTATTTCTTTCACTCCATATTATTTTAATTACTATGGACTAGTTTAACATTAAAGAATGGATAAAAAGGCCTTGCAATCGTTTTAAAACCAGATTGTAACTTTATGGTAATAGTTTTATTTTGATTGAAAATTATTAAGAGAGGGGAATTAACCATTTTAACGGTTAATTCCCCCTTCTTAATCAATATAGCGCCATAAAAATAAGATGGCAGTTACCAGTGCAGCCCAGCCAAAACATTTGATACGTTCCTTAGCATTGACCTTATTGGCACGGTGTTCCTGATTTTTACCTGTAAAATATTTCATGATAATAATTCGCTTTCTATCTTAATTTCGCTTAACGTTAGTCATGGCCTTAGCGTTGACCCATTGATTAAATTCCGTTTCCGTGACCCCACTTGCTAATGCAGCAGCTTTAAGCGTAGAGCCATCTTTTTGCGCCTTTTGGGCAATTTTGGCACTGCGTTCATACCCAATGTGTGGACTAAGGGCGGTAACTAGCATTAGTGAATTATCGACAAGTTCAGTCATGCGAGATTGGTTGATCGACAATCCCTGGACCAAGTGTTCGTTAAATGAGTTGATGGCCTCAGTTAATAAATTACTACTATCTAAAAAGTCGTAAATGATAACGGGTTTATAAACGTTCATTTCGAAGTTTCCCTGACTATTTGCAATGTTAATGGTTGTATCATGGCCAATCACTTGAGCACTCACCATCGTTAATGCCTCGACTTGAGTTGGATTGACCTTTCCAGGCATAATCGATGAACCGGGTTCGTTGCTAGGGATGTTCAATTCGTTATAGCCTGCGCGTGGCCCACTAGCTAGGAATCGAATATCGTTACCGATTTTAATTAAGTCGGTTGCAAGCGTTTTAAGGATCCCATGCACCATTGTAATCCCCGTGTGGTTAGCCAGCCCCTGGAATTTATTAGGAGCCACCATAAATTGAATTGCCGTTTGTTTGCTTAGTTGTTCTACCATTGCCTGATCGAAACCAGTGGGGGTGTTCAAACCTGTCCCAACTGCCGTAGCACCTATCGGGAGCTCTAATAGGGTATCGCGGTTGTCCCTAAGGTAGTCTAAATCATGTTGTAGTGCACTGACCCAGCCGCTGATTTCTTGCCCAAAGGTAATCGGGGTCGCATCTTGTAGGTGGGTGCGGCCAATTTTCACCACTTCGGCAAACTCAGCTTGTTTCTTTTGAAATGCATCGATTAAATCAGCGAGGGCGGGAATTAATTGATCAATGGATTGGGTTGCTGCCATCATCATTGCAGTCGGAAAAGTATCATTCGAACTTTGTGATCGGTTCACATCATCATTTGGATGAATGGCCGCAGTGCCTGCCTTTTGATTGGCAATGTGGGCAATTACTTCATTTACGTTCATGTTGGTTTGAGTCCCACTACCAGTTTGGAAGACCACGAGTGGGAATGCATCTTGATGCGGTTGACTTAGGATTTGATCAACCGTAGTACTAATTAAATCTTGCTTTTCTGCATCCAAGTTCCCAATTTGATGGTTGACGATTGCTGCAGCCTTTTTAATTTGCAGGAGGTTATCAATCACCTCGTCTGGCATCTTTTGGCCAATCTTAAAGTTATTATGACTGCGTTCGGTTTGGGGCCCCCAGAGGACATTTTTAGGGACCTTTACTTCACCAAGTGAATCTTTTTCAATTCGATATTCCAACTTAAACAACCCCTTAACTAATTTACTTCTAATTATAATTAGGGAATTAAAAACATGTCAAAGCTTAAGCAGATTTATAAAAATATTTAGATTGTTAATCGATTTTGCTTCAATCGTTAACTAATGTTAACTAAAAAATTAAAAAATTTAGACTTACCTAAAAAAGACTTTAAAAATTATTAAAATAGTGTACAATATTCATTGGTTAAGAAATTTTTATATATTTAGATTGTATCAATCAGAAAATGATACCTTACAGAAAGGTGGAGTTTCACGTGAGTGAAAAACACAGTATGATTCACTACGCTAACGGTCCTTCCTTGGAAGAAATTAATCATACCGTTACCGTACCTAGAGATTGGGGCTTTTGGAAGACCTTGTTTGCTTATTCAGGTCCTGGGGCATTAGTTGCCGTTGGATACATGGATCCAGGTAACTGGTCGACTTCAATCACTGGTGGACAAGATTTTGGGTACCTCTTGATGTCGATTATCTTAATCTCAAGTTTGATTGCGATGTTACTACAATACATGGCGGCTAAACTTGGGATTGTGACGCAGATGGATTTGGCGCAAGCCATTCGGACGCGGACTTCAAAGTCGCTTGGAATTGTTTTATGGATCATGACGGAATTTGCCATTATGGCAACCGATATCGCAGAAGTTATCGGGGGTGCGATTGCATTGAACCTGTTATTCCACATTCCACTTGTGGTTTCAGTGTTCATCACCGTATTCGATGTTTTACTACTGCTTTTACTTACCAAGATTGGGTTCAGAAAGATCGAAGCAATCGTTGTTTGTTTGATCATTGTGATCTTAGTAGTGTTCGCCTACCAAGTGGCATTATCAAATGCTGACTGGGGTGGCGTATTCAAGGGATTAATCCCAACTGCAGATACCCTTTCACAATCAAGAAAGGCTTCCGATGGATTAACTCCTTATGCTGGAGCATTAGGGATCATCGGGGCAACTGTTATGCCACATAACCTTTACTTACATTCAGCTATTTCACAAACTCGTGATTACGATCCAAAGGATAAGAAGGACGTTGCTAGAGCAATCAAGTTTACGACTTGGGATTCTAACATCCAATTAACCTTTGCATTCTTCGTTAACGCATTGCTATTGATCATGGGGGTTGCCGTATTTAAGACTGGTGCCGTTAAGGATTCATCATTCTTCGGATTGTTTGATGCCTTGAACAACACTTCAACTTTAAGTAACCCAGTTCTAATTAGCGTTGCTAAATCTGGTATTTTATCAACATTGTTTGCCGTTGCTTTATTAGCTTCTGGACAAAACTCCACGATTACTGGGACCTTAACTGGACAAGTAATCATGGAAGGATTCATTCACATGAAGATGCCACTATGGTTACGGCGTTTGGTTACTCGGATGCTTTCCGTTGTTCCCGTTTTAATCTGTGTATCGCTTACTAGTGGTGAATCAGAATTACAAGAACATACCGCATTGAATAACCTGATGGAAAATTCACAAATCTTCTTGGCATTGGCATTACCATTCTCAATGTTACCATTGATCTTAATGACTGATAACAAGAGTCAAATGGGTGAAGAATTTAAGAACACCCTCTGGGTTAAAATTTTAGGTTGGATTTCCGTCCTTGGTTTGATTTACTTGAACTTAAATGGACTTCCATCAGCAGTTGCTGGGTTCTTCAGTGATAACCCAACCGCAGCTCAAACTAGCATGGCAAACACGATTGCCTACATCTTAGATTTCCTTATCTTAGCATTATTAGTTTGGACGATGGTTGAATTCTACTTTGGTAACAAGCGGATCGAAGCTGAACGCCAAGCAGAACAATCACAATCAAAGGGTAACGCATAATCAACCAATTTTAAATAAGAGGTGTAAGTTATGGATCAATTTCAACGGATTTTAGTGGGAGTCGACGACTCCGACGACGCGATTTTAGCCTTTCGCTACGCAATCGAACGTGCTAAGGCTGATAATGCTCAATTAATCTTAGTTTCCGTTTTGGAAACCGAAGAAATTAACGTTTATGAAGCTTTATCTAGGGATTACGTACACGGTGAAAAGAAGGACTTGGAAGAACATATGCAAAAGTATGTTGAACAAGCCAAAAATGCTGGGGTCAAGGATGTTCAAGCAATCGTTGCCTCTGGTGATGCCGGAGAAACCATCGTTAAGGACGTGATTCCGCATGTTGAACCAGACTTATTAGTGATCGGATCACATTCCAAAAAGGGAATTGCGCGTCACTTTGGAAGCCAAGCTTCTTACATGGCTAAGTACTCACCAACTTCAGTAATGGTGATTAGATAGTTTAAATTAATATGAAGCCCCGTCATTCTATTATGGAATGGCGGGGCTTTTTGTTTATAATGTGGTAAAGGGATTTGATAGGATGATTAAAACGAATACTTGGCAATATCGGGGAATACAAATACTGTGTGGTTGCTACTTATTGGTGGTAGCCTGGCTATGTTTTACCCCGCGGTTCCCCGTCAACGTGCAACTAGGTAGCTATCCAGAATTAGCGTCGTTCACTTATGGGCACGCCCAGGTTGTTTATATGCCATTTCAGGAGTTATTTACGGAGGGCTTTTGGCTCAATGTAATCATGACCATTCCATTAGGTGGTTTTGTGTGGTTGCTAACCCCACTACCAATGGGGCTCAAGCAAGTGTGTGGACTGGGCATATTAACTGGATTGTTCATCGAATTTGGTCAGTTATTCTTAGATAACCTAGCTAATTTTCAGCGCACCGTTGATATCAATGATGTGATTTCAAATTGGTTCGGGGTGGTAGTGGGGTACTATCTTTTACGATTTATAATGAGGAAGTGGATTCAATGGCGGAATTAATTCGAGTCTTAGAACGGCACCATAATTTGATTAAAGTGAAGTATCGCGGGGAGTTCGGCTACTTTTGGCCTTCGACGAATTTGACTGGTGATGCGCGTATTCAATCATTTGATGATGCTGATAACTATTTATTAACTAAATTAAATTTAACTGCGGATGCCACCATTTTAGTCCCACTTGCCTTTGATCCAGAACGGTTGATCTTTATCATCCAGGTTCTCGACAAGCAACTCATTCAAGCCGGTGGCGACGGAGAAGTCGGCACCTTTCAAGTGACCGCAAATGGAGATGTAAATAAAAACGATGTTGATTAATTTCAACATCGTTTTTATTATGAATTGCTTAATTGGTGATAGTAATTCATCATTGTGATTTGGAAGTAGGGGTAAACGAAAATTCCTAAAATTGGAATCACCGTGTACGAAGTAGAAATGTTCAATAGGATCCACCAGCCAATGAAGCTTAACTGGAGCCATAGTAATTCAGCCTTGTGCCCAACCATCATCTGACGACTCTTGGTGATTGCTTGAAGTGGCGAGATTTTATTACCACTCACGTAGGCATCACGGTAAATATAGATTGACTGTGAGTAGGAATAGGACTTAATAATTCCTGGAATGATAAGTAGGCAGGTCCAAAGGATGATAAAGATAAATTGAATCAAAATCGTAATGATTACACCAAATACCATTGGTGTGCTAAAGAGCTTGGTCGACTTATCTAGTGGATGCTCCCTAGTGGCATTATTTCTAATGATATCTAAAATTTGAAATGAGATCCCAACTAATACAATTGTGGTGATGATCGAAATCAGGTATAAAAAGTTAATTTGGACTCGAAATTGACTGTAGTATGATGCAACGGCACTACTACCAAGGTTAATGTTAGTCAAAATGTCCCTAGAAATCTGACTAGAAAGGATTCCACCAATTGATTCTAGAATCAAATACGGTAAAAATAAAATAAAGTAGAAACGAAAATGCTTTAGAAATTCTTGATTAGCATCTTGTTTCAACGTTGAGAAGTTCATTGCGGGCCTCCATAAATTTGATTTATTAGTATTTTAACACAAAAACGCCGGGAAGCGTTGAAGCCTCCTGGCGTTAGTTTGATTAGTCGATTTTAAAGCGTTTAGAAACCCACTTATCTAATTCTGAAAGCGTTAATACTACGATTCCAGCGGCAATTGAGATTAGCCAACCTGACAACGGAATTCCATCAGTCTTGAATAGTTCTTGCATGAATGGAACGTAGGTTAGGATAATTTGGAGGCCAATCATTGCGCCAATGATCCAGAAAGCAGCTGGATTACTGAACAGGGCCTTGGAGAAGAGTGGTTCACTCGTTCTGATGTAGAACAGGTAGAAGATTTTCCCAAACACGATTACGTTAACGACGACGGTACTTGCGACCTCAATGCTCCAACCACTAGCGATTAGAGTATCGAAGACCACGATTCCACAGATTGCCATGATTGAAGAAATATAGGCCATTCGAATCATATCAGCCTTACTTAACAGCGAGCTATTGTTATCGCGCGGTTTCTTCAGCATGATGTTCTTTTCAGCTGGTTCGAAGATGAACACGAATTGAATCGTGATTGCAGACACCATGTTGATCCATAGTAACTGTGTAGCGTTCAACGGCATATCGTTCTTAGTCAAAATCGTAAATGCAATGATTAACCCTTCGGCAAACGAGGTCGGCAGTAAGAATCGGATACTCTTTTTGATGTTATCGTAGATTCTGCGTCCTTCCTTGATGGCGGTCGAAAGCGTCCCGAAGTTATCATCGGTCAAGACCATGTCAGCGGAATCCTTGGCAACGTCGGTTCCCTTGATCCCCATGGCCACCCCGATATCAGCCCGTTTTAAAGCGGGGGCGTCGTTGATCCCGTCCCCAGTCATTGCAGTCACCTTACCTGCAGCTTGGAGTGCTTTAATAATCTGCAGCTTGTTTTGTGGCGTAGTCCGAGCGAACACTTGGTTCTCTAAGACGGCCTTAGTGAATTCGGCATCATCTAGTTGATCCAATTCAGCACCTGTAATCGCGTGAATTTCAGGAGCCAATCCGAGCTTTTCACCAATTGCCTTAGCAGTTACGGGGTTATCACCAGTGATCATCTTCACTTCTACGCCAGCTGCGTTCATTTCCTTTAGTGCTTGCACCACTTCTTCGCGCGGTGGATCGATGATTCCAGCCAACCCGAGGAATTGAATTCCAGAGTTGATCAATTCATGGTTAATTTCATTTGTGTTCTTGTCAACAGGCTTGTAACCAACGGCAATCACCCGTTTTCCAGTCTTGGAAAGCGCATGGACCTTTGTTTCCCAACTTTCAACGTCAAAGTCTGGATCGGTCTTTTTAGCTAGGGCTAAAACCTTATCTGGTGATCCCTTTACAAAGAGTTGTTTATTTCCCTTCGGATCAACCACGACCTTCCCCATGTAACGGAAAGCAGAATCGAACGGCAGTAGGTCTACTTCTTGGTAGTTAGGAGCATCCATTGATTGCATCCCCTTGTGATAAAGGGTCAAGAAGGCTCCATCGGTGGGTTCACCATTAATCTCCCAAGCACCAGCTTCTTGATTTAAGGTCGTATCATTAGCCTCAAAACCAGCGGTCAGGAATAACGAAAGCTCCTTGCTATGCACTGGTTGATCGTTGGCATCTAAAATAAGGCCCTTGGGTTGATAACCAGTCCCAGTAACGTGGTAAGTCCCGCTCGGTAGTAACACGTCAGTGGCGGTCATTTCGTTTTGGGTTAACGTCCCCGTCTTATCGGTTGCAACGACATCGACAGAACCCAGCGTTTCAACGGCTGGTAAGCTTTTGACGATCGTGTGTTTATTTTTGGCCATGTCGCTAACCCCACGTGATAACACTACCGAAGTCGTAGCGGGTAATCCTTCAGGAATTGAACCCACGACCATGGCAACTACGGCTAGGGCTAATACTGAGACGGAGTAGGTTTCAAAGTATAGGCCGATTAAGAATAGCAGTACCGAAACGCCCATGATGACGTATGAGACCCACTTCCCGAGTTGATCTAATTCCTTCATCAACGGGGTCTTTCTTTCGGTCGCGTTATTTACTTCTTGTGAGATTTGACCAATTTCAGTCTCGTTCCCAGTGGCGATAACCACCCCAGTCCCACTTCCAGAAGTAACGGAAGTGTATGAAAAGGCGATATTAGCCTGTTCAGCAAGCGAAGGGTGGGCAGCAGTAATGACGGCTGCATCTTTTTCGATCGAATCGGATTCACCAGTCAAGGCCGATTCTTGAATCCGTAAGTTATCAGTATCAACTAGCCGTAAGTCAGCGGGAACACGGTCTCCGGCTTCAAGGAACACAACATCGCCGACCACAATGTCTTTGGTGGGGATGTCGATTCGCTTGCCGTCGCGATAAACCGTGGAATTCGTGGCTAGAATCGATCTGATTTTTTCTAATGCGTTGGAAGCGTTTGCTTCTTGATAATAACCAATAATTGCATTTGCTAACACCACCAATGCAATGATTAGTGAGTCTGAGTAGTGACGCATTAATAGGGTTATGACAGCAGAAATGATTAGTACATAGATAATGACTTCATTAAATTGGCGTAGGAATAGCTTTAGTTTGGAATCCTTCTTGAACTGGAGTTCATTCGGTCCATTTTGGGCTAATCGTTCACTTGCTTGTGAGCTTGTCAGTCCGCTTTCAAAATCTTTAATCTGATACTTATTCTGAATTTCCTGGTCAGTTAATTGATAATCCTTCATAATATAATCTCCTTTAAGTCTAAATCAAAACGTTAAAATAATGATTTAATTACTCAATTAGAAAATAATGAAGGGCAATGATGAACCTTGGTCTTAAAAGATCAGGGCCACTATCCATGTGCTACACCTCCTTGTATATTGATAATTATTTTACCAGAATCAATGAACTTTTTGTATATATTTTAAGTTTTTTTAATAAATTGATGGAAAGTCGCTATAAATACTGCTAAAATAAAGTTATTAAAAATATAGAGGAGCTTCGCATATGAAATCAAAAAAACTATTAATTGGATTATCCATCGCAACCGTTTTAGTTGCCGCACCCGTTGTTTCTGGTGTTGTTAATGTTAATGCTGCTACTAATGCGCCTGCTGGCCAATTTAGTAGAATGAGACGGAATAGTCGCCCTCAACGAATGAGCCACTTTAACATGTCAAAGAAATTAGCAGGCTTGAGTAAATTTAAGCATCTTAAATCAAACCATTCAGTTCCAACTCAAGGAACACCAAAACCAAACACTAAATAATTATTAATGTTAAAAAGCTAGCCAGGAAATTTCCTGACTAGCTTTTTGTTTTAAAACTATTTAGCTGATTGTGATAATTTAACGTAGTAGTTAGCATAGGTTAGCTTAGTGTATGGAGTCACGAAGAAAATCCCCGCGATTCCCGCAGTAATATAGCTTAATAGGTACCAAGGAATGAAGCTTAACACCAAGAGGAAGAACTCAAGTTTGTGGCCATTCATCAATTTGCGACTAATAGTAACCGCTTGGTTATAACCAACTGGGTTCTCAGCATCTAATGAATCCCGAAAGATATATTGGGCCTGGGAGTAGGCGATTCCCTTAGCTGTAACAAATGCTGTACAAGCAATTGAAACGAGGGCCATGATAATTACGATGGCGATAAAGATAGTGCTGTTATTACTTCCAAATTTAACTGCAGCACTATATGTTATGATAGTAACTATCAACGAGAGGACTGTCCAAGCGAACATATAAGCATACTTAATGACCCCGACCACGAAGGCGCCAAAGAAATAATCCCCACGGGTAAAGATGTTAAGGGCCTTCTTGAAACCACCAGTAAATTCGGTTTCTTGGCCCCGCATGACTTTGATCATTACTAACATTGCACTGAGTAGTAGTGCATTGTTAATGTAGAAAGTAATGCTAGATAATTGATTACTGTTTTGTGTAATATTACTAAAATTCCCAATGATCACATTATGAAAAGATGTATAAATATATACAAATAAAGCTCCAGAGCAGATTATGCCAAAAAGGTATGTTGGAACCAACAGCATTAATAAGAACCCATAGTGATGAACTAATTGTTGCTTCGCTTCAGATTTTAAATCAGAAAATTTCAAAAATACCACTCCTTATAATGATATTTTTATTATACATAATTACTGCTGTAGTTTAAAGCAATCTTAATATTTAAGGGTTCATGGTCGTTACTGCTGAATTAAATTTAGAATGTTTTTCTTTAATTCCATTAATTCGTGAAACGGATAGCTTTCGCGATTCAAAAAGAAGAATTGCCGTTCAAAGTTGCTGCTCAATGGCTCAAAGGGAATGCCAACTGGCAATACATCCCTAGAAATAATCGATTGCCCGATCCCTGCGGCCAACAAACGCACGATTAAATCGTTATTATCAATGAGGATGCGTTTGGTAGGGTTAACATTCCGTTGTTTAAAAAATTCTTCGGTATAGTGGTACACCCCAGAGCCATTTTCACGTTCCAACCAAGTATCGCTAGCGAAGTTTCCAGCATGAACTAATACGTCGGTATGAAAAGCCGTTCGTTCAATCGCGGGGGTAACGATCGCCTTTTCGATCAACCCGAACTCAAGTTGATGGTTCTCCATTTGCTCGGCAATCTTAGTTGAGTTAGTCACCGTTATCTTGAGACTGACCGATTGAGGCAGGGTGAGCTGCTTTAAAACGTTCGTAATCACTACATCGGCGGTGGTGTTGGAAATCCCCATGCGGCATTGGATCTTATGGGGATGGTGGTTGGTCAATTGACGCTGAAGGGCCTGTTCTTTTTCGAAGATGCTGACGCCGTCGTTATAAAGTTGATCAGCTAAGCCGGTCGGGGTGACCTGACTGCGTGAATTACGGGTGAACAACTTGGCTCCTAAGAGCTCCTCTAGTTTTTTGATCTGTTGGGAGACTGATGATTGAGATACGAAGATTTGTTTAGCCGCGAGTGAAAAGTTGCGATTTTCATACACGGCGCGAAAGGCTAAGAAATATTTGAAGATGGTTGATCATCCTTTCTATTCGATTTGATAATAGTAACTATTACAATTATTAACTTCTCTTATTAAAAGTCAATTGTTATAATTTAATTATTAATTACATAGGAGCTGATTTAAATGGTAAATACGCTGAAAGAACGGACGCCAGGTTTTGCGGTAGCCTTATTAGTCGCAATCGTGAGCCAACTGCTAACGCTGTTCATTCCAGATGTGGGAGCTGCCACAATTTCAATTATCCTAGGGATTATCCTGGGCAACACCTTTGTAAAACAAAAGGTGTTAGGTGCTGGAACTAAATTTGCTGAGAAACGATTGCTGGAATATTCAGTAATGCTATTAGGACTGACGATTACGTTCCAAACGATTATTCAACTGCATTGGACGGGCTTATTATTCGTGATCTTACAAATGAGCATTACGATTACCGCAGCAATCATGATCGGTAAGTGGCTACAATTCGACGATGGAATCTACCTTTCAATGGCTGGGGGGAATGCAGTGTGTGGGTCTTCTGCGATCGCTTCGATTAAGCCGGTCATTAACGCAAGTGACGAAGATGCGGGAATGGCGATCACGCTGGTCAACCTCATGGGGACCGTCTTGATGATCTTACTGCCGATCTTAGGAACGGTGGTGTTCGGCAACGTTGATTTGACCCGCGGGGCGTTGATCGGGGGGACCGTTCAATCGGTCGGGCAAGTAATCGCGAGTGCAACGATGGTTAATCAACCCACGGTCGAATTTGCAACGCTGTTTAAGATCATGCGGATCATCATGTTGGTAGTGATCGTAGTGGTCTTTGCCAGAATCCACAAGCACAACGTCAGTGAGAAGCAAACGATGGAAGCAGTGGAGCAAGATGTCAAGAAGCATAAGATTGATTTTCTCCCTTGGTACGTACTCTGGTTCTTGATTTTCTGTATTGCCAATAGTTTGATCCATTTGCCTAATTTTGTGGGGGCGTTTGCTCACTTCCTCAGTAGCTGGTGTGAGATCATTGCCTTAGCCGCAATTGGACTACGGTTGAACTTGCAAGCCTTTTTGAAGGCCGGCAAGTGGTTTGCGATTTATAGTCTCGGGGTCGGGGCGGTGCAAGTCGTTGCTGCGTTACTCCTAATTAAATTGCTAATTCATGGTTAATATACTTTTATTATAAAAAAAAGCAACTTTTTTGTTAAAAAAGGTTGCTTTTTGATTTTAAATTGTGATATTCTTATATCAACAAATAAAGATATCATTATATGAAAATATGGAGGAAGTTATTATGGAACATAAAATCGCGGAACAAAATGGAACCCACGTTCACTCAATGAAGTGTGGACACACGAAGTTATTACACAACGGCCACGTTGATTTTGTAGAAGCTAACGGTCACTTACACCACGCTGATGGCGATCACTTTGACGAATGTGAAATTGCGGTTGATAGTGTGCACCCAGATCAAGAAGTGCATGTTGTTGACGCTGAATTACATGATGATAACTGTGGCCACCAAAAGGTTGACCATGGCGACCACGTTGACTACTTAGTTAACGGTCGGCTTCAACACGTTCACGGCGATCACGTTGATGATCACGGTGCCGTTGATCCAGTTAAATAATTTTAAAATCTAAATTAAAAACCAGTTTAGTCAGGGGTATCCTAACTAAACTGGTTTTTTAGTTGTGAATTTAAATTAGAAGAGGTAAACCTTACTTTCAAATGGTCTGAGTTCAGTTCCTTGATCATCTGCGTAGTTCCCAATCAATAATTGGGCCCCTTGGGGGACTTGATAATCACGGGAAACATCTTCAGCCGTAAAGTTATTGATCGAAATTAACGTTAAATCATTGTAGTGGCGCTTGTAGGCAAAGACTGCATCGTCTGTTGGGTCTAATTTTTCAAATCGACCGTAGCGAATGATGTCGTTGTCCTTACGGAGTTGAATTAATTTTTGGTAATAGTAGAAAACGGAATCCTGATCGACTAATTCATCCGCTGCGTTGATTTCAGGGTAGTTAGCGTTGAGGCGGTACCAAGGTTTAGCAGCGGTGGTAAAGCCAGCGTACTTACTATTATCCCATTGCATTGGGGTTCTGGCGTTGTCACGAGAACGGGAGGCCAAGAAGCTAAGCATCTTATCCGAGCTGATCAAGTGTTCTTGGTCAACGAGTTGTTTGTAGGCGTTGATCGATTCAATATCTTCGTATTGATCGATGCTAGTGAAATGGCCGTTAGTCATCCCTAGTTCTTCACCTTCATAGACGTATGGGGTTCCTTGCAACATGTGTAGCGTCGTGCCAAGCATTTTCGCAGCCCGCACTCTGAATTCTGGTTCGTCGTTGGCAAATCTAGAAACCGCCCGTGGTTGATCATGGTTGTTCCAGTAAAGACTGTTCCAACTTTTACCGTCGAGGCCTTCTTGCCATCTGGACAGCGAGTGCTTTAATTCGGTCAATTTAACAGGCGCATCGTTCCATTTTCCGAGGGCTTTGGTCGTCCCAAATGATAAGCTGACGTGTTCGAATTGGAAGATCATGTTCAAGCCACTGCCGTCCAAGTTCGCATATCTAACGGCATCTTCGGGGTTCGTAGAAGGCATTTCGCCGACCGTCATGACGTCGTATTTAGATAATACCTTATCGTTCATTTCATTCAGGTATTCCAATAGATGGGGACCGTTAGTCGTCATTGGTTCACATGGCGCAAATTCTGACCCCTTTGGTACGGGACCGTTAGGCAGACCCTCAGGTTTTGAGATGTAGTTGATAACGTCCATTCGAAAACCGTCAACGCCCTTGTCGAGCCAAAAACGCATCAGACTGTAAACCGCTTCGCGCACTTCAGGATTTTCCCAGTTTAAATCGGGTTGACCTTCCGCAAAACAGTGGAGGTAGTATTGGCCCCGTTCTGGAACGAACGTCCATACGGAACCAGAGAAATTGGATCCCCAGTTATTTGGTTCGTGGCCGTCAACGGGGTCACGCCAAATGTAGAAATCAGCGTACTTATTATCACGGGACTTCTTACTTTCTTGGAACCATTCATGTTGATCAGAAGTATGGTTGACCACGAGATCCATTAATAACTTAATGCCCTTTTCATGCATTGCACTTAGCAGCGAGTCGAAGTCAGCCATTGATCCATAAGCTGGTTGGATTGCTTGGTAGTCTGCAATGTCGTAACCATTGTCCTTGTTAGGTGATTTATAAATGGGGTTTAACCAAATCGTGTTGGCCCCTAATTTTTTAATGTAATCAAGGCGGTTTTCGATTCCCTTCAAGTCACCGATTCCATCGCCGTTACTATCTTGAAAACTCATTGGGTAAATTTGATAAACAACTGAATCCTTGAACCAATCGTTTTTTGACATATTCCAAACTCCTCCTTGGTAATTAAGTATTGACTATATTTTAGCATAGTTCAAAAGAACGCCTTAACTAAATGAATTGGCTTAAAGTAAAAATAATGAACAGCCGCTATAGCTTTTTCCAGACTTCATGGGTGATGGATGGGAATAGCGGGATGATCGATTGAATCTGCTTTGGATTCATCTTGAGTGCAATCGCTGGCAAGAGCGAATTGATGGCGTTATCTGCTTGTTCACTCATTTCAGTGACCCCGACTAAGTGTTTGGCTTTATCGAATACCAATGCTTGTTTAGCAAGGTGTTGATGGTCAACTTGACGGAACCAGCCCTTCGTTAAATCGGCATGAATGACCTGGTATTGATCACTAGACTCTGCTTGTGCAATTGACACGCCTGCTTCCGCAATTCGTGGCGATGTAAAAGTGACCGATGGAATGACGGGGTCTTCGATCGGTTGATTGGTTTCACCACTAATGAAGCGAGCGATGTATTTAGATTGAAAGGTTGCCGATGGAGTGAGGTTAGGGTACTTGGTATCCGTAATGTCACCAGCGGCGAAGATATTTGCTACGTTGGTCTGTAGGTGTTCATTGACCTTAATACCATGTTGATCATATTCGATCCCCAATTCGTCCAGTCCGTATCCAGCAACGTTTGGGACCCGTCCCGTTGCATCTAAGATCCAATCGGTAGTTTGAATCTGATGCTCTCCATATTCAACGGAGAAACGGTCGCCATCCTTAGCGAAGCCGCTGACGTTAGCGTTCGGGATAAATTGCACCCCCCGTTTACTCAAATCAGATACCACTGCTTGAGCATAGGGTTGGTAGAACTTGCGCAACGCCTTGTCACCGTGCATCATCACGGTCACGTGGGCACCGAATTGGTTAGCAATCGTCGCGAATTCCATGGCGATGTAGCCGCTGCCGATAATCACAATGTCTTTGGGAAGTTCATCCAGTGCTAGGAAATCTTTGCTATTATGTGCTAACTCGGTGCCTGGGACTGCAAGTTGATGCGGGTGTAATCCCGTTGCAATCACGATTTTATCAGCAGTCGTGACTTTTCCATCGATATCAACGGTGTGTGGATCGCGCATGGTCGCCCAGCCATGGAGCATGTCGATGCCCAAGTTGGTAAACTTATTTTCCAATCCATCAGCGAGTGGATCGATGACCGCATGCTTATAGCGCATGTTAGCAGCCCAATCCAATGTTAATTTTCCGTTCACGACGGCTTGCATCCGTTCTTGCTGGCGGGTTAGTTCGACTGGTCCATCTAATACGAGTTTGGCATTACAACCCCAGTTAGTGCAGGTGCCGCCGACTCTTTGCGCTTCGACCTTTGCAACGCGGTAGCCAGCTTTAGCTAGTTGCGGGGCCCCATCGGAACCATGGCCAGCACCAATGAATAAGACGTCATAATCATACTTTGTCATTCGCAATTCCTCCTTAGTGTAACAAAAAAGCGAAGCACTAATTGTACTTCGTTTTTTCGTTAGTTATTAATTAGTTAATTTTAAATTAGATGGTTGCCCATACATCACTAGCAACTGATGGGAAGATTTGGATAATCCGCCCGATTTGTTC
Source organism: Nicoliella sp. ESL1106 (assembly GCF_058509965.1). Taxonomy (NCBI): domain Bacteria; kingdom Bacillati; phylum Bacillota; class Bacilli; order Lactobacillales; family Lactobacillaceae; genus Nicoliella; species Nicoliella sp. ESL1106. The sequence continues at coordinate 391,776 of NZ_CP196340.1, forward strand.
CTTCGTTAACTTAAATTCAATTGCTGGCAACAAGGTGTTGATTGATTCAACAGCATGGGAACTAACTTCAGAAGCACCAACTAAGTGGCCTTCCTTATCGAATACCAATGCCCGTTCTGCAACGGTGTCGTTATCAACTTGGTAGTACCAGTCATCCTTTAAGTCAGTCTTAACAACCTTGTAGTTATCATCCTTTTCGGCTTCAGCAACTGAAACTCCAGCTTCTGAGATCCGTGGGGAAGTAAAGGCGTTAGTACCAACGGCAGGGAAGTCGATTGGAGCATCGCTTTGTCCTGATAGTAATCCAGTGAGGTAAGTGGATTCGAAAATAGCAGTAGGGGTCAACTTAGGTTGCTTGCTGTTAATCACGTCTCCTGAAGCGTAGATGTTTTCAACGCTAGTTTGGAGATGGTCGTTAACATCGATTCCGTGACGTTCGTCAAACTTAACGCCAACTTCTTCAAGGCCAAAGCCATGAACGTTAGGAACCCGACCAGTAGCATCTAAGATCCAGTCAGTAGCTAAGGTGTCGTTTTCACCGTATTCAACAGCAAATGCGTCGCCATCCTTCTTGAATCCACGAACGTTACTGTTCTTGACGAAGTGCACACCACGTCTTTGTAAGTCAACTAAGACCTTCTTAACGAATGGTTGGTAGAATGGACGTAATGCTACGTCGCTGTGAAGCATAACGGTAACGTCAGCACCAGCGGCGTTAGCAATGGTAGCAAATTCCATGGCAATGTAACCACCACCGACAATCGTGATCCGCTTTGGAAGGTGAGTTAATGCAAGGAAGTCCTTACTATTATGGGTTAATTCAGTTCCAGGAAGATTTAGCTTGTGGGGAGTGAGTCCAGTAGCAATTACGATCTTATCAGCAGTCTTCTTTTCGCCGTCAACTTCAACAGTGTGAGGATCTGTTAATTTACCGTAACCCTTGATAACATCGATGCCAGCACTAGTCATCAAACCTTCGATGGCACCAGGTAAAACATCAATAATGGAATGCTTGCGTGACATATTAGCAGTCCAGTTAATGGTTAATTGTTCACCATTCAATTGATCTTTAATTCTTTCTTGTTCACGAGTTAAAGCAACGGGTGCATCCAAAGCAATCTTAGCGTTACATCCCCAGTTAGGGCAAGTCCCACCAATTGCTTCAGCTTCAACAACAGCAACTTTTTTACCAGTGCCTGCTAAAGGAATCGCACCATCAAAGGTACCATGACCGGCACCTAAATAAAGAACATCATAATCGTAATTTGTAGCCATAAAAAATGCCTCCAATTAAGTTATTTTTTATCCATTTTTATTCTACATTTTTACTACATTGTTATTCTAGCATTTACTTTGTTTGTGTACAAAGCATTTGCTCATTGAAAATCAAAAGGCGCCAAGTGTTGATACACCAGCGCCTAATTGGCAATTAATATTTAGGTTCCCATTTTGTATCTTGAATGGCTTGGTCAACGTCTTGAATCTTTTCACGGGTCAATCCTTGTTGCACAGCACTATTGGCAACGGCCTTAGCAACCGTTTCCGAGAATGCATAGAGCTTAGAAACAGGTGGTAAAACAGCAGCACCAGGTTTTTTAGGATCGACGATGCCGCTTAATGAATGGGCGGCTGCAGAAATCATTTCATCGTTTAATACGCTTGCGGTCGAAGCAATTGCCCCGAGCCCTAATCCAGGATAAACCAATGCGTTGTTAGCTTGGCCAATTTGGTAGGTAACCCCGTTATATTCAATATCATCAACTGGGATACCAGTACCGATCAATGCCTTACCGTCGGTCCACTTCAAGAGGTCTTCAGCCTTTGCTTCCGCTAACTTAGTTGGGTTGGAGATTGGGAAGATGATTGGCCGATCGGCATGGGCGGCCATTTCCTTGATGATGTCTTCGGTGAACGAACCCGGTTGAGTCGAAGTTCCGACCATGATGGTAGGGTGGACAGCTTTGACAACTGCGGCTAGGTCGGTGAGTGCATCTGGATTATCAAATTCAGACCGTGAGCGGGCGAATGGTCTTTGTTCTGGGGTGAGTGAATCATCGTCATCGAACAAAAGCCCCTGTTTATCAACGAGGTAGAAGTGTTTTTTAGCTTCTGCTTCACTCAACCCCTGTTGAACGAATTCTGCACATACCCGTGAAACGATTCCAGCCCCAGCAGTTCCAGCTCCAAAGCAGAGGTATTTTTGGTCTGTGAGCTTTTCACCCGAGATGTTAAGAGCACCTAGGATTCCTGCCAATACGATGATTCCAGTTCCTTGGATATCATCATTAAAGACGGTGTATTGTTCCTTATATTTGTTTAAGATGTTAGCAGCATTGGAACGCCCGAAGTCTTCGAAGTGTAGGTACATGTCAGGAAATAGCTTTTCGGCAGTTTCTACGAATTGGTCAACGAATGCGTAGTATTTTTCACCGTAAACTCTTTTTTGGTGGTTCCCAAGGTATAACGGGTCGTTCAACAACGCTTCATTATTAGTGCCAGCATCTAAGATGACGGGAAGGACTTGCGATGGATCGATTCCAGCAGCGGCAGTATAAACCATCAGTTTTCCAACGGCGATATCGACACCGTTCGTGCCCCAATCACCAATCCCTAAGATTCCTTCGGCATCGGAAACTACGATCAGGCGAATGTCACGCCCGTCAGCAGCGTTTCTTAGTGATTGTTCAATCGAATCTTGATCATTAATCGATAGGAAGGTCGCGTTTTGTGGTTGAACGAATAATTCGCTGTAGTTTTCAATTGATTCGGCAATCGTTGGATCGTAGACGATCGGCATGAATTCAACGACGTGTTGACTAAATAACTTGTAGAATAGCACCCGATTTTCGTTGAAGAGCGTCATTAAGAAAACGCGCTTTTCAATCGCTGATGGTTTGGATTGAAATTGTCCATATGCTTGGGTAGCTTGATCATCTAGTGATTGAACGAATGGTGGCAGCAATCCTTGTAAGCCAAGGGCCCTTCTTTCCGCCATCGTGAAAGCAGTGCCCTTATTTTTGAATGGATCATTTAAAATGTTATATCCCATTGCAAGTCCTCCTAGTAAAGATGCTAAAGTATTTATAATAAATTAATATTAATCCTTACGTTATTTAATAGTCAAAGATTAGATTTGTGATAAAATATTTTTATAAGGAGTCGTTGAACACTTGTGAAAGGGGTATTGAATGAATACACGCGATTTAGAATATTTTATTGCCTTGACAGAAATTAAAAATTTTTCTAAAGTAGCTCATGAATTTAAGGTTAGTCAACCGACGATCACATTTGCCTTGCAACGACTCGAACGTGAGATGGATAGTAAATTAATTATTAGATACCGCAGTCAAGAGCTGACAATCACTGATAGCGGAAACCAATTATTGCTCCATGCTAAATCGATCATTAAGAACGTTCAGTTAGCTAAGGCTGAAATTGCCAATTTTAAGCGTGCAAAGTTAATATTGGGGCTTCCACCGACGATCGAAAACCATTACTTTGCTAAGGTCGCAGCGCGCTTGAAGCAGCATCACTTATTAGATAAAATTGAGACCGTTGAATTGGGTTCTGCTGCTACTTTGAATGCGCTTAAAAGCGGTCAGATCGATTTAGCATTGCTGGGCTCGGTTAATCCGTTGGAAGAAGCGACGATTATTTCAGAGGAATTTGATCGGCGTCCGTTCGCAATCTATGTCTCGAAAGACAATCCTTTGGCACAACAGCAGGGGGTGTTCTTTCAGGATTTAAAACGCGAGGCCTTTATTCTTTTTAAAAGCGGTTTTATTCATAATAATGTTATTAACGCGATGGCAAAACGTAATCACTTTCGGCCACAAATTATTTTTCGTTCCAGTGGGATTCATAGTATCTTGAACATGATTCGGGAAAACGTTGGAATTGGGTGTTTCACCACCCTTGTTTCTGATCGGAATCCAGATGTGGTCAAGGTCGACCTATTGGATCAAGATGTGCCTAGTTTCGTTACCAGCATTGTCTATCGACGTTCCCATCTTTTTAATCAGCTGCAATCTGAAATTTTAAATCAGATTAGGGCTGCTTTGATTAATAAATAGGAGGTGAAAAAATGAAGGGAGTAGTATCTACTAAATCAGGGCGTTTAGCAGACCTAAAAATTGAATCGGTACATCGCCCCGAACCAGCTCCTGATCAGGTGTTGGTCAGGGTAAAAAATTCATCCATTAACTACCTAGATTATTTTCGTTACGCTAAGCCTGAACGAGCTAGTCGAAAGGCACTTAATTTTAGAATGTTCGACCGCTTCGTGAACCCCGCGATCAATAAGATCATGGGTTGCGATTTTGCTGGCATCGTTGAGGGAGTCGGCACCGACGTTCGCGATATCCAAGTTGGTGATAAGGTGTTCGGAATCACCGATGACTTTCAATACGGAGCGTGGGCTGATTATGTTTGTGCGAACGAAAATAACGTTGCTTTTACGCCCTCAAATTTAAACTTTAGGGATTGTGCAGCCTTACCAATGGCTGCTGGGACTGCTGTTACCGCTGTGAACGGGGCCAAAATTGATTTTAATAAACGGGTCTTGATTATTGGAATCAGTGGTGGGGTTGGACAATTCGCACTGCAATACGCCAGCTCACTGGGTGGCGAGGTCACTGGAGTTTGTGCCACCGAAAATTTAAACGTGGCTGCCAATTTTTATTTAGCAGATCTGATCGAGGCGAAACCGAACTGGCAAAAGCAATTGAAGGGTAAATTTGATAGCATCATTGTGGTCAATGGGCATCGTTCGCCTAGCTACATTCGGCGATTCTTAAATCCGAATGGGTACTACGTTGAAATCCATCAAGGAAAGCGCGGGATTGAAACGAATCCATTCGGCGACATGATGGAAGTCGGCTTTAGATGGTATCAAGGGCATTTTGAACACCTCTTTGTTAGACCCGATTGGCTTTGGAAAGTAGCGAATCTCGCTCAACGGGGCGTTTTGCATCCAGAAATCGATGCTACTTTTTCAGTGCGCTACATTAAAGATGCAATTAAGTATGCGATTAAAAATCCGATTGACGGTAAGATTTCGATCACAATGGATTTTGATGATCAAAAATATAATGAAGAACGCTAGCATCACTGGTTATCCAGTGGTGTTTTTGTTTGCCCTGCATCGAGTGTTGACAAAGAAATTTCGATGATTGATAATTGAAATAATTTTACATAATTTGATTGAAATGGGGAATCTAAATGCAAGTTGATTTACTAGTCAAGGGAAACAATGTTTTAAATGTTTACGCACGCCGATTTGAGGCGAATCAACTTTGGATCGATGGGGGCAAGATCATTGCGACTGGAGACCAGCCATTCACTGCCGAACAAACCTACGATGCTCATGATCAATACATTGTTCCAGGTTTTATTGATAGTCATGTTCACGTGGAAAGTTCTTTATTAGTCCCTTCCGAACTAGCGAAGGTCATTTTGCCACTTGGGACGACGACTATTTTTACCGATCCACACGAAATTGCAAACGTTGCTGGTGTGCCAGGGGTTCAATATATGATTGATGATGCGCGACAAACCCCTTTGGACGTTGATGTAATGTTACCATCATCAGTTCCTGCGACGCCTTTTGAAAATAACGGAGCAACCTTGAGCGCTGATGACTTACGTCCGTTTTATCGTGAACCAGAGGTCAAGGGGTTAGCCGAAGTGATGGATTATCCAGCCGTTTTAAAGCGCAGCCCTGGCATTATGGCTAAAATTAATGATGCTCTAAGCCTAGGCTACCAAGTTGACGGTCACGGGGCTGGTTTTAATCGTCAAATGTTAGATACATACCGTCAGGTGGGGATCAATACCGATCATGAAAGCGTGAACCAATCACAAATTGCAGCGCGTCTGGCGGAGGGCTTTAATATTTTCTTGCGTGAAGGGACCGTGGAACGTGATTTGCAAAATACGATCCAAGTCGTTAATGAAGGCAATGCCCAACAATTTTCGTTTTGTACCGATGATAAGTTCGTCAACACCATCTTAGCTGAGGGGGGCATCAATTACTGCGTCCGCCTTGCGATTGAGTTTGGTATTCGGCCCGAAACTGCTTATACGATGGCTAGTTATAACGCGGCGTTAGCGCATCGGGTGCAGAATTTAGGGATGTTAGCCCCGAATGCCGCTGCTGATTTATTAATCGTTTCTGATCCGTATCAAGTTGATGTTCAACGGGTAATGAAGGCGGGACATTGGATAGAGCAGCGAGATTTAGATACTAAACCCCTTGCCTTTGCGGCAGATTCGGTTCATCACCACGTTACGAAAGCAGATTTGAAGTTGCCGTTAGTTGGCGAGCATCCAGAATGTAATGTGATCGGGATTCAAAATAATCACATTGAAACGGATCACCTAGTTTTACCCGTTCCAGTTCATGATGGGCAATTTAGTGCGGATCTAAAAAATGATATTTTGAAAATGGTCGTGGTGGAACGCCACCATGACTTAGGAACGGTAGGGGTTGGATTAGTTCACGGCTTTAACCTTAAATCGGGTGCGGTGGCGACTACGATTGCCCATGATTCACATAATTTAGTCGTTGTCGGAACGAATGATGATGCAATTTTTAGAGCACTGCAGGCTGTCACTAAAGTGGGTGGCGGCATTAGCGTGGTCGACGATGAAAAAGAATTGGCAACAATGCCACTGGCAGTCGGGGGGTTAATGTCTAACAAAGATTGGCAATCAGCCAGTGAGGATTTGACCAAGATTACCAATGCCTACCAGCAAATTAGTGGTGCAATCGACTTTAATCCATTCATTACCCTCTCTTTTTTGACACTGACCGTCATCCCTACGATCAAGCTCACTGATCAAGGGCTCTATGACTTTGAAAAACAATCATTTATTAATGTACAAAATAAATCAAAGCGCATAAAATAATTACTAAGGATTAGACTATCTACGATTAGTTTAATCTTTTTTATTTTCATTTATTAATTTGTAAATGCAAAAATAAATCAATAATCGTTAGACTGATATTTTGTACAAGACTAATCCTTTATTATTTCTTTAATATCAGCCTTTGATGGACTTTTTGTATAGTAAACTCCACGATAAAATGATAATATAATTACATAAACAAATGTCAATTATAGTTCGAATCGATCTAGTTAATCGGAAAAGAAAGAAAGGGGCCTAATAATTTTGCTCTATAACAAATTTAAAATTAATAAAGTAAATGATAAAAAAGTACTTCGGAAGGTTAAAAAACAATGGGTAGTGGTCTCACTATCAATGTTTACAGTATTAGGTGCGGGCGTGTTGTCTGGACAATCCGTTTTAGCGCATGCGAATACCAGTTCTTCTAATTATTCTTCATCTAATGATGATAGCGATAGTAATAACACTAGTAGTGTCGCTAGTGATAGTAGCCAGCCAACGGTTGCCTCTTCCCAACAAAGCGGTGCCGCTAGCGTTACCAGTTCTGAAAATAATTCCAGTGAAAGCACGGTCAGCGCATCTTCAGATGCAACGATCATGAATTATAGTATCAGCAGTAACAGTTCAAGCACGGATACTAGTTCAGCCGATCAATCAAGTGGTAGTAGTAATTCTGCCAGCGTGATTAGCAGTGTTGCATCAGTTTCATTAGAGAGCAGTAGCAGTTCTTCAACGACTTCAAAGAGCTCTAATGCATCTTCATCAGCATCGAAAAGCAGTCAATCATCCAGTAACGTCAGCTCAAGCAGCGCAGAAGATGCTAATAGCAGTGCATCTTCTGCCAGCGTGAACCAACTCTCCGCCGTTACCGTCAGCGCTGATTCATTATCTGGGATCAACGAAAGCGACTTGTTAGCCAGAGCGGCCGTTGAGATGACTTCTGATGTCGATGTAACGACCAATAGTTTGACTGATCGAGCAGCCAGCACTTCTGATAGTGCCGACTACAGTAGCCTACCTGCCGAATCCGGCAGTGTTGCCTATGTTGGAACTTGGGCTGCGTTTGATGCTGCCATGAGAAACACCAGTGTTGCGGTGATTAAGGTCACCGATGACTTTGGGAATAAGGGGTCTGGTGGAAACAATATTAACCTTAGTAGTAAATCATCGATCACCATTGATGGGCAGGGGCACTCAATTGACTTTGGGGCCGCTGGTTATGGATTTAACGGTGGGGCTGCCAATGCCGTAGTAACAGTGAAGAACCTTACCATGTACGGGACCAACTACTATGGCCCGATTAAGATTGGGACCGCAGGGACCAATAAAGCCGGAACGATCAACTACTCTAATATTACCTATACTGGATCACAATTGGTGAACGCCACCAACGCTAACGTGCAGATTTTTGGAACCGTAAACGTTAATTCGGTCGGGAAATACACCAGTGTGATCAATGGAAATGACTTCCAGACAGTTGTTACCCAGGGAAACAGAAATGACGGTTCTGTCAACCAACAAAATCTCCAAATTTCACAAATGTCCTTAATGAAGGGCAGTACCTACAATGGGTATGACTTCGGGGGGAACGTAATCGACCTTTCCGGTGGGTTAACGTTAAATGAAGGCTCAACCATGAACCTGGTGCCTAAAAATGGTAGTGGAACGCCTGAAGATAACGTTGATGGAGCCAACTCCGTCGGATTAATCGTTCGGAAGGGTGCCAACGTGACAATCAATAACGCCACGTTAAAGGTCGCTCCGCAAGCGAACGCTTCTGGAATCAACGTTAGCGGAGACATTACTGTTACCAATAACGGGGTCTTAGACATTGAACACGTTGATAACCCTAAGTCTGCCAACCCAAACGTAATTGCCGGGACGGTGCTCGTGAATAACGGGGGGACCTTCATCGCCCACGGGAGTTCTGCCGTTAATTCTAACTCTGGGTCATTAATTAGTATCTCCGGGAACTTGAACGTCTTGAACGATGGGAATGCCGAAATTTCGACCGATGGAGCGACTGGGTCTAAATTTACATTACTAAGTAATCAAGGAAACATTTTGATCAATAACCCCGGGAAAAGGGTGATCTTCAGTCTGAACGGGGTCAATAACCAATACACGACCGGTGCCGGGACCTTATTTGCTAAAATTCCGTTAACCGCTTATTCAGTTGTGACTCAAGTTGACAAGGCCATTGATAGTAACGCCCAATTTTACGTTAACGTGAACAACAATAGCGTTAAGGTCCTAGATGCCTCCGGTAAGGAAGTCACTAACAGTGTGTTAAGTCAGTTTAACAATGGGACCACGACCTACCTGAAATTCTCAGCCGTACCAAGTGTATTCTTTAACGGGAATTCGAACCTAAGAACGACCGTTAATAACGCCGCTTCTGGCTACGATGTGGTTACAAAGTTAATTTTGGCTAATATTCCTGCTAACATAAGCGACTTGCCTGAGTCTTCAAAGGAAGTTTACGTTCGGGTCACCACGAATGGGAAGAACGAAGTCAGAAGTACGGGGGTGGTGACCAACCCATACCAACCAGCCACTAGTACCGTTCCTAACAATGCTAATTACTCCAATCAATATACAATTAAGTTGCCACTTTCCGCCTTTACTAAACAAGCGGATGGCCGCTACACCTACACGTTAGTTGAGCCATTGAACGCTGTTGGTGCTACTACACCGACTACGGTCACGGTGACAGCGCAATTTGGGGTGTCAAACCAAAGTAATACGATCAAGAATTCTGGGAACAATACCACGACAGAAACGACGATTAATAACCCAGGTAAAACGCCTGACGTTGCTGATACTGGTACTCAAACTGGAACGATCACTAATAATGCGCAAAAGGATACCTCCTCTTCGAATGCGAGTTCAGCAGCGACCTTAGCTAATACCGCTAGTAGCTATGCTGCCGAAGCTAGTAAAGCGGCCCACGGGTTCTCTTCAGCTTACAGTGGGGCCAACCAATTTAACGAACAAACAATTGCCGACTCGAATGCAATCAATGAACTGAACGATTCATTGAACGCAATGCTGGGGACTTTAGATCAAAATAGTAATGCGGTTAATCGTGATGACTACCTTTCTGCTTCTGCAGCGTTAAGTAGTGCCCAAAGTGCTTTGAATAGCTACAAGAGCAACGCGAGTTCCTACGCTGCTTCAGCATCCGCATCTAATTCCGTTGCCAATCAACTTGCCGTAGATGCAAGTAGTCAAGCTAACGTTGCCAGTTCTGCGGCCTCAGTGGCACAAAGTCTGGCCAGTGCAATTGCTTCGGTTCGGGATGATAGTCAATACGCAAGCCTATCTAGTGCAGCAATTTCTGCGGCCTCTGCAGCCAGTGCTGCTAATTCGGCGGCCTCAACTGCTGCCGCTTCCGCAAGTACGCAACGTTCAATTGCCTCTGATGCAGCTTCTAATGCTAGTAAAGCGGCTAGTTCAGCAGCTTCCCTTTACAGTAATGCCAATAGTTTATTTAATTCGATCACCGCGGAAGACTACAATATTGCGGCGAGTGAAGCAGTTAATAATGCTTCGCTAGCTGCTTCTAATGCTTCTAATGCGCAAAGACAAGTCAACTCAATTGAAAATAGCGTTGGAACCGATTCAAGTGCAATTGCATCGGCTTCTTTAGGTGTGTCGAATGCCAATAGCGAAGCTAGTTCGGCTGCTAGTGTGACTGCTAGCTTGGCTTCATTACATCCGCACGATGCGACGATCAGTAGTGCTAACAGCGTGGCTAGTCAAGCTGCGATAGATGCTAAAAGTGCGTCTGAACAGGCAACTGCGCTTAGTTCTGCTGCTACTTCAATTGCTAATTCTGCCGCCTCAATTAGCCAGGCAGCTTCCAATGCACTGTCGAGTGCTGCAGCTGCCAAGCAAAGTGCGATTGATGCCGCGAGCGTAGTGGCAAGCTATTCTGCTGCTGGTAATTCAGCTCAAGCATCGACAGCGCTTCAATCCGCACAAAATGCTGCGAGTGCAGCTAGCACGGCTGCTTCGGTTGCATCACAAGCCATTTCAAGTGCCTATGCGGCCTCCCAAGCTGCTAACGATGCGTCGAATAGTGCGGTTCAACAAAGTACTGCCGCCGCTTCTGCCAGCCAAGTTGCATCGAACGCAGCTGCTGATGCGTTATCACAAGCAGCAACGTTAATTAATAGTAGTAATGCGATTGCTAGTTCAATGGCGTCAGCTGCTTCTTCAACCGCTAGTTACGCTGCCGTTGGTCAGTCGAATGCTGATGGGGCTAGTCAACATGCTAATTCTGCCGTTGATTATGCCAATAGTGCGTCAGCTGAAAATAGTCAAACCACTTCATACCAAAATCAAGTTAGCGCTGACAGTAATCAGGTTTCATCAATGTTTAGCGCTTACCCTAGTGATGCAGTCATTAGTAGTGCTGCATCCATCGTTAATAGTGCTCAATCAGTAGCAAGTAGCGCCCAATCAGTTGCTTCTGCAGCTGCTAGCGTTGCGCAAAGTGCTGAAAACGATGCTAATAGTCAGGCTGCGATTGCTGCTAGCCAAGCTGTTGTTGCTTCTAATGAAGATGCAGCAACTAAGTCGGCAATTTCAGCTGCTAGTCAAGCCGTACAAAATGGTGATTATTCATTAGCTAGTTCTTACGCTGCAGTCGCTAGTCAAGCCGCTTCACGCGCTAGTGATGCTGCAGATGTCGCAAATCAAGCTAACGATAATGCTAATGCTGCTGCTAATGCCGCCCAAACTGCACAAGCCAATGCTTCCAATGCGCAACAAGCTGCTTCCCAAGCAGCGCTTGATGCTAGTAATGCGACCAGCCAGGCTGTAGAACGGATCAATGCTATCAACACGGGAGCGCTAGACTCGGCCAGTTCCCAAGCATCATCTGCTGCTCAAGCAGCTAGTTATGCAGCCTATGGGAGTAGTGCCGCTAATGGTGCAAGCCAGGAAGCTAGCTTAGCCCAAAGTGACGCTGCAAGTACCGCTGATGCGCAAAACAAGACCAGTTCATTTGCTAGCGACACCAGTAGTGCCGCTAATGGCGCGCAATCGGTCGCTAGTCAATACCCAAGTGATACAGTCATCAATAACGCTTACCAACAAGCAAGTAGCGCTTCTGCTAAGGCCTCCGCTGCCAGCACGGCTGCTAGCGATGCCTTAAGTGCTGCTCAAAGTGCCCGTGATGAAGCGACTAACCAATCATCGCTTGCTGCTTCTTATGCTTCTGATGCTGCTGCTCAAGAGAGTGCAACTAAGGCGGCATCTGATGCTGCACACGAAGCACTCAGCAATGGAAATCATTCCCTGGCTAGTTCCTATGCTTCCGTTGCCAGCACTGCTGCCGATAAGGCTAGTGCCGCTGCTTCAGGTGCTAAAACGGCCCAAGATGCAGCTAAGACTGCCGCTCAAACTGCAGATCAACAAAATTCCACTGCTCAACAGGCTGCTAAGGATGCTGAAGATGCAGCCAATGCAGCTAACGATGCATTGAACCAGATCGGTGAGCGTGTCAAAGAGCTGAACAACCAAGCTAGTGATATCGATACAGCATTATCGAATTACACCAGTCAAGCTGGTTCAGCCGTTAACCTAGCAAGTAGCGCTGCCACAGGTGTGAATACTAATACTAGTGCGACCCAATCAGCCTTGACAGTGGTTTCTGATTTTTCAAATGCAGCTAGTTCTTACGCTGCTCAAACTAATGATAAGAATACGCAAGCCCAATCTATCGCCTCCGTTTACCCAACTGACGATGTGATTCAAAGTGCCGCTAAGGTCAATGTTGAAGCCTTAAGTAGCGCCAATGATGCTGCTAAGAGTGCGGCTAGTGCAATTACAATTGCTAAATCTGCAGCTGACGAAGCGATTGCGCAATCTTCCGCTGCAGCCGAATATACTTCCAGTGCCAACGCTGCCGCTAGCGCCGTTCAAAGTGCTGTCAATGCAGCTTCTTCAGCATTGAGTGTTAACGACACTGTAGCCGCTCAATCATACGCCTCACTTGCTAGTGCGGCCGTCATCCATGCCAGCATTGCAGCCACAAGTGCGCAAAGTGCCAGTGTGATTGCTGCAGCTGCCAGCGATACTGCTAAGCAACAATCACTAGCGGCCTCACAAGCGCAAACAAATGCTGCAAATGCCTTTAATACTGCCAGTTCTGCGCTTGATGTAATTAATTCACGGGCCAATAGTTCTGCAAATAGTAAGGCCAGCTCGGCTAATTCAGCTGCAAGTGTTGAAAATAGTGCTGCGAGTCATGCAGCTTTCGGTTCATCCAATGCTTCTGGGGCGAGCCAATTTTCTGATGCAATTAATTCATACGCTAGTCAAGTCAATCAAGATAACGTTGCAACCAATAGCAACGCCGTGGTTGCCAATGAAGCCAATCAACTAACTAGTAGCTTAGCGAACAATCATTCTGATAATGCCGATGTTGTTTCAGCGAATAGCAAGGCTAGTTCAGCTAATTCCGTTGCTAACTCTGCCGCTAGCGTTGCTTCGAATGCAACCCAGCAAGTTGAAACTGCTAAGAGTAACGCTGCGACTGCCTATTCCAATGCTTCGATCGCTGCTAGTCAAGCCAGTGAAGCTGCGCAACAAGCTTCACTAGCATCGTCGCAAACATCCAGTGCTGCCTTAGCTGGTGATCATTCTGCTGCAGACAGCTATGCGAACCAGGCTAGCGCTGCAGAAGTTGCGGCCAGCAATGCTGCTAATTCAGCTAACGCTGCTTATAGTGCCGCTGAAGCTGCTAATCAACAAGCAAGTACGGCCTTTAGTACTGCAGCTTCTGCTAGTTCGACTGCCGCCCAAGCTGCTAAGGATGCTAATGATGCCGCTAGTTCAGCTGTGACTGCTGCCAATAATAGTGCTAACACAGTCGCTAGTAAGGCTAGCAGTGTGGCTTCCGTTGCCAATAGCGTTGCCAGTCTAGCTGCCTCTGGATCATCCGATGCTTCTGGAGCAAGCCAACATGCTGATTCAGCTTCTGATTTAGCTACTAACACCAGCAGTGTCTATCCAGATGTGTTTAGCGCTCATAGCTCCACTGCTAGTTTTGCAGCCGATGTTAGTTCAATGGCAGCTAATAATCCAAATAACGAAGTGATCAAGAGTGCTTCTGGCACCATCAGTTTTGCCAATAGCTTTGCTGCACAAGCTGATTCTGACGCTTCCCAAGCGGTGCAAGATGCTAATAGTGCTAAACAAGCTGCTGATGGCTACTCACAGGTGGCCTCTGTTGCTGCTTCCGTTGCTGCTAGTGCCGCTAGCTACACTGCTAGTGCCTCATCAGCAGTTGCCAGTGCTGTTTCTAATGGCAATATTGACCTAGCTTCTTCAATTGCGAATGCCTCATCGTTGGTAGCAAGTAGTGCTAGTTCTGCAGCCATTAAGGCTAGCGAAGCTAATTCGAATGCGGCCGCTCAAGAGTCGCTTGCTAGCGCTGCTTTAAGTAAAGCCAATAGTGCAAGTAACATCGCTAGTGAGGCGCGTGATGCTGCTCAGAGTGCTTTTGATGTCGCTCGCAACAACGCAGGGAGTGGAGCTAGTTACGCCAGTTCCGCAGCTGGTGCTAATTCACAAGCCACCCAAAACAGTCAAAATGCAACGACTGCGATTAGTAATGCCCAAAATGATTTAACACAAATTACAGATGCTTCATCACAAGCAAGCGCTGCTTCCACCGCTTCCATACCAAATGGTAGTGCTGTTAACAGTGCAACCAGCGTGGTGAACAGCTTAAACAGCCTGAATAGCAATAACGCATCAGTTGCGAGTGCTTCTGCAGCCATTAGTAATGCCGCAATTGACACTGCAAGTGCCTCTGCCAAGGCGTTAGAAGCATCCAGTGCTGCTAACCAAGCTAGCCAAGACGCCATTGCTGCAAGTCAAGCTGCTGATGAAGCGAATGCTGCCCTTAGTCAAGCCACCAGCAACGCCTCATCTTATGCTGCTGCTGCTTCACAAGCTGCTGATCGAGGCGATCAATCTGGCGCATCGATTGCCGCATCGAATGCCGAAGCTGCTTCTAATGCCGCTAGTTCAGCAGCGGGCCAAGTCCAATCCGCTGTCGATAAGATCAATTCTGCAGCCCAAACTGCCACTAGTGCAGCACAAGAGGCCCAGAATCAAAACGTGATTATGAGTTCTGCTGCACAAGCTGCATCGAATGCTGCCAGTGCGGCATCACAAGCAATTGCAGATGGCTTGAACAGTGATAGTAATAAGGCTTCTTCCGCTACCGATGCAGCCTCGAACGCTGCCAGTGCCGCTAGTCAGGCAACTAACGGTTCTGGATCAATCCCAGGTGCGAGTCAAAATGCTAGCTCTGCGAACCAATTGAACAGTCAAGCTAGTGCTGCCAACAGTGCAACCAGCGCCTTTGCATCCGAAGCCTCCACCGCAGCTGAAAATGCGGGGAACTTTGCTTCTAATAATCCTGGCAATTCAGAGATTGCCTCTGCCGCTAGCGTTGCTAGTTCGGCGAACCAAGATGCCCAGGCGGCTTCAACGGCTGCCAGTCAGGCTTCTGGGAATGCTTCAAATGCTTACTCGACTGCCAGTTCTGCCGCTGATGTTGCTAAATCAGCAGATGCAATCGCTAGTTCCGCTGCTTCCGTTGCGGCTAGTGAACACGCTGCAACGTCTCAAGCAGTTGCTAATGGCGATAGTAATGCTGCTTCCGCCCATGCTGCCGCTGCCGAATCAGCTGCGAATGTTGCTAGTTCTGCCGTCCAAGCAGCAATCGATGCTAGCAATACCGCTAGTTCTGCAGCTCAAGTAGCATCTAGTGCTACCAGTCAAGCTAGTTCAGCTCAAGTAGTTGCTTCAAACGCCATTTCAGCGGCTCATTCTGCTGAACAAACCGCCAGTGAATTGAATAGCTTTGTTTCCAGTGCTAACAATGATGTTCAATCTGGAAATAGTGCCGCTAGCGTTGCATCAAGTGCGGCTTCATCCAATGCAGCGCAAACGAATTCAATTGCTAACTCATTGATTAGCAGTGCCGTTGATTCCGCGAACCAATATTCACAAACCGCTAGTGCTGCTAATTCAACAGCCACCGGATCGACAAGCGTTGCATCCAGTGCTAATAGTGAGGTTCAATCACACTTTAGCAGCTACTCCAATAATCCAGCATTAAGCAACGCTGCCCAAACTGCCAGCGAGGCTTATTCAACTGCAAGCAGCGCCAGTGTGATCGCTCAATCAGCTAGTCAACAGGCTTCAATCGCCAAATCGATCGTTGATTCAGCCACGAATGCCGCTAGCTACCAAAATTCGATCGCAAATTCTGCCAATAGTGCTGCTGCTGCCGCAAGTCAAGCAGCTTCGCAAGCATACGCTAATTCGCAATTTGCTGATGGAAATAGTTATGCCCAAGCTGCGGCGAATGCAGCGAAGGATGCTGATAGCGCTAATTCGAGGGTATCAGAAGCTAAAAATAATGCAGATGAAGCCCTAGCGAATGGCAGTAATGCTGCCTCAGTAGCGAGTGGGGCTGCTGCAACGATCAGTGCGGCTACCGATGCGGCGCTTAGTGCCAGCTCAGTTGCCCAATCGATTGTGAACGCACTTGCCGATGGCGCAAGCAACGTCACCAGCGATGCGAACCGCGCCTCGAGTGCTGCCGCATCCGCGAAGGTCGATGCTAACAACGCTAATAGTGATAGCACCTCCGCTTCCTCCGCAAATAACACCGCCAGTGTTGCCGCTAGCAATGCTGACGAAGCTGCTCAACAAGCGCGGGAGGCATCGAGTGCCGCTAGTGAAGCCAACTCAATTGCCAGCGCGGCTGCATCCAAGTACTCAGATGCTTCTGGGATGAGCTCCGCCTCTGCGAAGGCTTCCAGTGCATCCGAACAGGCTTCAATCGCTGCTTCAATTGCTAATTCAGCTAATCAAGAGACCCAAAAGGCATCCACGCTTGCAAGTAGTGCTGCCCAAGCTGCCCAGAACTTTAGCACCGATGCAACTAGCTATGCTAACGATGCATCTAGTGCCGCTGCTGCAGCAATCAGTGCCGCTAACAATGGTGACAGTGCGGCTGCGAGTGCTTATAGTAATGCTGCTAAGGCGGCTGCTGATTCTGCAGAAGTTGCTTCAAATGGGGCTTCCAGTGCCTACCAAGCAGCTTCTCAAGCCACCCAGAGTGCCTTTGATGCTGAATCAGCTGCTAACTCTGCATATCAAACGGCAGTTGATAACGCCACGATTGCGAGTGCGGCTGCCGATGATGCTCAATCAATCGCAGCATTTGCAGACGCCTCACTTAGTGCTAAGCGGGCAAGTAACGCTGTTAATTCAGTTGATAAGGCCAGTTCAGCAATCAACGTTAATGTTAACGATGCTGCTAACAATTCCACTAACGCTAGTTCAGCTAGTTCTGCTACCGATTCAATTAACACGGCCGTTAGTTCAAATGCGACGGCTGCTAACACTCAGGCAGGTCAATATTCCAATAACCCAATTATCAATTCTGCCGCCACGGTAATCAGTAATGCCGTTGCTCAAACTAGTTGGGCGAATAATGATGCTAGCATCGCTAGCTCTGCTGCCGCGGCCGCTAAGTCAACTGTTGATTCCGCCGCTAGCGTTGCGAGTCAGGCATTGATCGATGCACAAAGTTACTACGCTGCTGCTAGTGCTGCCGCTTCGAACAGTGATCCGGACACCGCCGCAACGGCTGCAAACTCCGCTGCTGCCGCTGAAAAGCTAGCTAGCCAAGCTGCAATCGATGCAAGTAACGCTGATGTTGCAGCGTCGAGTGCTGCTACGCGAGCCAACAGTGACCTTGCCGTTGCTCAATCGGCTGCTGAATTGATCAATGCAGCTAGTTCTGCAATCAACTCCGCTGCGATTGCTGCTGATGGATTGGTAAGTGGTGTTAACAGTGATGCTGATCGGGCCAGTTCCGCTGCGAACGCCGCTTCAGATAATAACACTGCGGTGCAAACGGCATCTAATACCGCCCAAAGTTCAGCCGACCAAGTAGCTGCTAACAGCCAAGCGGCCTCTAGTGCCGTTACCAACATCGATAGTGCGGCAAGTGCAATTCAAGCTGCTTCATCAATGGCTGCTAACGCTGGTTCCAGCGATCATGCTGGAATCTCCAGTGCTGCTTCCGCAATTACGAGTGCTCAAAGTGCCGCTAGTTCGGCCTCTGCCGCCATCGCTAGTGCCAATAGTGGGGTTGAATCCGCCACTGCGCAAATGAGTACCGCTAATGCTAACGCTAGCCAAGCACAATCAGCAGCCGCTGAATACGCTTCATTGGCTTCGAGTGCCGCTTCTGCAGCGCTTTCCGCTAACGCCAGTGGGGATCTCTCCGCTGCTCAAACTGCTAGTTCAGTTGCCAAGCAAAATGCTGATAGTGCCGCCAGTGCCTTTAATTCAGCCTCCGCTGCGCAAATCCTAGCTAGCAGCGCAAGTGCGGTGATCAACGATTTAACGCAAAGTGCCAATGCCCAGTCTGCAGTTGCTGATGCTGCCAGTGCCGCTGCGAACAAAGCAATCAACGATGCTAACTCGATTGCCGCCTCTGCTGATGCTGAAGCAAGTGTCAAACGGGCTTCAGATGCTGTTTCACAAGCATTCGATCAGTCCATCCAAGCCAGCAACGATGTCGATGCTGCCACGATTGCATCCCAGAAGGCCAGTGCTGCCTTTGATAGTGCTACTTCTGACAATGCCGTTGCATCTAATGCTGCTAATCAAGCCACAAGCATTGCTAGTCAATATCCAAACCACAGTGCGATTAGTAGTAATGCTTCTATTGCTGACTCCGCTGCTAGTGTAGCAAGTAGTGCCCAACAAAGTGCCGCTGCCGCTAGTTCAGCTGCATCTGTTGCTAAGGATAGTGCATCGTATCAAGCATCTATTGCGGCTTCGAATGCTTCACAAGCCAATGGATACCTTAGTCAAGCCAGTGAAGCTGCTAGCAAGGGGGATCTTTCTGGTGCCGCTAGTGCTGCCGATCAAGCTTCCGCTGCTCAACTAAGTGCCGAACAAGCTGCGAACCTGGCAAGTGAAGCCACTAATGCTGCTAATACTGCTGCCGAACAGGCGAACTCGGCTTCGACGGTTGCTAGTCAAGCTGCCGAACAAGCTCAAAATGCCAATCAAGCAATCAACTCGGCAGTAGATGTAATCAACAATCTAAATAACAGTGCGAATGCCGATGCACAACGGGCATCAGTTGCTGCTGATGGGGCAACCGATACCGCTAATAATGCGGCAAATAACAATCTATCGACCGCAAGTGATAGTGACAAGGCGAGTCAAGCCGTCGTTGCCGCTAGCAACGGGTCCTTAATTGCCAGCCAAGCCGTCTCAAATATGCAAAGCGTGGTAAGTGATGCAGCTAAATATGACATCCCAGCGATGAGTTCATATGCATCGATCGTAAATAGTAATGCTGAAATGGCTAGTCAAGCTGCAAATACAGTTTCAGTTGCCAACAGTAATGCGACCTCAGCATTGAACGCGGCCGAATCCGCTACCGATGCGGCAGAATTTGCCCAAGACGACGCTAATTCGTACGCGGCGGTGGCTTCATCGAATGCGGATGCCGCGACTTCAGCTGCATTAGCTGGTGATAACTCCAATGCCACTGCATTTAGTATTGCTGCAAGTCAAGCTGCCGATTCCGCCGCTAGTGCTTCGAACGCTGTGCAAACGGCATCGAGTGTAGCAGCGAATGCGAGCCAAGCTGCATCTAGTTATGCGGCCCAAGCAGCTTCTGCAGCGGATCAATTAAGCCAGGCTGCTCGAGCGATGAGCAACGCGACTCAATCCGCCCAGTCAGCAGCCGGGTCCGCCAATGCTAACGAAAGCAAGGATCGGGCAAGTAACGCTGCCAATGCCGCTCACAGCAACGCTACCGTGACTGATAGCTACCGTAGTCAAGCCGATAGTTCGACTTCACTGACCAACGATACGGCTAGTGATATGCAACCAGTGATTGATAGTGTGGTCCAGACCAATGGCTCAGTGGCCGACCTACTTTCTAATTACCCAAGCAATGCAACGATTTCCAGTGCTGCCCAGGCTGCTAGTGAGGCTACTGCCCAGGCGAGCGCAGCAAAGGATGATAAAAACGCAGCGACGATTGCGGCAAGTAACGCCAATAGTAAGGCTGCCGAAGCGACTTCATTGGCGGTTTCAAATGCTGAAATTGCCGATTCGCTAGCGCAACAGGCTAGTTCTGCCGCCTTGAACAACGATCCTAGTGCCGCCGCTAATTTTGCCGATCAAGCCAGCCAATACGCTAACGAAGCAAATCGTTCAATCGCAGCCGCTAGCCAAGCCGCAAGTGATGCTGATGCCGCCGCAAGTAAGGCGATCGCAGCTTCGAATGCTGCCGATGCAGCGTCCGCATTGGCGCAAAGTGCCTATAACACCGCCAGTGCTGCCGCTGATTCCGCTAACCAGACGTCTGATGGGGTCAATAATGATGTCAATACTGCATCGACGGCCAATTCACAAGCTTCCGCCCAAGCAGATCAAGCGGGACAATCATTTACCGCAACCAGCAACGCTGTTAATTCTGCCGCCTTGAATGCCAGTGATGCTGCTACTTCTGCTGAAGCAGCATCCCAAGCTGCTAAGGTGGCGAGTGCAGTTGCCAACAGTTACAGCGATGCTGGCATTAGCAATGCTAATTCAACTGCTGCCAGTGCCGCGAGTGCTGCTTCTGAGGCCGCAAGTCAGGCTGATGCTGCTGCGAGCCTCGCTAATAGTGCCAACCAGGTTGCCAGCGCTGCTAATAACACCGCTAGCACCGCGGCTCAAGATGCAGCGAAATACTACAATGATGCATCTAGTGCTGCTAGTCAGGCCATTAGCGCCGCTCAAGCAGGTGATCAATCGACTGCTGATCAATTCAGCAATACCGCTAAGCAAAATACCGCAGCTGCCAATTCAGCTGCGAGTGCCGCTAGCACCGCGTTGAGCACGGTCAACTCTGCGAGTGTCGTTGCTAGTCAACAGGCTGATCAAGTCATTCAAGCTAGTACCGCTGCCAGTCAAGCCAATTCAACCGCTCAATCTGCCGCCCAAGCTGCACAATCATTAGCAGGTTCGATCGATGCCAGTCAAAATGGTGATCGGGCTTCTTCAGCTGCGAGTCAAGCGAATGCGACCGTAGTCGACGCTGATCGGTATGCATCCGCGGCCCAAAATGATTCGAAGGCCACTGATGAAACGAATGCGAAGACGAGTGGCTTTTCACAAGCCGCTTCAACTGCTGCTGCCGAAGCCGCCGCTCAAGCTGCCAGTTACTCGCAAAATACGGTCATTAGTTCCGCTGCTTCAGTTGCTAATTCGGCGAGTCAAGCCATTGATCAATTGATCAGTAGTGCTAATGCTCAATCCGCAATTGCCAACTCAGCCAGTGCATCGGCATCTAATGCTGCTCAACAGGCTAGTTCCGCTGCTTCGGTTGCGAATGATTTTGCAGCACAGGCCAGTTCTGCTGCTAAGCAAGCCGACAAATCTGCTGCGGCATCATTAGCCGATCAAGCAAGTAGCGCCAACCAAGTCGCTAGCCAACAAGCTAACCAGGCCAAATCTGCTGCTGATAGTGCCGCAAACGCTTCCAATGCTGCGGTCGAATTAGCCAACCAAGCTAGTCAACAGGCTGCAATCGCCAGTGTCGCTAATTCAACTGCTGTAAGTGCTGCCGAATCAGCCAGTGCCACGATCAATCAAGCCAACGCCAATAACGAATTGGCTGCCAGTGCTGCGAGTCAAGCTAGCGCTGCTAATAACGGTGCCAACTCAGCTGCGAATGCAACGAGTGCGGCTTCATTAAGTGCGAGCCAAGCCGATTCTGCTGCATCCCAAAGTGCCAGTGTTGCTCATGATGCCTACAACCAAGCTGTTGCTGCGTCCGAAGTGGTCGCTAAACATGGTGAGGTTTCTGGAATGAGTGCGGCCCTTCAAGCTGCTAGTGCCGCTGACCAAGCCGCAGCGAGTGCCGCAAATTCTGCTAACGCTGCCCACCAAGCTGCTGAATCCGAAGCGAACCTTGCAGCGAGTGCGAACGCTACAGCCAGTGCTGCCAACAGCAATGCTAGTTCCTACGCCGTTGCTGCTTCCGAAGCGGCTGCTGCTGCCGTTGATGCTGCTAACCAAGGGGAT
Source organism: Nicoliella sp. ESL1106 (assembly GCF_058509965.1). Classification (NCBI taxonomy): domain Bacteria; kingdom Bacillati; phylum Bacillota; class Bacilli; order Lactobacillales; family Lactobacillaceae; genus Nicoliella; species Nicoliella sp. ESL1106. The sequence goes on from NZ_CP196340.1 coordinate 413,832, forward strand.
AGTGAAAATGCGAACCTGTACAGCTTAGCCGCCAGCGCAGCTGCTAACAGTGCCGTTGAAGCGGCCCAAGCAGCTAGTCAAGCGAGTCAAGATGCTGTGAACCACAGTAATGCTGCTAACGACCATGCTAGTGCGGCCAGTGGGTTCAACAGTGCCGCCAGTGTTGCCAAGAGTAATGCGTTAAGTGCGGCTGAACAGGCTCAAGACCTGGCTGCCTCTGCCGATGCTGATCAAAGTGCCAAACGAGCATCGAATGCCGCCCAGGAAGCTAGTCAAGCTAGCCAAGCGGTTGCCGATAACAGTGGGGCGGTGGCTGCCGATGGTCAAGCAGTTTCCAATAATGCGCAAACCACTTCGTTGAACAGCAACAGTACCTCACTTATCGCTAGTCAAGCCGATACGCTTCGTTCTAACAATCCAAATAATAGTTCCGTAGTCAGTGCCGCCAGTGCTGCCGATTCAGCTAGTGCATTGGCTAGTTCTGCTGCACAGACGATCAGTTCTGCTAACGATCGGATCAGTGCAGCTAACGATACCGTGAACCAACAATCCAGTATCGCTAATTCTGCATTCAGTGCTGCGAACTCGTTGGCTAGTCAAGCTCAATCCGCAGCAAATAATCACGATTCAGCCACCGCCGCTGAATTGGCCAGTGCTGCCGTTGCCCAAGCCGACCTAGCGAACCAAGCATCCAGCGCTGCCAGTGCTGCTCTTGAGACTGCTGATCAAGCTGCAAAGGACGCCAGTGCTGCTAATTCCGCTGCCCAATCTGCCGCTAGTGAAGCAACTAACCAGCTCAATGCTGCCATAAGTGCTGCTAATACTGCTGGTGATACGAATAAAAACGTGGCTAATGATGTTGCAAGAGCTTCGAATGCCGTCGTTGATGCGAGCGCCGCTGCTTCTGGTGCCAACCGCGATTATAGTGGGACAGCAACCGAAAGTGCGCATGCTAGTTCATCGGCTTCATTAGCAAGTAGTGCTTCTGTAGCGGTTAGTTCTGCCAACCAAATTGCCAGCCAAGCAGTCGATGCGGTAAGTAGCATTGCTGCGCAAAATTCAAACGTTCCATCAATGAACTCGGCCATCAGTGCTGCCAGCGAAGCATATGCTAAGACTAGTGCTGCTAATTCCGCTGTGAGTGAAGCTAATGCTAGTGCCCAATCTGAATTGGCCAAGGCCAAGCAAGCTGCCAGCGATGCCGATGCTGCACGTGATAGCGCGATTGCTGCCGCTGCTGCTAATGCATCGAACGCTTCATTGGCAAATAGTTATGCGGCGCTTGGGGATGTTGAGAACGCTGCTAAGTATAGTCAGGCTGCGAATGCTTTCGCTAGTGCTGCCGAAACCCAAGCTTCGATTGCTAAGGATCACAGTGAAGCTGCCGCTAATGCTAGCTCAGCTGCTGCTAGTTATGCCCAAACTGCTAAAGATGCCTCCAGTGCCGCTGCTGATGCTGCTAACGATGCATCAAATGCGGTCAAGGCTGCTCAATCATTAGTTGATGACTTTAACGCTGGTTCCAGTGCGCAACGGGCATCTGAAGCTGCTGAAAATGCTAAGCAGGCTGCTAGTTCAGCTGCGACCGATAGTCAAGCAATCACCACGGCAAATGATAATGCGAGTGTTGCATCCAGTGCTGCTAATAGTACTGCCATGGATGCTCTAATGGCTTCTAGCAAGGCGTTCGACCTGGTGGTTGCCAACCCGCAAAACCAATCTGTCGCAGTCGCTTCGAGTGCTGCTTCCGTTGCTGCTAGTCAGGCCGTTGCCGCTAGTTCTGCTGCTAATTCTGCATATTCATTGGCTCAATCAGCAAGTACTACCGCTGATCAACAAATCTCAATCGCCAACCAAGCTAGTTCTGCTGCTAAGAGCTTTGCTGACTTGGCTCAATCGGCTGCTAATAACCACGATCCAAAGACGGCTGCAGAAATGACCAGTTCAGCGATTGCTCAAGAACAAGTCGCTTCGACTGCCTCTGATGCGGTTAAGGCTGCGTTGTCAGATGCGCAAAAGGCTGCCCAATCCGCTGCTGATGCATCGAATGCCGCCAGTGTTGCTACTGATGCCGCCAATAAGGCCACAACCGATGCCATTAATGCTGCTCAACAAGCGAGTGCTACTAATTCTGGTGTCGCAAGTGATATTGAAAAAGCAACCAATGCCGCTGAAGATGCTGAAGCTGATGCCGCTGGTGCCAACCGTGATTACAGTGGGACTAGCAGCGAAAGTAGTCACGCTAGTTCATCCGCCTCACTTGCAAATAGTGTGGCAAATGATGCTGCAAGTGCAAACCAAGCTGCCAGTGCTGCTGCAAATGGTGCAGAGCAATTAATGAGTAGCGCTTCCGACGTTTCAGGAGTAAGCAGTGCCGTTAGCACTGCCGTTCAGGCTGCCAACGATGCTAGTGTTGCTAGTTCGACTGCTAGTGTTGCAAACGCTAGTGCTCAAGCTGAATTGGCGAAGGCGAGTGTTGCTGCTTCTGCCGCCAATGTTGCTCGTGATGGTGCATTGAGTGCCGCTGCTGTTAACTCAAGTAACGCTTCATTAGCCAATAGTTATGCTGCGCTTGGGGATGTGGAAAATGCGACGAAGTACAGTCAGGCTGCTAGTCAAGCTGCCGTTGACGTTGCTAACTTTGCATCCGCTGCCAAAGAAAATAGTATATTGGCATCATCTGCCAGTGAAGCTGCTTCCAGTTATGCACGAGATGCTCTGAGTGCATCAATCAGTGCCGCTAGCGCTGCTCAATATGCTGCCAGTGCATCTAGTGCGGCTCAATCGCTGGTAAATGACTTTAATGCTGGATCAAGTGCGCAACGGGCGAACGAAGCGGCTCAGAATGCATCGATCGCCGCTAGTGGTGCCAACGCTGATAACCAAGCAGTGGTAAGCACAGCTAGTGGGGTCGATACTGCATCTAGTGCGGCTTCAGTTAACGCGATCCAAGCTGCCAGCGTTGCCGATGAGGCCAACCAATTATTTGCTGCACATTCGCAGAACAGTTCGCTTGCCAGTGCTGCTTCAGCTGCTAATTCAGCTGCTAGTCAAGCAGTAGCTGCCAGTCAAGCTGCCACCGACGCACAAAGCACGTTCCAAAGCGCTAGTTCCGTTGCTGATCAACAGAATCAAGCGGCCCAAGCTGCTAAGGAACAGGCAAGTAGCTATGCTTCATTGGCTCAATCCGCGGCCTTAGACCATGACCCTGTGACTGCTGATTACTTGAATAGCCTTGCGATTACCCAAGAACAGGCTGCCCAATCAGCTTCTGTTGCTGTTCAATCTGCGCGTGCAGCTGCTGAAGCGGCCGCACAAAACGTCAGCCAAGCTGTCCAAGCTGCCAGTGCTGCAAATAGTGCGACTGCTCAGGCAACTCAAGCAGCCCAATCGGCTGTTGACCAGGTCAATGCTACGAGTGCGGGAGTTGCTAACGATATCGCACGGATAAGCAATGCAGCTATTGATGCCAGCTCTGCTGCTGCTGGTGCCAACCGTAATTACAATGGTGCCGAAATTCAAAGCCAAAATGCTAGTTCATCGGCCTTGATTGCAAGTAGTGCGGCTTCATTCACTGCCAGTGTTGCTGAAACCACTAGTTCTGCCGTTAGTGCAATCAACTCGATTGCCGCTCAACATGCGGGGCTTTCTGGAATGAACTCTGCAATCATGAATGCTGGTTCTGCTGATGCCACTGCGAGTGCTGCAAACCAGACTGCCAGTGCTGCTAACTCCGCTGCCCAAGCTGAATTAGTCAAAGCGAGTCAAGCTGCTAGTGCTGCTAACGTGGCGCGCGATGCCGTGGCCAGCTATGCACAAGTTAACGCTGCCAATGCATTCTTAGCCAATAGCTTTGCGAATGAGGGGAACGTTGATAGTGCTAACTTCTACAGTCAAGCCGCCAGCGTTGCTGCTGATTCAGCTGCCACTCAGGCTACTAGTGCGAACGACCAAAGTGCGATTGCTTTCTCCGCTAGCATGGCTGCTGAAAGTTATGCTAATCAAGCCAAATTTGCTGTAACTCAAGCAAATATCGCCTTTTCGATGGCTAGTTCTGCAGTTGACGATGCCAACCTATTAGCAAATGGCTTTAACGCCAGTGCGAGTGCACAACGGGCTTCCGAAGCCGCTGAAAATGCTAAGCAAGCTGCTGCATCAGCTGCGACCGATAGTCAAGCGATTACTAATGTCTCATCAGCTGTCGATATGGCTTATACTGCTGCTGACATTGCTAAGCAAAGCGCCAGCGCCGCTGCTGCATCAGCTGCCAATCTGCAAGCTAATAATCCAGAGAACAAAAATATCATTAGTGCCGCTTCCGCAGCACACCAAGCCGCTATTCAAGCCAGTGATGCCACCCAAGCCGCTAGCATTGCTGCTGCTAACGCGAGTGCCGCTAGTCAAGTTGCCGATCAACAAACGCAGGTTGCTAACGACGCACGCGATGCCGCTAGTTCATATGCCGCCGTTGCCGCATCCGCTGCTAAGAACTTCGATCCAGAAACGGCCAGCGTAGCCACTAGCAACGCCATTGTCCAAGAAACGGCTGCATCATCTGCTTCCGATGCGGTTAAATCTGCGCGGGCAGATGCTGAACAGGCACTACAAAGCGCGAATGCTGCTAATTCTGCTGCAAATGATGCGAAAACCGCTGCAAATAACGCATTGCAGGCTGCCCAAGATGCTGCAGCTGATGCTTTCAATAACAACGCAACGATTGACAAGAACGTTGCCAGAGCCAGCGCGGCTGTGAATGATGCTGCCAGTGCTGCTTCTGGTGCTAATCGCGATTACAGTGGGACTGCGACCGAAAGCAATAACGCTAGCTCATCCGCTGAATTAGCAAGTAGTGCCGTCGTTGTTACGAACAGCGCTGCTGCTACCACTAGTTCTGCGCTTAGTGTAGTTAACTCGCTGGCCACTGCGCACCCATCCGTTTCAGGAATGAGTAGTGCGGTCAGCGCAGCCACTGCTGCTAACAGCGTCGCTAGTTCCGCCAATGACGTAGCGAATGGTGCTAACTCCGCTGTTCAATCAGCCCTAGTAACTGCTAGTCAAGCCGCTAGTGCTGCCAATGTGGCGCGGGATGCAGCAAGTAGCTTTGCACAGGTCAATGCCGATAATGCTGCGCTTGCCAAAAGCTATGCTGCGGTTGGTAATATTGATGAAGTGAGTGCCTATAGCTTAGCTGCGAGTCAGGCCGCTGATTCTGCTGCTGCTCAAGCAACGATTGCTAAGCAACAAAGCACGAATGCTTCATCCGCTAGTGTTGCCGCTGAAAGCTATGCTAAGATTGCCACCGATGCTGCTTCTGCAGCCAGTGCTGCTGTTGTTCAGGCGACCTCCGCAGCTGGTGATGCCCAACTATTAGCGGATGGCTTTAACGCTAGCACCAGTGCACAACGGGCAAGCGAAGCTGCTGAAAATGCTAAGCAGGCCGCTAGCTCTGCTGCAACTGATAGTCAAGCAATTACCGATGCATCTTCTGCAGTGAATACGGCTTCCAATGCTGTTGATGCTGCTAAGCAAAGTGCGATTGCCACGGCCTCATCAGTAGCGCAAATCCTAGCTGATAATCAACAAAACCAAAACGTAGTTAGTGCTGCTGCTGAAGCTAACCAAGCGGTCAGTCAAGCTACGGCCGCAAGCGAAGCTGCTCACCAAGCCGCTGCAACTGCTAGTGCAGCCAGCCAGGTCGCCGATCAACAAACTAAGGCGGCTAACGATGCGCGCGATGCTGCTAGTTCATACGCAGCCATTGCTTCATCAGCTGCTAATAACAACGATCCAGAAACGGCATCTGCAATGACCAGTCTTGCGGTTGAACAAGAAACAGCCGCTAGTTCTGCTTCCGATGCAGTGAAGGCTGCGCGGGCGAATGCGGAACAGGCTTTACAAAGCGCCAATGCTGCTGCTAATAATGCTGCTGCCGCCAATTCCGCCGCCAACAATGCATTACAAGCTGCCAGTGAAGCTGTTGCAGCCGCTGGTGACACTAGTGCTGCCATTGCTAAGGATGTGGCAAAAGCCAGTGCTGCTCAAAACGACGCTGCGATTGCTGCATCAGGTGCTAACCGTGATTACAGTGGGACTGCGACCGAAAGCAACCATGCCAGTTCGTCGGTCTCATTAGCAACCAGCGCTGCTTTGATAACTGATAGTGCAGCGACGGTTACCAGTGCCGCTAACAGTGCGGTGAGCTCAATTGCGAGTGCTAACCCTGGAATTTCAGGAATGGCTACGGCATTAAGTAACGCCAGCGTTGCAAATTCCGTTGCCCAATCCGCGAATAGCACTGCTAAATCTGCCACTGCTGCTGCTCAGAATGAATTAGATAATGCTAGTCAAGCTGCTAGTGCAGCCAATGTGGCTCGCGACTTGGCAAGCAGTTTTGCAAAGGTCAATGCTGACAACGCCGAACTTGCTAATAGTTATGCAACGCAGGGCAACACCAGCAGTGCAGCTGCTTACAGTCAAGCTGCTAGTCAAGCCGCTGATTCAGCTGCGGCCCAAGCAACCATCGCTAATTCCAACAGTCAGTTAGCATCATCTGCAAGTGTTGCTGCTGAAGGGTATGCGAACCTTGCCAGTGCGGCTGCAGTTGCTGCTTCAGATGCAATTGGTAGCGCTAACGCAGCTCGTAGCGATGCACAATTACTTGCTGACGGTTTCAATGCTGGTTCCAGTGCCCAACGTGCTGCCACAGCCGCTGAAAATGCTGCTAAGGCTGCTAGTGCGGCACAAGATGACCAACAGGCCATTAATAGTGATTCCGTTGCGATCGACACAGCATCGAACGTTGCTTTGGATAATGCACAAAGCGTTGCCGCTGCCTCATCTGCGGTTGATAAGGTCCTTTCTGCTAATCCAACGAACCAAGCGGTAATTAGTGCCGCTAGTGCTGCTAGTTCCGCAACTGTTCAGGCGAATGCTGCAACGCAATCAGCTAGTGCTGCGACCGTGATTGCTTCATCCGCTAACGTGGTTGCTGATCAACAAACCAAGGTGGCGAACGATGCACGCGATGCTGCTAGTTCATATGCAGCATTAGCATCATCGGCTGCTAAGCACTTCGATCCAGAAACCGCAAGCGTTGCTACCAGTAATGCAGTGGCAATGGAATCCGCCGCTAATTCAGCTGCCGTGGCTGCCAGTGCTGCTCGAGTTGATGTAGAACAAGCATTGCAAAGTGCAGCTGCCGCTTCACTCGCTGCCATCAGTGCATCCGAAGCTGCTAAGACGGCGCTAGATGCTGCCAACTCTGCCGCTGGGCATGCTGGGACGCTCACCAGCAGTGTGGCTAGCGATACTGCTCGGGCAAGCGCCGCCGCTGCAGATGCCAGTTCTGCTGCTTCTGCTGCCAACCGTGACTACAGTGGGACGGCAACCGAACCTAATAATGTCAGTTCATCAGTTTCATTAGCAACGAGTGCTGCGAATACGGCTGCGAGTGCAAATACCATTGCGAACTCAGCTAATGATGCTGTGAACTCAATTGCTGCTAAGCATCCTGGGATTGCCGGAATGGATCAGGCAATTCAAAACGTTGCAAACGCATTATCAGTCGCAAGCTCCGCAAATGCGACAGCTAATGCTGCCCAATCAACTGCCCAATCTGAATTAGCCAATGCGAGCCAAGCTGCGAGTGCTGCTGATTCAGCTCGCGATGCGGCAAGTAGTTTTGCACAGGTGAATGCTGAGAATGCATCCCTTGCAATCAGCTACGCTGCTACTGGGAACTCTGATAGTGCAACTGTTCACAGTCAAGCCGCTAGTTTAGCTGCTAACAGTGCTGCCGAACAGGCTGCGATTGCTAAGGCGAACAGTCAAGCTGCATCTATTGCTAGTTCGGCTGCTGAAAGTGCCGCCCAAGCTGCAGTGATAGCTGCTTCAAATGCCAGTGCTGCAGCTAATAGCGCTAATTCAGCGGTTAGTGATGCAAAGCTCCTCGCAGATGGCTTCAATGCTAATACTAGTGCACAACGGGCTTCTCAAGCAGCTACCAATGCTGAACAGGCTGCGAGTGCTGCTGGCAATGATAGTCAAGCTATCACGACTGCATCATCAGCGGTTAGCAATGCTTCGAATGCTGTTAATGCTGATCAACAAAGTGCGATTACCGCTGCTTCCTCAGCTGCCGCATTGCTTGTTGAGAACCCAACCAATCAACAAGTCGTTAGTGCCGTTAGTGCTGCCAACCAAGCGGTCGCAAGTGCGAGTGTCGCTACGCAGAATGCTAGTGCTGCGTTCGTCGTCGCTACATCCGCCAGTGTCGTTGCCGATCAGGAAACTAAGGCCGCTAACGATGCACGGGATGCCGCTAGTTCATATGCAGCAATTGCACAATCAGCTGCTAAGAACTTCGATCCAGAAACGGCGAGCGCCGCAACTAGTAACGCAGTATTAATGGAATCTGCTGCTAGCTCGGCTTCAGAAGCTGTCAAGTCAGCCCGCGCTGATGTTGAACAGGCATTGCAAAATGCGAATGCTGCGGCTAGTGCTGCTAAGGCGGCCAATGAAGCTGCTAATGCCGCATTACAAAGTGCGAATACGGCTGCTACCAATGCTGGTAACGGCAGTGCTGCGATTGCTAAGGACGTTTTAAGAGCTAGTGAAGCTGCCAATGCCGCTTCCTCAGCTGCATCCGCTGCGAACCGCGATTACAGCGGGACTGCTAGCCAAAGCAATCACGCTAGTTCATCGGCTTCCTTAGCTGCGAGTGCGGTTGTTGTTATCACTAGTGCATCTGCAACCGTTAGTGCAACCAATGCAGCGGTAAACTCGATTGCAAATAACCATCCAGGCGTTTCTGGAATGGATCAAGCAATCAGTGCCGCAAGCGTTGCCAATGCTGCTGTTCAATCAGCCAATGCTGCTGTAAGTGTTGCTAATTCTGGGGCACAAGCTGAATTAGATCATGCTAGTCAGGCTGCTAGTGCTGCCAATGCTGCGCGGGATGCTGCCAGCAGCTTTGCAAAGGTCAATGCCGATAATGCTTCGTTAGCAAATAGTTACAATGCATTAGGCGAGACCGCAAGCGCTAGTTCATATAGTACTGCTGCGCGTCAAGCAGCAGATGCTGCGGAATCACAAGCCACCATTGCTGAGCACAATCGGCAGTTAGCATCTTCTGCAAGTGTTGCTGCTGAACAATTTGCAAGTACCGCACGTGCAGCTGCAATGATCGCTGCGAGTGCAGTGGCCAGTGCTAATTCTGCATTGGGTGATGCCCAACTATTAGCTGATGGCTTCAATGCTAGTGCTAGTGCACAAAAGGCTGCGGATGCCTTTGAAAGAGCAAAGAGTGCTGCTAGCTCTGCTGGTAACGACAGTAACGCCATTACTGATGCTTCAGTAGCGATTGCGACAGCCTCGAACGCTGCTGTAGCCAATACGCAAAGCGTTGCAATTGCTGCTAGTTCAGTCGATCAAGTTCTTAGTGCTAATCCAGCCAACAAGAGTGTTGCCAGTGCTGCTAGCGTTGCTAAATCAGCATTGAGTCAAGCAACTGGAGCGAACCAAGCTGCAAGTGCTGCTGCTTCATTAGCTGTATCGGCAAGTGGGGTGGCTGATCAACAGACCAAGGTCGCCAATGATGCACGGGATGCCGCTAGTTCATATGCAGCCGTAGCATCAGATGCTGCTAAACGCTTTGATCCTGAAGCAGCCAGTGTTGCCACTAGCCTTGCCATTGATAAGGCCAATGCGGCTTCGACTGCCTCCTTAGCGGTCAGTTCCGCTCGTAGCGCTGTCGAACAGGCATTAAGCACCGCTGCTAGTGCCTCGACAACTGCTAGCTCAGCCTCTGAAGCTGCCAACGCAGCATTAGATGATGCCAATGCTGCTGCTGGGCATGCTGGGACGTTGAACAGTAGCGTGGCTAGTGATACTGCACGTGCAAGTACCGCCGTTGCTGACGCTAGTGCCGCAGCATCGGGTGCTAACCGTGATTATAGTGGCACTGCGACTGAACCGAATGCCGCCAATTCATCGGCTTCTTTAGCAAGTAGTGCAGCTACGACTACTGAACATGCATCCTCAGCTGCTAATTCATTTAATAACGTCGTCCACTCGATTGCTGCTGCTTACTCGGCAGCACCTGGCATGGATCAGGTGCTAGCAAGTGCTGATTCTGCATTAGCAATCGCTAGTGCTGCTAATTCAATCGCAAGCGCTGCAAATGCTACCGCCCAGGGTGAATTAACAAACGCTAGTTCAGCTGCGAGTGCTGCTAACTCCGCTCGTGATGCCGCAAGCAGTTTTGCTAAGGTAAATGCTGATAATGCTTCACTAGCAATTAGCTACGCTGCACAAGGTGACATGCAAAGTGCTGCTGAATACAGCCTTGCTGCTAGTCAAGCTGCCAATGCGGTTGCTGATCAAAATGCGGCTGCTAGGGCAAATAGTCAAGCAGCCTCGCTTGCTAGTTCTGCTGCTGCCAGTGCTGCTCAAGTCGCTAAGAACGCAGCTATCGATGCCAGCGCGGCCGTCGTTAAGGCCTCCGCTGCGGTCGATAGTGCTAATGTGATCGCCGATGGATTCAAGGCGAGCGTTAGTGCGCAACGGGCAAGCGAAGCCGCTGTAAATGCTGCGCACTCAGCTGATTCAGCTGGGGTCGATAGCCAGGCAATCACAACCGCGTCATCTGCGATCACCGTTGCCGCAAGCACTGCTGATGCTGCTGTACAAAGTATCTCAGCAATTGCCAGTTCTGCTGGACAAGTCCTTTCTGCTAATCCAGCCAACCTTCAAGTTGCTAGTGCAGTTAGTGCAGTTAATGCAGCCGTTAGTCAAGCGTCTATTGCTAGCCAAGTTGCTAGTGCTGCTGTTCAAAGCGCATCAGCAGCTAGTTCAATTGCTGATCAACAAACGCAGGTCGCAAACAGTGCACGGGACGCTGCTAGTTCATATGCAGCAAAGGCCCAATCTGCTGCTGATCACCTTGATCCACAGACTGCTTCTACAATGACGAGTTTGGCAGTCAGTACTGAAACAGCGGCCTCCTCAGCATCTGCTGCTGTGCAGTCTGCACTTGCTGATGTTCAACAAGCATCGCAAAGTGCCAGTCGTGCTGCGGATGATGCTAAGGCTGCTAATGCTAACGCTCAATCTGCATTGCAAAGTGCAGTTAGTGCCGCTAGCGTTGCCAGTGGGACGCAGCAAAGCGTTACTAGTGACGTTGCATTAGCCAGTTCTGCGGCTTCCGTTGCTAGTGTAGCTGCATCTGGGGCGAACCAAGATTATAGTGGGACTGCCAATGTAAGCAACCACGCTAGTTCGTCTGCTTCCCTTGCCAATAGTGCAATGAGCACTGCTCAAAGTGGTGCGCAAAAAGCTGCCAGTGTTGCTGCATCAGCCAGTGCCGTTGCCAGTGGGAACGCTTCAGTGCCTGGCATTAGCGCCGTCAGTTCAGCAATCAGTTCTGCAGCAGCAATTGCTTCGACTGCCGCTGTGAATGCCGCTTCCGCTAATTCAGCCGCCCAAGCTGAAACGATGAAGGCTAGTCAAGCTGCTAGTGCTGCGAACGTGGCTAAGGCTGCTGCAAGTAGTTATGCACAGGTGAATGCGAATAACGCATCGCTTGCCAACAGCTATGCTGCTCAAGGCGACACGGTGAATGCTGCGAATGCTAGTCAGGCTGCTCATCAGGCAATGGTGAGTGCTGAAAGTCAAGCTGCAATCGCACTGCAAAACAGCCAGGCTGCAGCGAATGCCAGCCAAGCTGCTGCTAGCTATGCATTAACTGCAGTTTCGGCCACTAACCTAGTTGCTTCAGCAAGTGCCCAGGTGAACCAATCAGCTACTGCGATTGCTACGATGGTAAGTGCCAATGGTGGATTACAATCATTAGCGGTTACGAGTGCTGCAATTAGCTCATCCGTGAGCCAGGCAAGTGCTTATAACGCCACCGTAGTTCAATCCACGGCAAGCGTTTATAATTACGCCTCCGTTGCCAGTGTTGCTGCATCACAAGCCAATAGTTATCAAGTTTATGCCATCACGGCGGTTGGTAGCATTAGCTCATATGCAGCTGCTAATCCTGCTAACTCCCAACTAAGTAGCTTGAATAGTCAAGCTAGTGGGTTGAACCTGACGATTAATTCTGCAAGCATCGTTGCTAGTCGGAATGCGAGTCAGGCCAGCGCTTACACTAGTCAAGCTGCTAGTGCTGCGACTGCATTATCCAACGCTAACATGGTAGTAACGACCGCGCGTTCAAATGCTAACAGTGCATACTTGGCTGCTTCTAGTGCTTATGCTGCTGGTAGTTATTCATTAGGTGATAGTTTGGCTGCTACGTTCAAGGGATATGCTGCGGTTGCTAATTCCGCAGGGGCCGATGCAGCTAGTGCGTACAGTGCATTCAATGCTGCTAGTTATTCAGCAAGTAGTACCGCTAGTGTTGCAGTGAGTGCTGCTGTAGTTGCTAAGTCGGCTGCTGAGATGCTTAGTGGATTCGTTGCTCAAGCAGCTGGATTGATCTCCAATAGTCAAAGTTCAGCTGTTCAATCATCAGCAAGTTCGACTGCTGCGTCCAGTTCCGCTTCGGCAACGTCATCGGCAGCTTCATCAGCAACGTCAACTACTTCCTCAGCCACCAGCAGTGCCTCTGCTGATTACGATAATTTCTTGAAGGGTATCAGTGATGCTAAAAAGAAAATTAATAATGGCGATCTGGCGACCGATAGTGCTTATGTTGCTGGCCGGACTGGCTATTTAGCCGGAAGCAAGGCTGGTTATAATGGTAAGCAACCGACTGCACTTGCTAGTGACGCTTCGCAATACGAAAGGGCGTATGCACTAGGTGCTAGTGCTGGATATGTTAAGTATCAAAGCCAAGCAGCCGTTGGGAAACAAAAAGCCAATAGTAGTTATCTAGCGCTAAGCTCGCTAAAGAACCGCTCGAAGGGTTATCGGGATGGTTACCTTAAGGCTTACAACGCTAAGTTAGCCAAGCATCCTAAGTATATCTACGCAACTGATTCGATTTACTCCTATAAGGGAGCAACGTTCAACACTCATTTACGGAAGGTATTACACCCTAAACGTTCACGGACGAATGCAATTCAATATCGGATCAAAAAGATCGTGATGACCAAATCTGGATTAATTCGTTACTATGTCAAAGCACTGATCAGTGGACATCAAGCTGCTAAGTACAGCGGCTACATTACCGCTAATCGGAAGTATATTGTTAACACTTATTACCAAAGCACTCCTGCTACCAAGCAAGTTCGAGTAATTAACAATAAGGGGATCAGAATTCATTCCGCAACTAAGTTCGATCGGAATAATTCCACCTATGTTAAGAAATCAACTAAGCTAAATGTGCAGCGAATTGTTAAGTATAAGGGCATTACCCGCTTCTATATCGGGAATGGACAGTATATTACAAGTAACAAAAAGTTCGTTAAGTTTATTTAACCCGTTTAAAAAAGAAATTAAATTGATAAAAAATATCAATTTAATTTCTTTTTTTTTTGAACCTAAATCAATGATTATATTTCTAATAAGTGGTACACTTAACAGCATAAGATACTGTCCACAAATGGATAGATTGTTTTTATACTAATAGATTTAAAGACGCAAAAGGGGATGTCCTCATGCTTTATAATAAATTTCAATTTAATAAAGTTAATGATAAAAAAGTCCTTCGGAAAGTAAAGAAGCACTGGGTAGTAGTTTCACTATCCATGCTTTCATTACTAGGAGGAGCAGCGGCAGTGAGTCATGGAACTGTCACTGTTAAGGCCGATGCTAATACTAGCTCTACATACGGTTCTGGATCAGCTAATGAAGATGAACAAAGCACTTCTGATGCTGGATCTAAGACTAGCGCTTCTGATAGTACGACTAGTTCTGCTAGTGCTTCAAGCAATAGCTCAACCACTTCAAGTAGTAGTGCCAGCTCAACGACTTCTAGTTCAGCTAGCAGCGATACTACTAGTTCGGATAGTAAATCAACTACTTCGTCAAGTGATAATACGAATAGTTCATCAGCTGATGATAGCTCTGCTAGTTCTGCAAGCGCTTCTGCTAAATCAGAAGAAAGTGCTGGTTTTGCTGCGGCTTCATTAGCCGAAAAGAACGGTACTTCAGTACCAGCTAGTTCAGATGATAATTATAACAAAGGGGTCTTAGAGTATGATGCTTCGGCGGCTTCAGCTGCTACAGCATCATCTTCTAACTCTACTACCACTAGTTCAGCTGACTCCAATAGCTCAACGACTAATTCAGGTTCATCATCAGCCTCAACGACTAGTGATGTTACCAGTGATGTAATTAGTTTCCGTGATGGTGATGGTTCAACAACTCCATCATCGACCTCAGCTCAAATCAGTGCTGCCATCAGTGCTGGTTTCTCAGCTGCTGCATCTGCAGCTTCAGCTGGTAAGACGCTAGCTAGCAGCTCAGATCCTAACTATAATAGCGGAATTGCAAGCTACACGAATTCAGTAGCTTACAGTTCGGCTTATTCTGCTGCATACACCGCATCTTCAAATGGATCGACGTACTCATATAGTGGAAGTAATTCCAGCCTCGCTAGTGCGGTCGCTTCTGCTACTAGTGACTATAGTGCATATAGTTCAGCATTCGCTAGTGGACTTTCTGCTGCTTCTTCAGCTGCATTTTCTGGAACTAGCGTTAGTGCTCAAAGCGCAAGCGGATTTTCTGATGGGGTTCAAGCTTACTACGCCGCTAATGCTGGGGCCGTGGCTGCTTGGAATTCATTGCATCCAGATGACACTAAGTCTGCCGATTCAGCAGGCTCATTTAACGCTAGCAATGCGTTCTACGTGCAAGGTTACAATGCCACAATCAATGCATTCAATACTTACAATAGCTTAAATGCTAGTGCTGGGACTCAATCAGGTTCTGCCATCTATGGCTCTGGTGGTCTTGGCCAACAAACTAGCTACACCAGTGGTTCCGTTAACCGTAATAATTCAGCCCAAGTTGTGAACTCACCTAGTGATAGTGCTGAAGCAACTTCTGGGAATAACGTTACCAGTGGCACCGCAGGTGTTTTGACTGGGACTGGAATTAACACCGCAGCCCCAACTCAATCGCTAGCTTATAACTACGCCATTGACTACTTCCTGGGTCGCCAGGGGGCTTATGATGCTGAAAC
Source organism: Nicoliella sp. ESL1106 (assembly GCF_058509965.1). Taxonomy (NCBI): domain Bacteria; kingdom Bacillati; phylum Bacillota; class Bacilli; order Lactobacillales; family Lactobacillaceae; genus Nicoliella; species Nicoliella sp. ESL1106. The sequence goes on from NZ_CP196340.1 coordinate 428,965, forward strand.
CGGTCGTTGGAACGGGGCCGATGGTAAGGGTAGTTACACGGTCTTAAATACCAGTACGAACACCAATAACCCTTACATCCAGGCCTACAATGGAGCGCAAGCTGCAATTAATAACGAACAAACTGGAAGTATTCAATCGGTTACTAACTTAACTACGGCCCAAAAGAGTAGCACCACTAATAACTACCAGTATGGTTATAATGATGTTGCCAATAAGGTTAATAACCAGAATAATTACTTCCTTACTTACAACACTCCTAATGCAACCTTAGATACCCTTCTTGCCCTTTCTAACAGTGGAACGAATACGATTAGATTTACTAGTGATTATAACTATACTTCGGCGGGTTCTTCCGCTCCTTCTAATTCAAACCTTAACATTGTTGTTAATGGTCAAAATCACGTTGTTGATTTTGGTCAAATGCATCAAAACCCATATAACATCGGTAGTTTAACTGTGGAAAACTTTGCTAAGATGTATGGTACCAACGAATATGGGGCAATTAACCTTTATAATTCAACTTCAGGGACTTTAACCTATAGAAACCTTAACTTTGAAGGATCTCAATTGTTCTATGGGATTAATTTACCTCAATTATATATTGATGGTGGGGTTAGTATCATTAGTGAAGGTCAATACACCAGCCCATTTAGAACTAATCAAACCACTGATAACTCTAACCAACAAAACATCGAAGTTACCAACATGGAAATGCTTCCTAATTCTTTCTATTACGGTAAAACCCAAGATGGTAACAATATTGAATTGAGAGGGAATTTAACCCTTGACCAAGGAGCTACCATGAACTTAGTTCCAGATGGAGCTGGTGGTGAAAATAACATTGGGAACGTTACTGGCCAGAGTGGTAACCGTGGATTGATCGTTGCCGGGAACGTTAACATTAGTAAGAATGCCAACCTAAATATCACCCCTGGTGATCGGTTAGCCGATGCGATTGCTGTTAAGCAGGGTGGAAATGTTAGCGTCAATGGTGGAAAGTTTACCATTGTTTATAATTACAATGAAAATGATACTAACCCAACTTACATTGCCGGGAATGTTAACGTTCAAGATGGTGGAACGTTTGACGTTCATACCACTAGTGGCGCTAATAATATCGGTGGTGATTTAGTTACCCTTTCTGGTAATTTAAACGTTCAAAACCGTGGGAACTTATTAATCTATGCTGATGGTTCTAATACTAATCCAGCAATGACCTTACTTAATAACTCCGGGAACGTTACCATCAATAACCCTGGTAGTAACGTTATCATAAGTAAAACCGGTTTAACTTATGATTCATCTAAGGCTGGTGCCGGTAAGTTCTTCGTTACTACGCCAATTAGTGCTTATTCCGTTATTGGTCAAATTGATGGTAATACGGATCAGAACCCACAATACTTGATCAGAATTAATACCACATCTAGCAATGGTGGAAACGTAATTTCTGTTCTGAACCAAGCTGGGCAGACAGTTGCTGATGGTACGTTAACTTCATTTGATAACGTTAATAATAAATATCTATCATTCCATGCCGTTCCAACCGTTTATATCAGTGGGCAACCATATTTAGTTACGAATAGTAGTGCACTAAGCGGCTATTCAGTAGCAACTAAGTTGGAGCTTGCTAACGTTAACGCAACAAATGGATATGTTTACGTTCGGGTAACAAAGAATGGTACAGATGAAACACCAAGTTCTGGTGATAATCCAGCTAGTGCTGCTACTAACGCTAGCGGAATGATAGTTGATCCTGATCAAGCTGCCTTAAGTTCTAGTGTTACTGATTCTGATTATCGGAATGCATACACAGTTGCAATCCCAGTTTCTAACTTTACATCTAATTCTGATGGGACCTACACCTACACCTACACTCGCGCATTAAACGCAACCAGTGCTACTCCTACCGACGTTAAGATTGACGCTCAATATGGGGTTACTAATAACCAGGCTGAAATTGTTAATAGTGGGGGCAGTACGGTTGCTACCAACACTACCCATAACCCTGCTACTTCATCAATTGTAAATAACAGTAGCACCACTAGTGGGACCATCGCTGGGAATGCTCAGGCTCCAGATAACACTGGATCATACACTAGTGCTGCGCAATCTGCATCCGTTAGTGCCGGTTCATACGCTGCTGCTGCTCAATCAGTAGCTAGTGGGATGACTTCATACTCTAGCGTTGCATCCAGTGCATCTGCTGTGGTTTCCAGCTTTAACAGCTCTGCACAATCAATTGCAAGTAACAGTAGTTCATTTGCAAGTAATTCTAGTTATTCAGCAACGGTCAGCTCTGCTGTATCCGCCATTAGTGCTGCTAACAGTGATGCTAGCGTTCAATCATCATTAGCTAAATCCGCTAGTGTAGCGGCAAGTAGTGCAATTGCGTCTGCCTTTACGGCTTCAACGGCTGCTAGTTCTTACGCTATTTTAGCTTCCAGTGCTGCCAAAAGCTTTGCTGCTGTTTCAGGAGCAAGCGCCCAAACCTCAGTTAACAACTTAGTTTCTAGCTATGCTTCTCAAGCTATTGCAGCAGCAGCATCTGCATACAACCAATCCTCCGCCGTTACTTCAATCAACGCCAGTGGATCTTTGGCTGCTTCTAAGGCTGTTTCTGATGAAATGAGTGCTGCAATTGCTGCCTTTGCGCTCAGCTCTGCCTACACCAGTGCTCAAGCTTCTAGCGCTGATTCACTAGCTAGTCAAGCTAACTCCGAAGATGGCACGATCAATAACAACAAGTCCGCTGTGGATTCAGACTTCACCAGTGTTAACAGCATTGCTAGTCTTTACCCATCTAATGCGGATATTAAGAGTGATCAAGTAGTTGCTACTTCAGCTTCTGCTACTTTGTCATCCGCTTACGCTGCTGGTTCAGCTGCTAATTCAGATGCCCAAGTGGCTAAAGCTTCAGCTGATGCTGCTGAAAGTAACGCATCATCAGTTGCCGCTGCAGCTTCTGCTGCCGTATCGACTGTTGCTGCTCAATTATCAGCGGCCCAAAGTTATGCTTCTGCTGGTAATAGTGATTCTGCACAAGCTGCATTAATTGCTGCTGGTTCTGCAAGCACCAATGCATCGACTGCTGATAGCAATTTGAACAGCTACACTTCCGCCGCTTCTGCTGCCAACGTGAAGGCTTCTTCCGCTGAATCAGTGGTTGCTGCTAACTTGAAGTCTGCGAGTGCCGCTGCTACTGCAGCTAATTCAGCTGCTGCTAATGCTAGTTCAGTTGCTACCAGTATCGCTAAGAGTGCTGGAGATAATGCTAGTTCCATTGCTTCCAATGCCTCTAGTGCCGCATCGACAGCTGCAACTGGATCTGCAAATGGGGCTTCTGATGCCTCCAACGTATCTTCACACGCTAATTCGACTTCCGTAGATGCCTCTAGTGCTGCATCTTATAATTCAAATGCTAATGGTGATTCCAGCGCTGCCTCGAGTGCCAATAGTGCTGCTCAATCAGCTGCTTCCGCTAATCCAGGCAACAGTACCGTTTCCAGTGCTGCTAGTGTTGCATCCTCTGCCACTTCAACGGTTAGTTCTGCTGCCAGTGTTGCATCGGCTGCTAATTCGGCTGCCCAGGATGCCAAGAGTAAGGTTGATAGTGACAATGCCAAGGCTTCTAGCGCTAACTCAGTTGCTAGTTCTGCTGCGATTGCAGCTAGTTCTGCATCCGTAGTTGCTTCGTCCGAAGCTGCTGCCGGGAACCAATCTGCTGCATCCAGTGCGGTTTCAGTTGCTTCTGCTGCTGCCGCTGCTGGTTCGACTGCAGCTAATGATGCATCTGATGCTAACACCGATGCCAGCACACAAGCCTCAGTTGCCTCGAGTGCTTCCGCTGCTGGTAAGGCTGCTGCAAGCACCGCTTCTTCTGCTAACGCTACGGTTCAATCCGCTAACAATGTTATTACCTCAGTCGCTGGATCGGCTACTGCTGATGCTAAATCCGCTGCAGACGCTGCATCAAAGGCTTCTGCTGATGCATCTAATGCTGCAACGCCATCATCCAGTGCTAATAGTGCTAACGATGCTGCCAAGAGTGCATCATCTGTTGCTAGTGCTGATTCTGCAGCCGCTGGTTCCTCAATTGCATCCTCAATTGCCCCAGCCCAAAGTGCTGCAAACAGCATGAACAGTGCTTACCCAAGTAACGCTGCCGTAAGCAGTGCTTCTGCTGTCATCTCAAGTGCCGCATCGACTGCTAGTTCCGCTGCCAATGACGCAACTTCAGCATCCAATGATGCCAACTCCGCCAGCGCTGCTGCTAGTTCACACGCTGCCGCCCAAAGTGCCGCTGCGAGTGATGCTAGTGCCCAAGCTGCTACTGCTAAATCCGCTGCTGCTGCTGCTAGTTCCGCTGCCAATGCTGGGAATACTGACGCTGCTAGTGCTGCTAACTCCACTGCGCAAAGTGCTGCTGCGCAAGCATCTGCCGATAGTAGTAACGCAACTTCCGAAGCTAACGCTGCATCCAGTGAAGCTGACAAGGCCAAGAGTGCTGCTTCTCGAGCATCTAGTGATTCTGCAGCCATTAGTAGTGCTGCCCAATCCGCAACCTCTGCTGCATCTGCTGCATCTGCAAACGTAAATGGTGGATCAACTGCTAATAGTAACGCCAGTGATGCCGTTAAGAGTGCCGACAGTGCTTCGATTGCTGCATCCAGTGCCGCAACTGGTTCTGCTAACGGTGCTTCTGATGCCTCCAATGCATCATCACACGCTAACTCCGTTGCTTCTACCGTTGCCAGTGTTACTGATTCAAGCAATGCTACTAGTTTGGCTACTTCATCCGCTAATTCATATGCTAATGATGCTAAGACAATTGCTAGTGCTAACTCCGGTAATCAAGCCATTTCTAGCGCCGCTTCCGTTGCTAGTTCTGCTGCTTCTGTTGCTGCATCCGCATCTAGTGATGCCGATAATGCTAGTTCCACTGCCTCTGCTGCTAAGTCACAAGCTGACTCTGACAATGCCAAGGCAGCTAGTGCTAACACGACGGCTAGTTCCGCTGCTTCCGTTGCGCGTGCTCAATCAACCGCTGCCAGTGAAGCCGCTGCGAAGGGTGATTCAGCTGGCGCATCCAGTGCTGCGAGTGCTGCTAATTCCGCAGCCGTTGTAGCATCCAATGCTGCCACTGACGCATCGAATGCCAATGCCGACGCTTCTTCAGCTGCAGATAGCGCCAATGCTGCTTCTGCGAAGGCATCAACTGCTTCATCAGTTGCATCCAGTGCCAACGCTGCTGCTCAAGCTGCTGATGCTAATGCTTCTTCAATTGCTAAAAATGGTGATTCTGCTGCGAACGCTGCTGATTCCGCTGCGAAGGCTGCCAGTGAAGCGGCATCCGTTGCCAATCAGGCTGCATCCAACGCTACCAGTGGGGCTTCCAGTGCTAATACGGCTGCAAATAGCTACTCAGCTGAAACTAGTTCCGCTTCCAGCACTGCTGCTCAATCAGCAACCTCAGTTGCTTCAGCGCAAAACTCAATCAGCTCAATGACGAGTCAATACCCAAGCAACGCAACCGTAAGCAGTGCTGCTGCTACGATTTCTAGTGCTGCTGGGGTAGTTAGTTCTGCTACTAAGGACGCCACTGATGCCTCTAGTGATGCTAACTCCGCCAGTGCTGCTGCTAGTTCATATGCTGCTGCTGCTTCTACAGCTGCGAGTGATGCTAATGCCCAAAGTATGGCTGCTAGTTCAGCTGCAGTAATTGCACACTCCGCTGCCTCCGCTGGGAATACTTCATTGGCTAGTTCAGCTGCCGCAACTGCTAAAGCTGCTCAAACCGCTGCTGAAACCGATAGTAGTGCTGCCGAAGCTGCAAGTACTGCTGCTGATTCCCAAGTTGCTTCTGGAAAGGCTGCCTCTGAAAAGGCATCTAGTGCTTCTTCCGCAATTGCTAGTGCTGCTCAAGCTGCTAGTGCCGCTGCCAGTGCCGCTGCTGCGAATACTAATGCTGGTTCAGGCGCTAATGCCGAAGCTTCAACTGCAGTTGATAATGCCGACAAGGCTTCCAGTGAAGCATCCAGTGCCGCCACTGGTTCCGCAAATGGATCCGCTGACGCCTCGAATGCTGCATCCCACGCTAACTCAGTTGCTTCAGACGTTGCCAATGTTTCTAACTCCAGCAACGCCACTAGTTTAGCTAATTCATCTGCCCAATCTTACGCTGGGACAGCTTCTGCGATTGCATCTGCAAATCCAAATAATACGGTGGTATCCAGTGCGAACTCAGTTGCCCAATCTGCTGCTGCTGTCGCTTCATCCGCATCTAACGATGCAAACAGTGCTAGTTCCACTGCCGCTGCTGCTAAGTCACAAGCAGACTCTGACAACGCCAAGGCATCCAGTGCTAACATCGTTGCAAGTACTGCTGCATCTGCAGCCCGTTCTGCATCCAGTGCCGCTAGCGAAGCCGCTGCCAATGGTAATTCATCCGCTGCTCAAAGTGCTGCCGATGTTGCCAGTCAACAAGCATCCAGTGCGCAAAGTGCTGCTACTGACGCTTCAAATGCGAATGCCGATGCTTCTTCAGCTGCATCGAACGCTAGCGCTGCTTCAGCTAAGGCCTCCACTGCATCATCCGTTGCATCGAGTGCCAACGATGCTGCTCAAAAGGCCGCTCAAGACGCTGCCAACGCTGCTAACGGAGATAAGGCCACGACTGCTGCCGATAGTGCTGCTTCAGCTGCTAAGAGTGACGCTTCTGCCGCTGCTAATGATGCTTCCAACGCCTCAAGTGGGGCTACCAGTGCATCATCTGCAGCTGATGACTACTCTAAGGCTGCCAGCTCTGCATCTAGCACCGCTGCCCAATCACTTAGTTCGATTACTGATGCATCCAGTTCTGCAAACAGCTTGAAGAGTGCTTACCCAAGCAACTCAGCTGTTTCGAATGCGGTTGCTTCAATTACGAGTGCATCATCCACTGCTGCATCCGCTTCTAAGGACGCTACTGATGCCTCCAGTGCTGCTAACTCAGCTAGTTCTGCCGCTAGTTCATACGCATCTAATGCTAGTTCAGCTGCTAATGATGCCAGCACCCAAGCTTCGATCGCTAGTTCCGCTGCATCCGTTGCACACTCTAAGGCTTCTGCCGGTGATGCTTCTGGTGCTAGTGAAGCTGCTACTTCCGCTGAAAATGCCCAAAAGGCTGCCGATACCGATAATGCAACTGCTTCTTCTGCATCTGCTTCCGCTGCCAGTGAAGCTGCTGCTGGTTCAAGCGCTGCATCCAAGGCCGAAAGTGCATCCAGTGTCATCTCAGATGCTGCTAAGGCCGCTAGTGAAGCCGCTTCCTCCGCTGCTGCGAATGCAAACGCTGGATCAGGTGCTAACACCGATGCATCCAACGCTGTAAACAGAGCTAACCAAGCCTCCGTTGACGCATCCAGTGCCGCAACTGGTTCTGCCAGTGGTTCAGCTGATGCTTCTAATGCTGCATCACACGCTAACTCAGTTAACTCCGATGTTGATAGCGTTACTGCTTCTAGCAACGCTACTAAGTCAGATGCTGCAGCTGCTACTTCTTACGCTGGTGATGCTTCCAAGTTAGCTAGTTCTAACCCAAGCAACACAGCGGTTGCCAGTGACGCTGCCACTGCTTCCACAGCTGCTTCCACTGCTGCATCTGCATCTAGTGATGCTGATAATGCTAGCACCGCCGCTTCCGCTGCCAAGTCACAAGCTGACTCTGACAACGCCAAGGCATCCAATGCTAACAGTGTTGCAAGTACCGCTGCTTCTGCAGCTCGTTCTGCATCCACTGCTGCTAGTCAAGCTGCTGCCAATGGTGATTCATCTGCTGCCCAAAGTGCAGCCACCGTTGCTAGTCAACAGGCTGACAGTGCCCAAAGTGCTGCTACTGACGCATCGAACGCGAATGCTGATGCTTCTTCAGCTGCTGCTAACGCCAGTGCTGCATCTGCTAAGGCATCCACTGCTTCATCCGTTGCATCCAGTGCCAACGCTGCTGCCCAAAAGGCCGCTCAAGACGCTTCTGCGAATGCTAATGCTGGCGCAGGTGCCAACACCGAAGCTTCTAACGCTGTTGATAGAGCTAACCAAGCATCCATTGCTGCATCGAGTGCCGCAACTGGTTCTGCCAGTGGTTCTTCTGACGCTTCAAATGCTGCATCACACGCTAACTCAGTTGCTTCAGACGCTGACAGTGTTGCTAATTCTAATACAGCTACAAGCAGTGATGCTTCCAGTGCAATTTCATATGCAAGTACGACCGCTTCCATTGCATCTGCTAACCCAGATAACAAGGTCGTATCCAGTGCTAACTCGGTAGCTAGTGCTGCATCTGCTGCTGCAAGTTCAGCTAGCACTGATGCCTCCAATGCGAATGCATCTGCTAGTTCTGCTAACACTCGGGCTAGTTCCGACAACGCTAAGGCCGCTAGTGCCAACACCGTTGCAAGTAGTGCCGCTTCAGCTGCTCGTTCCGCATCCGCTGCCGCTAGTGAAGCCGCTGCCAAGGGTGATTCATCAGCTGCCCAAAGCGAAGCTACCATTGCCAGTCAACAGGCTGACAGTGCCCAAACTGCTGCTACCGACGCATCCAGTGCAAACGCCGATGCATCCAGTGCCGCTTCTGACGCTAGTGCTGCATCTGCGAAGGCCTCCACTGCTTCATCCACTGCCGCTAGTGCTAACGCCGCTGCTAAGTCAGCAGAAGAAGCTGCAACCGCTAACGTTGACAGTGGAAACGCTGCTAACAAGTCCGCCGCTGCTGCTTCTACTGCTGCATCGACTACCGCAAGTGCCGTGCCATCAGTTGCCAGCTCCGCAACTGATAGTGCCAAAAGTGCTTCAGCAGTTGCTAGCGTAGTAAGCTCCGTAAACAGTGCGATCTCACAAGCTACGACTAGCGCATCTGACGCTAAGGATTCCGTTGCTTCAATGGCATCTAACAACCCTGGCAACAGTGCCGTTAACAGTGCTACTTCCGTTGTAAGTAGTGCTTACTCCGCTGCTAGTGCTGCTAGTGCCGACGCATCTCACCAAAACTCAATTGCTCAATCAGCAAGCACGACCGCATCTGTAGCTAGTTCAGCTGCTAGCTCAGCTAACTCCGCTGCTGCTGATGCTGCCAGTCAAGCTGCTGCTCAATCAACTGCTGCCAGCAATGCTGCTAAGGCAGGGGACACCAGTGCTGCCTCAACTGCTGCAAGTAACGCTGCTTCATACGCAAGCAAAGCTTCTGATGAAAGCAACGCTGCGAACTCCGCAAGTGCTTCTGCTGAAGCTGCAAGTAAGGCTGCCGATTCTGCTAAGGCAGCAATCGATAGTGATAGTACAACTGCTTCGAATGCTGCTAATGACGCTAGTTCCGCTGCTGCCGCTGCATCAAACGCATTGGACAGTGGCAACCAATCTGCTGCTGCATCTGCTGCCGCTAAGGCTGGTCAAGACAGTACCGCTGCTGGAAGTGCATTCAGTTCTGCTCAATTGAACTCCAATGCTGCTTCCAAGGCATCTGCTGATGCTAGTTCTGCTAACTCACTTACTAGCAGTGATGCTGGTGCCGTTAGTTCTGCATCTGCTACAGTTAATAGCTTGAACAGTAACAACAGTGATAACCCAGTTGTATCCAGCGCATCATCTGCAATTGCATCCGCATCCGCTGTGGCTTCATCAGCATCATCTGACGCTGTGACCGCTAATAGCGCTGCGAGTGCTGCTAAGGCATCTGCTGACGCTGCCGTTGATAGTGCTAAAGCTGCTTCAACTGCTGCTTCAAATGCTGCATCCACTGCTAGTTCATACGCTAGTCAAGCTGCCTCTGCTAAGGGGAACGATGCTTCCTCATTAGCTAGTCAAGCTGAATCTGCTGCTGCTAATGCTGACACTGCTTTGAGCAGTGCTAACAGCGCATCTAACGCTGCGAACTCCGCTGCCCAAAACGCTACTAGTGCTGCTCAACGGGCTGCTTCTGATCAATCAGTTGCATCCAGTGCTGCTCAAGTTGCATCCAATGCTGCTACTGACGCATCTAACGCCGTTTCTGCTGGAATTTCCAGTGCCAACAGTGTGGTTAGTTCAGCTAACTCCGTAGTACCATCTGCATCAACTGCTACTTCTAACGCAGCTAGTGATACTAGTGATGCTAGTTCAGCTACTAACAAGGACTCATCAACCGCAAGTTCAGCTAACTCAGCTGCTAAGTCAGCTGCTGATAGCGCTGCCGTTGATTCTGCTGATGCTGCTTCGATTGCATCCGCAAATCCATCTGATGCTTCACTTGCTTCAGATGCTAGCACCGCATCCAGTGCCGCTAGTGCTGCTAAGTCCAACGCTAGTGACGCTAGCTCAGCTTCCCAAGATGCATCTTCTGCATCATCCACTGCATCCAGTGCCAACTCAGTTGCATCCAGTGCCAATGCCGATGCTAGTTCAGCTAATACTGACTTCTCATCTGCATCTGCTGCTGAATCATCTGCTGCTAAGGCTAATAACAGTTCAGCTGCCGCTAGTGCTGCCAGTGCTGCAGCATCAGCTGCTGCTAAGATTCAATCCGCTGCTTCGGTTGCTAGTGCTGCATCTAATGCTGCTGCTAGTGCTAAGGCTGCTGGTGATAAGGCTGCCAGTGTTGCATCTTCTGCTGTTAGTGCCGCTGCATCTAATGCTGCCGTTGCCAGTTCTGCTGATAGTGATGCCAATGCTAAGAGTAGCGCAACTTCATCCGCTAACTCCGCTGATTCACAAGCAGGGAACAGCATTGCTAGTTCAGCTGTTTCTGCTGCTACTTCCGCTTCCAGCACCGTTGCACCAATTGCTAGTGCTACTAATACTAATGCATCTAATGCTGATAGCTATGCTAAGGTTGCTAGTGATGCCAATAGTGGTGCCGGCGTTTCATCAAGCGTTGCATCCGGTGACTCTGGTGCCGTAAATAGCCTTGCTTCTCAATATCCACAAAACAAGATCGTTTCAAGTGCTGCTGTTGTTGTTAGTTCCGCAACCAGTGTGGTTAACTCAGCCAACACTGTTGCATCTAGCGCAAACTCAGTTGCTTCTAACGCTAAATCTGCTGCTGATGCTGCTTCAAACGATGCTGTTCAACAAAACTCAGTTGCTAGTTCTGCTGTTGACGCCGCTAAGAGTGCCAGTTCCGCTGCTGCTTCTGCTTACTCAGCAGGTAGCTACGCTGCCGGTGACAAGTACGCGCGGGTAGCTTCCCAAGCTGCTGCTGATGCTAGCTCCGCCGTTACTAAGGCCCAAGGCGACTCATCCACTGCTAGCCAAGCCGTTGTTGACGCATCTAATGCTGCATCAACTGCTACTTCCGCATCGATCGTGGCATCCAGTGCTGCTTCTGATGCTAATACCGCATTGGACTCCGCTAATAGCGCTGCCAATGCTGCTAATGCATATGCTTCCGGTGCTGCTAAGAATGCAAGCATCGCATCATCTGCTGCTAGTGCTGCTGCTAAGAACAGTAATGGAACCAGTGATGCCAACTCAGTTGCTTCTAACGACGCATCCAACGCTTCCATCTCATCCAGTGTGGCATCGAGTGCCAACTCGATCGCTTCAGATGCTAACAGTAATGCATCGAGTGCTAACTCAATTGCTATTTCTGCACTATCTGGTCACTCTAGTGATGCTTCCATTGCATCTGATGCCTCAGTTGCTAGCTCTGCTGATAACGTTGCATCCAGTGCTAACAACCAAGCATCTAGTGCTACTGCTAGTGCTAGTGCCGCTAGTGTTGCCGTTGCATCTGCTTCTGCAAATGCCAATGCTGCTACTTCAACTGCTAACGCTGCTAAGTCTGCAGCTTCAACTGCTGCTAGCGAAGCTGCGAGTGCTGCTGCTACTGGTGATAACTCTACTGCAGAATCAGCCAGTGTCGTTGCTTCACAACAAGCAAGCATTGCATCAGCTGCTGCTGACTCTGCCAACACTGCTCGTTCAACAGCTGATAGTGAATCAGCCGTTGCATCCAGTGCTGCTTCCGTAGCTAGTTCTGCTGCTTCAGTTGCCAGTTCTGCTGGTGCCGTAGCTAGTCAAGCTGCTGCTGATGCCCAAAGTCGGGCTGCTAAGTTGGATTCATCCAATGCAGCATTAAACTCCAACCGGGCTTCCAATGCTGCGAGTGCTGCTTCTGCTCACGCATCCAATGCTGACAGTTACTATAAGGCTGCTTCAATTGCCAATGACAGTGCCCAAAGTGCAAGTGCCGTAACTAGTTCATCAGCTAGTGCTACTAGCACTGCCACTACAGCTGTTAACTCAATTGCTAGTCAATACCCAAGCAACTCGGTTATTAATCATGCCAGTGCCGTAGCTAGCCAAGCTAGTTCTGCTGCTGCATCTGCTAATGCTGATGCTTCCGTTGCCGGGAACCAAGCTAGTGCCGCTGAGTCTTCTGCATACGCTGCTAAGAGTACCGCTGACGCTGCCGCTTCTGCTGCAAGTTCAGCCAACGCTGCTGCTAAGTCTGCTGCAAGCACTAGCAACCCATACGATTCAAGCGCTGCCGAATCTGCTGCCAGTGCTGCTGAATCTGCTAATAGCGTTGCATCCACTGCTGAAAACAATGCATCCGATGCCGCTTCTGCTGCTAAGTCTGCATCTGATCGGGCCAACACTGACTCATCAATTGCTAGTTCAGCTGCTCAAGCTGCTTCTGCTGCTCAAAGTACTGCTGAAGCTGCCAGTGCTGCTATTAATACTGCTAACAGCATTGCTAGTGATTCAGCCAAGGCATCGAGTGCTTCATCTGCAATCTCAAGTGATTCTGCTAACACCGCAAAGGCTGCTTCTGAAGCCGACACTTCTGCTAACAGCGTTGCAAGTAGCAATGCCGATGCAAGTAACAGTGCCGCTGCTGCTGGTTCAGCTGCCTCTACTGCTGCTTCAATGGCCAGTGCTCACTCTGACAACTCAGCAATGAGTAATGCTGCTTCTGAAGCTAACGCTGCTGCATCTAGTGCTGCTGCTGCCTCCACTGCCGCATCGAGTGCTAACTCTGCTGCACAATCTGCACAAAGTCGGGCTAACAGTGATAGTGCGAAGGTATCCAGTGCCAACTCAGTTGCATCAAGTGCATCGAGTGCCATTGCTTCCGCATCTGCTGCGGCCCAAAACGCTGCTTCAAATGGGGATCCTTCAACTGCTGCTGCTCAATCTAAGGTTGCTAGTGAAGCCGCTGCCTCAGCTGCTCAAGCTGCTGCTGATGCCAGTGCTGCTAACAATGATGCTTCAAGTGCTGCAAGTGATATGAGTTCCGCTAGTGCTGCTGCTCAATCTGCAAGTACGAACGCATCCACTGCTAATTCCGCAGCCCAATCCGCAAATAACTACATCCACACCATCAATGGAAGTGGATATGATGACGTTACCTCAGCCGAAAGTGCTGCTCGGGCTGCCTCCATTGCTGCAAGTTCAGCAGGGGACACCGCCGGAAGTTCTTCCAATGGTGCTGATAGCTTCGCAGCCGATGCTTCTAAGGCATCCGCTGCTGCGAGCGCATCATCTAAGACTGCTGACGATTCAATGGGCTCAGTTAACTCAGCTAATTCTGAAATTACTTCCCTTCACAGCAATAACCCAAGCAATGTTATTGTTAACAGTGCATCCAGCGTAATCAGTGCTGCTTCTAAGGCTGCTAACGATGCTTCAGATGCTGCAACTTCTGCATCATCATCTGCTAATAGTGCTTCCGTTGCTGCTAGTTCATTTGCATCTGCAGCTAATACTGCAGCTCAATCCGCAAGTGTTCAATCATCAGTTGCTGCATCTGCCGCATCTGCTGCTAGATCTGATGCCAATGCTGGTAATGTTTCAGCTGCTTCTGCTGACGCTGCCAATGCCATTGCTGCTAAGAATTCCGCTGACGCATTGAACAGTGCTGCCAGTGCTGCTCGTGATTCCGCATCCAGTGCCCAATCCGTTGCTAGTGATCAAGCAACCAGTGCAGCTAGTGCCCAAGTCGTTGTATCTAGTGCTGCCGAAGCTGCTTCTAAGGCTGCTTCTGAAGCTGCTGCTAACGTTGCTCAAGTATCTGGTGATAGTTCCGTGGCCAGTTCTGCTGATTCAGTTGCATCTAGTGCCGTTGCACCAGTTCCATCTGAAACTGCTAATACTGACTCCAACGCTGCTGCTGTTTCATCCGAAGCCGATAGCGTAAAGTCATCATCTGCAGCTGTTGAATCTGCATCTGTTGCTACTAGCTCTGCTGCTGCCGTGGTTAACTCAATGATTTCAGCTAATCCATCAAACAGCTCACTTGCTTCTGCATCATCTGCAATTGCTAGTGCCACTGCTGCTGCCACTGCTGCATCTAAGGATGCTAATGCTCAAAACTCAGCTGCTCAATCTGCATCTACTGCCGCTTCAATCGCAAGTAGCAATGCCAATGCTGCATCCACAGCTGCATCCACAGCATCCGCTGGGGCTGCCAAGGAATCCGCTGCTGCTAGTTCCGCTTCCGTAGCTGGTGATTCCAGTGCTGCTGATAGCGCTGCATCTGCTGCGAAGTCATATGCATCTGATGCTGTGACTGCCGCTTCCTCCGCTGCTGCTGCTAATAAGGCTGCCAGTGATGCTAGATCCGCTGCTGACTCCGCATCTGCTGCTGCTGATAACGACTCAAAGGCCGCTTCAGAAGCTGCATCCGCTGCTGCTAGTGCCCAAAGTTCAGCTGGTAGCACCATTGATAGTGGTGAAGCTTCTAACGCTGGAAGTGATGCTAAGCATGCCGGCGACGATAACAGTGCTGCTGGTTCAATCTCGGCTGCTGTATCCAATGCCGCTAATGATGCTTCATTGAAGTCCAGCCAAGCTAGCGTTTCATCCAGTGAAGCTAGCGAATCAACCAGTGGGGTTAACTCCGCTGCTTCCGTTGTTAACAGTATCTTCAGTAATAACAGTGGTAATTCTGTAATTGCTAGTGCTTCATCCGTAGTTAGTTCCGCAAGTTCAGCTGCTAACTCTGCATCTTCTGATGCAACCAGTGCCTCTGCCGATGCTTCTAAGGCTAAGTCAGATGCTGACGTTGCTTCGTCTAATGCTAACAAGGCCTCAACTGCTGCATCTACCGCTGTATCCGAAGCTAATTCATATGCTTCCGCTGCATCTGCTGCTCACGGTTCTGATGCTAAGTCACTTGCTGATAAGGCCGCATCCGCTGCTGCCGATGCTGATACCGCATTATCAAGTGCCACTGCAGCATCCACTGCTGCTGCTGATGCTGATAGTCGGGCAGCTAGTGCTTCTGCACGGGCTGCTGCCGATTCTAAGACTGCTGCTGATGCTAGTTCTGCTGCATCTGCTGCCACTGCTAGTGCCACTGCTGCTAGTCAAGCTATTTCCAACGCCGGAAGCGCTCAAACAATTACTGCTGGTGCTGGCAAGTTCGTTAGTGCTGCATCAGTTGCATCTAGCGATGGTAATAGTGCTGCTGCTTCAGCCGTATCTAACGCATCCAATGCTGCAACTAGTTCCGCTGCAACCAGTGGTGACGTTACTAACTTGAGTTCTAACGGTGACGTAGTTAACAGCATTGCATCTGCAAACCCAACGAACTCTTCAGTTGCTTCTGATGCTAGTCTCGTTGCTTCATATTCAGCTGATGCTTCTAAGGCATCTGCTGCTGGATCAACTGCTGCATCGAATGCCGTCATTGATAGTTCTAATGCTAACTCATTTGCTCAATTAGCATCTAGTCAATACGCTGCTGCTGTTGCTGCATCCAGTGCTGCACAAAGTTACGCTAACGCTGCTACTAGTTACGCTGCCAGCGGTGATAGTGCTAATGCATCCACTGCTGCTAGCCAAGCTGTTTCAGCAGTTTCCGCTGCTAGTCAAGCTGCTTCGAACGGTTCATCATACACTAACCAAGCCGTTAGTGCCGCTCAAAAGGCAACTGCTGAATCACAAAATGCAGCTTCAGCTAAGGCCGCTACTAATAGTGATGCTAACAATGTTTCAACCATTAAGATCAGCCTTGCTGCTTCAGTTACTTCAGTTAACAACGCTGCATCTAGTGAAGCCGCTTCTGCTCAACCAGTTGCATCCAGTGCTTCATCCGATGCCAGTGCTGCTGCTTCTGGAACTGTAGTTAACAGTAATTCTGCTGATTCCAGTTCATCACTTGCTAGTTCCGCTAACGATGCTGCAAGTACTGCTGCTGCTAACGCCAGTGATGCTGCTTCAGCTGCCGTTAACGCCGCATCTAACAACCCAACTGATTCATCAATTGCTAGTGATGCTGTCGTTGCTGCTTCTGCTGCTAAGGTTGCATCCAGTGCTGCTGGAACTGCCCTTAGTGCATCTAGCAACGCGCGGGTAGCTTCATCTACTGCCAATAGTGCTAACTCAGTTGCTTCATCAGCTAACACCACTGCTGGTAATGATTCATCTGCTGCATTGAGTTACGCTATCCAAGCTGATTCAGCATCTAGTGCTGGTAACATGTCAAATGCTAAGAGCTACGCTGACTTAGCATCCAGTGCCGCCGCTGCCGCTGCTGCTCAAGCTGTAATTGCTAACAATGCTTCTGCTGCTGCCGCTCAAGCTGCTAAGGATGCATCTAACGCTGCTTCTCAAGCAATTGCTGCCAATACTGTTGCACAATCAGCTAACGCCGTTGCTTCTGCTGCTGGTAGTGATGCTACCAAGGGAAGTACTGCTAACTCATCTGCTGCAACTGCTGATACCAGCGCTGCATCTAGTGCCAACTCAGTTGCACCAGGATTTGCAAGTGGGGCATCTGTAAGTGCTAGTCAAGCTAGTTCTGATGATCAAGATGCTGCTAAGTACTCTAGCGAAGCATCTGCTGCTAATAGTGGTGCCGATGTATCATCATCCGCAGTTAGTGCTGATAGTCAATACGCAAGCAATGCTGTTTCTGCTAACCCAAGCAACACCGTTGTTAGCTCCGCTGCTTCCGTAATTAACTCTGCCAACACTGTTACTTCAAGTGCTTCAGCTGATGCTAGTTCTGCCAATGCACAAGCTTCAACTGCTAAGTCAAATGCCGATGCTGCTGCTAATACCGCAAGTTACCAAAACTCACTTGCTCAAAAGGCCGCAACCGATGCATCAGCTGCTAATTCAAACGCCTCATCAGCATACGCTGCTAAGGATTACTCCGCTGGAAACAGTTATGCCAACGCTGCAGTCCAAGCTGCATCCAATGCATCAACTGCCAGTTCCAATGCCGCATCTGCCGCCGCCGCTGTTAAGAGTGCTACTGATTCAGCATCTGCTGCTAATGCTAAGGCACAAGCCGACTCAGTTGCTGCATCTAATGCTGCATCTGCTGCCTCTGCCGCTAGTGCTGCCATCAGTAATGCTGTTCAAACTCAAAATTCACAAACCAGCGTTGCTTCATCCATTTCAAGTTCAGCTTCTGCTGCTGAAAGTGAAGCCGCTGATGCTAATACCAATACTGGTAAGAACAATGCTGCTACTTCATCTAACGCGAGTGCAACTGATTCAGTTGCAAATCAAGTTAGCTCCGCTGCTAGCCTAGCTAGTTCACAAGCTGATGCTGCTAACAGTGCTTCAAGCGTAGCTTCATCAGTAATGAGCGATGAAAATTCAGCTGATCCTGCTACTACTTCAGCTCTTTCAAGTGATGCTTCAACCGCTGCATCTGCTGCATCTGCTGCAAATGATGCTAAGACTTCTGCTGCATCTGCTAAAACCGCTGCAGATTCTGCTTCTGCTAGTGCTAATGATGCTTCAACTGCTGCATCTAATGCTAGAAGTAATGCAACCTCAGCTAAGAGCGCTGCTACTAGCCTTGCTAGTTTAGCTTCATCTGCTGCCGTTGCTGGTAACAGTTCCGCTGCTGATAGTTATAATAGTCAAGCTAAGTCCGCTGCTGATGCTGCCAGTTCACAAAACGCAAGTGCTCAAAATGCAGATTCAGCTGCTGCTAGTGCAAGTACGGTTGCTTCAACTGCTGCATCTAATGCTTCAGCAGCTTCAACTGCTGCAAGTCAAGCTTCCTCAACTGCATCTAGTGCTGCATCTGATGCTCAATCCAGAGCTGCTAAATACGACGCTAACCAAAGTAAGAAGCGGGCATCCAATGCTGATTCTGCCACTGATAGCGATGCTGCCGCTGTTTCTGGTAACAGTTCCGCTGTTAATAGTGATTCAGCCGTAACCAGTGCTGCTGTTTCTAACACTACGGACGCTTCAAACAGTGCTAATTCTGCTGCTAGCGCCACTGCATCACAAGCCTTAGCTCATCCTAAGAACTCCGTCATTGCTAGTGCTAACTCAACTGCTAACTCAGCTTCAGCAGTTGCTAGTCAAGCTGCTAACGATGCTAGTGCTGCTAACGCGATCGTAAGCAGTGCTTCAGGAGTTGTAAATTCTGCTTCTGCCGCAGTTAGTGGTGCGCAAAGTGCTGCTTCCGATGCTTACTCATCAGCAGCTAGCTACGCTTCTGCAGCTAGTGATCCAAACGCTACTCCAGCCCAACGGTCAACTGCTAGAAGTGCCGCTGCAAGTGCTGCTGATAGTGCTGCTTCACAAGAACAAATTGCATCTAAGGCTGCTGCTGCAGCAAGCAACGCAACTAACGATGCTGCAAATGCTACGAGTCGGGCTAGTCGGGATCAATCAATTGCTTCAACTGCTGCTTCTCAAGCTGCTGATGCCAATTCTGCTGCTAGTGCCGCTGCCGCTGCTGGAACCCAAGGGGATGCCAGTGCCAATGCTTCTTCATCCGAAGCTGCTAGTGCAAACACTGCTGCATCCAACGCTGCCAGTGGTGCTAACAATGATGCTGTCTTAGCATCTAGTTACGCAAGCAACGCAAATTCATCAACTAGCCAAGCTTCTGCTTCTGACAGTCTTGCATCTAGCGTTGCCACTTCTGCAAACAGTTACGCTTCTGCACATCCTGGCAACAAGGTGGTTAGCTCCGCTGCTTCAGTTGTTAACTCCGCTGCTTCAGTTGCCAGCTCCGCTCATGCAGACGCCAACTCTGCTAACTCCGATGCCCAATCAGCTAAGAGTACCGCCAGTGCTGCTGCTCAATCAGCAAGCAGTGCCAGCGTAGTTGCTAGTTCTGCTGCTACACTTGCATCTAGTTATGCTAGTGCTGCTAAGAGTTACGCTAGCGATGGTGATCAATCAGCTGCTGATAACGCCAATGCATCAGCTGCCGCTCAAGCCGCAACTGCATCAACTGCTGCATCAAACGCTGTTGTTGCTAGTCAAACTGCATCAACTGCTGTTAAATCAGCATCCAGTGCTGCTGCTAGAGCTGCTAGCGACGCTAAGACTGCTGCAGATGCTGCATCGACCGCTAGTTCAGCAACTAACGATGCCAATAACGCCGCTAACGCTGGTGATCAAGGTTCCGCTAGTGCCAGCGCTGCTAACTCGGTCGCATCCAATGCTAACACCGCCGCATCTAACGCTGCCAGTGGTGCTAACAACGATGCTGCCTTAGCATCTAGCTACGCTTCCGATGCTAGTGCTTCAACTGATACTGCATCTAAGGCTGACACGAATGCTGCTTCCGATGCTGCCAGCGCCACTGCCTTCTCATCTGCACATCCAAATGATAAGGTAGTTAGCTCCGCCGCTTCAGTTGCGAACTCCGCTGCTGCGGTAGTAAGTTCAGCACATGCAGATGCCAACTCAGCCAACTCTGATGCACAATCAGCTAAGTCGGCTGCATCTAACGCCGCTGCTTCTGCAAACACTGCTAGTGTCAACGCAAGTCAAGCTGCCAGTGCTGCTGAATCTGCCGCTAGTGTTGCTAACAGTTACGCCAGTGCAGGGGATGCCGACTCCGCATCCAGTGCTAACGTAGTGGCTTCTAACCAAGCTGCTGCTGCTAGCCAAGCTGCTAGTCAAGCCATCGTTGCTAGTCAAACTGCATCCACTGCCGTTGTTTCCGCATCGAGCGCTTCTGTTCGGGCCGCTTCTGACGCCAAGGTTGCTACCGACGCTGCTGCATTAGCAAGCTCCGCTAACACGGCTGCTTCTAACGCTGCCGCAACTGGTAACCAAGGATCAGCTAGTGCAAGTACTGCTAACTCCAGTGCTGCCAGTGCTAATACCGCTGCATCTAACGCTGCTAGTGGTGCTAACGACGATGCTTCTAATGCTGCTAAGTACGCAAGTGAAGCTAGTGCTTCAACTAGTGATGCAGCTAATTCTGATAGTTCTGCTGCTGATGACGCTACTTCCGCTAATAGCTACGCTTCCGCACATCCTGGCAACAAGGTGGTTAGCTCCGCTGCTTCAGTTGTTAACTCAGCTGCTGCGGTTGCCAGCTCCGCTCATGCTGATGCAAACTCAGCCAACTCTGATGCACAATCAGCTAAGTCGGCTGCATCCAACGCTGCTGCTTCCGCTAACTCGGCTAGCGTTACCGCCAGTCAAGCTGCAGGTTCTGCTGAATCAGCTGCCAACGCCGCTAAGGTATTTGCTTCTAATGGTGAAGCTGAATCTGCTGCCAGTGCCAATGCGGTTGCTTCACAACAAGCTGCCGCTGCGAGCCAAGCTGCTAGCGAAGCCGTTGTTCAAAGTCAAACTGCATCCACTGCCGTTGTTTCCGCATCGAGTGCTTCTGTGAGAGCCGCTAATGATGCCAAGACTGCTGCCGATGCTGCTAGCTTAGCTAGTTCTGCTAATAACGATGCTAAGAACGCCGCTAACGCTGGTGATCAAGGTTCCGCTAGTGCCGATGCTGCTTCCAACAAGGCTGCTAACGCTAACACCGCTGCATCAAATGCTGCTAGTGGTGCTAACAACGATGCTGCCTTAGCATCCAGTTACGCTGCCGATGCCAGTGCTTCAACGAACACTGCATCGACTGCCGACACCACCGCTGCTAGTGCTGCTGCATCTGCGACTGCCTTCTCATCAGCACATCCTAACAACTCTGTAGTTAGTTCCGCTGCTTCAGTTGCTAACTCCGCTGCTGCGGTTGTAAGTTCCGCTCATACCGATGCAAACTCCGCTAACGCTGATGCACAAGCAGCTAAGTCGGCTGCATCCAGTGCCGCTGCTTCTGCTAACGCTGCCAGCGTTACTGCTAGTCAAACTGCCAGTGCTGCTGAATCTGCCGCTAGTGTTGCTAAGAGTTACGCAAACGAAGGAAATGCCGACTCTGCATCCAGTGCTAACGTAGTGGCTTCTACCCAAGCTGATGCTGCTAGCCAAGCCGCTAGTCAAGCTGTTGTTGCTAGTCAAACTGCTTCAACTGCCGTTGTATCTGCATCTAGCGCTTCCGTAAGAGCCGCTAGTGACGCTAAGGTTGCTACCGATGCTGCCAGCGTGGCAATCTCCGCTAATGCCATTGCTTCCAACGCTGCTAACGCCGGCAACCAAGGATCAGCCAGTGCAAGTACTGCTAACTCAGTTGCTGCTAGTGCTAACACAGCTGCTTCCAATGCTGCCAGTGGTGCTAACAACGATGCTTCCTTAGCAGCTAGCTACGCTTCCGATGCCAGTGCTTCAACTGACACAGCATCGACTGCTGACACCAATGCTGCTAGTGCTGCTGCGACTGCGACTGCCTTCTCATCAGCTCATCCTGCTAACAAGGTAGTTAGTTCAGCTGCTTCAGTTGCTAACTCCGCTGCATCAGTTGCAAGCTCAGCTCATGCCGATGCAAACTCCGCTAATGCTGATGCTCAATCCGCTAAGTCGGCTGCATCGAGTGCCGCTGCTTCTGCTAACGCTGCTAGTGTTAACGCAAGCAACGCTGCTCAATCCGCTGAATCAGCTGCTAATGCTGCTAGCGTCTTCGCAGATAATGGGGACACTGTTTCCGCTGCGAGCGCCAACGCGGTTGCTTCACAACAAGCTGCCAATGCCAGTGTAGCTGCCAGTCAAGCCGTTGCCCAAAGCCTAGTTGCTTCGACCGCTGTTCAATCAGCATCGAGTGCTTCTGTACGGGCTGCTAATGATGCCAAGGTTGCTACCGATGCTGCCAACATCGCAAGCTCAGCTAACACTGCTGCTTCGAATGCTGCTGCAACTGGTAACCAAGGATCAGCTAGTGCAAGTACTGCCAACTCAGTTGCTGCTGGTGCTAACACAGCTGCTTCTAATGCTGCCAGTGGTGCCAACAACGATGCTAGCCTAGCATCCAGTTACGCTGCCGATGCCAGTGCTTCAACTAACACTGCATCGACTGCCGATACGACTGCTGCTAGTGCTGCTGCAAGTGCAACTGCCTTCTCATCAGCAAACCCAGCTAACAAGGTAATCAGCTCTGCTGCTTCCGTTGCTAACTCGGCTTCTGCTGTGGCTAGTTCAGCCCATGCCGATGCTAACTCTGCTAATGCTGATGCTCAATCAGCTAAGTCAGCTGCATCAAGTGCTGCTGCTTCTGCTAACGCTGCTAGTGTTAACGCTAGTCAAGCTGCCAGTGCCGCTGAATCCGCCGCTAGTGTTGCTAACAGCTACGCTAGTGCAGGTGATGCTGAATCTGCATCCAGCGCCAATGTTGTAGCTTCTAACCAAGCTGCTGCTGCTAGTCAAGCTGCTAGTCAAGCCATCGTTGCTAGTCAAACAGCTTCAACCGCTGTTCAATCAGCATCGAGTGCTTCTGCTAGAGCCGCTAGCGATGCAACGGTTGCTACCAATGCTGCTAACACGGCTGCTGCTGCCAACAGCGCTGCTTCATCCGCCGCTGCTGCTGGTACTCAAGGATCAGCTAGTGCAACTGCTACTTCCAGTGAAGCTGCTAGTGCAAACACGGCTGCTTCGAATGCTGCTAATGGTGCCAATCAAGATGCCAGTGCCGCTGCTAGTTATGCAAGCAATGCTAGTTCATCAACTAGTGCTGCTACCTCTGCAGACGGTCAAGTGAACTCCGTTGTATCTGCTACGAACAGCATTGCTTCGGCTCACCCTGACAACGTGGTAATCAAGTCTGCTAACTCAGTTGCTAATTCAGCTGCTTCAGTTGCTAACTCTGCAACTTCAGACGCTGTAATTGCTAACTCCGCTGCTCAATCCGCTAAGAGTGCTGCAAGCTCCGCTGCAGATTCTGCTAACCTTGCTAGTTCGGTTGCAAGTTCTACCGCAACGCTCGCATCTAGCTATGCTAGTGCTGCTAAGAGTTACGCTAGTGCTGGTGATGAATCTGATGCTGCGATTGCTAATGCATCCGCTGCTGCTCAAGCTAACCTAGCTAGTTCGGCTGCTGTTCAAGCTGTCAATGCTTCCGTTGTTGCTTCTAATGCTGCTCAATCAGCATCT
The DNA here is from genome assembly GCF_058509965.1 of Nicoliella sp. ESL1106. Classification (NCBI taxonomy): domain Bacteria; kingdom Bacillati; phylum Bacillota; class Bacilli; order Lactobacillales; family Lactobacillaceae; genus Nicoliella; species Nicoliella sp. ESL1106. The sequence goes on from NZ_CP196340.1 coordinate 452,180, forward strand.
AGTGCCGCAGTGGTAGCCTCAAATGACAACTCAGCTGTAGCAAATGCGCTTGCAATTGCATCCCTTGCTAACTCAGTTGCTAAATCAGCATCCGTAAGACAAAGTGCTGCTATTCAATCAGCATCACAAGCTTCAAGTAGTGCGGCTGCTGAAAGTAACGCGACTGCTTCTCAAGCATCTAGCGCTACCCAAGCTAACTCAGCAACTTCAATCTACGCTGGATCAGCAAGCGCAAATGCTTCTCAAGCTCAATCTGGAGCTTCAGCTGCTAGTTCTGCAGCCCAAGTTACTTCACTCATTGCTTCTGGAGCAACTCAAAACAGCAGTGCTCAATCATATGCAAGTGAAGCTTCTGCAGCAACTGTTATTGCTTCATCCGCTGCTTCTCAAGTAGCGAGTGCAAATGCAATTGCTCAATCTAACAGTAGTATTGCTAGTTCTGCTAATTCGGCTGCTGCATCTGCCAATGTTCAAGCAAGTGCTCAAGCCAGTGCAGCTGTATCATTTGCTAGTCAAGTGGCTAGTGCCGCCAGTGCAGGTAACTTCTCTGCTGTTACTTCATTGAACTCACAAATGAACGCTGCTAATAGTGCTGCTGCTTCATACTACAGCTACGCTACTTCCGTAAACTCAGTTGCAACTTCCGCTGCCAATGCTGCTGCAATTGCTCAATCAGTTGCTAGTTCCGCTAATGTAACGGTTCAAAATGCTAACTCAGTTGCGCAAAGCGATGCTGCCGCTGCTTACGCTGTTACGCACTTGTCTAATAATGCTAGTCAATACGCTTCAGCTGCTAACGCTTCAACTAGTGTAGCTGCTCAAACGTTCAGTCAAGTTAGCGGTAATGCTAACTTAGCAAATAGTTACTCAGTTGTTGCTTACACCAACACTTCAGAAACTGCAACGCCTGCTAGTTCCGCTGTTCAAATTGCTAGTCAAGCACTTAGTCTTGCTGCTCAATCAGCTGGTAACCAAGCATTGATCAGTTATGCTGCTCAAGCTAGTTCTGCTGCCGCTGTTATTACTTCCGCATCTGCTGATGCTGTAATTGCTAACAGCCAAGCTAGTTCCGCTACGGTAGTTGCTAACTCTGCTGCTTCTGCTGCTAATTCAGCTGCTTCGATTGTTAACAGCGCTCAAACCGCTGCTAACAATGCGAATACGAATGCTTCACTCGCTTACTCACGTGGTGATGCTGCACTTGGAGACAGTTACGCATCAGTTGCTTCCGCAGCTGCTGCATCTGCTGCCTCAGCAACAACGCAATTGAGTTCTGCTAACTCAGTGCTTGCTTCTGCTACGGTATTGGCAAGTTCAGCTGCTAGTCGTGCTGCTAGTGATTATCAAACGATCATCCTAGCTGCTAAGGTCATCTTCTCAGGTGAATCTAACCTAAGCTCAACTGCTGACTACTACAAAGAAGGGGTTTCTGACGCTAAGGACGATTCTGGTAAGTCTTCTGAATACGCAAGTCAACCTACTTACCTTGGTGCTTATGATGGTTACAAGGCAGGATACAAGGGTAAGACTGCTAAGTCAGACTTTACTGGTGAAGCTAGTGGTTATGAAACTAATTACGACAAGGCTTATGCTGCTGGACGCGCAGCTTACTTGAAACAAGTTGCCGCTGGTAAAGCTGCAGCCAAGGCTGATACTAAGTATGCGAAGGAATCATTAGCTGGTAAGTCTGCTGGTTACAAGTATGGATACGTTAAGGAATTCAATGGTAAGTTGAAGAAGCACCCACTTTACATCTACAACACCAAGGGCGTTTACGTTCACAGTAAGGCTACCTTTGGTAATGGTGTAAAGGTTGCTGGATACGCCAAGAAGGCTCGTAACAAGATCAGTGAATTTAAGGTTTCTAAGATTGCCCTTTCTAAGAGTGGCTTGGTACGTTACTACGTTAAGAGTCATTTGAGTGCTAACTCGACTAAGGGTTACCTTACTGCTAACCGCAAGTACATTGTCAACGCTTACTACAGTAAGAGTGAAATGGCTAATGCAGGTAGCAAGACCGTTAAGGTAATCAACAATAAGGGAATTCGGACTCATAGTTCAAAGACCTTTAATTCAGAAAGTGGTAAGTACTACAAGCGTGGCAAAGAACTTCATGTTAATCGGGTTGTAAACTACAGAGGTTTGACTCGTTTCTACATCGGTCACGGTAAGTACATTACTAGTAACAAGAAATTTGTTAAGTTCGTTTAATACAAATTTTTAAGTAATTGAAAATAGGTTTCCAAAATCGATTTAACCGATTTTGGGAACCTATTTTTTTTTGAATAAATTTAACGAAACTAAATAGAATTAAATGAATTATTTGTCTATTAGTGATAGAATGACTGTATGTAGTTGTGTACTAAATTATTCTTTCTAACGTTCGTAATCTTTAAGCAAATGAGGGGGATACTTTATGCTTTATAATAAGTTCAAATTCAATAAAGTGAATGATAAAAAAGTTCTCCGTAAAGTAAAAAAGCAGTGGGTAGTTGTTTCATTATCCATGCTTGCTTTACTTGGTGGAGGATCAGTATTTGAACATTCCGTGTCTGCTCATGCAGATACAACCAGCGCTAACGCTAATGTCAGTGCGACTACTAGTGGTACATATGGTAGTGATGATAGTTCAAACGTAGCCACGTCTAGTGCTACAAGTTCTTCTGCAGATAATAGTTCTACTGCTAGCCAAACTAGTGCAAGTAGTACAGCTGATAGCACTAGTGCTAGTTCAGATGCTAAATCGACGACTAGTTCCAGTGCGGATGCTAGTCAGACAAGTAGCTCTAGCAGTACTAATTCAAGTTCATCTTCAAACAGTGAAGATGCTAGCTCAGCAGTTAGTGCTGGTTTTTCTGCTGCATCTTCAGCTGCAAAAGCTCATACTTCAGTGCCAAGTAGCGCTGATTCTAATTTTAACAAGGGTGTTTCTGAATACAATTCTTCAGTAGCTGCTGCATCATCATCATCTGATGCCAAGAGCAGTGCTGCTAAGTCTGGTAGTTCTGCTAATCAATCCAGCAGCGATGACGGTTTAAGTGATCGGAATGGAACTGATGGCGATAGTAATGGCGATTCTGATGATTCCAGCGCAGCTAGCTCAGCATTTAGCGCTGGCTTTTCAGCTGCATCTGTAGCTGCGAAGGAAGGCAAGAGTGCTTCTGATACTTCAGACGCTAATTACAATAGCGGAATTGCTAGCTTTGCATCTTCAGCTTCTAGTGCCTTTAGTGCTGGGGTTGCCGCTGCCGAATCAGCTGCAAAGGCTGGGAAAACGGTTTCCAGTTCTGACGATACTTACTTTAATAGTGGGGTTGCTAGCTACGCCTCATCTGCATCCGCAGCTAGTTCATCCGCATTTAGTGCTGGTTACTCAGCTGCTGCTTCCGCAGCTGCTAAGGGTAGTACCGCTGATAGCAGTTCAGACGATGCATACAATAGTGGAATTGCTAGTTACCAATCCTCCGCATTTAGCGCTGGATTTGCTGCTGGTTCATCCGCCCAAGCTGCTGGAACGTACGTTTCCAACAGTAGCGACCCTTACTTTGAAAGTGGGGTTGATAGCTTTAATGACTCCTATTCATCTTCAGCATCCAGTGCATTTAGTGCTGGGGTCTCTGCAGCTGCTTCAGCACAATCCGCTGGGACGTCTGTTGCTAGCTCTAGTGATTCCTACTTTGAAAGTGGGGTTCAAAGCTATACGGCCTCTGCATCCAGCGCATTTAGTGCTGGGGTCTCCGCAGCCGCATCAGCACAATCCGCTGGGACTTCCGTTGCCAGCAGCTCTGATGCTAACTTCAATAGTGGGGTTACCAGTTACGTTAATTCATATAATTCAGTTGCTTACAGCATTGGTTACTCCGATGCTTATTCAGCAGCTTCTAATGGATCATCGTTTGCCACTTCTAACACGAACTCCAACTACAAGAGTGGGGTTAGTTCCGCCCAAAGCGCATACTCTGCTTATAGCGCTGCCTTTACCAGTGGACTATCAGCAGCATCTTCCGCTGCGTTCGCTGGGACCAGTGTCAGCGCCCAAAGCGTCAGTGGCTTCTCAGATGGGGTCCAAGCTTACTACGCCGCTAATGCTGGGGCAGTAGCCGCTTGGAACTCACTCCATCCAGATGATCTGAAGTCCGCTGATTCAGCTGGCACGTTCAATTCAAGCAATGCATTCTACGTCCAAGGGTATAATGCGACCATCGATGCTTACAATACTTATAGTAGCTTAAACTCCGGTGTCGGAACTCAGTCTGGCTCCGCAATTTATGGTTCTGGTGGAGTCGGTCAACAAACCAGCGTTACTAGTGGATCTGTAAACAAGTCCAAGGCTGCCCAAGTGGTTAATTCACCTAGTGATAGTGCTGAAGCTACTTCTGGTAACAACGTAACTTCCGGAACTGCTGGTAATATTGTGGGAACCGGAATTAATACCGCAGCTCCTACCCAAGCATTAGCCTACAACTATGCGATCGACTACTTCTTAAGTCGGCAGGGGACTTATGATGCCGCTAATGGTCGTTGGAACGGAGCAACTGCAAATACCGGGGCCTACACGGTCTTGGATACGACTAAGAACACTAATAATCCATATATCCAAGCCTACAACGGGGCTCAAGCTGCCATTAACAACGAACAAACTGGTAGTTTTACTGCGGTTACTAATTTAACGACCGCCCAAAAGCAATCTCTAAGTCAAAATTACCAATACGGTTATAACTACGTCGCTAACTTGGTAAATAGCCAAAGCGTCTTCTTTGTCACCTATAACACGTCTAACGCAAACATCACTAACTTCTTCTCTGGGACCTTTGGTTCTGGGACCCATGAACTGCGGTTTACGTCAGATTATAATGCTAATTCTGCTGATACCACTGCTACGCTAAATGGGACCAGTGCCGATGTTATCGTTAATGGTGCTAACCATACCGTTGATATGCAAAAGTGGCACTACAATCCATATAACTTGAAGAGTTTGACGATTGAAAACATGTACAAGATGTACGGTTATAACATTTATGGGCCAATTAACCTATGGAACTCAACTTCTGGGAGTTTGACCTACCGTAACGTTAACTACGAAGGATCACAATTATTCTACGGGACTAGCTTACCAAACCTCTATATTGATGGTGGAGTGAGTGCAATTAGTGAAGGTAGTTACACCAGTGCCTTTAACGTTGGCTTTGCCACTCAAAACAATAATCAACAAAACATTCAAGTTACCAACATGGAATTACTCCCTAATTCCTATTACTATGGTCAAACTGAAAAGGGGAACAACATTGAATTAGGTGGAAACCTGGTCTTAGACCAAGGTTCTAACATGTACCTGGTTCCTCGTGGTTCTGGTGGTGAAAATGCCGGATCCGGTGGGGACCGTGGATTGGTCGTTAATGGTAACGTTACCATTAACCAAAACGCTAATTTAACTTCCGTTCCTGGCGATAACCAAGCTGACGCCCTAGTTGTTAACCGTGGTGGGACTGTTAACATCAATGGTGGGTCCATGAACTCCATTTATAACTACAACCCAACCGATTCGAACCCAACCTGGATTCAAGGTAGTGTGAACGTGCAAAATGGTGGTCAAATCACTGCCCACGCTACTAATGGGATGACTAACTTCGGTGGGGACCTCTTTACCATTTCCAATGGTGGTACCTTAACCGTTCAAAACCGTGGGAGTTTCCAAATTTATTCTGACGGTACCAACACTAACGGTAACCTAACTTTACTTAACAACTCCGGGACCGTTACCATCAATAACCCTGGTAAAGATACGATCTTAAGTAAGCGGGGGTTAAATAACGATACTTCCACTACCAGTGCAGGTAAGTTCTTTAACACCGCCCCAATCAATGCTTATTCCGTCTTGGGTCAAGTTGATAGCCAAAAGGATTCCACTCCTCAATACCTGGTTCAAATTAACGGGAATAGTGGGAACGTTATTAAGGTCTACAACCAAAATGGGCAAACTGTTTCAGATCCAACCATTAGTAGCTTTGATAACAACAATTCCGGCTTCTTGGCATTTAGAGCCATCCCGACCGTTTACATCAACGGGAACGCCGCACTATCACAGAACTCAAGTGCAACCTCTAAGTACAACATTAATGCGAACCTTCAATTGACGAACATTAACAGTACCGATGGGTATGTTTACGTGCGGGTTCAAACCAACGGGACCGATGAAAAGCCAGCAACTGGTGATAATGCATCTAACGCCAATACAAATAGTAGTGGGATGCTGACTGATCCTGACCAAGCCGTTGGGAACGGGCAAGATTCCGACTATCGTAACGCCTACACCACCGCCATTCCAGTAACTGCGTTCACTAAGACCGGTGATGGGACTTACACTTACAATTACGCGCACCCAATCAACGCGGTTTCTGCTGCGCCAACCGACGTGATCGTAACTGCGCAATATCAAGTTACTAACAATAGTGTTGAAATTAAGAATAATGGTAGCAATACCGTTATTACTAACGTTACGCATAACCCGGCTGCTGCGCCAGTCCAAAATAATTCTAATACCGTCAGTGGGAAGATTACCGATAACGTGATCGTTCCTGATAGTACCGGAACTTACAATAGCTCTGCGCAATCAGCTAATTCGTCCGCCGCTTCATACGCAAGTAACGCTGCGAACGTTTCTAACGTGGCCACTTCTTACTCAAGTGTGGCTTCATCCGCTTCGTCTGTAGTGAATGATTACAATAGTTCAGCCCGTTCATTAGCAAACGACAGAAATACCATGAGCCGTGACAATAGCTACGCCTCTGCCGTTATTTCTGCATCGAGTGCCATTAGTTCATACAGTTCTGACGCTAAGAATCAATCATCGATTGCTAGTTCCGCTAGTTCCGCAGTTAGCGTTGCGATTTCGAACGCCCTTGCTCAATCCAAGGCCGCTTCTTCCTACGCTGCTGCTGCATCGAATGCCATTACTCAATTTAGTAGTGCCGCTAGCCTAACGCCACAATCATCAGTAGCCAGTGCACAAACTTCGATCAACAACGCTGCCTCGACTGCCGCATCGAATGCGCAATCTGCTGCTTCCGCTGCGTTATCATACTCGGCTGCGGTAACTTCGATCAATGCTGATGGGGTGAAGGCCGCTTCCCAAGCGGTTGCCGATGAACAATCCGCTGCCATCCAAGGCTTCGTATTGAACTCATTCTCCGCTAGTTTAGCAGCTTCTAACACCGGTTCGATCGCAAGAAATGCTGATTCATTAGCTTCCAAGGCTAATGCAGAAAATAGTCAAATCATTGCTAACAGCAACCAAACTGCTTCCGATGTTTCTAGCGTAAACAGTATTGCTAGCGTTTACCCATCAAATGCTGATATTCAAAGCGCCCAATCAGCCGCTAGTTCTGCAGCTTCACTAATGAGCTCCGCTTCTTCAGTTGGTTCATCAGCAAACAGTGTTGCTCAATTCGCTAAGAGTACAGTAGATAATGCGATTACGAGTGCTAAGAACGCATTTACTAATGCTAGTTCGTATGCTTCAGATGCCCAAAGCTACGCTACTTTAGCCCAAAGCTACGCTAGTTCTGGCGACTTAACTGACGCCCAAACTGCATTGTCTAATGCTGTTAGCGCAAGTTCTAATGCCACATCTGCTCGGGCTAGTTTACAATCGTATAACTCAGTTGCTTCTGGAGCTGCTAATACCGTTTCATCAGCCGAATCGGTTGTTTATGCTAACTTGAAGTCCGCTAGTGTTTACGCAAGTAGTGCTGCTGATGCCGCATCGAGTGCTAATTCGATTGCCACTAGCATTGCTAACAGTACTGGAAACAGTGCTTCTTCCAACGCTGCCAATGCATCGAAGGCCGCTTCGACTGCTGCGAGCGGGGCTTCTAACGGCTCTTCTGACGCATCGAACGCTGCTTCGCGTGCTAACTCAACTAGTTCTGATGCATCGGGTGCTGCAACTAACAACCAAGCTGCTAATAGTGCTGCCCAAGCCGCTAATGGCGCTAATAGCCAAGCCCAATCCATGGCTGCTAAGAATTCTGGCAATAGTTCCGTGACCAGCGCCGCTGCAGTGGTGAGCTCTGCTGCCAAAGTGGCTAGTGATGCCGCTAGTGATGCTAACAGTGCCAATACCTCTGCCCAAGCTGCTAAGAGTAGCGCTGACGCTGCATCCACAGCTGCATCTACTGCTAATTCTATCGCTAGTTCTGCTAACCAGGCGGCCTCTTCCGCTTCTGCTGCCGCTAGTTCTGCTGCTGCAAAGGGTGATCAAGCTGGTGCGGCCAGTGCTGCTGCCTCCGCTGCCTCCGCTGCCCAAGTGGCTAGTGATGCGGCAAATAGTGCTAATAATGCCAACTCATCAGCCGAAGCTGCATCGACCGCTGCTTCCAATGCTAGTTCAGCCGCAGCCAGTGCTAACAGTGCTGCCCAATCTGCCAACAACGCTGCCCAATCTGCCAACAGCATTATTAACAGCATTGCCGGTGGGGCCCAAAGTGCTGCCAACCAAGCTGCTAGTTATGCTAGTCAGGCCTCTAACGATGCTAGTGCAGCTGGTCAATCTGCTACTAACAGTAATAATGGTGCCGATAGTGCTTCATCTGTTGCTTCTAAGGCTTCTTCTGAAGCCAGTGCCACTTCAAGTGCTGCTAAGGATTCAATGGGTTCAGTTACTTCTGCCCAAAGTGCAATCAATAGCTTAAATAGTGATGCCTCTGGCAACCCAACCGTAAATAGTGCTGCCGGTACGATCTCCAGTGCTGCTTCGACTGCTAACTCTGCATCTGGTGATGCCACTGACGCATCGAGTGCTGCTAACTCAGCAAGTGCTGCTGCTAGTTCACACGCACATGATGCTAGTTCCTTCGCTAGTGCCGCTAGTTCTCAAGCATCAGCTGCTTCAGCCGCTGCATCCGCAGCCGCTAGTGCTGCTAGTGCTGGGAACACTGATGCTGCTAAGTCGGCAGACTCAGATGCTGCTTCAGCCGCAGCCGAAGCCGCTACCCTTAATTCTTCCGCTGAATCTGCTCGTTCTGCTGCTGAAAATGAAGCTTCACAAGCCGTTTCGGCTAATTCTAAGGCCTCAAGTGCCTCTGCAGTAATTGAAAGTGCTGCTAAAGATGCCTCTAACGCTGCTTCCGCTGCTAGTGCTGCGGTCGTTACCTCTAACGATAATAGCGCTGCTAATAGTGCTGCTAAGGCTGCTTCAATTGCTGCATCAAAGGCAGACGATGCTGCATCAAATGCCTCCAGTGGTGCCGATAGCGTTGCCTCTGCAACCAGCAAGTACTCTAGTGAAGCTAGTGCCGCATCGAGTGCTGCTAAGGACTCCATGGGTTCAGTTACTTCTGCCCAAAGTGCAATCAACAGCTTGAACAGTAGTTACTCCAGTAACCCAACCGTAAGTAGTGCTGCTGGGACCATTTCCAGTGCTGCTGCTGCTGCGAGTGCTGCATCCAGTGATGCCACTGATGCTTCCAGTGCCGCTAATTCAGCTAGTTCTGCCGCTAGTTCGTACGCATCCACTGCCAATTCCGCTGCCAGTGCTGCTAACCAGGAATCTTCAATTGCCTCCTCAGCTTCGGTAGCTGCTAGTTCCGCTGCCGCTAATGGTGACACCAGTGCTGCTAGTTCTGCTGCCTCTGTAGCTAAGGATGCACAATCCAGTGCTGAGTCTTACCAAAGCGCTGCTGAAGATGCAAGTAAGGCTGCTGATACTCAAGCCACCGCCGGTTCAAATGCCGCATCTAAGGCTGCTAGTGCATCTAGTGCTATTTCAAATGCCGCCGATGCCGCATCTAAGGCTGCCGCTAGTGCTGAATCCGCTGCCAGTGCTGCTGATGCTAACAGTAAGACCAACGGTGATGCTAGCACGGCTGCTGCTAATGCAGATAAGGCCGCAAGTATTGCTTCGAGTGCCGCTAGTGGTTCGGCTGAGGGATCTTCCGATGCCTCCAACGCCGCTTCACACGCTAACTCAGTGAGCGTCGTGGCATCTAGTGTTGCCAACAACAATTCACAAACCGCTCAAAGTGCTACATCCGCAAATTCATATTCAAGTGCTGTTAAGTCATTAGCATCTAATGATCCAAGTAATGCGGTAATTTCCAGTGCTAACAGCGTGGTTAGTTCTGCTGCATCCACGGCAAATTCAGCATCGAACGATGCATGGAATGCTAACTCTGCTGCTCAATCAGCCAAGAGTCGGGCGGATAAGGATAGCTCCGCCGCTTCGGTCGCTAATTCAGTTGCAAGTTCTGCCGCATCCGTTGCCCGTTCAGCATCGACCGCTGCTAGTGAAGCCGCTAACTCCGGAGACTCATCAGCTGCTTCTGCCGCCGTTAAATCTGCTCAAGATGCCGCTTCCACGGCCTCATCTGCTGCTTCAGATGCATCAAACGCCAACGCTGATGCCTCATCCGCTGCTTCAGACGCTAATTCCGCTTCCGCTAAGGCTGCAACCGCTTCTTCAGTGGCATCGAGTGCTAACGATGCTGCTGCTGCCGCTGCTAGTGATGCATTCTCAGCTGCCAATGCCGGTTATGCTTCCGCAGCCCAAAGTGCTGCTGACAAGGCTAAGGCTGATAGTATCGCTGCCGATGGTGCCAACGGTTCCGCTGCTAACAACGGGACTGATGCTTCACTCAAGTCCAGCCAAGCTAGCGTTTCGTCTAACCAAGCCAGTGATGCTGCGCAAACTGCTAGTTCAGCTACCAGCTTCGTTAACAGCTTGAACAGTAATAACAGTGCCAACCCAGTTGTTTCCAGCGCTTCCGTAGTCGTATCCAGTGCGAACTCCGTTGCGCAATCCGCATCTGCTGACGCCACAAGTGCATCTAGTGATGCTTCCAGTGCTAAGTCTGCCGCTGATAGTGCCACTGCTTCGGCTGCTAAGGCTTCGACCGCTGCTTCCAACGCTGCTTCGGCTGCCCAATCGTACGCTAATGCTGCTAAGAGTGCCGATCCAGCTTCCGCATCCAGCATTGCTAGCCAGGCTGCTTCCGCTGCTTCTGATGCTGATTCAGCATTATCCAGTGCCAATGCCGCTTCTAACGCTGCCAACTCCGCTGCTCAAAAAGCCACCAGTGCCGCTCAACGGGCTGCTTCTGATCAAGCCGTAGCCTCCAGTGCTGCCCAAGTTGCTTCTAACGCTGCTGCCCAAGCATCCAGTGCGATTGCATCCGGGATTTCCAGTGCCAACAGCACCGTTAGTTCCGCCGGTTCGGTAGTCCCATCTGCATCCAGCACCGCTGCGAGTGCCGCTAAGGACGCTAACGACGATAGTTCTGCAACTAATGCAGACTCATCACAAGCCAGTGCCCTGAGCTCCGCTACTAGCTCTGCCGCTAATAGTGCTGACATCGATGGTCAAGATGCCGCTTCAATCGCATCTGCCAACCCAAGCAACGCTTCGATTGCATCCGCTGCGAGCCAAGCCCAAAGTGCTGCTAGCGTTGCCAAGTCTGCTGCCAGTGACGCGAACTCAGCTTCACAGGACGCATCAAGTGCATCCGTGACCGCATCGAGTGCTAACTCCGTGGCATCCAGTGCTAACGCTGACGTTAGTTCCGCTAACAACGACTACTCATCAGCCTCCGCCGCTGAATCATCAGCTGCTAAGGCTAACGATAGTTCCGCTGCTTCCAGTGCCGCCAGTGCTGCTTCATCCGCTGCTGCGCGGGCTAAGTCCGGTGCCGACACCGCCAGTTCAGCTGCTTCCCAAGCCGACGCTGCTAAGTCAGCAGGGGATTCCGCCGTTGCCAAGGCTTCCAGTGCCAACAGCGTTGCTAATTCAGCTGCTGGGGTTGCTAGTTCTGCAGATAACACTGCTAACTCCCTCAACAGCTCCAACTCCGCTGACGCATCTAGCGCCGCCAGTGCCGGAAACAGCACCGCCGCTAGTGCCGTTAGCTTTACCAGCTCAGCATCCAGCACCACTGCGCCATTAGCTAGTTCCGCTAGTGTCAATGCCGCCAGTGTTGATAGTTATGCTAAGGTGGCCAGTGATGCTAATAGTGGGGCCGCAAGCTCCACCAGCCTCGCTAATAGTGGCACTGCTCAAATTAATAGTTATGCTTCTCAATACCCATCCAATACTGCAATCTCCAGTGACGCAAGTGTAGCTAGCTCAGCTAACTCAGTTGCTAACTCGGCCAACAGTGTGGCTTCCAGTGCCAACAGCGTTGCTCAAGCCGCTAAGTCCGCTGCTGACAATGCATCCAGTGATGCTAGTCAACAGAACTCAGTTGCTAAGTCCGCTGCTTCAACTGCTCTTTCCGCATCCAGTGCTGCTTCCTCAGCTTATGCTGCCGGCAACACCAAGGACGGGGACAAGTACGCTCGGCAAGCTAGCCAAGCTGCCACTGACGCTAGTTCCGCTACCGTCCAAGCATTATCAAACGCTTCCGTAGCTAGCTCCGCCGTTGCGACTGCTTCTGATGCTGCTTCAACCGCTACTTCCGCATCTAGCGTTGCCTCCAGTGCTGCTGGTGATGTTGCCAAGGCATTATCAAATGCCAATAGCGTTGCCGGGGGTGCCAACAGCGCCGCTAACGGGGCTGCCAGTGATGCCGCTAAGGCTTCCAGTGCTGCTTCCGTAGCTAGTTCCCAATCAGCCGTTACTAGTGGTCAAGCTAGTGCAACTAGTAGTGACTCCGTTGTTACCAGCTCTGCTGCAAGCGTGGCTTCGAACGCCAAGGCTGGTGTCGACAGTGCTTCGGCTGCTGTTTCACAAGCTAGTTCCATCGCTTCACAAGCTGGTCAACCAGACTCATCGATCGCTTCCGATGCAGCCGTAGTTAGTTCCGCATCTGACGTTGCTTCCAGTGCCAACTCAGTGGCTAGTTCCGAAAACGATGTGGCTTCATCTGCTAAGGCATCTGCTGACGATGACAACAGTAAGGCCAATGCTGCCGACTCCGTAGCATCCGCTGCTAAGGATGCCGCTTCATCTGCTGCCTCCGTTGCATCCGACGCTGCTGCCAAGGGTGATCCATCGACCGCTGCTTCAGCTAGCGCGGTTGCTTCACAACAAGCCAGCACCGCTGTTTCAGCTGCTAGCGATGCTAGTTCCGCACGCTCCAACGCTGATAGTGCATCGAGTGCTGCATCCAGTGCCGCTAGTGCTGCTAAGTCCGCCGCTTCGGTTGCTCAATCAGCCAGCCAGGCTGCTAGTCAAGCTGCTTCCGATGCTCAATCCAGAGCTGCGAACGTGGACTCCGCTAACACTTCGTTGAACCCAGACCGGGCTTCCAACGCCGCTGCTAACGCCGCCGTTCACTCCAACAATGCCGGTAGTTACGCATCCGTTGCATCATCCGCTAACAATGGAGCCCAAACACAAAGCAGTCAGGCCAGCGATTCCACTAGTCAAACTAGTTCCGCTGCCTCCGCTGTTGCATCAATTGCGAGTGCTCATTCTGACAATTCAGCGCTTTCCAACGTGAACACCGCTGCGACCCAGGCGAGCCAAGCTGCATCATCTGCTAACAACGATGCTTCAGTTGCTGCTAACCAAGCCAGTGCTGCTAAGGATTCTGCTCTTGCTGCATCGACTGCTGCAAGCAAGGCCGTAGATTCCGCTAACGCTGCTAACTCAGCTGCTCAATCAGCTAAGAGTGCGCAACCTTACGACTCCAGTGCTGCTAGTTCGGCTGCCGATGCTGCTGCATCCGCTAACGCCGTGGCTTCCAGTGCCGAAGCTAACGCATCACAAGCTGCTGATTCAGCAACTTCTGCTTCCAACCGGGCTGCTACCGATTCATCGATTGCTAGTTCCGCTGCCATCGCTGCTAAGTCAGCCCAAGATGCAGCGACTGCCATCAGTGATGCGATCGTAAACGCAAACTCAGTTGCTAGTTCTGCTAGTGTCGCTGCTTCTAGCGCCGCTTCAGACGTTAAACCACTTCCTAGCACCGCTTCATCACGGGCAACTTCAATTAGTGCTTTGGCATCCAGTGTTTCCAGTGCCTACACTTCCGCTAGTGCAACCGCTAGCGCTGCTGCTTCCAATGCTGCAAATGCCCAATCATTAGCGAGTGCAAACCCAGCTAACTCAGGCATTAACTCTGCGGCTTCGATTGCCAACAGTGAAGCTGCCAACGCTTCTGCTGCCAGTGCTGCTGCCTCCGCGGCTAACGCTACGATTCAATCAGCTAAGAGCACCGCTGCTTCAGCATCATCAACGATTTCGAGTGCCAACTCTGCTGCTGATTCGGCTGCTTCTGCCGCTTCACTAGCTAGTGTGGCTGCTTCATCCGCTGCTGCTGGTGGTGATCCATCCGCTGCCTTTAGCCAAGCTAGCGTGGCTAGTTCTGAAGCCGAAGTGGCTAAGAAGGCCGATGCTGCTGCTAAGGCTGCTGACTCTGATGGTTCAGCCGCAGAATCTGCTGCTACTTCCGCTTCTGCAGCCTTTAACTCTGCTTCTTCAGCCTTAGACTCAGCAGCAACTAAGATTTCAAGTGCTAATAGTGATGCCAACTCAATTGCCGGGAACCAATACGCATCTGCTGCACAAAGCGCTGCTGATAAGGCCAAGGCCGATAGTGTGGCTGCCGATGGTGCCAACGCATCCGCTGCAAATAACGGGACCGATGCTTCATTGAAGTCCAGTCAAGCTAGCGTTTCATCCAGTCAAGCTAGTGACTCGACTTCCTTAGTTAACTCAGCTGCTTCCGCTGTTAACAGCTTGAATAGCTTGAACAGCAACAACCCAGTTGTCGCTTCCGCTAGTTCAGTTGTCGCTTCCGCAAGCTCAGTTGCTAGCTCCGCATCCGCCGATGCGACCCAGGCTTCTTCAGATGCTAATAGTGCTAAGGCCGCTGCCGATAGTGCGACCGCCAGTGCTTCGCAAGCATCTACCGCCGCATCTGAAGCTGCTTCGAAGGCGACTTCATATGCTTCAGCTGCGAAAAGTGCTACTGGCCCATCCGCTTCAGCTCTGGCCAGTCAAGCTGCCAGCGCTGCCTCCGATGCTGACACTGCATTATCCAGTGCCAACGTTGCTTCTAACGCTGCCAACTCCGCTGCCCAAAAGGCTACCAGTGCCGCATTGCGGGCTGCCAGTGATGCTGCCTTAGCATCCAACGCTGCCAACGATGCTACTAACGCCGCCAACCAAGCCTCCAGTGCGATTGCTTCCGGAATTTCCAGTGCTAACAGTGTGGTTAGTTCCGCTGGATCGACCGTTTCATCCGCTGTTGCTACTGGTTCCAGTGCCGCTAGCGTTGCTAACTCCGCAAGTAATGCCACTAACCAAGATTCAGCCACCGCTAACTCGGCTAACTCACTTGCTAGTTCGGCTGCTAACAACGCCAACTTGGACGCCCAAGATGCTGCTTCAATCGCTTCAGCCAACCCAGGCAACTCATCAATCGCTTCGGCTGCTAGCCAAGCCGCTTCTGCTGCCAAGGTTGCTAGTTCGGCTGCCAACACCACCAGTGCTGCTTCCCAAGTTGCATCCAGCGCATCCAGTGTTGCCAGCTCCGCTGCTAACCTGGTATCCAGTGCTAACAATGACATCAGTTCTGCTAACAGCGACTACGCTTCCGCATCCGCCGTTGAAGCTTCCGCTGCCAAGGACAGTAACAGCGCCTTAGCATCTAGCGCTGCCAGTGCTGCTGCTTCTGCCGCTGCTCGGGCTAAGGCTGGTGCTGATACCGCTAGTTCTGCTGCTGCCGTTGCTTCCTCCGCTGCCGTTGATGGAAGTAGTGCTGCTGCTAAGGCATCCAGTGCCGCTGCCGTAGCTAGTGCTGCTAACTCGACTGCCAACGCCGCCGACAGTGCTGCCAACTCAATGAACAGTGCTGCCCCAACTGATAATTCAGATGCTGCTAACTCCGGAAACAGCATCGCATCATCTGCTGCCTCCGCTGCTAGTTCGAACGCCAGTGCTATCTCACCATTTACGAGTCAAACCAGTGCTGATGCATCCAACGCCGATAGTTATGCTAAGGTCGCAAGTGATGCTAACACCGGGGCCGGGAGTTCAACCAGCATTGCCAATAGTGCCGCCAGTGCCGTTAGCAGCTATGCTTCACAATTCCCAAGTAACGCCGTGATCAGTAGTGCTAACAGCGTGGCTAGTTCCGCTAACTCAGTTGTGAACTCCGCTGACTCTGATGCTTCCAGTGCCAACAGCGTGGCTGCCAATGCGAAGTCAGTTGCCGATGCTGCATCTAATGATGCCAGCCTCCAAAACTCCGTTGCTTCATCCGCTGCCGCTGCTGCTAGCCTCGCCAAGAGCCAAGCTTCATCCGCTTACGCTGCCGGAAGTACCACCGCTGGTGATCGTTACGCACGGCAAGCTAGCCAAGCCGCAACCGACGCTAGTTCGGCTGCTGCCAAGGCCCAATCCGATGCTGCTAACGCTAACTCAGCCGTTTCGAACGCATCGAACGCTGCAAACACCGCATCTTCTGCTTCCGTGGTTGCATCCAACGCTGCTAAGCAAGTAACCAGCGCTTACAGTGATGCTTCCAACGCTGCTGGTTCTGCCGCTGGCTTCGTCAACGGGGCCGACAGTGATGCTAAGAAGGCATCCAGTGCCGCATCCGTTGCTAGTTCGAACGCTTCGGCTGCCAATGTTGCGCCTGGTGTTTCCAGTGCTTCTTCAGTAATTAACTCGGCATCCAGTGCCGCTGGTTCATTCAGCGCTGCTACTAGTGCCAACCAGGCTGCCATCTCCGCAGCTAGTTCCGCTGCTGCTGCTGCCGGTCAACCAAGCAACGCCCAAATCGCGAGCGATGCTGCCGTTGTTTCATCTGCTGCCGTGGTTGCTAGTTCTGCTAGTGGGACTGTTTCAAGTGCTAGTTCAGCATTCAAATCCGCTAGTGACGACGCTAGTTCCGCAATGAGTGCTGCTCAAGCCGCAACCAACGCCGGAAGTGCTGCTGCATCCGCTGCACGTTCAGCTGCTAACGATGCATCCAGTGCTGCTGCCAAGGGTGACAACTCCGCCGCTGCTTCTGCAAGCGTGGTTGCTTCTCAACAAGCTTCCTCCGCTGTGGACGCATCCAACGCCGCTGTTGATGCTCGTTCCAAGGCCGCTAGTGCTTCTGCAGTTGCTTCCAAGGCCGCTGCTGATGCTGCATCCGCTGCCGCTGATGGTGCTTCCGCTACCGCGAAGGGGAGTGCTGCCGCTGCCGATGCTCAATCACAAGCTGCAAACTTGAACCCATCTGATCCAACACCAAATGCAAATCGGGCTTCCGCCGCTGCTAGTGCTGCCGTTTCAAATGCGGCTGTCGTTTCCAGCTACGCTCCAATCGCATCTGCTGCTGACGATGGCGTTAAGACGACGCAACCACAAGCCAGTGTTTCTGGGAGTGTTGCTAGTTCCGCAACTGGGGTTGTGAACTCAATTGCTTCACAATACCCAACCAACCCAACGATTTCGGCTGCATCAGTGACTGCAAGCAACGCAAACGCTGCTGCTAGTTCCGCTGCTAACGATGCCGTGATTGCTTCTCAACAAGCCAGCGACGCAAATAGCCAAGCTGCTTCTGCCGATGTCGTTGCCAAGGGGCAAGCAACTACTGCCAGCGCCTTGAGTGCTCAAGCGAAATCACTTGCTAGTGCGCAACCATTTGATTCATCCGCATCCAGCGCCTTAGCTAGCGTTGCCAGTGCCGCTGAATCAGCTAACTCAGCTGCCAGTGCTGCACAAAGCAATGCTTCGGTTGCCGCTAGTTCCGCTCAATCAGCATCCGAACGGGCTGCCATTGATTCATCATTGGCTAGTTCCGCTGCTCAAGTTGCTCAAAATGCCGAAATTGCTGCTAACAGTGCCAGTGCTGCATTATCCAGTGCTAGCGCCACCGCTAGTTCCGCTGCACCGGCTGCTTCATCCGCTGCTTCCGAAGCAACTAGTTATGCTAGTGGCGAACCAAACGGTCCAAGCGACGCTAATAACGCCGCTTCTCACGCCACTTCCGTGAGCGTCATCGCTTCTAGCGTGGCCAGTGCTTACAGTAACGCTAGCTCGGTTGCCACTTCCGCTAGTGAAGCTGCATCCAGTGCTCAATCGGTTGCCAGTGACAATCCAAGTGATTCTGCACTGCAATCAGCCGTTTCAATTGCCAACCAATACGCATCGAACGCCTCCGCTGCCAGCTCTGCTGCTTCGTTCGCCAACTCCGCTGTTCAATCAGCTAAGAGTCGTGCCGACGTAGCATCCAGCACCGCATCCAGTGCCAACGCTGCTGCTAACTCCGCTGCCTCTGCCGCTAAGTTAGCCAGTGAAGCTACTTCTAACGCCGTTGCTAATGGTGATCAATCGACCGCCACTAGCCAAGCCGTCGTTGCTAGTCAACAGGCTTCGATCGCCGCTAGTGAAGCTGCCGTTGCTAAGTCAGCAAATGATGATGGTTCGGTTGCTGCCGGCCAAGCTTCAACTGCTGCTTCTAACTACGACTCAGCTAGTGCTGCATTGAGTTCCGCTGCAACCTCATTGTCCAGTGCAATGAACAGCGTTGCTTCACTCGCCAACAACGGTTACGCATCCGCTGCTTCCGATGCCGCTGCTCGTGCTAGGGCTGATAGTGTAGCTGCCGAAGGGGCCAACGCATCCGCTGCTAACAACGGGACCGACGCTTCATTGAAGTCTAGCCAAGCTAGCGTTTCATCCAGTCAAGCCAGTGATGAAACCAGCGCCGTTAATTCCGCTGCTTCATATGTAAACAGTTTGAACAGTCTTAATAGTAATGACCCAGTTGTTACTTCTGCTAGTTCTGTGGTCGCATCCGCAAGCTCCGTTGCTAACTCAGCATCCGCTGATGCAACGATTGCTTCCTCAGCTGCCAACAGTGCCAAGGCCGCTGCCGATGCTGCGACCGCCAGTGCGACCCAAGCATCATCTGCCGCATCTGTTGCAGCTTCCAAGGCCACTTCATATGCCTCAGCTGCCCAAAGTGCGACCGGCCCAGCTGCTTCAACGCTTGCTAGTCAAGCTAAGTCAGCTGCTTCCGATGCCGATGCCGCATTGACCAGTGCCAACGTGGCTTCCGATGCTGCTAACTCGGCTGCGCAAAACGCAACTAGTGCCGCATTGCGGGCTGCTTCTGATCAATCATTAGCATCTAATGCTGCACGGGATGCCACTAACGCCGCTAACCAAGCTTCAAGTGCAATCTCCGCTGGAATCTCCAGTGCCGATAGTGTGGTTAGCTCCGCTGGTTCAACGGTTTCATCAGCCGTTGCCACCGGTTCCAGTGCTGCTGGGGTTACGAACTCCGCCAGTGCTGCCACTAGTCAAGACTCAGTTCAAACTAGTTCTGCTAGCTCAACCGCTAGTTCCGCAGC
Organism: Nicoliella sp. ESL1106; assembly: GCF_058509965.1. Taxonomy (NCBI): domain Bacteria; kingdom Bacillati; phylum Bacillota; class Bacilli; order Lactobacillales; family Lactobacillaceae; genus Nicoliella; species Nicoliella sp. ESL1106. The sequence continues at coordinate 471,467 of NZ_CP196340.1, forward strand.
TAACAATGCTGCCTTAGATGCTCAAGATGCCGCTGCAATTGCGTCTGCTAACCCAACCAATTCATCGATCGCATCTGCTGCTACTCAGGCATCATCAGCTGCTAGCGTTGCTAACTCCGCATCCAGCGTAGCTAGTTCCGCTTCTCAAACCGCATCTAGTGCATCGAGTGTTGCCAGCTCTGCTGCCACCGTTGTATCTAGTGCTAATAACGATATTAGTTCCGCTAATAGTGACTACAACTCCGCATCAGTTGTTGAAGCATCCGCTGCAAAGGCAAGCAATAGTGCATTAGCATCTAGTGCTGCCAGCGCCGCTGCTTCCGCTGCTGCTAGAGCTAAGTCAGGTGCAGCCCTTGCTAGTCAAGCCGCTGCTGCCGCTTCATCCGCTGCTGTTGATGGTTCCAACGCCGTCGTTGCTGGTAACAGTGCTGCTATTGCTGCGCAATCCGCTGCCGTAGTTGCATCCAACGCCGATAGCGCTGCCAATGCCATGAACAGTGCTAAGCCATCCGATACTTCATCGGCCGCTAGTGCTGGTAACAGTATCGCATCCAGTGCCGCTAGTGCTGCTAATTCTGCAACTAGTGTGACTGACCCAACCGTCAGTGTCACGAGTGCAGACGCATCCAACGCTGATAGTTACGCTAAGGTTGCTAGTGATGCTAACACAGGGGCAGGAAGTTCCACGAGCTTCGCTAACAGTGCTACTAGTGCCGTTAACAGTCTCGCTTCCCAATACCCAACCAACACCGTGATCAGCAGTGCCAACAGTGTTGCTAACTCTGCAAATTCCGTTGTAAACTCTGCTGATTCCGATGCCGCTAGTGCTAACAGTTCTGCTGCCAACGCTAAGTCGGTTGCTGATTCTGCTGCTAACGACGCAAGCAAGCAAAACTCAATTGCTAACTCGGCTGCTTCGACTGCTAACGCTGCCAAGAGTGCTGCTTCCTCCGCATATGCTGCTGGAAGTATCACTGCTGGTGACCGTTACGCACGGCAAGCAAGTCAAGCTGCAACTGACGCTAGTTCCGCTGCGACCCAGGCACAATCAGATGTTACCAACGCTAGTTCCGCCGTGGTTGCCGCATCCAATGCCGCATCCGTTGCTGCTTCTGCTTCGGTAGTTGCATCTAGTGCTGCTAAACAAGTTGCCAGTGCTTACGATGATGCTTCCAACGCTGCTCAATCAGCAGGGGGCTTCATCAACGGTGCTGATAGTGATGCTAAGAAGGCTTCGAGTGCCGCTTCAGTTGCTAGTTCCAATGCTTCTGCTGCTAACGTTACACCTGGCATCTCTAGTGCTTCATCAGTCGTAAGTTCAGCATCCAGTGCTGCTAACTCGTTCAATGCTGCTACCGATGCGAACTCGGCTGCCATTTCATTGGCTAGTTCCGCTGCTTCTGCTGCGGGTCAACCAAATGATCCTAAGATCTCAAGTGCTGCCAGCGTTGCTTCATCCGCTGCCGTAGTTGCTAGTTCTGCTAGTGCTACCGTTTCCAGTGCTAACTCAACGTTTAACTCTGCTAGTTCAGATGCGAGCGCTGCGATGAGTGCTGCTAACACCGCTAGTGATGCTGCCAATGCCGCTGCTTCGGCTGCTCGTTCCGCTGCCAACGCCGCATCGAGTGCTGCTGCCACTGGAAATAACTCCGCTGCCGAATCTGCCAGCGTGGTTGCTTCACAACAAGCATCCAGTGCCGTTGACGCATCCAACGCTGCCGTTTCTGCTCGTTCAAAGGCAACTAGTGCTTCGGTCGTTGCTTCTCAAGCCGCTGCTGATGCTGCTTCTGCTGCATCAGCTGGAACTTCAGCTACTGCTGCTGGTAGTTCCGCTGCTAACGATGCCCAATCCGAAGCTGCGAACTTGAATCCAGCTGACCCAACACCAAACTCCAACCGTGCTAAATCAGCTGCAAGCAATGCTGCATCGAATGCTGCCGCAACTAGCGACTACGCATCGATCGCATCATCAGCACAAAGTGGGGCGGTTCCAACCACTTCACAAGCTAGCGTCTCTGGAAGCGTAGCTAGTTCTGCTACCAGCGTCGTTAACTCGATTGCTTCGAAGTACCCAAGCAATGCTGCCATCTCGGCTGCTTCTAACGCTGCTAGCGTTGCCAACAACGCCGCTAGTTCAGCTGCTAAGGATGCTTCAATCGCATCTGATCAAGCCGATGCTGCTAAGGCATCTGCTGAATCAGCATCAAGCGTTGCTGCTTCCGCTGCTGCTAAGGCTGCCGATGCTTCCAAGGCTGCTGCGAATGCTGCTAGTGCGAACCCATTTGATTCTTCCGCTTCTTCAGCATTATCCAGTGCTGCTGATGCTGCTCAATCAGCTAATTCGGTCGCATCTGCTGCCCAAAGCAACGCTTCAGTTGCTGCCAGTTCAGCTCAATCAGCATCGACTCGGGCTGCTATTGATTCATCATTAGCGAGTTCCGCTGCTGCTGCTGCCAAGGCTGCTCAAGACAATGCCGTTGCTGCTAGTCAAGCCCTAGATGTAGCTTCTAGTGCTGCTTTGATCGCACCAGACGCTGGCAAGTACGTAAGTGCCGCCAGTGTTGCCAATAGTGATGCTGCTCCAGCTGCTACTTCTGCTAGTGACAATGCATCGAATGCCGTTGCTAGTGCATCTGCAACTGCTCCTGACACCGCTGCATTGAGTTCTATGAACTCAACTGTTTCTAGCATCGCTTCTGTCAACCCAACTGATTCTGGGGTTGCCAGTGCTGCGAGCGTGGTTGCTTCTTATGCTAATGATGGTTCCGCTGCTTCTGCTGCTGGTTCCCAAGCCGCATCTAATGCAATCGTAGCTAACTCAAATGCGAGTGTTAATGCTAGCTCTGCTGCTGCTCAATACTCCGCAGCCGTTGTTGCATCTGCTGCTGCTAAGTCCTACGCTGCTGCTGCAAATAGCTTTGCCCAAAGTGGTGATAGTTCCAATGCAGCCCTTAATTCGAGCTTAGCTAGTTCCGCTGTTAACGCCGCTTCTCAAGCTGCTGTTGACGGATCATCATATGCCAACGCTGCCGTTAGTTATGCTCAACAAGCAACGACACAATCACAAAGTGCTGCTAGTGCTAAGACAGCAACCCAATCAGCTGCCAATGCTGCTAATAAGGTTCAAGTGAGCCTAGTTGATTCAATTGCTGCTGCTAATAGTGCTGCTTCTAGTGAAGCCAGTTCAGCTCAACCAGTTGCAGCTAGTGCTTCCGTTGTTGCTAGTCAAGCCGCTTCAGGTGCAAATGTAAGTAGCAAGAATGCCGATGGTAGTTCATCCGTTGCTAGTTCTGCTAACGATGCCGCTTCAACTGCTGCATCGAATGCTTCAGATGCTAACAGTCGGGCTGCCAGTGCTGCATCTGCTAACCCTAAGGATTCATCAATTGCTAGCGATGCTGCAAAGGCTTCTGCTGCAAACTCGGTTGCCCAAAGTGCTGCCTCTGCTGCTACTCAAGCATCTAGTGATGCATGGGCTGCATCAAGCGCTGCTTCTAGTGCCAACGATACTGCTTCATCAGCAAACTCTGCTACCGATAGCTTCTCAGCCGTAGCTTCTAATGAAGCAAACGCTGCTTACCAAGCATCTTCTGCTGGTAACGTTTCGGCTGCTAAGTCACATGCTGACGCCGCATCTAAGGCTGCTGCTGATGCTGCTGCTCAAGCTGCAATTGCAAGTGCTGCTTCCGATGCTGCATCTAAGGCCGCTGCCGATGGATCTGCTGCTGCCAGTCGAGCTACTAGTGCTCAATCGGCTGCTGAAAGTGCTGCTAAGGATGCTTCTGATGCAGGTAGTTTTGCCTCATCAGCAGTTTCATCCAATGCCACTGATTCATCCAACGGTAACAGCGTTGCTTCGAGTGCTAATAGCATTGCTCCAACATTTGCTAGTGGGGCTTCTGCAAGTGCTTCGAATGCCAATGCTGATGCTCAACAAGCATCTAAGTACGCTAGTGAAGCTAGTTCTGCAACCAGTGGGGTTAATAACACTTCCGCTGCTGTAAGTAACCTAGCATCATCTGCTAGCTCAGTTGCTGCCGCTAACCCAAGCAACACGGCAATTGCTTCCGCTGCTGCGAAGGTTAGTTCCGCAAACGTAGTAGTATCAAGCGCTGCATCCGATGCCGCTATCGCTAATTCACAAGCTCAATCAGCAAAGGCTGCTGCTAACGATGCTAATAACACCGCTAGTGTGCAAAATTCATTAGCTCAAAAGGCTGCTGCTCAAGCTAATGCTGCTAGTTCTGCTGCTTCATCTGCTTACGCTGCTAATGATTACGCTGCTGGAAACTCATTGGCAAGTACCGCTGTTCAAGCTGCTTCCAATGCTGCTACGGCAAGTGTTAACGCTTCATCTGCTGCTGACGCTGTGAAGTCTGCTACCGATCTTGCATCTAGTGCTGATTCACGGGCATTGTCCGATTCAGCCGTTGCTTCAAAGGCTGCTGACGATGCTAACAGTGCTGCTAGTGATTTGAACAGTGCCGTTGACAAGCAAAGTGCACAAACTAGTGAAGCTTCATCAATTGCTAGTTCAGCTACTAACGCTAATAGTGCTGCTTCAGATGCGAATGCCAACGCCAGCGATCACAGCGCTGCTACTTCTAGTGTCAATAGTGCTACTACTTCAGTTGCTAATAAGGCATCCAATGCTGCTTCAGAAGCTAGTTCTTATGCTAATGATGCCAGTGCTGCATCCAGCATTGCATCCTCAGTAGCTGCTGCCGAAGACGATACTGATCCAGCTACGAGCTCTGCGTTGACTAGCGATTCATCGATCGCTTCATCAGCTGCGAGTGTAGCCAGCGCTGCTAACAACGCCGCTAGTGCTGCTAAGGATTCAGCTGCTAAGGCAAATGAAATTGCTAGTGCTGCTGCTAACACCGCATCTGCTGCTCGGTCAAACGCTGATTCAGCTGCTAGTGTTGCCGTTAGCTACGCAAGTCAAGCTTCATCTGCTGCTGTGCATGGTGATAGCTCCGCTGCCGATAGTTACAATAGTCAAGCTAAGGCTGCTGCTGATAGTGCTAGTGCCCAAAACTCAAGTGCGCAAGCTGCTGATAGTACTGCTGCTAGTGCAAACTCAGCTGTTTCCAATGCAGCTCAAAGTGCTGATGCTGCATCATCTGCTGCTAGCGTAGCTAATTCGACTGCATCATCTGCTGCATCTGATGCAGAATCAAGAGCTGCTAGTTATGATGCTAACCAAAGTAAGAAGCGGGCTTCCAATGCTGACTCTACTACCGATAGTTACGCCGGTACGATTGCTAGTGATGGTTCAGTAGTATCAAGTGCATCATCTGTTACGAGCCAAGCTTCAGTTGCTACCAGCCAAGCTTCCTCAAATGCTAGTGATGCTGCTAGTGCAACTAGTTCATATGCTAGTGCAAACCCTAACAACTCATTGATCGTGAGTGCTAACTCCACTGCCCAATCCGCTTCTGCTGTTGCTTCCGCAGCTTCTTCAGATGCTTCCGTTGCAAACAGCATTGCGGTAAGTGCTTCTGGAACCGTTAGTTCTGCTTCTTCAGTTACTGCAGCTGCTCAAACAGCCGCTTCTGCTGCTTACGATAAGGCTTCATCCGCAGCTTCCGTTGCTGCCGATTCAAACGTAAGTCCTGAATCACGTGCGGCTGCTCGTTCAACAGCAGCTGATGCCGCTAACAGTGCCGCTGCCCAAGCTAAGATTGCATCTAGTGCTGCTGATGACGCTGATAACGCTGCCAATGCAGCTGCGAATGCTGCTAGTCGGGCTAGTCGTGATCAATCGATTGCCAACACTGCTGCTAGTCAAGCTGCTGATGCTAAGAATGCTGCCGCTAGTGCAGTTGCTGCTGGTACTCAGAACAAGACCAACGCTGACTCAGCTGCCAATGCTGCTTCTACAGCCAGCGAGACCGCCAGTTCCGCAGCTAGTGGGGCAACTGCTGATGCAACGTTAGCTTCTAAGTATGCTAGTCAAGCTAGTGACTCAACTAGCGAAGCTACTAAGGATAACGCTACGATTTCTGATGCTGCTGCTGAGGCAAACAGTTATGCTGTTACCCACCCATCAAATGCGATCGTTTCATCCGCAGCTTCCGTTGCTACTTCGGCTTCAGTCGTTGCTAGTTCCGCTACTTCTGATGCTGTAGTTGCTAATTCACAAGCTCAATCAGCTAAGAGTGCTGCTAGCGCTGCTGCTTCCTCTGCTAACTCAGTTGCATTTGTTGCAAGCAATGCTAATACTGCTGCTCAATCTGCTGCTGTTGCTGCTAAGAGTTATGCTAACGATGGTAATAACTCCGCTGCTGCTAGTGCCAATATCATTGCTTCGATGCAAGCTTCAATTGCAACTTCTGCCGCATCTGCTGCTGTTGTTGCTAGTCAAACCGCATCGACAGCTGTTCAATCAGCTTCTAGCGCATCCGTAAGAGCATCCAACGATGCTGCTGCTGTTAAGGCTGCTCAAGTCACTGTTGATGCTGCCAAGGCTGCTGCTAAGTCAGCTGCCGATGCAGGTGATCAAGGTTCAACGAGCGCTAATGCTTCATCATCAGCTGCTTCAAACGCTAATTCGGCTGCTGCTAAAGCAACTAGTGGTGCCAATAATGATGCTGCTTTGGCTTCTAAGTATGCAAGTCAAGCTAGTGATTCCAACAGTGAAGCTGCTAGTGCTAACTCTGTCGTTTCAAATGCTGCTGCTGATGCTACTAGTTATGCTTCGACCCACCCATCAAATGCGGTTGTTTCATCAGCTGCTTCAGTCGTTGTTTCTGCTTCGGTAGTTGTTAGTTCAGCTGCATCTGATGCTGCGATTGCAAATGATCAAGCTCAATCGGCTAAATCAGCTGCTTCAACTGCAGCCTCAGTTGCAAACGATGCTAGTTCAGTTGCTAGTGAAGCTAACACCGCAGCTTCTACTGCAGCTTCAACTGCCAAGAGCTATGCTGATGCTGGAAATGCTGAATCAGCTGCGAGTGCCAATGTAGTTGCATCTAATGCTGCTGCTAAGGCATCTACTGCTGCATCAAATGCCGTAGTTGCTAGTCAAACTGCATCCACTGCTGTTCAATCAGCTGAAAGTGCCTCAGTAAGAGCAGCTTCCGATGCTGCCGTTGCCAAGGCTGCTGAAACTGTAGCTAAGTCTGCTAGTGAAGTTGCTAAGTCAGCTGCTGATGCTGGTGATCAAGGTTCAACGAGTGCTAACACAGCTTCTAACGCTGCTGCTAATGACAGTTCGACTGCATCAAGCGCTGCTAGCGGTGCTAATAATGATGCTGCTTTAGCTTCTAAGTACGCTAGTCAAGCTAGTGATTCTACTAGCCAAGCTGCTTCGAACAATGCCGTCGTTTCGTCAACGGCTACTAACATCAGTAGTCTTGCTTCTACGCACCCAACGAACCCATTGATCAGCTCTGCTGCAGTTGCTGTTAAATCAGCTGCCGTAGTTGCTAGCTCAGCTGCCTCCGATGCCGTAATTGCTAACTCAGATGCTCAATCTGCTAAGTCAGTTGCATCTGCTGCTGCAGAAGCTGCTAACAATGCTAGTTCAAACGCTAGTGTTGCATCATTTGCTGCTTCGACTGCTGCTGCAATTGCTAGAAGTTACGCAAATACTGGTAACCCTGTCTCTGCTGCTAGTGCTAACGTAGTTGCTTCAGAAGCTGCTGCTAAGGCATCTGTAGCTGCTTCAAATGCTGTCGTTGCTAGTCAAACTGCATCCACTGCTGTTCAATCAGCTGCTAGTGCATCCGTAAGAGCAGCTTCCGATGCTGCTGCTGTTCAATCAGCTGCTACGATTGCAAATGCTGCTAGCGCTGCTGCTGCATCAGCTGCTGCTGCCCAAAGTGCTGCTGTTCAAGCTGCATCAGCTGCAATCAACAGTGCATCTGCGCAAAGTGCTGCTGCCTCTGCACAAGCTAATAGTGCAAACAGTGCCAATGCGTTTGTTAGTGCGAATGCAAACTCAGTGAATGCTACGACTTCACTAGTTCAATCAGCAAGCAGCGTTGCTCAATCAGCTGCCCAAGCTTCAACGAGCATGGCTGCCTTAGCACCACAAAACAATAGCGCTCAAACGTATGCAAGCATTGCGGTTTCCGCTAATACGGTTGCTGCATCTGCTGCTGTAGTTGCTAATAACGCAAGCGTTGCTGTACAAAGTGCTAATAGTGTTGCTGCTTCAGCTAATGCACAAGCTTCTGCTGCCAACGTTAATGCTAGCTCTGCTGCTGCAACGGCTGCCTCATATGCCGTTGCTGCTGCTAGTGCAGCTGCTATTGGTGATAACAGTGCAGTTAGCTCACTTAACACGTTAGTTAACTCCGCTAATGCTGCGGCTGTTAGTTATAACAACCAAGCATCTGCTGCCAACGCTAGTGCACAAGCTGCTGCTTCTGTTGTGGCTAGTGCCCAAATCGTGAATGCATCTGCTGCTTCCGTTGTATACTCTGCTGCATCTGCTGCACAAGCTGCTGAATCAGTTGTTTACGCTGTAACGCATCTATCTAACAATGCGAGTCAATATGCATCCAATGCATCCTTCGCCGTTAATAGTGTTGCGCAAAACTACGGTTACGTTAGTGCCGCCGTTAACTTAGCAAATAGCTACTCAGTTGCTGCTAGTTCAAGTACGTCAATGACATCACTACCAACTAGCTCTGCTCAACAAGCCGCAAACGATGCCCTCAGCTTAGCTTCTCAATACTCTGGGAACGTCAGCGTGGCTAGTTACGCTGCCGTTGCAAGTTCAGCTGCGACGACGATCACCTCAGCATCAGCCGATGCCGTGATTGCTAATAGTCAAGCTAGTTCCGCTACGGTAGTTGCTAATTCCGCTGCTTCAGTTGCTGCATCTGCTGCTAACGCTGCGAATGCTGCTGCTGCAACTGCTAACTCAGCAAACGCTGCTGCATCATTAGCATATGCTCGTGGTGATGCTGCTGCTGGTAGCAGTTACGCTGCTGTTGCATCTGCTGCTGCTGATAGTGCTAACAATGCCGTTGCACAAGTTGCTACTGCGAACTCCTTAGTTGCTTCCGCTACTTCTGCTGCTAGTTCTGCTGCATCCCGTGCTGCAAGTGATTATCAAACCATCATTCTTGCTGCTAAGGTCATCTTTGGTGCTCATGACTCTGCTGTTTCTGCAGCTGCAGTTGACTACTACGATGAAGGAATTACCGATGCGAAGAGCGAATACAAGAAGGATCCAGAGTATGCAAGTCAACCAACTTATCAAGGTGCTTATGACGGTTACCGTGATGGTTACAATAATAAGACTGCCAAGTCAGACTTCACGGGTATGGATGCCGCATACCAAGCTGATTATGCTAAGGCATATCAAGAAGGGCATGATGCATACCTTAAGGAAGTTGCTGCTGGTAAGGCTGCTGCTAAGAAGGCATCGTTCTACGCTGAAGAATCCTTAGCTGGTGAATCTACTGGATACAAGTATGGATACGTTCAAGCATTCAATGCGAAGTTGAAGAAGCATCCACTATATATTTACAACAGTAAGGGGCTTTACGTTCACACTAAGGCAACCTTTGGTGAGGGTGAAAACGTCAAGGGTTACTCTAAGAAGCCACAAAACAAGATCAGTGAATTCAAGATTACTAGAATTGCACTTTCTAAGAGTGGTCTCGTTCGTTACTATGTAAAGAGTCACCTAACTAATACCGGCGTTAAGGGTTACTTGACTGCTAACCGCAACTTCATTGTCAACGCTTACTACCGTAAGGGTGAAATGACTGCTGCTGGTTCTAAGACGGTTAAGGTAATCAATAGCAAGGGTATCCGTGTTCACAGTAACAAGACCTTTAGCTCTAATAGTGGTAAGTACTACAAGCAAGGTAAGAAATTGCATGTTGACCGGGTCGTTAAATACAAGGGCTTGACTCGTTTCTACATTGGAAACGGCAAGTACATCACAAGTAATAAGAAATTTGTGAAATTTGTTTAATCCCGTGTCATAATTAAAAACTCCATGAATTCAGATTTAATTCTGAGTTCATGGAGTTTTTTTGTTTACAGTTAATTAAAAAGTGAGAAAATAGATTAGATAAATGCTAAAATGTTTTAAAGGTACATATTAAAATGATTATTTTTAGATGGTGGGGATCAGGATGCTTTATAATAAATTCAAATTCAATAAGGTTAATGATAAAAAGGTGCTCCGCAAGGTAAATAAGCAGTGGATCGTGGTATCGATTTCAATGTTCGTGTTGCTGGGTGGGAACGCGATGCTTAGTCATGCGCAAACTGCGTATGCTGATAGTAATAATAGTAGTAGTGAGGATCGTTCTACTGCAACTAGTGTTGTTACGAGCAGCGCCAATGTCAATCAATCAATAAGCGTTAGTGGGACCTTTGCAACGAGCAGTGCAGCCAGCGCCGCTAATTCTTCTTCAACTAGCGCTGCTTCCAGTAGTGCATCATCTAAAAAGAGTGCGGATAGTTCTGCCAGCAGTGATGTTACCCCCAGCACATCAACTGCGCTTAGTGCTTCTTCATCCACTAGTGACACTAGTGAAGCAACCTCATCTTCTACGACCACTAGCCAGCCCTCAGCAGCTTCAACCAGTGCTAGCCAATCAGCTAGTAGTTCTGTAAGTAGTACCAGTAATAGCGATAGTGATCAAGTTAGCGTCCGCATTGAATTAGAAGACACCGACAGCTCGCTTACCGCTAGTCAAGCCTACAGTAGTGGGTATGCAGCGGCCTCACTTGCGGCCCAGAATAAGACCAGTGTGACAAGTGGTGATGCTAATTTTAACAGTGGGGTGCAGGCCTTTCAGTCTTCCCAAACCGACTTTAAGAGTGGGTTTGTCGCAGCTTCTTTAGCCACGCAAAGCAGCCAATCAGCTAGTTTTGGAACTAGTGCGTTCAACAATGGGGTGCAAGCCTACTATGCTACGAATGCTGGGGCGGTAAATGCCTGGAACTCGATTCATCCTGACGATCCGAAAAGTGCCGATTCCGCTGGCACCTTTAACTCGAGTAATACTTATTATGTCGACGGTTATAACGCCTTGATCGATGCTTATACCACCTATTCCTCACTAAATGCCTCTGCGGGGACTCAATCTGGAAGTCCGATTTATGGTTCTGGTGGGCTGGGCCAACAAACCAGCGTTACGAGTGGTTCCGTTAACCGCAGCAATTCTGCAGTCGTGTTAAATTCACCTAGTGATAGCGCTGAAGCGAATTCGAGCAATAACGTTCAACCGGCCAGCAGTGGGGAGGTCAGTGCCACTACTTACGTTCCCAGTGCGGCTGATCAACTAGTGGCTTATAATTACGCCGTTGATTACTTTTTATCACGGCAGGGAGCTTACGATGCTGAAACGGGGCGTTGGAACGGTGCGGATGGCAATGGTGCCTATAGCGTCTTGAACACCACTACCAACGTAAATAATCCATACATCCAAGCTTATAAGGGTGCAAACGATGCGATTAATAATGAACAATCTGGGAATTACTTTGCGGTTAGCAGCGTCCCCAGTGGGCAAACAACGACCTATAATTACGGCTGGAATGACGTTGCCAATAAGGTGAACAACCAAAACATTGCCTTTGTGACCTATAATACGTCCACTTCTAATATTGATAGCTATTTTGCCCGTAGCTACATTAACGGCAATAGTGAGTTACGCTTCACCAATGATTATAACTACACTTCTTCTGGGAGTAACACCGCCTATGGTAGCAACATGAACATGATCGTCAACGGGCAAAATCACATTGTAGATTGGCAACAAATGCACCATAATCCCTATAATGTTGGCAGTTTAACGATTGAAAACTTTGCCAAAATGTATGGCTACAACGTTTACGGGCCGATCAACCTCTGGAACTCAACGTCCGGGAGTTTGACGTACCGCAATATTAATTATGAGGGCTCGCAGTTATTCTTTGGTAATAAGCTACCGAACCTCTACATCGACGGTGGAGTCAGTGTCATCAGTGAGGGGAGCTACACCAGTCCGTTCAATAAGAACTTTACGACCCAAAATAATAACCAACAAAACCTCCAGGTTACCAATATGGAACTGTTGCCGAATTCATACTACTATGGTGTGACCCAAATGGGGAATAACATTGAATTAGGTGGCAACTTAGTGATGGACCAGGGTTCTAATATGTATCTAGTGCCCCATGGTCGTGGTGGTGAAGATGCAGGTAACGGTGGGGACCGTGGTTTGCTCGTAAACGGAAATTTGACGATCAACAAAGACGCCAACTTAACGGTCGTGCCTGGTGATAGCGGTGCCGATTCGATCGCCGTTAATCAAGGGGGCAGCCTCGTGATCGACGGGGGCAGTTTTAACTCGATCTATAATTACAATCCGATTGATAATAATCCAACTTGGATCCAAGGAAACGTCAGCATCCAAAATGGAGGAACGTTGACCGCCCATGCGACCAATAGTGCCAACAGCTTTAACGCCGATTTGGTCACGATTGCCAACGGTGGTTTATTAAACGTGCAAAACCGTGGGAATTTAATCATCTACGCCGATGGGGCCAATACCAATTCGGGATTGACGTTGCTGAATAACTCAGGGACCGTGTTGATCAATAACCCAGGGCAAAACGTGATCTTAAGTAAGGTCGGGCTAAATAACGACCAAAGTGCGATTGGCGCTGGGCGTTTCTTTAACACGACGCCGATCAACGCCTATTCCGTAATCGGCCAGGTCGATAACCAACGGGATGCCAATGCCCAATACCTGGTTGCGATTGGTTATCCAGGGACTGGAACGAATACGATCAGTATTTGGGATCAATCCGGGAAGGCAATCTACGACCCGAACATTTCTAACTTTAATAACTACACTTCCAAGTACCTAGCGTTCAACGCCGTGCCAACTGTTTTCTTGAACAGTACCCCAGCGTTGTACCAAGATGCGACCGCTAAGACCAAGTACGGGGTCACCGCGAATTTAATTTTGAACAACGTTAGTGATTCCGATATTAAGAATAACTACGTCTACGTGCGGGTCAGTACGAACGGCATCGATGAAAAGCCAACGAATTCGGCTGGCTTTATTACCGATGCGAACGGGATGATCGAATCGAACCAAGCAGTCGGGAACGGCCAGGATACTGACTACCGCAATGCTTACACCGTTGCCATCCCCACGGGAGCCTTCACTAAGGTTGGCGATGGTTCGTATACCTACCAATTCTATACTTCATTGAACGCCACGACCGCGATTCCCACTGACGTAATCGTTACGGCACAGTTTGAAGTGACTAATAACAGTATCGAAATTAAGAACAGCGGTAATTCGATGATCACGCAAAACGTGACGCATAATCCCGCCACTGCAGCGGTCGTGAATGGTAATTCTACCAACAGTGGGACGATTACTGATAACATCGTGGTCCCGAACAATACCGCCATTCCAGCTAGTGATGCTGCGGTCTTCAGTAATGCGGCCTCTTTAGCCGCTAGTTCCGTTGCTTTAACAACTGGTTCTGGTCAGGATTATTCTGCCATGGCATCCTCCGCCTCAGTGGTAGTTGCTAATAATTCCACCGCCGTGCAGAGCCTTGCCGCTGACAGCAGTGCCATGTTGAACCCTAGTTATTCTGCAGCGGTATCATCAACGGCATCTGCTATCAACGCTTACAGTGTCGACGCTAAAAATCAATCATCGATCGCTAGTTCGGCGTCTAGTGCCGTGCAGGCCCTATTAGCATCTGCGAACGTGCAGGCTGCCAATGCTAGTTATTACGCGGTGATCGCTGCGAATGCTTCGCTTGCGTTCGGTAGTGCTTCGACTAAGAGTGATCAATCAGCAATTAATGCGACCGCGTCCGTAGCCGCCCAAAATGCTTCGATGGCGGCTTCTTTGGCAACTCAATATTCAACTAGTGTCAATCAAATCAATTCAGCTGGAATGCTAGCCGCTCAACGGGCAATCGTTGACGAAAGTGCCGCTTCAATTGCGGCTTCGACGTTGAATAATTCTTATAATTACATAATTATTTCAAGCGTTTCATCAATGGCTAATGGCACTGATGCCAACGCGTCAACGGCGAATAATGAAAATAACGGAATTATTGCTGCAAATAACAGTAATAATTCATTTTCGGCTACGGTTACCAGCATTGCCAATCTCTACCCAGCTAACTCTGCCATTCAAAGTGAACGCTCGAAGGCCGAGGCTGCCGCTGTTTTAGTCTCATCGGCCGTTGCTGCTGGTTCCAGTGCTAATTCAATGGCCCAGGTTGCCAAATCAACTGCGGATGCCCAGATCAGTAGCGCCAGAGCGGTTTCGCAGGTCGCTGACTCAGCAGCGTCGCAAGCAAGCGTTCAAGCCAGTCTTGCCCAAAGCTATGCCCAAGCTGGCGATTCAGCGAGTGCGGCTGCAGCGATCGCGTCCGTTGCGTCCGAGAATGCAATCGTGCAATCAGCCACTAGTCAGATTCAGCAGTTTAACTCTGCTGCCGTTATTGCTTATCAATCTGCTAGTGCTGCGGAATCGGTGGTTGCCGCCAATAGTAAGGCTGCTAGCAATGCTGCTGATGCTACAGCGAGTGCCGCCGTGGTTGTTAATTCGATTGCCAGTAGTTTAGCTAGCAGTACTGCAGCAATCGCTAGTGATACGATGGCATCGGCCTCCAATGCTGCCACGAATGCTGCCAGCACAGCTAATGCTCGATTGAGTTCTGCCAACGCTGCTGTTGATGGGACCACTGATGCTAGTACTGCTGCTTCCCAGGTTGCAAATAGTGCAAGTCAAAATAATAGCACGGTGCAATCGATCGCCGCGCTAAATAGCGGCAATTCCTCAATCGCAAGTGCTGCCCAGGCTGCTAGTTCTGAGGCGGCAGTGGCTAGTACGGCGGCCCAAAGTGCTTCCGTTGCCAATAGTACAGCCCAATCGGCACGCGTGGATCTCTCATCGGCTAATTCGACCGCCTCGCTGGCTAACTCAATCGCTAGTTCAGCAATGATCATTGTTACATCTGCGTCAGCTGCTGCCAAGAGTGCTGCTGATCAAGGGGACCAAAGTCTGGCATCTAGTGCTGCTAGTTTAGCCAGTGCGACCGCCAACATCGCCAGTAGTGCTGCCCAGAATGCGATTAGCGCTAATTCTGCAGCTGACTCTGCTGCCAGTGCAGAAAGTGCCGCTCTTTCTAATGCAACGAGTGCACAAGCCGCTGCTGATTCCGCCAGTGCAGCGATTGTAATTTCTAGCGGATCCGTGGTTAAAATCGTCAACGGGGGAAGTAGCGCTGCTGATGATGCTGGTCAAATCGCCAGTCAAGCCGCTCGCGATGCTGCTGCTGCCATGAATGCGGTATCAAATGCTAACAGCGGTGCGGATCAAGCTTCAACCAATGCGGGGGTCTTTTCTAAGGCCGCTAGCTTATCGTCGAGTCAAGCAAGTGATTCATTGCCGATCATTAACACCGCTAGTGCCGTTGTTAACGATTTAAAATCGAGTAATTCAAGTAATAGTATTGTTGCATCAGCGTTAGGAGTCATTAATTCCGCGTCCGTGGTTGCAGCTCAAGCCAGTGCCGATGCGACTGTTTCATCAACGACCGCTAGCACTGCCAGTGTCGCTGCGGGTTCGTATGCACAAGCTGCAGCTGTTTACGCTAATGCTGCTAGTAGTCAAGCTGCAATCGCCAGTAGTGCTGCACAGGTAGCTGGAAGTGCTGCAGCGGCCGGGATGGTCGATGTAGCTAAGAGTGCCGATGCAATCGCCAAAGCTGCTGGGAGTCAAGCCGCCATTGATAATCAAAATGCGCAAACTAACAGTCAATCCGCAGATGATGCAGTTGCTAAGGCCTCAAGCGCTGTAGTTCAAGCGCAAAGTGCGTCAAATGCAATTTCTGCTGCGGCGGTGAATGCTAGTAATGCTGCTAAGGTTGCCACTGCGAACGTCCAGATCGGTAGTAATGCCAATTCGACTGCTAGCTCGGCCGTAATTGCCACCAATAGTGATGCCAGTGTTGCTTCAAGCGCTGCGTCTGGGCAGTCCAACGGGGCTTCCGATGCCGCCAACACCGCATCACGTGCTAATTCGATTAGTGCGATCGCTTCTTCGGTTGCGTCCAACACCACCACGACCATTAGTGATGCGAACACGGCTTCCGCATATGCTAACGATACATCTAATTACGTTAGCGCCAATCCAAGTAATGCGGCTGTGATTTCCGCTAATCAAGTCGCTCAAAGTGCGGCTACTTCTGCTGCATCCGCTGCTAGCGCTGCCGTCGTTGCCAATAGTGTTGCTCAATCGGCTAAGAACCAGGCTGATAGTGCCAGAATCGTTGCTAGTAGTGCAGCCGTCGTTGCAAGCACTGCGGCAAGCATTGCCAGTTCGGCCTCCGTGGTTGCAGCTAGTGATGCAGCGTTAGGGGATTCGAATGCGGCGAGTGAAGCCGCCGTTGTTGCCAGTCAACAGGTCGTTATTGCCAGTACGGCTGCCGATAGCGCTACCAGTGTCAATACAATCGCCAGTCAAGCAGCAATAGCAGCAAATAGTGCGGCAGCTGCTCAACAAACGGCCTCGTTGATTGCGCAGAATGCCGCTGTGATCGCCTCTTCTGCCGCTGCGGTTGCTTCTGCGAACTTGAACGCTGGTTCTGGCTTTAACAGTGCTGCTAGTACAGCGACTTCAATTGCGAACAATGCCTCTGCACAAGCTTCGATTGCATACACGGGGTCAGTGAATGGTGATTCGAACGCTATTAACACATCTTCCTATGCCAACGATGTCGATTCGATTGCCGCTAGCGTTTTGGCCAGCCAAGTTGCAGTCCAGAACGGTTCGCAGTTTGCCTCTAATGTTAACAGTTTGACCCAGTCGATTGCCAAAAACAACCTCAATTTATCGGTCCTTGCTAGTTATGCATCGACCGCCAGTGCTGCGAATGCTGCGGTCAGCGTTGCCAATTCGTTAGTCTCAGTTGCTAACAGCGCTGCGCAATCGGCTAAGGTGCGTGTTGATTCGGATAATATGGTAGCTGCTAGTGCTAATCACACTGCGAGCGTGGCTGCCCAATCCGCTCGTGATGCTTCTGTGGCCGCTAGTCAAGCCGTTGCAACCGGGGATCGAAATGCCGCTAGTAGTGCTGCCGCTGCTGCCAGTCAACAGGCCGTGATCGCTAGTCAAGCTGCGATCGTGGCTGCCCAAGTGAATGGGGATGCGAATTTAGCTTATCAAGCCGCACAACAGGCATCTGCGCAAGCTCAAACCGCCGCTGATAGTGTCGCCAGTGCAAATGCAACCGTTGGCGCTGCTTTTGCAACCGTCAACTCGATCGTTGCTAATCAAGCCGCCAGTTCAGCTGCTAATAACGCCAGTGATGCATCGTTGAAGGCCAGTCAGGCGAAACTTTCATCGCTGCAAGCAGGCAGCGCTAGCGCTCAGGTCAGTTCCGCAATGAATCAAGTCAACTCGCTGGCTACCAATAACTCTAGCGATTCATCCGTTGCGAGCGCAAGCTTCGTTGTGTCATCAGCTAATTCGGCCGCAATTTCGCTATCGGCTGATGCTACCAACGCTAGTTCTGCTGCGGTCGTTGCACAAAATGCGGCTGCTCAAGCTGCTAAGGGGGCGCTGAATGCAGCTAGCATCGCAGCCAGCGCCGTGTCACAAGCTAACTCAGCAGCTAGTTTAGCGGCTGGTGCTAGTGGGACCGATGCCATTCAATTATTATCATCAGCTAATGTAGCGGCTGCTGCTGCTGCCGATGCAGTCAATAACGCCGTAGCTGCTTCTAACGCTGCGAACAATGCGGCGCAACAGGCTACGAGTGCAGCACTACAAGCAGCCTCTGATCAAGCAATTGCTTCTAACGCTGCCGTAGAAGCAATCGCTGCGGCCAATCAAGCCCTAGCTGCCGTTGCCAATACCATTGCAAGTGCGAATGCGACCACCGCTTCTGCTGGAAACGTAATTGCTGGTGGATCCAGTGTCTCCACTAGTGCCCAATCACAGGTGAATGGCGATTTGCAAACGGCGAGTGCTGCCACTAACGCTGCTAGTGCGACCAATTCGCTTGCGAGTTCTGCAGCTAACAATGCCTATCTGGCAGCCCAAGATGCAGCTAGTCTTGCGGTTTTAAATTCCAATGATTCTGCCATTAGTTCTGCTGCCAGTCGGGCTAACTCGGCCGCAATGATTGCGAGTTCGGCGGCCGTTGTAGCGACCGCCACGTTTGCGGTTGCAGCGAGTGCCACGTTTACGACTAATTCTGCTGTGAATGCTGTAAATAGCATTACTGCTGATATGTCGAACGCCCAATCCGATTATGCATCTGCTAAACAGGTGGAAAGTGGTGCTGCCAGCATTGATAATGGCGCACTGGCTACCAGTGCCGCGAGTGTTGCCGCTAGCATTGCTGCACGGGTCGCTTCATTTGGGGTTGCGTTAGTGAGCGTTGCGAGTGTTGCTGACAGCGCCAATGCCGTTGCCAATTCTGCCAATCAGATCGCCACTAGTGCGAACCAAGTGGCTGCCGATTACAATTCGATTGCGGTGGCTGCTGATCAGTTAGCCAACCGTTTGAACCAGATCAACATCGGAAATGCCGCTACCGCTAGTGCTGGGAATAGTCAGGCAACTAGTGCCGCTGCTCAAGCACATCAAGATGCAGCCTCGATTGAAACAATTAATCAACAGGGCCGCATTAGCGATAACACTGCTGATCGGGATGCTCAAATTGCTAATTCTGCAAGCGGTGGGGCTTACGGGAGTGCATCACTAGCGAACAGTGCCAATAACCAATTAGCACAGCTGGCTAGTCAATACCCAGTCAACCCGCTGGTCTCATCCGCTGTTAACGTTGCCACATCAGCAACTGCGGTCGCCACTTCTGCTTCGGTTGTTGCTAATGCCGCTAATCAAGCCGCGGTGAGTGCCGCTTCCATGGCTGACGCTGCTATGACCAATGCTAATCAACAAAGCTCAGTCGCCGCTTCGGCCGTTGCTGCTGCGGAAACCGCAAAGCAGTTAGCTTCGTCTGCATATGCCAACAGTCAATACGGGGCTGGTGATCAAGCGGTTCGACAAGCAGTTAAGGCCGCTCAAGATGCTGATGCGGCCGTTATTAATGCCCAGTCAGCTGCGGTGAGTGCTGCGAATGCAGTATCGAGTGCGTCCAGCGCCGCTTCCGTTGCTGAATCCGCCTCAGTCGTTGCTTCGACCGCTGCTTTGAACGCCACCACGGCACTTAGTAGCGCTAGTACGGCGGTTAGCATTGCCAATCACTATGCGGATCAAGCTGATCTGGATGCTAAGCGGGCTTCGGTAGCTAGTTCGATTACGGATTCCAACGCCAGTCAAACGGCCGTTGAACAATCGACTGCCATTAGTGCAGCGCCGACAATGGCTAGTGCGATTGCATCAATTGCGGTGGTGAACAGTGCTAATGATTCCGCGATTGCTGCCATTTCGATTGCAGCTTCATTAGCAGCCTTAGATAACCATGGCAATGATTCTGAAATTAATAGTGATGCCCAAGTGGCAGCATCTGCACGCGCTGCAGCTAATAGTGCGAATGACGTAGTGAGCGCTGCGAATTCGACATTTAACGCTGCTAGTGTGGTTGCAGCTAGCGCCAATAGTGTAGCAAAACAGGCGCATGCGACAGCTAGTACTGCTGATTCACTGGCGGGGGATGCTGCTTCAGTGGCTAGGAATGCCGCCAACGATGGTGATACGCAGGCTGCTGCTTCCGCTGAAGTAGTGGCTGCTAGTCAAGCCGCCGTTGCCAATAGTGCTGCTAATGTTGCTGCCGACGCACTTAGTCAGGCTGATCAAGCTAGTGTTACCATGAGTCAAGCGGTCGTTTCTGCCACCAGTGCAAGCGTTAATGCTTCGAATGCGGTTATCATTAGCAGTTCGGCTGCCAACGATGCTCAATCTAGAGCGGCCACGTTCAATGGCTTATTGAACTCGATTCGGGCCAGCAACGCTGCTGTTGCGACTTCAAATACGGCTGATGGTGTCGCTGCGATCGTAAAGGCGACTTCTCAAGCAGCTGCTAACGCTGATCAAATCAATCAAAATACGCAAACCACTAACCAACAAGCAATTAGTGCCACTAACGTTATCAATTCGCTCGCTAATAAGAATGCTACTAATTCAGCACTTGCGTTTATTAGCGGCATTGCGAGTCAGGCCGCATTTGCTGCTCAATCAGCGACGACCGATGCTTCGATAGCCACCTTGCAGGCCAATGCTGAACTGGATGCAGCCCAAAGCGCCAACGTTAGTGCTCAAGCGGCCCTCAGTGCGGCTGATTCAGCGAATGCAGTTGCTAGAAGTGCCTCCAGTGTAGTGCCATTCGATGCAACAGCCTCACAGGCGACTTCTGCTGCAGCTGCGAATGCGATTGCTGCTGATCAGGCGGCTTCTGTGGCCCAGTCAAATGCGGTCGTTGCTAATAGCCTCGCTAATTCAGCTGTTCAACGGGCGCAGGTGGATTCATCGCTTGCGATTTCAGCTGCCGCTGCTGCTGCTGTCGCCCAATCGAATGCGTTGATCGCAAGTCAGGCAATTGCAATCGCTGATAGCGCCCAGGTGAATGCTGATAATGCTAGTCAATACGTTCAAATGACCAGCGCGGCAGTTGAGAGTGTTGGACCAATTCGCACTTCCGCTGCTGTTAACGCCGCTAGTGCCGCTGCTAGTTCTGCGGCGATTGCTAATCCCCTTGCTAGTTTGACCAGTAATTCTGCCGTGATCGATAGTATTTTTAACAATAATCGGACGGACGAAAGCGCAGTGGCCGTTGTGAATAGTGCGAACTCAGCCGCAAGCGTGGCTGCTCAAGCCTCAGCAGCTGGTTCGACTGCCGCCCAAGCTGCCAGTGCCGCTAGCGTTAGTGCCAGCATTATTGCTAGTCAAGTGGCGAGCCAATTACAAGCTGCCAGCCTAGCTTCTGTTGCCGCGCAAAGTTATGCCGCTACCGCCAGCAGTTATGCTCAACAGGGGGACAAATCCAATGCATTGATCAGTGCCAGCCTCGCTAGTTCGGCGGTCAACGATGCTTCGAACGCCGCAGCATCAGGGTCATCTGATGTCTTTGCTGCGGTCAGTGCTGCTCAACAAGCAACGATTGCGGCCCAAACGGCGTTAACAGCGAAGACGACCGTTGAAAATGCTAATTCACTAGTTGCAACGTTGATGATTAGCCTGGCAAACTCAGTTGCGCAGGCCGATTCACGGGCGGTGAGTTCCGCCGCTGCTGCCCAACCAATAGCTGCCAGTGCGGTTAGTGCGATTAACGCCGCTAGTGGTGCGATTGCCAGTGGGAGTGCTGAAATTAGTGCTCAATCCGATAGTGCCAGTGTTGCAAATGATGCGGGGAGTAGCTTTGCCAATACCGCTGCACTGGACGCCAGCCTAGTTGCTAGCATTGCGACTAGCCAGCCCAATGATTCAGCAGTGGCTGCTGCTGAACGGCAGGTGAATTCCGCTGCCCAACAGGCTGCCAGTGCCGCTAGTGATGCGTTGGTTGCTTCCCAGGCTGCTTATAGTGCTGCTAGTATTGCTACCGTTGCTAAATCCGCTGCCGATTCCGCTAGTCAAGCTGCCAATAGTTATTCCGCACTAGCCATTTCTGCTTCTGATCAAGCGACGATTGCTAGTCAGACCGGCAACGTTTCAGAGGCAACTTCATTTGCAGTCTTAGCATCATTGAATGCTTCTAAAGCTGCTGCTCAAGTAATCGTGGCTTCCCAGGCAGCCAGTGCTGTTTCTGAGGCCCAAACCCGCGCTGCATCCGCTACCGTTCGGGCGGTTAGCAACGAAGCGGTGGCCAGTCAGGCCGTTGCCGATGCTACATCCGCAATGCAGGTAGTCACTAAGGTGGCTGCATCGAATGCGACTGCGGTTGCGAACGGGAATGCAGCGGCAAGCAGTGCCAATCAAGTGGCTCCAAGTATCGCTGCTGCTACCGATACGATTGTTCGTTCGATTAACGCTGACGTGGCGCAAGTCAGCCGTGCTGCAAGTAAGACGAATGCTGCTACTAGCGTTGCCAGTGATTCTAATACGGCCATTAATGAAATGGTCAGTGCTGCAGGAAAGGTAGTGACTGCTAACTCCAGCAATGCCGTTATTCAGTCGGCTGCAGCACAGCTCGATTCAGCTAGTCAAACGGCTAGCAGCGCAGCTTTTGATGCCTTAGTTGCTAATCAACAGGCCCAAGCAGCCAAGCAGGTTGCTAACGATGGCAGTAACGCCGCTAGTTATCAAAATTCCCTGGCCCATCAAGCAGCATCGAATGCACACTTCAATAGTTCGGCGGCTGCGGCTGCGTACTTAGCAAATGATTATCCAGACGGGAATCGTTATGCTAGTGCTGCTGTGCAGGATGCTGTGAATGCCAGTTCCGCCATGCAAGCTGCCATCTCTGTTGCAGCTGAGGTATCGACTGCGACGGTTGCCGCTAATTCTGCTGATCAACGGGCACAAATTGCAGCTTCGATTGCAGCACAGGCCTTTAACACCGCTAGTGATGCTGCTAACGCCCTAAGTCAGGCTTACAATCTACAAACGATTCAAACTAGTGAAGCCAGTTCGATTGCCAGCTCCGCAGCTGCAACCGATAGCGATGCCAACGCCGCACATTCATCAGCGGGCAATAACACTGATACTACTTCTAATGATGCTGCGTTTGCGGGTTCGCTCGCTGAAGTTATCATTTCAAAAGCCTCACTAGTTGATTCACAGGCTGCTGATACGGTCTTAGCATCTAGTGTTGCCGCTAGTATCACTGCCTCTGAGGGGATTAACGATCCAGCCACCGCTGCAAATCTAAAAAGCAACGTTGCGATCGCTGCGCAAGCGACCAGTGTTGCTCAAAAGGCGCGCAGCAATGCAATTGCGGCGAAAACGAATGCCTTGGCTGCACTATCTAATGCGATAGCTGCGTCTGCTAATGCGACTGCTGCACGTTCAGCAACCTCAAGTGCTGTGGCGGTGGCTAGCAGTTATGCTAGTCAGGCTTCGTCTGCAGCTGTTTTGGGGGCCAGTTCAATGGCTGATCACTACATTAATTTGGCCCGTTCCGCAGCGTTGGCAGCAGCTGACTTTGATATGCAAACGCAATCTGCCGATTCACTAACGGCGAGTGCGATGGCGGCTGCAATGGCGGCTGCTAACCAAGTGAATGACAACCAGTTGATCGTTAGCAACGCGGCCTCCGTGGCGTACTCAAATGCGCAAAACGCCCAGTCACAAGCTGCTAAGTATGACGCAGATCAAAGTCGCAAGCGTGCATCAGCTGCTTCATCGGCAGTCGTCGATCATTTGGATAGCGTTAGTGCTGATTCAAATCAGGTCACTATCGATGCCAATGCAGTTAGCCAAGCGCAAGCCACCGTTAACGATGGTCTATCGCAAGTAAGCGGGGCGGTAATCTCAATCCAATCGCTCGTTAGTGCCCATCCTAAAAACTCAATTATTAGCAACGCCAACTCAATTGCCCAGGCTGCATTCCAGACCGCTTCAGCGGCACGTTCTGATGTTGCCGTTGCTAGTGGAGTCGTATCTAGTGCGACTCAAGTGGTGAACGCTGCAGCTACGGTAATTACGAGTGCTAATGCTGCTGCTTCTTCAGCCTATCTTGCTGCTTCTAGTGCAGCGTTTGCTGCCGCCGATTCCCAACTGACGGTTTCACAACGTTCGGCTGCTAAGGATGCTGCCGCTAGTTTCGCTGATGGTGCAACGAGTGCAGAATCATTTGCTGCCAGTGCATCCGTGGTTGCCAGCATTGCGACTAGTGATGCGAACGAAGCTTTCAGTCAAGCCCAATCGGATACTACGATTGCCAATACGGCTGCTAGTCAGGCCCTAAGTGCTAATGCGGCGGCCCAAGCGGCGGCCCAGAACAATGATCAGCAAAATAGTGCCGCAATTGCAACGATGAGTGCTGCTGTTAGCAGTGCCGCAATTGCGTTGCAACCAAATAGCAGTGTTAATGCCAATGCTAGCCTAGTTGATGCTTACGCAAGTCAGACCAGTGTTTCCGATCAGACTGCAGGTGTGCTTAACAACGCAGTCATCAGTGCGGCCAACACGACGAGTGCAATTGCCCAAAGTGCTGCTAACAACCGCTTGCTGAACCAAGAGTTGCACAGTGCAAATTCGATTGCCGCAGCTGCTAGTTATGCAAGTGCTGATGCTGACCTAGCGAACGCCCAGGCGCAAGCTTTAAAACAGTCTGCTGATGCGGCAGTGATTGCTGCTAGTGTTGCTGGGCAGGGGGCGCAGAGCCTTGCGAGCCTAGCGAATAGTTATGCAATGGCGGCGCAACAATTTGCGAACGCTGGGGATGAATCAGCGGCATTTAATGCCAACGCCCAGGCTGCAGACCAGGTTGCAAACATTGCAACGATGATTGCATCTGCGAACGCTGCTTCACAAACTGCTGCTGGGTTGATCAGTGCGGCTGCGAGTGCTTCGGTGCGGGCGGCAAATGATGTCCTTGCTACGCAATCATTAGTAACGGCTGCTAATTCAGTCGTTGCAGCCGCTCAATCGATTGCAGCTGTTCAGGCTGCAATCAATAGCGTTGCCAACTCGAATGCATCGCTTGCTAATCAGCAACTCAGCCTGGCTGCTCAATACGCCAGCAGCGCTGCTGCATTCAGTCTGACTGCTGATTCGGACGTAAATGTCACGAGTGGTCAAATTAGTGAAGCGCAGGCCAACAATACGATTGCATCAAGTGCGACCGTGTTAACTAGTAGTGTCGCTGCTGCCCATCGCTTGAATAGCAATGCCCAACTGTACGCTAGCATTGCTGTCTCGGCTGCTAAGGATGCAATCGAGCCGACCTCTGAAATCGTTAGCGCCAATAGTACTGCTGTGCAGGCGAGTGCCGCTGCGCTTGCTGCGAACTCCTTGGCTGATTCTAACTACAGCGTTGCAAGCAACTACGTGCAATCGGCACTGAGCTATGCAACACTGGCCTCCCTAGCTGCGAATGCTGGGCAATACGACCAGGCGAATGCTTATAACAGTAGTGCAGCTGCGATCAGTCGGCTGACGCAAAGTTACGTTGACAATGGGAATCAGGCCCAATTATCGGCTAGTTCAGCCACCAGCGTTGCTAATTCTGCATCGGCGGCTGCGGCAGCTGCTTCTTACACCGTCAGTTTAGATGCCAGTGTTGCAAAAAGTGCGGCTTCCATGGCAATCTGGGTAACGACGCTTTCGAACGAGGCGCAACCATATGCAAATAGTGCCACCGATGATCGTTATGATGCTACCAATGGGATTACAACTGCGAGTGCCAACTTTAACTTGGCCAGCAGTTATGCACTCGCCACTAGTTCCAGCACCGCTTTAACTTATCTACCCGCTAGTTCTGCTCAACAACTGGTTGGCCAAGTCTTGAGCATTGCCAGTCAGTACAATAACGTTCCAGCGTTTAGTAGTTACGCAACGGCAGCCAGTTCAGCAGCTGCGATGATTGCCAGTGCTTATTCCGATGCGGGGCTTGCTAATCAAATCGCCAGTTCTGCTGCGGTGGCGGCTAGCAACGCAGTGTTAGTGGCCAACGGGGCTTACGTTACCGTCACGGATGCGAATTCGACTGCGAATAGTGCTAACTTAGCGGCATCAGTTGCGTTTGCCAGTGGTGACTATGTGAACGGACGGATGTATACCTCGGTTGCTAGTAGTGCGGCTGCTAAGGCGGCGTCTGCTAACAACAGGTTAGAGCATGCGAACCAGACCATCTATGATCAAAATCAGATTGCCGCTTCCGCAGCTGCACGGGCGGCTAGTGATTATCAAACGATCGTTTTAGCTGCCAAGATCGTGTTCGATCAGACGAATGCTGCTAAGGCGGCGGCTGCAAAAGATTATTACTTTGAAGGCTTGGCAGATGCCCAGGCCAAACTCAAGATCGATACTGATTATTTACAACAACCTACCTACATGGGTGGTTATCAGGGATATCAAGATGCCTTTAATGGTAAGACTGCCAGAACTGACTTTACTGGGCTTTCGATGGTCTACCAATCTGATTATCAAAGATCATACCAAGTTGGAAAACAGGCCTATGAACAGGCTGTTAAATCAGGCAAACGGGCTGCCGTTAAGCGGGGGTCGATTGCAAAGAAGACGTTGCAGAAACAATCCGCTGGGTATATTTACGGTTACTTACTGGCGTTTAACGCTAATTTGAAAAAGCATCCGCTTTATATCTATAATCGTAAAATGGTTTACGTTCACAGTGCGGCCAACTTTGCAAAGGCTAATCGGGTGAAGCGATACGCTAAACATCCCCAAAACCAAGTCCATGAATTCAAGGTCGTTCGAATCGCAATGTCTAAGAGCGGCTTGATTCGCTACTTTGTCAAAACCCACCTTGGCGGGACTTTAACGTTCGGCTATTTGACGACTGATCAACGCTACGTTGTAAATGCATATTACACCAGCGCTGAAATGGCAAAGGCGCATAGTAAGACCGTTCAAGTGATTGCTAAAACGGGGGCGCGGCTACATCGGACCCCTGGTTTTAAGAACGATCAACAACGCTACTACCATTCGGGTGCTAAGGTCCATGTAAAACGGGTGGTTAAATACAAGGGCATGACGCGGCTATACGTCGGCCATGGCCAATATCTAACCAGTAACAAGAAATTTGTGAAATTTATTTAATCCATATTAAAAAGCGGGGTTGTTTTAAAACAACGCCGCTTTTTAACTGATTCAGAATTTGAATATGCTATAATAAAAATTATGATAATTAATAAATAATTTAGAAAAGAGTTGTTATTATTCAGATGTCTCAGTCTGAGTCTTGGAAAAAGAATTTGTGGGTACTGTGGTTCGGTACCTTCATTGATGGGATGGGATTTAGTGAGGTCATTCCATTTCTGTCGTTGTACGTTAGTGACCTGGGCCACTATTCAAAGGGGCAGCTATCTTTACTAAGTGGACTCGTGTATGCGGCCTCCTTTGTGGTGGTCATGATCACCGCACCGATCTGGGGCCGCTTTGCTGATCGCCACGGCCGCAAGCACATGGTGTTACAGACTGCCTTGGGATCGGCGGTGACGCTCGGGTTAATGGGGCTAGTCACCAGCGTTTGGCAATTAGTCTTACTGCGGGTCTTGCAGGGGTTCTTTGCAGGGGTGATTCCGAATTCGACCGCACTAGTTGCGACCGAAACGCCCAAGGAACACGCTGGGTACGCGATGGGGATCATCACGACGGGGTATGTCGGTGGTAATCTGATCGGTCCGATCTTAGGTGGAATCTTGGCCCGTATTTTTAACATTCGGATTACCTTCTTTATTACGGCGGGATTGCTATTGATTTCGTTTTTTATTACCTGGTTCATGGTCAAGGAAACTTTCAAACCCGATCCAGAAAGAGCTAAAACCGCGTTGTTCGATATTCACCTATTGAAGGGCTTTCCTAAACCCCGTTTTGTGATTTGGATGTTATTAGCAACGGTAATTATTCAAGCGGGACTGTTTTCGATTTATCCGATCATTAGTTTATTGGTCAAACAATTGATGCATAATCAAGGCCCAGTAACAATCGTGGCTGGATTGATTGCCTCTCTACCCGGAATTTCGATGTTCATGACTTCCTCAATCTGGGGCCGCTTGGGTGATAACCACGGCACGCACCGCGTCTTGATACTGGGAATCGTATTCTCTGGTCTGTTATATTTCCCCCAGGCGTTCACGACGAGCGTGGTCATTTTAGGAATCTTACGGTTCTTAGTGGGGGCTGCCAATGCCGCTGTTTACCCAACGATCCAAACGATGTTAGCCAAGGAAACGCCTAGTTCCTTGACGGGAATGGTCTTTAGTTTGAATCAAGCGGCCCAAGCGCTCGGTGCCGTTATTGGTTCAATGATTGGTGGGATTATCTCAAACGTCTTTGACTATGGTGGCGTGTTCATTTTTAACGCTGCGATGTTATTAACCGTGTTAGTATTAATTATGTGGCGGGTGCCAGAATTGCGTTGGAACTCCACGAATCCGCACCCCAGGGAGGAAAAATAATGGCGAAGAACTTAAGAATCGTAGAAGTAGCTGATAGTGGGATTGCTGAAAATGTTTTGGCCCAACGTGCGATCGACGTTTCGCAAAAGCAACTCCGTGACTTACTCTATCAAAGTCAATATAAATCCGAAAATCAGGGGATTTACGTTGCTAAGTATCGTTCCT
The DNA here is from genome assembly GCF_058509965.1 of Nicoliella sp. ESL1106. NCBI lineage: Bacteria > Bacillati > Bacillota > Bacilli > Lactobacillales > Lactobacillaceae > Nicoliella > Nicoliella sp. ESL1106. The sequence continues at coordinate 499,629 of NZ_CP196340.1, forward strand.
ATCATCCAGATTCGGATACTTACGATGCGGAAGAACCTTATGATCAATATTTGGAACACTTGATCGATGATTACCTGGCTGATTTTGCAACCGAACGGGCTGCTGCTAAGGATCATTTTCATCAGGAAATGTCAGTCGGGTATTACATCGAACTCTTTGTTGCCAAGCTTCACCGTAAGTTTGAAAACCACCAGGATCAAGATTCATTAGTGATGGTCGATGGTTACGAAAAGGAACTCAAAGAATTAAAATAACTAAAAAAGCTGATGCTACTCAAATGAGTAACATCAGCTTTTTATTTAGTATAGATCATCACTGCTCTTTTTGGCTTTTTCAATATCACTTTGGTTGTATTTCGCAAAGTAGATAATCGTCATGATGGCTAAGAATATGATCCCGATGATCAATGGGACCCGCGTTGCATCGTTAAAGAACATGAAAATAAGCGTTAAGATCAAGAAGAAAATCGTGATGTAATTCGTATATGGAGAAAGGGGCATCTTAAATGGATGGCCCTTCATTTCTTCGGGGTGCAACCTTCTGAACCGAATTTGGCTGATCAAGATGACGAACCAAGGCACCATTCCAGGGAGCACACTCGAACTATAGACCATTACGAAGATTTCACCAGCACTCTTGAAGAAAATTGGGAGGATGAAGTTTAAGATGACCCCAACAAAGATTCCTAGTGAAATTGCACCGACCGCATAGAATGGCACTCCATGGCGGTTAATCTTCAAGAAGCGCTTTGGCAACTTGTGGTCTTCGGCGAGTAGCAATGTCATCCGACTGGCACTGTAGATTCCAGAATTAGAACCAGAAAGCGCAGCGGTCAAGACCACAAAGTTAATGATTCCAGCCGCAGCCGTGATTCCGAGCTTAGCGAAGGTTTCCACGAATGGTGAACCAATTTCACCGATCTTATCCCAAGGGTAGATACTAAGGATCACAAAGATCGCTCCAATGTAGAAGATCAAGATCCGACCGATCGTGGATTGAATCGCTTCGATCAATGATTTCTTAGGGTTGGCGGCTTCACCAGCAGTGACCCCGATCAACTCAATTCCTTGATACGAACCCAATACAATCGCGAGGGCAAAGAAGAAGCCCTTGATGCCACCGGTAAAGAAACCGTACTTCCAAATGTTACTGATGCCGACTGGATGACCACCATGGCCGAACCCGAAGATGATGACCCCCAGTCCAGCAATGATCATTAAGACGATCGTAACGACCTTGATCATGGCGAACCAGTATTCGAGTTCCCCAAAGGCCTTAACGGAAATTAGGTTCGCAACCGCTAGTGAGATAATGGCGATCAATCCTGGAATCCAACCAGGTAATCCTGGCCACCAGAATTTACAATAGGTCCCAATCGCAATCACTTCACTCATTCCAACGACAATGTATTGGAAAATATTGCTCCAAGCGGTTAGGTATCCGAAAACGGGGTGCATGTACTGGTTCGCAAATTGGGCGAATGATCCAGTTACGGGGTGAACATAGAGCATTTCACCGAGCGAACGCATGATTAAGTATAGAAAAATTCCTGCAATCGCGTAGTCGATCAATACGGATGGTCCTGTCCAACCAATCGTAGATGATGAACCCATGAACAGGCCGACCCCGATTGTTCCTCCTAACGCAATCATTTGCATATGGCGGGGTGCGAGGCCCCGCTTTAAATTTGAATCTTTTTCTGACACAACTAAACACTTCCTCAAATAAAGTCAACAGTACAATATTAATGAACAACTGTTCATTTGTCAAGGATGAATAAAAAAACGCCCCTGGCTAAGCAGGGACGCTGTTTGAATTATTTATTTATCAAAAATTTCTTTTCCTTGATTCTTACGCCGTTGTTCTAAATCGCTTTGGTTGTACTTAGCAAAGTAAATGATTGTCATTACGGCTAAGAAGATCGCACCGATAATTACTGGTACTCGCGTATCGCTGTTGATCACCATGAAGATCAAAGTGACGAACAACACGAAGAGGGTGATGTAATTAGTGTATGGAGACCAAGGCATCTGGAATGGATGGCCTTCTAGTTCTTCTGGATGCAACTTTCTGAACCGCATTTCACTCACTAGGATCACGAACCATGGGACCATCCCAGGAAGGATACTAGAACTGTATACCAACACGAAAATGTCCGATGCGTTCTTAACGAATAGTGGTAAGACGACGTTCAAGATGACCCCAACGAAGATTCCGGCTGAAACGGCCAAGACGGTGTACAATGGCACCCCGCTCTTAGTGAGTTCCAAGAACTTCTTAGGTAACTTGCCTTCCTTTGAAAGCAGGTAGGTCATCCGACTGGAACTGTAGATCGCGGAGTTAGAACCAGAAAGCGCAGCGGTCAAGACCACGAAGTTAATGATTCCAGCAGCAGCGGTGATTCCAAGCTTGGAGAAGGTCAACACGAATGGTGAACCTAACGTCCCGATCTTGTCCCATGGGTAGATGGAAACGATCACGAAGATTGCTCCGATATAGAAGATCAAGATCCGACCGATCGTAGATTGAATTGCTTCAACGATTGACTTCTTAGGGTTATCGGCTTCACCAGCTGTTACCCCAATTAATTCAACCCCTTGATAAGAACCCAATACGATGGCGAGGGCGAACAAGAAGCCCTTGATTCCACCAGCGAAGAAACCGTTCTTCCAAAGGTTACTAATTCCAACTGGGTGACCGTTGTGGCCGAACCCAAAGATGATGACCCCTAGGCCGGCTACGATCATTAAGACGATCGTAACGACCTTGATCAATGCGAACCAGTATTCAAGTTCTCCAAATGACTTCACGGAGAAGAGGTTCGCTAAACATAAACTGACGATGGCGATCACTCCAGGGACCCACCCAGGGAGGTTTGGCCACCAGAAGTGACAATAGGTACCAATCGCGATCACTTCACTCATTCCGACTAATACCCACTGGAAGATATTACTCCAAGCGGTTAAGTATCCGAATACGGGATGCATATAGAGGGTCGCGAATTGAGAAAATGCCCCAGTAACTGGGTGCACATAAAGCATTTCACCCAGTGCACGCATGATGAGGTATAAGAAGACCCCCGCCAATGCGTAATCTAACAATACTGAAGGACCGGTCCAATTGATCGTGGAGGAAGCCCCCATAAATAGTCCGACCCCGATCGTTCCACCAAGGGCAATCATTTGCATATGACGAGGAGCTAACTTACGTTCTAGTTCTTCGTTCTTTTCTGACACATTTACACCTTCTTTAAAGATTTTTAAAAATTGTAATAGTATCTTACAAGAAGACCCATTATTTAGTCAAGTCGATAAAAACTAAAAAATAAAACTTAACACTTTCTATTCTACCCTAAAAACGAATGAATTTGTATTAAATTCTGAAATAGTACGGAAAAAGGTTAAAAAGGGGACAAAAAAAAGCTCCCTCAGTGGGGAACTTTTTTATTTATTCTTGATTATCAATTGCGGTTTGTAGGCGGTTTTGAATGTCTTGGACGTTCTTGAGCGCTTTTTTGAATTCTTCGTTAGTGTAGCCCATCTCATTTAGGCACATTTCTGTACAATTGGTAATTTTACCCTGTAGCTCTTGGCCGTGTGGAGTAAGCGATACGATCAGACGTCTTTCATCTTGTCGATCGCGTTTTCTAGTGATCCAACCTGCTTTTTCTAAGCGTTTTAACAGTGGGGTTAAAGTCCCGTTAGTTAAATCAAGCTCCTTGCTTAACGTATTAACGGTTACGCCATCTTTTTTCCAAAGGGTCAATAAAGTAATGTATTGAACGTAAGTTAAATTAAATTGCTTTAATGGTTTTTGGTATAACTTATTATATAACTGGTGGGTTCTAGATACTTGGAAACAGAGTTGTTTATCTAAATCGATACTAAAGTCCACAATATCTCCTCCTGGCTTAATTAAAAATTTTGAACGTACTATTAATTATACCAGAAAAATAGTGAATTTTAACGCTTTATCGGCTTCATATATAAAAAGAGACATAAAGCTAAAAGTGTAAATATAATCCCATAGATAAGGCTTCCTGAGATTGCTTCTGGACGGTATAGCTTAGTCAAAGTATGGTTAATTGGTTTGATCAACTGGTTTTCAACCATTAAGAAGTTGAAGGGTTCCCATTTTAATAGGCGGTAGCGGTAAACGAATAAAAATCCGATCCAAGCAACCCCTAGACCACCATAGTTAATCCCGATTCCAGTCGCAACGGCCCCTAGTTGACTCTTGATGCCTCTAAACAACACCATGAAGAAGATGATCATCGCACTCATGATAAACATGTGAATCGCATTCCCGTAGATAACGGTATTGAACTGGGCGAATGATTGCATCCCTTGCCCCTTAAATAGCGATACTTGAAGTCCGATCACTAGGGCAATGCTGATTAGCAAGAAGAAGCCATATGATACGGCCAAGAAAATAATTTGTGCTAAAAACACGATTGCTTTGTGATGGCCTTCGTCAATTAACTTAGCGAGAAATTCACGGGTATGGGAACTTCCGAACGAGAGGCTAGCAAGAATCATCATTAACATCCCAATAACCACGTTAGCGGTCCCGAGTGATTGAAAGAAGTTATCGGCGTTGATTAAATCACCGAACGCTCCCCAAAAAGCGACGATGATAATGTACAGTGCTAAAATCGCACCAAAGATAAGCGTGAGCTTGCCCCGCTTGGCAAACGTTTCTTTAATAGCAGTAAACAAAACGCGGACCTCCTGATCCTAGTAAAATCTAATATTAATATAATATTTAGAGTTTATCACTTTTTGATATCCAGTCAATAGAGATTAGATTGCAAACAAAAAGCTTAAATCATTATTATGAAATGATTTAAGCTCGGGTGGATTAGATATTGCGTTTGTTAAAGATCAGGTAGCCCAGGGCGATGAAGATAATTCCATAAACGAATGCTCCTGCTGTAATCATTTTCAAGGATAGGTGGGTTAATTCTTTGAATGCGCTTGTATCGTATTGGTTCTCGACCATGAAGAAGTTAAACGGATTATATTTGACCCATTCATACTTATTGATCAAGATTGCGAGGAGCTGACTGATGATCTGGGTGGCGAAAATGGATGCGACCCCAGCTCCAATCGAAGCCCCAGAGCTTTTGGCAATGTTGCTGATCAACAATACGAAGCTAGCGATTAAGAATACATAGATCGCTTGACCAACTCCTGCGTTGACCATTTCTTTAATCATGTGGTCGCTAACTGACGTATTGTTAAAGAAGATCAATTTCAAAACGAACGTGAAGCAATTGTTAACGATGACAATGATCGCATAGATCCAAACGAGGGTGATGATCTTGCTTAAGTACACCTGGAGTCTAGAGTATTGTCTAGCCAATAGGTTTTTGATGGTTTTATTAACGAATTCATTGGTAATGATCGTACTAGCAATCACGACCATGATGATTTCAACGATCGATCTCGATTGCCCATTGGTGGTTAAAAATTCAGTGGGGCTAATGATCTTGAACTGTTTGATCGCGATTGTAATCAATAATTGATAGGCCAACAATAAGATCAGTGAAATCCAGATCGATTTACCCTTGATGGCCTTGTAGCCTTCCTGTCTTAGTAGCGTGAACATTATTTTGCCTCCTTTTGATTATCAGCCGTTAATAATTTGAGTAGTGATTCTTCCAAGTCAGCGCTAGCCATTTGGACATTCGTAATTTTAATTTGTGCGTTCACCAAGACGACTAGGACATCATTCAACGTGTCTTGCTTAGCGGGCACTTCAACTTTTTTATCGTTAATGCGGGCATCGAAGCCAGCGCTTTTCAATACGTTAGCTGCTGCATTAACATCGGTGGTTTCAATCTTAACTAATTGATTGTCACTTGAAAGGAAATCAGCAGCACTGGCTTGTTTAACCACGCGACCGTGATTGATGACAACGTATGAATCAGCGATTCGAGCGAGTTCATCTAAGAGGTGACTGGAAATTAAAATGCTGATTCCACGGCTCGCAAGCCGCAACAAGAGGTCACGGAGGTCATGGGTCGATTGCGGATCCAAACCATTCATCGGTTCATCTAAAATCAGCAATTTAGGATGGTTCAACAACGTAATTGCGATCCCTAATCTTTGGCGCATCCCTAGTGAGTACTTCTTTGCCTTCTGATTGGCGAACCGTTCAATTTGGGTTTCCTTCATGATTTGTTGGATTTCTTCCTTCGTGGTCTTGCCCTCATTATAGAGGTGTAAATGTTCGACCCCGGTTAAATTATCATAAAGGGCAGGGGTTTCGATCATCGTCCCAACGCTTGCTAGTGCCTTGCGATTATGCTTAGTCAGGGTTTGATCATCAATTGTAATCTTGCCTAGGCTATAGCTCGTCAATCCCACGATCGTTTTCATAATCGTCGACTTACCAGCCCCGTTCGGTCCGATCAAACCAAGGATTTGCCCGACTGGAATCTCAAAGCTAACGTTATGGAGCACTTGCTTGCGGCCATATTTTTTATTCAAGTTAATTACTTCTAAAATTGCCATTTCACTTCTCCTTTAGTTAATTACTTATGTAACTAACTATATCATATTAGTTTTAAATAGCAACCTTTTTATTTCATAATCGTAATAACATGTAATTAACCTGTAATATTTTGATAACGATTGCGTAAGATTTTTACTGTAAAGTATAAAACATTGAAACGAACGAATAAAATCATGGATACGAATCTCAAGGAGGAAAATCTTTCTTATATGTTAATCAAAAAAATTGTTTTTACTATTCTAGCTACCGCCTCAATGTTTGGCTCATTTATCGCTACTTCACACGAAACTGAAACCACTGCCAGTGCAGATGCTACGACGACTTTATCAAAGAGTGACGCAGCTGCTAAGAAATGGATCGCATGGCACGAATCAAAGAACTCATACACCGCCAGAAATGGTAAGTACTATGGTAAATACCAATTGGGAATTGGTTTATTACATGGTAACTACTCAGCTGCAAACCAAGAAAAGGCTGCTGATAAATACGTTTTAAGTCGTTATGGCAGTTGGTCAAACGCTAAAAAGCACTGGTTATCACATAACTGGTATTAAAATTTAAATAAACCTTTAAAGGACCATGTTTATTAATAAAACATGGTCTTTTTTTTGATTTATTGAGTATAATAGAACTAATAATTATTAGAGAGGATTTTTTGTCATGGATAAGATGCCTGCTTTTTTAAACAACAAAAAATACCTACTGATCAATGAAATTTTGAGTGCGATTACCCATGGTATCGGGGTCGGATTAAGCATTGCAGCTGCGATCGTTTTGATCGTTCACGGCGTCCATGAGGGTGGGGCGATGCGGATTACGACCTTTTCGATCTATGGGGCGTTGTTGATTATCTTTTATTTAGCATCAACGCTCTTCCATAGCCTATACTTCACTAAGGCTGAACATGTTTTTCAAATTTTTGACCATTCGGCAATTTACCTGTTGATCGCTGGGACCTACTTACCATATTCGTTGGTAACGATTGGTGGGAAGCTAGGTTGGGTGATCTTCGGGGTGATTTGGTTCATGGCGATCTCAGGAATCATCTATAAGTCGATCTGGATGGGTAGGTTCAAAGTGGCTTCGACCGTAATCTATGTGGTCATGGGATGGTTTTGTGTGCTAGGCATCCATCGTTTACTTCAGGGATTGGGTTGGCATGGGTTTATCCTATTGCTGCTCGGCGGAATCGCATTTACGGTCGGCTCCGTCATCTATAGCTTTCGGGCCATTCCGTTTGGTCATGTCATCTGGCATATTTTTGTAATGATAGGCACGATTTTAATGTATTTTTCAATTTATTTTTATGTATAAATATAAAAAGAACTTTGATCACTTAACTGAAGTAATCAAAGCTCTTTTTATTTTGGTTCGAAGACGTTTAAGATAACCACGCCCGCGATAATCAAGGTGAGTCCTAGCACCGTGATGATTGTAATTTGATCCTTCCAGATCAGAACGGATACGACGGTCGCTAAAATCAGACCAACACCGCTCCAAGTGGCATATGCAATGTTCAATGGGATCTTAATCATTGCGATTGAAAGGAAATAGAAGCATAATGTAAATGAAAAGATTGAACCTAATGCGGGCAACCAGTGGGTGAACCCCATTGAGGCCTTCAATAGGTTGGTCCCGATCATTTCACCAATTATTGCTAAAAACAAGAACAGGTAGTAATACATTTGCATGGCTCCTTAATTAGCATTACAAGTTCATTATAGTACAGAATATTGGGCTTGGGCATCTTTTTTGTATTTTTTACTGCTTTTAACTTACAAAAAGTAAGTTGTTGTGTTATGATAGTAACATCAAATCAAATTAGTAATATTCAGGGAGGAATTTACCATGAAAAAAGAATTTTTAGACTTAGAAAAGAAGCGTCGCACGATTTACGCATTAGGTAAAAACGTTAGCCAATCACCAGAAGAATTAGTACCATTCTTAGAATCAGTAATTAAGGAAACTCCTTCAGCTTTCAATAGCCAATCCACTCGGGTCGTATTTGCATTTGGCAAGTACCAAGACAAGGTTTGGGACATCGTTGCTGATAACTTGAAGAAGGCCATGGGAAGCGACGAAGCATTCGAAAAGAACTCCAAGGCTAAGATTGATGGCTTTAAGAATGCTTTTGGAACGATTCTTTGGTTCACTGACACTGACGTTGTGCACGGCTTAGAAGAACAATTCCCAGCTTACAAGGATAATTTCTACGACTGGTCCGAACAAGCTCAAGGAAACGCTCAATACGCTGTTTGGACTGCCCTTGCTGAAAATGGAATCGGTGCTAACCTTCAACACTACAACCCACTAATCGATGCTGATATCGCTAAGGAATTCGACATTCCTAAGAGTTGGAGACTTCGTGGTGAAATGGACTTTGGTTCGATCGAAGCCCCAGCTGGTGACAAGGAATTCATGGAAGACAGCGAACGTTTCCGCGTCTTTAAGTAATCGCCTCAATAAATCATTAGTGATCCTATAAATAATGCTTAAAAACCAAAACTAAAATAGTTTTGGTTTTTTTGTGGAAAAAATTGACATTAGATGAAATTATGTAATATAATTCTATTTAACATGAAATTGATTCAATTTAGGGGGATTAAATATGACAAAGTATAACTTTTCAAGCAGAGTGCCGTTGACCAACGATAACCCATTTGGTGAAGTATTGACCGTTGCTAGTAAGCCTAGCATTGTTTCATTTGCAGGTGGACTACCTGCACCAGAACTATTTCCAGTAAAAGAGATCAAGGATGCCGCGGATTACGTACTCGACGAATACGGGCAAACCGTTCTTCAATACAGCGTTGCGCAAGGAAACTTACACCTTCGTCAATTGATCGCTAAGTATATGCGGACGCGTGGCTTAGACGAAGATCCTGCTAATATGTTGATCACGACCGGTTCTCAACAAGGATTGGACGTCATTGCTGAAATGATGATCAATCCAGGCGACGTAGTCATTAGCGAACGGCCGACTTATTTAAGCGCACTAGATGTTTTTAAGACCTATGGTGCTGAAACGGTCGGCGTTGACGTTGATGAAGATGGGATGAAGATGGATGAATTAGAAGCCACTTTAAAGCAACACCCCACTACTAAGATCATCTACGTGGTGCCTAATTTCCAAAATCCGACTGGTAATTCAATGTCGCTAGCTAGAAGACAACGCTTAGTCGAACTAGCTGACCAATATGATGTCATCGTAGTTGAAGATGATCCATACGGTGCGATTAGATACGCAGGGAAGCAAATTGCACCGATTCGCTCCCTTGATAAGAACGGGCGGGTCATTTACACCGGCACGTTCTCTAAGATCTTAGCACCAGGTTTGCGCATGGGGTGGGCTAGTGCTGCTCCTGAATTGATTGCCAAGATGACGCTTTTGAAGCAATTTGAAGACGTGCACACCGATAACTTTACCCAATACGTGATCGCCCGCTACATGGAACACAATGATATGCAGGCCCATATCGATCAAATTACCGAAGCATACCATGCACGCGGTGAAGCAATGTATGCAGCAATTCAAGAACACTTCCCAGCAGGGACTGAATTGACCCATCCAGAAGGGGGCATGTTCCTCTGGGTGAAATTACCAGGCAATCCAGATATCGACAGTTTGTTCGATGAATGTATTAAAAACAACGTTGCCTTTGTACCAGGCACACCATTCTTCCCTGATAATCCAGAAACGAATACGATGCGGATGAACTTTTCGAACCGCTCGGTTGACGAAATCAAAGCTGGAATCAAGGTGATGGGTGCGGTCATTAATAAAATGCTAGTTAAATAATCGAATTTTTAAACGACGGTTCTAATGGGCCGTCGTTTTTACGTTCTTTACACCGATAATTTACAAGTCCTTTACCTTCGGCTGATACAATTAATCCGAAACGGAAAGGGATGGAATTATGAAAATAGATCGAAGTCGGGTAAAAATTTTGGCAATCGTCATCACGATGGTAGCGGCGATTACGTTCGTTAACTACCAAGCATTGGCTAAGGTGACTAAGAGCGCCCAAAGTAAGGAACAAGAATGGACTGCGCGCGTCGATAAGTTCGCTAAGCAACGGGCTAGTCATCACTACGAAACGATCAGCTGGAACACTCGTGATCTGGGTGGATATGTAGGAGCGAATGGCAAACACATTAAGGACGATGCGATTTTTAGAAGTAACGCCTTGAACGACATCAATCAAGCGGGATCGGACATGGTGGCGAAGTTCAACATCAATAAGATCATCGATCTACGTTCATTGACCGAAAAGGATGGGGTCAAAGACCTCCCTGATCCAAATGAGGATGGCAATCAATCATCATTGTTGGCCAATGTGCAATACTTTGATTATCCAACCAATACGGCGGCGGAAAAGCAAAGCTATAAGGCAGAAAAGAAAAAAGAGGGACAGATCTATACCTATGGCAAACCGTTCACCACGTATCGCTCGGCACGGACTTCTTATCGGGAAATCATCGAGTTATTGTTGAACAATCAAAACGGCGCGGTAATGTATCACTGCTTGAACGGCCATGACCGAACTGGATTAGTGACGGTTGTATTACTATCAGCGCTCGGCGTTGATAAGGATACGATTTACAACGACTATCTATTGACTAATTACTACCACCATAAGAATACGTACGTCGAACAAGTTGGCCAATTGGACCGCTTCTACGCAACGGTCGCTAAGTACTATGGCAACATGCAAAATTATATTCATAAGGGAATCGGCATTTCAGCCGCCCAGGAAAAACAACTTCAGGCTAAGTATTTAACGAAATAATAAAAAGCACTTCACCAGGTTTACTGATGAAGTGCTTTTTATTAATGAGCCTTCTTATTTAAATTGAATAATCTATCACCAAAACGGTGGCTGTGTTGTGGATATGGGACCAAGACCAACTTGCTGTTGATCAACTGGCCGAGATACACTTGTTCGATCGTCAGGTTTTGTTTATTGACCTGATCTTCGACCCACTTTTCATCCCGATTAATTCGTTCGAGTACGGATTCGTCGACCTTACCATCAGTGATCAATGGGTAGCGAATCGATTCGTCGCCGTAACTAGTGATCGTCATCTGGCCGTTTTGTTCGAGCACGGCGCTTTTAACGTCTTGGAAGCTTCCGATGTTTTCTAACCGCAGCTTAAACGCTAAGTCCGAACCAGACATCCCGTTCTTCAAGGCGTTATCCACGATGATATTACCATTGGCAATGATCTTTTGGGGATTCCCAGTCAACATTCGCTTGAAGAAGTCCGACTGCCGAACGAGCAGCTTACTACCAAAGATGATCAATGACCAGATCAATAAGACGATGAAGAACTGCAAGATCGTGATCGCATCATTATAGATCATCCCACCGATAATCCCACCAAGAACATAGTTTTGTAATTGGTCGATGGCATTGGACGGCATCAAGTTCCCCTTCCCGGAGAGGTTGATTTGAATTACTAACATAATGAACCCGATCAATAGTTTCAACGCCAGTTCAACGTAGACGTTGTTCAAGAAATTAAAGCTAAAGTGATTGGCAGTTATGTAATTAGGCTTGTTATAGACCAGATTAGTGGGCGTCAAGCTATAACCGCTTTGGTCGTTGTTAAAAGTCACTTGGTAATATTGCTTACCGGCTTTGATCGTCATCCCATTTTGCAACGTCGTCGAATTGGCGTACATTTCGGAAACGGGGACGTGCTTTTGGGCACTGATGTTTTTCAACACGGTCGCCGTTTGGCCAGACTGGCTAGAACTCGACTGCATGCTCACGAAATTGCTGACCTGCAGACTGGCGAATAAAATAGCTGAGAAACTCAAGACAACGAAGAAGTCACGATACTTCAGGTTAGTCCGGTTCCGTAAGTATAAAATTCCTAAAATGATGAACGCAATCACAAACGCTGCTGCGACGATTGATAGCCAAAACCCTAAATTACTGAAGTTTTGGGTTAAATAATGGTACGAGTATAAATTCATTAAAATTCACTTCTTACCTAAAGATTTGATTTACATATTTATTATAATCGAAACGAGACGATTTTTCTATCAAAGTCGAATAATCATTATTACAAAAATGGATGCATTTTGTAATTTTTCTTAATCAAATTGCAACTTAGTTGAATTCTTCCCGTAGTATTGATTCTTTATAATGAACTTATTCAATTAAAACAAAAATAAAAAAAACGAAAACAAAAATGGAAAGGGAATTATTCAACTATGATTAACGCTTTAACTAAACGCCTCTTGGTAATTTTAACCGTTGCAACATTGACCATCGTTGCCGCTACTTTTGCAGGGAGCAAAGCAGTCCATGCTGATTCAGCTGGCCAAAGCCAAAACTTTGACCAGATGTATCGTTTGGCTAAATCAAAGCTAGGGACTCCTTATTCTTACGGTTCAACGGGGCCTAGTCGCTTCGATTGTTCAGGATTCACCCAATACGTTTATAAGGCTGGTCACAAGAGCCTAGCTAGAACTGCCCAAGCTCAATACAACACGACGAAAAAGATTGCGGCAGCAAATCGGCAAAAGGGTGATTTAGTATACTTTGGTTATAGCAAGCATAGTATTTCCCACGTTGGTATCTACATCGGTAATGGTAAGATGATCAACGCCCAAAACCGCGGGGTCGTCATCGAAAACGTTTCCTCACCATGGTGGCACTCAGTGGGCTACTCACGTCCATAAATAAAATTCAAATCCAAAACGTCAATGGAGCTATCCATTGGCGTTTTTATTTTTAACAAATTAAGGGTGGAATGGATTGTTTTTATTTTCTGAACGAGGTTTGCTATAATTCATTTAAAGAGATGGGGTAACTACTGAAATGGAAAAATTATATTGGGATATAATTAAGTTTAACGACAAAAAATTATATTTTACCGTAAATAACAATGGGCTGAATTTTATTTCAGACTCAGATCAACACATATCGCAAATCTATGACTTCTATCCAAATAGCCAGTTCGAATTTCGTAACCAACGGGATGTGACGACTGGATATGTAGAACGCTTTGAAGACTACATCCTAGGTGAAGAAAAGCAGCTGGACATACCCATCGACATTAGCGGGGCGGGCGATCCGGCCTTACAAAAGATTTGGCAGCTGATTCGAACGATTCCGTATGGTTCGTTCATGACTGCTGAAGATGTTGCTGAAAAGGCGGGCGTCTCTGAAACAGTCGTGATGCAAGCGGTTACTGACTCGCCGTTAACGATGGTCATCCCAGTCCATCGGGTCATCTGCCCGAATAACATGAACAACAGTATCCGCGGGGGTTCAGCAATGCGTTCGCAATTATTAGAGATGGAAGCAATGAATGGATTAGACGATCTGGAATAGGGGTTTCATTATAATGAAAAAATTAGTAGCATTATTATCAACGGCGCTCGTTGCAGTCACACTAGTCGGGTGTGGCACTAATCACTCGCAAAGCACGGGGACTAACGCCACTAGCGAAACTAAGATTACCGCCAGTCAATTACCGAATTTAGATTATTCATCTGGCAAGCAGGCCGTCGTCGAGGTCAACGGGGGTAAGAGTACCTTAGATCCGACGAGCTGGCGGACCAATAAGATCGAGTATGCAAATTTAGATTCAAATAATCGGACCTCAGCCGCGAATACGGCATACTTAGAAAAGCGTAACGTCGCTGATGGGGCGTTGCGGACACGGCAGACGGTATATCCTACGGGCTGGCACCAAAAGTTCGTCAATAACGATGCGATTATTAACCGTGGGCACTTGATCGCCTACAGCCTATCAAAGGGAATCGATACCGATGGGAATTATCAGGCAAGCCTGCAGTCTGGCGATCAAAATAATTTGAAGAACCTCTTTACCCAATCGGCATTCAGCAATCAAAAACTACAGACGATCTATGAGACCCTGGTCAGAAACGCACTGAAGGATAACCAAAAGGTCGTCTATCAAGTCCAACCGATCTTTAGGGGCAGCGAATTAATGGCCCGCGGGGTTCATTTGCAGGCCATCTCGACGAATCGGAAGCTCGATTTTAACGTCTACTTGTTCAACGTCCAACCAGGGATTAAATTCGATTACGCCACGGGCCGTTCGCAAATCGATAATACGATGAACGTTCCTGCACCAGATAAGGTCGGCTACTATCAAAATGGCCAACGCCATTATTCGACCGTTAGCAAGCTCTTGGCTGGCTATGCGGCCTACAAGACTTATCAACACTACCAAAAACGCAGGACGGAACGTCAATATCAAACCCATTATAGTGATAATCGCAGCACCTATAAGGCTCATCGGATCTTTAAACACCGTTAGCAGCTTTGCGTGTATCAAATGATTGACATATTTTCAATAATCGTTAAGATAGTAATTGTAGTTTAAATGAAGGGGGATTACTTGAATGAAAATTGTAATTACTGATGAAGCAAAGGCCAAGATTACAAAAGTTGCTGATCAAAATTCCAAGCTCCTGTTGAGCTTAGATGATGGGGTCGGACCATTCTCAGATGTTGGTTCCTGCGCCGTTGACACCTCTTTTGATTTGGTGGTCGTGGATGCTGATTTCGCTACCCCAGACTTTGATAAGGCACTCGACAGTGACTTGGGTCCCATTTACTACAAGGGCTATTCAGGACAATATATCGATGCTCCGGGTCTAACGTTGACGGTTCAATACAACCAGTTGGCGTTGAAAAACGACAGTGGATTAATCGATTCCGCCATTGCAATTCTCGATAAAAAAAGTGTTAAATAACATGCCTTAAAAACTGATTTCGTTTGAGATCAGTTTTTTTGTTGCCCTGAGTCGCATTAGTATAATTAATCGCTGATAATTGATACAATATGCTTACTAATTAATAATAAGGAGGCTGTTTAAATGGCAAATATTCTTGTGATCGGTGCCCATGGACACGTAGGTAAACTGGTGGTTTCAAAGCTATCGCGAGCTGGTGATCACGTATTCGCAGGCTTTCGTGATGAAAGTCAATTCACGACCGTTGCCAACCTAGCGCACGTAACGCCAGTAAAGTTCGACTTGCTGGGCGGCCCTGAGGAAATGGCCAAAATCATGACGGCCCATTCGATCGATACGATCGTCTTTAGTGCGGGCTCTGGTGGCAACACTGGTGATGATATGACGCTTTTGATCGATCTAGACGGGGCGGTCAAGACGATGGATGCCGCTAAACTCGCGGGGATCAAGCGCTACGTGATGGTCAGTGCCGTTGCCGCCGATGACCGCAGCTATTGGGCTAAGACGGGGGCGTTACAACCATACTACGTGGCTAAGCACTACGCCGATCGCTTCTTAAAGGCAAGTGGGCTCGACTACACAATCTTACGGCCAACAATGCTCACCAATGATGCGGGGACTGGCAAGATCGCGGTCGACGGGGATCGCATCGGTGGATCGATTCCACGCGATGACGTGGCCTCAGCAATAGTCGCAATCTTGGCGAACCCGAATACCAAGCAGCACATTTACGAAATTACGAGTGGGGATGCGCCAGTCAACTCGGTTTTTCAAGTTGAGTAGTCTCCTTAGTTATGGTAAAGTAATAACAAATAGCTAGTTACAACGAAAAAACGTCCTAGTCCAGCGATGGTGACCAGGGCGCTTTGTTATGTAAACACCATTGTATGGAGGGAAAAATATGATTACAGTTAGCGACATGGGACTTCAGTTTTCTGGTAAGAAGCTTTACGAAAATGTTAATTTAAAATTCACGCCCGGTAATTGTTACGGGGTGATTGGTGCCAACGGTGCTGGTAAATCAACATTTTTAAAGTTGCTTGAAGGCAAGATTGAACCCACTAGTGGTAATATCTCGATTGGCGAACACGAACGGATGTCTAGTTTGAACCAAGATCACTACGCATTCGAAGAGTTCACCGTCTTGGACACGGTGATTCAAGGGTACAAAAAGCTCTACGAGATCATGAAGGAAAAAGACGCCCTCTACGCTAAGCCCGATTTCTCCGATGAAGACGGGGTCCGCGCTGCCGAACTCGAGAGCGAATTTGCTGAAATGGACGGCTGGAATGCCGAATCAGAGGCTTCCCAACTCCTGCAAAGCATGGGAATCCCAGAATCGATGCACGACTTAAAGATGAGTGAATTGACCGAGGGGGAAAAGGTGAAGGTCTTACTCGCCCAAGCCCTCTTTGGTAAGCCCGACATCTTATTATTGGATGAACCGACCAACGGGTTGGACAACCACACCGTTGAATGGTTGCAAAACTTCCTGGCTGACTACCCCAACATCGTGATCGTCGTCTCCCATGACCGTTACTTCTTGAACCAAGTATGTACGATGATGTGTGATGTCGACTTCCAAAAGATCCAAATGTACGTTGGAAACTACGACTTCTGGTTGAAATCCAGCGAGCTCGCCAATAAAATGCGTGCTGATTCCAACGCCAAAAAAGAAGATCAAATCAAGGAACTAAAGGAATTTATCGCCCGCTTTAGTGCCAATGCTTCCAAGTCCAAGCAGGCGACTTCACGGAAGAAACAGCTTGATAAGATCACCCTGGACGATATCAAGCCGTCTTCACGGAAGTATCCATTCATTAATTTTGAAAAGGAACGCGACCTGGGTAACGACCTGTTGCGCGTGGACAAGGTTTCCAAAACGATCGATGGGGTCAAGATCTTAGACAACGTGACCTTTACGCTGCGGCCAGGTGAAAAGACCGCCATTATCAGCCGCAATGACTTGGCGACCACGACGTTAATGCAGATCATCGCAGGTGAGATGCAGCCAGACACGGGCTCCGTTACCTGGGGGCAAACGACGAAACGCTCATATCTACCTAAGAACTTCAACGCTGAATTCGACGGCAGCGACCTTTCGATCATGGACTGGTTGCGCCAATACGCCCAAAAGGATGAAAGCGACAATACCTTTATCCGTGGCTTCTTAGGGCGGATGCTCTTTTCTGGAGAAGCCGTTGATAAGAAGGTCAACGTCTTATCCGGGGGTGAAAAGGTGCGTTGTATGCTCTCCAAGATGATGTTGCAAAAGGCCAACGTCCTCTTGTTCGATGATCCGACTAACCATTTGGACATGGAATCGATCACCGCGTTGAACGACAGCTTGATCTCATACCCAAGCTCGATCATCTTTACTTCCCATGATCACCAATTCATTCAAACGATTGCTGATCACATCATCGAAGTTTCTGATAAGGGGATCGTGGAACGGGCTGAGACCAAGTACGACGATTTCTTGGACAACGCAGATATTCAAAAACAAGTTGCAAAACTTTACTAATCAATCGGGAGTTGGCATTTGGTGTCTACTCCCTTTTGTTTTATAATGATTTCAATGGAGTTGATGAATAATGAAGCAAAAGTGGCAACTATGGGCCGCGATCCTCTTGTTGGTCGCGGGGCTTGCAATGTTAAGCATTGAACCCATCAAGACCGCATTGGTCGCTGGGTATCGGCCGACGATCGATCGCAAAGAGGTCCAAGCTAATCAACAACGGACTCAGCAGGCCAACTATAATATGAATCAAGTCAAGGCGGTCACGATGAATCAAGTCATCAACGCCCGCTTGCATGCTAAAAACGTTAAACTCGTTGGGCAAATCATCGCGCCTTCGATCAATTTGCACTTACCGATCGGCCTCGGGGTCGATAATGAAACGCTGATGCTCGCTGCGGGAACGATGCGAGCGGACCAAAAGATGGGTGAGGGTAATTATGCGCTAGCTGGTCACCATATGATCAACAAGCAGGCGTTGTTCTCGCCATTTTACAATCAAGGCAAAGTGGGGATGAAGGTCTACTTGACTGATATGCATAAAGTCTATGAATACCAGATCACTCAGCGTAAGATCATCAGTCCCTACGCAGTCAGCGTGGTCGATAACACCAAGCAAAAGCTGCTCACGTTGATCACTTGTAACGATAGCGGAAGCAAGCGGCTATTGCTACGCGGGCGGTTATTACAAACGATGAGTCTGAACAAGGCTCCCGCATCTGTTGTCAAGATGATGCATCAAAAGACGAATAACTATAATGTTTTAGCTGGATATTAATTAGTATCAAAAACATTTTGAATTCTCCTTAAGAAAATGCTATATTAATTATGATAATTCTTAAGGAGATGTACATATATGAAAATGAAAAAGACGCTTTTAATGACCGCCTTATCACTAATGCTAGTGGCACCGACCGTTTTAGAAGCCTTCAATACTGAGGCCCAAGTAACTGTTAATGCTGCTAAGAAGCATAAGGCTAAGAAACATACAAAGGTTAAGCACCATAAGAAGGTTAAGAAGACCAAGAAGTCTAAAAAGGCTAAAAAGAACAATTCAACAACGCCCGTAAATACCACCCCTTCTAGCACCCAGAACCAAAATACGACTCCATCAACGACGACGACTGCGAATAACAATACCCAACCAGCAACGACGCCCGTTAATAATGACCAAACCGCATTCAATAATGCCGTTAGCTCACTAGGAATTTACGCTAACCCAGGTGCGCAAAATAGTTACACTGTCGGGGCAGGGACACGCTTTAACAACGGCAACTACACTGACTACCGTGACTCATTGAATGCGATCACTTCTGACATGGGTTCGACCGATGCTTACGATAATACTAACTTCGGGAATAAGGCCGTAATGGTTTTCCAACAACAAGCTTCAGAATTAGCCCAAGCATTCAAGGGCCGCTTCTCCACTTATGATAACCAAGTCATTTCAGATGCTGCTTCAAAGGTTCAACAAAACTGGGCGAACGGCAGTACGACTGCCAGCGCACGGGATCAACAATGGAATAACATTGTGAACCTATTGAACGGCTTAAGTGGTGGTTTTAGTAAATTAAGTTAATTCAATTACGCAAAAAGCTCGATTACTTCTGGAATCGAGCTTTTTTACGTTCAATTTGCTATAATGGGGGCAATAAGGAATTTAGGTGAGATGAATGAAAAATATTGGAAAAAATAAGTTGCTAATCGCGCTGTTAGCGTCAACGGGCTTGGCATTCGGACTGATCAATGGAAACCACGGTCCGATCGCCCATGCCAAAACGGAAACCGTTGCGCAAGCCAAGGCTAACCTTAACCAAGCCACTGCGACCTTAAAAGCTGATTCAAAGCATCAGGGGTTATCGGCGACTTATCAATCAAGCAGAAATCAGGCGGCATCGAAGAAGCGCCATGATCTGAACAAGTATTATTCTGCCGAAAAGACCTACTTAAAGCTAGCCAAGTTATACAACGTGCGTTACTACTATGATTTTGATCGCGTTGGTGACTACGTAAAAGTGGCGCAAACGGTCAACGTTTATAACAACAAACGCTTTACTAGCCAGCACCACATCGGGCAACTAAAGCGTGGGACCAAGGTGAAAGTGAATCGGATTATTCACTACGGTAAGACAACGCGGATCGAGTTTGCTAACCACCACTTTATTACTGGCCTCAAAACATCAATTAATAAGATTCGATAATAAAAACGCCTCTAAATTGAAAAAATTTAGGGGCGCTTTCATTTCTGTGTTATAATTTAACAATTGTCAAAAACGACTTTGCAAAAATAAGTGATTTACGGTTATTTAATAAAACTCTTTTTCCCAGTAATGTATTGGTTACCAGTAACTTCGAAGACGGATGAATTATCAGAGGTAATGATCTTTTTAACCGTAATGGTCGTGCCTTTTTTAACCTTCTTGAGCCGATACTTCTTAACGAGGTGTTGGTTACTGTAAGTGTAAAGATTCTTTTTGGTGGTGATCGTCTTGAAGGTCCCATCAAATGAGTAGTAGTAATCTTCATTATAGTTATTTTCAGCAATGAGCACGCCTCGTTCAGCAGAGCTCAAACGTTTGTTAGCACTACTGATGGCCTTTTTGGTCTTAGCTTTCTTGAGGGCCTTCTTAGCACTTTTGACCCGACTCTTTGCTCTGGCAACTTCGGCCGATTGGGTATCGTCAGCATCGCTGCTGGTACTATTCGCACTGCTGCTTTGGCTAGTGGCAGTCGATGCACTGCTGGCAGCTGAGCTCGCACTGGATTGAACGCTAGTAGCGCTACTACTAGTGGCACTGCTGCTTTGGGCCGAACTCGTACTTGCTGAACTAGCGGATGAAGAGCTAGCTGATGATGCACTGGAAGTCGTCGAGCTAGCGACTGAACTCGTTGCACTGGTCGAACTACTGCTTGCTTCTGAGATCGACTTGTTAGCAAGCCCTAACACCAAATTAGTGGCACTGCTCATGCTTGGGACCAAGCCGTACGCACTGTTTAGGTACGCCATTACTTGGGTGAAGGCAGATGATGCAAGGCTAGCGGATCTAGATCCATCGGCAATGTTACCACCTGTGGTCGTAGCAGTACTAGCGATCGTAACGGCAACACTGATCTGGGCGTTCAATGCTTGTCCAGCAGATGCTAAATTATTGGCAGTGGTATTGATGAGTGCTGCCGTGGAGTAGGCACTCGCAGCGTTAGAAGCATCATAACTAGCACTGATATTAGTGTTAGCACCGCGTTGGGCTTGGCTAACGGCTGTCGAAGCAGCACTCGCAAGGCTATTTACGATCGATACTTGGGCAGCAAGGCTATTGTTGGCACCAGAAACGGTATTACTGAACACCGTTGTGTTGGCTAAGTAACCAGCTGCGGTATTATCGCTGGCAGTTGATTGGGTCGTGGCAGCCGAACTAGTCGTGCTATCAGCATTGGCGTTGACGCTAACGCCAGCTGCCATTCCTAATAGTACGACGGATGATAACACGAGCCATTGTTTTTTAACTTTGTGGAGAACTTTACGTTCCTGTGGGTTTGATTTTTGATTATTCATAATTAAGGACTCCTTATTATAATTAATACTTAAATCATTTATAACACAATCATTATTTAAATACTATCAATATTTCTTTACAAAACGGTTTTTTAAAAGTAAAAATTCCTTAATAATCATTAATTTTTACAAGATATGTTGTTATAATAAGTCGTAAGTATTTTTTGCATAATTGTAATAAATATGCAGGGATTCCTAAAAAAAGCGGGGTGAGTTGATGCTCAAAACTAAACATATGATTGCAGATGCATATTTAAAATTGGTGCGCGATAATTCGCTATTGAACGTTAATAACGATGACATCATTAATACATCTGGCATTTCACGAGGCACATATTATAACAATTTTGAAAGCCAACAGGATATATTAGATTATATTCAAGTGCAGATTGAACATGAGTTAGTGGCACCGATTCGGGATGGACTCGCTGAATTAAATGCTGCTAATTTGAACATGGAACAGGCAATCTCAGACATTGCCAAGGTGAGCGTTCCGTTCTTATATGCCCATTCAGACCGAATTATGGTTCTGAGTGAATGTACTTTAAATCACATTTGGGAAAATCCATTGATTGAAGTCTTTAAATCCTTTGTTGCTGCTAAAGCCAAGCACAATGGCATATCGACTAAGAATGTGAATATTATTTTGAACTACATTGTGATCATTATTGAATCCTGGATTACAGAACCCAATCCTGAGGATCCAGAGATGTTCATTGCGGATTTTGATCAACTGTATAAACAAACAATTACGGGTTTAATTTAAGGAAAAGGATTGATTACATGGCAAATTCAAAACAAAAAATTGTTAATGCATTCTTATCCTTGATTAATCAAAAATCAATTTTGAATATTACTAATATTGATATTATTAATGAAGCCGATGTGGCCAAGGGGACTTTTTACCATCATTTTCATAGTAAGGATGACATTATTAAATATTCCGAATGTCAAATCGATCGTGAATTAATTCATGGTTTCGTGGACAAATATCGGCATGAGAAGAATAAGGAACTGACACCAGAGCTATTCGTGGAAATCTTTAGCAAGACTGCGATTCCAATCATCTATAAGAACCGTGATCAGATTCGAGTTCTCAATGGTACTGATGTAAACGAAATTTGGCAGCATTACCTAGAAATTCATTACCTGCGCATTATGAAAAAGCTATTCCCAGAGGATGATCTTTTTCACGTGCGACTATTCATTAAATATGTTAATTTAATTATTTCACTATGGATTTCTAGCTTAATTCCAATGGATGAGAAAGAATTCCAAAAACGCTTCAAAGAGTTACTAGAATCAAAGTTACTGGATGCTAAAAAATAAGATTGCTACATATTATGTAGCAATCTTATTTTTGTCATCGCTTATTTCTTAGCACCTTTACATAGGCATAAATCAAGATGATTTCGACGGCTGAAAGAATGATTTCTAAGATCGTATTGAAGCTGTCCGAAAAATAATGCGTCAAGAAGACGTAGTGGATTAACAAGATCACGGCCACCACGACCAAAGCGATTCGTAAAAAGTTGAGCTTACCCAATGAATTCACCTGCCTAGTTAATATCTTGTCTTTATTATACATGATTAATCAACTTGGTGGGCGTGCCAAATCTGTGCCAGGCGCTGCCTTAATTGCTGGTCATGGGCGAAGACATACAATCCCTTGACCCCGCGTTTCATCAATACGTTCACCGAATTGAGCACTAACGTCTGTTTGACCTTAGCAAATACTTTCGGATCGGTGATGTCACTACGCTTCTTCAGTGATTCGACATCGGTGAACTTACTGAGGTCAACATAGAGGTGGTCTTTTTCATCGATCTTGATCGGCGGCCCCAGGATGACGCCCACGTAGTTAAGGTCAAACCCCTGGCAAGTAAACATCGAACCGACTTCATTAATGGTCGCGGGAATTTCTGCCCACGGGGTCTGGGTATAATTATATTGGTCCCAGGGCATTTTAAAATCGCCCTCAACGACGTAGTGTTTACCACCGTCAAGCGTCGATGGATAACCAGAGGTCGCAACGATCCGCGATAGGCCGACGCGCTCGTTTTGTTTGACCACGAGTTTGCGCATTGCTTCGGCATCGTCAAAGATCCGAAAGTCATAGTCAGCACCTAAGTCGCGTGGCAACTCGGTCAAAGTCCCATCAGTGAACGTATTGATCCATTTTACCAACCCATCGCTAGCGTTCATTCTAAACTGGTGGGTCAGATGGTATTCGCCCACGGTGTAGGGAGCAATCAGCTTCTTCAGCCGCGCATCGGTCCAAAAACTCTTGGTCCGCAACACTTGACGGTGGTCAAAGACTAAGATCGTAACCTGAGAACGCTTGATGATTTCGCTCAACTGGTTATCCTGGTAGAAGTTATTGTATGCGTCGCGCCTGGAAAGCAGTAGGTGCGCTTCATCGATGATCGTGATGTCAGCATGCCCATCTTGCTTAGCCATCTGGTTAATAAACGAGGTCGGGCGATTGAAGTGCTTTTTTAAAACGTGGGCTTCCTTGCCAGCGATTTGTTTGTAGACCTTTAGGATCTCGGGATGGTTCACCAAAAAGTAATTGTGGGTATTGGCGAGCGGCCCCTGTTTGGCAGCTGCTAATTGTTGAAAATCATAGAATAATTGACTTAAGATGACGCTTTTGCCGGTCCCAGCATCGCCATAAATGACGTAAACAGCGTGGGTTTGATCATTGATGTGGTCGATTGTAAATTGCTTGATGCCATTGATCATTGCCTGCTGTTCGGCAGTGAGGTGATGGTGATCAGCAAGGAGCTTATCAACGGTTGAATTAGTCATAAATAATCCCTCCTGTATAAAAGATTTGGCTACAATATATTTAAAATTATACTAAATATGTCATATAATAGTATAAGATATTAAGGAGGTCCTTATCTATGAAAAAGAATTCAAATAAGGAACATTACAAATTATACAAATCCGGGAAAAAATGGATTGCAGCGATGATCATGACGACTGCCGTTGTGTCTGTCGACTATGTCGCAGGGCACGATCACGTTTCAGATACTTTTGGAACGACAGTAGCTAGGGCTGATTCGACTCAAAGCCAAAGCAGTGCTGACGATCAATCCGCAAGTAGTGCTGCCACCACTAGCCAATCAACTAGTGCTAGTCAGTCTACTGGCAGCGATGCCGTTACTACGCAAAGCAGTAGTTCCGATACGACGGCCAACGTAGCCGCTGATAATGATTTATTATCATATCGGATCGCAGAAGTTTCTGACACCCCAGCCACTGATTCCGCCAATAGTGTCGCTAGCTACGCTTCTTCGGCTAGCGCTACGGTTTCTGCTAACGCAAAGGTTGCCAGCAGCGCCAGTTCATACGTTGCTAGTGTTAGAGCAGCAACGTCCGTAGAGGGGAAAGCATATGAAAACGACAACGTTAACAGTGCGTTTGCATTACTAGCGAGCGTTGATAGCGTCAATAACGAATCCAATTCACTAGTCTCAAACATTTATAATTCCTATTCAGCGGCATTCTCATACGCTAGTGCGAATGCATCGGGTGCCGATCAATCTACGGCCGAAAGCATTTTAGGGTCACTCTTCAGTAATCAATATTCCCCAGCTGCTTCTGCTCGCGATAGTGCGATTGGCGATCGGAATGGTTTCAACAATAGCCTGGGCGCATTTAATACGGCCCCAGCATATCCTGCCACGAGCTCTGCCAATAGTGCATCCGCATTGGCCAGCAATGCAGTCGTGAACGCCCCTAGCAATGCACTAAGCAGTGTCAGCAGTGCAGCCAGCTTGGTCGATAGCGTCGCTACCCTTGTGAACAACAGTGGGAAGCGTTCGAACAGTGCAGCAGTTGATGCGGCCGCTAGTGCTGCTAGTTCAGCGAACAGCGTTACGAGTGCCTACCAATCAGCAGTTAGTTCATTAGCTTCAGCCGAGAGTGCATATTCTGCAGCCAGTGCATTTGCTGCTTCACAAACGGCTGGCAACCCCGACAAGAGTTCTGCTGAGGGGATCCTAGCATCAGCATCATCGGCAGTGGCATCCGCTTCCAGTACGGCCGCTCAACTATCGAGTGTGAATGATTCGCTGCAATCGACTTGGAATTCGATTCAAAATACTGAAGACACGTCATCGGCAACTAGTTCTGCCACGAGTGCTTCTAACGTGGTGAGTTCAGCGAGTGCAGCCGTTCCAGGATTATCTTCAGCAGTAAGCAGTGCCAGTTCAGTGATTGCTAGTGTCGGTTCATTGGTCGATAAGAACGGCAAGAGTGCGGAAAGCTCTAACGTTACGGTCGCCGTAGCTGCCGGCAGCGATGCTGCTAATGCCGCTGCTTCAGCTAGTGCTGCCTTCAGTGCTGCCAATAGTGCATATTCCGCTGCCAGTGATTTTGCTGCCAAGACTAGCGCAAAGTCAGATCAAGCTAGCGCTAAATCGATCCTCGCATCGGCTGCGACTGCCTTATCTTCAGCAGCTAGCGTTGCTTCATCACTATCGACTGCCAATAGTGCGGCCCAAAGTGAATTAAGCTCGATCCTAGCTCATTCTGATGCAGTGGCTTCTTCATCAACGACATCAACGGCTTCTTCATCCGCTGATAGTGGCTATGTCAATTACGTTCACTCTAACGGTTACCAATTGTCAGGAGGGTTAAGCGTTGCCTCATCAACTGGGAATGACTCGGCTAGCTCAGCAACGCAATCATCCACGAGCGCATCTTCATCAGCTGCTAGCGTTGTCCCATCAACAACGTTCCCACAATATGAAGAAACGGTTAAGCCTGATAAAGTTTCAGATTCGCCAGTCTTTAAAAAGTCCAATAAGCATGCCAAGGTGACTAAAACAGCGGTTAAGAAGGCCAAGGATGCTGTTACAAAGGCTAAGCAAAAGTTAGCTAAGGCTAAAACCACTAAGGCTAAAAAGACGGCTGAGCAAAGAGTGAAGACCGCAGAAAAGAAATATAAAGCCCTTAACAAGGCATATAAGGATCAATAATCGATCCATTTAAAAACCAGTCTTTTAGAGACTGTTTTTTTTATTATCTAAATTACATATTTTTTACAAAATAATGATATGAATTAATTTGGTTTTAATAATACTAGTGATATTATTAAATTATAAAATGTTAAGGAGGGTGTTAATATGAATCAAAATTCCAATAAAGAACACTATCGTTTATATAAGTCTGGTAAGAAATGGGTTGCCGCAATGATCATGACTGCTGCGGTCGTGTCCGTCGGCTATGTAGCTAACGATAATACCTCAGCTAAGCCATTTGCTACTGCGGTGGCTAAAGCAGACCCTGTAACAGTTTCAGACGTTACATCCACTGCTGATAACGCTTCCACTGCCGCTTCTGTCGCTGCTGGTTCAAGCAGTGCCGCTTCCGATGCGGTAAGTTCATTTAGTAGCTATGTTGCAAATGCCTCGACTGCTGTTAATAACAGTGGTCGCTACTCTGCCAGTGCTCAATTGTCTAGTGCCGAAAGTTATCAATCGAGTGCTCAACCATTAGTAGCTAGCTATTACAATGCAGCTAACTCAGCAAAGGATTCATACAATATCGCTTCCAGTTTCGAAAGTACATATGCTTCATCAGCTACTTCTGCTGAAAAGAGTGCTTCAAGCTACAGCGATGCTTCAAGTACAAATGTTAATACTGCCAGTGCGGTTAATACTTTAACAAATGATGCAAGTGCTAAATCATCTGAATTTGCTTCTTTGGAAGCGGTGTTAGCAAGTCTCCAAAGCCTGCCATATTCAGCAACTAGTACTGCCAATAGTGCTGCCTCAGTAGTTGACTCTGCTAGTAGCACCATTAGTAGCGCTGCCGCAGCGGTCAATTCTGCCCAGTCCGTTGTGACGAGTGCCAAGAATTCATTGGACGATCTTTCTAGTGGTGACGTTTCAAATGCATATAGTTTAACTAGCACGGCAGCTAGTGCAGCCAATGCAGCTAGTGCAGCGTTAAGTGCCGCTGCTCAGGCTGAAAGCGATGCCAGTGTAGCAGTTTCCAATGCCGATTCAAGTGAAAAGACTTCTGCGCAATCAACCTTTAATTCACTATCAAGTGTATTTAATACTTTAAGTACTTCTGCGCAACCCGTTGCAAGTTCAAACAGTGCCGTTCAAAGCGAATTTGCATCGTTATTCTCAGCCACCGCACAGGCTTCCTCAGTAGCTAACTTGATCAATTCATTCGAAAATGATCAAATATCAACATTCAGTGTTATTAGTAGTGCCAATTCAGTTGTGGCAAGTGCCGCTAAACTAGGTAACAATGCGACCGCAACGGATAAATCGACAGCTTCTGCAGCGAAGTCACAAGCGACTAGTGTGTATGACTCGTTAGAAGCAGAAAAGAGTATTGCTACTAGTACGATTGCAAGTGCAACTGCCGCTGCTTCTGCCGCCATTGCCAAAGCGCCTTCAGGGGCCGATAAAGCAAACGCAAGTTCTTTATTATCATCGTTATCATCAAATGATATTAGTAGCAATGATAGCAGTTTATCGGATCTATATAATGTAATGGTTTCTAGCTATAATTCAGCATTTCCAGCACCGACAGCTAGTCCAGCGACTACCACTACGACGACCACTGATAATAACTCATCAGGTTACGTAGAATATGTCAAATCAACTGGGAACTTGCTATCGGGTGCTGCGACACCTAGTTCAGCATCATCAACGCCTTCATCAACTAGTGCATCTCCATCATCGACGCCTGCTTCATCTGCAACTAGTTACGTGCCATCGACTGATTTTCCAGACTCGCAAGCACCAATCAAACCCGATTCACTTTCAGAAAAGCCAGTTATCAGTGATACTTCCACCCAGAAGCCTCATGATGATCAAAAGCAAACTCAAACGACTACTGATACTGATAAAACCAAACCTAAGTCAGTTAAAACAACAAAGGAGACCAACGGGAATGTAAAGCACCTGCGGAATGTTAAAACAACGAGTGTTGCTAATCACCAACAGGTTAATCGGACGCAGTCAAATGCTAAGCAATTACCACAAACTGGTGAAAGCAATGTTGCTAAACGAACCGCATTGATCGGTTTATCAATGCTCGTGGTTTCAGCGGCCTTGTTTGGATTATACAAGCGGCAAAAATAGTGCGATCAGATACATTATTTTCGTACAGAAAATCCGTTTCCAATTTTATTTTTGGAAACGGATTTTTTATTGGATAATGTGCTATACAGCGGTTTTTTAACAATAATTTTACAAATACAATTATATACATTTTTTTCAGATAGTGATATCATATAGACATGATATAGTTTGGTTACATAAACCTAGATTATATAATTCTATATAGAAATTTTAGGAGGTTTTTTCTTATGAAAAACACTAACAAAGAACACTACCGTCTTTACAAGTCCGGTAAAAAGTGGGTTGCAGCAATGGTCACTACTGCAGCTTTAGTATCATTCGGTTACGTGGCAACTAATGCTAACGTTAACGCACCATTTGCGGTGACTGCACATGCGGCAGATGATGCTTCTGCTGCAAATACAGCAGCTTCAAGTGCAGCTTCAGTAGCTTCAAGTGCAGCTTCAGTAGCTTCAAGTGCAGCTTCAGTAGCTTCAAGTGTTTCTGCTAATGGTAGCAATGTAACAAGTGATGAAGTAGCATCAGCATCATCAGCTGCATTAACAGCATCATCAGCTGCATTAACAGCTTCAACAGCTGCATCAACAGCTGTATCAGCTGCATCAATAGCTGCATCATCAGCATCAACATCATCAGCTGCATCAACAGCTTCATCAACAGCTTTATCAGCTTCATCAGCAGCTTCATCAGCAGCATCAGCAGCATCAGCATATTATCAAACAGCATCTTCAGCATATGCTAAATCATCAGCTGTTTCTGTTGCATCATCAGCTTCATTAGCTGCTTCAACAGCTGTTACTTCTGCATCAACTGCAGTAAGTTCTGCTAGTGTTGTTGTTTCATCATTCGCAAGTGTAGAAAGCTATGCTACTCCTTCAGATTATGCATCAGCATCAGCAGCTGTTTCTGCTGCATCAGCAGCTGTTTCTTCTGCTAATTCATTATCAGCAGTTGCAAACGCTGCTTATAATGTAGCTTCTCAATTAGGTGGTGATGTTTCTGCTCTTAGTGCCACTTCACAATCAACATCTATTTTAGCAGCTGCTACTTCTTCTGCAAGTTCAGAAAGTTCAGCATTTAGCTCAGCTGCATCTGTTTATGCTAAGACTGCTGGATACGTTAACCAAGCTAACTCAAACAACAACAAGTTATCTGGTGAAACTTCTTCAGCAAGTTCTGCAACTAGCAGTGCTGCATCAAGTGCTACTTCATCATCAGCTACTTCATTTGTGCCATCAACTGATTTCCCACAATATGAAGCACCAATCAAGCCAGACAAGGTTTCAGACAAGCCAGTATTCAAGGCTGAATCCGAAAAGAAGGCTACTAAGGCTGAAGTAAACAAGGCTAAGAAGGCTGTTAACGCTGCCAAGAAGGCTGTTAAGGCTGCTAAGACTTCAAAGGCTAAGAAGACTGCAGAAAAGAAGTTAGCTTCTGCTGAAAAGGCTTACAACAAGGCTTACAAGTCATACAAGGGTTAATCTTTTATTTAATCTAAGTAAATTAAAATAATCTAATTTTTGATTGAGCTGATCATGTTTTCATGGTTAGCTCTTTTTTTTATCCTGATTATCAATATATTTGTAAACTTTAAACTATACATTGTAAATTCTTAGTGTTAGTATATAGGTACAAAATATAGTTTAGTTACATAATTTAGATGCGTAAATATCGAGGAGGTAATTCTATGAAGAATACTAACAAAGAACATTATCGTCTTTATAAATCTGGTAAAAAGTGGGTTGCTGCATTGGTAATGACCGCTGCATTCGCTACTGCATTTGTGGCAACTCCATTTACGGCATCGGCTGATCCTAATGCTGCTCATACTGTTTCTCTTACTGATGGTTCAAATGGTAGTAGTGCAGATTCAACTACATCATCTGCAGCATCAGGTGCTTCAACTGCATCATCTACTACTTCCAATCCATCATCTAGCTCTTCAACTGCATCATCAGCTAATAGTGATTCTTCAAGTGCAGCAAATGATAGTTCGGCTAAAACAGGGCCAGACAGTACTACTAGTAATACTGTAGTATCAACATCATCCGCTTCTACTAGCGGTTACGTAAGTTATGCTAATAGTGTCAGCAAGCTATCTGGTGATGGTTCAACCGCTTCTTCTGCAAGTTCGACTACAGCATCTAGTGCATCATCAACCGCCACAAGCTCATCAGCTACTACTAGCCACAAGGCCAAGAAAGCTAAAAAGGCTAAGACTACCGCAGATACTACTGAAAAGAAGACCAAAAAGACTACTAAGGTAGAAGTCGATGCAGCTAAGAAGGCTGTAGATAAGGCTAAGAAGGAAGTCGCTAAGGCTAAGACTAAGAAGGCTAAGGCTGCTGCTGAAAAGAAATTCAAGGCTGCCGAAAAGAAGTACAACAAGGTCGAAAAAGCTT
The DNA here is from genome assembly GCF_058509965.1 of Nicoliella sp. ESL1106. Lineage (NCBI taxonomy): Bacteria > Bacillati > Bacillota > Bacilli > Lactobacillales > Lactobacillaceae > Nicoliella > Nicoliella sp. ESL1106. The sequence goes on from NZ_CP196340.1 coordinate 530,482, forward strand.
ACGCTAAGGATCACAAAAAGACCACCAAGAAAGCTAAGAAGACTACCAAGAAAGCCAAAACAACTAATAAAAAGGCTAAGAAAACTTCTGCAAAAAAAGCTAAATAATTCCTACTAAACTATATTTTGTTTCTAGAAGCGACTGGGTTACCAGCCGCTTCTTTTTTGTCCAATTTGCCAAGTTATTGTAAAATAAACTTAAATCATAAATTAAGGATGCTATTCATGAAAAAATTTACCTCAATGCTGCTATCAATCGTTATTATTACTTCATTATTTGAAATCGCAAGCTATCAAAATACTGCACACGCTAAAACGACCACCGTTTTTTATCCCTCAATGGCTAGTCAGTATCTACCGAACCTAAGAAACGGGAAAACCTATCAATACAATAGTGATAATAATCGCTACGTCCTAACTAATTTCCCCCAAAACGAAACCGATACCACGAATGCACTTGATAACAATGTGATTGCGAACTTATCGGATTTCAAGGTTAAATTACTGCGCCAAAAATTAGCATCGTGGGGGGTGAAGTACTACTACGTTCAATTTGCTAATCGCGAACGGGGCTGGGTCCAAAATCAAGACCTGCACCCAGTCGGTTTTTTAAAGCATCTTGTGAACAGGAAACCACAGTCCTACTCTCAAGTCGCTAAGGCAGCGTTTAACTACATTAACTACGTCCGCTTAAGTCATGGGATTAGTAAATTGAAGTGGGATTACGCCTTGAATCGAATCGCTAACGTGCGTGCAAATCAGCTATTTACGACCGCTAATCATAATAATGAGCAGGGGTATCCGTATCGTTATCAAGTGGCCAGTCAACTGGGCTATCCGAACTTAGTGAATCACCTGGGCGAGAACGTGGCTAAAACGCCAGATTACGTCGGCAGATCCGTTCAACAGGGGGTAATTCAAAACCTCAATGCAATGCTGTATGAAGATAGTGGGCCATCACAGTGGGGCCATCGGAATAATATTTTAACTTCGCACTACACTAAGATTGGGGTCGGCATTGATTCTAGCAGGGGAATGTTATTAATCGCATATGTTTTTGAATAAAAAAAGCTGGCGGCTGCCAGCTTTTTGTGTTCATGATTCAATTAATTTTGCAGGGTGCCAATTGCATTAGCCATTTCAGAGAAGAAGACCTTTAAATTATCCCATTGGGCGGTGCTTTGTGAATCGCTGCTGCCTACGTCGATCGCACTATTCGTTAATGCATCACGCATGTTCGATAACTTGGTGTTTTCATCAGCTGAAAAGCGATTTCGAAAGGCAACGTATAATGATTGGGCTGCCATTTGCGCGTTAACGGTATCAAGGGTTGAATATTGATTATTATTATTCATATCACTAACAATGTCATTGAGTGAAGCCGAAATGTCACTGTATTTGCCATGATTATAATTAGGGTTATCAGTGGTTTCCGTAGCGTATGGGTCAGGGTTACTAGTTCTATAGTTACCAAATGCCTCTGGATGGTCTTCAGTAATCTCATTGTAATTATTGTAATCATTAGCAAACTGATCTGCTGAATTAGTAGTATTCGAATTATTACTACTGGTGTTATTAGCAGTATTCGAATTATCACTGCTGGTGTTATTAGTAGTATTTGAATTATCACTGCTGGTGTTATTTGAGTTGTTATTAACAGCAGGGGTAGCCTTATGCTTCTTCTTATTGACCTTCTTTTTATTGACCTTCTTTGCTTTCTTATGGTGCTTTTTAACTACCTTTTTATGCTTCTTAGCAGCATTGACAGTGGTAGTGGGTTCGATTGCACTTAATACGGTGGGAGCAATTAAACTAACTGACAAGATCCCCGCTAATAACATTTTTTTAATTTTCATATATGTACATCTCCTAATTTTTATTCATTAATTAATATATCATTCATAATTGTGATTGACAAATTAAAAGGCCACCCGTGTCGCTGCACTGGTGGCCTGAAAATGATTATTTAGTTAACTGTGCGATTAATTCATGGATCGCTTTGACGTACTTATCGAGCCGCGCCATTGCTTGGTCCTTTGATTCATCTTCGACTCCTACGTAGAACTTCACCTTTGGTTCGGTCCCAGAAGGGCGAATCGTGATCCAAGAACCATCAGCAAGCCAGTATTTTAAAACGTTTGAGGAAGGCATGTCGATTTCTTCTTGCTTGCCATTATCAAAGGTTCTCGTGGCGGTCGCAAAATCTTCGATCGCAGCCACGTGTTCACCAGCAAATGCAGTCATTGGGTCATCACGGAGTTGTTCCATGATCGCAGCCATCTGCTTTTGCCCGTCCAGGCCTTCGAATAATTTAGAAATCGTTTTTTCTTCGAAGTAGCCATATTTTTGATACATTTCTTGGAGCCCATCGTATAGCGTCATGTCACGGTCCTTGTAGTAGGCGGCGACTTCGGCGAGCATCATCGTGGATTGGATCGCATCCTTATCGCGGACAAATGGGCGGATAAGGTAGCCGTAGCTTTCTTCGAACCCGAACAAGAAGCTGTGTTGTTGATTTTCCTCGAACAATTTGATCTGTTCTGCAATGTACTTGAAGCCGGTCAACACGTTTTTAGTATCAACATTGTAATGTTCAGCAATCTTAGTTGCTAATTCAGTCGAAACGATCGACTTCACGATGATCCCGTTCTCAGGAAGCGTGCCAAGCTGTTGCTTAGCTTGTAAGATGTAGTTCAGCATTACACTCGCGATTTGGTTTCCGGTCATTAACTTGTATTCACCATCTGGTTGACGGACCGCCGCACCTAATCGATCGGCATCGGGGTCGGTTTCAATCAAAATGTCAGCGCCGACTTGCTTCCCCTGCTTGATGGCAAGGTCGAAGGCTTCACGGTATTCTGGATTGGGGTGGGGAGTCGTTGGAAACTCTGGATCAGCAATCGTTTGTTCGGTCACCATTTCAAAGTTCCTGAACCCAGCAGTCGAAAGCGCCCGCCGTCCGATGTTCTTGCCCGCCCCGTGCAGTGGCGAGTATACGAACTTCAAATCCTTGCCGACGTTTTGAATTAATTCTTCATTAATATTGACCTTTTTGGCTTCATTTAAATATGCTAAGTCGATATCTTCCCCAACGACGCTTAGGAGGTCTCGTTCACGCAGGTCATGAATGTCAGCAGTTTGAATTGCGAAGAGGTCGCTAGCCTTGTGGGCGGATTCAGTAATGATGGCCGATTCCTTGGGTGGCATCTGGCCGCCGTCTTCACCGTAGATTTTAAAGCCGTTGTATTGCTTAGGGTTGTGCGAAGCCGTGATCATGATTCCAGCATAGGTGTGGAGATGACGGACGGCAAATGATAGTTCGGGGACGGGGCGGATATCATCAACGATAAATGATTTGATGCCGTGCGCTCCTAATACTTGGGCCGAAGTGTACGCAAAGTCGCGCGACCCATAACGGGGGTCAAAACTGATTGCGACCCCGCGCGCCTTGTCAGCAGGATCTAATTGATCCATCAGCATTGCCAATCCTTCGGCTGCTTGGCGGACGGTATAGATGTTCATTCGGTTCAACCCGGCCCCGATGATTCCACGCATTCCGGCGGTCCCGAATGATAGGGTCGCACCGAACGCATCTTCAATTTTTGCTTCATCATTTTGCATTGCATCTAATTCACGTTTTAAATTCACCGGCATGTCTGCTTCAGCGTGCCATTGATCGTAAATTGATTTAATCTTCTCATCCATGTGTTTGATTCCTCTCTTTAGTAGGCTTTAGCGGTATGTAACTGTTTGCTGATTTAACACTTAAAATTATAATTCAAATCCAGAATTTAAGTCAATTCTAGCGGTGGCGAATTAAGAAAATATACGGGAACTTAAGTGATTTATAATCTAGATGTTACATAATTTATTATGTATCACATTATTAAGATTAATGGATTCATCGGAAAGATTGTATAAAATAGGTATTTTCATGTTATAATGTATCGTTGTCAATTAAATTAGCAAATTTTAGTTGGCTCAATTTTTCTGATTGAGATATCATAGATATTGAAACATCAGACATCCATGGTGACGATTGGGTCACTATGACAAATGGATATTAAGGAGATATTATGAGTACTTTTTCAATTATGGCTACCGCTAAGGCTGTTCCAGATAAAGTGGTAACTAATGATGATCTGGCTCAAATAATGGATACTTCCGATGAATGGATCAGTCGACGGACTGGCATCAAAAGACGCCATGTGGTGACAGATGAGACCAACACCTCGCTTGCGACAAACGTAGCTAAGCAATTATTAGCGAAGACCCACGTTAGCCCAGAGGACGTTGACTTTATCGTGGTCGCCACCATGTCTGGTGATCGATTAATGCCATCGACTGCAGCAGCCGTGCAGGGCCAAATTCAGGCTAACAATGCCTTAGCCTTTGACATTAGCGCTGCTTGTTCTGGTTTCTCATACGGGTTAGATGTGATGAATGCGCTGCTTGCGACCCATCCTGATTCCACTGGAATCTTGATTGGGAGTGAAGCATTAAGCAAGCTCATCGACTGGCACGACCGCACGACCGCCGTATTGTTCGGTGATGGGGCGGGGGGCTTGTTAGTTACTAACCGTGCTACTGAGACGTCTGGCCAATTCCTCAGCAGTCAGCTCAATACCTATGGCGCTGATGGGGATGCCTTGACAATGGGGCAGATTGCTAACCATTCGCCATTTGCGAGTGGGGCCGTTCAATCTGACCTGCCATTGCGCATGGATGGCCATCGTGTATTTGACTTCGCGATTCGGCGGGTCCCAGAATCCATTCGTGAGGCGGTAGCTAAGGCACACCTTAAGTTATCCGATGTGGACTTTTTTATTTTACACCAAGCGAACCAACGCATTGTTAAAAGCGTTGCCCGTAAGCTGAAATTACCATTTAACGACCGCTTCCCGATCAATATCGATGAATACGGAAATACTTCCGCTGCTAGCGAGGCAATTTTACTCGCTGAATTGGTGGAAGATGGTAAAATTAACCGTGGGGACATCCTAGTGATGACCGGCTTTGGTGGCGGTTTAACGACCGGAACTGTTGTAATTAAATATTAGAATTTAAATTTTATGGAGAGTGAATTAAAAATGGCAGACAAGAACGCAATTTTCGACAAGATCAAATCAATCGTAGAAGACCAAACTGATGATGTAAAGGCTGACGACATTAAGTTAGACACTAATTTCAAGGAAGACCTTGACTTAGACAGTTTAGATATCTTCGAAATCATCGACGAATTAGAAGATGAATACGATATCGAAATCGATAGTGACAACGACATGTCAACTGTTCAACAATTAGTTGATTACGTTGCTAGCCAAGTTGACGCTAACTAATTAGCTTTCTTCAATTAGGAGGGTTTGATTTTGAATCTCTGTTATTTATTTAGTGGCCAGGGAAGTCAGTTTGCAAACATGGGTCAAGACTTGTACCAGGCCGAACCGTTATATAAACAAACGGTGGATGAAGCATCAGATGTATTGAATTTAGACCTAGCCGATCCTAAAAATTTTGATGATCCAGCAAATGTTCAAATCGCATTGTTGACAATGAGTACTGGGATTGCTCGTATTTTAGACACCCAGTTACCCATGCCAAAGGCAATGTTTGGACTCAGTCTGGGAGAGTATAGTGCTTTGGTATCTGCTAAAGCACTTTCTTTTCAATCTGGACTAAAATTAGTTCGCGATCGGGCTAGATACATGGATGAAGCTGGTCAAGCAAACCCCGGAGCAATGGCTGCGGTCCTTAATTTGGATCCGCAGGTCGTTTCAGAAGTCTGTGACGGCATCGACGGGGTCTATCCAGCAAACTTCAATACAGTGAAGCAAACCGTTATCGGTGGGACAGCCGATGCGGTCGCAAAGGCAAGTGCAATTATGAAGGAAAAGGGTGCCAAGCGTGTCGTTCCGATCAAGGTCGCAGTCGCTTCGCACACCCCATTAATGCAACCAGCTAGTGAACAATTAGCCGTTCGCCTTGAATCGGTTGACTTTGCCGAACCTGCCACCACCGTGATGAGTAATACTTTGGTTGCCCCATTTACTAAGGATAATTTAAAGTCCACCCTAGTAGATCAGTTGGTCAACCCTACTCATTTCATGGGTGACGTCGAAGCAGTCGACCAAATGGGCATCGATGCCTTTGTGGAAATTGGACCAGGTAATACCCTGAGCAAGCTAGCTAAGAAGACTGCTAATCAAGCGATTTATAATATCGAAAGTGTTGATACATTGAATGATTTTAGAGCCAAATTGGAGGATTTCTAATATGACAGACAAGCGCGTGATTTTAGTGACCGGTGGGACCAAGGGAATCGGATTAGCAACAGCTCAGCTACTAGCTACCGACCCTGCTAACTTTGTTGTCGTAAATGCACACCGTGCGTTGGGCGCTGACAAGACCGCTGAATTAAAAAAGCAATTCGCAAATGACATCGATGTCGTAATCGGTGACGTTGCGAGTGAAGAAGACGCGAAACGCATGGTCGATCAAGTCGTTGAAAAGCATGGTACCATCGATGGTTTGATCAACAATGCGGGAATTACTCAAGATAAGCTATTGACTAGAATGGGGACCGACTCCTTTGAAGCAGTGTTACGTACTAATTTAGTCGGGGCCTTTAACATGACTAAGTTTGCCATGAAGATCATGCAAAAGAAGCGGACGGGTTCGATCGTGAACCTCTCCAGTATTGCGGGCCTGCATGGTAACATCGGCCAAGCTAATTACTCTGCTAGTAAGGCTGGCCTAGTTGGGTTGACCAAGACGACTGCTCAAGAAGGGGCACTCCGCGGGATTCGTTGTAATGCCGTTGCTCCTGGGATGATCAAGTCCGACATGACTGACAAGCTGAGCGACCGTAATATCGAAAAGTGGGAAAAACAAATCCCACTCGGCCGCTTCGGGAGCACCGCAGACATTGCCGATGCAATCAAATTCTTGATGAACAATAGTTATATTACCGGTCAAGTAATCACCCTTGATGGTGGATTGACAATTTAAGGATAGTAGGAGTTTTTATTAAAATGGATGAACAAGATGTCGAGAAGTTAATCGATAAATTTGACCATTCCAATCTGACTGAATTACGGATTGAAGGTCAATTATACTTTAGTAAGTTAGACCACCCCCAACAAGTAGTTGCAGGACCAGTGGCTGCTAGTTCTTCTGAACCAGCCGCTGTACAACAACCAGCTGCTGTTAATAACGACGGGGCTAAGATCAAGGCTCCGCTAGTGGGGATCGTCTACTTTGCACCCAGTCCAGAAAAGCCAGTCTTCAAAGAAGTTGGCGACCACGTTAAGAAGGGCGAAACCGTTTGTGTGATCGAAGCAATGAAGGTCATCAATGACGTTAAGAGCCCCGTTTCTGGAACCATTACTAAGCAATTAGTATCCGATGGGGACATGGTTGAATACGACCAACCCATCTTTGCAATCGAGGAGGACTAAGTCGTGAGTTTCGAAGTTGATAAATTTATCCCCCAACGCTACCCATTTCAAATGATCGATCAAATCGATGAAGTGCGGCCCGGCGAGGGTTCAAAAGCAACTAAGTACTTAACGATCAATGAATGGTTTTTCCAAGGTCAAAATAATCCCGTCATGCCACGGCCAATTGTGCTAGAATGCCTAGCACAAACGGGCGTGGTATCGCTGTTATCTATGCCTGAATACAAGGGACGCAACGTCTTTTTTGGTGGCATCAAACAAGCTGAGTATCAAGACGACTTTAGACCTGGCGACAAGCTATCATTATCAGTTGAGATGACAAAGTTAAAACACCAAATCGGTGTTGGTCACGGCACGGTGGTTCGCGATGGCGAAGTCATCTGTACCGCTGATCTAGTCTTTGCGATTGAATAAGTAAAGGATGGTTGGATGTTTAAGAAAGTATTGATCGCAAACCGTGGTGAAATCGCGGTCCAAATCATTCGGGCGTTACGGGAAATGGGGATTCAATCAGTGGCGGTATATTCGACTGCTGATCGTGATAGCCTGTTCACTAAGCTCGCTGATGAAGCCGTTTGTATCGGTGGACCCCAACCAGGCGAATCCTACCTTAATATGGAAGCAATCATTGATACTGCGATCCTAACGGGTAGTGATGCGATTCATCCCGGCTACGGTTTTCTATCTGAAAACGCTGAATTTGCGGAAATTTGTGAACAGTGTCATATCAAGTTCATTGGCCCGAGTTCAGAAGTAATTGATTTAATGGGGAACAAGGCGCATGCCAAGGCGACCATGAAAAAAGCCGGCGTGCCCACGATTCCCGGGAGTGACGGCGCCGTTAAGACCGTTGAACAAGCCATCACAGCTGCCCATCAGATCGGCTACCCAGTCATGCTGAAGGCCGCTGCTGGTGGGGGTGGTAAGGGGATTCGTAAGATCGTCGATGACGATGCAATGCGCGAAATTTACCCGACCACCCAAAGGGAAATCAAACTATCATTTGATGACGATACCCTCTACTTGGAAAAGGACCTAAGCGATGCTAAGCACATTGAAATGCAAGCGATTGCAGATCAAGCGGGCCACATCGTATACTTCCCCGAACGGGACTGTTCTCTCCAACGGGGGCATCAAAAGATCATCGAAGAAAGTCCCTGTATGCTGGTGAGCCAAGACCAACGTGATTACTTAGGTTCACTATTGGTAAAGGCGATGCAAGAAATCGGCTATGAAAATACTGGCACGATCGAATTCTTGCTCGATGAACACAACATGCAATTCTACTTCATGGAAATGAATACCAGATTGCAGGTTGAACACACCGTGACCGAAGAAGTCGCGGGAGTCGAACTCATCAAGTCCCAGGTCATGGTCGCAGCGGGGGCGGACCTGCCCTACAAGCAAGCTGACTGTGCACCGAAGGGCTTTGCAATCGAATGTCGGATCAACGCCGAAAATCCAGCAACTGGGTTTACCCCTTCACCTGGCAAGATCAAAGCGCTGCGCTTTCCATTCGGAACGAAGGGCGTGCGGATCGATGCGGGGGTCGAAGCGGGCGATACAATTTCGCCATTTTACGATTCGATGATCGCCAAAATCATTGTGCACATGCCAACGAAGGCGCAGGCTGTCAATAAGATGCGGCGTGTCATCAAGGAATTCAAGATCGAGGGCGTGGTTACCAACCAAGCCTTTCTTTATGACCTCTTGGATGACGAGCACTTTAAGGCAAGTGACTTTAATAATATGTACATTGAGAATTCATTCTTGAAAGCGTGGTTGAATAAAAATGACACAACCAAATAACGAACCCGCCAATCATTACCAAGCGTTAATGGATCAAATCCCAGACCACCTCTTTGTGAAGTGTCCGATCTGTGGCGAAAGCTTCTATTCCAAGAAGCTCGGCCAGTTCAAGGACTGTCCTAATTGTCACTACGGTTTTCGGATCGGGGCGCAACAACGGATCAAAATGATCTGTGATGAGGGCTCATTCAAAGAAATTGATGTCCACGTCAAGGCTCCCGAACGCTTCAAAGATGACGCCAAATACATGGGCAAGCTAGCAAAGTCACGCAAGGTTACCAACATGGACGAAAGCGTAATGACTGGGATCGGTAAAATCGATGATCAACCAGTCGGCATCGGGGTCATGGACTCCCGCTTCATCATGGGTAGCCTCGGGACTGCCACTGGTGAAAAGATTACGCGCCTCTTTGAAAAGTGTACCCAAGAGGGCTTACCATTGATCCTCTTCACCGCCTCGGGTGGGGCGCGGATGCAAGAAGGAATCAATTCATTGATGCAAATGGCAAAGGTTTCAGCCGCAGTAGCTGATCACAGTGCTAAGGGCTTATTATACATAAGCGTTTTGACTGATCCGACTACCGGTGGGGTAACCGCCAGTTTCGCAATGGAAGGTGACATTATCGTCAGTGAACCGCACACGTTGATCGGCTTCGCTGGACGACGGGTCATTGAAAAAACGATTCAACAAGTCCCACCAAAGGACTTTCAAAGAGCCGAAACGCTGCTTAAAAATGGTTTCTTGGATCAAATCGTGCCAAGGCCAGCTTTAAAGGCGTTCTTAGCTAAGTTGTTAGCTTGGCACTAATCAAGGAGGACTGATGATGACAGAAAAACGCGCTTACGATCGGGTCTTGGCGGCTCGGAGTAGTGATAAAATTAGTATCCAAAAATTAGTCGCTGGGATTACAGAAGACTTTGTAGAGCTGCATGGCGACCGTGCTTACGGTGACGATCCTGCGGTTTACGCCGGAATTGGGATTTTGAACGGCAAACCAGTAACAATCGTGGGCATCCAAAAGGGGAATAATAATGAAGAAAACCTCGCCCGTCATTTTGGTTCTGCCGAACCGGATGGCTACCGTAAGGCCCTGCGGCTGATGAAGGCGGCTGAAAAATTCAACCGTCCCGTCATTACCCTGATCAACACGCCCGGAGCATATCCAGGGGTGGAAGCCGAATACCACGGCCAGGGGTACATGATCGCCCAATCGATCATGCAGGGCTTGAACCTGACCGTCCCATACATCAGCGTGATTGTTGGTGAAGGGGGAAGTGGCGGTGCATTAGCCTTAGCGGTCGGCGATGAAGTCTGGGCCTTTGAAGACAGTGCTTATTCAGTGCTATCCCCAGAGGGCTTTGCGACGATCCTTTGGAAGGATTCAAGTCGCGCCAAGGAAGCTGCCGATCAAATGGGCTTGACCGCAGAGGAACTGCTCGCTAATCACATTATCGATCGGGTGGTTCCAGAGGTGAAAAGTGCTGCTGATCTAGCCGCCTTTAAAACCGCATTAGATGCAAAAATCAAAGAATTAGAAATTAAACCGGTCGATCAGCTCCTGGCTGATCGCCACGCTCGCTATCGGAAGTTTAACTAATGAATGGAGGAAATAAACTCATGGCTGGAATTTTAGATGGTAAAAAGATTGTCATAATGGGTGTTGCAAATAAAAAGAGTATCGCGTGGGGTTGTGCCCAAGCATTATTGGATCAAGGGGCCGAAGTCATCTTGACCTACCAAAACGATCGGATGAAGCGTTCATTGGACAAGCTCTTAGCTGACGTTGACGTTAAGATGTTCGAATGTGACGTTGCAGAAGACGCAAACGTGGAAAAAACCTTTAATGCGATCCACGAAGAAGTCGGTAATATCGACGGGGTCATCCATGCAATCGCCTTTGCGGATAAGGAAACCCTTGAAGGCGGCGTTAAGAACGTCAAAAAGGATGGCTTTAACCTCGCCCAAGACGTTAGTGCCTACTCATTTATTTCAGTTTCTCGTTATGCCAGTGCCATCATGAACGAAGGCGGTAGCATTGCTACGCTTACTTACATCGGGGCCGTTCGGGCAATTCCGAACTACAACATGATGGGGGTCGCTAAGGCTGCTTTGGAAGCTGAAATGCGCTACTTAGCTGCCGAATTAGGAAAAGAAAAGAACGTGCGGGTCAACGCCATTTCAGCAGGGGCAATCAAGACGCTTGCCGTGACTGGCATCAAGCACCACGGTGACCTATTGAAGATGTCAGAAGGCTTTACCGTCAATGGTAAGAGCGTGACCCCAATGGACGTTGGTAAATCAGCTGCATTCTTGATGAGCGACCTTGCTTCTGGAGTGACTGGTGACGTTATCTACGTTGATAACGGGGTCCACTTGATCGTCTAAGATGCTGCAATTAAGAATCGATTCGATTCAAAACCCACGCTACCAAGCACGGTTTAAAAGTGACAATCTTGGCAAAATGTATAATCCCCGTCAATCAATTGTCGGGAAATATTTGCTAGCCGACTGGCTCCAAGTCAGCCCGCAGGTAGTTGCCAGCGGGACACTTTTTGATCACGGCCCGCACGGGAAACCAAGGCTAAAGAGTGGGGCGTTTGAGTACAATATTGCAAACTCTTATGATAAAGTGGTCTTAGCAGTTTCAGACCAGCCGATTGGCGTCGATCTAGAAAAGCTCAGGCCCTATGATTATCACCGCATCCACCGTGCATTTCGGCAGGATGAATTAGATTACCTTGCGCAATTAACTGGTGATGACCTGCTGTGGGCCACCTTTAAAATCTGGACGATCAAAGAGGCGGTCTTGAAGCTAGTCGGGATGGGAATTCCCGGCGGCATCAAGAGTATGCAAATTGACCTAACGACCTTTGCCCATGCCGATCGCTATGGCCAGTCCATTCGGCTAACACCCTTGTACGTGGGCTTTGATTACGTCGGTACCATCGCACAATTTGAAGAATAAAGCTTTTTAGGAGGATAATAATGGCTGTTTTAGATATTACTGAAATTATGGATTTAATTCCTAATCGTTACCCCATCTTATACATCGATCGGGTGGACGAATTAGTTCCAGATGAAAAAATCGTGGCAACAAAAAACGTTACGATCAACGAAAACTACTTCCAAGGACACTTCCCTGGTAACCCTGTAATGCCTGGGGTCTTGATCATCGAATCAATGGCCCAAGCTGCATCGATCTTGATCTTAAAGAGTGAAAAATACAAGGACAAGACCGCTTACATGGGTTCGATCAAGAACGCGAAATTCAGAAAGATGGTCCGCCCAGGTGACGTGATCAGATTTGAAATCACGATGAAGAAGCAACACAGTAACATGGGAACCGTTGATTGTATCGCATTCGTTGGTGATAAGAAGGCTTGTCAAGCCGAATTATCATTCATCGTGCCTGATAAGAAGCGCCCAGAAGCAGAATAGGAGGGACCATTATGGAACATCGTGTCGCTGTAGTCGGGATTGGTGCTGTTACGCCACTAGGTAACGATTCCAAGACCTTCTTAGACAATATCTTTGCAAACAAGACTGGGGTCGCACCCATCACGCATTTCGATGCTAGTGATACTGGGATTACGGTCGCAGCCGAAGTAAAGGACTTCGATCCATTAAAGCGGATCCCAAAGAAGATCTCCAAGCGGATGGACGACTTTTCGCGCTACGCCGTTTATTCAGCCTTTGAAGCCATGGAAATGGCCGGTCTAGAAAAGGGCAGCTACGACCCAGATGACATCGGGGTGATTTATGGTTCTGGAATCGGGGGATTGACGACGATCCAAGAACAAGCCATCAAGATGCACGACAAGGGACCAAAGCGGGTCTCACCATTCTTCGTGCCAAACTCGATCATTAACATGGCCGCTGGGAACATCTCAATCAACTTGGATACTAGAAATATTAACGAAGCGGTCGTTACCGCCTGTGCTTCTGGGACGAATGCGATTGGGGATGCCTTCGAACGGATTAAATCTGGAAAAGCTACCTATATGATTACCGGTGGTTCTGAAGCTTCGATCAATGAACTCGGGATTTCAGGATTCGCCGCATTGACAGCCCTCTCTGATTCAACCGACCCACTGCGCGCTTCAATGCCATTCGATAAGAACCGTTCTGGTTTCGTAATGGGTGAAGGAGCCGGGACATTGGTCCTTGAAGATTACGACCATGCGGTAGCACGGGGTGCCAACATCCTAGCTGAGATTACTGGTTATGGTTCAACGGGGGATGCCTACCACTTGACGGCTCCTCGTCCTGACGGGAGCGGTGCCATCAAGGCAATGCAAGAAGCGATCAAGGAAAGTGACATGACCGCATCCGATGTTGATTACATCAATGCACATGGGACGGCAACGCCTGCGAACGACTCTGCTGAATCAGAAGGAATCGCCAAACTCTTCGATGGGGTCAACGATCACGTGATGGTAAGTAGTACCAAGGGTCAAACTGGACACGCACTCGGGGCGGCCGGCGCATTGGAAGCGGTCATCATGATCGGAGCAATGCAACGGGGTGTCTTACCGGTGAACGTGGGGATGTTTGATTTAGATCCAGAAGTCAAGACGACCATTGTGACTGATGAAAACAAAAACGCACCGCTTAATTTTGCATTAAGTAACTCGTTAGGCTTTGGTGGTCATAACGCAGTGCTTGCATTTAAGCGCGCTAATTAGTAAAATAATTAAAAAGCTAAGTTGTGCTGACCAGCCAATTTGGCTTTTTAATTTCAAAAACATGTGATTTTTTTAACTTTTCACTCTAAATTGAAGAATGATTGTGTTATAATACAATCACAATGTTTAAGGATAAACATTGCAGTAACCGTTATTATATTTTATTTTCTTACACGCTGGTTACGAAAATTACAGCAATATTAAAGTATGTTCGATATTGTACAAATCACGTATTTTTATGCTATAATACCAGTTGTTATGTAATTGTTGCATGGCGGTTACATAATGCCATTTCGGCATTTTGTTTTGTCCTGTATTAGCATATTAGAAAGTAAGGCAATCCTGCCTTGCAAAAATTATTTATGAGGTGATCTTTTATGAAGTTCAATAAGAACCAATATCGTGTTGCAAACGATAAAAAGGTTATGCATAAGAGACACAAACAATGGGTTGTATTATCCACTGTTGCGTTCTCCTTATTAACTTTTTCAGCTGTAGAAGCTACTTCAGCACACGCTGATAACGTTTCTGCAACTACTACAAATACTACTACTGATAGTAGTGCTAATAGCTCAGCTACTTCCAGTGCTACTAGTTCAGCTACTAGTGCTGATTCAAGTGCTACTAGTTCAGCAAGCTCAAGCTCAGCTACTTCAAGTAGTTCAGCTACTTCAAGCTCAGCTAGCTCAGACGCAAGTGCTACTAGCTCAGCAAGTTCAAGTGCATCCAGTTCATCAGCTGCTAGTTCAGTTGCATCTGACTCCCCTGCACAAAAGAAGGCATACGACGACGCTAAGTTAAGCGCATTCCGTGCTAACTACGATTCCGCTAAGAGTGTTTACACTACTAGCGCTACTAAGGCAAACAAGGCTGCTTACTTAAAAGCTCGTGCTGCCGTTGATAACGTTAAGTACCTTTACGCACAAAAGTACGATGGTGCTAACGTTTTAACTTATAACTACAATCGGATCTTAGCTGCTGGTAACTACAAGGTTGCCCAAGCTGACGTTAAGCTTTCAGACGCTAAGACTGCTGCTGCTAAGAAGTCAGCTAAGAAGGCTTTAGCTGCTGCTAAGGCTAACTTAAAGACTTTCAAGGCTAACTACGCTAAGGTTGATAAGTTACGGAAGGCATTTAACAAGGCTGGTTCATACGACTTGAACGTTACTTTTGACGTGCCAGTTGTACCTACTAGCTCATCAAGTGCTGTTGTTTCATCAGCTGCTTCAGCTAACTCATCAGCTTCATCCACTGCATTAACTGATACTCAAGCATTATCAAATGCTTTCGTTAACGCATACAAGTTAGCACAAAGTGGTTACAGCTTCAGTGCTGCTGCTAATTCATTAGCTTCAGAAGTTAACAAGAACCTTTACGGTAACACATTTACTCTTCAAAACAGTCAAGTAACTAGTGACTCCGCTGTTTACTACAACACTCCAGCTGCTGTTAAGTACGCTCGTCTTCTTGATGCATTAGCTAACACTGATTCAGCAACTAGTTCAAATGCTGATTCAGTTGTTGCTTCAACATTTGCTTCACAAGCTGCTGCAATTGCTAATGCTGCTAGTGCTGGGTTAGTAAGCTCATCAGATGCTGCTACTAAGTCATCTGTTGCTAGTGCAATCAGTAACTACGCTTTTGCTACTGGTTCATCTGCTGCTGTTACTGTTAACGGTACTTCAGAAGTTGTTTACCTTGGTGCTAGTTCAGGTAACGATGCTCAATACCTACCAAACTTATTGAGCAACGCTGCTAACTTATACTCAGTTGCTGCTAATAACCTTTCAGCTGCTGTTTCAGCTGCTGACTGGTCAAATGCTAGCGCATACGCTGGTCAAATCTTCTCATACCAAGCAGGTAACTTCTCAGCTGCTCCTGGTTACAATAATTCAAGTGCTAACTCATCAGCTGCAAACTTTGGAGACGGTGTATACAACTTAGGTTCAGCCGTTGCCAGTGTATTCGTTAAGGCTGGTAACTCATTAGCTTCATCAGTTGGTGTTTCAAACACTGCTAGTGCTGCCGTTGTTTACTCTGCAACTTCAAACGTTTACAACCGTTTTGCTACTTTAAGTTACGATCGGAATGTATACAGAAGTGTTGCTAGCGATTCATTATTTGTTGCTAACTCAAGTGCAGCTTTATCTAGTGCAGTATCATTAGTTCAATCATTAACTGGATCAGCATTTATTGATTTTGATAATAGTGGTGTTTCTTCTACAGCAGCTAGTTCAGCAGTTTACACTAGTGGTACTAGTACTTACTACCTTTCTAACGGTTATGTAGTTTCTGGTGCTACTGTTTACTCAGATCTTAATTCATTTGCATCAGCTGCTAATTTACAACTTTCTGCTGCTAGCGGTAAGTACAATGCGTTGGTTGCATTATCTAATGCCTTATCAGCTCAATCATCAGCTGGTGTACTAGTTAGTGGTTATTCAGACCCAACTAGTATTAATAATGCATATAATGCATTATCTTCAGTTGCTTCTGCATTTAGTGCAAATGCATCTGCAACTGCTCAAAATGTTACAACTATTCAAGGTGTTGTTAATACAAATAACCAACCTGCCACTGGTTCTAGCGCATTCTCAAGTTTAACTAATGCTACTGGACTTGATTTAACTGGTACTGGTTTTAATGCTTCAACATTTACTATTTACTCTAGTGCTGTTAATTCTGCATATGCAGCTGCTTCTGTAGCATCTAGTAATGCTAACACTAAGGGAGCATCCGGTGCTTCATTAGCTGCTTCTGTAGCATCTTCAGTTGCTAGCGCAGTTGATTCAATTGCTAACGCAGTTTCAAATGCTGGCCAAAACAGTGCTGCTCTTGCAACTTCTTTAGCTTCATATAGAAATTCAACTAAGGGTCAAGATAATAAATACCTATATGATAGTTTGTTCGCAAGTGGTACTCCATTATCATATGCTGCTAATGATTTTGTATTTAAGAATTCTGGTTTAAGTGATGCTTCTGTTGTATCATTTGCAGCATCACTTGCTGATTCAGCTAGTGCATCTGCTCGTTACAACAGTAATGTTACTTCTGTAGCTTCTCTTAGTGCGTCAGCTGTTTACTCAGCCGCTTCTAGTGTAGTTAATACTGTTAGTGCAGCTAACAATGTATTTAGTACTTCAACTGCTGCACTTAATGCTTATCTTCCAGCATTATCTTCAGCAATCAACTCAGCTCAATACGCTGCACGAGTTGCATTTAGTGTTGCTGATGGTGCTTACCAATCAGCAGCCAATAACTACAGTTACTATGCTTCTCAAGCTACTCAATATGCATACAACTCAGCTGCTTCAGCTGCTGCATCAAATGCTGCATCAAATGCTAAGGTTGCTATGAGTTCAGCTTCAGCTGCTAAGCAAAGTGCTGCTAATGCATTCTACGCAGTTCCTACTTCAGTTGCTAACTCAGCTATTGCATCTGCTTCTTCACAATTGAATAACCAGATTTCTAGCGTAACTTCAGCTGAATCAGTTGCTGCCGATGTATTTAACCCATACAACGTAAGCTTCTTTTCAACTCTTAACAACTCAAACAACAAATAATAAGAATTAATCTTATTACGACGTTGAAATTAGTTTAATAAAACTTTTCTGTAAGGCTCTGACTTCGGTCAGGGCCTTTTTTTTATCTAAAATTTTATTTTGAGATAAAAAATTGTATAATTAATTAATATAAATATGTTTTGCAAAAGAGGGATTGGAATGGCCAAAAAATCAAATGCAAATAAAGTTAGATATAAAATGTATAAATCAGGAAAGTTATGGTTAATTAGTGGCATTACGTTTGCGACGCTTGGGACTACGGCTTTGTTTACCGCTCCAGTTGCTAAGGCGGATTCAAATGCTGATCAGGTCACCCAAACTAGTTCCGCTAGTGATTCTGCTGCCGTGGTGGCTAGTTCAGCATCCGTTAGTTCGATTTCGGCTGTTAGTGCTAACAGTGCTGTTTCGAGTGCGGTGAGCGTTGCTGCTTATGACAGTACTAAGTTGAACGCTGCCTCTGGGGCAGTCTTGAGTAATAGCGCTTCCGTTTCTGCTAAGATTAACAATTCAGAAGCCTTGATGACGAATACGATTTTGAATCAAAACTTCCATTATAATACGCCGCGCGGGTATTCAAATGACCTCCAGACGATCCTCCCCCATACCGATGGGAGCGGGAACGTTAATTACTACGACGTATACTACCTCTATAATCCATACCCCAGTCAGATTCAGTTTGCTGATGAATGGTACCATGCGACGACGACCGACTTTAAAACTTTTCAGGCCTACGACAGTGCTGACCCGACGGGGTTAAATAACGTTGCCATTCCTGATCCTGACTATCAAGATGAAAACGGCAAGGCGGGGGGCCAAATCGCTGCGAACAATACGACCGATGGAATCCCGTGGGAATACGCTGCGACTGGTTCGGTCCTTTACAATGACGGCCTATTGAAGACTGACCAGTGGAACAATCCAATCGATGCAAATGCCAAGCTCGCTTATTTTACCTCGTTTACCAGTACGGGTGATCAGCAGACCTTTCTCGCCTACAGTAACGATGACCAGCAATTTCATCCCTACCGCTCGACGCCCGTAATGACGCGGCAGCAGTTTGGCATCACGGTCCAGGATTTTCGTGATCCCTACGTTGAACGGGTCAATAATAAGTTGGTCGCCTACGTTTCTGGTGGTTGGTCCAAAAAGATGTATACGTTTACCAGTACCGACGGCATCAATTGGGACTATAACCCCGCCAATGACATTAATTTAGACCAGGGGACTGCGATGGAGGTCGAAACGCCGATCGTTAAGACTGTGAATGGACAGGCGTTCATGTTTTATAGTTGGTCCAATGGTGATGCTGCTAGCGACAAGGCGATTGCCTACATCAATGGTTATATCGACAGCGACGGTCTCTTTAAGACCAACAGCAGCAGTAAAATCACGAATTTAGATCAATCTGCATATAAGGGCGATACATACGCTGGGAACTTTACCAATGTTGATCCTGACACGCTCGTTAATATTAACTGGTCGGGTAGTTGGCAATACTCATTGCTTTCTAGTCTTTATACCTACACTTATTCTAAACACAGTGGGAGCTTTACGTTACCGCGCCTGTTGCAAAATGTGAACGGCACTTTGTGGTCGACGCCGATCGAACCGAACAATCAATTGGTATCGACCATTAAGGTCGCTAAGAACGCCTCGAAGAAGAGTTTTATCATTGGGACCAATAATAAGCTGGACTTTACCTTTGATAATCCGAACAGCAGTCACACGATCAATTTAAAGCGTGGTGAGTCTGATATCTCGATTAAGGTCGGGAAGGGGCGCTTGGTATTGAGCAGAAAGAACTCGATTAATAGCCTGTTGGCCAAGCAGGTTCAAATCCCACTGCCGAATGCCACGACGGCTAAAATGAGCCTGTATTTGGATAATTCGACGTTGGAAATTTACCTACCCGAGTCGAACATGCTATATAACGTTGTCAATTTCACCAGTAACCAAAATGACCCGTATAAGCTGACTAGCAATACTGGGGCGACGATTGATAACTACGAATTTAATGCCAATTATCCTGCCTTGACGGTTGGTGAGCTCAATGCGACGGTCCAGCATTTGAATGGTTACATTGCTGATGACAATGACTCCTTGCAGCACCTGCAAAATGTGATGAAGCGTTATTATCAAACCAACATCAAGGGAAATGACTATTACTTTGCGAATTCCCAGGCGACGACGGCGACTGCTCAGCTCAGCGCCGCCCAATCATCAATATCAGTGGCCAATAGTTATGTTGCACGGGCCAATGCGTTATCTAATGATGCGCGGGGCAGCCTATACCTGACGCTTGCCAGTGCGGCGTATAATAGCGCCTCGACTGCTGAAACCTATGCGACGCAGGCAATCATGGCGGCCAATAATACGATGGCGGCCGATGCCCCCGCTGATTTTAAGAATCAGACGACCATTAAGGGCAATCGGGTTCAGTTCGTTGATCAAAAACAAGTCAGTGGTAAGATGGTGACCGACAAAGCGGGGAATACGCACTATTACGATTCTCTGACGGGCTATCAGCTGACGAACACGTTCTACTTTAAGAATGGCAAGTACTACTACTTCGATCAAGCGGGAAATCTGGTCAAGAATCGGTTCGTGCAAGCCGCTGCGAACACCAATTACTACTACTACTTCAATCAAAAGGGTCAAGCGCTGACGGGCCACCAAGTCATTGGTCACAAGCACTACTTATTTGACGGCAATGGAATCCAGGTCCGTGATCAATTCGTGAAGAGCAAGTCGGGGAAGTTCTATTACTACGATGCCAAGGGCGTTTTGGTAACCAAGTCGAGAACGGTGAACGGGCACAAGTTGAAAATCAATCGCAATGGTCAGATCTTAAACCGCAACCAATTGTTAACGGTGCGCGACCCGATTACGCATCAGTTAAGCACTTACTACTTGGATCACAACGGGTCTGCTTACCACGGCATCAAGCGGGTCGGCCACTTCCTGTATGATTTCGGGAAGAATGGCAAGTCGATCAATGGGGTCTTTGTGTTGAATGCTCATAATCAAGTGGCGGGATTTTATGACCAATATGGTTCCGTGATTAAGTTGGAATACGCAAAGGCGTTCGACAAGGATGAATACTACTTCTTTGATAAGAACGGCAAGGCGGTCAGCGGCAGCTACACCGTCAATGGAATCGATCAATACTTTAACCCGAAAGGGGTCTTGGTAATGAACTCATTTCTGTACTTTAAGGATGGTCGAATCAAGTTCGCAGAGGCCCACGGGAATATCTATAAGAACTTCTTGTTCGAAGAGGGCGGCAAGCAATACTACGCCCAAGCCGATGGGTACCTATTACAGGATGCGACCAAGGTGATTAACGGCGTTGAATACAGCGCTGATCATAGTGGGGTCCTAACGCCAGTTCAATCTAACTCCCAATCGGTTTAATAAAATAAGCACACCAGTTTTGCGCTGGTGTGCTTATTTGTGTTTATAACAATGTATTCAATTTGACGTTAAACAATTGGTAGTATTCATCCTTAAACTCCTCTGGCGGGATCGGAATCGGGCTGGTGATCCAAAGTTCGATTATGTCGAGGGTAAATTTGACGAGCAGGTGGAGGTAAAAGTCATTGGCCTTCACGTCGTCTGAAAAGCGGCTGACCGTCCGTAAGTATTTGTATTCTAAATATTTTTGCCATGCGCCGTTGAGGTCCGAGCGATACAGGATCCGAATCTTTTCACGTTGCGCATAGATCGCAGGAATCGTCGTGTCCGCCACACACCGCAGTAACGTATCGAGTGAATTCGCATGGCGTAAGTATTCACCATGGTCAGTAATGGAATGGATGATTCGACTATCGATATCATGAAAAATGAATTTGGCGATGGCCTTTTGACCGCAGAAATTGTTATAGAAAGTCCCCTTGGAGATCCCCGCTTGCGCAATAATGTCGTTATTGGTGATTTCCTCGCTATCGTCGTTTTGATCAAGGAGAATTAAGAAGGCGTTGGCAATTTTAAGCTTCGTTTTGTTCACTATCATCCCATCCTTATTACAGTTGTTTAACATTAATATTACAAAATTATAACATTAATTTGACCTCGGGTGCAAAATATAAGGTGTTTCAATCTTTGGCAGTGAAACACTAACGGCGATGGTGTTCATTTAAATTGGGCTGATCAAGTCGAATCGATGCTAGAATCGCTCAAAGTGGCATTTTATTTACGTTAAAATTGCAGTTATGTTACAAAAACGTTACAAAACTTTGACCACGGGTATAATGGGCAGGACATTTAACGGGCTTTGATTTTACTGGTTGTCAACATTTAGAACGTAAGTCTAATTTTTAAAAACTTGTTAAGAAATAAATAATTGGTTAAGATAAATGTACATATTAAGCAGCAGAGCCTAGCCATGGGCCCCTGATAATTGCTTTTAAATCGATATCATAAACAATTAATTGCTAACTGACCATTAGTAAGACCTTTAAATCAGCACATGGTGATCGACACTCGCTCTGTTGTAACATAGAAAGATACACAATTACATTTTTTCTATCATTCACATATTTCAAACATATCTCTCATTCTGATAACCCCGTTGATCATTGATCGGTGGGGTTATTTTTTTGTTTGTACGAATGGTTCATCATTTTGGCAAGGGTGTTCTTCGATGGTGGCATTTAAAGTGGTTAAAGCATATAATACAATGAGGAAAATACATCGGTGATTACGATGCCGATTAGAAATGATGGTGAATCAAATGAAGCAATGGCTGCGCTTTATAACACTTTCAACAGCCACGCTCGGCTTGGTAGTATTGAGCGTCCATCAGATGCGGGCACAAGCGGCCGAATCCTACTATGCGAATTTGAACCAAAATGCGCTTAGTAATCCGCAACAACTCCAGTCGGGCAACGGTTTAGCTAATTATGATAAGAAATCGTTGACCACCGTTGGCAGTATTCCACCAACGGTTATTTATAATGGGAAATTTACGCACACCCAGTATCAAATGGACCAGCAAAAC
Organism: Nicoliella sp. ESL1106; assembly: GCF_058509965.1. NCBI lineage: Bacteria > Bacillati > Bacillota > Bacilli > Lactobacillales > Lactobacillaceae > Nicoliella > Nicoliella sp. ESL1106. The sequence goes on from NZ_CP196340.1 coordinate 552,995, forward strand.
CCAAGTCACAGCTATACTGATCAGCAGGGGACGACCACCTTTAATACTGATTATTATCTGCCAAAGGGCTTTCACGCCGATTCAAGGGAGTATGGGAACTATCAGAGTACGGTCAAGGTCGGTGATAATTTCTACTTTGTTGAATCACTTGGCGATTCGGTCAAGCAGGGTGTGATCGCTAAGTACAACACGAACGATCTGACCAATTTAGGCGTGCTCGGTGGCAATGGCGACGGGCGCGACCTGATCTGGAAGGCCTATACCTACACTTCGCCATACACCAATTATGGCAAGCAGAACCTAAAGGATGAGGCGAATTATGAATCGCGGCTCCAGGATGCTAAGTACAGCGACCAAGACTCCCAAAATGCGGTGACCAATGCGAATGCCCAGTTGTTAAGCGACCAGCAAGAAGTCGATCAATACAACCAGATGTTGGCGAAGACGACGAAGGAAGCCAACCAGTTTGCGGCCAAGCAACAAGCAGCGTTGGTCAAGCAACGTCAGTTCAATGATAAGGTCGTCAAACAGTTGACCGCCAGTAACTACGTGACCTACTTCAAGCAGGTGGTTGCGACGAGCAGTAAGGCGGCCAATCAGATCGATGTGCAACGCAAGCGTTTGGTCCAGCAGGTCAAAAAGGCTGGCAAGGCCGAACGTGGGCGGTTAAATGCGCAGTTGCAACGCTTGGTCAAAAAACAGCGCGGTGTGACTGCACAGTTGAAGGAAAACCAAAAGGCCCTTCAGCGCTTTAATACGGGGGTCGGCAAACGCTACACCGCCGCCGTGCAAAACGTTAGTGATGCAAACGACTTGGTGAATCAAGACCAACAAGATGTCAATACGGCCAAGCAGAACGTGACCAATAATACTCAGATCGTCAATGATGAACACGCGTTGTATCAAAAGTACGAATCGATCGTATCGGCCGCTCAGGTCAGTCCCTTGTTGAACATTGGCCACGGGCAGACGTTGTCGTATAATCCCGTAACGCAGAATCTATACCTCGTCCAAGACGATACGTTGCAGAACCTGCCCGCTGGCGGTGAGAATACGATCACGGAATTAAGTCCAACGACGCTGCAGCCAATAAAGCAGTTCAATTTTCCACTCCAGCACGGCAACGATAATTACAGTATCAACACGTTGACCTTTGATACGGCTGGTAACGCCTACTTTGGGCGTAAGGAATCGTTCGTTGAAGATAACCAGAAGAGTTATTCGACCTACCAGATCTACAAGGGGACGTTGGATGAAAATAGCGGGGCGGCTAATTTTGCCCCCGTTCCGCAAAATATTAACTGGGGGGGCTATAGTAACCAGAACCTTTCTTACGATGCGTTCAATAACCGTTTATACATCGTTTCTGACAATATCATTACCTCCGTGCCCGCTGATAAACTCGCGGCTGGCACCGTGCAACCGAGTGACGTTAATTACATGTCGTTTAACATCAATCGGGAGTTCGAAGATTTGACGTTCGATGCGCAGGGGTACGGGTACTTGTTGACCCTCTGGGACCCAGAAATTATGAAATCACAAGCTCCAATGAATTAAAAAAAGTCTGATGCGTTCGTGCGCGTCAGACTTTTTGCGTTATTTCAGTGGATCATGTTTTGGTGAATTGGTACTCTTTTTAGCGGTCAACTTGCCAAGGTTTTGGCCCTTCTTTTGACGGGAGACTAAGTTGTCCTTGATCGTTACCTTGATCTTTTTGCCTTCCTTGGTGACCCGATAGGAAATGTTTTCGCCGAGCACAACCTTCTTCGGGGTGATCAAGTAGGTGTTTTTAGCGACCTTTTTATAATGTGGTGTTAGGATGATGCCCTTCGTATCGCTCGTTGAAAAAGCTTTCCCACTTTTATGAAAGCCCATTGAAACGTAATGGATGCTCTTTTCGGGGGTGTAGATGAAGTATCTGCGGTAGGCACTCTTTTCGCTGTAGCCACCGTGTTCTTTCTTATCGGTCACCCACATGCTGGCCCGCGTCACGATCTTAGGGAGTCCAGTGTGCCACTTGTTCTTAGCGGCGTTTACATTCGTGACCCCAGTGAACGTCAAGAGTGCTAATGAAGCGACGGTCGCACTCAATAGTGGTTTGAATTTCATTTTAATTCCCTCCTAAATGGTGCAAAAAGCCCGTTAATTGTTGATTCTCAAACAATTAACGGGTCTTTAATTGCAATTAATTATTTAAGCACTTTGTCGACGACCCCTTCAACGGAATCCTTCGCCAATGGCTTGTATTCATTTTTCTTAGCATCTAATTCGTATGCTTCGACATCGTTTAAGCCGTCCACGTCAATGTCCTTGTAGTCCTTGCTGTCGTTGACCGCTTTTTTAACTTCCTTGCCAGTTCCGTATAATAAGAACCCGCGGCTATCCTTTTTGAATAGTAAGTCAGCTAATGTCTTGCGGTAATCTTCAGCTTTGGAATCGCTGTGGTCGATCGTGTCAACAAGGTTCAAAAGGGTGTTCCAACCATCAGTAGGGGTGATGGTATCTTCCTTTGCGCTCTTCTTAACGTCGTTTAAACGGTGTTCAACTTCTTTGGTCCCTGCATGTTTGTTTTGTTTATCACTCATATTAAGTACCCCTTTAAGATAAATTTGAAACAATATACCACTAATGTAGCACTATCTACTTAAGAGTCAAGCAATAAGGCTTAGTTAACGGGACTGAATGGTTGGTCGCCATCGAGGATCTGCTTGGTGTTGTTGAGTGAGATTTGGACCATGTTCTTAACGGCCGCATCGGTGTAAAAGGCGATGTGGGGCGTTAAGATGACGTTCTTCATTTGCAATAGTTCGTCGATGAACGGGTTGCCAGTCTTATCACCTGGGAGCTTTTGGGAGAAGTAGGCATCTTCGTTTTCGACCGTATCGAGACCTGCGGATTGGATTTCACCATTCTTTAAGGCGTTGATCAAATCGGGGGTGTTGACGACTTTTCCCCGTGAGGCGTTGATGAAAATGGCGCTGTCCTTCATTTGTGCAAAGCGCTTGGCATCCATGAAGTGGAACATGTCATCGGTCAATGGGGTGTGCATGGTCACGATGTCTGCGGTTTCTAATAGCGTGTCGTAATCAACGTAGTCGAGCGTATCGGCGAGTTCTGGACGGTGGATCGGATCGGTCGCGATCACCGTGGCACCGAGCGCCTTGAAGATGCGGGCAACCGTGCTACCGATTTTTCCTGCTCCGATGATTCCAACGGTCAGGTTGTGGATCTCAGGGGCTTCGACACCACCCCAGCTGAAGTCGTTATGGTGTTCGTTGACTTGGATCATATGGATATGTCTGAGCATCGCCATCGTAAGCGTCAACGTATGTTCTGCAACGGAGCGGGGCGAGTAGGCTGGCACGTTGGTCACCGTGATGCCGTTTTCGCGCGCTGCCTTAAGGTTGTAGCTTTCAAATCCCGTACTGCGGACCGCTAAGTTCTTAATGCCGTGTTCGGCCAGTGCAGCGTAGACCTTGGGATCTTCCAGTGGTTCTAATTGGAGGACCGAGATGCCGTCGTAGCCATCGACGATGTCGACGTTAGCTAACGAGAGTTCCTTTGGCGTCGTGTCGACCGTGACGTCGTTTGCCTGAGCCCATTCCTTTGCTGCTGGTTGTTCATCTGGTCTAGTGCCTAACATTAAAATCTTCATTATGAATTCCTCCTAAAAATAAAAAGCCACCCATACTATTAATGGGTGGCTTTAACTATTATGCCGCCCCACGCTCGCTACGGAAAAGTAACTGCGTGGGTGGTTTTAAAATCACTTGAAAAAGGATTTTGACAACACACAGTTACTAAATAAAGCGTGCGAATTGCCAAAATCGATAACTAATATTTAACTGAATTTCGGTTGTTGTCTGCATTATTAAAAACTCCTTAATATATTAGTCATTAATATCATACAATTTTAATCTAAAAAGTCAAGATTTTCTTTATTTTGTTTAGGATTGCTTAAGCCTAATTGCAAGCACGAACCGAATATAAGATAATTGATTCATTCACTAAACAGAAGAAAGCGAGATGGAGATTATGGCAATTTTGGTTACAGGTGGTGCGGGATACATTGGTTCACACACCGTTGATAACTTGGTGCATGACGGCTATGAAGTGGTCGTTATTGACAATTTATCAAATGGGCATCGCGAGGCTGTTAACCCCGACGTAGAATTTTACGAGGGGGATGTTCGTGATCGTGAATTTTTGGACTATGTTTTCGCCCACGAATCAATCGACGCGGTGATTCATTTTGCTTCTGACTCGATCGTGGCGGATTCGATGAAGGATCCCTTAAAATACTTTGATAATAATGATGGCGGGACGATTTCGTTGCTCGAAGCAATGCGGGACCATGAAGTTAAGCGGCTGGTCTTTTCGTCGACTGCAGCGGTTTATGGGCAGCCAGAAAAGATGCCGATCACAGAATCAACGCCTAAGCACCCCACGAATGCTTACGGACAAAGCAAGTGGATCATGGAACAAATGGCGCAGTGGGCTGACCGTGCTTATGGCATCAAATTCATTGCGTTGCGCTACTTTAATGTCGGTGGTGCTAGCAAGGACGGCTCGATCGGTGAAGATCATAACCCAGAGACGCACTTGATCCCGATCATCCTTCAAGTTGCCAGTGGCAAGCGCGACGTCTTTAAGATGTTTGGGACCGATTACAACACCCCTGATGGGACTAATATTCGTGACTACGTGCACGTTGTCGATTTAGCCAATGCCCACGTGCTCGCCATGAAGCGCCTGATGGCGGGTGGCGATTCAACCGCTTATAATATCGGTTCTTCGCACGGCTTTTCGAACCTGCAGATTCTAGAAGCAGCGCGCAAGGTAACGGGCGATCCGATCGAAACCGAAAAGGCTCCCCGTCGGCCAGGAGACCCTGACGAACTAGTTGCCGATTCAACACGGGCGCGGACCGAATTAGGTTGGCACCCCCAATTTGACGACATCGAAGTGATCATCGAAGACGCATGGCGGTTTGCCCAAAAGCACCCGCATGGATTTGCAAAACGGTAAACAAGATAATTGCAGTTTGGCCCGGATTATTTTACGATAGTGGCGTAGATAAATAATTACAGGGAGGTACCATCATGGAAGGATTAACGACCACCACCAAGTTGAACAACGGGGTTGAAATGCCTCGGCTCGGCATGGGGGTTTGGAAGAGTGATAACGAAACTGCTAAAAATTCAGTGATCGCAGCCCTAAAGCACGGTTATCGGATGATCGACGTTGCCAAGCAATACGGTAACGAAGCTGGAACTGGTGAAGGAATCAAAGAAGGCTTAAAGGAACTCGGCATGAACCGTAAGGACCTATTCGTAACGACGAAGGTCTTTAATGGCGATCAAGGCTATGACTCCGTTTTACACGCCTTTAAGGGGCAATTAAAGCGGCTCCAATTGAGCTATGTGGATCTCTTATTGATTCACTGGCCAGTTGACGGCAAGTACATCGATACTTGGAAGGCGATGGAAAAGCTTTACCATGATGGTAAGGTCCGTGCAATCGGGGTTTCTAATTTCAATAACGAACGCATGGATGATCTATTAGCCCACGCCAACGTGACGCCCGCCGTTAACCAAATGGAATTTAATCCCGTCTGCCAAGATAAGGACATTATCGAACACGATAACCACCTCGGCATTCAAGTCGAAGCATGGTCACCACTTGGCGGGGGTGAATCATTGAGCAACCCTGAAATTAACAAACTCGCTGAAAAGTATGGCAAGTCCGCAGCCCAAGTCATTTTACGTTGGGACTGGCAACGCGGGATCATTACGATTCCAAAGTCATCGCATGAAGAACGAATCGTTCAAAACAGCGACATTTTTGATTTTGAACTTTCCGATGAAGACGTTGCTACGATCAATAAGTTGGACCAAGATAAGCGTTCATTGACTTACAACATGTTCAAGTGGCACAACCCAGCTGGGGCGCCCGATGATGTTGACAAGTGGCCCGACTCACCTGCTGATTACAAAGCTTAATTTATTAAAATAAACGAAAAGTGGTTCTCCAAAACGGAGGCCACTTTTTTTGCGTATTTAAGGGGTAAGGGGGGTGCTTCGATGGATAATTCAAATGATGGAAAAAATGCTGATGTTTTAAACTCGTTGGAGTTGATTAAGGCCGATATTGAAAGGATTAATCATCTTTATCAAGACGACCCAGATAAAGCGGCTGCTGAGATTCAGAAATTATTTGAAATCGATTAAATTATACAAAAGGACTCCTCAATTCGGGGAGTCCTTTTATTAGTGTTTTCTTAATTTTGGTCTAAATATAATCTTTCAAACACCCTTTCATTAGTGTTATGATATAAGGGAGTATTTATTAAAATGTTTAATGGGATTTCTACCTAAAAAATAATCTATATCATTAAGGGAAGTGGTAATTATGACTGAAAAATCTACTGAAAATGATTCTTCACAACCAATGACTTTGGCTGATAAGCAAGCAGAACTTCGCAAGTTCGTGTCGCTTTCTGATATTCAGTTACAAGCGCTCATCGACCGAATTTCTCCAGATGCTAGAAGTCGTAAAGTGATGCAAGCAGATTTAGCCAAGCAGAGTAACCTCATGAAATCGCAAATTGAAAAAGTTAAGTCCATTCAAGAAGCCGATCAACTTTACGAAAAGTTTGAAAAACAATTCAAGTAGAAGTCATATTTATTACTATCGAACTCATTATTAATAACGTTAACAGGAAGGTGCAATACTGATGGGATCAGAAGCTAATCAAATAAATTCATCAGCTAGCGACACACTATCATACGCTTCTAGCGCAGCGGTGGCAGCATTTAGTTGTGTTGATAGTAAGTACGGAGCGGCTGCTAAAGAATCAATTGACGCCATTGTGCAATCAATGGCTTCAGACATCCAAGCTACCGATGTGGCCCAAACCGACATTATCCAATCACTTACATCTAAATCGGTATCATTAATTAATTCAGCAGCTAAAAAAGTGGTCTTTGAATATGCGAACCAAGCAATTTCAAATGCCTTTGCTGATGCCAATGCTCGCGCACAAGGCTTAGAAGATACTGCCAAAAGTAGTGCCAATGTCGCCATTTCATATTTTGCGGGTTCTGCCTATGGAGAAGCATCTAATTATGCAACGCCATCAGAAGCCGTTTCCGGAGTGAATGAATTCACTGCGGCTCTTAATAGTGCAATCAATAATGCTAATTTTTCATCAGCGAACGTGGTCTTGACCAGCGCTGCTGATTCCTTAGTGACCAAGACGGAAATCCTCGGCACGCCTTCTGCCGATGCTGCGCATTCCGCCATTGCGAGCGCTGTGGATCAGATTATTAATACCATCAAGACCCAAGCTGCCGATATTGATGGAGCTGAATCACTGGCCCAAAGTGGGGTCGGGGATCTAGAAGCGATCGCAAGTTCTGCGGTCATTTCATCGGCAAACGAAGCGATCGAAGCGACTTACCACCGCTTTAAGAGCGACTTAGTAAAGGTTTCCGATGCTGTGGCCCAAGATGCCCTGGCTGCAATGGAAGACGTGGTCGCACCCACTTATGACCTCGTTGAATCTAACGTAGCAGAACCAGAAAGTGTCAGCAGCAATGTTGATGAAGCAATCGCTTCAATGGGCTCCATTTTTAATAGTTATGGGAACGACCTAGTTGCTGCTGGGACTTCCGAATACGCCAGTGCTGCTGCTAGTGCAGTTGCTTATTTAAGTGGCGATGATTTATCGAATGCCAATAGTATGATCGCCAGTGCTTCTGCAGTTGTCTTAGCCAGTGCTAAGGCCATCAATTCCAATGCCGCCGATGCGGTCGATCGCTTCTACGGCTTGATTCCTGCTGCTTCCGATGCAATCAAGAAGATCGGCGAATCCGTCAACGATCGCTACGTTACTCGCCAATTGAGTGCTGCGGACGCTTCTGCCGCTGCAGTCATTGACCACCTATCAGCTGATCTAAAGGCCGCTGCTACTAATACGATCAATAACTATACCGCTCAAGTCCACCAACAAGTAGCCGGACTATTAAGTCAACCAGATGCTTTACAAACGACCATCCGTTCTGCTGGCCATGAGATTGCCTCGATGGCTTCTTCAGCAGTGGCTGGTGATCCATATGCTGCGACGCTTCATTCGATCGCCAGTGCAGTTGCATTAGCTAACGACCAGTTGAGCCAGATGCATGGTGATGCGGCATTGAACGCTTCTAGTGCTGTCAACGTGGCTGCTCAACAAGCCTATGGGGATGCATTAGCTCATCGGGATGCCGCCATCGACTTGACGCAGATCGGCGAAAAGATCGATAGTACGATTACCCAAGTTATCAGAAGTTATGCGACCTCAGCTGCATTCGAGCGCCTGGATGCGGCTTCAAATGCTGCTCATTCAATGATCGAACAACTCAGTAACGTTGCTGATCAAACGGCTGCTGCCAGTCAGGTCAGCCAGTTGCATACGGACGCAAAACGGGCAGTGACTGAATCACAGAACGTTTATTTAGCAACGAACTCAGGCGTTGACACGATCAATTCAGTTGCCTCAGCGCTAGTGGATAACGATCCGACTGTTTCTGCTTATTACGCAGTGCAAGACGTACTTAGCTCCACTGCTTCAAAGGGAGTTTACTTAGACTCACTTAGTCGTGATAATGCAGATAGTGAAATTGCAGGGGTAACGAGTGCGGCTAGTTCGGCAATGAACGAAGATATCGGAAACGCCAATGCCCTGGGCAAAGACGTTGAACGCGCTTCTTTAGCTGCCGATGAAATCGTCAACCGCTATAACGTCAATTCCGCCCAATCAGAAATGGGGAGCCTAGCAAGTAGTGCTAATCATTACATGGAACACATTGGGGATGCTGAAATTGCGGGCCAGGCTTCCAGTGCAGTCACATCGATCCAAGATTCGTTGACTGCGACCTTGAATCGGGCAGCGGACCGCCTTTCCACGATCTCGCTTGCCATGAGTTCTGCTTATTCCTCCATCGATAGCATCACCGCACGTTATGTCGGAGCCGACATCGTTGCCGCTGCTTATTCCAACGTCAACGCACTCGCTAGTTCCGCTGCGCAGGCGACCGCTCAATTCGATGACTATAATCATGCCAATGCTGACAGTGAAGTCGACAAGCAAATTTCACGGGCGTTGAGCAATCTCGCTTCGACCCATGACCATAATGAAGTCGCTTCACAAGCTAGCCAGACCGTTAATTCGATCTTAAATCGTTATACTTTGTCATACACTAACGTGGCGCTAAGCAGTGCGGCTGATTCTGCCAGTCGCTACTTGGACTCGTTTGGTCTCTTAGGGACAGAAGCTTCGATGCATATCAACCACTACGTTGATATTGCGCATTCTAACGTAAATAAGGATGCCAAGTACTCTGAAATGGTGCTGCTCGACTTAAGAAATGGTTTTGCTACGATTGATTCATTCGTGGATGCCACCGTTACTGGTGATTTACAGGCTTCTGCGATCAGAAAGGTCCAAAGCAATGCTTCGGCGGTCCTTTCCGCGCGCTCCGCTGCTGATTTTGACTTTGCTAACTTTAGCAGTGCGGTTGCCAAGGCTGCTGACACTAATTGTGAAACGATCAGCCAGATCAAAGATGGCACGACCGTTAACCAATTGATCAGCGTTGCCCATGATGAAAACGAACGGAATTTTAAACACAACGTCATTGGTTCAGCTACCAATGAATTAACGCTAGTTGCCGATGATGTGCGCAAGCGCTTAGTGGCCGCTAATTTGACCGCTGGTGCGACCGTTGACCAAATCGTTGCTAGATACACGCAATTGATCGAAAAGGACGCTTTAACGCCTCAATTCGCTGAATTAGATAGCCAAAATGGGATCAAGGCGTTGAAGGAATTCTTCTTTGATACGCTCAGCGACCAACCAAAAGTTGCCCAAAACTACGCGATCGATTCACAAGTGGCCTCCGCTAGCTCGATGGCTGGGCAATACCTAGCTGATTCAGTCGCCCTAGACCGTGATTTATACCGTGCAGCTAGTTCGGCTACCAGTCGGGTCAATAGTGCTGACAACGAATTTGAAGTTTCCAATGCCGCTGCAGACCTCAGCGCAACGGTTGATTCGATTGCTAACTCACACATCGCCTCCAGTGCGCTTGAAACTGTGCAATCCGCCACTAGTAGTGCAAATGCACGGGTATCAAACATCAAAGACACTGGGAAATTACTCGATGCCAAAAACGAAATTCATTCGATGGCCCAAGATGGGGTCACTTTGATCAAGGCGGACTCCTACCTACCAAGGGTTGTTAATACCGATGTAAGAAACACCTTGAGCAAGTTAGACTCAATGACCAGTGCTGCGGTTAGCGATGATTTGGCTGCCGATACGGTGGCTAAGATCAACTCCTTGACCGCGAGTGCCAGTGCAGGGGGGCGCTTTGAAAACAGCAGTGCGGCTTTAAACTTTGATAGCCAAGTTGCTAAGCTGGTTTCTGCGACCCACTCAGCCGTTGCCGATGCTGATAATGAAGTCGTCGTTGAACCACGGCTGGCATCGCTTGCGACTAATTTAGATCAATTAGCCGACCAATTTAAGTTATCCTCCGTGCATGCACAAGTGAGTGCAGCGGCCGTTGATGCTAAACACCAATTGGCACACCTACGGGGTCAAGACCAATCGGCATTGGCAGGCCAAGTCGATTCGATCGCCGATCAGATCAATGCGCATCTCAAGGCTGATTTGAACCACTCCCAGGCCTTGAATACCGATATTAACAATGTCTTGCTTGCATTAGATAACTTAGTGACTAGCCAAGTCGCTGCTAATTCCTATGCGGTGGCGGATCAAGCCCTCCGCTCAGTAGTAACACAGGCTAACAGTACGGCTGCTACGATCTCGGGGAGCATTGCTGCGAACCTCAGTAGTGAAATTGCCAGTGCGGATAGTCAATACGCCCACCAGCTCGCCGAAGTCGCTGATGATGCAGTATCAAGCGTTGCTGACCAAGCGGTGGCTGCCATTCAGACGACCACTAATAACTATGTCACTGCCTATGCGGCTGACATGATCGCAAATACACGCGAACAGCTCTTGGCTGCTGCGCGGGCTTATTCAGGTGTGCCGATTGATAACTTAGAAGGGCAGTTTAATGCGATCATTGAAAACGGGCTGGAAAATGTCCAAAACGATAGCCATGACATTGATTTGGCGCTTTTGGATGCCAATAACATCATTGCTGCCTTAAACCAAAAATTTAATCAAATCGTGAACGCAAGTGGCGAAGCCAAGTACCAACACACGCTGGATCATTTGAAGCAATCCGCTTTTGACTATGCTGGCAGCATGGATAGCTTTGCGATTGCCAACATGCACAGTGCCCTCAATAGCGCTGCGAGTGCCGCTAGTGGCCAATCAGCAGTGGCGAGCGAAGCAATGGCGGGGATCGTAAATTCCTATCACGCTTCCAATGCCAAGGCCGAAGTGAGCGTTGCTGCTAGTACTGCACATAAAGCGGTGTTGCAATTAAGCAACGTTACTAAGATCAGTACGTCTGCTGCCATCAATAAGGCAGTGGATTCTGCTAATACTGAGATCATGGCTGACGTTGTTGACGCTAGATACACCAGTCTAGACGCTAAGGACGGGATTGCAGCCATTAACTCACTATTGGATTCTGCAATCGCTAACGACTCGGTGGCTGCGACTAGAAGTCTCGCCGCCAGCGCAACGAGCGTGGCATTTGAACGCATGGGTTCGATGACGACCCACGATTCCTTGGTGGCTGCAAATGAAATTCAACAAATCGTAGATCGGTTCGTTGGCAATCATCGTGCCAAGGAACGCATGTTTGAAGAAATCGGGACGGTTACTAATCACTACCTAGAACGTTCCGCAAGTCAAAGAATCAATGCCAAGGCCGATGCTGTTCGGACCCAATTGCAGGACAGCTCTAATTTGGCCGCTGGAAAAGCAGCAATCAAGGAGACCATCGTTGATGCGATGGGCAAGATCGAATCGGATATCACAAACCCTGCCTACTTGGCTTTAGATATCGACAACGCAATGATTGCCCTCGATCGGATCTTGGATAAGTACCAAGATAACCAAATTGCGATAATCAATGCCAACATTAATTCGGCCGCTCAACAGCTGACTGGAATTGCGCATGGGGATGGAATCGAACAAAGCAACGTTAGTAGTGCAGCCGCCAGTGTGGCACGGATCGCAATTCAAAATATCGCGACCGTTTCAGCGGATTCGAACGCCGTATCTGCGTTTACCGCCTCCGCTAATGCACAATTTACCGAGTTGCGTAAATCTTACTTTGCGAATTCCGCTAACTCGGTCATCCAAAGTGCGATCAGTAGTGCGCAGGTCAATACCGAAGCGATTGCCGATTCATCAAATGCAGCGCGGATTAACGACCAGTTCAGTGGCGTTGCCGAAAGTTTCAAGCAGGTGGTTGCAAACGATGCGATTAATGCAAGTTTAGCAGCTCTGGATGCTGATAACGCGGTTCTTGAAATCGAGCAAATTAACGCCCAAGCAATTTTGAACAATCCATTAGCTTCTGCTAATTACGTCATTAACAGTGCGGTTAGTGATGCTTTTAGTAATGCATATTTAATGACGCAAAGCCAAAGCGATAATTACGAAAGTGCGATGGCAAAGGTGGTTGAACCACTTAGCAAGCTCAGGGATCCAGACAGTCAAGATCTGACCCTGACCGTAAGTTCGATTCAAAATAATATCGCCTCGGTTGCCAATAGCTATTACGGGGCGTGGGCTACCAGTGCCGTTAGTAAGGCGGCTTTTGATCTATTTAGTGCTGCTAATCAATACAATGGTGCGGTTGCTAACAGTGCCGTAACGCTTACTAGTAGCTATCAAGCACAGTTCACTAGCCAGGTTGCAAAGGACGGCAGTGCGGCTGATTTAATCGTATTGGACGCTCAAAATGCAGTCAGTGCGATTAATTCGACTGCTTCTGAAGCCGCTGCCAATGATTCGATCGCGTTTGCCAATTCAGCGATCAGCGAACAGATCAGTAGTGCCAATTCCGTGTTGACCGAATTAACTGGCCACACCGATAGTACCGCTGATATGCAAATGGATAGTGTGGCGAACCAGGCGAATGAAAAGCTGGGTTCTGTTTACAGTAACTTGAATGCCGTAATGATGGTGATCAGCTCTGCCTCTGGTGCAATGCGTGAGATCGCCAATTTAGTAGTGGCCAGTTCTGCCCATACGGCCGTTGCTAGTGCCGCTGATTCATTGATGGTCAAGGCCGGTCAATTGGCAGAGGGGAATACCCAATCCGATCTGATCAGTACGGTTAAGCAAAGCGTTGAACACCTTGATAACAATATCGATGCCAATACCAATTACCCAGTCTCAGTCTCAATGGCTGCTGTTAATGGGATTCAATCAATGGTGGCAGGCCTAGTAGAAAGCTTTAAGGAAAATCGGGCGGCCAGTGCTGAAATTGCATTACAGTCATTGGCCTCATCCGCCGCTCAGCAAGTTGGGGATTTAGATTCATTTGCCAGTGCTAACTTCAGTAGTGCCGTTGGTAGTATCAATAGTCGGACCAACGCATACCTAGCCGACCAATTGAACAGTCCCAAGCGTATCGATTCAGAAATCAAATACGCTGGCGAAACGATCCAAAGCTTGATCAGCGAAGCAATCGCTAATTCTGCTAATGGATACGTTCACAGTCAGGCCAAAAGCGTTACTGATCAGTTAGCAACGATTGCGGATGCTGATTTGCGCAGCCAAGTTGATAGCCAGATTGCATACCAGTTGAAGAAGGCCGACTTGATGATCAAGAGCGATGCCTTTGATTACCAACTGGCACGCTTGGATGCCTACAATAACGTAAAATCCGTTAGTGCGATCGCAGCCTCTGCATTTGCGACCGACTCAGGAGCAATGCAATCAATTGCCAATAGTGAGGCACTATCTTCTGCCCACGTGAAGGTCGGCAGCTTGAATGCGACTCAGGTGGTAACCTTTGATAGCCAGATCGCAGCACTAAGTCCAAATGATATCGCTGAATACCGCCTCGGGTTAGATTCGATTGCCAATCGGTTCATTGAAAATTCCGCCAATGCGGTCTTGGATAGAACGTTAGCGAGTGCTAACCACAGTGCCAATGTGATCAGCGATACGAATAATCAAAATAGTTTGTTGCACGCGATTAACCAACACCGTCAACAGGCTAGTTTAGCAGTGTCGATTGATGCCCATAATGCTAAGTTTGCTTCGTTAGATGCGAACAATGCGGCTAGTGCCATTGCTTCAATGGTGAACGATGCGATTGAAAAAGACCCCGTTGCCTCAGCCAGCGTAATGATTCAAAAGGCGGTTAGTTCAGTAACCGACGGGATGAGTTCACTCGCTGCTGACCAACAAATTCGGTTTAATAAGCAGGTCGCTAGTTTGACCAGCAATGCGAACATGTCATTGATCGGGCCGTTCGCCGATAAGAATAACGTGATTAGCCAGGCCAGCAGCCAAATTGCGAGCCTCGCCAATGCGTACATGATTAGTTCCGCCTACAGTGCCGTCGGTGAACTAGCTTCTTCGGCGAGCGCTCAGACAGCCGATTTAGCTGCGAACGATTCGTTGAGCGTAAAGACCTACATCGATAGTGCATTGAGTTCTGCTGACTCACAAATCAGCCTGCACAGTGATTTTGCTTCGTTAGTGGCCGATGCGGTTTATGATGCTGCTAACACCGTTGAACACCTTGCAAGTGATGCGGTCAATAATTCACCAATGGCTGCCGCAAAGCATAGTTTGGCATCCGTACGCAGTAGTGCGACCGTGATTGCATCGTCGCTTAGTGGGCGAAATGCCGCTAACTTTAGCAGTGCGATCGCAAGCGTGGCACAACAGGCGGTGGATAGCTTTACCCCTGATGATGCGACAACCAACCAACAAGCATTACAAAATGCAGCTCAATTAATGCGTAACATCTCTAACTTCCATGCTGCCCAAGGGGCAATTAATCAAGTGATCGATGCTGCCAACGAAGCTGAAAAACAAATTGACCGATTGGCCGATAACTACAAGCGTAGTAAGGCCTTTACCGAAGTTGCCAATACGATTGATGAATACCGCTTAAGAATTCAAAATGATACTGATAACCTAGCGTTGATCAATTTAGACGTGATCAACGGTAAAAATGAAATGGCTAGACTAGCAAGTGCAGCCATTCAAGACGATGACGTGGCCAGTGCCGTTGCGGTCTTAGATAGTTACGCTAGTTCCGTGACCGACCAAGCCCAGAATCTGAACTCCCTAGCGAGTGCAAACCTAAGTAGTGCCGTTTCGGACATCACCAGTAAGGCCGTTAACAACATGCAGACGGTTTGGAACCAACCCGAAACGCTCAAGACGGTGCGCCAAGCAGCTGCGGTGCAAATGGATTCACTCTTGGACAGCTACGTTACTAATTCTGCGATGGACCACCTGGCTTCAATTCGTAGCGCCATTGACGAACGAATCGCAAGTGTCCAAACGACCTCCGTTGCCGCTCCGATTAAAAATGCGTTGGACGGCATTCAAGGTAGTATTGCAAATCTAGTAACGCAGGATGCCCATTCACAACCATTTGTTCAATTAGACTTAAATAACGCCCGTCAATTGATGAACAGCGCTGCGAATAGTGCGGTCACTGCTAACGTTTCGGCTAGTGCTGCCTATCAAATTAATGATTTTGTAACGGTTGCCAATAGTCGGGCTCAACACTTAGTCGGGAGTGCTGCCGATAACTTCAGTAGTGCGATCAAGAGTGTGGCGCGGCAAGCCAGCCAAGCTGCGCATGGGGTAACTGATTATCGGACGTTAGATACGATCATTACCGCAACCGATAAGGAAGTTAACTCAACGGTTAGCAACTATCTGGTAACCTCTGCCCATTCTGCATTAGCGAATGCGACTAGCTCTGCGAATGCAGCACTGAGAGAAATCAAGGGACAGGTCAGAGCAGATGCCAATAAGTTGCTTAACTCTGGTGCGAACTCAGCAGCCCAATTAATTAGTAACGATGCCTTTGACGATCAATTGATCAGCCTCGACGTAAAGGAAGGGACTAGCGCGATTGCTTCAGTCACTAGTTCGGTAGTTGCTAGCCAACCATTTGCGAGTGCTTATTCAGTGATCGCTTCGACTGCGGAAGCTGCAATGCAACGCGTCGGCAGTCTCGATTCATTTGCATTTGCGAACCTAAGCAGTGCGATGAACCGCTTTAATAACGAAGCGCGGGCTAGCTTAGCAGCGTTGGGTGCTGATGATCAATCGATCAAGACGATCGAATCCAATACGGTGACTTCGATCAACGACGTGGCGAATAGTTACGTTGCCAGTTCAGCTTCTGAATTGGTAACTGCGGCTACTAATTCGGCATACAGTGTCATCAATCAATTTAATAACGAAGAGGCATCCGCAACGGCCAATGAGACCATTAACGATACGTTGACCAACGTTGCGAATGAATTTGCCAAGGATCGCAATAACGCTTCTTTGATGGCCTTAGATGCTGCAAATGCGATTGATTCGATTCATTCTGCAGCCCAATTCATCACCACGACCGATGAAGTCGCTTCTGGTAACATCTATCTCAGCAATACGGCTGATTCAGCATATTCAGCAACTGCTGGTTTAGGGAAGACGACCCAGTTGGACAAGCAGATCAAAGACATCATTGCCGATACCAACAGTCGTTTTGCTAACGACGAAGATGTTGATAACGTATTAAATGATGCGACCGATAAAATTGAAAAAGTTGTTAATAACTTCGTTACGATCGTAGCGGAAGCCAAGCTAGCTAGTTTCTTGAGCACCACCGATGCGCGATTGAAACGCTTCTTGAACAGTGATGGGTACTTGAACGCCCAGACTGAATTAGCTAACTACGAAGCCAGCGCTAAAAACGTTCTGCACAAGGATGCCCACAGCGGGGAATTAATTCAACTCGACTTGCTCAATATTGAAAACCACTTGACCAGCCTTGCCGATTCACTAGTGGCCGACCAAAGCGATGCCGTGGCATTGAGCGCGGTGGCTGATAAGGCGAGTGCAGCGGTGCAAAATGGTTATCAACAAGTCGCTGATGATTACTACTTGAACTTCAGTAGTGCCGTTAATGCGGTGGTTCGATCATTTGATGCCAACAACGTTTTGGCCAATAGTGAACAAGCCTTTAGCCAAATCGATAGTTTGGCACAATCATATGTGGCAAGCCAGGCAATTTCATCGGTTGAAAAAGCAACCGTGAAGTTAGACGCCCAGGTCAAAGAATTGAGTAACTTCGTAACCCAATCTTCGGCCTACAGTGCGGTCCACGCCATTGCTAGCCAAGCCGTGATCAATATTCAAAGTGATAACGCTGACTTTGGGGCGGTCTCATTGGATACTGACAATGCGATCAGTTCTGCGAACGCCATCTTAGATAATGCGATCACTAATGATTCGGTTGCCGCTGGTAAGCGTAGCGTTGAATCGATTTACTCCTCTGCAGCTAGTTTTGCGACTGGCTTGAACTGGAGCGATTCAGTTGAATTCAGCATGACGCTTGCAGCGCAATCCGCTCAGGCTTCATTTGGGGCGGACGCTAATAATGCGTCGATTGCTGCTTCAACGGCTAGTTTCATTAACGCTGCTGCTAACCGTTACGTTGCCAGTTATGCTAACTCTGCGATCGAATCGACCGCTAGCGTTGCGATTATTAACTTGAGCAAGATCGGTGACGCTAAGCTGCGGAGTAACTTTACCGGAGTAATTGACAACGTTGTTAGCGATATCAAGCAAAACGTTGCGAGCGATAACGCTGATCAATCATTAGTTGACATTGATGTGCAAAATGGGATCAACACCATTAATAGCATCGCTGATTCAATGGTTCGTGAAGGCCCAGCTGCTGCGGGGCAATACCTGATTGCCAGTGCTGCTAGTTCCGCAATGAATAGCATGGCGGCAGGAAGTCCAATAGATGAGGCCAACTTTACTAGTGCCATCGATAGTGTGGCTAATCAAGCCAGCCTATCCGTGAGCTTAGTAAGCAAAAACTTAGTCCTAGTTAACAAGGCTGCCCATTCGTCTTCCAACAAGATGAACAAGTTAGCCACTAACTACCGCAATTCACTGGCCCAATCGAAATTGAGTAGCAAATTCGATTCAGCTAATGCGACGGTAAGTTACTTTAGTGATGCGCAGTTACAATCTAGCATTGCCAGTGGGATGGATTCTGTACGGGAACACTTTAGTTCCTTGATCAGCGCCGATGCCTCTAGTGCCGATTACGTTGATTTAGACCTGGAAAATGGAATCAGCGAGTTGAACCGCATGCTCACCAGTGCTGCTGCTAAGGATCCAGCTGTTAAGACGCGCTTCTTATTGGATTCAGTGGCTAGTGCTGCGGCAAATCGCTTGGCAACGCTGAGTGATAGCGTTCAAGCTAACTTCAGTAGTGCCGCTGCTAAGATCAATTCACAGACCAACGGGATGGTCTCATATGCTGCCAGTGATACGAACCTAGTATCAGCAGCAACGAGTTCGACCGTGGCTACTTTTGAAAGCATTGCAGATAGCTACATGGCGACCTCTGCCGAATCCGCGGTTAGTCAAATCGTTGCGGATGCAGAAAAGACCTTGCAGTTATTTGCGAACGTTGATGTCCGTCAACAAGTGCGGACCCAGATCGAACAATTCCGCATCGCTGCCAACCAAACGATTCGCGAGGATGCCTTCAATGATGACCTCTTAGCATTGGATGTGCGGAATATGCAACGCAGCGTCTCGAATGCATTGAACAAGACGATTGCTAGTGATATCTATGCTTCTGCCAACCACCATGTTCAATCGGTCGCTGCCTCATTGACTGCGACTAACGGGTTGCAAAATGCCGTTGAATCAACACGGATGCAATTACAAATGTCCAGTGCGGCGAGTCGGGCCAGTGCTGATATCACGGGTGCGGGGATGAATAACGACTTAATTAACGTGACCGTTGATTCGACAGCTTCTTTAATGAACAGTATTGCACAGCAATTCACTGTTCATGATGCCCAAAGTCAAGTGGCTAGCTTTGCCAATAGTGCGAAGGCTGCCTTGAGTTGGTTTGCAACGCATAACGACGCTTCATTTGCTAGTGGCGTATCCAAACTCACTTCGTTGATGAACAATCAGATCGACTACTATGCAGCCGACCACAATGCTCGTCAATTGATGTTACAACGTGGCAAAAAGCAATTGACGACTTACGTTGCCAGCCTCGTTGCAGCTGATCCACAAGCCGCCACGAGTGCTGCCGTAGCTAGTTTTGCTACTTCAGCCATGAGTGCGGTAGCCTCGATTAGCGGTTCGGTGCGTGCTAACTTCGATAGTGAAGTTGCAACGATGACCAATAATGCGAATGCAATGAACCAAAAAATCGTGTTGGATAGCGCAACCGCAGATCAATTGACTGATTCAGTTGCCGATGCCTTCACGCAGGTGACCAGAAAGTACATCGCAAACGATGGTTACGATTCATTAGACACGCTTGCTAATTCTGCGACCGAACGTTTCCAACAATACGGGGTGGGTGCAGAACAAGTTGCTGAACCGCTTCAAGAGTTCATTCGTGAATATAACAGTATGGTCGATAGCGATGCAGGGGTTCAACCAACGGTTAGCCTAGATTGCCGCAACGCTAAGGATGAAATGAATGACTTTATCGCTGACGTAGTTTCCGATGACTTAGTTTCCTATGCTAAGTGGGCGGTTCAACAAACCGTTGACTCAGTTACTGATAGCATCGGTGCAATTCAAAATGCAAGTGCTTCTGCTAACTTTAGTAGTGCGGTTGCCTCTGCAGTAGACGTTGCGAACGATGAGATTGATCGGACGCCATACGATGAAAACCTAGTTAATCAAAAGATAGCTGCAGCATCTGATCAGTTAGGGAGTTTGGCACACCGTTACGTGGTTGATTCTGCCAATGCGGAATTACAAAGTGCCCATTCCAGTGCTAGCCAGTTGATCAGTCAATTTAGCCTAGCCGATTCACTCGCTACGATCGCTAGTTCTTATTCCGAAATGGTAAAACGCGATGGCGATAATAGTGCGTTTGCTTCGCTGGATGCTGATAATGGTTCGATTGCAATGGATCAGTTTGCAAAGAGTGCGGTTAATGCCGCTCCACAAGCAGCGCTCAGCTATCAGGTTCATTCCGTTGCGGCTAAGATCAATCAGGCTGCTACGAGCTTTGCCAGTGCGGATCAAATTTGGTTCAGCAGTGCAGTGGCCAGCGTCGTTAGTGCCGCTACTGGGATCTCAGTCGTTGATGATCGGCACCAAAAACAAGTTATTGCCAGTGCTGATCAACAGATGCATTCTGTTGCCAACCGCTTCATTGCTAAGACTGCGTTGGCTGATCTAGACGTTGCGGTAAGCAGCGCTGCCCATCGGGTCGCTATTTTGCATAATGATGCTGCCGAAGCGGTGATCAGTAATGCTGCCGTGAGCGCAAACAGTGCGGTAATTGCTAATTCTGCTAACCCACTTGCGACTTCGCTCTATGCCCATGATGGGAAGGTCGCTGCGCATTCATTGGCGAACAGCTTGATTGCAGACCAACCATTAGCGACTGAAATCGATCGGGTCAATCAACTAGTTGACTCAGCTACCCACGGGGTATTGATGAGCGACAGCTTGGCTGACATGAACTTCTTAAGTGCCGTTGCAAAGCAAAGTAAGCAGGCTACCGATGCATTCCGTAAGGCTGCTTCTAATCCACAGTCACTTTCAGAATTGGCGAGTCAAGCCCAAAGTGCGATTGCCTCAGTTGCTGATCGCTACGTAGCTGAATCTGCACAAGTGGTATTAGATTCGGCAACGAGTTCTGCAATGACTCTGGTCAATGCGGTTGCGAATAATGTTGAACGTTCGCAGGCTACTAATTGGATCAATAATCAAGTTAGTGATGCGAATGCTGTGATCGCAAAGGATGCAGGGAATGATTCACTGGTTGCATTAGATATTGATAACGCCATCTTGGCCATTAATTCAGTTACTAACAATGCAGCCGAAAGCGATGCGAACCTTACGTTCGATCAGTTTATCGGTGAAGCCTTTAGTAGCGCGACTGATCAAGCCACGATGCTATCTGGGAGCCTAGCTGCTAACTTTAGTAGTGCGATCAACAGTGCTAATACTTCAATTCGGGCTACGAACCAGTCGTTAAGTTCCGTTAACGATGGGGTATTGGACTCTGCTTCAGAAATATTTGCAAACATTGCTTCCACCTACGTTGCACAATCTGCAATTGGAATGGTGGCAGCGAAGGTTGCTGACGTTAAACAACAGTTTAATTTTGATGAAGGCTTTGTACAACAACTGGATTACTTGCAGATGATTGCTAAACAAACGATTCAATCTGACGCTTACGACTTCCAGTTGGCAACTTTAGATGCCGTTAATGCGATCAATTCATTGGATGGTCAATTCAGCGCCGCTGTGGCTACGAACCAACGCCTCGCATTTGATCAAAAATTAGCGAGTCAAGCTAGTTCTGCTAGTGATAAGGTCGGGGTTATGGACTCCCATAGTACGGCCAACTTTAGTAGTGCCGTTAGTCGGATCGCAAACAATGCGAAGAACCAGGCCAATACGTTCGGTAATTCGGCAGCCGCAATTGACATTGCCGCTAGTGCGATGAATAGCTTGGTCAATGGGTACGTTCTAGCATCGGCCCGCAGTTCAATGAATTCGATCGTTGATTCTGCTAACTTTAAGATCGCAACGGTCGATAACTACACGTTAGTTGAAAATGCCATCAATAGTGTGGCCGCAAATACGAGTGCTGCATTGGTTGCTGATAATAACGATTCAGCAGTCGTGTCATTACGGGTAACCGACCTTCAATCACAGGCCGATTCATTAGTGGATGCTGCAATTGCTGCTGATCACAATGCTTCTGCAATGAACACGATTTACAAGCTGGCTGATTCATTGATGAGCGATGCAGAATTTAGTGGGCATGCGAAGGCGTCATTTGCATCAATCACCGCTAGTACTGCTAGTTCTGCTAGCTACAACCTAGTTGGCCAAAGTGATCCAAGAGCGACGATCAATGAAGCTAAGAAGCTCTTAAAGGCTGCTGCAAAGCACTTTATCATTGAGACCGCGACTGAAATCGTTAACAAGGCGTTGGACGTTGCCAATAACCGTGCGGTTGAAATTGACGACATTCATAAGCGGAACAAGACCATTTCTGCGATTGGGACGCAGGTCAGTGATGCACGGAAGTTGATTCAGCAAAATTCGAATAATCCGTTCTTTGCCTACTTGGATGCCCAAAATGCTGCCGTGCGAATTGCTGAGATTACTAAGCAAGCGGTCGAATCTGACCCAGTTGCCAATGCAATCTTAGAAATCGCTCGGGCAGCGGATCAAGTTGTTAATAAGCTAAGACCATTGATCGATTCCAATGAAGAGTTTAGATTGAACAACCGCTTGTTGAACATCGTTGATACGACCAACCGTGCGATTAATTCCGCTGCGGGCAATTGGAGCAACGTTCGTTCACAAGCTAGCACCGCTGAACACGCCTTTAATTCGATCGCAAGTAGTTACGTTGCTGAATCCGCAAACGCAATCGTAGTGAGTGCGGGTGATTCTGCTGCGATCCAGATCGAAGGGTTGGATAACACCGCGACTAGAAACGAAGTTAGCCAATTGATCAACATGTTAGTTGACTCCGCTAGCTCCGCAATCGCTAGTGATGCTAACGAGATTGCATATGCTTCCTTGGATGCTGACAACGCCGCTTCTACGATCAACAGCGTGACCGCTAGTGCGATTGCAGCCGATCCAAGTACGTCTGCGAACGCCACGATTTCCGATCAAATTGCATCCACTGCTGATACTTTAGCGGGGATGGATCGCGAAGACCAAGCAGCGTTCAGTTCTGCAGTCCTCTCGGTTGTTGCTGATGCCAACGTTCAGTTCGCCAGTGCCGCTGAAGATGCGAATGTAATCGCTTCAATTACGGATCAGACGATGACGCAATTGGGGAGTGTGGCCCGTGAATTCGTGGTTACCTCTGCCAAGGCGGTCGTAAATGGTGCTGCGAGTGCTGCGACCCACTTGCTAGACTCAATGTTTGATGACTCATCCGCCACGATTTACAGTTCAGTTGCGAGCGTGGTCAATGAAGCCATTACTGCGGTCAATAGTGACAGTAGTAACTTTGCGACGGTATCGTTGGATGCTTATAATGCTTCTAGTGCCATCGATCAATTAGTGAAGAATAACGAAAACAGTTATGCCCACTCATCGATCGATTCACAAGCTAGCTTTGCGACTTCGCTTGCGAACGTCTTGAACGATACGTTAAGACCAGTCGCAGTCAACGGAATCAGCTTGCATGCCAGTGCTGCCCACAGTGCAGTGAACTTGCACTTTGGTCAAGCTGAGGCGACCCTATCGGACGTTAACTCCGCAGCAAGTGCAATGGATAGCTTAATCAATGAATACGTTGTTAAAGATCCAGTTGCATCTGCCCACTCAGTAGTTGCCAGTGCTGCTTCATCCGCTAATAATAAGGCTGCGAACTTGAATTCCAGCTACATTGCTGAACTAGGCACTTCGATCTCCAGTGCAGCGACCCAGGCAAATACCTTGATTGCAATGAATCCGGCCAACTCGTTGCTGGATTCACAATTAGCCAGCGATGCTGCTAGTTCAATGAACAGCTTCGTTAACATGTTCGAAGCCGCAGCTGCCAATGAAGCAACGACTAGCTACGCTGCTTCTGCATACGCACAAATTGATGTGATGGATGATGAGTTCAAGCAATTGGCTAACAAGGCAGTGGCCTTCGAAGTTGATAATGCGAAGAAGGCGTTTGCTGTGAACGAGGATAACCCACGGGCAATCTTCGATAACGTGCACAGTGCTGCTGATAACATGAAGTTCTTAGTTGCTAATTACACCGCTAAGAATAGTAGTGCCGTAGTTGATGCTAAACAATCATTTGCTACTGATATGGAAAGCTTGACCGGCGATGTTTACAGTCAAGCACGGGTCTTGAGTATCAATAATCGTGGTCAAATCAATAGTTTGACGGGATCAGTTGCTAATTCTGCAAGTGCCAACGTTAGCGATGCAATCACGATTAGTAATGTTGCTTCAACCTTCCACAGTGCGAATGCGTTGATCGGTAGTGTTGCAACGGTTGCGATTGATTTTGCGCGTGAAACTGCACGGGCTGAATTAGCGAATGCCGCTAATAATGCCGATCAAGCGTTGAACTCGATGGAACCAAATGCTAAGCAGGCCGTAATTGCCTCCATTGATACCTTAATGTCAGGGATTCGTGGTCGCATTACGATCGCTACGAACACGGTTGATATTATCAACGATACTAAGCATTCGATTGAACGGATCCAAAAGATGGTCACTTCAGCATTGTCTGCTAACTTGCTCAACATTAAGGATAGCTACAAGACTCAGATCATGAATGCCGCTACGGCAGCATATCAAGATGTGAATGGGCTTAGCTCGAATGCACAATCTTTGACCAATGCTGCCATTAGTATGGCTGCCAGTGATGCGAATGCAAATATCGATCAAACGAACCAATTAGCTGAAATTCAAATGTTGACCAGCGCTGGAATTGCTTCCATTAATGAAGCTTCTAGTGTGGCTGTAAGCAACGTGAAGGCAAGTGGAAACTCGTTGATCGTAAGTGCTGCTAATTCAGCCACTGGACGGACGGCAACGTTGGCCCCTGGTGATAAGTCAGCTGCTAATAGCGTGATCAATTCATTGGCTAACTCTGCCAATACTGAATTGAACATTGCTGGAAACGTAGAAGAAGCTTCCGCTGCGATTACGACTGGGACGAGCGCAATTAGTTCAGCCATTGATTCTACGATTACGAGTGTAATTAGTAGTGCAATGGCAATGGCAAATAATTTGGCTGCCCAAAATGAACGTGATTCATTCAAGCTCCAAATTAAGAGTGCTGCCGATGCTGCATATGCATCCACCGCTAGTCTGGACAGTAGTGCAGCTAGTGCTGTGAATGAATACGTCAGTCGGACCGCTAGTATCGCCGATCGGCAGATTGCTGCTGCAGAAGATGAAGATGAAGTAAACGAAATTGCCCGTTCTGGAGTGGCAGCACTACAAAGTGCGACGAACTCCGCGGCTGGAATTTACGTTTCTTCACTCCGAAGCAGTGCCGAATCAATGGTTGATTCAGCCGCTAATTCAGCATTTATGCTGACCGATGCGTTTAATGAAGCAACGCGTTATTCGATGAACAAGTCGATTGCACAAATTGCTGACGGAACTAAGTTCGAGTTGAAGGGGACTAACGATGAGCATCGGGCCAATGAGTTGATTGACTTAACGATTAGCAATTTGAACCGCTTGATCAGCGAGAACAACTATAGTCAACTGGATACCAATCGGGCTGATGCGAAGTCACAAATTAGTGCCAACGCCGAGGCGGTAATTAACACCTTGGGTTCAGTTAGTGCAATTTCGCGGCAAACGATCACTAAGGCAATTCAAAATGAAGTTGACCTGTTGAACAATAAGGTCAATAAAGCTTACTCAGCCGTTGAAATTCAACGTGTCGTAGATTCTTCCAGGGCTAAATTCGAATCACAGATCAAGACGGTCAGCTCACGTGAATTGCAACTTTCACAAAGTGCTTCTAAGCAAGTGCTGAGTGGAAATTCACAAAACGCGTTAGCTAAATTAACCGGCATTAATGATGTGATTATCGATACGGCGAAGGAAACGATTGATGAATTATTAGCAAAGGCCTATAAGAATATTGATGATGCCAGAACCGTTGAACGGATCACCGATATTACGAATGAAACCAGTGCTGATATTAATCGGATCGTGAAAGAGTCAATTTTAATGAACGATAGAATGAGTTAGGGTGAACCTAACTAAACCAAAAAACGGGAATTTATTTCCCGTTTTTTTGTGGGATGTTCGAATAAAGATTATTAACATTTAAGGAGCGATTTTGTTGCAAGTGAAACGCGAGGGGATTGGTGCCATCCTAGCAATTATCGGGGCCGTTTGCTGGGGGATTCAAGGACCAGTTTCACAATTTTTATTTCAAGATGCTAGCTATTCACCAGAGTGGTTAATGGGCATTAAAATGTCAATTGCTGGAATCTTAATTTTGCTATTTGGACGGGTGATTAAAAAACAACCGCTTTTACAGGTGTGGAAAAGGCCACATGATGCGGCTTTGCTAGTCGTATATGCATTGTTCGGGCTGGCAGCCGTGCAATATTTTTACTTGGTAACGGTGGGGGCGAGTAATGCAGGAACTGCGACGATCTTGCAGAGTTTAGGGACCATCATTATTGTGATCTTAACGGCCGTGATCTATCATCACTTGCCATCTAAAAATGAATCGATCGCAGTGGCCTTAGCATTGTTAGGAACCTGGTTATTAGTGACCAAGGGTGAATTGTTGCACCTGGCGATTAGCGGGCATGCCCTAGTCTTAGGACTATTATTAGCGTTAGCTGGCGCACTGCAGACGATGCTACCAGTGAATTTATTAAAACGCTATGACGTAATGATTATCGTTGGCTGGGCAATGGTGATTGGAGGCGTCGTATTTACGATCGTGCATCCGTTTTGGGTGCATCCCCCTCAATTTACAGTGGGGGGCTTAATCGGAGTAGCCTTTATCGTCATTTTTGGTACAATGGTATCATTCATCTGCTTTACAACTAGTTTGAAGTACGTTTCGCCAACGGTGGCGGGGATGTTAGATACCTTCGAACCACTATCTGCTACGATTGGTTCGGTCGCATTTTTAAACACTAACTTTAACTTTTTAGAAATGGTTGGTGGGGTGTTGATCTTAAGCACCGTCTTTGTGTTAGCGATGCCGAATAGTATAATTCCTAAAAAGTAATTGTAATTAAATGAGAAATAGGTTAAAATAATACTAATAAATATTCGGATTGGGGTTTCGTAAAATGTGTTTATTAGGGTTAAAAGTCAGTTTAGTTAATCGAAAGTTCTTCCTAGACTAATGCTATTTGCTGGTCAAGGAGAGCTATTATTCACGTGCGAACCTTATCACTAGTAAATAGCGTTATTATTTGCTAGTGGGGCATGGGAGCCATACTAGAAATGTATGGCTCCTTTTTTGTTATTCGGAATGATTATGTTTTAGAAAGAGGGAAAACCATGAGTTTATTATCTAATATGTTTAGAAAAGAAACGCTGGATAATTATATCGATCAAGATAGTAATTTAAAGCGGACACTCGGTTCCTGGGATTTAATCGGAATGGGCGTCGGGACCGTTATCGGTGCGGGGATCTTTATCCTGCCCGGAACGGTGGCCGCTACTACTGCAGGACCTGGAATTATCTTTTCGTTTATTATTGCTACGATCGTCTGTTCACTCAGTGCGATGTGTTACGCTGAATTTTCATCATCACTACCAGTTGCGGGGAGTGCCTATTCTTACGGGAACGTGGTCTTCGGTGAAGTGATTGGCTGGGTGTTAGGCTGGGCGTTAGTATTGGAATACACGCTGTCGGTGGCCGCAGTTGCGACTGGTTGGTCAGCGTACTTCCAGACATTTCTGGCTGGATTTGGGATTCACATTCCAAAGGCGTTAAGCAGCTTTTACGACCCTAGCAAGGGGACGTACGTTAATCTTTTTGCGATCTTGATCGTCTTATTGATCGCCTTTATTTTAACGAAGGGGACCCAGTCTTCTTCACGGATCAATAACATCATCGTGATCGTTAAGGTGTTGATCATCGTATTGTTCTTAGTTGTCGGAGCCTTCTTCGTGAAGCCAAGCAACTGGAACCCATTGTTACCATTCGGGGCTGGTGGAATCTTCCACGGGGCCGCAGCGGTCTTCTTTGCTTACCTTGGGTTCGATTGTGTGTCATCAGCTGCTTCTGAAGTGAAGAATCCTAAGCGCAACATGCCAATTGGGATTTTAGGGACGCTCGTTATTTGTACGATCCTATATGTATTGGTTTCATTAGTATTAACTGGAATGGTGCACTACAAGGACCTAAACGTAGCTGATCCCGTATCATTTGCATTACAAATGGTGCACCAAAACTTCGTGGCTGGAATCATTGCGATCGGGGCGTTAGCAGGGATGTTCACCATGATGTTGACCATGATTTACGGTGGTTCCAGACTGCTTTATTCAATGGGTCGCGATGGGTTATTACCAAAGCATTTGCACAAGGTTAATAATAATAACGTTCCGCACCACAGTGTGTTGATCGTAACGATCGTGATTGCCTTTATGAGTGGTTTTATCTCCCTTGATAAGTTGGCTAGCTTGGTAAACATCGGGACGTTGATCGCCTTTATCGTGATCTCACTAGGGATCTTACCATTACGGAAACGGCAAGACATTCCTAACAATGGCTTTAAGGTCCCATTGTACCCATGGATTCCACTACTTTCCGCAGTCTTGAGTATCGGGATTGCGACCCAGCTACCTAAGGATACCTTCTACACGGCGTTGATCTGGTTCGTGATCGGGTTAGTAATCTACTTCTCATACGGGATTCGCCACAGTTTACTAAATAAAAATTAGTAATTATCACATTTAAATTTAATCATCATCGTGTAAAATATCCCTTGAGATTAATATAATTACTATTTGAGGTGTAATAATGCAAGACAAGAAACAATTGAAAGAAAATGTCGCACGGGGGATTTTCTGGTCAGCAATGGCTTCGACACTCTGGGCATTTTCTGGAATTTTAATGCAGATGGTTGCTAAGAACGGTGCAATCCCAGTTGATTGGTTCATTTCTGCTAGAACATCAGTTGCGGGGATTTTGTTACTAGTGATTGGGGCCTTCCACGTTAAGAAAGACATCTTCAAGGTATTTAAGGACAAACGTTCGATCATGTTGTTATTGATCTATAGTTTATTCGGCCTTGCTGTTAATATGTCCACCTTCTATATGGCAATTCAAACTGGAAACGCACCGACAGCGACGTTGTTACAATACTTAGCACCAATCTTTATTGTATTGTACAAGTTCATTTTTAGAGGGCATCGGCCTTTGAAGTCTGACGTGTTAGTATTTTTGATTGCATTGGTTGGAATTATCCTCTCAGTTACTAAGGGTGACTTGGGAGAACTTTCCATTCCGTTGGTTTCAATTCTTTGGGGCTTGGGATCAGCTGTTTCGGCTGCGATTTACTACTCAGTTCCACAACCACTTTCGAAGGAAAACTCACCATTTGTGGTTCTGGGATGGGGAACTTTAATTGCAAGTATTCCATTTAATATCTTCTACATTGCAGTCCACCACGCACCATTCTTTATCGCCGCTCCAAAGCAAGTAACTGCCAGCCCATTAGTATTAGTGGGATTAGGTGGCGTAATCTTAGTAGGGACGATTTGTGCATTTTCATCAATGATCTACAGTTTGAAGTTCGCTTCATCAGAAGTGCTTAGTATTGTGGATGCCGTTGAACCTGCGATGACGTTTATCCTCAGTTTAATCTGTACGATAATTCCAATCGCATTCATTCAATCATTAGGGGTACCTTTTGACCTCGTTGAATGTATTGGGGCGGTATTGGTAATTTATTCAATTTACCTGTTGCAACGGATTCACAAAAACCATGTGGATGACTTACCACCAATGGAATAATTAAAAAACTCTGGGTCTGTTCGATTCAGAGTTTTTTATTTGTCACAATAAATATTGCATTCATCAAAAAATCAAATGTAAAGTTTGCGATAATATTAATTTATAAAACTAATTTTAAGTTATAATAATAGTATCCGTTTCGTTACGGATACTTTTTTATATAATTATAAAATAAAGGGGTATCATCATGGCTAACCAAAAATGGCGACGGCTTTGGCCGTATTTAATCATCGCGATCGTTGCGTTGATCGAAATTTTGCCACAGATTTTTACTAAGTCGTTCATTGTGGGAATCGATTCGATTTTTCATATGAACCGCTTTTATGATGCTGCAATGCAGATCAAAACTGGGGATTATAATTATTTCCAATCCTTTTTTGGGTATCAACAAACGGGGCGGGTGATCAATGCCCTCTACGGCCCAATTTTTGCTTATTTTAATGGTCTATTACTACTAATTGTTGGGACTTGGTTCAAATTCCAGTTGCTAACCAGTTGGCTGTACCTATCGATTGCTGGATGGTTGATGTATCACCTATCGATTGCTAACCGCGTTAAACAATGGCCAGCAGTGGTAGTGAGTGCGATGTACTTATTATCCTCACCAATGCTGTCGTGGGTCTCAGGTTCGCAATTTACAGGACTGGGCGCAATGTTCACACCGTTGGTCTTACTAGCTGGGACGCAAATGATGCGCAAAGATAAGATCGCCATCATTCCGTTATCACTTTCGATGACGCTTGTGATCCAAATGCATTTGATGACCAGCATCATCTGTGCATTGGCTTTGATTCCATTCTTCATTGTGGCGTTCATTTATAGCAAAAACCGTACTCACTTGGTATTAGACCTGTGCAAAGCAATCGGGTTGACGTTGTTATTGACTGCCAATGTGTGGGGCGGGATGTTAGAACTCTTTAAATCCAACACCTTATTGCCAGTCGCACCACAATTAGTGATGAGTGAAAATGCATTCAACGTGATCAACACCCACTCATATGTCTTGTTGCCTGTCTATACCGCACTATACTTGTTGGTCACGATCTATGTGATCGTCAAATGGAAGCAATTGAGCCTCTATACGAAGGTCATTTTTGGCAATGCGATCTTATTTCTGTGGTTATCATCTTACTTCTTCCCATGGAATCTGATTCAAAAATGGGTGCCAGGGGTCTCTTATTACATTCAGATGCCCGCTCGTTTTTACGTCGTCTCATTTGCGTTATTGTTCCTATTAGTCGGAATCTTTTTAACGAACGAGGTCAGTCGCGGGATGCAGGTCGTTAGATGGACATTTGCGACCCTGGCGTTTCTTGGAATTTTTGGGATTGCAGAGGGGACCGTCATTTTAGGGACGATTTCGTACCATGCAGACCGAGTAATCGATAATAACACTAATTTAAAGGTTCACACTAAGAGTGTTAAAAAGCTGCGAAATTCGTTGAAATCCGATGATCTAAAGTTGGCGCTGAAGTACATGACGAAATCAACGCCTGATTACTTACCGATCAAGCATTCGATTGCACCAGACGACTACTTCCCATTCCATCCATACCACGCCTATACCGTAACGGCGGTTAAAAAGAATCGTTACCACGTTAAAAAGACGGTCACTAAGCACGGCATGAAGGTCAGCTGGAAGAACCCGACGCACCATACTAAAAAGATCTTGTTGCCAGTCTTTAAGTACGGGCACACGACGGTATCGCGCAACGGCAAACCGTTCAAGCATTTTAAGACCTCAAAGGTCGGTGCTTTGATCGTCAGTTCCCATCCTGGAAAGAACCACTTGGTGATTGGTTATCACATCAGTCGCTGGTTCAAGGCCTTAGTCTTAGTGCAAGTCCTTACCTACATTGGGTTGATTGGGACGATGATTTACCGCAAGTTCAAACCAAAAGCATAATTTAAAATAAACGTTGGTCGCCGATTCGGTGCCAACGTTTTTTAAAATAATGTTATGATAGACAAATAAATAAACGGGGTGAAAAAATGAAGGGGAAATATAAAGTAAATCGCTATATCGGGGTGCCAGTGGAAACTGATAACTCCGGCAACTATCAGATCAAAAAAGACGCTGACGGCAGCTTTAAGTTGCACGATTGGCGGACTGGTAAGCATACCAACGGCAAGTTCAAGCAGGTCGGCCAGATTTTCTTGACTGAAAATAATATGAAGGTCGCAGTGGTGGCTTATGAACCGGTTGCTTTTAACCATCGGCATGAATATACACCGTTGCAACGGTTCACCTCTGAATCGGTCAGCGCGGATTTAATTGCGGACGCAAAAAAAGCACTTGATTCCTAAGAATCAAGCGCTCGATGAGTTAAAATATTGGGTTGTTGGAGGAATGACTATTTCTTCAATACCTTTTCGGCATTAGCCTTAACTTCGTCGTCTGACATGTTTTCATACTTATCCATCTCATCGGAAGTCTTGATAGTGTCATGGTTATTGTTTTCCATAAAATGGTCCCACAATGCATCTCTAACTGGGGTATCTGAATCGCTCCAGTCGTATACTTCACTCATCTTTCTATCTAATGTAGTATCTTCTTCAAATGCCATAATAAAATCTCCTTTACAATATATAGAACTCAATTATTATTATAAAGCAATGTTTCAAAAAAGGGTTATAAAAAGCTCAAAAAATTTAAAGATTTGAAATTTTTACAATAGTAATATAAGATTGCAAGAGAAGGAAAAGTGGTGGATTAAGGATATGAGAGATAAGTTAGCGACAAAACGAAAAATTGTTGCTGGAATGATTAAGTTAATGGATACGATGGATTATAAAGACATTACCGTGAAGGAAATCTGTCAAGAAACCAAGATCTCACGAATGACTTATTACCGTAATTTTCATGATAAAAAGGAATTATTAATCTACCACTTTGATGGTTTATTTACGCAGTTTATTCAAGAGGTATCCGCTAGCCATTCACGGACTTTTTTTGATATCGCAACGATTTTTTTTAATTTAATCAAAGCTGATCAACACGTGATGGAGCTTTTGATCAAGAATGATTTGACCATTATCATTCGGGAACGGCTACGTTATTATATTGGCGGATTGATCGATCAAAGGGTGTTATCATTTCGGGAAAATTCTTCTAAATTACTGATATCATTAATCTCTGGCGGACTAACTGAAATTTTAATTACCTGGACTCAAGATGGGATGCAAGAACCAGTCGAATCACTAGTCATTTTTGCTTCTAAATACATGCACTTTAAAAATTGATACAAAAAAAAACGGTGTGGATAAAATCCACACCGTTTTTCATTAAGTTAGTTAAAAGGATTAACCTTCAACAGGGGTAACGTTAGCAGCTTGTGGGCCACGGTCGCCTTGTTCAACATCAAGAGTAACTTTTTCGCCTTCGTCTAAAGTCTTGAAGCCATCTTTGTTGATTGCTGAGTAGTGAACAAAAACGTCACCATTGTCAGTAGTAATAAATCCGTATCCCTTGTCAGCGTTAAACCATTTTACAGTACCTTGTTCCATAATTAAGAACCTCCATAATTGAAAAATATTGCATGTATCATTAAGCTTGAATCTAAATAAGGAAGTTTTATGCAAAACAAGAACCTTAAAAACTCGAAACTACGTAACACATTGGTATTATAATAGCATTAAATCTTAAGAAAGTCAATCAGTGAACTCGAATCTTTTTTAAGTTAGAATGATATTAATATTAATGTATGGGGATGAGCATTTGAAAACGTTAGTAATTATATCGCATCCAGAGATTGATGATTCGACGACCCAATCGTTTTTACGGGGCGCAACCCGCAATTTAGAGCAGGTCGTATGGCACCCCCTAGATCATGCATATCCAGACTATCAAATCGATGTGCCCAAGGAACAAGCGCTATTGACCAGTGCGCAACGGATCATCTTTCAATTCCCACTTTATTGGTATAGCTCACCGGCGTTATTAAAGAAATGGGAAGATGAAGTGTTGACCAGAAACTTTACCTATCAGAATCAAGATGGCAGACTCGCCGATAAGCAATTAGGGATCGTAGTGACGCTGGGGACGGCTGCTAAGAACTACGTTGCTGGTGGTAGTGAAGGATTTTCGATTTCAGAACTCATGAAGCCGTTTCAAGCCGTTGCGAAACAAGCGGGGATGCAGTTCTTACCGCCATTCGTGGTCGATCAGTTCAACTACATGACGGCCGACCAGAAGGCGCGGTTGCTATTTGATTATCAAAACTACATCAATAATCCCAAACCAAACTCATTTGAGGGTCAACAAAGTTGGGTGATTGACCGCTTGCGTGCTAAGGCAAAACGGGAAGGCGATCCACAAAAGCAGTCGTTATTAGAACTGACGATTGACCAACTGGAGAACCAGCAATCCGAACTAGCGAGTTTAAAGGATCAAATCGCGATGATCAAACGGGGGGATGATGAATAATGGATAATCAACAATGGTTATTAGACCAACTCCAAAAATTTGCTGATGCAGAGACCGACTTTACCGACCGCTGCCTATTTGAAGGAGCTAAAAAAATCGCAGCTGAACAAGCAAAGCGGATCCAGCAGGCCAACGATGAATTAGATGGCCGAGTCTGGAGTCCTAATAAGTGGTAATAGCCCGTTGCATAAGGCTGAACAAAGCTTATTTTTAGATTTGATTTTAGGGTGGACTTTGTATTATAATTAACAGGTATATTTCAAGAATAAGACAGACAAAGAAAAGGAGCGATAAAGTTATGCGTATTTGTCATCCAAACGGTGTTCAAGGCCGTCGTCCAGTTAACCAAAAGAAGGACAAGAAGAAGAACAAAGAAATTTCAGCATTACAAAAATTCTTAAAGCAAAGTCCTGCTAAGTAAAAATAAAACCCAGTATTTAGATACTGGGCTTTTTTTGTCTTTTATTGTTCCAAGTCGTTGGCATTCTTGGGGATGTGATTATGCTTTGATTTTTTCCGTAATTGATCCTTAAATTCATTAATGTCATCAAGGTGGCTACTTTTCCATTGTTGATATGAAGAATGACTATCCATATCATTGGTCTTTAGTCCTGTGTCTAACCAAAATAATGCTGCGGAGAGACTAGGAAAATTGTGTAGCCACAACGTTTGTCCATTATCTGAATCAAAGGCAACGTACGAACGCGCATGGCGTTTCAAAAACGTTCTTTTACGAATTTTGAAGGCTTCTCGCTTGCGCGTTAGTTTATAGTCTGGCAGAATAAACTTGCCGTTTTTCTCAAATTGGGGAAAACGTTCATTTTGTTGGCTTTTTTTATCCTTAAGCATTGCCCAGGCATCTTGGACGGTGATTAATGTTGTATTTAACTTAGTCATCAAAAAATCTCCTTTTACTTTTATTTTCTCACAAAAAGGCTTAAAATCAAAGTCGGAAAGCTTACCGGAGGCGATATTATGGCTCATAAGTACTATGCAGTTAGAAGAGGAAGAACACCAGGAATTTACAATAGTTGGCCACAGTGTCAAGCAGAAATTACTAATTTTCCGCATGCTAGATATAAGAGTTTCTTGACGAAAGAAGAAGCTGAAGAATTTTTACATCAAAGCGATTATTCAGACAATTATACATCGGATTCTGATCTGGTTGCTCCGATTAGAAATGGTGCCATTGTTGTTTATACCGATGGTGGTTCTAGAAATCACGGCAATGTACGTGGCGGACATGTTCAAGATAACGATAAAGCTGCTTGGGCCTATTTAATTATCATGCCTGATGGGACTAATCATAGCGATGCTGGCTGCGAATTAGGTTCCACTAATAATCGAATGGAAATCATGGCAGCATTAAATGCCTTGCAAGTTTTAGTGCAAAATAAATTGAATAATAATCAGATCGATATTGTTGCTGATTCTAAGTACGTTTTAGATTCGATCACGAAGAATTGGCTTTATGGCTGGGTCAACAATGGTTGGAAGACTAAAAGTGGTAACCCAGTTAAAAATATGGAACTTTGGAAAAAGATGTATGAGTTGTTAAAAGAATTCCCTGATTTGAAATGGCACTGGACTAAGGGGCACGCTGAAGATTCTGGCAACGTGTTCGTTGATAAAAAATTAAATGATGCGATGGATAGGATGGGCGAGTCCGGGACGATCAATGTTGCACGGCCTCGACCAGAGAATCCAGCCCCACATGCCGATCAAGATGTGAGGGACAATGCATTAAATCGAATCGATGACTTTTTAAAGAATGGTTCATCGGGAGCAGAAATCGATAAAAATGCTCCTGACCACCCATTATCAAAAGATGAATCAGTTGATAATATTAAAGATATGTTCAATAAGCTGAAGGGCTTTGATGATAACGATAAGTAGTCGTGTTATCATTGAATTGAACAGGATGGTGGAATCATGACAACAGAACGTGAGAAGATGACGGCTGGTGAAAATTATGACCAGTTCGATCCAGAATTACAGGCCCAACGAACTAAAATGCGGAAAGCATTAGGGGCGTTGAACCAAATTTATGATAATCAAGAATTTAATCGGCAATTAAAGTCACTGTTAGCTGATAGTGGTAAGAACCTATTCGTGGAGAATGGAATTGAACTCGATTACGGATTCAACATCCACGTTGGCGATGATTTTTATGCTAACTACCACTTGACGCTTTTAGACACCTGTCCGATTACGATCGGGAATAACTGTTACTTCGGACCAGACTGTGGATTGTATACCCCAGTCCATCCAATCGATCCAGTTCAACGTAAAAATGATGTTGAAATGGGCGCCCCGATTACGATTGGTAATAACGTCTGGCTGGGTGGCCACGTGACGATTCTTCCAGGAGTGACGCTGGGGAATAACGTGGTGGTCGGCGCAGGTTCCGTTGTGACTAAGTCATTTGGTGATAACGTAGTGATTGTTGGGAATCCAGCCCACGTAATTAAGACCGTTAATTAATTTAAAAAATGGGAAATGATTTTAGCCGTTAGTGGTTAAAATCATTTTTTTGTTGACAATTTGGAAATTTTTTTTATATAATAACCGATAGTGCTTACTTTTAGTTAGGCAAAATATATAAGGAGACGAAATACAATGATTATTTAATGGAAAAGAAAATATCATCAAGTGTTTTATTAGCAATTATTGCATCAGGAGTTATGACGTTTAGTGGGGTGACGGTGGAAACATCGATGAACATCACTTTCCCCACGTTGATCAAGGAGTTTGGCATCGGCTTAAGTGTCGTCCAGTGGATGACTACGATCTACCTATTGGTATTATCGAGCATCATTCCACTATCGCGGTTCTTAAAGGCCCGTTTTAAAATCAGTTCTCTATTTATAACTGCCAACTTATTGTTCCTAATTGGCCTATTGGTGGATGCGTTCGCACCATCATTTATCTTCTTGCTGTTAGGACGGGTGATTCAAGGTTTTGGGACCGGAATCGCGTTGCCGTTAATGTTCAACATCATCCTAGAAAACGTGCCACAAGAGCGATTGGGGGTGATGATGGGCGTCGGCTCTTTGATTACTGCCGCAGCTTCTGCCGTTGGACCAACCTTTGGTGGAATCATTGTTAATACGCTTGGTTGGCGATTTATCTTTATTATCTTAATGCCAATCTTGTTAATTTCATTAGTGATGGGGATGTTTTCAATTCCCCACCTGCGTAAAGAACCACTCGTTGCAGAACGCTTTGATATCAAGAGCTTCTTGTTGATCGTGGTAACATTCGCAGGATTAATCATTGGGATTGATACCATTAGTACCAGTAGCTTCTGGAATCCAATGGTGATCGTTCCGATTGTAATCGGTTTAATTGCATTGTGGCTATTTGTTAGGATGCAAAACCGTTCTGCACAACCACTACTGCGCGTTCACATCTTAAAGAACGCGGCGTATGCTAAGTACGTTTTAGCATTTTTCATCAATCAGCTCATTATCTTGGGCTTAGCCTTTGTGATTCCTAATTATGTTCAGTTGATTAATCACAGTGCCTCTAGTACGGCTGGGTTGATCCTATTGCCTGGAGCCGTGTTGGGAGCAGTGGTTTCACCATTTTCTGGCGCATTATTAGATCGCTTTGGGGCTAAGAAACCAATTTTAAGTGGGATTGGTTTGATGGTGATTGCGCTATTGATCTTGAGCATCTTTTCAAGTCAGCTCAGCAATGCCGTTGTGCTCATCTTCTATACTTTGATCATGATTGGTGTTGGCCTAGCATACGGAAACATCATGACCAAGGGGTTGAGTTACTTAACTGGGGACTTACAAGCCGATGGAAATGCCATCATTACGACCGTTCAGCAATTTGCAGGGGCGATTGGAACGGTGGTCGTTGCAACGATCATTACCAAAACGACTGCACTAGTTGCTGGGAACGGCATTCTAGGCTATACGTTCGCATTGCTCTTCTTGCTTGTGATCAGTGTGATTCAGTTCTTAGTGGTAGCATCGACTAAGGAATAATATGTAATATGGGAGCTGTGAACTAACTCCTAAAATAAATGGTCCTTAGCATAGGAAACTTTTCTTATGCTAAGGACCATTTTTAAATTCATTTGGAAATTAAGAATTCCCTAATTTCTCTTCATGATGGTGCTCCAAGAACCAGGTAAAGTAGAGCTGGAATGGAAGCTAAGCCGCATTCTATTCTTTGATAATAGGTGAACATCCATGGATTCATTAATGCTAACCTGGCCTTGACTAATTTTTTTACCAGTTATTTTGTAACGGTTTTTACCAGTATATTTATAGTGAACCTTAGTCATTGCGGATGGATCAGCTTCGGCAGGATAGTCGAATTGAAGGTAATCCGATGAGGTAAAGTTAATGCGGTACTTTTCGTTCACTCTAGGCCCGTTTGTATATCCCTTGGTAGAAACCCAACTACCATGAATACTACTTGGGGTCCCCTTATGTAATGTGGCTGCACTGGCGCTGGCACCTGTAAATAATAGAATGCTAGTTGCTGCTAGCGTTGACAAAATTTTTCTTTTCATTTATTTTCAACTCCAATTATTAATATTTAACAAGTTAATTATACTATAATTTAATCTTTTGTTTCAAACATTATGATAAATTAAAATGGGAATTGCATTCGATAATTATGAGAAGCATTTTGGGATTACTTTCAACAAAAAAGGCAGCATGTTCGCCATCACTGAACATGCTGCCGCCTTACCATTGAATTCCTACTTATAGTAAGGTTTAAAACTTTTTACCTTTTTAAATTTTTCTCCTGCTATAATGACGTGTTTTTTGCTTATTTTTTTGATATGTATCTTGGAACGCTTATTGACGGCATACAAGTACTCACTGTAAATATATTTATTCTTACCGACCTTCTTGTATCGACCATTTGCTGCTGCACCATTTATAGCACCTGTGCTGGAGTATTTTTTATTTTGATCGTACCAAAATGGATTGTAATTAATTGGATCGGTCTTAATATCGTTGATAACAAATGCATCCCGATAGTAACTAGTTTCTCGATCTAATTTCGTTTTTTCAGTATTATTTTGGGTTTTGTGCATTTTAGAAATCCAACGGCCCTTCATAAAATGAGGGGTTCCTTTATGCCACTTTGCTGCACTGGCATTGAATGATCCAGTTAGCGTGAGAAAAGATGTGATGGTGATTGCACTAATCCATAGACGTTTTATTTTCATATTAGTCACTCCTTTATAATTAATTTAATTATCCATCTTTTTTATCAATAAATCTATTTATTTTAATGCATTAATGTAGATTTAATTAAATTAACAAAAAGGGATAAAAAATCCATTAATGATGAACGTTTTATCCCATTGTTTTAATATTTAAACTTATATTTCGTCGTAAAATTAACGATTTTACTTGATTGTTTGTAGTACTTACCATTATATTCCCACTTGGTAGGATGCTTTTTCGAATAACTATTGCCGAGGTACACCTTGATTTGCTTGTTGTTTAAACTTTTGACCTTGTAATAATAACGAATCTTACCTTCACGGGTGCTCAAATAATATGTTTTATGCTTCTTAGTATAGGTAAGTCCGCTATTAATGGAACCACCAGCACTGTTGAATGGATTAGCAGGCTTGGTTTTAGTCTTATAAAATAGTCCTGATTCATCAATTGATTTATTTGTAACGAATAGGATGCTCTTTTGGTAACGGGCATCTTCAACTTCTGGTTCGGCGCGAGCGACCTTAGTCACCCAAGTCCCCTTTAACACCTTTGGAGCGCCCTTAATATTTGTTTTAGCAGCATTAGCGGTGGAGGAACTATTTACCATCCCCACGCCACCCAATACTGTAACAGTTAATGCGATGCTAATTAATTGAGAAAATGGTTTCAATTTCAACGCCCCCTGTAATATGTTTTGTATACTATCAGTATACACTAAAATTAAACATAAGTACTGTAGTTGTTTCATTAAATGGTTTAAAATTTGTTATTGTTTTACAAATTGGGAGTATAATAAGAACATACATTGGTTTAAATTATTAAGAGGGTGTTCACATATGAGTAAGGATTCAAATAGTTGGAACTCCAAAACGCTGTTCCATCGATTTTCCATATTAGCTGTTTCATTGGTCATTACAATTGGGACTGCTGTTTCACCAGCACTACCCGCAATGGCGAAAACATTTTCAAACTATCCGACTTCATTAGTTAACACGGTGGCCACGATCCAACAGATTCCGGCCTTTATCGTGCTATTATTTTCAGCTTCGATTTCTAGAAAATTAGGGATGAAGAACTGTATTGGCTTAGGACTATTGATCATGGGGATAACTGGGATCATTCCAGCATTCGTACCAAACCTATGGGTGATCTTAGTTTCGCGGGCCATCTTTGGAATCGGGATTGGTTTATTGAATTCGCTTGCCATTACGATGGTGAACCTATTCTACACTGGCGAAGATCGTTCGCAAATGCTTGGGAACCGGAGTTCATTTGAACAGGTCGGCCTTTGTATCATGAACATATCGATTGGGCTATTGCTCAACATCAGTTGGCAATTTTCATTTCTTGCATACATCGTTATCTTTGCCGTCCTCGCATTATTCTGGTTCGTCGTTCCACCATTTACCGACGATACGACCACCCAAGTTAATCAAGCCAACCCCCAAGATAGTGCTAAGCAACGGGTCAACTTCAAGGTCATCGCTGCTGGAGTGATTTGTTGCTTGCTAACCATGGGGATGGCTGCCGTTAGTATCTTGACACCTTCGATCGTTGTCAACGCCAAGATGGGGACTGCGACCGATGCTAGTTTTGTCATTACCATTTTCACGTTGACTAGTATGGTAATGGGCTTCTTGTTCGGAAAGATCTACCAAGTTATCAAGCGGTTCGTCTTCTCAGCAGGGATGTTATTCCTCTCAGTTGGGATGT
Source organism: Nicoliella sp. ESL1106 (assembly GCF_058509965.1). Lineage (NCBI taxonomy): Bacteria > Bacillati > Bacillota > Bacilli > Lactobacillales > Lactobacillaceae > Nicoliella > Nicoliella sp. ESL1106. The sequence continues at coordinate 594,010 of NZ_CP196340.1, forward strand.
TACTTATGAACTACGCCCACAGCTTTCCAATGTTGATCATCTCCGTGATGGTCATCGGGTGTGCCTTCCCATTAGCCGGTAACTACCTCTTTAACCTAATGGAAGTCGCTGCTCCGAAGGGCTCGAACGCACTTGCTAATTCCGTGTTATTAGTTGGTTGTAACATCGGGACCGCAATTTCGCCAACCGTGATTTCTGCACTGGGCAGTGTGTCACCATTCAAGGGGACGATGCCTGGGATTGGGATGTTTGGGGCAACGATAATTGCGTTAATGGTCATCCTGATCATTTTCCAAATTATTAGTCATACACCAAACGTTGCGAATAAACGGAACAAATACACGATTCATCAATAGATTAAAAAATCAGGTTGCTAGCCAGCGACCTGATTTTTTTGATTATTTAATTCGACAAAACTTAATGACTTCATGGTAGCGCTTTACTTGCCAAGGGCTGATTACGTACTTAGTATTCTTGTTCTTCAATGCCTGGACTGGCAAGACGATGCTCAAAGCAATGCAGGCCAAAAGGGTTAACACTGCGAACAACCAGGTTGACCAGTTCAAGGCGCCAATTTTCGCTAACTTATTGATGAAGACGATTCCTAACGGTAGGAATAACACGACCGTCGTGAATAATCCCGGATTGTACCAGGTCTTGAGCTTGATAGTCATTTGGAAGACGTGCCCTAAAATTTGGAAGAGGCTGAAGAGGATGACCCCTAATCTGAGCCAGTACCAATTTGGTAGCATGATGGCGATTGCATAAATGAACCATGCAATCACGTTGACCAGCATGATTGAAAGACTATTGCCGGGGGAGTGATTCGCCGTTTATGAGCAATTATCTTATGGGATATAATTTAGGCGTCCCTAAACACATCAATAATATATTTTATATTCGGTTACAATTGTTCTATAATAAACGTTAGAAAATGAAAACATAAAATTTGATAGTCATTTTCAACCCACCACCAACGGTTGTGGACGATATACATATCGCTCGTGGCGAGCTGTTTAGTTTCAAATTTTACTATGTTACTTATTTTAATTCGGTAACATTTTTAATTTTTGAGGAGGATTTTTTATTTTTAGAAATAAAAAGATCAATAAGGTGATTTTTATTCCAACGGTCATTTTATTTATCTGTGTTTCAGCAATATTAATGATTGGCGGATCTTCGATTCGCGGCGTTTTAAATTCGATCTTAGCATGGGTGTCAGGTGAAATGGGCTGGGGCTACATGTGGATCTATGTAATTAACTTCGTTTTCTTTATTTTTATTATTCTTAGCAAGTATGGTGGCATCAAGCTTGGTGATAAGGAAGAAAAGCCAGCCTATGGTAATTTTCAATGGGGTGCAATGGTCTTTGCGACCGCCATTGATGCTAGTATCCTAATGCTTAGTATGGTCGATCCATTGCGTTACTTACAGGATCCACCATTTGGTGCGAAGCCGTATTCGCAAGAGGCGTATGGCCTCGCTCATATGTTAGGGCAGTATAATTGGGGTCCGATGGCTTGGATGATGTTTGCTGCCCCAACGATTGCGATTGGTTACATCCTATACGTTAAAAAGTTGAAGGTCCAATCGTTAAGTGATTCAATCGTAATGCTCAATGGTGATAAGTCATGGCAAAGGGTGTTACGAACGGTCGTTAACATTCTCGTGGTGCTTGGAATCATGGGTGGGGTTGGCGCCTCGGTCGGCCTAGAAATTCCGATTATTTCAAAGGTGTTGAGTTCTTTAACTGGGATTCCAGACACATTGCTACTTAAATTAGTGCTATTTGCGATCCTATTTGTGATTTTTACCTTCACGGTCTTCAAGGGGCTAAAGGGTGGAATCGATAAGCTCAGTAACATGCACATCTGGACGGCATTGATTTTCCTAGCAATTGTGTTAGCAATCGGGCCAACGGTGTACATTTTAAATTCTGAAACCAATAGTATTGGATTGCTAATTCAGAAGTTCATCCCGTTAAGCACCAATACGATCCCCAACGGACGGGCTGATACCACTCAACAAGAAACGATTTTCTACTGGGGTTGGTGGCTATCTTACATGCCATTTATGGGTCTGTTCATTGCCAGGATTTCACGGGGACGGACGATTCGCCAAATCGTAGTCGGGATGTTGACCTACGGGGCGCTTGGTTGTATGAGTTTTTATGCCATCCTCGGTGGTTATTCACTCTGGTTGCAAAAGACTGGGACGCTTGATCTAATCCATATTTTAAGCACCCAGGGACAATCGGCAGTAATTGCAGCGGTCCTTTCGACATTACCATTAAAATTCGTTATGTTCGCACTTTACTGTATCTCGTGTTTTATCTTTTTAGCCACCACGATTTCATCATCGGCCTACGTTTTGTCTTCGTTCACCAGTTTGCCATTAGCACGGGGCGAACAACCAAGTCGGGCCAACCGAATGACCTGGGTGGTCATCTTTATCATCTTCTCGTTTAGTTTAGTAATGGTCGGGGGATTTGAAACGATTCAGACCTTCTGTACACTAGCTGGATTTCCATTGATGTTCGTGGTGCCATTCATTCTATACTCAATTTGGAAGATGTTGCGCAACGATGAATCGATTAAAACGATTAAGGTCAAACGTTCTGAATGGCGTGAAGTTCGACGTCAAAACCGTATTCGGCGGAAAAAGATTACTGTTGAGCGGCGTAATGCCGTTGATGGTGATTTGATTTTATCGCCAGATGATCACCATGATGATTAAATAATGACGCTTTAAATTAAAAACATCGGATAAATTTCCGATGTTTTTTTGTATTTAATAAAAAATTAATATATACTAAAAGTGCTGCATAATAAAAATCGCCTTTGGAGGTTTGTTTGATGAAGAAATTTTTGATTGGTTTACTTACTGGTGGGATAGTGATTGCTGGAGTGGGTCTATTAGCTACCCAGGCTGGCAATTCCAATTCTGTGATGGCTGCAATTACGTTGATTAATTCTAAGCAGTCAAAAAAGGAGACTAAGCCTTCAGTTAAGCATACGAAGGATTCAGAAGATCAGATTCAAAAGACAATCAATAAGATGTCACTATCTGAAAAATTAGGGCAGCTCTACGTTGCCGATGTTTCTAGAAATGACGCTGCAGCTAAGGCCGCTGTTAAGAACTACCACCTTGGTGGAGTCATCTTAGGCAGTTCCGACTTTACAGGGAATCGGAGTTCATTTAAAAATCACATTAAGGGAATGCAAAATAGCGCTAAAATTCCGTTAATGATCGGGACCGACCAAGAAGGTGGGACGGTTTCACGACTAAGCATTAATCGGGCCATCTCAGGGTCAACTTACTATCCATCACCACAAGCGGCTTACCACAGTGGTGGAATGAAGAACGTATTGGCCCAAGCTAAACGCTCCGCCCGTTATTTAAAGGCGCTTGGAATTAACTGGAACTACGCACCAGATGCTGACGTTTCATCCAATCGGAACAGCTTTATCTACGCGCGGACATTTGGTCAAAGTGCTGCTAAGACTGCGAGCTACATCAAAGCAGTCGTTCCAGCCATTCAAAGCCAGGGAGTTGCGACTTCACTAAAGCACTTCCCAGGTTATGGTTCGGCTGCTGACACCCACGTCGGGGGTGCCACTACCAACCGTTCACTTTCAGATTTGAAACGAGTTGACTTCCTACCTTTCAAAGCTGGAATTGCTGCTGGCGCTGATTCGATCATGGTAACCCACATCGTGTTGAACCGTGTCGATAGATATCGGCCAGCTTCACTATCGCCTAAGGTGGTTAAACTATTACGCTCTGATCTCGGGTACAACGGGGTTATCGTTACCGATAGTCTTCAGATGGGGGCGGTTACTCAATACGCCAGTGCCCATCGGGTGAATGCCGATGTTCTTGCATTTGAGGCTGGTAACGACATGTTGATGTCTAGTAACTACCGAAGTGGAATTCCAGCATTAAAACGAGCAATTAAGGATAAGCGAATCTCAATTAAACAGGTCGACGCATCAGTGCGGCGAATCTTAGAAATGAAACAAAAAGTTGGGATTTACAAGTAGTCTGTAATTGGAAGCCAAGTTAACGCTTGGCTTTTTATTTTGGAAGGGGGATTGAGATGGATTCAAATCATGTTTCGTTAAAGACGATCTTAGCAATTATTTCAGTAGCATTACTATCATTTTCCGGAATCATGGCCGAAACTTCCATGAACGTAACGTTTACCACCCTGGCTAAAACTTTTGGTAGTGATCTGAATACGATTCAGTGGGTCACGGCCTCCTATCTATTAGCAGTTACGGCAGCCATTACCACCAGTGCCTACACGAACAAGCGGTTTAGCATTCGGGCGGTCTGGTTATTTAGTATCATCCTCTTTATCGTTGGTTCGCTAGTCGGGGCGTTTGCACCGAACCTACCGATTTTAATTTTAGGACGGGTATTAGAAGGAATCTCATCTGGAGTTGCGATGCCATTGTCATTTAACATTGTAATCTACACCGTGCCACGCGCTAAGATTGGGACGTGGCTGGGGGTCTCCTCACTAGTAGTGAGCCTCGCACCCTCGTTTGGCCCAACTTATGGTGGGTTAGTCTTAGACCTAATGAACTGGCGGGCGATTTTTATAATTTTATTGATCGCTCCTGCACTATCCGTGTTGTTGGGCTGGAAGACGATTACCCATGTTGACAATCGTTCACACACGAATGGCTTTGATTTCATTGCGTTTACGTTGTTGACGGTGATTTTAACGCTGAGCTTAATGCTTGTGAACCAAATAGAAACGAATGGCTTTAATTGGCCGTTCTTCTTAGTGATTGTGGTGACATTAGTGGGCTTTGTCTTGCACATCCGCCGTTCAAAACGATCATTTTTGAACCTCGAGCTATTTAAGAAGGGGCAGTTCTTAGCCCTCTTTACGCCGGTTGCGCTGTACATGTTCTCGATGCTGGGATTAGACTTGATCATCCCGAACGTTGCCGAAAACGGCCTGCACACCTCTAGTTTTATTGCAGGATTTTCATTGCTACCAGGGGCGTTGACTGGGGCGATATTGAATCCTTATTTCGGTAGGATGTACGACAACCACGGTGGTAAGCTCCCGATGTATCTAGGGAATGCGATCTTCATGACTGCTGTAGTCGTGATGGCTGTTTTTACCAACCAGTTGGGGTTAATTGCCATTATCGTTGCCTACATTGTCTACATCATCGGGCGGAACATGGCCTACTTTGGGGCCCAAACCGCTGCGATTGATGACCAGGTGCGCTCTGATCAAGCCGATGCCACCGCGATCATTCAAACCTTTCAGATGTTCATGGGTTCGATGGGAACGACGGTGGGGGCGTTAATGCAATCCCATTTTGGGGTGTTTAATGGTTTTAAGATCTTCAGTATCTTTTCGATTTTGCTTTCAATTATTAATGGACTATTGATGTGGGGATACTATGTAAGTAAAAAAAGATAATTCTAACCGAGTGGTTGGAATTATCTTTTTCATTTTAAAGCATGTATTTTTGATCCGCTTCGGGGTCTTGAGAAGTTAAAATCTTAGGACCATCCTTAGTGATTGCTAAGGTATGTTCGTATTGAGCAGATGGAGTGCCGTCTGCTGAAACGTAGTAGGTCCAGTCGTCTTTTTTATCGTAACGATCGGTAATTTGCCAAGTACCAGTGTTGACCATTGGTTCGATCGTAATCGTCATTCCTTCACGCAACCGCATCCCTTGGCCAGCATGTCCATAGCCAGGCACATTTGGTGCTTCGTGAATGGATGGTTGAATTCCGTGACCGATTAATTCACGCACGTCACCAAAATCATTTTGTTGTTCAACGTATTCTTGGATTGCCGCACCGATATCACCGATCCGATTGCCGATCACTGCTTGATCGATTCCAAGGTATAAGGCATCGTGGGTCACTTGCATTAACTTTTTGATTTCATCAGAAACGTTGCCAACAGCGTAACTCCAGCAAGAATCACTTTCAAAGCCATCCTTATTCACACACATATCGACCTTAACGATGTCGCCATCCTTTAACTTAAGGCCCTTGCGAGGAATTCCATGTGCTACTTCATCATTAATGGAGATACAAGTAGCGAACTTGTAGCCGTCAAAACCCTTTTCTGAGGCTTTGGCACCATGGTCTGTAATATACTTATCAGCAAATTCTTCAATTTCCCATGTATCTAAACCAGGCTTGATTAATTTTTGTAATCCTTTATGAACCCCAGCTAAAATCGCACCAGATTCGGCCATTTTTTCGATTTCACGAGGTGATTTTAATGTAATCATCTAATCATTCGCTCCCTTATTTTATTATCTCACCATCTAATTTACTACTTTTGGCCGAATCATGCTAATGAAATTGTTTAAATCGACACTTTTTAATGAAATTAGTTGAATTTTCTAGTATTCTTATATCTAGACAATATATAAGGAGACTGATTTTCGTGACTAAGCATGCAAAACAAACCATCATGTTAGTGGTAGCGCTAGTGATCGTATTAGCAGCTGCAATATTCGTTAGCATTAACAATGATAATGATTTAAATAAAACCAGCAAAAAAGTTAATCGTCCCGTTCCTACTCTGTACATAAACGGTGCGAATTCATCTACTAAAGCTGCGAACCATTTAATGACGATTGGTGAACGGGACGGGGGCAATAAGAGTCTCAGCATTACCTTTAAAAATGGTAATCCCGTTTACAAGGGCAAGTTAACGCAAAAAACTGCTCAGCCACTGATTAAGGTAACCTTTGGCAATAAAACCACTGTATATGATCAAATGCATGGCCTATATAAAGTCTTGGTCCATCTAAAGAGTAAGTATGATTACAATAACTATAATGCAGTTGGTTTTAGTGGGGGTGCGGTTGCTGCTTTAATGACCGCTAGTGACAAGGATACTAGCATCCCAGAATTAAGCCAGTTGATTTCAATTTGTGCTGGTTATAATGGGGTTATGAAGACTAATGATAAGGCTAATTCTAATCATTTGAACAACGATGATAAGCCATTGATCATGAGAAAAGCAACGAAGGAATATCCTTCATATGATGATATTCTAGCCAGTACTAAGACGATGCCTAAGAACGTGAAGGTATTAAATATCTACGGTAATAGTGCGGGCAAGGGCAATAACGATGGCGTCATTACCAACGTCTCTTCCGAATCCTTAAAGTATCTGGTCAAAAAACGGACTGATAACTACCAAGCAATTAAGCTAACTGGTAGTGATGCCAATCATTTCGGATTGTTCAACCATCCCGTTGTCGATCGTTTAGTAGAAAAGGCATTATTTGATAAGCGCTAATCTATTTACTTTTGTTTGTAATCGTTATAAAATATAGTAGTTATCAATTTATAATGATTATAATTTGAGGTGATTAATAATGAACCAAAATGCTGAACAAAAGGTAAGCTATGACTTACATGGCAAACCATTTAACCGTTCTTGGTTTATCTTTGTTCTTCTATTAGGAAGCTTTACGATGTCGATCAGTCAATCATCTTTATCGACTGTTTACCCTACGTTCATGCGCTACTTTAATATTTCGGCGACTACCGTGCAGTGGTTAACGACCGCTTTTATGCTGGTAATGTGCATTATGATGCCGGTCAGTCCATGGTTATTGAACAACATCGGGTTTCGGACTTTATTTATATCTGTAATTATTTTGTTTGATGTTGGATCGATTATTATCTTATTTGCGCCTACCTTTCCGATTATGATGGTGGGGCGGATCTTAAAGGCCGTTGCGGTGGGGATTTTATTCCCATCGTATCAATCGGTCTTACTATACATCACTCCTAAGGATCAACGGGGGAGCACGATGGGACTGGCAGGATTAGTAATGGGTTCTGCCTTAGCAGTGGGACCAATTATTTCTGGGGTCGTACTGAAGTTTACCGATTGGCATGGGTTGTTCGTGTTCTTCATTACAACGGCAACGATTATTTTATTCCTAAGTTTTCATGCCATTAAGGATGTAATGCCCCATAAGAAGAGTAGCTTAGACTACGTTTCCACCTTCTTATTGGTTGGATTTGCAGGGATTTTGTACGTAGTGAATATGATTGGTAAGCCAAACGTCAACTTGGGGCAAGCAATTATTATTTTAGCGGTAAGTATTTTATTCGTTGCCATCTTCGTATATCGGCAATGGACAATGAAGCACCCGCTCTTGCAATTAAAGGTCTTAAAGACTTTTAACTACGATTTATCGGTGCTTTTAACTGGAATTTCTTACATTGCATTGATCGTAACGACGATTGTCTTTCCACTTTACTACCAAGATATTTTAGGGGTGTCACCATTTATCTCTGGGATGGCATTGGTTCCAGGTGCGGCATTCCTTAGCTTCTTGAACCCCTTGACTGGTAAATTAGCCGATCGGATCGGCTTTAAGAAAACCATGTTATCAGGGATGACGATGATTGTATTAGGTTGGTTATTACTGGCCGTGATTCCTGGTCAACCTAACATCTGGGTCATGATTTTATTGGCAATGCTGATCGAAGGTGGGAACGCCTTTGTAATGATGCCTGCTGTTACGTTAGGGGCTAATTCATTGCCACGAGATGTCGTTGCTGATGGGACTGCTGTTACCACGACCGCTCGGCAAATCTTAGGTTCGCTAGGGGTTGCTGTAGCAACTTTAATTTTAACCAATGTTGCAAGAAATCAAAAAGCGAGTGGCATTGCTGAAACCGTTGCTAATCATAATGCTTATCACATTGTGTTCGTGACCATGCTAGTATTAGAACTAGTCGGGTTATTATTTGCATTTATGATTCGTTCACGGACGAACCAAACTAAATAGGAGCCGACTAATGATGTGTAATTCTAAAATAGTTTCTGTGATGTTCTTAATTTTCTATGGTGTGTTGATATACTTTTCATTTAATAACGATATGAATGCTCAAATGATCGCAATGCGAATGATGGCAACTGGAATGTTCTTAGAAGCCGTTGTGGGCGTTTATGAAGCCTTTAAGAAACACAACCACAAAAAATAAAAAATCCTGATGACGAATGTCATCAGGATTTTTTTTCGAATGGTTACTTCAGTGGGTCGCTTTTATAACGGTTGAACCATTCAAGGATATCATCAACTCTTTGAATTCTTAGGTTAGGCAATCCGTTTCTAGAGAAACCATGGAATGATTGCGGATAACGAATGTAATCACAATCGGTGCCAGTTTGCTTGACCGCCGTAAAGTAAGATTCACTCTGGTTGGTAGGGCATCGCATGTCGTACTCACCGTGTTGAATTCTAACTGGCGTCTTTACATTGTGAGCATATTTCAGTGGTGATTTATCCCAGTATACCTCATGGGCATTAGCGTCCTTGAATAAATCAACCCCTAGTTCAGTACGGTTGAACCAAAAACCAACGTCACTGGTGCCATAGAGTGCTTGCCAGTCAGTAACGGGTCTTTGCACGCTGGCTGCTTTAAAGCGGTCGTTATGGCCGATGATCCAACTGGAGAGGAATCCACCATAAGAACCACCAGCAACGAAGAGTTTATCAGCATCTAGGTTCGGGAATTGGTTTAATGCATAGTCTAAACCAGTTAGGACGTCTGAATAGTCATTTTCACCATAATGGCCAATCACATCAGATTCGAATGCTTGACCGTAAGATGTGGAACCCCTTGGGTTGACAAATACGACTGCATAGCCGTGGTTAGCAAGCGTTTGGAATTCATGGAAGAATGTTTCACCATAAGCAGCATGGGGACCACCATGAATGTATAGGATGACTGGACTCTTTTGGCCATCCGCTAAGTTATGAGCGTGAATCGTCCAACCATCTAATTGGACCTTTTGATCTTTGGAGACATAGATAAAATGATCGGACTTAGCATAAGTATGGTCTTTTTCATACTGAGCATTAGGATTGAAAATCGTTGTAACGTCAGCGTTTTGACCATCGATGTTTAGCACTTGGAGTTCACTAGGCTTTTCTTGTTTGGAAACGCTTAAGACGATTTGGTGATCGTTCAAAGCACTGAAGTCATATACATCTTCAATTCCATCATGAAGGAGTTGATATTCATTACCAGACCCTGATAATAGGATGCTGCGGCCATGATGATAGGCATGGAAGACATAATGATCATTATCTAGCCATTGGATCGCCTTACCCAATTTATGTTGAGCAAAGTCAGCAGCTAAACCATTTTCATACCCACAGTCATATTTATCATCACTATTGGTAACGTTAGTTAATTGTTCATCATCAAATTGATATAGCCAAAAGTTATTGACTGTACAATTAGGGTGTTCATTGGTGTTACCAATTAATGCCAATTGTTTGCCATCAGGGGAGAACTGGGCATCTGAGAAGATCCCACCATCAACACTTTTAGTGATGTAAGTTTCCTCTTTGGTATCAACATTGTACATGTATACCCCCTGAGTGGGATCATAATCGGTCTTTAAATCAGGGTGATTGGATTTGGTATAGACAATTTTCATATTATCGGCACTAATTGTTTTTAGATCAAAGTCATGTTTAACATCTAATAGGGTGATCGTTTGGTGCGTATGAACATCAAAGTAAACTAACTCATAACTTAAATCGTTTGGGAGCCACCCAATCCCATCTAACCGATTGAAAATTTTATTAACGTGGCGGGGCACTGGGAAGTCAGATGTTTCATACTTCGTTTTGACCCGTGATTTAGTAATTTTTAAAACGAGCGTTTGCTCATCGCTTGATTTTTTGATTTGTTCAATGTTATTGCCACTGGTAATTTGTTTAGCGGTTCCACCAGTAAGTGGCATTTCCATAATTTGGAAGTGTTTTTGGGCATCTCTGTGTAAATAAAAGAGTTTGCCATCACAGACAATGGGATTGACATTAATCCCACCATCAGCCCAAATTGTGTAGTTCTGATCTTCATCGACACTAGCAATCTTACTGTAATATTGGTTACTTTCCTCATCAATTCCATTTTCAACAAAGAAATAACGATCCCCAATTGCAGTTGGTTGCGTAATGGATTTTAATTTAAATAAATCATGATTTGAAACGCCTTGAGCCATTATCATTCCTCCTTATAAAATAACAGAATCCACTGATATTATAGCACTCAATCGAATGGATTGATAAATTACCAGATGTTGACCCGTTGATCTGGTTCCATATACATTCCATCGCCTGGTTTAACATCAAATGTGGTGTAGAAGTCAGCGAGGTTCTTTACTTGGACGGTCGCTCTTAGTTCGGAAGGGGCGTGAACATCAATCGAAAGCAGTAGCTGTTCTCTTTGTTCAGTCGATTTATTTCTCCAGATGCGGGCCCAGTTAATGAAGAATTCAGCTAAATTACAGTCTGGTTCGGCTTTGGCAGCTTCTTCGGCACAGCTAAGGCCACCAGCATCGGCAATGTTTTCAGAAACGGTTAATTTACCATTGACCTTGCCACCAGCAAATGGGATGCCATCGAATTGCTTGATCATGTTTTGGGCGAGTTGGTCGAAATGTTCGTGGTCTTCCTTAGTCCACCAGTTGTTCATGTTCCCGAATTCATCGAATTGCGAACCATTGTTATCGAAGGCGTGGGAAATTTCATGGGCGATCACGGCACCAATCCCACCGAAGTTTTGGCTCGATGATTGATCTAAGCTGTAGAATGGAGCTTGTAAAATCGCAGCTGGGAAAACAATGATGTTTTTGAAAGGATGGTAGTAGGCATTGACCGTATCAGCACTCATTTCCCACTTAGTTCTTTCTACTGGTTGGTTCCACTTGCTAAAGGAATCTTTGGTTGTGATTTTACCAAATTTTTCAACGTTGCTGATCAACGTACCACCGTCTTCTTCAGTATCGACCTTGTATTGCTTGAAGATGGGGTCAATGGCATCTGGATAACCCACTTGAATGACGAGGGAGTTAAGTTTGGTGATGGCCTTTTGGCGGGTAGCTTCACCTAGCCAATCGTTATCAGTTAACCGTTGCTTGTAGACGTTGATCATCTTTACGACCATGTCATGCACGTCTTGTTTAGCGCGTTCACCAAAGTATTTCTTACCATAGTAATCACCAGTAACTTGATCAAAGACGCCTGTCGCAAGGTAGTAGGCTGCTTTGTCCTTACTAGCAGGTTCTTTTTGTCCTGAAACGGCCCGATTGTATGTCCCACCGAGCACGCGTAAGTCTTCCGATAAAAGATTACTGTATGAAATAGCGGTCTTAACGATCATCCAACTCTTCATTAAATTGAAGTTATTATCATCAAGGAGATCCTTTAAGAATGCAAAGTATTCTGGTTCGGTGTCAATAATCTGATCGGGGGTTTGACCGATTAATTCGGTAACCGCCTTGTTAAGGTCTAACTTATCAGTAGCCTTGACAAATTCACTAAACTTCTTAGGGTTGTAAATCTTAGTGATATCAGCATTTTCTTCCGCTGATTTAACGTTTGGAGCAATTTGGGCATCGTAATGCTTAGCTTCTTCAACCATCGCTTCGGCTTCATCAGCAGAGTAGCCGATCTTTACTAATAATTGCCGTGCCATTTGCGTGTATACAGGCATTAATTGCTTAGCAGCTTCATTGCCAGCAGCATAGTAGGTCTTATCGGGCAGAATTAAGCTAGGTACCCCAGAGAAGAGGGCGTTGATCTTAGCGTTCTTCATGTCGGCTTCGATTTCAAAATTAAATGGCAGTGGTAAGCCTGATAGAATCCAGTCTGATAATTGATCATCTAGGTCTTTGTATGAATCAAGATCTTCGATGCGTTTCAAGATGGGTTTCAGTGGTTCAGCACCGATTTGATCACGTTTTTTAAAATCAAATACTAGTTGGTAGAACTTTTTAAATTCAGCCATTTCGGGATTACTTGGTTCCCATTTCCCCTCGCTAAGGGCTTTAAAATCACTGCGTAATGTTTTTTCGATGTCATCAACTAAATCCATGAAGCCACCAGTAGAAGCATGGTCAGCTGGAATCTTGGCATCCTTTAACCATTCACCGTTAACTGCTTGGTAAATATCGGTTTTGATTAGGGCCTGATTTACTGTGTCACTCATAAAAAAATTCCTCCATATCCAAATTTTGATTAATTATAGTATACAAAAAAGCGGCTCACAAGTAACGTAAACCGCCTTTAAACAAATAGGATCTTCAATGTTATTTATTAATTAAATCTTCAATCGTATTAATGTTTTTCATGTATTTTGGAACGGCCAATCCGACCTTGGCACCGTTTAAGTTAACGCCTGCGTCATCAACTTTGCTTTGATACTGTTTGTAGTACAATCCAGCGGTATTAGGCAGCCATGCGGACACGGTTGCATCAGCAGAACCATTAGCAACTGAGACCCACATTGGTTGCATTTCCATTGCTTGGATCGTGGTCTTATAACCCATTGAATCAAGCACTTGGGCAATTACATTGGTCGATGCAATTTCTGAATCCCATGCAACATAGGTCATCTTGACTGGTTGATTACCCTTTTTCACACCCTTAGTCCATTCGGCAACTTTTTGGGGATTCTTTTTGATCCAATCCTTAGCCGCCTTGGCAGGGTCAACTCCCGCGTTTGTTTGGAGCATGACTTGAGACATCTCAGCAGGCGTCCAGTGGAATTGTTTGAGAATCTGATAAGCGCCTGGATTACTGGTTTTGAGATTCTTTTTAGTGATCGTGTGAATCTGTTCTGTCTTCCCATAAACATTTTTGGGATCCTTTAAGAACTTGAGCGGATACTTGGTGAACATCCAATGCGGTTGCCAACCAGTGATTACGATCGGCTGTTTGTATTTGATCGCCTTATCTAAAGTACTGGTCATCGCAGCCGTAGAACTGGTTTGAAGCTGCCATTTATTTTGGGCTAATGGATATTCGGTCAGGGCCTTTTGAGTCGAGGCCATAATTCCTGCTCCAGCATCAATTCCAGTGATCGTATAGTTGATTTGCGGACCGAGCTTTTCCTTTGGATTATAAGGAGCGGTCACACTCTGGCAAGCCGTTAAAATGAAGGTGATCAAAATGACTGGGACGATCATTAATAGGTGTTTACGTTTCATATGGCCCTCCTTACTTCGTTGGTTGCTTAGAACGGTTAAAGGCCTGCGTAATACGGTCCAAGATGATGGCTAGAATTACGATTGCCAGCCCAGCGGTGAATCCAGCCCCCGCATTGTTACGGCCAACTGCGAAGTAGACCTGAGAACCAAGTCCCATGGCCCCAATCATCGAGGCGATAACCACCATTGAAAGGGTCAGCATCATTCCTTGGTTCACACCAGACATTAACGTTGACTTGGCAAGTGGTAGCTCCACTTTTACTAATTTTTGCCAACTCGTCGAACCGAATGAATCGGCGGCTTCGATTAAGTCACCTGGCACCTGCAATAAACCTAAGTTGGTCATGCGAACGACTGGTGGTAAGGCAAAGATAAACGATGCGATGACCCCAGGAACCATTCCGATTCCAAAGAGGGCGACAGCTGGAATCAAGTACACGAATGCGGGCATGGTTTGCATAAAATCTAAGATTGGTTTCAAGATGGCGGCAACCGTTTTGGACTTAGCCATCCAGATTCCAAGCGGCACCCCGATAATTACGATCAACAGGCTAGATGTTAGCACTAATGATAGCGTTTGGGTCATGTCACGCCAGAACCCTTGGTTCCAGATGAAGAGTAAGCCAATCAATTCGAAAGCCATTAATCCAATGAATTTAGCCTTGCGTAATGCATAAAAGGTGATTGCAAGCACTATGATGATGAACAACCAAATTGGTAAAAGGTCAAACACCCATTGGAAAGCGTTGATAATTGCACCAATGAAGTTAGTGATGCCGTTGAAAAAGCCCACGAATTGAGTTAGCCAGTTTACGAAATGATTGATCCAGTCTGCTACTGGAATTGGTTGTGATTGTGCAAAGAATAAGTTCATTATTTACCCCCCTGACTTCCTGAAAGTGATTCAAGAATTGAACTTCTGATAATAATTCCACGGAGCCGCTTTTGATCATCGACGACGGCAATTGGAACCGCTGTCTTAGAAATTGTTTTGAACAATTCTTTGATCGGGGTGTTCAATTCGGTGGTAGGAATCTCAGTTTGAATTGCCTTTTGAATGTCACGATCATTTTGTTGAATTAATTCGTCGACCGATTGAGCATCTGCTAGCCCGACTAAGTGGCGTTCGCTGTCAACCGCATAGATACTAGAGATTTCGTCATCGCGCATTCTGCGGAGTGCAATTCTAGGCCCATCTTTTTCAACGTTAATCGTAGCGGGTCTGATCATGACGTTTTCTGCAGTCAAGATCTTTGTTCGATCAACACCTTGGATAAATGCCTCTACGTATTCATCCTTGGGGTGTTGTAAGATGTCTTCTGGCGTTCCAATCTGGACGATTTCACCATCCTTCATGATCATGATTCGATCCCCGATGCGCAGGGCCTCGTTCAAATCATGGCTGATGAAGATGATCGTTTTCTTTACGGATTCTTGTAAGTCGATTAATTCATCCTGCATTTCCTTACGGTTCAACGGATCCAAAGCGGAGAACGCTTCATCCATTAATAAAATTTCAGGATCATTAGCAAGGGCTCTTGCAAGGCCCACTCTTTGTTGCATTCCACCGGATAGTTGGCTAGGAAATTCATCATCATAACCATGAAGGCCAACTAATTCAAGGGCATCATGCGCTTTACTTAGTCGTTCATCCTTAGCGATGCCTTGAATTTCTAATCCATAGGCGGTATTTTCGATGATGGTGCGATTGGGGAATAGCGCAAAATTTTGAAAGACCATATCCATTTTGGTCCGTCTGATTTGGCGTAATTCATCCTTAGAAGCACTAGTAACACTACTGCCATCGAGTGTGATTGTCCCTTCGGTTGGTTCGATCAACCGATTGAGCATTCGAATCAGGGTCGACTTGCCACTTCCAGATAGGCCCATGATAACGAATATTTCATTATCGTTCACTGCAAATGAGGCGTTATCCACCCCGACGGTACTACCAGTTTCTTTTAAAATAGCTGCTTTGGAATTGCCGTTTTTCATCATTTCCTTAGCTTTGCCAATGTGTTTACCAAAAATCTTGGTTAATCCTTTGACTTCGATTTTGGTGGTCATAAAATTCCTCCCGAGTTAAAAATAAAGATAGGACGGCAGCCCTATCTAAGCAATAAAATAAAAAAAAGGGCCAGGTGGGCTCTTTTATTTTGACAGGACATAACGTCCTAATTAGACAAACTATATATAATACCTTAAAGAAAATAAAAGTTTGTGTCAAATCAATTAGGAAATTGAACTAACTAAATGTCAGTGGTAAACGTGATTAGATTAGTGTGTTAGAATGAATTATAAATTTTTTTAGATTGAGATGAAAATGATGCAAAAATTGATTGATAAAATTCCTTGGAAATTAATTTTAGGGTTAGTTTTAGCAAGTGTTTTAGTTATGTTCGCAGTGATGCATGATGATGGATTCTATAAACAACCGATCATGTTAGTGCAAAGTGTGACGCAGGGGGAGACCACTACGACCACGGATGAATTTCATAACTCGGATTCACAGACGAATCAAACGTTGAGCGGGATTTTGTTGAATGGTAAGCAAAAGGGACGCCACATTACGGTGCAAAATACCTATTCGACTTCTGAGACAATGGATCATAAGTATGAGGTCGGGCAAAAAGCGTTCGTAGTGGTTCACCCGAGTGAAAACTATCGCACAACGATTAAGGACTACAAGCGCGATGTGCCAATTACATTTTTAGTGTTATTAGCCACTTGTTTATTACTGATCTTTTTAAAGCTAAGTGGGTTAACAGCATTGTTGAGCATTGTGGTCAATACGATTTTATTTGTCGTTGCGGTAATGTTAAATGGCCATAGTCAAGGGACCCAGGTGTTAATGGTGTTTTCTGTGCTAGCGGTCGTGTTCTCAGTAATCACGTTGATCTTAATTTTAGGCTTTACCCGCCAGATGTTAGTAACGTTGCTTTCAACGGTCTTAGGAACCGCAGCTTCGATTTTAATTGCACTAGTAGTCTTTGTCTTTACCCATGAACGGGGGGTTTACTACGAATCGATGCAGTATGTGACCCAATTACCGCGCCCGTTGTTTTTAGCTGCCACTATGATTGGTTCACTAGGAGCGGTCATGGATGAGTCTACCGATATCGTTTCTTCGCTCTTCGCACTAAAAAAGGAGCGTCCCGATATTTCAAGTCGACAGATCTTTTTATCCGGGCAACAAATCGGTAAATCGATCATGGGACCGTTATTAAACGTGTTATTCTTTATTTTTATGGGGGAAACGATTCCAATGGCGCTGCTATTCTTAAAAAATGGCAATACTTGGGGTTACTCGTTTTCAATGAATATGTCGTTAGGAGTCGTGCAAAGCCTCATTAGTGGAATTGGAATCGTAATCTCGATTCCACTGGCAAGTGGGCTTGCGAGCTTAATGATTGAAAAACGGGGGGCAAAAGTCAAATGAGTACAATTACCGCATTGGGTTTGATATTATTAGTATTGATGGTGGTTGTGGGCGGTAAACAGGGCCTTCAGTCATTCATTAGTTTGCTGCTGAACTTTGGCTTTTTATTCTTTGCCATTGTTTTGATTGCGTTTCATTTCTCATCTTTGATAGTCACCCTTGTGACCGGAGTAATCATTTTGTCAATCACGATCTTTCTTAGTGGGACGAGTGATGAAACGAGTCAAATTGCCTTTATAGCTTCCTTAGTGGTACTGGGGTTATTGGTCTTGTTGATCATCCCAGTTGAGCATTGGGCGCAAGTACAAGGGTTTGGGCTTGAAGATAGTGATGACCTTGAGGGGATGTCAATTCTAGTTGGCATTGATTATGTTCAAGTGGCAATCGCAACTGCAATTTTAAGTACCCTAGGCGCAATTGCCGAAGCCACAATGGCAATCGCTTCGGGGTTAGATGAAATTATCGAGCAACACCCAAAGATTGAACCGAAACAACTATTTGCCGATGGGATTTTAGTGGGGAAGCAAATCATTGGAACCACTCTGAACACGCTATTCTTCGGTTTGTTCGGTGGTTCATTATCCCTGTTTATTTGGTTTGCGGGCCTAAAATACTCACTTGGCAGTATTATTAATGACAAGGTCTTTGCTGGGCAGTTCATCATCATTTTATTTTCGTTGCTCGGCGTTATTATCACGATTCCAGTTACAGCATTGGTAATGGCACAACAATATCAAATTAGAAAAAGAAAAAAGGGGAAGGTCGATAAACATGACTAATACTAAATTAGGCGTCAGTGCACAGGATCTATATCAGCTAAAGTCCTTAACCCAACCCAATCCAATTGGGAAACGGGCCTTTTTTGTGGAAAACGGGATTGATAAAGCAGCAAATAAGTATACTTCGCAGATTGCAAGTGTTGATACGGATGGACATTACCAAATCTGGGCAACTGGTGGGATTAACGTTCAACCAGTTGGGACCCATACTGATCTGTATTATCGCCACTTAGATTCTAAGGGGCGCTACCAGTTGATGAAGATGCCCCTTTCTGGCGGGGATGCAGTGCAGGTTACTGATGCCGATTCGATCGTTCAAATGCGCATGACTCCTGATGAAAACGTCTTGGTTTTAAAAAGGGTGCATACGAACGTTTCTAGTAAGTTCAACACCAGTGACCGTCCGCAAATTCGGCATATTACCAAGCTAGATAATCGTCTTGATGGAATCGGTTGGCTTTCTAATGATAAGCGTTACTCGTTGACGATGTTTGATTTGCAGACTCAACAAGAAGTGCCATTGTTCGAAAGTAACTATGACTTAGATTTTCAAGGGATTAGTCCTGATTTGACAAGGCTAGTCTTTATTCAATCTACAATGCATAATTTGACCGACTCGGTTGATGATACGGCGGCATTATACCTTTATGACATTGCTAATAAGAAAAAAACGTGGGTAACCAGTGAAATGCCTAGTGGGATCTTTACCGATGCTCGTTTTTCACCAGATGGTAAAAATATTATCGTGATCGGTAATGATAATCACTACGTTCATGCGACCGTTAACCACCTCTACTTATACCCAATTGATGATGGGAATCTTTACCAACTAAACTTAAATGATGATATCGATGCTGGATTTGCTGGGGGGTTGAGTACTGACTTTGCTCAACAACGCAGTAATCTAAGTATTTTTTGGCTGGATAGTTCACATTACATTTTCCATGCTTATCACCATGGTTATAGTCAGTTATATACCGGAAACTTAGATGGTGACATTCAATTAGTGCGTGATAACCATAGTGAAATCTATGACTTTGTCCCCATTGATGTGAACCATGTTTTGATCAGCGCATCGTCTCAAAAATCACCCAGCGAGTTGAGAATTGTCGACTTAAAGCAGTTCAACGAACGGGGGATTTACAATCCTAATCAGGCCTATGAAGCTACCCATGAGTACGCCGAAGTGGGCGGGTTTACCTATGACACTAGTGATGGCAAGGATAAAATCTACGGTTGGGTAATGCACGCCCATAATTTCGATCCGAATCAAAAATCGCCAGTTGTTTTATATGTTCACGGTGGCCCCCACGATGCATACGGGGAATCATTCATGCATGAATTCCAATACTTAGCCAGTAGTGGATTTGCGGTCGTGTTCTTAAACCCCAGGGGGTCTACTACCTATGGGCAAAAGTTTGAAAAGGCATTAATGGGCCACTATGGTGAAATGGATTACGATGATATCATGACTGGACTACAGGCTGCATTGGATCATTACAGTGATTTGGATGCCGATAAGGTCTTTTTAGCTGGTGGTTCTTACGGGGGCTTCTTTGCGGCCTGGGCGGTTGGCCATACGAATCGCTTTAGAGCTGCAAGTGTTCAACGGCCAATTATTGATTGGCAAGCATTATATGGCACTGGTGATATTGGGATTCGTTACGCAAGTGCTGAATTGGGCAAGGATCTTTATGCCGATGATGCCAATGATTACTACTGGGATCGTTCACCACTAAAGTATGCTGATCAGGTGAAAACTCCCGTTAGAATCCAACACGGTGAATACGATATGCGAGTCCCAACGAACCAAAGTGAGGCGTTCTTTACCGCCCTTAAGCAGACTGGCACCGATGTTGATTACATCCGTTATCCACAGTCTTACCACGGGCTTTCTAGGCATGGGTTGCCGAACTTACGGGTTCAGCGACTAGAAGATGTTACAGAATGGTTCCGCAGATATTTAAATAATGAATCAATTTAAAAGTAAAGCCATCGTTCATTCGATGGCTTTATTTAATTTTGTAATTATGCTATACTAAGTGTATAAAAAATTTGATATGAAAAACAATAAAAGGAGAGTGTTGTGAATTAGTACTAATTCGAAATCTGAGCCGATTGGCCGTAGACATAAAAAGTTAGTGAAAAAATTATTTACCAGGGTGCTAACGGGTTCCGCACAGGGAATCTTGATTGGGGTCCTCCCAGCAGCCATTTTAAAGTATGTATTAGCTCCGTTGATCAACCAAGAGGTCCAATGGGCGATGCACTTGAATGCGATTTTAGTATTATTTAATGTCTTCATCCCAATCTTGATTGGAATGGCAGTGGCAGGCCAATTTAAAATGAAGGCATTAGACACAGGGGCAGTAATGCTTGCCACTGGGGCGGCTTCTGGATCGATTCAATGGGTCTCAACGCGTCCAGGATTTACCGATCCGATCACTAATATTGATAATCCCGTTTCCAGTACCTTTTACGTTGCCAATGGTTCGGGAGATGTCATCAACGCAATTATTGTGGCAACCCTAGCGGTAGTAGCCATTAAATTGTTAGAAAAGTATGCAAATGGCTTTGGATCGATTTCAGTCATCCTAACGCCATTGATCGTGGGTGGCCTAGTGGGCTTGATTGGCTACCTAATGTCGCCATACGTTGGTGCGATTACAACCACGTTAGGCGAACTGGTTAATTCTCTGACCGCCTTCCAACCACTCCTAATGAGCATTTTGATCGCGATGGTCTTTGCATTCTTGACCATTACGCCGATTTCGACGGTTGGAATTGCCCTGGCCATCTCGCTTTCTGAGGTTAGTGCTGCAGCCGCGGGGATAGGGGTCGTCTGTACGACGGTGATTCTATTGATTAATTCATTGCTCGTAAATAAAAAGGGGACTTCGATTGCCATTTTCATGGGGGCGATGATGGGGATGATGACGACGGTATTTAAAAAACCGATTACCATCCTTGCCTTCATTACGACCGCTGGATTGGCAGCGATTCCCGTCGTATTATTCGATGTTCAAGGGACCCCGACCTCTGCTGGACTGGGCTGGATCGGATTTGGATCACCGATTCAATCCATGATTGCGGATAAGGGGGAGCGGGAATTCATTACCCACTTGATTGGGATCGGCCCCGCGTTAATTACTTGGATTATTGTTCCACTTGTTGTTGGAGGATTAGTTAATTGGGCCTTTATTAAATGGTTCAACGCCTACCAACCGGAAGATTTTAAGCATGAAATTAGATAAATTAAAAAGATCAAGGTTAGTCATTATAACTATCCTTGATCTTTTTTTATTTTAAAGGGACATGATAATCCAGATAATGCCCCCGATTGTGACTCCTGATGCAACGACAACTGCGTAAATGATGGTAGCATGCTCTTTAATAAACTGAAACAAAATCCAGCCTCCTATTCTTGATTGTTAGCCAAGAAATCAACGATGGTCGCCCTGTAAAGCTTGATCATATCAAGGTAAGTGGAAATTTCAACGTATTCATTGGGGCTGTGAGAAGTTGTGTTCCCAGGGCCTAACACCACAACGTCCATCTTTTCATTGTGCCGTCTAAATTCAGATGCGTCGGTCCCAAGCGATACCCCGATGGCGGGGAGCTGATCTGGTTCGTGCATGGTATGCTCAGCGTGTTTTTGGAACAGTTCGATTAGGTGGGTATGGTTATCACTTTTGACTGGTAGTTCACTGTGTTCAACCGTTAACTCTAATTCGATCCCTGGTTGAGCATTTAATTTTGTGATCAATTGGTTCAATCGCTCAATTAATTCATGGTTAGAAACTTGGGGGATTGTCCGTACCTTTACGATTTCATAAGCTAGATCGGGCACGGAATTAATTTGTTCACCACCCTTAAAAATATCTGGAGAATAAACTGTCCGCCCGAGTTCAGGGTCTGATTCGGTTAGATTAGCGTAAAATTCTTTTTCAGCAAGGTAGTATTGTATCAATGTATCAATGGCATTGATCCCCATTTGTGGCATTGAGCTATGGGCTGCTTTGCCCTTAGCGGTAACTCGGTATGCCATCCAGCCCTTATGAGCCTTGATGATGAAATGTTGTTCTAATGCATCCGATAGAAAGGCCTTCTTTAAAAGGTTCTTAAGGACTGTTGGTTCGATGGTGATTCCATCACTATTAACGTATGAGCGAAGCCCATGTAGTGAAACCCCACTTGGTTCAGCAATGACCATTGCATCGAGATCGTCAACGTAGCCCTTATCAGTTAAAAACTTAGAACCAGCCGCAGTGAGTTCTTCACCAATCGTCCCAATGAATCGAATCGTACCATTGATTGGGGTTGCCGATTCCGTTAGTTCGATCATTGCGATTGCAAGGTCAGCCAGCCCAGCCTTCATATCAGCAGCGCCACGCCCATACATGCGGCCCTTTTTAAGGGTCCCTTTAAACGGATCGGTTTTCCATGTCCGCTCGTCACCTTGATGAACGGTATCCAAGTGGCCTGAAAGAGCTAACTTAGGGTGGTTTCCATTACCGATTTCAGCTACGATGTTACTGCGATTATGAAATTCAGCAACTAGTTTGGCTTTAATACCATATTCTTGGAAGAGGCGAAGTAGGTACTCTGCAACCGCGGTCTCATTATCGTTGACGGATTTAATATCAATTAAATCCTTTAAAATTTTAATCTTGGTTTCTTTTTCCATATTGTCCTCCGTAAATAGCTATTAAATAAAAGCGCATTATTAAATCATTATATTTTATAACTTAACTAATATCAAATTAAAAAGGCCCCCTCGAACGAGAAGCCCCTCTTAGATTGCGCGATATTTAGAATTGATTCATTAACTTCCCAACTGAGTAGTGAATGATCATGGTTAAGATGCCAATAATGATGTTTCTGATAACTGCGGTTTTGACCAGTCCGTTGCCGAGCTTTGCACTTAAAAAGCCGGTGATGGCCACTGAGATGATCACTGCGACGATGGTCCCAGGCCATTGCACGCTAGCGGGTAGCAATGACATTGCTGCCAGTGGTAAAATCCCACCCAGTGCAGCTGAGAACAGTGATGAAAATGCGGCATTCCAAGGATTCATATAATGCCCCAATTGGAGGTTGTTCTTGACGTTGACCATCGTTTCCAATGGCTTCTTATCAATGAGTTCCTTTGCAATTTGAGCAGCGGTTTCTGGGGTAATACCACGTTCAACGTAATACTGCTTAACCGTGTTAATTTCTCCTTCAAGATCAGTCTTTAGTAGCTTTTGTTCTGCTTTGACAGCGGCAGCTTCGGCATCACGTTGCGAACTAACGGATGCGTATTCACCAGAAGCCATTGAAAAGGCACAGGCTAATAGATCAGATAGACCAGCAATGAAAATGGTGAACGGGTTGGTAGTGGCGATGGCGACTGAAAATAAGACCCCGACGACCGTTAGGATACCATCATTGGAACCTAATACCCCAGCACGGAGCGTGTTTAATTTTTCGGCCATGGTTTGCCGTTGATTTTGTTTAGTTTGTTGCATATGATGAGCCCCCTTAGATTATAAATTCCCGATGACTTTACCGATCAAGTAGGTAACGATCATCGTTAGCATTCCAGAGATAATGTTTCTAAGCACCGATTTAGAACGATTAGCCTGACTTAATACGGCGGCTGAATAACCAGTGATTGCAAGGGCAATGACGACCGCGATGAATGTCATTGCGACCCTTAAATGACTGGGAAACAGACCGATGGCTACTAATGGTAAAATAGAACCAG
This sequence comes from Nicoliella sp. ESL1106, assembly GCF_058509965.1. Classification (NCBI taxonomy): domain Bacteria; kingdom Bacillati; phylum Bacillota; class Bacilli; order Lactobacillales; family Lactobacillaceae; genus Nicoliella; species Nicoliella sp. ESL1106. Next base: position 618,006 of record NZ_CP196340.1, read on the forward strand.
TTGGAAAAGAGACCATTGATGCAATTGCCGCTGCGTATGGGCTGGTAAATTCATTAACGTTAAATCCATACTTTTCCCGCACCGTTGTGACCAGGGCATCATTATTCATCATTTCTTGAGTTGCCTTTGTTGCTAGGGCAGTATCAATGCCAGCATGCACGTATTTTTGTTTAACGAAATCAAACTCTCCTTGGTAGTCAGCTGCTAGGGCCGCTTTTTGATCGTTGATCGCGTTTCTTTGGGAGTCCTTTTCGGTACTAACCGAGACCCATTCGCCCATTGCCATTGAAACCGTTCCGGCGATCATCCCAGCGATTCCTGAAATAAAGATCGCAAATGAGTTCGCAGTTGCTCCAGCGACCCCGATGACGATTCCTGCGACCGATAAAATGCCATCGTTGGCCCCCATCACGCTGGCTCTAATTACATTGATTTTTTGTGCTAAAGTTGCTTTTGCCATTCTAATCCCGTCCCTTCTTAAAATAATTATTTTTATTACTTTATAATAATTATTAACTAACAACGTTTATTATAAAACAGTTAGATCTAGTTGTAAAGGGTTTATAAATACGAATTTAAAAGTTAGGGGAACAGTACATATTTTTATGGTAACGCATTTTGAAGCAATAAAAAAAGCGATTGCAATCCAATCGCTTCAAATTTAAATTAATTTAACTGTAATGATTTGATGAATTCCTGGTAGGAAACTTCTTCGCCTGTATCAGTGACTTGACCTGAATCAGCCGTAACGTTAGCGTGATGCAAATCGGCTTCGTCAATTTCGATTTGGTAGGTGAAGGTTGCGTTTCCAATTAATTGGATCCATTGATTTTCATCATTGGGATGCACGATCGTTTTGACCATCCCACCTGGGTTAGTCACTTCGATCGGTTGTTCGATGTCGACCATATCAGGATAGTTCAATGCGAACGCAAGTGAGGTAGCTGACATCCCAGTCCCACAGGCGTTCGTGAAACCAACCCCGCGTTCATAGGTCCGCACAAAGATTTGGTTAGGCCCTAAGATCTTAGCAAAGTTGACGTTCACACCATCGGAAAAGTAGGGGTTCTTAGCGTTCAACTGCTTACCAAGGTCACCTAGCGTATCGTTTAAGTCTTGGTCGGTTTCAACGAAGCTGATCAAGTGGGGGTTAGGAACGGCGATCGTTGTGAATTTCAAATGGTCGTTTAATTCAGGGAGTGGTTGGTTAATGATCTTATCCATTCCCAGGTTATCAAATGGGAAGGCTTGTTTTTGATAACGAACGGGCGAGATTTCGACTGCAAAGGCGGTAACGTTATCCGCAAGCTCTGGTTGTCGTTCAACAAATAGGTCGGCCGCTGGGGTTTCGACCTTGAACTCATCCTGGCCGAATTTATCCGAGATGTATCTGGAAACACACCGCAGTCCGTTCCCACACATCGAAGCGCGACTCCCATCAGCATTAACGACTTCCATGCGGCCGAGTACATTGGGGTGATCAGACTTATCGACGACTAAGACACCATCAGCGCCGCCTAATAAGTTATTGGGTTGACAGATGGTCTGGGCCAAGTGGGTCAATTCATCCGCTGAAAGGGGCGTATCTAAAGTAGTTTGATCAAGAATAAAGAATTGGTTCTCAGAACCGTGAACTTTTAATAAATGGGCCATAATGATTAAACCTCCTGGTAACTAAAAAATTGTTTGTAAATATCCTTAACGGCACGGTTGGCATCTGCCTTGCGGGTCCCAATCATGATGGAAATTTGGGATGCTCCCTGATTGATCATGTTGACTTTGATACCATCGGCTGCGAGTGGGTCGATCGACTTACTGAGCGCGTTGGTCTGGTTGATCATGCCTTCGCCGACGACCATGATGATTGAGTAATCACGAATCCAGTTCAACTTATCGGGGTGGAGGGTCTCGCTGATTTCACGACCGACCGCGCGCATCTTTTCATCGGTGAGTTGGCTATCTTCAAAGATGATCGTTAAATCGTCGATTCCAGATGGCATGTGTTCATATGAGATGTCGTGCTTATAAAGGATTTGTAGTAGTTTGAGCGTAAAGCCAACTTCCTTGTTCAACAAGTAGCGATGGAGGTAGAGGGCCGAAAAGTGATTGGAGCTAGCCACCCCAGTAATTTCATGTTCGGATTGGAACGATCCTTCTGGCACGATCAAGGTACCAGGTGCGTCTGGGTCGTTAGTATTACGGACGTTAATGGTGACCTTACCTTCAATTGCTGGAATGATGGCTTCATCGTTGAAAACGGAGAATCCAGCGTATGATAGTTCCCGCATTTCGCGGTAGGTCATTTTCTTGATCGGCATTGGATTGTTAATGATTTTGGGGTTGGCAGCGTAAATGGCACTGACGTCGGTAAAGTTTTCATACATCGGGATGTTCAACCCGCGTGCGACGATTGAACCGGTAATGTCGGAACCACCACGCGCAAAGGTTGCGATGTTGCCATCCTTAGTAACCCCAAAGAAGCCAGGAAAGACGAGCTTTTCATCACCATAGCCGAATTTACCCAGGTTTTGGTAGGTTTCTGGAAGAACGGTCGCACTATTTGGTTCATCGCTCACCACGATTCCAGCTTCGGCAGGATCAACGAAGCGGGTCTTGATACCGAGTTGATTTAAGACGAGCGCCATTAATTCAGCATTTAACTTTTCACCGTGGGCCTTAAAAGCTGCCATTAGGTACTCATCATTTGGATATTGATGAGTAGGTAATGCGGATAGGGTGTCTTTGATGACCTTGAATTGGTCGTCAGAAACTTGAAAATCATTTGCGATTGCTTGATAACGGTCAATGATCGTTTTTAACACCTCACCGGTGTCTTGTTTTTTGATGGTTTGATCTGCGTATTTGATTAATAGGTCGGTTACTTTGATATCATCATCAAAGCGTTTGCCAGGTGCGGAAACAACGATGATCTGGCGGCTAGCATCAGCCTTGATAATGTCGATTACTTTTTGGTATTGGGAACCATTCGCTAATGAACTGCCCCCAAACTTAATGATTTTGGTCACGGTGTGTCACTCCTCTAATAATATTCACAATGAATTCTAACATGATTAAAAATTTAATCAACTGCTGAAAGAATTGACATTATGCGATGAATTGCATCACTATATAGAAATAAAAAAATATAAAAAAAGTTTTTTCGTCAAAACGGTTGACGAAGGGCTAAAAATGCTTTAGTATTTTAAGCAATCGAAGAGGTCGCGACCAAGACTATTAAACCGATCGAGTCACTGTAATGACGAAGACGTTGATTGAAAAGTGCGGTTGCCGAAGCTAGAAGTTCATTACAGTGGATTTCTTGCTGGGACGTAGTTCAATAGGCTGCGGACTGTCACGAGAATAATCTTGTGGAGCGCTTTCGACAATTGAAACCAGAAATTAAGATGGATAAAAACCATTGGGATTCTTTTGTATGGATGTGGACCACACCCATGCGAGAGAATCCCTTTTTTGTTTTCAAGAATAGGGACCCCGTAAAAAACTTGGAGGTAATTTTATGAACGAACAGATTAGCCAATCTGATATTAACGCTGCAGGCCATCTAACCATCGGTGGTTGTGATGCAGTCGAGCTTGCTGGCCAGTACGGCACACCGTTAGTGGTGTACGATGTAAATCAAATCAAGAGTCAAATTCAACACTTTCAAGAGGTATTTAAGAACAACGATGTTGAATATGCAGTCTGCTACGCTAGTAAAGCATTCGCCAACACCGCAATGTATCAACTAGTGAATTCAATGGATTGTCACGTTGACGTTGTTTCAGCAGGTGAAATGAGCATGGCATTACACGCTGGCTTCCCCGCTGAACACATGACTTTTCACGGGAACAATAAATCACGTGCAGAATTGCAAATGGCTGTCGATAACCACGTTGGTGTGATCGCATTAGATAACTTTCATGAAATCGACCTATTAAATGAAGTATTAGAATCATCAGACGCCCACATTAAGGTAATGATGCGAATCACCCCCGGCATTTCAGCCCATACCCATGAATTCATCCAAACTGGTCAAGTTGATAGTAAGTTTGGTTTTGATCTTGAATCAGGCGAAGCCGAACGGGCATTACAGATTATCTTGACCCATTCTAGAATGGAATTGATTGGGATTCATTCGCATATCGGTTCACAAATATTTGAACTAAACGGTTTCGAATTAGCGGCTGAAAAGTTAGTGCAATTAGCTGCTGATTGGAAACAACGCTTCAATTATGAAGCTCGTGTCATTGATGTCGGCGGTGGGTTTGGAATTCGTTATACCGAAGAGGACAAACCCCTTCAACCAGAACAATTCGTCGATGCGATCATTAAAACGATCAAGCAAGCTAGCAAGGACCACGGCTTGACCACACCAGCTGTTTGGATCGAACCAGGCCGTTCGATCGTAGGACCTGCCGGCTATAACCTCTACACGATCGGTTCACGCAAGGACGTTGCCGGAATTCGCTCGTACGTCGCAGTCGATGGTGGGATGGGTGATAACATTAGACCAGCCCTTTACGAAGCTAAGTACGAAGCAGTCGTTGCTAACCGTCCCGCAGCTGAGATCGTAGAACACGTTCACCTGGCTGGAAAGTATTGTGAATCAGGTGATATCTTGATCGATGACCTTCCACTGCCAGAAACCAAACCAGGGGATGTGGTTGTCATGTTCGATACGGGAGCTTATGGGTATGCAATGGCTTCTAACTACAACCTTAACCCGAAACCAGCCATTGTCTTTGTTGATAATGGAAAATCAACGTTAGTTACTAGAAGGGAAACCCCCGCTGATCTAGAACGCCTTGATTTTGGATTAGATGGCAAATAAAAATCATAAATATAATAGTAGAAAAATTTAAAGGAGTAATTTAAAAATGGCACAATTAGACGCACGCGAAATTATTAACTACATTGGAACTGCACCAAAGAAAACCCCAGTTAAGGTTTACTTAAATGGTAAGATCGATCAAATCGATTTTCCAGCAGACGTAAAGGTATTTAAGGGGGTTGATTCAGCAACCGTATTTGGGGATTGGAAACAAGTTGCTCCCATCCTTAAGGATTCAGCCGTTAGCGACTATGAAATTGAAAACTGGACCCGTAACTCAGCCGTTCCATTGCTAGATTTAAAGAATATCAACGCCAGAATCGAACCAGGTGCAATCATTCGCGACCAAGTATTGATTGGTGATAACGCCGTAGTAATGATGGGTGCCATCATTAACATCGGTTGTGAAATTGGTGCTAATTCAATGATCGATATGGGAGTAGTCATGGGTGGCCGTGCCATCGTTGGTAACCATTCCCACATCGGTGCTGGAGCCGTTCTTGCTGGGGTGATCGAACCAGCTTCTGCCGAACCAGTGCGGATCGACGATAACGTATTGATCGGAGCAAACGCCGTTGTGATCGAAGGAGTTCATGTTGGTGAAGGGGCCGTAGTTGCCGCTGGAGCCATCGTTACTCATGATGTTGAACCATACACGATGGTAGCAGGAACCCCCGCTAGAAAGATCAAAGACGTTGATGCCAAAACGCAATCCAAGACGACGCTCGAAGACGATTTAAGAAAGTTGTGATCAAATGCCAGCATTAAAGGAAGCAGATTTAATTCAGATTCGCAGACACCTCCACCAGATTCCAGAATTAGCGTTGCATGAAACCAAAACGCACGCTTATCTGAAATCGATCATCGCACAGTTCGACCAAACGAACCTTTCGATTAGGGAAATCAAATCGCTGCCAACCGCATTATTAGTAAGGGTGCAAGGCAGCAACCCGACGAAAACGATTGGCTACCGCGCAGATATTGATGCATTACCAGTTACTGAGGAGACTGGATTGGATTATGCCTCTCAAAATGCTGACGTAATGCACGCTTGTGGGCATGATATTCACATGACGGTGGCCCTTGGGGTGTTGAGCTACTTTGCGAGCCACCAACCAAAGGATAATTTGATCTTCTTCTTCCAACCAGCCGAAGAAAGTGAAAATGGTGGGAAGTTAGCTTATGAAGCCGGAGTCTTTGAAGGTCAATGGCGACCCGATGAATTTTACGGGCTCCACGATACACCTGATTTACCAACTGGTGCGATTGGGTGTCGAATGGGAACGCTATTTGCGGGTACGACTGAGGTCAATGTTGATTTGATTGGGAAGAGTGGCCATGCTGCCTATCCGCAAAATGCGAATGACATGGTGGTCGTAGCAGCCCAATTTATTAACCAGATTCAAACCATCATTTCCAGAAGCATCGATCCAATCCAAAGTGGCGTGATCACGTTCGGCAAGCTCCAAGCTGGGACGATCAGAAACGTCATTGCTGGTAAAGCACGCATCGAAGGAACGATTCGCGGGCTTACGCAAACGATGATCGAAACGATCGACGAACGGATTCGCGATGTGGCAGCTGGAATTGCCCGCAGTTATAACTGTGAGGTCAACGTGGAGTTGAATCAAGGCGGCTACCTGCCAGTTGAAAACGATCCCAAGTTGACCGCAAACTTTATCAAGTACATGCAACAAGCTGACCAAGTAAACTTTATTGAAACTGAACCAGCAATGACCGGAGAAGACTTTGGGTACTTATTATCCAAAATTCACGGCACGATGTTTTGGCTCGGGGTGGATGATGATTCACAATTACACGCATCCACGTTTACACCACATGAAGAAGCAATTGTACCAGGCATTCACGCCATCACAGGCTTTTTAGAATATCGAATGCAACAGGATTAAGGGGGACTTACTATGTTTGAAAATGCAGATTTAATGACCGCAATTATTACACCATTTGATGAGAACGGCAAGATTGATTTTGACACGTTAGCTGAACTTACGAACCGCTATATTAAGGAAGGTAATCGGGGCTTCGTGATTGGCGGAACCACTGGTGAAACACCAACTTTGACCCATGACGAAAAGATTGAATTATACACTAAATTTGGTCAGATCGTGGATGGCAGAGTTCCAGTAATTGCTGGTGTTGGTAGTAATAATACTGCAGAAACCGTTGAATTCACTAAGGAAGTTAGTCACATCAAAGGAATCGATGCGGCATTAGTTGTGGTTCCATACTACAACAAGCCTGATCAACGACGCATGAAGGCCCACTTTACAACTGTTGCGAACGAAGGCAACATGCCAGTGGTAATGTACAACATTCCTGGCCGAACTGGTGTGACGATGGCAAACGAAACGGTGTTGGAATTAGCACAGAACCCAAACATTGTGGCGGTTAAGCAATGTACTTCAATGGAAGACATGGAATTTCTAGTCCAAAATGCGCCTGCTGATTTTGCCGTTTACAGTGGTGAAGATGCCCAAGCGTTATTCGCAAAGGTCATTGGAGCGCGCGGTGTGATCTCTGTTGCTTCACACATCTACGGTCCTGAAATGCGGGCGATGTACGATGCATTAGAAGCCGGTAACTATCAAAAGGCGGGGGCAATGCAACGGCATTTGACCCCACTAATGGGAGCATTGTTCATGTACCCATCACCAGCCCCCGTAAAGGCCGTTTTAAATGCGCAAGGGTATCAAGTCGGCGCATGTCGGCTCCCAATCTTGCCATTGGATAATGAAGAAAAGCAAGCCCTAGCCGTTCGGTTAGGCTTGAACAAGGATGCATTAAATCATAAGTTAGAGGAGTTAGTATAATGGTAAAAATTTTGTTAGCTGGTTTCACTGGTTCAATGGGGCAAAAGGCCATTACAATGATCAACGAAACCCCCGAATTCGAACTAGTAGCGGTATACGCCCCTAGTGCTGATAAGGAAGCAGCTGATTATGGCTTGGACGGTTCAGTAAAGGTCTTCAATGATTTGAGCCAAGTCGATTCAGATGCAGAAGTGTGGGTTGACTTTACGATTCCAGATTCAGTGCACGAAGACACTAAGTTCGCCCTTGAACATGGTTACCACCCAGTGATCGGAACGACCGGCTTAACTGATGACCAGGAAGCTGAATTGATTGCACTTTCAAAACAAAAACAAATTGGTGGATTGATTGCGCCGAACTTCGGGTTATCAGCAGTCCTATTGATGAAGTTTGCAAAGGAAGCTGCCCAATACTTCCCAGACGTTGAAGTGATTGAAATGCATCATGAAGACAAAAAGGATGCGCCTTCTGGAACGGCATTGAGCACTGCTAAGATGATCGATGAAGTTCGTCCAGAACATGAACAGGGGGATTCAAAGGAAACCCTGCCTGGTTCACGGGGTGGCGATTATCATGGAATTCGAATCCATGCAGTGAGATTACCAGGCTACATCGCTCATGAACAGGTATTATTTGGCGGTTCTGGAGAGGCACTTACGATTCGGCAAGACTCCTTTGATCGTTCGTCTTTTATGCAAGGAGTTAAAGTTGCAGTAAAAAATGTTAAAAAGTTGCCTGAATTAGTTGTCGGATTAGAAAATGTTTTGTAAAATTAAGATAATTCTAATATTAATGAATTAAAAATTTTTATCAGAGAATAAACAATTCAGGAGGAATCAGCGATTATGCCAAACTTATCACCAAAGCTTAGCCGTGTTTACAACCAACGGCTAGACTTAGTAAAACCATCAGGAATTAGAAGTTTTGATAAACAAATTTCAGATGTTGATGGCATCGTAAAACTTACGATTGGGGAACCAGATCTAAATACCCCAGAACACATTAAAGAAGCTGCAATCAAGGCGATCCAAGATAATGATACTCATTATTCTGCTCAACCAGGGACAATTGAATTAAGAAATGCGATTCACCACTACTTATCAGTTACACGCGGATTAGAATATGATCCAAAAACAGAAATCATCGCTACGATTGGTGCGACTGAAGCAATTTATGCGACTTTCGAAACCATCTTAAACCCTGGTGATAAGGTTATCTTGCCTACGCCAACTTTTGCGCTTTACGAACCAATCGTGACGCTATTGGGTGGCGAAGTCATCAATGTTGATACTTCAAAGGATGATTTTTACCTTACTCCTGAACGCTTATCAGAAGTGCTTGCTAAGGAAGGCGACTCTGTTAAGGCAATCCTATTGAACTACCCAAGTAATCCAATTGGGGTTGAATACTCAGAATCATTGATCAAGGAACTAGCAGATGTGATTAAGCAACACAATCTATTTGTTCTTTCTGATGAAATTTACAGTGAATTAACTTATGGTGTTGAACACCACTCAATCGCTGAATTTATTCCAGAACAAACAATTCACATTAATGGGGTTTCTAAGTCCCACGCAATGACTGGATGGCGGATTGGTTTCGTTGCTGGACCTGCTGAAATCGTACAAAAAATTACCAAGACCCATGCATTTATGGTTACTTGTCCTTCAGACATCGACCAAGCTGCTGCGGCAGAAGCATTACAAAATGGACTTGATGATCCGATTTCAATGCGTGCAATTTACGAAAAACGGCGTGATTACATTAGCAACCGTCTTGAAAAGATGAACTTTAAGACTGCCTTACCACAAGGGGCCTTCTACATCTTTGCTAAGATTCCTGCTAATTTGGAACAAGACGATGTTAAATTTGGATTGGCTCTAGCTCGTGAAGCTAGGGTCGGTGTGATCCCAGGAAGTGCATTTGGTCCTGGTGGTGAAGGCTACATTCGGATGTCTTACGCTGCTTCAGATGAAGATATCAAGACAGCCATGGACAGAATTGAAAAATTCCTAGCTCAACAAATCTAAAACAAAGGATGATTTAATATGAAAGAATATAATGTCGCAATTCTAGGTGCTACTGGTGCCGTTGGAATGCGGATGATCGATCAATTAGCTAATTCTACGGTTCCCGTTAAGAACATCAAGCTCTTAGCTTCGAAGCGCTCTGCTGGTAAAAAAATGAAATTTAAGGGCCAAGAAGTGACCGTTGAAGAAGCAACTCCAGAATCCTTTGATGGCGTTGACCTAGTGCTTGCATCTGCTGGTGGGGCGGCTTCAAAGAAATTCTTACCAGAAGCTGTTAAGCGTGGCGCCGTGTGTGTTGATAACACCAGTGCTTATAGAATGGATCCAGAAGTGCCATTGGTGGTTCCAGAAGTCAACGTTGAACAATTAAAGAACCACAAGGGGATTATTTCAAACCCTAACTGTTCAACGATCCAAATGGTAGTGGCACTCCAACCAGTCTTTAAGAAATTTGGTTTGAAGCAGATCGTGGTATCTACTTATCAAGCAGCATCTGGTGCTGGTCAATCAGCTTTAAATGAATTTTATCAACAAGCCCAAGACTACCTTGATGGCAAGAAGATGGAATCCAATATCTTACCAACTGCTAGCGATAAGAAACACTACCCATTAGCATTTAACCTCTTACCACAAATCGATGTTTTCGAAGAAGATGGTTACACCCATGAAGAATGGAAGATGATCCATGAAACTAAGAAAATTATGTTAAACGACATGGATGCTAGTGATATTAAGGTGACTGCTACCTGTGTACGGGTCCCAGTGCCAATTTCACATGGTGAATCGGTTTACTTTGAAGTTGAAGACAAGAATGCGACCGTTGATGATATCAAGGCTGCAATTCGGGATGCAGATGGGGTAACGCTCCAAGACGATCCTGACCACCAAGTATACCCACAACCACTAACTGCTGAAGGTCATCGTGAAACATTCGTTGGTCGGGTGCGTCCAGATCAAGAAAATAAGGGTGCTTTTCATTTATGGGTCGTTGCTGATAACCTCTTAAAGGGAGCAGCTTGGAACACAGTTGAAAACGCAGAACGATTGGTAGAACAAGACCTCGTTCACGTTCCAGAAGACCATTACCAGGCTAAGTAAAATCAATTTTCGTAACTAATAGGGGGTTTTTATTTTGAGTCGCAAGATTCCAAACATTATGGGTACTCAGCACCCAGATAACGCAAACATTCCATTCTTTAAGCATACTCGTCCATTCGTTTCAGCATCACGTGAAATTGATGAAGCATACGAAAATTTCTCGCGATTGAATGCTGACGAATACATGTGGGACTGGGAAGGTAAGCATGCCGATGCTTCAGTAATTAGTCGGCTTTACACGGAACACTATGAATATTTCAAGCAACACCCACTTGGCAAGGATAAGTTCTTAACTTTCCGTTTACCTAACATTTGGGAAGAAAAAGGTTATAGCTTAATGCAAGCAATGACGACCATGTTATTAGCTGAAGATTTTGCTCGTGACCTTGGATTTGAAAACCGTCCATTGTTCGAAGCGATTTTACCAATGACTCAATCCGCTGATCAACTCTTTGAAATGGAAGAAAAATTCTCTCGATTAGCACACTTTAAGGACAAGGAATTTAGTCAAGGCTTTAAGAATGCTGATACACTTCAAATGATCCCATTATTTGAAAGTTTTGAAGCCCAATTAAATGCTCCTAAGGTCCTAAGTAAGTTCGTTGAACTTTACAAGGAACACTTTAACCGTGAAGTGCCTTACGTGCGTGTATTCTTGGCTGGGTCAGATTCTGCCCTTTCCAACGGATTCATTAATAGTATTATCGGAAACAAGTTAGCTTTAACTAAGTTAGCTGAATTTTCTGAAAAATCAAACCTCCCAGTTTACCCAATCGCAGGAACTGGTAGTACCATCTTTAGAGGGGGGCTTTCACCATTAATGATCGATCGCTACCTCCAAGAATTCCCTGGTCTAAAGACCGCAACGATTCAATCTGCATTTAGATACGACTATCCATTAGACGTAGTTAAACCAGCAATTGAAAAGTTACGGACTGGTTTACAAAAGAACGAATTCCATCCAATTAAGGATGAAGACCAAAAAGTATTGTTGAGCATTGCTGGTAAGACTGCTAAGCAATATCACGAAACACTAGATCCATTGATCAATGATCTCCAACCAGTGTTCGACGCCTTTCCAAAGCGGCGTGACAGACACCAACACGTTGGAATCATTGGTTACTCACGGGATGTCGATGGTTACAAGATGCCACGGGCAATCACATTTACTGGAGCTCTCTATTCAGTAGGGGTGCCACCAGAATTGATCGGAACTGGTCGCGTATTACAACAATTGAGCAAGAAAGAATTCGAAACGCTTGTTAAGTACTATCCAAACATTCGTCACGATTTCGCTCACGTTGCTAAGTACTACAGTCCAGCTGCAATGAAGGCCTTAAAGAAGCAAAACCCAGCCTGGGAAGCAGTCGAAAAGGACGTATTAGCATTGGATGAATTATTTGATATCCAAGCTGGTCCAACTGATGCTGACCAAGCAAAACATGCTGAATTAGCAGCCGACTTAGATCGGATCAATGATAAAGAAACTAGAACCATGTTAATCGAACGCCAAGCTAAGTTGAGAAACTTCTTGGGTTAATCAATAATAAAAAATCAGATTGAAAATTTAATTTTCAATCTGATTTTTTTTATGGCTTTAATTTAGCTTGGCATTCCTTACAAAGTCCGTAGACTTCAATTTTAGACTTAGTAGGGGTGAAATCTGGTTCTTGGTTTTTGGTAATATCTTGAAGCTCGGTGTCGAGTTCTTGATAACGGGGATATGTAATATCCATGATTTTACCACAGTTTTCACAAATGGCGTGAAAGTGTGGAGTGCCAAAGAAATCAAATCGGACCCCACCATCTTTATTGGGAAGCTGAATAATGATGTTTAAGTCTTCAAAGAGTCGCAGCGTATTATAAACGGTTGCCATACTAAGGTTAGAGAAATCTTTTTCAAGGGCCTTGTAAATGGTCTCAACAGATGGATGATTATGGTGATTGATCAGATATTTCAAGATAATCTGACGCTGTGGGGTAATTCTAACATGGTTTTCTTTTAAGATGGCAATGGACTTGTCGTAAACAGATTCATTTTTCATATTGCTAACCTCCTGCCACTTTATAATAATTATTAATTAATTACACTTATTTTATAATATAAATGAATTTAGCTAAATAATCAATCAATTGCCTTGAACGTAATAAATCTTTAAAATTCCAATCAAAAAAGACCCCATCCTAATTGAGAATTAGAATAGGATCTTGAAAGGGTTTGACTCGTTTTTAAGACTTCCATGAACCGATTTTTCGATTGATACCATTTAAGAGGCTAGTAATGCTTTTTTGCACTTCCTCTTCAATCAACGCATTTTTAAATTCAGGGATCACTTGGGTGGTAACGTCAACGGCATTCTGATTTAGATTAGTAATGTTAATAATGCCGATTAGATCGCCTTGTTTAGTGCCAATGCCCCAAGTTAATTGTTTGCCAGCCATTACGTTACGCATCGTTTCATTAATGAATGTACTAGTGGTTACAACGTCAGCTGGTTTCATCAATGATTTTTGCATTGTGGCAACGGATGTCAGCTTGAATTTGGTTAACCAGTCCAAGTTATAATGAGCCGTTATAATCGGGTGTAGACCCTCAAAATGATTCAAAATTAACATCTCCACTAATAGGATATAAACCTATTTTACATTGCTGGTTTGGGGAAATAAAGCATCTTTCATGTCAATTTCATCTTGAACGGAGACTTCACAACAACCGCCAATCCATTTAGCATTGGCTGCTTTCCATTCCTTAGCGGCAGCTCCAAAGCTAAATCCAGTGCTTTCGGACCACTCTTTTGTTGATGGATCATAATGTGCACCTGAGTTTGGAAAGACGATGAATGATTGGTCATCGTTAGTTTGATGTTCCGTTAGGTATTTTAACCCAGGGACCGTAAATTCAGGGTGGTTACAATTGAAGCCGTATGCAATTACGTTCGGAATGGTTTCCAAAAGGGCTTGCACTTTTAATAGGTCGGTGCCATCACTGATGTGGTGGGCATCCTTGATCGAGCATGAAACAAATGCATCGACGTTTGGATATTGACTTAATAACTGCTTGATCGCCTTTAATTCTGTAATGTCTGGAATCGTTTCGAAGGCAAGCAGATCAACGCCCGCCTCAACGAGTGCAGCAAGTCGTTTTTGATGGAAATCAATCAGTTTTTCTTCGCTAACACCGTAGTTACCAACGTATTCAGAACCGTCAGCTAAGAATGCTCCGTAAGGCCCGATTGCTCCAGCGACCCAGGTTTGTTGTTCAACGTTGACTTCAGCTTGGGCGCTTCTAGCTAATTGAACTGATTTTTTGATCAGCGCCACGGCTTGTTCTTCAGTATAGCCAGCGCCTACGAACCCAGGCACACTACCTTGGTAAGTGTCAGTAACGGTCAAGTTCGAACCAGCATTTAAGTAGTCCTTGTGGATCTGTTTCACTACGTCTGGGTGGCTATCCAGCGCGCTAGCTGTCCAGAGCTTGTTGTTTAACTCAATGTTACGTTGTTCTAGTCCATATGACATTGCACAGTCGATAAGGATGTTATTTTGTTTTGTTGCCCATTCTTTAATTTTGCTCATTTTGAATTCCTCCATTAGTTTGGTTTAATTTTTTACGGTAGATTAGTTGATAGTACCCATAACAGATGATCGAGAATGGAACCCCGACCTCTAGGGCAATGCGTTGGTTCGGATCAGAGGCAATCCCGACTAGCGAAATTGCACAGATGATGATGACTAGCCATGGCACCAGGGGATATGCAGGCGCCCTGTAGCTGAGTTCATCGAGCTTGTGGCCAGCGGCTAAGAATTGCTTTCTGAAGTTCAATTGGGCCCAGCCGATGATTAGCCAGACCATTACGACCGCAAATGATGAAATTGCGGACAGCGCTAGGTAGACTAACTTGGGTGAATAAATACTAGAGAAGAGTGCTAACAGCCCCCCTAGGATGGTCAATAGCAGTCCATATACTGGAATCCCGTGTTTACTTAGCTTAGCTAATCGACTGGGGAGCGTCTTTTGATCAGCAAGTGACCAAATCATTCGAGAAGCCGCATAGACCCCTGAATTAGCAGCTGATAAAACGGTAATGAATAAAATGAAGTTCATAATATCACTAGCGTATGGAATTCCACAATTCTCAAGGACGGCAATGAAGGGACTGTCGGTTAGGGCTGCTGATTTTTGCGGTAAGAGCGCCCCCATGATTACGATGGTCCCAATAAATAATACGATTAAAATGACTAACGTTTGAAAAATTGCCTTTGGAATCGCCTTCTTAGGGTTATCAGTTTCACCAGCAGCGACACTGATCATTTCGGTTCCTGAAAATGCAAAGTTAGCGGCTAAAATAACTGAAAAAATCGGTGCAAAACCGTTCGGAAATAATCCAGGCTTTATGATTTCCTTGAAGAACGGGGCAAAGTTTGCGTGGTGGACGGGAACGATTTTAAAAATCATGCCTAATCCAATGATGATAAACGCCACTAACGCTAATACCTTGATGATTGACATCCAAAATTCCGCGCGGTTGAAGAATGTGATGTTAAAAGAATTAATGGCGAAGATGATGGCGGTAAAGATAATTGTCAATAACCAAGTCGGCAGTGTCGGGAACCATTTTTGCACCAAAATTGCGAGGGTGACGAACTCAGATCCCAATGCAATCGTCCAGGTCAACCAATATAACCAAGCGGTTACGAAGCCAACTCCTGGACTGATATACTTACTGGCGTAGCGGTGAAATGCACCTGTGTTGGGATCATGGACGGTTAATTCACCGAGGCAAAGCATTACCAAACATACCAATAATGCACCGATGCCATATGCGATGATCGTTCCAACTGCTCCCGCAGATTGAATTAAATATCCTGAACTCATAAAAATCCCAGTTCCAATTACCCCTCCTAAACTAAGGGTAATTAGATGTCGACTTTCCATCGACTTAGTGAATGATTGCTTCTCCATTTTAAATCCTTCCTTCCAAATAAAAAAAGCACCCGCCCTCAAAAAGGACGAATGCTCGTGGTACCACCTTAGTTTGTTGATAAAAAATCAACCTCAGTCCGAAACGGATTCATTTCGGTCCACGGTATCGAGTGGCAGTCGTCACTAGCTAATTATTCACTAGTGAAAAGCTCAAAGACCATTGTTCATTAGTAAATGCCAATCTATTTACACCAACCATAGACTCTCTGAATGTGCATTACTAATTACTTTTTCTCATCGACGCTTAATTTATATTTAAGATTATTATATTTAGATTTAAATATTTTGTCAAATTCTAATTTGTGATGGTGGTATCATTTCGTTTTTAAATTAAAATATGTGATAATATAAACATGAAATAATAAAATAAAAAAGAAAAGGACGAATGATGATGATTGAAAAATTTTTAATCGGAACATACACTAAACGTGCCAGTAAAGGGCTTTATGAAGTTGAATTAGACACTGATAAAAAGAAATTGCAAAACTTACAATTAGTTGCGGAGGCGACTAACCCAACCTATGTGACGTTATCAAAGAAAAACGTTATTTACTCCGTTGCCAAAACGGTCAACGGCGACGATGTTCATGGTGGAGTTTTAGTTTTAGATGGTAAGGAACGCCCATCAGGAACGATCGAAACTGACTACGATAAGGGTACCAATCCCGCTTATATCTCAGTCGATGAAGGACGTCAATTAGTCTACACTGCTAATTATCATACTGGTGTGATCAACGTTTACAAGATCGCTTCAGACGGTACCCTTGCAAAGGTAGACGAAGTAAAGCACGAAGGCGAAATGGGTCCCCGTCCAGAACAAGCTGATGGTCCTCATCCACACTTTGCTGACCTAACTCCAGATGGTCGCTTAGTAGTCGTTGATTTAGGCCAAGATCGCGTTTATTTATACGATGTAAGTGACAATGGTAAATTAAGCGAAGTGAGTTACTTAGAAATGGAAGATGGCTTTGGCCCTCGTCATATTCGTTTCGATGCTAAGAAGGGGGTTGCTTACTTAGTTGGAGAATTAAGTAGTAACGTCGCTGTCTTAGACTATGATGAACAAGCTGGTCAATTCTCCGTTCGCGAAGTGCACTCCACGATCCCAGAAGATTGGACTGCTCATAATGGTTGTGCTGCCATCCGTGTTTCAAGTGATGGTCGCTTTGTATACGTATCGAACCGTGGTAACAATACGATTGCAGTTTTTGAATCAGACGCTAAGGGCAGTCTTAAGTTTGTTGAACGCGCTTCTGTTGAAGGTGACTTTCCCCGTGATTTTAATTTCAATGCTGATGAAAGTCTCGTAGTGGTTGTGAACCAAGAATCCGATAATGGAACGGTTTACGAACGCAATGCTGATAATGGTAAATTAACGGTGGTTCAAAAGGACTTTGTTGTTCCCGCTGCCGTTTGTATCGCCCGTGAAGCTGAATTTTTAAACTAGTCTATCTAATCTAAAAATAACCCCCGTTAGGTTTTGCCTAATGGGGGTTATTTTTGATGGTGATAATCCCAAAATGAATTGATCTGATATGTTAATTCTTGAGGGGTGGTAACGTTATCACTAAATCGCCAACTACTAGGGAATAACTTCCGATATCGTGATTGATTAAAACGTTGGTCCATTAATACGATCGTTCCTAAGTCGCTTGCGGTCCGAATTAATCGCCCGGCGGCTTGAACAACGTGGTTCCAACCAGGAAGTTGATATGCATAGGTGAAACCATTCCCGTTTTCGGCATCAAAATAATCGCGAATTAAGTTATTTTCCTCGTTCAAGCCAGGGAGGCCGACACTAATGATTCCAACGCCAATTAATTGATTACCAATAAGGTCGATGCCTTCTGCGAAAATACCACCAAGAATCGCAAACCCACACGTTGGGCTTTCATCGTGATTAGCAAAGTAATTTAAAAACTGCTCCCGTTGTTTTAGATCCATGTTCCGTGATTGGACCACTAGTTTTTCTTTGATGGGGTGATTTCTAAAAAATTCATACACCGTTTCTAGGTATTTGAACGAAGGAAAGAAGAAGAGGTAGTGCCCAGGTTTAGAATGCACCATTGCTTTGATCATGTTATAGATCTGGGGGATGCTATCTTTTCTTTTATGATAAGTGGTTTGAATCGAACTAGTTGTTAAAACGTATTGGTTCTCGGGTGGAAATGGGGATGGTAATCGATAGCTAATACTATCCTCTTCATTGCCTAAAACCCGTTGATAGTAATTCATTGGGGAGAGGGTGGCTGAAAAGAAAATGGTACTACCACCTAAATTAAGGGTCTCTGCAATGAACTTACTTGGATCCATACAAAACTGGCGAAATGTAATGATGAGCCCCTCACGGATCAATCTGGTTCGATAGATCTTTGAATCGTATAAATCATTAATTTTGAGATAGTTCAAGCAATTAATGTAAAAATCTGTCACGGCATCGGTCGTAACATTATCGGGTTGGTTAGGAAGCCATTTATGAATTTCGATCGCAGCTTCGTTTAATGATTTGATGATGTTATTGAGTGATTCTTCAAAGACCATTGTCTCAGCCTTTTCCTTTCCCAATAATCGATAGTAATGATCAAAATCTGTTTTGATGGCTTGAATCTTCTGAACTACTTTTTTATTTTTGGCTGGGGATTGATTCAGCCTTTCGATTAAATCGGCTAAACCAGCGTTATTGATCTCAGTCGAATACATCTCACGAGAGCGGTCAACTAGGTTATGTGCTTCGTCGACTAAAAAGCAATTTTGCTTATTAGGAACGCTAAAAAAGCGTGCCAAGTGAACTTGTGGATCAAAAAGATAGTTATAATCAGCAATGATTACATCACAAAATTCGCTTAAATCGAGTGAAAATTCGAATGGATCGATTTTATACTTTTCAGCATACTTTTCCACGCATTTTTTACTAATGTGCTGATTGTGGTTTAAAACATCCTTTAAAGCTGGCTTGAGCCGATCATAATAACCGATCATATACGGGTTATCTGCAGGCTTTAAGTCCTTTTCAGCAGCGAACGTGATTTGTTCCTTAGCGGTTAACGTGATGCTTTTGGTGTTCAAGCCCTTATTGAGCATCAACGTCATTGCATCCTCTGCCACGCGTCTGGTGCTTTGCTTAGCGGTAAGGTAAAAACACCTATCAACTACTTGTTCGCCCATTGCTTTGATCGTTGGGAACAGTGTCGAAATCGTTTTACCGGTTCCAGTCGGGGCCTCTGCAAAAAGGTGTTTTTCTAACACGATGCTTTTATAAACGACCGCCGCCAAATCCCGTTGGCCATTTCTGAACTTTGCGAACGGAAATTGTAACTGTTTAGCACTTTCAATTCTTTGGTGGGTCAATTTTTCACTTAATTCAAGCCATTCTTGGTATTCATTGATAACCGAGTCAAAGAAACGTTGGGCTTGCTTAGCAGTGATCGATTCGGTCTTAGTGGTCGGGAGCTGTTTAGGAGTCTGAATATAAGTTAGCTTCAATGTCACCTTTTTAACATCTGGCTCATTAGCCATTAGGAGATGGGCGTAAATTTTAACTTGGCCCCAGTATAGATTTAAAACGCTGTTAGGGAGTTCTTTAAAATCAATATCCGAGGTTTTAATCTCTTCAATAATTGGCGTTTTGTTCATGATGACACCATCTGCACGACCATTAACTAAGTATTCATGGTTGTTGATGGTAACCGATTGTTCCAGGTATTTTTCAGATTCATAATTAGCTTCACTATGTTGATTTTGAATTATCCGGTGAATGTAAGCTCCCTGTTTACTAGTGTTTTGACTATTCAAACGGGTGTTCAAGTCACCACTTCTGAGGGTGAACTTGATTAAATCACGAACCCCGATTTTAATGGCTGGCATATTTTTACTCCTTAACGATTTATATTTGCTATAAGTAGATTTGTTAATAATAAATTCATCTAATGTTATCATTTTAATTCAATATCCATTAAAATAGGAATATAGATTAAAACTGAAGGAGATTATTTAGATGATTAAAATTGTTACGGATTCAACCTCATTGATCACTGAAGAACAGGCAAAGCAATATGGGATTACCGTGGTTCCATTAAATGTATTGATTGGAGACGAGGTTTATAAAGACGGCTCCACAATCACTGGTGAACAATTGGTTAATTACATTGAAGATAATCCCGATAAAGATTTTCCAACCACTAGCCAACCTGCGATTGGTGATTTTATTCAAGCATATGAAGACCTTACCAAAGATGGTAGTTACGTCATTTCTATCCATATGACCGAAGTATTGAGTGGTACCATTAATGCCGCCCAGCAAGCCGCACGGATGGTCGGTGAAGATAAGGTGACTGTTATCAATTCACATACGACCGATCAAAACTTGGGGTATGAGGTGATTACAGCCGCAAAAATGGCTCATTCAGGAAATGCTAGCGTTTCCGATATTGTAACAGCAGTAAATCAAATTATTGATAATAGTCAATTGTACATTGCAGTCAGTACCCTTAAAAATCTTGAACGTGGTGGCCGTATCAGTCGGGTCAAGGGCCTCCTTTCTAAGCTATTCAACCTGCATGTGGTTTTGCGTTTGACTAACGAAGACTTGGATGTTGAAGCTAAGGGGCGTGGAAATAAGACCCTTAAAAAGTGGGTTCGTGAATATGTGCAATCGATTAGCGATAAGCAATTAAAGCGCGTCGGGCTTAGTTATACTGGCAGCATTGATTTTGCGAAGTTCGTTGAAGAACAGATCAAAGCGGTTTTTCCAGATGTAGAAGTCCATATTATGTACACCAGCGCAATTGTTTCGATTCACGCTGGAATCAATGCCTGTGGGATGGAATTTATTTTTGATTAGAAGGCAACGATTATTTTCTTAATAATGATAATTACGGCGGCCCCAGTAATTGGACCTAACGTGGGAATCCATGCGTAGTGCCATTGTGACAAGGCTTGGTTAAATTTATGTGAAAAAAATGCTCGTGGAACCAAGTCTCGGGTAGGGTTAAATGCAGCACCCGTAATTGGACAAATAACGGTAATGCAGCAGGCTACCACTAATGATGAAATCGTAATGTTAATAAACGAATTGAATTTAAAGAGGCCAATTACTTGTGAATTAATCGCAATCACCGCGGTCCCGCCAGCTTCCCAGAGAAAGTTGCGTAAGTGGTGTTTTACATTACTAGGAACGGTTGCATAAAAGTTCAAGTTAATTGGCAGGGTGTATAACCAGCGTTCCCAAATCGTCCAAGTGGTTTGGGCGGCAAGCCAGGCAGCAATGATTTGGGCAATGATTTCACCTAGCATGACCAAAAATGAAATTTGGCCATTCACCGCCTGAACAATTGAAAAGACAGGGTTAAAATTCGATGTTCCAAAGATTAGTCCGGTGAGCAGTGATGAAAAATAAATGCCTAATCCCCAGTAAAGACCAGTAATGTACCTAGTTTGTAATTTCGGGTATAAAAAGTAGTTAATTAATTCACTGATTCCAAATCCAAGTGTGAGCATTGAATATGTTCCAATTAATTCACCAATGATTAGTTTCATTTGGAGATTGCCTCCTATTTATTTATAAATTTAAAGATCACCGTTGGTGGTCTTTTTTTATGATTGAAGTTGAATAACTTTATTATAGCCAATTTAACTTGAACATTAAAGCAATCATTTGAAACTATTTAATTGGCTAAATATGCACATATTTTATTAATTAATACATA
This sequence comes from Nicoliella sp. ESL1106, assembly GCF_058509965.1. Classification (NCBI taxonomy): domain Bacteria; kingdom Bacillati; phylum Bacillota; class Bacilli; order Lactobacillales; family Lactobacillaceae; genus Nicoliella; species Nicoliella sp. ESL1106. The sequence continues at coordinate 639,485 of NZ_CP196340.1, forward strand.
TTTAATCAATTTATTTTGATTTTAGGTTGTATTTATTCATTTGAAGTGATATTATAATGAATAATAAATCAAATTGAACGAAAGACGGTGCATATTTATGAAAAAGAAAGTTGTTTTAGCATATTCCGGTGGATTAGATACCTCAGTTTCAGTTGCTTGGTTGATTAACAAGGGTTACGACGTAATTGCTTGTTGTATCAACGTTGGGGAAGGAAAAGACCTTAAGAAGGTGAAGGAAAAGGCCCTTAAGGTTGGTGCTTCCGAAGTTTACGTGATTGATGGACTCGAAGAATTTGCTAATGATTACTTATCTTACGCATTGAAGGGGAACTTAATGTATGAAAATGCATATCCCGTTGTTTCAGCACTATCCAGACCATTAATTAGTAAGAAGTTAGTTGAAATCGCCCATAAGGAAGGTGCTTCCGCAGTTGCCCATGGTTGTACTGGGAAGGGAAACGATCAAGTTAGATTTGAAACTGCTGTTAATAACTTGGATCCAAACTTGGATGTTTTAACCCCAGTTAGAGATTGGCACTGGTCTAGAGAAGAAGAAATTAACTACGCAAAGGAACACAATATTCCAATTCCAATTGACTTAGACTCACCATACTCAATCGACGCTAATATTTGGGGACGGGCCAACGAATGTGGGGTTCTTGAAAATCCATGGAACCCAGCACCAGAAGATGCCTTTGGAATCACTAACCCAATTGAAAAGACACCAGACACTCCCGCAATTGTTGATATCGACTTCAAACAAGGAATTCCAGTTGCCCTTGATGGCAAGCCAATGTCATTTGAAAAAATCATCGAAGCCTTGAACAAGGTTGCCGGTGAACATGGAATCGGTAGAATCGACCACGTTGAAAATCGGTTGGTCGGCATCAAGTCCAGAGAAGTTTATGAAACACCAGCTGCCTTTGTCCTACTAAAGGCCCACAAGGAATTAGAAGATTTAACGCTTGAAAAAGACGTTGCTCACTTCAAGCCTACGATCGAAGAAAAGATGGCCAACATGGTCTACGATGCCCTTTGGTTCTCACCATTGATGGATGCTTTAAAGAGCTTTATTGACAGTACTCAAAAAGACGTTAGTGGGACCATCAAATTGAAGTTGTTCAAGGGTAACATCATTATCCTTGGTCGGAAGTCAACCAACTCCCTTTACGATGATAACTTAGCTACTTACACTTCATCAGATTCATTTGATCAATTAGCTTCTGCTGGTTTCATCAAGTTATGGAGCTTGCCAACTAAGGTTTACTCCCAAGTGAAAATCAAGAACAAGCAACACGCATTGATGGATAGCATTAACAAGCAAAACGCTAAGCAGCCAGAATACGTAACCGTTAAGAAAGAGGAAGATGAAGATGGCAAATAAAAAGTTATGGGGCGGACGGTTCCAGACCCCAACAAGTAAGGAAGTTGACCAATTTGGCGCTTCGATTTACTTCGATCAACTCATGGCTGACGAAGATATTACTTGTTCACTTGCCCATTTGCACATGTTGGCTAAGACTAAGATCATCGACCAAGCGGATGCAGATAAGATCGAAGCGGGGCTGAATGATATCAAGGCGGACCTTGCGAAGGGCAACCTGCATTTCAGCTATGAAAACGAAGATATTCATATGAATATTGAATCGATCTTGACTGATCGCATTGGTCCAGTCGCTGGAAAGTTACACACGGCACGGTCTAGAAACGATCAAGTTGCGGTTGATTTTCACCTCTACGTGAAACGGCGCTTACCAAAAGTGATCGAGTTGTTAAAGGGGCTTCAAGAAACATTGGTAACGATGGCAGAACAAAATGTTGAGACCATTATGCCAGGCTATACCCATTTACAACACGCTCAACCAATCTCATATGGACACTATTTGATGGCTTATTATCAAATGTTCAAGCGGGATTGTGAACGGTTCGAATTTAACGAACACCATACTGATATGTCACCACTAGGGGCGGCAGCATTAGCTGGGACCACGTTCCCAATCGATCGGGAAATGACGGCCAAGGAAATTGGCTTTAGTCAGGTTTATGCTAATTCACTCGATGCTGTTTCTGACCGTGACTTCGCACTAGAATTTTTAAGCAATGCTTCAATTTTAATGATGCACTTATCTAGATTCTGTGAAGAAATCAGTATGTGGGCTAGCTACGAATTCAATTACATTGAAATCAGCGATGCCTACACCACTGGAAGTTCAATCATGCCGCAAAAGAAGAATCCAGACATGGCTGAATTGATCAGAGGAAAAATTGGTCGGGTCTACGGTGATTTGATTGGCTTATTATCAACAATGAAGTCATTACCATTAGCATATAATAAGGATTTACAAGAAGATAAAGAGGGCGTTTTCGATGCATTCAACACAATTATCCCATCTATTAAAATATTTATGCACATGCTTCAGGGTATTTCGGTAAAGAAGCAAAATATGTATGATGCAACTACCAATGATTTTTCGAACGCAACGGAATTGGCTGATTATTTAGCAACCAAGGGGATGCCATTTAGACAGGCCCATGGAATCGTAGGTAAAATCGTTTATGATTGCATCGTAAAACACATCAATCTTCAAGACGTTCCGCTATCAGACTTTAAAAAGTATTCAGAATTGATTGATTCTGATATTTATGAAGAATTAAAGCCAGAAACCGCTGTTAAAAGAAGAAATTCACTCGGTGGAACCGGATTTGAACAGGTTAAAAAACAAATTCAACAGGCGAAGGCCGATTTACAAGCATAAAAAAAATCATCCATTTGGATGATTTTTTTGTTATTCACTTAGCCAGTGGTTAAATGAATCGATATTATTACCAAGATAAGCAACTGCTTCTTCGGTAATCTTCTTACCTTCTGCATCAGCTTGTGCTGGTTCTAAATCGTATAAGTTTCGCGCACAACCAGCAGCGATATCAGTGAACTTAAGGGTTCTACCGATTCCACCATCGTTGAATAGCGCATCTAAACCAGTTAAATCGCTTTTAAGAGCATTATATACGGTCCCTGCGATGTCTTTGTTTCCGCTTGGTAAAATGTTAACAGCATATGTTAATAAAAAGCTATTCATATCAACGATTGCTTTTTTACGTTCTTCGCGTTCGATCTTACTCTTCATTTAATTATCACCTCATGATGTTAATACTAAATGATTATTAACCAATCTGCAAGACTAATGACGACTTGATCGTAAATTAGAATTACCATTTAGTTTTACGTGATGCCGTTTGAATTTATTTCGGCTTCCATTAGCTTCAAATTTAAAATGGTGCATTCGACCATTGAAGGGTTGGCCCATTAATTTAGCACGAATCCACTGTTGCATTACCTTTTCCATTTCATGGGCTGAATCAACCCGTTTTTGATTTTGTTCCTGTTGAGCGACTGGAACCACGTTAGTAGCAATTTGTTGAATTAATTTTTGGTGGTATTTCAATAATTCCTGGGTAAGTGGTTCATCTTTATAACTATTGAACAGTTTTTCGATGTAACGCATGGCATCTTTAGAGTCCTTTGGTTGGTAGTATCTATTCACATGATCAACTCCTTACTAACTATTTTACAGTATTGGCCCTTCTTTACTCAAATGCGATTTATTAGATATGCAAATTATGTATATTTATCACTTGATTTAAGAAATATATTGCATATTATTACATGCAGTGTTATTATAATAGTATAAATAAACAAGAGGGGTTTTGATTTTTATGAAGGGTAAAGTTGTTAAACTATTAATGGTTTTTATTATGACGTTCAGTATGTTTGCTGGATTCATGAATAAAAATACATATACACAAGCACATGCCAGTGCAAGTGATAGTTATTTAGCAAACATTAAGAAGAAGGGGACCATCGTAATGGGGACGGCCCCAGATTATCCACCTTATGAATTTACTAAAAATGAAGGTGGTCAAGCTAAGGTTTTAGGAGCTGATATTGAATTAGCAAAGCAAATTGCTAAAAATATGGGTGTAAAGCTTAAGATTAAATCCATGAGCTTTGATTCATTATTGGTTGCGCTTCAGACTGGAAAGGTCGACATGGTCATCGCTGGATTGACCAAAACACCAGAAAGAGCGAAGAGTGTTGATTTCACGATTCCTTATTACAATGGTGGCCAAAGCTTGTTGATTAATTCAAATGATAATTCGATCAAGTCATACAAGGACTTGAAGGGCCAACCAGTTGGGGTGCAAACTGGAAGTACTCAATATAATTTGGTAAAGCAACAAGTTAAGGATCCAAGCCTAAAGGGAATGGAAAGTGTTAACGATTTAGTATTAGCGCTAAAGACCAATAAGGTCAAGGCGGTGGCTGTTGAAAGTGCAACTGGGGAAGCATATGCTGCTAATACCCCTGGTATCAAGGCCATTGATGCTAAGTTCAATACTGCTAAGGCCCAAAACGTAGTGGCCTTCCATAAGGGTGCAACATCGTTGGTGAACGCCGCTAACAAGACGATTGAAGCATCGAACAAGAGTGATGAATTTGAAAAGAAGTTCATTCCTGCCGCTTCCAAGGAAATGGGTAAGGGTGCAAAAAGCCAAAAGATTTCCGTTTGGCAACAAATGTACAACTATAAGGATTACTTCATCAAGGGGACTGAATACACGATTTTGATCTCCATTATCGGGACGATCTTGGGGTTGATCTTAGGAATCATCTTGGCATTGATGAGACTATCCAAGAACAAATTGTTCCACGGAATTGCAGTTGCCTACATTGAATTTATTAGAGGAACGCCTTTAATGGTTCAAATTATGTTTGTCTACTTCGGATTAGGAACGATCGTTAACGTTCCTGCACTAGCATCTGGGATTATCGCTGTCTTTATTAATTCCGGGGCATACGTTGCTGAAATCATCAGAAGTGGGATTGAATCGATTGATGATGGCCAAAGTGAAGCTGCTAGATCACTTGGGTTCTCAAGTAATCAAACCATGCAAATTGTTGTGCTACCCCAAGCAATTAAGAACATCCTACCAGCGTTAGGAAATGAATTCGTTTCGTTGATCAAGGAAAGTTCGATCGTTTCGATTATCGGGGTTACCGATTTAATTTACCAATTAAGAATTGTGCAAGCCGATACCTATCAAGGGGTCGTACCAATCTTCATCGTAATGGTAATTTACTTCATCCTAACGTTTGGAATTTCCAGATTGCTCAGTTTACTTGAGGGGAGATTAAAACATGAATAATGATATTTTAAAAGTTGAAAACGTTAAAAAAGAATTTAAAAATAACCTAGTGTTAAAGGGAATCGATGCTGAAGTTAAACCAGGGCAAGTGATTGCTTTGATCGGACCCTCTGGAGCTGGAAAAAGTACCTTCTTAAGATGTCTGAACATGCTAGGTAAGCCTACTTCTGGTGCGGTCTACTTTGATGGACAGGACTTAATGAAGCTTAAGGATAAGCAATTAGATAGCCTCAGAACTAAGATGGGGATGGTGTTCCAAAGCTTTAACCTATTTGACAACATGACCGTGCTCGACAATGTTAAGGTCGCACCGATTAAAGTTAAAAAAATGGCTGATCAAAAGGCAACTGAGATTGCCCATCAACTATTGAAACAAGTGGGATTAGACAACAAAGCTGATGTTTACCCAAGCAGTTTATCTGGTGGGCAAGCTCAACGGGTCGCAATTGCCAGAGCCCTTGCGATGCATCCAGAAGTAATGTTGTTCGATGAACCAACTAGTGCCTTAGATCCTGAAAAGGTGGGTGAAGTGCTCTCAGTAATGCAAGACCTTGCTCAAAAGGGAATGACAATGCTGGTGGTTACCCATGAAATGGACTTTGCCAAGAACGTGGCCAACCAAATTTGGTTCATGGACGATGGTCAAATCGTTGAAAAAAATGATCCAGAAACGTTCTTTAAGGAACCTAAGACCGATCGGGCTAAGGATTTCTTATCCAAAGTGATTTAAGATCAAAATAAAAATGGTAAGTAGCGAGTGATTGCTGCTTACCATTTTTTGGTTTAACATTCGTGATTGGTGTTATCAGTTGGCTGCCATGTATCGGGGTTCATCGGATCATTTTGTGCTCCCTGCATTTCTTCACGGTAAATTTTTTCCTTAGCATTTAGGAAATCCAGCCTTTTGCGGGCGGTGGCCAATTGTTGTTCAGCAATTGCTTGCTGTTTTGTAATTAATTGATACCGTTCTTGAATTGATTGATGTCCCTGTAGGCACAGGGCAACATAGTGTTTAACGGCCTTGATTGGCATGCCCGTTTGCCTAAGGTAGTGACAAGCACTCAGCCAGTCCAATGCATTTTGACTAAAGCGACGGTGGTTATGCGCATCCCGTTGTAGACTTGGGACCAGGCCCTGATCGGTATAATAGCGAACTGTATGTTGTGACATGCCCAGCTTTTCAGCCGCTTCTTTTACTGAATAGTTCATAAATTTGCTCCTTTCGAGATAAAAGGCTTGCCTTCGAGTTACTCGAATCCATTATCATTCATTATAACCTAAAAAAGAAAAGGGGAATTATAATGGATTTATCAAATAAAGTAGTTGTAATCATGGGTGCATCATCTGGAATCGGGGCGGCAACCAGTCGCCTATTGGCAAAGGACAACGCAACGTTGATCATTGCAGCGCGGCGGATCGAGCGCTTAACAGAAATTAAGAATGAATTTCCGAACCAAAACATTCATCCATTCGAAGCGGATGTAACTAACTTTGCTGAAGTTAAGAAGGTCATCGATTTTGCAATCAGTGAATACGGCAGAATTGACGTCCTTTATAACAACGCCGGCATTATGCCAACCGCTCCGCTAGTCGAAGGACGTCGTGATGAGTGGAAGAACATGCTAGACATCAACGTGATGGGGGTCTTGAACGGGATTGCCGCTGCGCTTCCTGAAATGGTCAAGGCTAAGCGTGGTCACATTATCACCACCGATTCCGTTGCTGGTCACGTGGTGGGACCAAGTAGTGCGGTCTATTCTGGAACTAAGTACGCAGTTCGCGCAATTATGGACGGGCTTAGAATGGAACAGGCTGAAAACAACATTAAGACGACCATCATCTCACCAGGGAGCACCGGAACTGAATTATTCAATTCGATTAACGATGCTGATCAAAAGAAGTTTGCAGAAGATTTCTTTGAACAAATTGATGGGTTACATCCCGAACAAGTGGCTTCAGCAGTTGAATTCGCAATTGGCACGCAAGCAAACATGTCAGTTAGTGAAGTAATTGTTCGCCCAACCCGACAATCATTATAATCAGAATCTAAACAAAACGAGGGGCTCAATCAATTAAGATTGAGCCCCTCGTTTTAATTTTATTGTTGTTGTTCAACTGGTTTTTTGAAGTTAAAGATGACGTTTAAGATGACGGCGGATAAACTGGTAATGACCACTCCGTTATCCAAGATGATTTTGATTGAATCAGGAAGGGCGTTTAGGATTTGGGGGTAGAATGTGATTCCCAATCCTAAACCGACTGAGACAGCGACGATCAATAGGTTATCGTTATCATCAAAGTTAACCTTTTGAAGCACCCGAATTCCTTGGACCCCAACGAGACCAAACATTGCAATCATCGCACCACCTAGCACATAGTCAGGCATGATCAATACGATCGCTGCGACCTTTGGCAATAACCCGAGTAGTAACAAGAAGAATGCGGAGTAGTAAATTGGCTTACGACTCTTGATTCCAGAGATTTGAACGACCCCAACGTTTTCTGAGAAGGTCGAATATGGGAAGGTGTTAAAAATCCCCCCTAGAATCGCAGCTAATCCTTCAGCACGGTACCCACGCTTTAGGTCGTCACTATTGATCTTTCTTTCAACGATATCACCAAGGGCGAAGAAGACCCCAGTTGATTCGACCATGGTGGTCAAGGCAACCAAACTAACGGTTACGATCGATGACCATTCAAAGTGGGGCACCCCGAAGTAAAAGGGAATTGGCAATCTGAACCAGCTAGCTTGGCCAATCGCACTCAATGATACTAAGCCCATTGCACCAGCAATCGCGGTTCCTGCTAACATCCCGATCAACACGGAAATTGCCTTGAAGAATCCCTTTGCGAACGCATTTAATAAAATAATGATCAATAACGTTGCTAACCCTACTAGTAGGTGGGTCCCATTTCCAAAACTGGCAGCGGTCGGATCACCGCCACCGATGTCTTGAACGGCAACGGGAATCAATGAGAACCCAATTACTGTGATCAAAGACCCCGTTACAACTGGTGGGAAGAAGCGGCGTAGCTTTGCAAACCAGCCTGCAATCAAGAAGATAAAGATCCCAGCCCCGATAACGGAACCATACATAGCACCGATCCCGAATTGACTACCAATCGCCTTTAATGGTGCGATATATTGAACCGCACACCCTAAAACAACTGGGAGCGCGATCCCAGTTAGTGGGGTCCGTTTTAATTGCAGTAACGTCGCGATCCCACACATAAAGATATCCGTGGAGATCAAATACGTCATGTCAGCGGCACTGAAGTGTAATGCGGTCCCAATTAAAAGCGGTACGATCACGTCTCCAGAGTACATCGTTAAAAGGTGTTGGAACCCCAATAACGCATTTTTAAATTTAGATTCAGAACGAATCTCTTGCAAATTAATCATCCTTCCAAGTGTCTGGAATAATGGCCAAACGGTGGTGATTAAAAAAGTAAACAAAGCGACAATCATCTTTGCTTATAGTCCACACTTTACGGGTGTGGGTAGAAACTAACCAACCTTATTTTGGTATTATATAGGCACATCTATTAATATAAATTACTCTAGCATTTTTTTTGTTAAAAAACAATGAAGATTTGTGAAATAGAGTTTATAATTGTTAATATTAGTGTTATAAACCAAATGGTAATTAGGAGGAATTGAATTGAAGACGATTTTAGCAATTCATACCGGTGGAACGATTTCAATGTCCGCTGATGAAAATGGGGAGGTCATCCCTAATCAAGAAAACCCGATTGCTAGTCATGATGTCACTTTGGATGGCCAGGTTGAACTAATCAACGATCCAATGTTTAACTTACCATCCCCACATGTTACCCCAAGCGTAATGTTGCAATTAAGGGATCGTATCTTAAAGGCTGAAAAAGATGGGATCGATGGAGTCGTGATTACCCATGGAACCGATACTTTGGAAGAGACGGCTTATTTCTTGGATCTGACCTTACCAAACCATTTGCCAGTGGTCTTAACTGGTGCAATGCGTTCATCAAATGAGATTGGCTCAGATGGTTTATACAATCTCCAAAGCTCAGTGGCGGTCGCAGCTTCTGAAGATGCGATCGGCAAGGGTGTGTTAGTGGTGATGAACGACGAAATTCACACTGCACGCTATGTTACTAAGACGCATACGACCAACCTAGCCACTTTTAAGACCCCGACTTTTGGACCATTGGGTATCATTAGTAAACACAAACCATACTTTTTTCAAGAATTGATCAAAAGTGAAGCGTTCAATATTGACCACGTTGAATCAGGTATCTTTTTACTAAAGGCGTTTGCTGGAATGGATGAGACCCTATTTGACGCTTTGAACAATGATCTTACTAAGGGGCTCGTGGTAGAAGGATTAGGATCTGGTAATTTACCTCCAGCCACGTTACCTGGGTTACAAAGAATTTTAGACCGTGGAATTCCAGTGATTTTAGTATCACGTTGTTACAATGGAATGGCCCAAGATATCTATGATTATCAAGGTGGCGGAATCGAATTAGAACAAATGGGAGTCAGCCTTTGTCGGGGATTGAATGGACCGAAGGCGCGAATTAAGTTAATCGTTGGGATTAGCAATGGACTTAAGGGGCAACGCCTCGCTCAGTACATGAGTACTGCAATCTCTTAAAATAACGGGGGGATTGAATGGGAATTGTTTTAAATAATTTAAAAGCAGCGTACCAACGCAATGCAATTGTAAATGTTTATCGCCTAGATGAAATTTTCTTTACTGGGTATGTATACATTTTGGATGAGGATAGCGAAGAGCTTGTCATGCGCACCTATGATGAATGGGGGATGCCTGATGGGATGGTCTATTTAAGCCTCGAGATGGTTTATGATGTGGAAGTTGAAGATAGTCCTGACCTACGGCACATGAAACGCCGCATTGAGCTTGCAAAACGGTATCATTTTAAAGAAATTGCTGAAACTAAGTTGATGCGACTGGATAAGCTAGCAAGTATTCGATTAGAAATATTAGGCCGCTCCTACGTTAATGGCCAAGTGGTAATGATTACCATTAGTAATTTAGAACGGGTTAACGATACTTATAATTGCGTTATTGATAAGATCGATTCTGAAGCGGTCTCGGTTACGGTAATCAATAAAACCGATTTTAGTGATCACTCTAAGCATACCTTCAAATTGAGCGACATTACAACGATTGAATTTCTGGGGAAAGAATTAACGATGTTGACCAAAAATAAAGCATTGTTGTTCGGCCCCTCGGTCAATACTGCAATGATTAACGGTAGTGATCCGCAAATCAATAGTGTCTATGCTGAATCTAAAGCAACTCACCATTTATATGAAATTGAATCGGTGGCTGACAATGGTTATTATTACATTGGCTACGTTGTGAATTACAATTCAGATTACGTCATTTTTAACTTAGTGACCATGAGTGGTCAATTTGGTGGATACGTCTTATTAAGAACTACCATGATTGCAAACATTTACTTAGATTCTGATTATTTACGATTGATCCAACACTTTAGTTTAGAAAACCATAACGCCAATACTTTTTTAGAGCCCGTTTTAAATGATGAACGTGAGTTTGATATGGGCAGCGATGTTTTAGAGTCACTGCTTGAACAGGCAATCAATTTAAATCAATTAGTACGAATCGCATCTGCTGGCGGGATGGGTAAATTAGGTTATCCACTTGATATTACACCGATCACGAAGCAAGTTCATTTTCAAGAAGTTGATGATAGTCGGGATGGATTGGAAGAACGAGAATCAATTCCGCTGAATCAAATTGGTGAATTAGCGTTCGATTATCTAGAAGCGTTTTTAACTGATGATGGATTGAAAAATAATCATCCAGAATAATAAAAAACCAGCCAACTGGCTGGTTTTTTATTATTCTTCTGAATCTTTTTGGTTGTTTTCAATGAAGTTTTCAATTAATTCTTTTTCTTCGTTGGTGGGTTGCTTTTCCATTGACTTGATATCGTGTAATCTTTCAACGCTGATATGTAGGTTGAAAGCTAATTGGGTATCTGGCCATGCGTTGCCCTTTTGAAAATCAATGATTTCCTTTGAAATGTTACTAATTCCGTTAGTCATAGTAAGCCTCCTGAAGTTATTTATTAATTATCATTATATTATAACAAACAATTGATTGAAAGGTTCACCGCTTAGTTTAAAAAATGAAAATTGGTAATTGCACCATGATGAGCCAAAAGGCCATGTAAGCAAAGTCGGTCCAGCGAACGTAGGTTTTTTCAACGTGGGTCCGTGGCGCATCTTCAACGAAACCATGTGAGATCATTGCTTGTGAAAGATCGCTAGACCAGTTAATGGCTGCTAAGATGGCTTTGAAATATAATTTCGGCGACCAGAGTTGCATCGTAACCCCGCGCATTAAACTGGCGTGGCGGATCGTTTGGACTTCGATGATGATCCTTGGTACCAAGTTGAATGCGGTCAATACTCCGTAGGCGAACTTGGATGGGAGTTTGAAGTTTTGTTCCAACGTGAATGCGAGGTCCTTAATGTTGCTAGTCATCGTAAAGGTAGCCCCGAGCCAGACGTAGGTGAATAACCGCGTAAACAGCACCCATCCGATAATGGCGCCATGGGTCCCGTAGATAACTTGTGACATTAAGAGTCCAAAGGCTGGAATGATCGGGTACAGGGTCAAATATGCGATCGACTTTAATTTAACCCGTTTGACCAGGAGGTAAATTAAACTGACTGCTAAGATACAAAGGTTCAATGGGACGCTTTGGATAAATGAAATTTCAACTCCGATGATGATGATCATGAATAATTTAATGGCTGTGTTCATAATAACGACTCCTTATAAGTAAGTTGTTGGTCTTTGAACTGAATGTGATAATCAAATAGCGTTTCCAAACCACTGAGTTGATGGCTAATGATGATGATGGTTTGGTTAAATTTTTGACTCGCATTTTTTAGCATTTCGACTACCGTTTCTAGAGACTTGATATCTAACCCCTTAAATGGTTCGTCCATTAATAAAATGTCAGTTCCCATGATCAACATCTCGACGATTTGCAACTTCTTTTTTTGCCCTTCGCTAAGTGTGTAAACGACTTGTTTTTCCCTGCCGTCGATCTGCAACGCCTTAAGCATGGCATCAATATCTTCTTTGGAGTAATTATGATGGACCGCGTTTTTAATCGAAAGCGATAGTTCTTCTTCAACCGTGATGTCGACGAATTGCATTTCAGCATCTTGAAAGACCAGCGCAACGTGGGAAAGGTATTTCTTCTTATGGATCTTTTGGATGTCTTTATCCTGATATGAAATCAAACCCTCATACTTAAAGAGCCGTGTTAAAGCTTTGAACAAGGTCGATTTACCGATTCCATTTTCACCTGTGATCAATGTGATTTGCTTTGCTGGAAATTTGAATTGGTCAGCCTTTAGCAATACGCCTTGGTTTTGCTTTAGTTCACAACTGTTTAAGATCAGATCGGCTGGTTCGTTATTATCGGGAATCGGGAAGTGGACGGCCGCTAACTCTTGATTATCAAATGGTACTAATAGTTTTTGGACCTCTGCATTACTTAACTGTTGAATTTGAAATTGGTTGGGTTTCAGGTAGAAGAACGTATCGACAATGTTGTCGTAACCAGAAAGGTCATGGTCCACTAAGATGATCGTTTTATTCTTTTGATCACGTAAGCGGGTCAATTGATATAGCAGATCACTTCGCGATTGACGATCTAGACTCGCAAATGGTTCGTCCAATAAAATAACGTCGGAATCCATTGCGATGATGATGGCTAAGGCGACCTTTTGCTTTTCACCACCGGATAGGGCGTTCAAGTCACGGTGCTTTAACTTAGTGATGTTCACGAATTCTAGTGCATCATCGATTCGTTGGGGGATGATTTTAGGATCTAACTGTCTATTCTCAAGTGCAAATTGGAGTTCATCATATACGTTCGTCATCGTAAACTGTTGATTGGGGTTTTGAAACATCATTGACACATAGCCGCTGAAGTCAGTAGGGGCAATGTCTTTGATCTCCTTGTCACCAATTTTAATTTCACCAGTGTAATCACCATTGGCAAACTCAGGATATAAACCGGCAATTGACTTTAAAAGCGTCGATTTACCAGTTCCAGATGGTCCAGCAATCAAGCTAATTTTTTCGTTCGGAAAGGTTAGGTTCACGTCTTCTAATACTGGTTGTGAGCGATGCTGGTAGGTAAATGTAAAATGACTAACTGAAACGGTGGTCATGGTTAATTCCTCCTGGTAATTTAAAAATAAAGCACTTACAAGCTTGGCTTTATAAGTGCTTTAAATTCATTTAAATTTATGAAGCATTGAATCGTTAAAATGATTATGCAATGGCGTGGCTTCTGTTTAGGAGCTTCTTGATGGCCAATGGAATTGGGTCACTAAATACCCAGATTGAAATAAATCTAACGATGAATAAGAAGATCAACATTCCAAAACCGTATGCGTTGTATCCATTCTTGAACCAATCCCAAGTAAAAGTAATGATGGTAGTGAAGATACTACCTAACAATAATTGGAAGTGGCCGTACTTCTTGTAACCAGTAACTGCAAAACCTAATTCAGCTCCGGCACCTTGAATTAAACCTGAGACAACGTTCATAACTCCCCATTGGTCACCCAAGAACATTTCAACAACGGCTCCGGCAACTTCTGAGAAAATGGAAACACCAGGCATTCTGAAAATAGCCCCTGCTAATGGACCAGCAACGATCCAAAGACCAAGTGAAATATCGTTTGCTGCGGGAGCAAGACCAATTGGTGTTAAAACTAGTGTTAATGCGTTATAGATAAAACTAGTCAACCAGAAAATAACCCCACAGACAATTGCAATCAATGCAATTAAAATAATGTTTCTAAGACTCCATTTTTTAGACATGGAAAATCCTTCCCTTCAATAAATTAAACAATTATTTTAGATAGACAGAAAAAAGGGACCTCAAATACTGAGGTCCCCTTCGGAATATGTACACCATTGATAAAACGTTTCCCTCCACCAGTACGGACTGGATCAGGTTCAATGGGTATCATCTCAGCCAAAAAAGGCACCCCAAACATCTATCTATTTAATTAACTAGAACAGTATAACTTAATTTTTTCTTAAATGCAAGTTTGAATATTACAGGCATAAATCTTAAATAACACTTCGTTTACATTTATCAATAATCAATTGTTAATAAAGTGCTAAGGTGTTAACTTATTATTTAGGATATCGAAATCAGAGAAGGGTTGGTTAAATGGATCTTAAAAAGAATTTTAAAAAGATGGCAATTGTATTAACTGCTGTTGTCGGATTAGCATCAGCATCAGAAATTACTCCATTTTTAGATGTTGTTTCGACAAAAACAGTTAATGTCAGTGCTGATTATAATTATGATTATAACTATGACGATGGTGCATCAGGAATCACTACTAATAATATTGTTCCTGGAAACTATAAGATGAAGAATGCAGCGGCTGCAATTGCGATCGATGCTACGAACGGACAGGTCATCTATGCTAAAAACATTAATCAAAAAATGAAGGTGGCATCCACAGCCAAGTTAATGTCATTGTACCTGGTGGTTAGAAAAGCACAGGAGACGAATGGCTGGAATCAAGTCGTTGATACTTCTAATGCTGGCTTACGGAGTATGAGTTACAATAATAACGTTGGTGGTGGCTTTAAGCTGGTTGCTGGTCGTAAATATACCGTAAAACAGCTCTATCAAGCAGCACTGATCCAATCATCAAATGCAGCTACGATTGCATTGGGACAATGGGTCGCTGGCTCAAATGGTCAGTTCGTGAATATGATGAATAAACAAGCAAGGGCATGGGGAATTTCTGCGACCTTTAATTCACCATCTGGACTTGAAAATAATGATTTAGTTCATTATGGTTATAAGTATTCTGGTGGAGCCACTGCTGGGAACATGGTAAGTGCAAAGGCGTTGGCAGTAATTGCGCAACACGTTTTAACTTATTATCCAAAGGTATTAAATGATGCTAGCAGGGGTACGGCCAAGGTTGCGGGGCAAAACCTATATAACTACAACAACCTGCTTAAGGGGCGGACCTTCTATGATGCAAGTCTGCGCGTTGATGGTTTAAAGACCGGCTATACTCCAGCTGCAGGGCTATGTTTTGTTGGAACTGGCCAACTACCAGGGAAGCACCGCTTGATTACGATTACTTTGAATGATCCTTATGAATTTAGTGATCAACGTGATTTGATGAAGTACATTTATAAAAATTCATCCATTTACAATTAATCGTCAAAAATCTGCAAAAATGATATAATAATCACAATTAAAATTAAACTCACGGTTAAGACGTGAGTTTTTTATTTTCGGGAGGTTGCAAAATGACTAAATTGATCTTGGCTGATCTTGATCGTGATTTTTTATCCGCAGATGGTGAAATTAACGCATCTCGATTGTCCAAACAGTTAATGAATTTGGCAAAGCAAAATCTACACCTGGGCTTTATGACGGAAGCTCCGTATGCCAAAATGATTCAGATTTTTCATGGGATAAAGGCTCCCTTAGCGTTTATCTGCGAAGGGGGTGCTGAGACCGTTTTGAATCGCGTGGTTCGTGATGAAACGGTGATCGATTATGAAATTTGGAAATCAGCCCTAAAGTGGTTTCAAGCGCAACGCGATTTTAATACCGCATACATTGTCCTTTCGGGGAAGATGAATGCCTACACCGATGCAAGCAAGGATAGTTCAGCCTACCAACGTTTTAATAAGACGTACCCATCTTTATACCAAATGAATGATCTAGAATTAGTGAGTGATTTAGTCTATCAAATTAGATTGGGGTTTGAGAACGGCGATATGCAAAGTTTAGCCCAAACCTTTAATAGTAATTTTAATGGTAAGTTAGTGGCTCATGCTAAGGGAAACGACCTTTGG
This sequence comes from Nicoliella sp. ESL1106, assembly GCF_058509965.1. NCBI lineage: Bacteria > Bacillati > Bacillota > Bacilli > Lactobacillales > Lactobacillaceae > Nicoliella > Nicoliella sp. ESL1106. The sequence goes on from NZ_CP196340.1 coordinate 655,606, forward strand.
ATCACTTCATTCGATGCTTCATACCAAAACGCAATTGAGACGTTGAGTGAGGAATTAGATATTGACCCGCGGGACGTGGCTTTGATCGATCAAAAACAATCGCATGCCCCCGTTGATGAGCTTTTTGAAACTGCAACTACTGAAAATGGTTATGATGCCATCGATCAATTTCTGAAATAATAATTGAATTTGTTATCTTCTTACTAAGCAGGTACAATAATGTAATGGTCAGTAATATTACTTTTATTTAAAGGAGCTTGTTTATGATATCAGCCTGGAATCTAATCGGGTTTGCCATCTGGATTATCATTGCAATTAGTTTAATTTCAATGGTTATTTCTATCCGTAGGCAAAAGCGACAGGCCTTATTGCATCAAGATGAAAAGCTAGTAAGCAGAAATAGAATCGTTTTATTTTTTCAAGGGCTTTTAATACTGGGGGCTGCCTTAGCGATGGTGATAATTACGCTAAGAGCTGATATTTCTAGTCATAATGTTTCTGTTTCTAGAAGTTACAAACCAATTGTATTAGATACGAATGGTCGTAAATCATACTATGTTAATGTTTATAATTCTAAAAATAAATCGGGTGGTCAATATTACACCTATTTAACGAAGGGTGAACATTATCAAGTTAGTAGCAATGATTCAACCATCATTAGTGGTGCTAACACCGTTTCATTGCCAACCGAAACCTATCGTTCCAGTGGAAGTCGGTTGAATGACTTAGATCGGAAATACCAGCGGGCTTGGATTGAAACCACTACCGCCAAATATAAGCCGAATTTATTAAATGGATTGGGATTACGGGCGGGCCAGCGTGCTAGTCGTTATGTCATTATCAGAGTCCCAAACCAATCATTTATTTATTATCATTAATAATTTAATGAAATTTAAAAAGCGGAATCGATCGTGAAATCGGTTCCGCTTTTTTTACATTGTATCTCGATATTTAGTATTAATTTTTAAGATTTGATGGCTTATCTGTTCGGCGCTACGGTGGTTTTCATCATTGCCAACCATTGGAAAGACAGTGGTTAACCAGTGAATGCCCTCCGTTAAGGTACTGAAAACGAAAAAGCCGGCATCAATTTCACCACTAGTATTGATGGCTTGATCAGAATCAGCATCGATGTTGATGGCATTAATTTTTACTGCTCGTTCATTAGCATCCTTGAAAGCAGCTGGGGTGATGATTTTATGTTTTACCATTCCGTTAATTAATTCACTTTTGGTAGTTGCGAAGTTCAGCCGAGGAATCCGTGCTTCGATTAAAGCATCGGCGATTACGGGCTCTTTTGGATAGTACTTTGAAAGGGCTACGAAATGTTGGTTAGCACCAATTACGTTCATTTGTGGTCCTAAAATAGTAACCACGCCAGCGTGCATTAGGGCAATTAATTGTTTAAAACGAATTGCAGGGGCACCATTGGAGAGAAACTGGCTGTTAGCTTTAAAGGTAGTTAGAAATTCACTAAGGTAATCAGCTTCTGTAAAGTCGTTTTCTACAATCGTGTCCCGCATCGTTTGACGAACCTCTTTATATACCGTTAGGGCGGATGATAATGGCCCTACGCCAAGGCCCAATTCAGCATCGCTAGCGACCGCGTTTAGCCAGTTGAGCAACGTTTGTTGATAATCGGCGGTGGTTGTGATTGGAGTCCCAGCAACTGGGTTGAGCAATAACTCCCATCTGAGGATTTCATTAGGTTCAAATGGTCCCGATTGGATGGCAGCATCGGGATCTTTTACGAACTGAGCGGTGAATTGATCTATATCCACTTGCGGATGGTCACGCTTAAGGATCATTTGATAGTAAACGATTTCAATTTCACGACGCATTAATTGACGGAATTGCTTAACCGAAAGCTTACCATTGACCTTATGCTTTGCGATGTTTTCTTTAGTCACAAAGTGAGCCTTGAAGTGATATTCGTTCGTCTCCTTAACGACGGCCTTAGGATAATACGTGACCCCTCGTCTGGAGCCTGCAAATATGTGAGGCTCATGTCCAGATGGCTTGTAAATAAAGGTGCCATCTTCATTTTGGATAAATTGTCCCCCACGATCTACGGTCAATTTAATCATTTCATCAAAGAAGCTCATTCCTAATCCCCTGATAATTACGTTTTGGGCATCATCGATTGGATAACTCTTCACATCACCAGGGTAGGTTGGGGCTTGGTAGTAAAGGTTATTTTGTTCAGCATAATCCCTTAATGATTCTTCCGTGGGCGTTAGCTGATTGACATTGGTATTGATCGTTAGGATTACATTATCAAACTGAAAAGTCTGCTCATCAGCATTGATGGACCAACCATTAGCGGCTTTATTAACATTTGTTACCGCCGTTTGATGGTATGTTACTGTAACCCCAGTGGGGAGGGATTTGACCAATAATTGGTAGAACCATTGGGCATAGACTCCCAGTAATACCCGAGGTGAGTATCCGTTGGGGGTCAACGACTGTGCTAATGGTAGTAGCTTTTTATCGTACCCATTTTCATTAATGAAGGCACTGGCTTTAGTTTGTGACCATTGGTATAGGTTTAGCGCATTATCGTCATCTTTAGCTGGCAGTGAGATATCTTCTGCGATTGTGTTCATGATTAGATTAGTCGATTGATCAACTCGCCAGACTTGGCCGCCAGGTAAAAACGGGTCAAAGAGGTGGATCGATAATGAATCGATCTGACTATTATTAAAATTATGGATTAAATGTGATAGTGTGATTAACCCGCGCGGGCCACTACCAATAATTCCAATGTTCATTCTTATTCCTCCTATTGATTGATTTCTTTAGGATCATAAACGCCGATATCATCAACGAATAATTGTCCGCAGTAAGCTTGCCCATTAGTGGAATTCATTCCGTTTTTGGCATAGGCAAACGTTGCGGTAGCATTTGCATGCACTGCGACCCCCATTTCATCACCCAGATCCACGTTGAACCCAGATGGAACATCGATTGCGAGTGTTTTGGCATCACTATTATTGATGTTTTCGATGATTTGTTGATAGTTGCCACTAACTGGTCTTGAAAGGCCAATACCAAATAGGGCGTCAATGATTACTGAGTAGGTATCCCAATTGATATCTTGACTAATAAATTCAACACCATATTTTTTGGCAAAGTCTAATTGTTGGATTCTTTCAATGGTGGCGTGTTTTTCGTTGCCAGCCAATAAGACCTCGACTCTTTTGCCATGGTTTTTTAATAGGCGTGCGATTGCCAGACCGTCACCGCCGTTGTTACCAGATCCGGCAACGATTAGGACTTTATCCAGGGGCCATCTTAAACTATTGAGGTTTTCAACGCTTTTGAGTGCAGCCCGTTCCATTAGAACCAGGGATGGCACCCCGATATCACGCATTGTATATTGATCGAATGCTTTAGCATCACCAGCGGAAATTGTTTTCAAAGCGACACATCCTTTATTAATTATTATGTTATTAACATTATTAAACAAATTAAAAATTAAATAAAGAGACTCGTGTTATAATTTTACCAATAATAAAGTTTGAGAGGTTGGTTAAAATGAGTGAATATATTCCTGAAAATATGCGTGAAGTAAAGCATGCCCTAATCGATTTAGAAGATGCTGGTAAACAGGTCGATCCAGATCAATTTATTGCTAAAACGGTTGAAAATTTGTTTCAAATTTATTTAGACGAAGCAGAAGAGGGGCACTATGATACTGCTAGGCTCACGGCTCCTGATCGATTTCAAATTTTTGATTTAGCTAATCACGTTATTCACGAAGAAAAATCAACTAGTGATAGCTTTGTAAATGATTTTAAAAACGATGCTGATAAGTTATTGATGCATTTAGGCGATGTTGCATACGATGTGGCAGCCCAATAAAAAACAGGCTAGCGAATTTTCGTTGGCCTGTTTTTTTGGATTATTGTAAAACTTTTAACTGAACGCTGGATTGATCAAGAATGTGTCCATTCATTGCGGATTGCATTTCATTGAGCCAAAATCCCTCGTTTAAGTTTAACTTAGTATCTAGCGCATACATAGTTAAGGTATATTCATGGTCACAGTTGGGAGGGGTGGGGCCTAAATAACGCTCGCTGATGATTGGATCCAGTGGCCCTGCTAATGGACCAGCAGTACTATTTTTACCGTGAGTGAGCGGAATTAGGTCCTCGTGACTAGCGTTTTCGGGAATCGTCGTGGTATTAGGATCGATATTAGCAGCGACCCAGTGAATATAGGCAAACCCACAAACTGGAATCGAATCCCAATCGAGCATCACCAGTGATAAAGATTTAGTTCCATCGGGAACCCCACTGATTTCAATTGGAAAAGAAATAAATGGAACGTTTCCGATTTTTTGACTATTTTCTGCATGCTTTGTATACTTATTACCTAGATGGTTATTTTCTAGTGGAACGTTAATATTCATAAGTAAAGACTCCCTTCATTAATATTATTATACGATATTACTGATAAGTTAAATATTAAAGTCTTTCTTAACTATGGTGATAATTTATCATTTATCACTGTTTTAATTTGGCGTTTTATTATATAATAACCTCTAGACAGTACTTGATGTTACTGAAAATAAGCGTTACATAAGGTAGGTAATTAATTTTATGAACTTTTTTATGAACTCAAGCTTTAACGCTAAAAATTCAGGAATCGAACATGCTCAATTAAAAAGAGCGTTTCTTTTCCGTAAGAATAAAGAAGCTTACAAGCTAGTCTTTCGCGAATGGAACCCACTTCTTCATTTCCACTTGAACAACGTTGGGATTCATGATGATGAAATCTTAAACCTTTTTGATTTCTTCCAAGAAGCAGAAGATGTTAAGGAAAAGGCAGTTAGACCAGAAGATCTTGATTTTGGGGTTTCTGATTTAACTTACCAAAATGATGATGAACACAACCGAGTAATTGTTTTCAAAGACAAGTTAATCATTGCTCGTGTTAACTGCTTTGGTAAGGATATTACCGATGACAAGCGTGTTCAATCAGTAGAACTTTTTGATGGTTTTGCTAACTTGTACCGTGTTGATTTCTACGATTACCGTGGATTCAAATCAATGGTTCAATGGTATACTCCAGATAACAAGATCGCTACTGAAACTTGGTACAGCGTTGATGGTCGTCCAGTTGTTGAAGACTACTACCGCTTAAATGCTCAAGGTAAGATGGATAAGTCTGGTTGGAAGACTATTGATCGCAAGGGAACTGTTCGTCAATACGACACGATTGATGGTGTTCTTCTTGAATTCTTAAACGCTAATAACCACAAATATCTTCGTAAAACTAAGCCAAATATCTTCATCATGGACCGTTCTGATCTATATGAAGAATTATTACCAGAATTACGTGAACCTGCATACACTGTATTGCACCTTCATAACTCACACGCTGGTGATGCTCAAAAGCCAAATACTTCTATCATGAACAACAACTACGAATACAGTTTAACTGATGCTAACAGATATGATGCCATCATTTCTGCTACCCATAAGCAAACTGAAGATGTTGAATACCGTTTTGCTCCTAAGGCTGCGATGTTCACGATTCCAGTTGGGGTTATTCCTGATAAGCACTTTGACGAACCACGGATTCCAATGAAGGACCGGAAGTTCGGTAGCGTTATTGCTACTGCTCGTATCGCTCCTGAAAAGCAATTGGATAAGGTGATTCGGGCTGCTGGGATTGCTCGTAAGACCGTTCCAGAAGTGACTGTTGACCTTTATGGATACATTGATCACTCCAATGATGATATTGCAATGAAGCGGATTAATGCTGCTATCAAGGATTACCACATGGAAGATGCTGTGCACATTCACAGTTACGTTAACAACGTTTCCATCGTTCAAAAGAACGCTCAAATCTACGGTTTAGCATCTGTCATGGAAGGTTTTAACTTGGCCATGATGGAAGCTCAATCCGAAGGTGATGTTGGTATTACTTACGATGTTAACTATGGTCCTAACGAATTAGTAGTGGACAAAGAAAATGGTTACATCGTTGATTATGGTGACTACAAGAAGATGGGTCAACACATGACCGACTTATTCACCAATCCTGATCAATTACAAAAGATGTCTGACAAGGCCTACGAACTTTCAAAGCGTTACTCAGAAACTAACGTTTGGAAGGCTTGGAAGGAATTATTAGATGACGCTGCTAAGAAGTGGAAGCACAAGATGGCAGTATGGAACCCTGATATTGAAAAGGGTCTCGAAAAACTAGATTAAGGAGCGGCTGAATAGATATGACTAAAACGTTTTTATTTGTAAACGAAAACATTTTTACATTCAATTCCGGAACTGAATTTTCCGCAATGAATCGTCAAAAATTATTTAAAAAGAACAAAAGAGACTCAAAGATTGTTACTCGTAATTACAATCAAGGTCTTCATCAAGAAATTGAAAAGTATGGTTTGGGTAATGACGACATTTTAAACATGTACGATTACTTCCAAAAAGTTACTGATGTTCCTCACAAGCATGCTTTCTTACGTTATTCAGACATGGTTGATAAAAATGAATACAAGATCGATGGTGTTGATAACAACAAATCATACGTTGAACAAAAGGGTAAGGTTGTTGCACAAGTAAACATCTTCCCACTTACTGTTGGTGAAATTGGAACGGTTGATTTCTACGACCGTTTCGGTAACACTAGTAGTCGTGATGTCTGGGATGGACGTGGTTTCCGTTCTAAGACTCAATACCTTCATCCAGATGGTCAAGTAGGTCATGAAATCCTATTTGATTACGAAGGTAATCCAGTAATGGAAATTACTCACATGAACATCAATGGTCAAGTTCACCCAACCATGTTCAAGTTATTGAACTACAAGGGTAAGAACCACCGTTTCAATACTGAAGATGACCTATTCGAATTCTTCTTAAATGAAATTGCTGACCCAGAAAAGACGGTTCTAATTAACGACCGTCCTACTTTAACTGAAGTTGTTGCACGGATTAAGAATGTTGCTGGTAAGTACCAATTCTTACACAACGAACAAACAACTGATGCTAACTTAGCTGGTAGCGCAAAGGGTAAGTTATACCCAATCCTTGAAACATTATTCCACAATCACTTAGGTGACTACAATGGTTTAATCGTTTCTACTCCACAACAACGTGATGACTTAAGTCGTCTTTTCCCAGAAATTAAGACTTACGCAATCTTCGATACTGCATTATTTGCTGAAAAAGAAGCTGAAATTCGGAAGTCACTCGAAGATGACCGTGATAACAACGTTGTTTATGTTGGTCGGATCTTCCATGACAAGCATATCGATCAATTAATTCAAATTGTTAGTTTTGCTAAGAACCGTGTTCCAAACATCCACTTAGATGTTGTCGGTTACTTTGAATCAGAAGAATATCGTCAAGAATTATTGAACTTAGTTAAGAAGTTAGGTCTTGAAACTAACGTTGACTTCAAGGGTTACCTTGTTGGCGAAGATAAAGAAAAGGTACTAAGTGCCGCCAAAGTAATTATCCAAACTTCATTCGGTGAAGGTTTGAGTATGTCATTGGTAAACGGACTTGAATACGGATTAGCTGAAGTTGCTTACGATGTTAACTACGGTCCTAGAAATATCATTGACAACGACGTTAATGGTTACCTAATTCCTGCAGGAAACGTTCGTGAAGCTGCTGGTAAGATCGATGAAATTTTACTAGACAGTAAACTATTCAAGAAGTTAAGCAACGGTTCATTAGTTAAGGCTAAGGAATTCAGTTCTGAAAACGTTAATAAGCAATGGGATCAAGTTACTAAATAATTTGACCTAAGCAAATAAAAAAACTGTGAATTTTTCAATTCACAGTTTTTTTATTTAGTAAAGTTTAAAACGTAATATCCTTGCCCATCAGATGTAATTGTATAGTTATTATAACCAGCTTGAATCCAACTAGATTGGGTTGCTTTCGCCCAATTGGTGGCATCGGCAACTGAGCTGAATTGACGTGGTGCACTAAAACCTCCATTATTCTGCGGAGCAGGGTTATTTTGGCTTTTTCTATCATTAGCTGGGTGGTTATTAGCGTTAGTTCCCTTATTAGAACTCTTATTAGTACTATTACTATGCGTAGTTTTACTGCTGGAGCTAGCGCTATTTTTGATGGATGAACTAGCACTGGTACTGCTAGCACTAACCATTGATGACGATGATTGTCCAGCTTGGTTATTATCGTTAGCGGTCAAAAACTTAATCCCAACTACTAGCATTCCAATTACGATTACTAATCCTAAAATCCAGGGCCAGACCTTGAAATTTTTAGGATCTTGATTGGGTTGTTTTTGACTCCCATTAAAGTCGTAGCGTTTGACTCGCGATTGCGGTTCTTGCTTACTCAAATATATCCCTCCATAAGTTAATGCTAATCTAGCATTAATTTATATTATAACAAAAAACCGCGACAATGCCTATTTTTGACATTGCTGCGGTTTTTTATTGTTTAATTAGTAGGGTCAAAGAATTGATATAAATCTTGTTTGGTGATGGATTGTTTTTCCGTCCCTCGAATATCATATTCAATCTGGCCTTGATTTAAAACGATTAGTCGATTGCCATACTTAATTGCATCATCTAAATGGTGGGTGATCATTAAGCAGGTAAGTTTTTGTTCTTGAACGGTGTGATTAGTCAATTCCATTAATTCTTGGGAAGTGTTAGGGTCCAATGCAGCCGTATGTTCATCTAATAGCAAGATTTCAGGTTTTTTAATGGTGGCCATTAAAAAGCTGAGCGTTTGTCTTTGACCTCCTGAAAGATTACCAGTAGGGGTGTTTAAGCGGTCGCTAAGGTGATTATGCAACTGACTTGTTATTTGTTGATATTTGCCCATTTGACGCCGTAAATGGCGGGGTGTTAACAAACGTTTTTGTCCACGCTTTTCAGCAAGTAACAGGTTTTCAGCCACCGTCATTCGTGGGGCGGTCCCTAGCTTTGGATCCTGGAAAACACGGCTTAGAAATTGGGTCCGTTTAGCAACTGACGTTTTAGTGATATTCTTGCCATTCAATAATAGTTGTCCAGAAGTAATCGGTAAATTACCACCAATGGCATTGAAGAATGTTGATTTTCCAGCCCCGTTCGATCCTAGGATAGTAATAAAATCACCTGGATAGATATCTAAACTAACGTGGTCTAAAATGTTTAATGGTTGCCCACCGTTTGGGTGGACGGTTTTAACAACATCTTTTAATTGAAAAATTGGTTTATTCATTGCGTTCGAACCCCCGTTTCAAAGTGTGCATTAAGTTGAACTTGTCCTTGAATGCTGGCAAACTCATGCATAGTGCTAAGATAATTGATGAAATTAAGTTCAAGTCGTTGGCATTGAAACCAAGTTGTAGAACGATTAGTAAAACGAATCGGTAGAGGATACTACCAAGCGTAACGGCAACGAGTCGTTGATTCATAGTTAGGTTGCCAAAGACGACTTCGCCAATGATGATGGATGCTAATGCGACAACGATAATTCCAATTCCCATGTTGACATCTGAATACCCATTATTTTGTGCAACAAGGGCACCCCCAAGGGCAATGACACCATTAGAAACGCTAACGCCTAAGCACTTCATTGCATCGGTGTTGATTCCTAATGATTGCGCCATGGTTTCGTTATCACCAGTGGCAATAAATGCTTGTCCTAGGTCAGTTTGTAAGAAGTAAATGATGGCAATCGTTACGATGGTAATGACGATCAATCCTAAGAACACACTGTTGAAGTAATTAGGGAGTCCTTGGAAAATTTTAGCGTTTAAAAGGTTCCCCTTGCCTAATAGTGATACGTTCGCAGCTCCCATGATTCTTAAGTTAACTGAGTAGGCGGCTGTCATGACTAGGATTCCTGATAGCAACACTGGAATCTTGGCCTTGGTATACAATAGTCCGGTCACTAACCCTGCGATGGCCCCACCAATGAATGCACACAGGGTCGCAACGATTGGTGAATACCCATGGGCGATCATGGCAGCAGCGATTGCAGCCCCCATTGGGAAGGTCCCTTCAACCGTCATATCAGGAAAATCTAAAATCCGAAATGTTAAAAATAGTCCGATGCCAAGTACACCCCAGAGGAGCCCTTGACCGATAGCAGATACAATTAAACTCATTTGATAACCTCTCCCTTCGTTTCAGCTTCTTTCATAATTGAAGCTGGAATCTGAATGTGTAGTTTCTTGGCTTGTTTAACGTTAACGATCATCTTACCTTGTTGGAATCTCTTAACTGGGGTGGTAGCTGGGTTTTCACCACGGAGAATTTTGGCAGTCATTTTACCGATGGTTACCCCCATTTGAAATTGATCAACTCCGTAAGTAGCGATTCCACCAGATTTAACCATGAAGTCGACTGAAGGGAAAACAGGGACGTTTGATTTATCTGCGTTGGCAACTAAGGTATCCATGGCTGCAGCAATCGTGTTATCGTTAGGAACGTATACGGCTTGGACTTTGCTAACCATTTGGCTGGAAACTTGATTCAAGTCGTTAGAATTAGCAATTGTGTATGTTTTAAGATCGATGCCTTCCTTTTTGCAAAGAATTGCGAATTGCTTAGCTTGGGAAGTTGATGATGGATCACTAGATGTATAGATAATACCAAGGGTCTTTAATTTGGGCATGAAGGCCTTGATGACGTTCAATTGCTTTTGGAGTGGTGAACCATTGGCGACCCCTGTAATATGACCGCCTGGGTGTTTTAAGTTGGAAACTAGACCAGCGCCAACGGGGTCGGTGATGGCACCTAGGATCACTGGGTTATTATGGATGGTGCTAGCTAATGCCTGAGCGGATGGGGTGGTGATTCCAACCGAGGCAGTGGCGTTTTCGTTGGCAAACTTGGTACTCATGGTCTTTAGATTACTTTGATCATTTTGCGCATTTTGGTAGTCAATTTTAATGTTCTTACCAGGTTGATATCCGCTATCCTTAAGTCCCTGAATGATTCCATGGTGAATGGCATCTAAGGAAGGGTGGGTCATTAACTGTAAGATTCCTAATGTCGGGATCTTTGCGCTAGTAGTGGTGGTAGCGTTCTTTTCTTGGAAGAATGCGAAGCCAAGAAATACGAACAGGATGGTGATGAGTGCATACATTCGTTTCATAATCAATCTCCTTAATATTATTTAAACGTTAAAACCATAATGGAAACAAAAAGGCGAACTACTTAGACAGTCCTAAGCAGTTCGCCTTAATTGGGTTCAGCTTTGACCGGTTTAAGTTTTGTCCGAACAAGCTGAATGATTTCTTTGAAGAAAGAGCCGGTCCAGATACGCCTTTGCATGATAAAAGGAAGCCGTATCTGTTTGAAGATAACGACTTATGACCGGTTTTGCCAACGAATTGATGAGTAAGCTAATTTAATATTATTCATTGGTTCTTTCTCCTTTCTACTTTTAAGATTAGATTTATTTTAATATATTCTTTAAATGTTTGTCAAGCAAAAAAAAAAAGAGATTAGCAATTTTGCTAACCTCTTTCTTGTTGATGTTCAATTATTTTAAATCTCCATCGACCGTATCATTTACTTCTTTTGCTTTATCTAAATCATCATCAGTTTGGAAACTGTAACTAGAAATTCCCCAGTAGTAGAATACCAGTGCAACTACGATAATTACAACGAAGTCGAGTGGGTATGGGAGGAAGTTGATTCCATTAAAGTCCTTACTACCTAGGTATGAGACTGCTGATAAGAAGATCAAGTAGACGATCATCCATAGTGCAGAAATAAATTGTTTTCTAGTTTCCTTCCATTGGTTTTTCCATTCAAAGTAGAAGTAGAATGGAAGCCCCAATAGGATTACTAAGATAACTTGAACCGTTGTTGGCCATTTAGCCCAGTAAGTGGCTAAACTAGCCATCACAAAGGCAAATGGGGCCATGAAGTTTAATAACTTCAATCGAATTGGCCGCGTAAAGTTTGGCGCAATTCTTCTTAAAGTGGCCACCGTTACCGGTCCAGTTAGGTAGGCAATCAATGTGGAAGTAGAGATAACGCTGGCAAGCGTAGCCCAACTTCTAAACGATGCCACTAGCAATACTGAAATAATCAAGTTGGCAACCATCGCAACCCGTGGCACACCCCAACGTTTGTTGATTTTACCTAAGAATTTAGGCATGTGTTCGTTGGTAACCATTGCGGCAAGGGTCCGACTAGTTTGAGCAACGAATGAAACTCCAGTTCCAAATGGTGATACGAACGCATCTGCATATAGCATCACTGTTAACCAGTAAAGGTTAAGTCCCATTGCGATATCAGCAAATGGGGAATTGAAGTTAACACCGTGCCAACCATGGGCAAGGTTTGCAGGTTCGATCGAACCAATAAATGTAAATTGAAGTAATACATAAATCACAGTACTAATTCCAAGTGAGATAATAATCCCACGTGAAATATTCTTTTTCGGATTTTCAATTTCACGTCCCATATTAATAACCACTTGGAAGGCATTGTATGAGAAGATGATCCCAGAAGCAGTCGTAGCTGCAAAGATGGAAGCACTTCCGTATGGCATAAAGCCACCTAATGCAGGGTTATTAAAGTCTTGCGGTGTGAAACCAGATACTAACAACATGATGATCGTGATGATTGGAACCCCTAGCTTAAAAATTGAAATAAAGCTAGTAAAGTTCGCTAATAAATTAACTGACCAATAATTCAAGAGGGTAAATACCAAGATGAATAAGAAGACAATTAATAGTCCTTCATTAGTAATTTCTCCATTGCTTAAAAACCCTCTGGTCCAGTTCGCCCATGACCAAGGCCATGAACTCATGTATTGAACCGCGGCAACGGCTTCAATTGGAATTAAAGTAACTAGGGATACCCAGTTTGCCCACGCCGCAATGAACCCTAGCAAGGATCCATGCGAGTATTGAGCATACTTACTCATTCCACCACTTTCAGGAAACATCGTTCCCAATTCAACGTAATTAAATGCGATTGAACCAATCACGATTGCCCCAACGACCCAGGAAATAATTGCAGCTGGTCCGGCGACTTTTGAAGCCTCCCAAGAACCGAACAACCATCCTGAACCAATAATGGAACTTAAACCTAACATTACAATTTGAAACAAACCAATCTTACTTTTACTATTTTGTTTTGACATAGTTCTCCTTTCACGGTCTTTTAGTATTTTATCAAATATAATAATAATTGCAAATTAAAAAATCAGTATTGGCGGGATGTTAAACGCTTTCATTCCGTTAACCAATACTGATTTCACAATCTTTATAAAAAGCTAGATAAATTATTGAGCATGTGAATGGTGATGCTGTAGCGAACGTCCTTAAAATGCAGGTAGGTGAATGCTAGGATCCAACCGATTGCTGAATAGAACATCCAATTTACGCTGAAATTAAGGGTATGCATAAAGCCGAACACCATTCCACAGACGATGATTCCGCACCACTTATGCAGGCCATCCTTCTCAATTGCAAAGAAGTAGTTGAAAAAGATGCCGCGGAAAATGAATTCCTCAAATACGGGGCCGATAAAACTAATATCAATAAAATTAGGCCAAAACATTTGTTTTACTGATTGATTGAGGGCATTTTCATTGCTGGGTTCACTCAAGAACTTGGCGTTAATTAGTGCTTGCCAAACAAATTGCATGGTCATCAAGAGTGCAAAGATTAAGCAGAGTTGGATGATTGCCCGTTTGTCAATCTTTTTGGTGCCAAAGCCAAATGGATTGCGCTTGTTGAGTTGCTTGTTGTAACGCCAGATAATAAAGGCCAGACAAAACAAGGCCACGACCAAAGCAATGACCAGCCCGAAGAAGATGGTGCTGGTCGATTGATGAGGGGACACAAAGCTCAAAAAGAAATCACCAATTAAATAAACGAGAATGAAACCAATGAATTTGAGAATTTTGAAGCTTTGGGTTTTGATGTATTTCATAATAATGCCTCACTAAGTCCTTACTTGGTTTCACAAAGTTGAATTAGATTACGGTCTGGATCATAGACCGTAACGGCGTTCATTTTACCGTTGCTACCTTGAATTTCGGAAGGGCCGCTGACGATGTCGACACCATAATTCGCCATGTGGTTTATAACATAATCGAGTGAATCCTTTACGATCAATGAAATGCGACTGCTCCCAGGAGTTGGCATTGCAATTGATTCTTCACTAGCAACTTCTTTGGTTACAAAAATGATTTTTTGATGACCAACTTGAATTGCAAGGTGGTCCCCATCCATACTAATAATTGGTAAGTCAAATACTTCATGGTAAAAACGCATGGTGGTTTCTAAGTTAGCAACGGTCACTGTAATGCTGTCAATATCTTTAATTTTCATTTTAAATTTCCTTCCTATCTTGAATTAACAGAAACATTATAACATAGCCGCAAAATCTTAATCTTAAAGTGGTGGTAAAAGCGGGCTGAACAGTTTACAATATAATTAGCAGATTGTACGAATAAAAATAAGGAGTGAAACATTTTGGCATTACTTGATGTTCAGGATTTGAGCATGAGTTTTGCAGACAAAACCCTTTATGAAGATGCTGACTTCCAACTCAATAAGGGAGAGCACATGGGAATTGTTGGGCAAAACGGAGTCGGGAAAAGTACACTGATTAAAATTATTACTGGTGTCGAGCTTCCTTTGACGGGCTCAATCAAGTGGCAAAAAGGGGTCAGCATCGGTTATTTGGACCAATATGCTGATATTCCAGATGGGATGACGTTGATTCAGTTTCTTCATACCGCATATAAAGATCTTTATGATATGAATGACCGTATGGCTAAATTATACGAAGAATACGCTACTAATATGGATGATAAGCTTTTGGAAAAAGCGGGACGCATCCAAGAACAATTAGAAGCAAATGGTTTCTATGATATCCAGACCAAAATCGAACAGGTGATTACGGGATTAGGATTAGATGACGTTGGTCGTGATCAACCCGTTGCCAAGATGAGTGGGGGTCAACGTTCCAAAATTATTCTGGCAAAATTAATTTTGGAAAGTCCAGAAGTGATCTTGTTGGACGAACCGACTAACTACTTGGATACGGCTCATATTGACTGGCTGGTAGATTATTTAAATCATTTTGATGGCTCTTTTATCGTTATTTCCCATGACTATGACTTTTTGGAACAGGTCACTAACTGTATCTTAAACGTTGCGTTTGGCCAAATCCATAAGTACCGTGGTAGTTTTAAACAGGCGATGCGCCAAAAGGATGAACGTGAAAAAGCCCAAGAAAAGGCTTATGAAAAGCAACAAGTTGAAATTGAAAAGGCGAAGGCATTTATTCGCAAGAACAAAGCGGGGAGTAAGTCTAAGATGGCTAAATCACGTGAAAAGCAACTTTCCCATATGGACATCGTTGATCCGCCTTCAGCAAATGAACATGCTAAGTTTGATTTCCCATACTTAGACACTGGTTCGCAGAATGCATTATCCGTTGACCATCTTTCGGTTGGATACACGAAGCCCCTGTTACAACCAGTGACGTTTACCGTTACGACTGATCAAAAGATTGGCTTACAGGGATTCAATGGGGTTGGTAAATCGACCTTGATCAAGAGTATCTTGGGTAAAATCAAGCCACTTGGTGGTGAGGCTGAATTTTCGCCTTCTGCAAAGGTAAATTACTTTAGCCAAGACTTAGTATGGAGTAATCCGCAGATGACCCCAATGCAAATTGTTCAAGATCGTTTCCCTAAGCTCGAACAACGTGAAATCAGAACCAAACTGGCTAAGTGTGGAATTGGTCCTGATAACGTTAGCAAGCCAATGAATGACCTCTCTGGTGGGGAACAAACTAAGGTCAAATTAGCAATGATGGAATTTGTCCCTAGTAATTTCTTGATCATGGATGAACCGACAAATCATTTGGATGATGAAACAAAGGATTCTTTGAAGCGGGCAATTAATAAGTTTCCTGGCAACGCCATTATCGTTAGCCACGAATCATCATTTTATGATCATTTGATCGATAAAGTAATTGATGTTGAAAAGCTGAGTTTAAGAGCTCAGCCTAAGTAATATTGAGTGCCGAAATGGGTTGAACCGTTGCGGCACTTCTTGTTTAGTAAGGAGCGAAATCAAATTAAAACGAACGTAAAACCATATTTATACGCTACCACATTGTTATTAACATTGGCAGCGACAGGTGCTTTTAATCAAACCGCAAGTGCAGATAGCAATAACCAAACGCAAGCGACCGCAATGACTACAGCTGCAAAAGATACGGATACCAAAGATCAAGCAAAGAAGGCTAAATCATCAGCATCTAGCTCATCGAGTAGTGCGAATAAGGCATCCTCAGCTGCCTCAGTTGCATCGAGTAGTGCAGATGTAATTAATGGCAGGGCAATTTCTTATGCGAGTGCAAGTGTGGATGTAAATGCCCAAACGATTAATACAATGAATAGCTTTGTTGCTAAAAATCCAGACGTAGTTGATTCGACTTGGAACCAAAATTTCCATTTTAATGCCTCCGATGGATATTCAAACGATATTCAATCCATGATTCCCCACTATAATAGTGATGGATCAGTGGAATACTGGGATATTTACTATCTAGCACAGCCACTCGCTAAGGTGCAAGGGGTCCAATACGAATGGAAGCACATGGTAACGACTGATTTTAAGACCTTTAGGGACTTTGATCCATCGAATCGCTTTAGTATTAATAACGTTGCAATTCCTGATAAATACTATACTAATAGTACTAACGGGACTTCATTTCAAGTAGCTGACACTAATCTCAACGGCCTACCTTGGGGGGCAGCAGCTTCTGGAACGGTCTTGAACAATGATGGTCATTTTACAAAGGATGAATACGGCAACACCATTTTAAAAGATGCTAAACTAGCTTATTTTACTAACTTTTCTGGTGGCCAGACCATCTTCTTAGCGTACAGTAACAATGATGGCCAGTTCCATCCATACGGGCCAACCCCAGTTATGGATCCTAAAAAGATCGATGGACTGCAGACTAAGGATGATTTTAGAGATCCATACGTTACTAGACTCAAAAACGGTAATTTTGTTGCTTACGTTGCTGGTGGATTAGACGATCGGATGTATGTATTAACTAGTTCTGATGGGTTAAATTGGGATTATCATCCTGAATACACAATTGACCTAACTGGTTATCATGTGTCTGAAATGCCAGTTATTAAGGAAGTTAGTGGGCAACCAATGATGTTCTTTATTGCCGGAAGTAAGGACTATACTGGTAACCAAAGTGGTAGTTATGTATTAACCGGTTCATATAACTCTGATGGGATTTTTGTTAAGGATTCCGATTCTAAGGTTACGAAGATGGATGATGGGTTTGATAACTTTGCTGCTAACTACACCTCAGTGAACTCCAATAAGTTAATTTCAATGGCTTGGTTAGGCAATTGGACTTATTCACCGAACCTTTTCAACTATAATAACATTAACCACTTTGGTAGTTATACGCTAGCACGGACGATTACCTATAAGAATGGTAACTTCCTAGTCGATCCAATCGAACCCAATTCAAGTAAGATTGGCACTTACGATGTGAAGGCTAAGTCCTCATTTTCAGTGGGAACTAATAATAAGGTGGACTTAAACTTCAGTGGTAATCAAACCATTAAGCTGACAAGGCAGGATGGGACTAACAATAACGTTAATCTGCAATTAAAGGGTAAGCAATTAACGATTAGTAGGACTTGGGATATTAACAAAACGATGGATAAAACCGAAACCATTAACCTCGGGACAACGGTTAAGAATGCGGTCTTGTATGTTGATAATAGTTCGATTGAAATATACCTACCAGAAATTCATAAAATGTACACGTTAATGACGCTTAGTTATAAGCAAAATAGTGGTTATAATATGGTGGTTTCTAACGATGCAACAGTCAATTATTCAGCATTTAAGGTTGATAATCAGACCGTTACTAGTGATAACAAGCAAGCATTGTTCACGGCTGCTAAGCAACAAGCTCAAACACGTGTGAATGCCTATCAAAGTAATCTGATTCGTTCTTTTAAGGCGACCTTAAATCGGACAGAATATAAATCGGTGGCATCTTCAGTTAAAAGTCAATTACAAACGACCCTTAGCGGATTAAATGATGCGCAAACCAATGGTAGCCTTGTTAAGATTGAAAGCAAATTTACGAAATGGTTAAACAATCTCTCTGCTAAAGTTGCGAACAACGTAAAACAAATTACCCTGAAAAAGGGAGCTAAACTTTACACGAATCCGAATGGGAGTAAATTTAGCGTAATAAGTAAAAAATCTAAGGGCGTAGCAGTCCAAAAGATGGTTAATATTAATGGCCAATACTGGTATCAAGTAAAGGTTAATAATAAGGTTGGCTACGTTACTAAATAAAAAAGACCGCTAAATGCGGTCTTTTTTATTTACTTGTTAAAAGTGTCGTTTTCGACGGAACGAATAAAGTCTGCCAAGTGTTTGTAATAAACGGGGGCATTATCGATCATGTGGTGGTGTCCACCTTCTGGTGTTGAAACGAATTGGGCGTTTGGAATCATTTTGGCCATTCGTTTTCCAGTCTCAATCGGCATGGATTCGTGTTCACCAAACGTAACCAGTGTGGGGACGTGATTATCCTTTAAGTGATCAGTATTATGCCATTCACCTAATTTACCAGTGATCACAAATTCATTGTCACCTTGGAAAGCATTGTAAATAGTGGTATTAGCGGTGCTAGTCAAGTGTGAAATGGCAGGCGGTTGTTTTCTATCAATGTAGCCGCGGTTAAGCTTATCAACGTCATTTTGATAACGTTCATTATCATAATCATTGTTAGCTTCACATTCCTTCATGAATGCTAATTCGGTTGGTGAAAATTCCCGTTCACGAATTTGATTTAAATGCTTAGTATAATCATCAATTTCATCGACCATCGAAGAAATGATTGCACCCTTGAGGTGTTCACCGAAGTTTTGGGCGTATAGTTGGACCAACAACCCACCCCATGATTGGCCAATTAAGTAGAACTTATCGATCCCTAGCTTTTGACGGACTTCTTCGACTTCATTTAAAAAGTAGTCGTAGGTCAATACTTTTTTAGCGACTTCTGGGTCATCAAAATCGGGAGAATCAGAGTACCACGATCCTAGTTGATCATACATGTGGACTTGAACTGATAGCCCCTGTTTTCTTAATTGTTCAGCAGTGTCTTCCCAGTATTCATGATTGCCACCAGGCCCACCATGTAAAGCGAGCAGGTGAATTGACCCGGTGCCTGAAGTATGGGTCCAAAGATGGTACCCGTTATCTAAGGTAATGATTTTAGTGCCTGGTTTCATTTAAAGTCCCCATTTCTAATTATTTAATTATTATCTTACCACTTTTTAATCTTTTTTGTGAAGCAGGGGCACTGTAATTGAGGATTGATTAGTGTTTAGGTGGTAGCTTACGCCCATTGTACCGCGTACGGTCATCGATAGATCAGTTGCATATACAACTAGGCCAAGTTTTCGACCTGCGGGGATGGTATAGAAAGTTGGTTGTAGCTCGAAGGATAAATTGTAGTATTGGTTGGCCTTGAGTTCGTTGACGCGGTAACTATTTTGTCGATTTTGCATGTTCAAATGGCCAATTGAAATCATCTTGAACGGGGTCGGATTGTCTTGGAGCGTAAATTCCTTCAAGGAGTCCTTCGTCCATTGGTAACCAGCATTAATTACGTTCAAGCCAAGCGTGGTTGGGTGGACGTTCAATCGCTTAGCATCACCATAGTCAATCAGCATAGCACTCACTAACCCGACGTTATGGTCACTGGCCATCGTGAGGTCTAATTTAACCTTACCATCGATGGTGATTGAATTTTGAAGGGGCTTAGATTGAAAAATTAACCGCGTATTAGCGATGGGCGAATTGCTTGTGGCAACTAGGTCGTTCAACCACTGATCATATTGCCCAGTTTTTTCATTCTTAGTGTATTGAGCCATTTGTTCGGCACTGAGTTGATCCTTAAAGGATGGGGTAACGTGGTCGTAAGGATGGCTAATTTGATTTTGATCGTTCAAATTAATTTGTTTAGTTACTTGGTTACTACTCCAGTCCGTTAGTTGATGCCAAGTAGCTGGTTTGACGTTATCTTGAATCGTAACCGAAGGAATCAAGTCGTTTGCCGAATTGTCGACATCGAGAAGTTTGTTGGATAACCATAGGTTCATCATGTCAGTAAAATCGAGCGATTGAAAGTTATTGATATAGATGTGTTGCCCTTGGTGCAAGAATAGTTTGGTTTCAACGGGGACCTTTTTTAATGCTTGATAGAGATTTTCCACATTGCGCGGTTTGACATTCCAATCGTTCAGCCCATGAACTAATACCATGTCGGCCTTAATGTTTTGCACCTGTTTAAGGTAGTTTCTTGCATCCCAGAATTGATTATAGTTACCAGTGGTTCGATCTTGTTCCCTGGTAATATCAGCAAGCTGGCTTTGCCACTTATTCTTGATGCGGTAAT
The DNA here is from genome assembly GCF_058509965.1 of Nicoliella sp. ESL1106. Taxonomy (NCBI): domain Bacteria; kingdom Bacillati; phylum Bacillota; class Bacilli; order Lactobacillales; family Lactobacillaceae; genus Nicoliella; species Nicoliella sp. ESL1106. Next base: position 676,052 of record NZ_CP196340.1, read on the forward strand.
AATCACCTGCTTTTTGTTCCCGACTGAACGTTTCTTCGGCTAATACATCGGCATCTTCACCTTGAAATCCACCAGGGGCTACGACAAGCCCGTTTTCGCGGTAGTAATCATACCAGTTTGAAATGGCTGCTTCTGAGATACAGGTTTTAAGGCCTTCGACTCCGGTCGTAGCCGCAGCGGTTTGTAAGGTCCCAAGGTATGAGCGCCCCGTCATCCCAATGTGGTGATTGGACCACCAAGCTTCGATCTTGACTTCTCCACAACGGTTAGTAAATGCGTTGCGCTTACCATCCAACCATTCAATGATGGCCGTAGTTGAAAGGGTTTCAGCATGATCACCAGTGGTTCGCAATCCATCAGAATCCTTAGTCCCGATCCCAGCAGCATACACCACCGCAAAGCCCCGTGCTAAGAAATAGTTGTTCAATGTGTATCCCCAACCGTTATTAAAGTGTTCTTCGGCATGTTTAGTCGTCTTCCCGTTGCCAGGTCGCTTAGCAGGTAGTGGCTTATTGATTGGCTGACTTTCAATATCTGATAATTCTAATTGGTTCGGCTCTTTCCGTGCAATCGGTTGGTCAACCCGATGGGTCAATTTAGCCCCCGCAATATCATTGGTCCCTTGATCATATGGACTCGCAGTGTAGAGCGTCGGGACCTTTAAACCATGTTCAGTTTCTGATGGTCTAATGACGTGTGCCATTAATAGATCGCGCTTGCCATCGTTGTCGGTATCTAGATCAGATTCAATATAAACGACTTCGCGAATTAAATGGTCAGTATTAAAAACTGGTTGGGTCTTGCCGTTGAAAATTAGCGGCTTTGGAAGATCAGGAAACTGTGCTAGATAACCATTTGATGCTAGATCATCGAGGTAGGTCTGCCCGAACTTAGTGTGGGTATTTAACAATTGATACCACGCCGTGATGAGCGTTTTAGAATCAAATGGACTTGTTTGCTGCTCTGGCAGCGGCAGGTTAAATTCTCGCCACTTTACTAGTGGGTTTGCAAGTGAAAAATCTTCGTTGGTTTGAAAATGTAATAATTGCAACGCCAGGTTATAAAAATTAGTTTGGGTAACGGGGCCATTTTGTTTAAAAAAACTGCTGGCGTCTTGTTTTTCATCAACCATTAGGTCGAAAAGTGCAATTTGTTTGCTAGTATTCGTGCGGTAATTAACGAGGACCCGATTTAAAAAACTGTGCAGGAGTTCTTTGACGGGGAGTTGCTCATTTTCAGCATCTAAGAATCTAATCGTATGTAATTCCGTAACGATTTTCGGAAATTCAGTGGGAACTAAAGCAAATTGATGGTTTTTCATCTAAAAACCTCCTATGATTTGTTATAATTAAAATAGATATTAACAAAATTATGAATTAAAAATAATAAAATAACAATAGAAAGGGTGGATAATTTATGAAAACAGAATTAGATGGTGGTGCCATCGTGTATCGGATGGTTGAAAACCATCCTGAATATTTATTGTTGAAGAGTGCCACTAGTAATTTTTGGGGGTTCCCCAAGGGGCATCTAGAAGGCGCTGAAAGTTATGAGGCCGCTGCAATTCGGGAGGCCAAAGAAGAAACTGATTTGGATATTAAATTGGATACTCAATTCAATCATGACCTAGAATATGATATGAATAACGGCAACCATAAAGTCGTTAAATTTTTTATTTCTGAAGTGGCTGCTAATTCAAATATCACTAGGCAAGAAGCAGAAATTAGTAATTATGGTTGGTTCGATTATGAACAGGCACGTCAACAATTAACTTATGACAACTTAAAAATGTTACTAGACGTAGCAAATAAATATCTGACTAAATAGTGGGTGGAGCGATATGAAAAAGATGGTGCTAGTAATTACAGGAGCAGCCGGGAGCGGAAAGACGACGATTTGTAAGTACATCTGTGCCAAATATAAGTTACCTAAGGTGGTGACCCATACCACTAGGACCCCACGTAAGGGTGAGCAGAATGGTGTTGATTATTACTTTGAAAACGACGCCAGTTTTGCTCAAAAACATTTTTTAGAATCAGTTCATTATTCTGGTGCTCAGTATGGTTCTTCAATGGAAGGCATATCAGAAGCTTGGAAATCGGCTCCGCTCGCGTGCATTGTTTTAGATACTAAGGGAGCGATCGAATATCAAAATAAGCTCGGTGACCAGGTAGTAATAATGTATTTAACTGTGAATAACGGGCAAAATAGTTCGGAAGCACTTCGTAAACGCATGGAAGGACGGGGCGATGACCCAGCTAAAATTGCCATTCGGCTGCAAAGCGCTGAGAATCAACGTGATCAACAGCTTCCTCCTGAATTAAAGGATCATGCAGTGGTGATTCAAAATAACGAATTGTCAGCTGCTAAACATAGCGTAGATGCATTTATGATGCGCCTACTGAATAAATTGAAAAGTTATTAATCTTTAATGCTTACTTAACAAATCCTTTATAAATATCTGGTAGGATGATTCTTATTAACTTGAAATGAAATCGGGATGATTTAAAATGGATAAACGAACTCCGCCAATCATTACGCCATTCGCAATCCTATCAATTGCATTGGCAATGAGTGCGGTCAATATCGTAAACAATAAGGTAACCCATACTAACGAAGGCGCACCCGTCCAAAGTTCTTCAATTAGTGGGTTTCATCAAAGTAGTGACAGTAGTAATAAGGATGCCCCTAAGGATAAGAACAAGGACTCAAGTAGTGACTCTAGTAGTAATGATAGTACTGATAGCTCCGCTAGTTCTAGTTCTGATAGCAATAAGGACACCACTAGTAGCAGTGATCAATCCAGTACGAATCGTACGGATTCTAGTTCCAGCAGCAAGGAAGAAAGCGATAGCAGTAGTTCTTCTAGCTCTAGTTCTAGTAATGATAATCAAAAAACAGACACCAACAATGACACTACTGATAACACCCAATCATCTAGCAGTAGTGATCAAACACAAAATAATTAGGGGGTAAAATTGATGTTTACTTTTTTAGATGCAGTGAATCAATATCTGGGGTACATTAATTTTAGTCCCAAATTAAAAAATCAAATTTATACAGTTGTTGGTGGGGTGGCCACTGCCTACATGATATATGCAGGGATTCGGTTCTTGATTAACGGAGTGGTCCTACAGGGGATTTTATTCTTGATCGTGGGACTATTGATGTTGTACTTCTTATTTTTAAATGTGGTGTACTTCTTTACTAAATATAAAGCCCCATTTGATATTTCGCCTAAAATTGAAAAGCTATTTAGGATCAAGCCCCGTCAACCCCAAGCTGGTGTTTCAACGAAGCCAGTGATCGATGACATTCAAAATCCCCTTAATATTCCAATGGATGGCTTTTATGACCCTAAGCATGTCTTACCAGCAAGGGTGGTCAGTAACGCTAGTGATTTAAAAAATATTAACATGATTGCCCATGACATGCTTACGAACTCACTAATGACCGATAATTATGCAGGACTAACGGAACAAGAATTAAGTAATTATTTAAGTCGGAGTCGTAAACCAGCTTATGCGATTTGTGCAGGGGCGTTAGTTCCCCACTTTAGTTTGAAGCGGGTGGGGCAAAAATACGTTGCCTATGCTGGAATAAACCAAGCCCATTTACTGCAGGTTGGAACCGTTGTGCGGGTAGGGCTACAATCTGCTCGTAATTTAAATCCAGATCGGATTCAACTATTTGCCGCATCAGCCATTTTAGTTGGTGGTAATTATAAGACCAGTGGCCGTTCGGGAACGATTGATCAAAAACAGGGGTATCAAATTCAGATGCGGATCGCATTCAATCAATAAAATAAAGCGTCGCTTAGAGGGGATCTAAGCGACGCTTTATTTTATTTTTGAACGTATTGATCAAATCGATTAATTTCTTCCGCTGACATTTCAACGGTTAGCTTAGTGCCATCGTCAACGTATTTGGTATCTAATACGGTAGCGTGGTCGTTTAACTCTGAAACGATTTGGCCATCGCTGAATGGGATCAGTAATTCCTTAGTAACGTAGTTTTTAAAAACATTTTCCTTAATTAGCGCTACTAAAGCGTCGATCGATTGCTCGTCATTAGCGGACATAATTAAGTTATTTCCTTCTCTGAATGGGTATCGACTATCAGTTAAATCCGCCTTGTTCATGATGGTGATCATTGGGATGTTAGGGACCCCAATTTCTTCGAGGGTCTGTTCGGTCGTGTTCATCATTAATTGGCGATCGTCATCTGAAAAATCAACCACTTGAACTAATAGATCCGCACCAGCAGCTTCTGCCAAGGTTGAGCGGAATGCGCTGACTAACTGGTGGGGCAGCTTACTAACGAATCCAACGGTATCACTGATCAAGAGTTTTTTATGATCTGGGAAAACTAACCGCCGAACGTTGGTATCTAGGGTGGCGAATAGCATATTCTTGACCATGACCTGCTTATTTTCGTCTCCAAAGCGGGTGAGGAGTTTGTTCATAATCGTTGATTTACCGGCATTGGTATACCCAACTAGCGCGATGGTGGGAACTTGATTCGCTTCCCGTTGTTTTCGCTGGGTCTGGTCTGATTTTTGAATCTGCTTTAATTCATGTTTAATGTGGGAAATTTTATCTTGAATGGTCCGCCGATTCAATTCATATTGTGATTCACCAGCTCCCCGACTGGTAAAGCCGCCCCCACCTGCACCTGTTTGTTGATCTAATCGTTGACTAGCACTGGTGTGGAGTCTGGGTAGTTGGTATTGTAATTTGGCCAATTGGACTTGCAGCTTAGCTTCGTGGGTGCGGGCACGGTTGGCGAAAATTTCCAAAATCAAACCGGTGCGATCAATGATTTTAGCCGTGGTTTGTTTTTCTAGGTTACGGATTTGACTGGGGCTGAGTTCATCGTTTACCACAACGGTATTGACACCGTCGTCAGCTAAAATGGTGGCTAGTTCAGCGACTTTCCCCTTACCAAAGTAGGTAGCAGCATCCTTATGGTCAGATTTTTGAACTAGTGTTTCAATTACTTGCATGTTATTAGCAGTTGCTAGGTTGTTCAATTCATCCATGGAGTAATCAAAATGTTTATCTTTGATGTTTAGGCCAATCGTAATAACTGGTGTTAATTCTTTTTCTTCGTTCATTAAATGCCTCCTGAAATTAATAATACTTCTATTTTAGTCTAGATTATATAATTTCCCAACTATTTGTTGTTGATTAATTTTATCTGTGAGTATATCGTTGATTTTCATCAATAATTAATTTAACATTAATGATAAACTAAATTGGAAATGGGGAATTGTAAAATGGATAATCGGATTGAGGAGACCCGCGCAGCAATGCATAAGGCGGGGGTAAATGGTTTAATTATAACGGATGTTTTTAATTTAATTTACCTCGCTGGATTTCATAGCTTACCAGGTGATGGGTGTTTAGTGATTAATGATGACCGCGTGGTGTTGATCACCGATAGTCGTTATGAAACTGAGATGTCAGAACGATTAGCTGATTCGCCCATTGAACTAGAAATTACGCGTGATTACTATGAGACTGCATATAGTGAGTTGGCAGATACCGCTGGTACAATCGGTTTTGAAAACTCACTTAGTTTTGCTACATACCAAATCTTACAATCAGAATTTGGAACCAGATTGACCGCAGTTGACCAATTAGTAGAAAAATTACGCTACGTTAAGGATCCGAGTGAAATTAATGCGATTAAAAAGAGTTGTCAATTGGCAGATGAAGCCTATTCAGCAATGTTGCACTACGTTCACGCTGGATTGACTGAACGTGATGTGGAGCGCTTCTTGTATGACTGGTTAACTGGGCATGGTGCTAGTAAACCTAGCTTTGATACGATTGTGGTAAGTGGTTATCGCTCTGCATTGCCGCATGGAGTGGCATCTGAAAAGAAGATTCAAGAGGGCGAATTGGTGACCGTTGATTTTGGCTTTTACTATCATGACTATACATTTGACATGACTAGGACGTTTGCGGTTGGCGATCCCGGTGATGAACTGCGGAAAGCATATGCAGTGGTTCAAGAGGCGCAATCACGAATGATCCAAGCGATGCATAGTGGTGTTGATACTCGAATTGTAGATGCAGCGGCCCGTGATTACATTGCAGAACAAGGATATGGCGATTTCTTTGGCCATGGTAGTGGTCATGGTATTGGGTTAGACATCCATGAAGGACCACTGATGGGGCCTAATCGTAAGAACCAAATTTTTGATGGATATGTGATGACCGCTGAACCAGGTATCTATTTACCAGGTAAGGGTGGAATTCGAATTGAAGATGATGTGTTGATCAAGGGCGATAGTTTCGAATTATTGACCCATAGTAATCGAGATTTAATAGTGATTGATTAATATTAATGGGAACGACCTAATTTGATTTTAATTTTAGGTCGTTTTTTATTTACCTTAAATCACTGTTTAATCAGCGTTTTAATTACCCATCAATGGATTTAAAAGTGGATTATTTTAAAATAAATTAAAATAAAATGTGTAAATGTGTTGATTTTAATTTGTTTTTAATTTATTATTGAAAGTGCTTTTAATTCACAAGGGGGAATTTACATATGAAAGTAAAAATGTTTACAAAGGTCGGAAGTGTGGCTTTGATTGCTGCCTTTGGACTAGCTGCCTGTAGTAGTGGCAGTTCCAACAGCGGTTCAGGAAATACAAAGACGTTAACGTTTCAAGAATCAGCTAATTTACCTACCCTAGATCCATCATTAGCCACTGATAGTGTCAGTGCACGGACGATTAATAATAGTAACGAAGGGTTATTAATGATTGGGAGCGACAATAAGGTCGAACCAGGGGTTGCTAAATCATATTCCGTATCAAAAGATGGAAAAACATATACGTTTAACTTACGTAAATCAAAGTGGAGTGATGGTTCCGAAGTCACAGCAAAGGATTTCGTTTACGGAATCCAAAGAACTGCTAACCCTAAGACGGCATCTCAATATTCTTATTTGTTAGATCATGTTAAAAATTATGATGCTATTTCTAAGAAACAAATGCCAGTTTCAGACTTAGGTGTGAAGGCAGAAGGCGATTACAAGCTGGTTGTTACGCTATCCAAGCCACAGAGTTACTTTAAATACATCGCAACAATGACACCACTCTTCCCACAATCACAAAAGGTAGTGGAAAAGGATGGCTCAGCTTATGGAACTAAGAGTACTGATCAAGTTTACAATGGTCCTTATAAAGTAACTGGTTGGACTGGGACCAACGATAGCTGGAAGCTTACTCGTAATAAATACTACTATAATAATAGTAAGACCAAGCTTGATAATATTAAATTTGTGGTTTCAAAGGATGCAGAGACTACGCTAAATCAATATCAAGATGGTAAGTTTGATATCGCGACCCTTTCTGGAAAACAACAGGTTAATAACTTCAAGAATTCATCTGAATTAAAGAAGTTACCACAATCAGCTACTTACTATGTTGAAATGAACGAAAAGAAGGATCCAGAATTCAAGAATGCCAACATCAGAAAGGCTCTTTCATTAGCCATTGATAGAAAGTCATTGACTGATGATGTCTTAGGTGACGGTTCCATTCCTGCCAAGGGGTTAGTACCAACTAAATTGGCTACCCATAACGGAACTGACTTTGCTGATGCCGCTGAAGATTCTAACCAAACCACTAATGACGTTTCATACAACCTAGCAGAAGCTAAGAAGTACTGGGCAAAGGGACTAAAGGAAATTGGTAAGAAGAGTTTGAGCTTGACTTTACTTGCTGATGATACTCCTAACGGGACTAAGACGACCGAAGCTTTGCAAAGTAACCTTACTAAGTTGCCAGGACTGAAAATTACTAACCAAAACTTACCTTACAAGACCCGTTTGAACTACTCAGTTAGCGGTAAGTTTGACTTAGTTGTTAGTGCTTGGATTGCTGATTATCCTGATCCAGTAACGTTCTTACAACTCTTTACTTCTGGTAACGCATACAACAATGGAAAGTGGAGCAATTCTAAGTACGATTCATTGATGGATGCAGCAGAAGGAAAAGATGCAAATGATACTAACAAACGTTGGGATGACATGGTGAATGCTGAAAAGACATTGATGGATGATGACGGGATTATTCCGCTTTATCAATCAGTAAGACCACAGGTACAAAAGAGTTTTGTTAAGGGAATTCAATACTCACCAACCGGAGCTGGATTTAATTTCAGAGAAACTTATCTTAAATAGTAAAATCCGAACGATCCTAAAATGATTTAATTTTAGGATCGTTTTTTGTTTCTTTTAGACAATCGTTCAATCGTTGTTATACCGATTATTATCCTATCTGATGAGCGTTCTTTCTGAAACTTACATTAAAATAAAATGTGAAAAGGTATTGATTTTAACCTAAAATTAATTTATGATTATAAATACTTAAAGTTTTGAAATTACGCCATTCAATCAATGATTGGTGCAAGGGGGATTTTTAAAATGAAGTTAAAGACACTAGCAAAGGTTGGGAGCGTGACACTAGTTACCGCACTGGGTTTAGCAGCCTGTGGAAGCGGTAGTAGTAGCAGCGAATCCGGCAGTACTAAGACTTTAAATTGGCAGGAATCTGCTACGCTACCTACTTTGGATCCATCAAAGGCTACCGATGCCGTAAGTATGCGAACACTGAGTAACAGTAATGAAGGGTTATTAATGGTTGGAAGCGATAATAAAATTCAACCAGGAGTGGCCAAGAGCTACACGGTTTCTAAGGATGGAAAGACTTATACATTTGACCTACGTAAGTCCAAGTGGAGCGATGGTTCAGAAGTAACTGCTAAGGATTTCGTTTATGGAATTCAAAGAACTGCTGATCCTAAAACGGCTTCTCAATATTCCTATCTATTAGACCACGTTAAGAACTATGAAGCGGTTTCTAAAAAGCAAATGCCTGTTTCATCACTTGGTGTTAAGGCGGATGGTAATTACAAGCTTGTAATTACACTTTCTAGACCACAAAGTTACTTCAAGTACATTGCTGCAATGTCACCATTATTCCCACAATCTGAAAAGGCTGTTAAAGAATATGGTGCTGCTTATGGAACTAAGAGTGCCGACCAAGTTTATAACGGCCCTTACAAGGTGACGGGCTGGACTGGGACTAACGATTCCTGGATTTTGACTCGGAATAAGGATTACTACAATAACAGTAAGATCAAGTTAGATAAAATTAAATTCTCTGTATCTAAGGATGCTGGAACAACTTTGAACCAATACCAAGCTGGCAAGTTTGACGTTGCAACGCTATCAGGGAAACAACAAGTTAATAACTTCAAGAACTCTCCTGAACTACATGATTTGAAGACGGCGGCGACTTTCTATCTTGAAATGAACCAAAAGAACAATCCTGATTTAAGAAACGCAAACATCAGAAAAGCAATCTCATTAGCAATTAACCGTAAGGCATTTACTAATGATATCTTAGGTGATGGCTCTGTTCCTGCACAAGGATTGGTTCCAACTGGATTAGCAACACACGATGGTAAGGACTTTGCGACTGCAGCTAATAGTAATAACCAAGATACTAATGGTGTATCATACAACTTAACAGAAGCTAAGAAGTACTGGGCTAAGGGACTTAAGGAATTAGGTAAGAAGAGCATTAGCTTGAATTTACTTGCCGATGATACTCCAAACGGAACTAAGGCTACTGAAACTTTCCAAAGTAACCTAACTAAGTTACCTGGTTTGAAGATTACCAACCAAAACTTGCCATTTAAGACCCGTTTGAGTTACTCACAAAGTGGTAAATTTGATTTAGTAATCAGTGCTTGGAGTGCTGATTATCCTGATCCAATTAGTTTCCTCCAACTATTTACATCTGATGGTTCTTACAACAATGGTCACTGGAAGAATGCTAAGTATGACCAATATGTTACTGATGCAGAAGGAAAGGATGCTAACAACGTTAACAAGCGTTGGGATGACCTTGTTAATGCTGAAAAGATCTTAATGGATAACGCTGGGGTTGTACCAATTTACCAACAAGTTCAACCACAAGTTCGGAAAGACAAGGTTAAGGGACTTGAATACTCCACTACTGGAGCTAACTTCAATTTCCGTGACACATATCTTAAATAGAATTTACTATTAATATTAACCAAAAGTAATATCATGATTATATTGATATTACTTTTGCTGTTTTTAACAGAATTATTGAATTAGATTGCGAGGGAAAGCGAATGGTAAAGTATCTGAGTAAGCGGATTTTTTACTTGGTTTTAACATTGTTTATCGTAACAACGATTACGTTCTTTATGATGAAGTTGATGCCAGGAACTCCGTTAACGAATCAAGAAAAATTATCCCCATCAGAAATTCATACTATTTACCAACAATATGGGTTGGATAAGCCCGTTTGGCAACAGTACTTGAACTATCTTGGTGGAGCGGTCACTGGTAATTTTGGAACATCATTCCAATTTAGTGATCAACCAGTTTCATATTTAATTTTTAGTCGAATTGGTGCCTCAATTCAATTGGGGATTCAAGCAATGATTATTGGGGTGTTAGCCGGATTAGTCGTTGGGGCAATTGGTGCGATCAAACGGAACACGTGGATTGATACCACTACGACAATCATCTCCATTTTAGGAGTTTCGGTTCCATCATTTGTGTTGGCCGTATTACTTCAAAACTGGTTTGGATTGCAATTGCGTTGGTTCCCAATCGCTGAATGGGGTGGCCCAATTTACACGGTGCTACCAACTTTAGCGTTAGCAGCATTGCCATTTGCGGAAACGGCACGGTTCATGCGGACTGAAATGATTGATGTTTTAAGCTCCGATTACATTGAATTAGCGAAGGCTAAAGGATTCAGCCAAACGGGAATCATTTACCACCATGCGCTTAGAAATAGTTTGATTCCAATTATTACCATCATTGGACCGTTGTCAGTAAACATCATGACTGGTTCGATGGTAGTTGAAAACATTTTTTCGATTCCAGGAATTGGGGAACAATTTGTTAAGTCGATCCTGACTAATGATTACCCCACCATCATGGGATTAACGATCATGTACAGTTTTATGCTCTGTGTAGTGTTATTACTTACTGATATCGTTTACGGAATTATTGATCCTAGAATTAGAATTACAGGAAAGAAGGGTTAGTCGATGGCAGATAAAGAAACTCAACAATTACCAGCTGATGCGTTTGATCGTCTTCCTGACGGTGCGCATTTAGATAGTGAAAAAATTGCTGCGCCATCATTGACCTTTTTGCAAGATTCATGGCGACGGTTAAAACAAAACAAGGCAGCAATGGTTTCACTTTGGATTTTAGTAATTCTCTTCGTATTAGCATTTGGTTCTATGATTTGGTCTCCAGCCAATCCGAATGCTACCAACCCTGGGCATGCTAATTTACCACCACGGATTCCATTCTTAGAATTTATCCCTGGGTTTAATGGGACCCTAGTTCAAAGTGGCGAACGGGTGAATGCATATGCACAAGCCCACGTTGCTAACGGTGTGAACTACTGGTTAGGGACTGACTACCTTGGTCGGGATCTTCTTTCTCGGATCCTCTATGGGACGCGAATTTCATTGACGATTGCGCTTGTGGCCACTTTCTTTGATTTAACAATCGGGATTGCTTATGGAATGTTCTCAGGTCTTAAGGGTGGAGCCGTTGATAACGTTATGCAACGGATCATTGAAATCATGCTCTCAATTCCAAACTTGATCGTAATGGTATTATTGATCTTGATCTTGAAGCCAGGAATGCCTGCAATTATCATTGCGATTGCGTTCACTAGTTGGATTAACATGGCACGTTTAATTCGGGCTCAGACTTTGGAATTAAAAGACCAAGAATTTGTGTTAGCTGCACGGACCCTTGGGGAAAGTCAATGGAAGATCGCAACGAAGCACTTGCTTCCAAACTTATCAAGTGTGATTATCATTAATACGATGTTCACGATTCCAAATGCGATCTTCTTCGAAGCATTCCTTTCCTACATTGGGATCGGGATTTCAGCACCAAAGGCTTCGTTGGGGACGTTGATCAACAACGGGCAACAAAACTTCCAGTTCTTACCATATCAAATGTGGGGACCTGCAGTTGTCCTAATTATTTTGATGCTAGCCTTTAATATCTTAGGTGACGGGATGCGTGATGCCTTTGATCCAAAATCTAGAAAGTAGGTGCTAATTTACGATGGAAAACCAAAATGATATTCTTGAAGTTCGTGATTTAAAAGTAAATTTTGATACTTACGCTGGTCAGGTCAAGGCGATCCGTGACGTTAGCTTCGATTTGAAGAAGGGTGAAACCTTAGCAATCGTTGGAGAATCTGGTTCTGGTAAAACGGTAACGACTCGAACGATTATGGGTCTAATGGCCAACAACGCCAAAATTGCTGGTGGTAGTATTAAGTATAAAGATAAGGATTTGCTCAAACTGAGTGAAAAAGAGTTAAGTGGATTGCGTGGTAATGATATTGCCGAAATTTTCCAAGATCCGATGACGTCACTTGATCCCACAATGAAGATTGGGCGCCAAGTTGCCGAACCTTTGATGATTCACCAAGGGTTGGATAGAAAAACAGCGATGGGAAAGGCATTAAAGATGCTTGAACTGGTGGGAATCACCAATGCCGAAGCGCGGATTAATGACTTTCCACACCAATTTTCTGGTGGAATGCGCCAAAGAATCGTAATTGCGATTGCGTTAGTTAATAATCCAGAAATTATCATTGCCGATGAACCTACTACTGCTTTGGATGTTACCATTCAAGCTAAAATATTGGACTTAATGAATGAATTGAAAAACAAGATCGATACTTCGATTATCTTCATTACCCATGATTTAGGGGTCGTTGCCGGAATGGCAGACCGTGTGGCGGTTATGTACGCTGGTAAAATCGTTGAATATGGAACGGTTGATGAAATTTTTTACAATCCTAAACATCCTTATACTTGGGGATTATTGAATTCAATGCCAACCATTAGTACGAAGGGCAACGAATTACCTTCGATTCCTGGGACCCCACCTGATTTGTTAGATCCACCAAAGGGGGATGCGTTCGCACCACGGAACCCATACGTCTTGAAGATCGATACATTAGAACAACCACCGTTCTTTAAGGTTTCTAATACTCATTACGCTGCCACTTGGTTATTAGATAAACGGGCACCTAAGGTAACACCACCCGAACAAATCGTAGAGCGGCAAAAAACGTACGCTAAATTAAAGGGAATTTCACTTGAAGAAGTTCAGAACGGGGGTGAATAGTAAAATGGAAAAGAAGAATGCACCGGTTATTTTAAATGTTGAACATTTAAAACAGTATTTTAACATTACTAAAAAAGATGCTGTTAGGGCTGTTGACGATATTAGCTTTCATATTTTCAAGGGGGAAACCTTTGGTCTAGTTGGTGAATCCGGTTCTGGAAAGACGACGACTGGTCGAGCAATCATTCGATTATACGAACCAACTGCCGGGAAAATTACCTTTGAAGATGAAGATGTTTCAAAGCTCAAGGGTAAACAACAACTGCAAAAGTTTCGGCGTGATATTCAAATGATTTTCCAAGATCCATACGCTTCATTGAACCCACGGATGAAGGTTCGAGACATCATTGCTGAGGGGATTGACATCAATCACCTTGCTAAGGATGAAAACGATCGTAATCAACAAGTGGATGAACTATTAGAAACGGTTGGATTAAGTAAGGAACATGCTACTCGGTATCCGCATGAATTTTCAGGTGGTCAACGGCAAAGAATCGGGATTGCACGGGCATTAGCAGTGAAACCTAAGTTTATCATTGCCGATGAACCAATTTCTGCACTAGATGTTTCGATTCAAGCCCAAGTGGTTAACCTATTAAAGAAACTCCAAAATGAACGGGATTTGACATTTCTATTCATTGCCCATGATTTATCAATGGTTAAGTACATTAGTGATCGAATTGGGGTAATGCACTACGGTAAAATGTTAGAAATTGCGGATGCAGATGAACTCTATGCGCACCCACTTCATAACTATACACGGAGTCTATTATCATCAGTGCCATTTCCAGATCCTGAATATGAACGGAATCGGAAGGTCATTGATTACGATGCTGCCGAAGAAAATGACGGTAAGGAACGCTCAATGGTTGAAGTAGCACCTGGTCATTTTATTCGTGCAAGCGAGGATGAAATTCCTGAATATAAAAAGCGTTTATCAGAAACACCATTATTTAAAGAAGTTTAGCATTAAGGTTCAATCCGAATTGGGTTGAACCTTTTTTGATACGTCATTAGAACTTTTAATAGTTTTAATGGCGTTTTTTTATATTTTAAATATGTGGATTAATTACAATTTAAATACGATTATTAAATGAATATAAATTAATAATTTGAATTTTATTTTGCACGATTTGTATGCACTGAATTAAATTGTTTATAATGGTTAAAAAAAGGTTTTAATCGTTGTATAATAGTATTTATAAAACACAGCCATAATAAGTGCACTATAAAAACCCCCGCTTTTTTAAACTACATAAAAAAGGAGATATTGATTTATGAAATATAATAAATTCGAATATGAAAAAATAAATGATAAAAAAATAATGAAAAAAGTCAAAAAGAACTGGGTCGTGGTTTCCTTTTCAGTTCTTGGCATTTTGAGCACGGGTTTTGTTTACCAAGATAGTGTTCATGCCCAAACGACTGGCGATAACTATAGTTCATTATCAAGTAGCAATGCCGACAGTAATACGACTTCAAATGGTGATAGTGCAAGTAGTATTGCAAGTACTGGGTCTAGCTCTGCATCAAATAATTCACAAAGTACTACAAGCGGTTCTACAAGTGCTGAATCGCAAAGTAATTCCGGATCTAGTGGTGCCGATAGTAGTTCATCCGTTAACAGTACTACTAGTAGTGCCTCAGTAGCTAGTGCTGGACAAAGTAGTGACAATTCAGCAGCTCCTTCAAGTGCTGATAATGGTTCAGTAACGAGTGATAATGATGATGGCTTAGACTTTAGGGATGCTTCTTATGGAGTAACTGATAATAATGGATCAGATTCAGCACTTCAATCTCAAGCTGTTAGCGCTGCTTCAGCATTAGATTCATTTTTAGCTTCGCTCAGTAATGCTAGTGCTGATGGTGTTGGATCATTATTTGCCAGATTCTCTGAAAATAGCACCGCTGCTTCCAATAGCCTCAGTGTTCTTAGCAGTGTTAATAATAGAGTTAGTTCACAAACGGCCGAAAATTTATTTTCATATAATGGTTCTACTCAATCAAACGCATTAGCTAATTCGCTTGCTACATCAGTATCTTTCGCATATTCGAGTGCGGCTTCAGCCGTTTCTACTTATAGTAGTTTATTCTCACAATATAGTTCTGCAAAATCATCAGTAAATGTCGCACTTGTTGGCCTTTCAAGTGCGCTTTCGAATGCCATTAGTGCAAATTCAATTAGTGTTGATTCCATTAATGCCATTAACAGTCAAATTAGTACTTATAGCAATTTAGCTAACGAATATGAATCAGACCGAGTTGGTCAAAATAATATTATCTTCAAGGCTTCTAATGCCGCTACCAGTCTTGCTAATTTAGTTGATAAGGCAATTTCAAATGCCAGTAGCGTAGCTTCAATGGGGAACAGTAATCCAGCTAGTAGTTTAGCTGCTTTTGTTAGCAATAATGCAAGCAGTATTGCTAGCATCGATAGTAATGCATCTTCATATATTAATAAGTACAATAGCATTTCTACTGCTAATAATAATTTATTAAATTCATACTCATCGCTATCTGGAGAATATAGTTCATTAAATTCTTGGTATAGTAGTGTGGCTGATACTTATGCAAGTGACGGCATTAAATCAAATTCTTTATTTGCTAATTTCCAAAGCGATTATAGCGGGATCGTTAGTTTGTTTTCTAGTGCGATGTCTGTTATGAGTAGTACCAATAGTGTTAACTCTAGTAACATGGCAATCGTTTCAAAAGCAAGTAGCGACCTATCTTATGGATCAATCGCATCATATGCAAGTTCATTATCCAGTGCAATGGCATCTGCAATTAATTCAGGAATTAGTGATATCACTAACCCATCTAATAGTGCTGAAGCTACTAGTACATTTGCTAATCTGGATTCTGCAATCGTTAGCAGCATTAACGGTATTTCTTCATCTGCCAGTTCTTATTCAACGATTTTAAATAATAATCTGTTTAACGCTAGTAATACTAGTTATCCAATCGTTGCTAGTAGCGTCGTTAATATTTACAGTAGCGCTGACAGCTATCAAAATAGTTTAAACTCAGTTATTAGTTCGATTAATACTAGCAAGGCCTCAAATACAGGTTCTTCTGCATCTTCAGCTAATGCTATTGCATCGAATGCTTCTAATGAAGCTAACTCTGCTAATAGTGCCGCTGCATCGATTGCTTCTAAATTCCCTAATAATGCATCGATTAATAGCTCAGCTGCATCCATCGCTTCAATTGCTAGTGCTGCTAATTCCGATGCTAGCGCTGCATCAAGTGCCGCTAGTGCTGCTAGTTCCTTGGCATCTCAAGCAGCTAGTGCAGCTTCTGCTGGTAATAATTCATCTGCTAGCAGCATGAATTCAGAAGCATCAATTGCTGCCAGTACTGCTAGCTCTGCCGCTAACGACGCAAGCAGCAAAGCCAATGCTGCATCAGCAGCAAATAACTCATTAGCTTCACTTGCTTCTTCTGCCGCATCCGTTGCTTCTAAGACTAGCTCTGATGCCAATTCAGCAGTTTCATCGGCTGATAGTGCTTCAGCAGCTGCTTCGAGTGCAGCTACTGGATCGGAAAACGGCGCATCCGATGCATCGAATGTCGCTTCACGGGCTAGCTCCGTTAGTTCAGATGCATCTTCAGTTGCATCTAATCGTTCTGCTGCTAGTTCAGCCGCTTCTTCAGCTAATCAAGATGCTAGTGCAGTTAGTTCAATGGCATCTAAAAATCCAGATAATTCAGCTGTGAAGAGTGCGAACTCAGCTGCTAGTTCGGCTGCTTCCGTTGCTAATTCCGCTGCTTCTGATGCAGCCAGTGCTAATAATGATGCTTCAAATGCCAACAGTGTTGCTAGTTCAGCCAAAAGTGCGGCTAGTTCGGCAGCTGCTGTGGCCAGTTCTGCTGATATCGTTGCTCATTCAGCATCTGCTGCTGCTAGTGCTGCTGCTGCTAGTGGGGATTCATCAGCTGCTTCTGCTGCAATCAGTTCTGCTCAATCAGCTGCTTCTGTTGCTAGTTCTGCTGCTTCCGTTGCATCCAATGCTAATGATTCTGCTGCCTCCGCTGCTTCTGCCGCCAATTCAGCTTCCACGAGAGCTTCAAATGATTCTGTCGTTGCCTCGAGTGCTAATTCTGTTGCATCAAGCGCTGCTTCTGCTGCATCCAGTGCCCTCTCATCAGGAATTTCTAGTGCCAATAGTGCGGTTAGTTCTGCAGGATCAGTTGTCTCATCCGCTTCGAGTGCAGCTTCAAGTGCTGCTAATGGTGCTAATGGTGACAGTCAATCAGCAAGCGCTACATCATCTCAAGCCAGTTCTGATAGCTCTACGGCAAGCGCTGCTGCTAATAGTGCCGCTAACGATAGTTCTGCAGCCGCTTCAATCGCATCTAAGTATCCAAACAATTCATCAATTGCCTCTGAGGCTAGCGCTGCTTCCAGTGCCGCTTCAGTTGCATCATCAGCAGCTAAGGTAGCTAGCTCGGCTTCTGACGTTGCATCCAGTGCATCATCAGCTGCTGCCAGTGCTAGTGCTGTTGCATCTAGTGCCAACGCTGATGCTAGTTCCGCAAAAAATGACTTTTCATCCGCTGCTTCTGCTGAATCATCCGCAGCTCAGGCAAATGATAGTTCTGCTGCTAGTTCTGCCGCCAGTGCTGCTTCATCAGCTGCTAATCGTGCTAGTTCTGATGCCTCTGTAGCAAACTCAGCATCTGCTGATGCTAGCGCTGCAAATAGTGCTGGTAATTCAGCTGCTTCAATTGCATCTAGTGCTAATAGCGTTGCTAGTGACGCAGCTAGTGTTGCTAGTTCTGCTGCCAGTGCTGCCAATAATTCGAACAGTGTATCATCATCTGAAGCTGCTTCTAACGCTAGCTCAGGGAATAGTGCCGCATCCAGTGCTAGCGCCGCTACTTCATCAGCATCGAGTGCAATTGTGCCATCAAGTGCAGTTAGCGCGAATGCTTCCAGTGCTGATAGCTACGCTAAGGTTGCCAGTTCCGCTAATAGTGGGGCCAATTCTTCCACCAGCCTTGCAGATAGTAAGACTGATGTATTGAATAGCTATGCATCTCAATTCCCAGCTAACTCATCGATCGCTAGTCAAGTCGCTGTTGCCAGTTCTGCTGATTCAATTGCTCAATCTGCTAATTCAGTTGCCGCTAGTGCTAACAGTGATGCTCAATCAGCTAAATCAGTTGCTGATTCGGCAGCTAATGAAGTTAGTCAACAAGATTCAGTCGTTTCATCCGCTGCGTCCGTTGCTAACTCTGCATCTAGCGCTGCTTCATCATACTACGCGGCTGGTAACACTAGTTCTGGAAACTCTGCTGCTGCTGTTGCTACTAAGGCTGCCAGTGATGCTAGTTCTGCTGTTGTTAAGGCTCAATCAGATTCAGCAAGTGCTAATTCTGCCGTTTCAGCTGCATCGATTGCTGCTTCAAATGCTGAGTCAGCATCTTCCGTTGCTGCCAGCGCTGAATCAGTTATCGATACAGCATTATCAAGTGTTGCAAGTGCTGCTAATAGTGCTAACAGTGCTGCCAACTCTGCATCGGCAGCTAATTCAGCTGCTTCCAGTGCTAATAGTGTTGCTAGTTCTGCTAACTCCACTGCTCAAAGTGCTAGTTCAGGAGCTACGAATGATTCTTCATCCGCTAATAGTGCTTCATCACAAGCAGCTTCAAACAATAGTGCTGCCAGTCAAGCGGCCTCTGCTGCATCGACCGCTAGTTCAATTGCATCTAGTGCTGGTAAGCCAGACTCATCGATCGCAAGCGATGCTTCAACCGCATCCAGTGCCGCTAGCGTTGCATCCAGTGCCGCTTCTGAAGCAAGTAAGCAAAGTGCATCTGCATCATCAGCCAGCGCTGCCGCATCTAATGATGCTTCGACTGCATCGAGCGCAGCTAGTCAGGCTAGCGCAGATAGTTCAACTGCTTCTAGCGCTGCCAGCGTTGCCTCCAGTGCGGCTGCCAACGGTGATAGCTCAACTGCATCTGCCGCAAATAGCGCTGCTTCGAGTGCTGCCAGTGATGCATCTAAGGCTGCTTCAACCGCTAGTTCGGCTGCTTCGGCTGCTAAATCTGATTCAGCAAATGCCTCCAGCGCTGCCAGTGCTGCTCAATCTGCTAACTCAGTTGCTAGTTCAGCCAACAGTACCGCTAGTTCCGCAGCTTCAGATGCTCAATCCAAGGCTGCCAGCTTAGTTCCATCTAATAATACTTTGAATCCAGATCGCGCATCGAGTGCTGCTGCTGATGCGAGTGCTCATGCTAATAATGCTGGAAGTTATGCTTCGGTTGCAACATCTGCTAATAATGGTGCTCAATCCAATAGTGACAAGACTAATTCAGCAAGTGCTGCTGCTAATTCTGCAGCTTCGACCACTAGTTCGATCGTTAGTCACTATCCAAACAATTCCGCAATTAACAGCTTGAACAGTAGTGCCCAAAGTGCTAGTGCTGTTGCTTCATCAGCAAGTTCTGATGCAGCAGCTGCTGGGGCTTTAGCAAGTTCTGCTGCTTCTGTAGCCCACTCTGCTGCATCAGTTGCAAGTAGCGCCGCTAGCGTCGCTAATTCCGCAAACGCAGTTGCCCAATCAGCAAAGAGTGCGCAACCTTACGATTCCGCTGCTGCTGAATCCGCTGCCAATTCTGCTGCCAGTGCTGATAGCAATGCCGCCAGTGCTGAAAGTGCTGCTAGTGCCGCTGCCTCAGCTGCCATCTCTGCTTCCAATCGGGCTAATAGTGATTCAGAAGTTGCCAGTTCCGCTGCTTCCGTAGCTAGTTCTGCTGCCTCAGCAGCTACTTCGATTGCAAATGCTAACTCCTCAGCAAATGCATCAGCTAATTCAGCTGCATCAAATGCCGCTAATTCAGCTAATAGCAATGCATCAAGTGCTTCAAGTGCTGCATCAGGAGCTTCAAATGATGCCTCAAAGGCTTCGAGTGAAGCTAGTGATGCCTCAGCAGCTGCATCTAAGGCAGCAAGCATGGCAAGCAACGTTCCAGGAGCTCAATCTGGTGCAAGCACAGCATCTAGCGCAGCAAGTGCAGCTAACTCAGCTGCTAGTGCTGCAAGTAGCAATGCAAGTAAGGCATCCAGTGCTGCTAGTGAAGCTAGTGCCGCTGCCAGTGATGCATCCAGTGCCGCTAGTGAAGCTAGTTCAGCATCTGCTGCTGGCGATAGCTCCGCTGCAAGCAGTGCTGCCTCAAAGGCTGCAAGCGATGCAAGCAAGGCAAGCAGTGCCAATAGTACCGCTAATTCAGCATCTAGTGCTGCAGCGAGTGCTGCATCAGAAGCATCTAATGATGCCTCAATTGCCTCGAGTGCGGCTAATTCAATTGCATCTAGCGGGGCAAATAACCCTGGTAGTGCTTCGAGTGCCGCTAGCTCCGCTTCTGCAGATGCTAGTTCCGCAGCAAACGACGCTTCTAAGGCTAATAGTGATGCTTCCAGTGCCGATAATGACGCTAATAATGCTTCATCAGCAGCATCTAAAGCATCTAGCATGGCAAATAATGTGCCAGGAGCTAGTTCAACGGCAAGTATTGCATCCAGCGCTGCTTCGACTGCTAGTTCTGCAGCCAGTGCTGCAAATAGTAACGCTAGTGTTGCCTCGAGTGCTGCTAGTGCTGCTAGTGCTGCTGCCAATGATGCAAGTAATGCTGCCAGTGAGGCTAGTTCAGCTTCCGCTGCTGGCGATAGTGCTGCAACTAGTTCAGCTGAGTCTAGGGCTGCTAGTGCTGCATCGAATGCCGCTAGTGATTCAAACAATGCTAAGTCAGCTGCTAACGCTGCATCTAGTGATGCCTCGATCGCCTCGAGTGCTGCTTCAACTGCCTCGAGTGCCGCTAGTTCGATCGCATCCAGTGCTGCATTGAATCCTGGGAGCGCAAGTAGCACGGCTAGTTCAGCATCTGCTGATGCTAGCTCCGCTGCTAATAACTCTAATAATGCTTCTAATGCTGCTAAAAGTGCTTCAAACGATGCAAGTGGTGCATCCAGCGATGCATCCAAGGCTGCGAGTGCTGCTAGTCATAACCCAGATGCTAGTTCAAATGCATCTAAGGCCTCGAGTGCTGCAAGTGCCGCTAGTTCGGCCGCTAGTGCTGCAAATAGCGATGCCTCTCAAGCATCTAGCGCTGCATCAACTGCTAGCTCCGCTGCTAGTGATGCAAGTAAGCATGCCAGTGAAGCTAGTTCAGCATCTGCCGCTGGCGATAGCTCTGCAGCTAGTGCTGCTGCATCATCTGCAGCCAACGATGCAAGCAAGGCTGCTAGTGCTTCAAACGATGCAAGCAAGGCCGCAAGTGCTGCATCTAGTGAGGCATCCAATGCAGCCAGTGCTTCTAATGCAGCTAGTTCAGCTGCTAGTGCTGCCATTGCCAGTGATCCAAATAGTAGAGCTAGTGTTGCCAATGTTAATATTAGCAACTACGCTTCAGTTGCGAATGCAGCTAGTGTTGCTGCTAGTCAATACGCTAGTGCTGCTAATAATGATGCCAGCTTTGTTAACAGTGTTGCGAGTGCTAATCCAGTTTCATCAGCATTGTCCCTAGCTAATGTTGCTAACACGGCTTCAGCGGCTGCAAATAATGCTAATAATGCTGCAAGAAGTGCTGCTGCGGTTGCTAATAGTATTTATAGTTCGGCTGTGAATGAATCGCAGGCTGCTAGTTCAGAAGAGTCCCTTGCTAATTCTGCATACAGTGCTGGAAACAGCAGTGCTGGAAGTTCATACATGGCTTTAGCCGCTTCATATGCTAAGAATGCAGAATCGCTTGCTAGTGTTGCTTCTAGTGCTACTTCCGTTGCTGAAATTAATTCATTTAATGCAAGTAACGCAGAAAGTACTGCTTCATCAGCAGCTAATGCTGCCAAGGCCTTCATTGTTAGCTCAGGTACTAATAATGGTGGTTACGTTCCATCTGGTTCAACTGGTAGTTCAGCCGCTAGTGGTAGTGCTAGTTCATCAACATCTAGTTCAAACACCAGCAGCGCTCCTGCTAGTGCTGATTCATCAGATGCAAGCACTGCATCATCTGCTGCTAGCATGGCATCATCTGCTGCTTCTTCTGCACAGAACAACCCACAGGATTCATCTGCAGCTAGTGCAGCTGCTAGTTATGCTAGTCAAGCTGCAAGTGCTGCTAGTCAGGCTGAAGCTGCAGCAAGTGCTGCTAAGAGTGCCGCCAGTGCAGCCGTTAACCAGATGAATAGTGGGAACTCCACAGCTGCTAGTTACTTTGCTAACATCGTTAATTCAGCTAATGGGCAAGAGAGTTTCTTTGCCTCAATGGCTGCCAGTTATGCAAGTTTAGCTATTAGTGCTGCTAATAAGGCGCAGGGGAGTTCAGCTAGTTCTACCGTGGCTAGTTCTAGTGCAGATAGTTCTAGTGCAGCCGATTCCAATGCTGAATACGAAGCTGGTTTGAAGGCTGGATATGCTACTACCTCTGTTTCACGGAGTAATCTTCGTGGTAAGTCTGAAGCATATCGGAGAGGTTATGTACAAGGATTCGATAATCGTTTGAAGAATAAGCCACTTCATATCCAAGTTACCAATACGATCTATAAACACAGCAAGGATGTCTTTACCACGGGCAATCGAGGTAAAAAGCTTGCACGTAAGGTTCGTGAAAAACAACAACAGTTTAAGGTCCTTGGAATTTCGGTTAATAAAAACGGCTTAGTTCGTTACATTGTTAAGGGTGGATATGTAACTGCAAATCCAAAATTCGTAATGAATGCTTATTACCAAGAATCAGATCTTAATGATGCTAAAACGATTAAGGTCAGAGTAATTAACTCAAAGGGTGTCTACACTTATAAGACCCTTAAGTTTACTAAAAATGCACGGATAAATTATCTTAGAAAGAGTAAAGTTAATTACAGTATTTCTAAGGTAGTTCCTTATCAATCAATTACTCGTTTTAAAACTAGTGCGGGTCATTACCTAACAACTAACAAACGATTTATTGAATTTGATAATGAAAAATAATGCTTCTAAATAAAAACCAGATAGGGTCTAGACTTTATCAGAATGTGTTTTAGGTGAAGGGCTGTCGGAATTAATCCGATTGCCTTTCACCTTTTTTGTTTAATGTGAAATAAAAAAACTTCTTTAATATTATTAAAGAAGTTTTGAATTTCATATGATCATTGAAACCTCATAAAACATTAGGCACTAATCAATATGATTATAGTATTCAATTGAGGGGTGATTATCCTTAACGACCATTTTGGTAATACTACCATTCAGAATTGGTTTTGAAATATCAAAGTCACTATATTGTTCGGTGACCCAACGAATGATACTACCATGAGCCGTAACTAAGACGTTATCACCATCACTAGCATGCTCTAAAATTCGTTTTAAGCCAGGTTGAAAGCGTGCTCGAATCATATCATCGTCTTCAGCTTGGTTATATGGATCAGCCTTGCGAATAAGGGTTGCGGTCCCCCCCATTCCTAGCTTTTTAAGCATTTCACTAAAATCATTAAAACCTTCTGGTCCACCAATAACGTGCCATGCTTGACCGCTATCGTTTCCTTCAAAGTAACCAAAGTTTTCCTCACGAAAAGCCTTGTCCAATAATGGTTCTTTTACATCACTTGGGTTTTTAGCTAAAATATGACGACCTGTATTAGCAGCTCTTGGTAGGTCACTTGAATATGCGGCATTAAAATTAATATTTTTAAGCCGTTCACCAGCATTATCAGCATCTGCAATTCCCTTTTTAGTTAATGGGGCATCAATAATTCCTTGAATGCGATTATAATAGTTTAAATAAGTTTGACCATGACGAACAAAATATATGTTTACGGTTGTCATAAATATCCTCCTCAGTAATGCTAATTAATACCTTAATTTTATCATATTTAATGATGAAAGTTATTAATTGTGATTTTACAGCGTTTTAGTTTGTTATTAGCTGAAATTGTGCTAAAATATTTATTCAAGTTTTGAAGTTAGGAGATAAAAAAATGGCTGACTCGATTAAAGAATATGAACAGCATCACTTAGATATAGTAGAAGATGAAATCAGAACCCAAAAGCACAAATTTGAGATTAGTGCTAAAAAAGCAGAAAACGATGAAACGGCGATTCAGGATAACTTTTATAATGACGTCCGCGTTAATACGGGGACCTATAGTGGCTTAATGGATACCTCTATTTCGATTAGACAACAACAACAGTTATTAGACGAACGGCAAAATAGTTGGAATAATGCCACTTTCCAAATCGAAAAATTAAAACGGCTCCAAGAACGTCCATACTTTGCGCGACTTGATATTCGCGAGAATGGTGAAGATCACGATGAAACCATCTACATTGGCCTAGCATCGTTATCAGACGCTCCTGATCATTACTTGATTTATGATTGGCGGGCACCCATCTCCAGTATTTACTATGAAAACAAGTTGGGAGAAGTGCAGTATGTAGCTCCTGATGGTGAACAAACTGTTGATGTAAAGCTCAAACGGCAATTCCAAATTGAAAATGGTAAAATTAAAACGATTTTTGATACCGATGCAGCAATTGGTGATCAGCTTTTGTTAAATAACTTGAGCAATCAGTCCAGCACTAAGATGAAGAGTATTGTTACTACGATTCAAAGGGAACAAAATCAAATCATTCGTGACACTAAGTCTAATTTACTATTTGTTCAGGGGGCTGCAGGTTCTGGAAAAACGGCTGCGGTCTTACAACGAATTGCGTTTTTACTATATCGTTATCGGGGAAAACTTAATTCTTCACAAGTAATTTTATTTTCACCAAATCAACTGTTCAATGATTATATTAACCAGGTCCTCCCTGAATTAGGGGAACAAAACATGGTTCAGATGACTTATTACCAATACGCCAGCCATCGGTTACCCCATTTAGCAGTGGAAAACCTTTCCCAACGCTTTTTAGAAGATAATTCTGGGGCCACCCATAAACGTAAAATTAATGATTTTAAAAGTAGTCTGCCTTATTTTGAGGCGGTCACCAAGTATGCTGAGGCATTGAATCATTCTGGAATGCGCTTTAGAAACATTAAATTTCGTGGTGAAATTTTGTTCAGCAAAGAGATGATCCGCGACATTTATTATGGTTTTAACAATTATTATAACCTACGAAACCGCATTGATGGGACCCGCGAAGCCTTAGTGAAGCGGTTGAACAACCGCATTAAGTCTGAAATTAAGACCAAGTGGGTGGAAAATGCGATTCAAGACCTAAGCGATGAACAAATCAGGACCCTGCGGATGGGCCACCCAGATGACTTTGCCGACCATAATGCAGAGTATCGGTTCTTAGCAAAGCATATTGTAATTGGTGCGTTTAAAAAGATCCATAAACAAATCATTCATAATCGTTTTTTGAGTATTAACCAACAAACGGTTGATATGCTAAGAAAAATCCCTAAATTAATCGATTTAAGCAAGAATAATATTAACGAGGCAGAATGGAAGGCGGGCATTAATTCAACGATTAAGGGCCTTAAGAATGGCCAAATTTCAATGGCTGACGTATCACCATACTTGTACCTATATGATAAGATGACTGGTCGCCACGTTAATCGTGATATTCGATACTTCTTTATTGATGAAGTCCAAGACTACACGCCGTTCCAGATTGCGTTTTTAAAGTATAACTTCCCACGGGCTAAGTTCACGTTGCTAGGTGACTTGAACCAAGCTATTTTTACCCATGAAAATAGCCGCAGCATGATGAAGGACTTAGCAATTATGTTCGATCCTGAAACAACACGGGTGATCGAATTAAATAAATCATATCGTTCAACGGAACAGATTACTGACTTTAGCAAGTACCTTTTAGGTAATGATACAAAGATTGAATCATTTGCACGACAGGGTGCATTACCAACAATTAAGGTTGCTAAAAATAATACTGCTGCTTTGGATGCCTTGGAATCTGTTATCCAGGCTGAATCAGGAGAAACGATTGCGGTGATTGGCAAGACCCTTGCTGATTGTGAATCCCTTAGTGCACAATTAAATGAACGGGGAATTAAAAATAATTTATTGCGCACCGAAAACCAACGACTTACCAATGGGGTATTAGTAATTCCATCGTATCTTGCAAAGGGGCTAGAATTTGACTCTGTTGTAATGTGGGATGCTTCTAAAAAGCAATATCCTGGTAAGGATGATAGTCAACTCGTTTACACAATTTGTACGCGGGCAATGCATGATCTCACTGTGATTTCAAATGGGGAATTATCACCGCTATTTGCTGCAGTCCCAAGCCAACGCTACCAGTTAAGTTAGGAGCGACCCATGAGTAAACCGATTAACTACTATTCATTTACCAAGGAACGGTGGAGTGAATTTTACTCCGCTCAATCGTTGCCAGTGACTAAAAAGGGCCTCAAACGGGTCAAGGCGTTCAATGATGAGATTTCATTGAAGGACGTTCGGGATGTCTATATCCCACTGGTCCATCTGTTAAAATTAAGAACTGATAGTTTTAACCAGTGGCAGGCAACGCGAGCGGACTTTTTACAACAACCCCACCGTAAGATCCCGTTCATTATTGGGATTTCAGGGAGTGTAGCAGTCGGCAAGTCAACGACTGCACGTTTATTAGAGCTGCTACTATCTTATTTTTTGAATGACCGTAAGATTCAATTGATCACGACGGATGGATTCTTGTATCCCACCGCGGAGCTACAACGACGGCATTTAATGGATCGTAAGGGCTTTCCGGAAAGTTATGACATGGCGCGGCTGATCTATTTTTTAGATCAGGTCAAGGATGGCCAAAAAGACGTGAAGGCACCCGTTTATTCACATGATGTTTACGATATTATTCCAAATCGTTATGATATTATCGACCGTCCTGATATCTTGATCATTGAAGGAATCAACACCTTACAGCTGCCTAGTAATCAACAAATCTACGTTAGTGATTTTACTGACTTTTCGATCTATATTGATGCTGATCCGAAGTTGATCGAGAGTTGGTATTTAGACCGCTTTGCAAAACTAATGGATACGGCCTTTATGAATCCCTCTAATTATTATTATGATTATGCGACCGGTGATCGGGATGAAGCGATGAAAATGGCAAAACGGGTGTGGCGTGACATTGATATGCCGAACCTAACTGATAACATTCTCCCCACTAGAAGTCGGGCCAATATGATTATTCATAAAGCAAAACATCACATTATTGATGAGCTATTGTTGCGGAAATACTAGAATTTAATTTGACCTTGACCTAGTTTATCGATTATCATTATTGATATAAAAATAATTTGTTTGAATTATGTGAAAGGGTGTAACGGCTTGGCTAATATTGATTTATCTGCATTCGATAAGATTTTGGTATTAGATTTTGGGAGTCAATACAATCAATTGATTACCCGTCGAATCCGAGATTTGGGTGTTTACTCAGAATTAAAACCCCATACGATGACTGCTGAAGAAGTTAAAGAATGGGGACCAAAGGGAATTATCTTCTCTGGTGGTCCTAATAGTGTGTACGATAAGGACTCATTAAGTGTCGATCCTAAGATTTTTGAGTTGGGAATTCCAATTTTGGGAATTTGTTATGGGATGCAATTAATGGCATACACCCTTGGTGGTGGTGAAGTTAAGTCTTCCAACGGTCAATACGGCCATGCTGATATTGACGTGACCGAACAGGATAAACCAACCCTCTTTACTGGCCTTCCAGAAAAACAACCAGTTTGGATGAGTCATGGGGACTTAGTGACCAAGGTTCCCGATGGTTTTGAAAGTGTTGCAACGACTGAAGAATGCCCAATCACTGCAATGCAAGATACTGCCCGCAAGTTCTACGGGGTGCAATTCCATGCCGAAGTTCGCAATACCAAGTATGGAAATGACATCTTGAAGAACTTCGCATTTAAGGTCTGTGGAGCAAAAGCCAACTGGACGATGGATGATTTCATCGACTTACAAGTAAACTCAATCCGCCAAGAAGTTGGCGACCAAAAGGTCATCTTGGCCCTTTCTGGTGGGGTGGACTCCAGTGTCGTTGCCGCATTATTGAACCGTGCAATTGGTGATCAATTGACTTGTATCTTCGTTGACCATGGTTTGATGCGTAAAGACGAACCAGAACAAGTGATGAAGGCCTTAAACGAAGATCTCGGGGTTAACATCATTAAGGTGGATGCGCAAAAACGGTTCTTAGATAAATTAGCCGGCGTTTCAGACCCAGAACAAAAGCGTAAGATCATCGGAAATGAATTCATTCAAGTGTTCAACGATGAAGCAGCTAAGCTCAAGGATATTAAGTTCTTAGCTCAAGGGACGCTTTACACCGACGTGATCGAAAGTGGGACTGATACTGCTCAGACAATCAAGTCACACCACAACGTTGGTGGATTACCAGAAGACATGCAATTTAAGTTGATCGAACCACTCCGCTCACTCTTTAAGGATGAAGTGCGAGTGTTAGGTAAGAAGCTTGGGATTGCTGACGACCTTGTTTGGCGGCAACCATTCCCAGGGCCTGGTCTTGGGATTCGGGTGATCGGTGCGATTACCGAAGAAAAACTCCACTTGGTTCGTGAAACCGATGCAATCTTACGTGATGAAATCGCAAAGGCGGGGCTCCAACGCGAAGTATGGCAATACTTCACCGTTCTGCCTGGCTTTAAGAGTGTCGGGGTCATGGGTGATGGCCGAACTTACGAATACACGATTGCGATTCGGGCTGTTTCATCAATTGATGGAATGACGGCTGACTTTTCACAAATTCCATGGGATGTCTTATCCAAGATCTCCACTCGGATGGTTAACAGTGTGAAGGGAATCAACCGAATTGTGTACGACATTACGAGCAAGCCACCTTCGACAATTGAATGGGAATAATTAATAATAATAACTTGAAGCTGAATGGTTGATTTAACAGCATTTTAAGTTGTTGCAAAGCGGATTAATTTGGAGAATTAAACAAGGTTCCCCATCCAAAACCCCACCTAGATTTTAAATCTAAGTGGGGTTTTATTTTACATATTTTTATTAACCGTCTTATTATAGATTTTAGGATTGAATAAATGTTATAATTAAATTAAGATATTTTTAATTTTATTTATAGAAGGAGATTACATATTAATGGATAAAAGAGTCAATCGTGCACTCTTAACTGCTGGGATTGCTGCTGCATTTTTTGGTGCTGGAGCAACCGCTGCCCATGCTGATACGGTTAATCCAGCACCGCAAGCTACTAATTACCAGAATGCCACTGCTAATGCTAATAAGGCTCAGCAGTCAGTTGATTACACTCAGCAATTGATCAATAGCAATCAGTCTGCCATCGCTAGTGCTCAATCTGAATTAGCTACCCAGAGTAGTGCTTTAAGTGATAAGCAGTCACAGTTGGCAGCTGCACAGAGTAGCAGCACTAGCAATATTACTCCTGCCCAGGCTCAAGCGAACGTTAACGCTAAGCAAACTGACTTGAACAATTGGCAAGCTCAATATGATGCCGCCAACGCTAAGTATGCCCAATTGACCGCTAACCAAGTCCCACAAATCACATTACCAAGTGGCACGAACGCTAGTGGGATGACCATGGATGCATGGAGCAATGACCAATGGGCCCAATGGGCCAGTCAAGTCCAAGTCCCCGCTTATCAAGACAATCAAGCCGCGATGAACGAACACGTTGACTTGAACCATTTGACCAGTGACCAAAATGCGCAAATGCAAGCCTTCTTTGGCCAACTCGAAAATAGCGTCTTACAACAAGCCGGCCAACCATTGGCTTACTTTGGCGCTAACGGAACGCAAAACATTATGAACCAAATCACCGCTGGTTACAGTCAAGACAATTGGAGTATTTACTACAAAGATGGTCATGATGATAATGTGTTAATTTCCGCTACGAACAACAACGGAATCGCGGGAAGTTGGCGCGAAAACTTTTCATCAGGATTCAACACCAGTGGCGACTTTGGGATTCCGGCTCAATATATGCCCGCACCATATAATCCCAGCATGACGATGAACGATGTTTATAAGATTATTTATCGTGACTATGTTAATATGCTCACCCAAGATAGCGTTAGTAACTGGGGCCATACGCGTAATTTCTTGCAGACCAATCAATCATCTGATTTACCACTGAGTTACTGGAGCGTCGGCTTCGATACGCTTGGCCAAGCCCACTTCTTTAGTGCGATGATGCAACAACCCGGGGACCCAATGTATGTAACGCGGCATCTGGATGACACCAACGCCTACGTTGCCCAACCAGTCCAAGTCGACACGAATGCCATCAACCAGGCAAAAGCCAATGTCGCCAGTCTGCAAACCCAAGTGACCTTGAGCAAGCGGAGTTTAGCCTATGCCCAAGCCGAACTCGGGAACACGAACAATAGCAACAAACAAGCGTTAATCAGTAGTTTGCAAAATGATATCCAGGGCTTGACCGATACGATTAGTCAATTGCGAAGTCAAATCAACACTCGGAGTCAAACCGTCAATAGCTTGACCCAACAATTGAGTCAACTCAAACAACAAGCTACTGCCGCCGTGAATGCAGCGCAGGCTTATCAACCCGTCGTAACGCCGGGTAATTCCAGCAGTACAAATGCAGGCCAAACTGTTAATAATACCGCTGGATCTAGTACTAATGTTAACCAGGTTACCCCAAATAGTGGTTCCAGTACCACTAATAATTCATCAAGTGATATTGATTCTAATGATGATAATACTGGAACTACTGGTACCAGTAGCACAACGAGCAATCATAAGAAGCATAAGCAAGTTAAAAAGCACGTTAAAAAGGCTAAACATAAGAAGGCCAAGGCTAAAAAGAAGGTTAAGAAATCTAAGCGGCATGTCAAGAAAGCAAAAAAGCATGTCAAAAAGTCCAAGAAACACACAACTAAAAGAAGATAGGGAAGCGATTTACAATGAAATTTAATAAGCTGATTTTAGGATTG
This sequence comes from Nicoliella sp. ESL1106, assembly GCF_058509965.1. Taxonomy (NCBI): domain Bacteria; kingdom Bacillati; phylum Bacillota; class Bacilli; order Lactobacillales; family Lactobacillaceae; genus Nicoliella; species Nicoliella sp. ESL1106. The sequence goes on from NZ_CP196340.1 coordinate 707,207, forward strand.
GCCGTTACTGCTGGACTAAGTTTTACATTTAGTAATATTAATGTAAATGCATCGACTTGGCATAAGGGGACTCCAAAGGTATTGAGAGGCAAGTATAAATCACATAAATATGGTGCTGATTTAATGTCCACTTTAAATATTACAAAGACAAAAATGATTTATTGGACTTCTGGGATTCCAGTTCAAAATGGATATAATCTTAGTTATAAGATTAACGGTAATCACAAGTACGTCTTAAGATACAGCATTAAATCAAGTGGGATTCTACATGGTGGGAAAAATTTAAAATTCACTATGAAGAAAATAGGCAAGAATATTAAAATTGGCAATGATTCCCATTTGCTATATAAGTATTAATTATGACGATAAAAGAGCGATCAAGATTAAAATGTCTTGACCGCTCTTTTATTGTCTAAGTTCCCTTTTAGTTTGGATAATTTATCAACCATTAAAAAAATTGCAAACTTATGGTTAAATTTTAATAGGATTCGTTGTTAAAGTTGCTTTCGAATGCCTCTTTAAAATCATTGTTTAACTTTTTTGATCCTGTTTATATCATCATAGCGTCTTCAAGCTATTAAGTCATGGATGGTGTTTTATCATTACTTTCTGGTCTGTCCATCCCCGTTGATTACATACTTATACGAAGTTAAGGCTTCCAATCCCATTGGTCCACGGGCATGTAATTTTTGGGTGGAGATTCCGATTTCAGCTCCAAACCCAAATTCAAATCCATCAGTGAAGCGCGAAGAGGCGTTCACGTAAACACAAGCAGCATCAACTTGTTTTTGAAATTGGACTCCCGCTTGGTAGTTGTCAGAAACGATTACCTCGGAATGGTGGGTCCCATAATGGTTGATCCATTCGATGGCCGCAGCTTCTGAATCGACCACCTTAATGGCAATGATCAACGCATTGTATTCAGTTTGCCAATCTTCATTGGTTGCTGGAATCACGCCTGGCACGATCATGCGGGTTTGTTCATCCCCCCGCACCTCGACGTTGGCGTTAGTGAGTTCACTCACGATCTTAGGCAGCATTTTAGCTGCGACATCTTTGTGAATTAGGATCTTTTCGGTTGAGTTACATACGGAAGGACGTTGGACCTTACCATTAATAATGATATCAACGGCCATTTTCAGCTCTGCATCCTTGTCAACGTAGATATGACAATTACCAGCACCGGTTTCAATCACGGGGACGCTAGCGTGTTTTACTACGGCTTGAATCAACCTGGCACTCCCGCGGGGAATTAAAACGTCAACATAGTCGGTTAGTTCCATGAATTGTTGGGCAAGCTCATGTGCAGAATCATCGATGATTTGAACGATGTTTGGGTCTAACTTATGGCTTTTTAAGACGGCGCGCAGAATCGATGCTAAAGCGAGGTTAGAATGCATTGCTTCCTTGCCACCTCGTAAGATGACAGCGTTACCTGCCTTAAAGCATAGTCCTGCAGCATCAATGGTCACGTTGGGGCGGGCTTCATAGATCATTCCAATTACGCCCAAGGGAACGCGTTGTTTGATTACCCGCAGTCCATTTTCAGTTTCCCAACCGCCATCAATTGAGGCAATCGGGTCCTTTAGTTCGACTAGTTTGCGCAGCCCAGTTGCCATGTTGGCAATGCGTGAATCATCTAGTTTTAGCCGATCTAAAAAGCGGGGTTCGATATTCGGATTTGCTAAATCCTTTTGATTAGCATTTAAAATGGTGGGGGTGGCCTGTTCTATTGCATCAGCGAATGCGAGCAAGATATCATTTTTTTGTTTCGTACCTAAGTTACTGGCGGTAAAGCTAGCATGCTTGGCGTTTTTACCCAATTGAATTAAATCATCCTTATTCATTATTACGACCCTCCGGTTTCTTAGTACTGAAGTAGGTGCCGACATTGGCACCTGAGATTAGTTGTTCAATAATTGCTGGATCTTGACCATTTAAAATGGCCATTTCTTTGTGGTGTTCAAGGATTAACCGAGCGGCGTTTAGCTTGGTGGCCATTCCACCAGTTCCGAATTGAGAACCGTGGCCGCCAGCGACTTTCATCAAGTTATCGTTGACCTCTGGAATCCATTGCAATAACTTTGCGTCGGGATTGTTTTTAGGGTTGGCATCATAAAGGCCATTAATATCGGACAGGATGATTAATAGGTCAGCATCAACGAAGTTAGTCACGATGGCGGCTAGTTGATCATTTTCACCAAAGGTAGTTTGATGATTAAATTCATCGACCGAAACGGCATCGTTTTCGTTGATGATCGGGATGACATTGTTTTTCAAGAGGGTGTTAATGGTTTGCAAAACGTTTTGGCGACTTTTAGGATAGTCAACAACGTCCCTGGTTAGTAACAGTTGGGCAACGGTTTGATCGGATGCTTTAAATTGATCAGAGTAAATGTCCATTAACTCACTTTGGCCAATTGCGGATAGGGCTTGTAATTCGGCGATTTGTTCTGGTCGATTTTTGATTCCAACCGTGTTCATGCCGACCCCGACTGCCCCAGACGTCACTAGGATGACCTCAAATTGCTGTTTGCGTAATGTACTCAATACTGCGGTCAATGTTTTAATTACTGGTAGTTTAACGTTACTGTCGGAATCAATAATGGAACTAGTCCCGATTTTGACAACAATGCGTTGGTTTTTATTTTTCATATTGTTTATCCCTTCATTCTTTAAATCTAGTTTACTTTAATTGAGCGTTTCTAACAATTAAATTAGATTTATAATCATCAAAATAATTATGTTACATTTAACTCAAAACTATTGATTGAATTCATATTCATCATTATAATTGATGTTATGTTAGTATATTGATGGCTCAACTTTGCTATATCGCAGTGAGCTGGCACTCAATTAAATATTACCAACTAAATGATTAAAAAAGTTAAATCAGTTAATATTTTTTACGTATTTATTCATTAGATAATCTTAAATAAGTTATTTGGTTTATTTTAATTAAATTGTACAAGATGTTATAATGAATTATTCATAATTATGAAAGGATTGATTAAATGAGTTCATGCATGTACCGAACCGCTGAAGACAGTGCGTTCAATAACGTTTGCTCTGATGTCCGAAACCGATTGGATCGCGGTTTAGAAAAAGCTAGCTTTATTTATGACACTAGCTATCGGCGTTTAATTGGTTGGCTAAAGAGCTATCACCCGGAAATAAAGGTTGATTATTCTCATTTAGCTGGGATTCACGTTGAAGAACGGGATAACCGATTAATGGCAATGGATAATCAATCCGAGTGGCACCCATTCGGGGCGACTGACTTCGATCATATTGCTAGGTATATTAAAGATAATTTCGTTAAACAGGGTGTTATTGTAAAATAGTTACTCTGAAAAGACTGCCAACAGCGGTCTTTTTTTGTTATGATATTAATCAAGAACGTTACTAAGGGGGCTTGGACCATTAAACTAGAGTGGCAATATCAAAACCAAACTGGGAACACACTAAAAAGTTTTTTAAAGCAACACGGAATTAGTCATCGGATGTTCTTATCGCTTAGGAATACCGGTGATTTTAAGGTCAATGGCAAGTCCATTACTGGCAACGTTGCTTTGCGGCCTAACGATGTCGTGCAAGTTATTTTACCGCCTGAGACTAGCGACCCTAACGTTGAACCAAGTGATCAGCCAATTGACATTATTTATGAAGATGCTAACTGGCTGGTAGTCAATAAACCTGCTGGATTAACCTCCGTCCCAGGCCCTAGTAATCGTCATGATACACTGGTTAATCGAATCAAAGGTCACTTGATCGCCCAGAAAAGTCAGGACCTAAGACCGCACTTGATAACGCGCTTGGATCGTTTTACTAGTGGAGTGGTATTAGTTGCCAAACACCGGATTGCGAATAGTTTTGCTAATCAACAGGTCATGAACCATGCGATCGACAAACGCTACTTAGCGTTAGTGAAGGGTCGATTAGATCGTTCTCATGGCATAATTGATTTTCCGATCGGTAAATTAGAATCGGAGGTCAAGCGGCACCGAATGGCAGATGGCCAAGCCGCACGAACTGAGTATTGGGTGTTAAATGAATTTGCTAGCTTTACCGAACTGCGGATTAAATTGCATACGGGGCGGACCCATCAAATTCGGGTTCACCTTAGTGAAACGGGGCATCCCTTGCTAGGTGATCAACTATATGGGGGGCCATTACACCTGGGGATTGAACGCCAGGCACTGCATGCAAGCGATATTAAATTTTATGATCCATTTAAGGGACGGTTCGTTGAATATCAAGCCCCAGTCCCAGCTGACATGGAATCATTAATCAAGGGAGATGAATAGCCCCATGGCTGATTTAAAAACTGATAAATGCATTGTAGATGGGAAGATTTTTCCGATTGAATCGGGGATGTACCTATACGAACTAGAAAAGCCACTTTATAACCAGATCAAAAATGAACACCATCAAGCCACCCCGCAAAGTTTTATTTGTGAGCACCATTTGTTAGACTATAGAATTGGGCGGATTGACCAGATGATTCATTCAGATGATCTACATAACCAGCGAATCAACCGTCGTTTGACGAAGGCATTACAAGATGATAATTATGAAGTGACCGATGTGAACAAAATTTTGAAGGATCAACAAACCTTTGGTGAAAAAGTTGCTGACGGGGTTGCCAGGTTCGGTGGTAGTTGGACGTTCATTTTAATCTTCATTGCCATTTTATCAATCTGGATGTTCTTCAATGTGACCCACTTGTTCGGGGTTAAATTTGATCCATACCCATTTATCCTTTTGAACCTATTTTTAAGTTGTATTGCTGCGGTTCAAGCTCCGATCATTATGATGAGTCAAAATCGATCTGCTGATCGTGATCGAATGGATGCAGAAAACGATTTTCACGTTAATCTAAAGTCAGAACACGAATTAAGGATTTTACATGCTAAGTTGGATCATTTGAACCAAAGCCAATTGCCGCATTCATTGGAAGTTTCACGCCTCCAATTAGAAATGTTAGGTGAAATTAGAGGCGAAATTGAGCGGTTGCGAATTGAGCATAATCGCTTAAATCAATCAAAGGAGAACTCGCAAGATGGAAGATAATATTAAACTGGGTGATGCGGTTTTTAATAAGATGTTATTTGTGTTGGAAAAGCCCATCACAAAAGCTAATCATAAATATTACAAGTTTGATAATGAAGAGATGCAAGAAATTGCTGATGGCGTTTGGTCAATGCCTGCCTATATGAAGGAAGATGATGAATATAGCCTGTTCTTTATCTTTACCCAAATTGAATCGGGTGAAACAGTAGTTGCCTTTTCTGAGGGTCAATTAGATGGGACTAAATTTAGTTTGGGGACACCATTGATTTCTGGTGAAGGGCTCAATCACTTAGCAGTTCATGATCAAGAAACTGCTGGGCGGATCCTGCATTTTTTAAATCAAATTTCTAAGGCTGCCGAGGGAAATTGGCGCATGGTGGAATAATAATGGGATGCTTGTGAATAACAAGCATCCTTTTTTTGGTTTGTGGTTTACATTTAAATACTTATGCACGTATAATTATAAGTGTATATGAAGAAAAGGAGGAACATATTAATGGCAGAAAATCATCATGATCACAACCATGCCGATGCACTAAGCGGCGGTAAATTTTTGTTCGTTACCGTCTTGAACGCTTTAATTACATTAGTAGAATTTTTAGGCGGTATCTTTGCCGGTAGTTTATCTTTAATCTCTGATGGATTTCATAATTTAGGAGATTCATTATCGGTAATATTGAGTTATTACGCCCATCGAATTAGTGGACGCCAACAAACCAGTCGGAATACCTATGGTTTTAGGCGGGCGCAAATTATCTCTGCATTTATTAATTCCGTATTTTTAATTGTTGTTTCTGGATTTTTGATCATTGAAGCAGTGCAAAAATTGTTGAAGCCCGAACATGTAGACGGTGATTTAATGTTCATCGTTGCCATTATTGGGACAATTGCTAATTTTATTTCAGCTGTCATGTTGAGCCGTGGTTCAAAGGGCAACTTAAATATTCGGGCAACTTATTTACACTTCTTGAGTGATTCACTATCTTCGGTCGGAATTATTATTGCAGGGATTTTGATCAAGTTCTTTGGTTGGTATTTTATGGATCCATTGGTCACGATTATCGTTGCAATCTATATTATTTTTGAAACGTGGCCCATCATTAAAAAAACAATTTATATTTTAATGCAGGGAGCACCGAACGTTGATTGCGCAATGTTGAAAAGAGACATTATGAATGTACATGGCGTTACTAATGTTCACCATGTCCATCTTTGGTCGATCGATGAAAATAGTATTATTTTTTCGGCCCATGTCAATATGGACGATATGATGATTAGTGAGGCTGAGAAAATTTATCAACCGATTGCTGATCTATTAAAGCGTAAGTATCATATTGATCACGTTACAATTCAAGCGGAAGTTGAGCGTGGTAAACAAGAGGAATTCTTTTTTGACCAGGGAAATGACATCAAATAAAAAATGGTTTCAATCGTCTTTGATTGCGATTGAAACCATTTTTTTAAAGGCCGCGTTGAACATCAGCATATTTATCTTCGTACCAATTATCCCAACTCTTTTCGGGATTACCGTTATCGAAGTACTTTTGATCAATGTTTTTTAATAAGTGCGCATACTTAGTGAACCGTTCTGAAATTGAATCATTGATAATGGTTGATTCCAGATTGAAGCGGTTGATGTATAAATCACGATTGATATCTTGAACAACACCGTCAATATCGTAGTTAGCGATTAATTCCATGTTGTTATTTTCATATTGATGCACATAAAAGATTGCAAAATCCTTTACCGCAGTGTGTTGAGCTTGATCACTAAGCTCACTAAAACTGAACAATTTATCACTCATATAATAACTCTCCTAACTAACTAACAAAACCTAACCATTTATTTAGGCTTTGATTTGCTGTATAATTTAATTATATATTGTATTGTTATTTTCGTAAAATAAAACAGAGTATTTTATATGTGTTTTTTTACGAAGTGATATGAAAATAGGTGAAATCAATGAGTCCAATGAAGGAAGACTATCTTAAGATCATTTTCGAACTTGGTGGCACGACTAAAAAAGTCTCCAACAAAAGAATCTCGATTGGACTAAATATCGCCGCAGGTTCTGTCACTGAGATGGTTAATAAGCTAGTTGAAGAGGGGTTAGTTTCACATGAACCCTACTCTGGAGTTTCTTTGACCCCAGCGGGGGTTAAACTAGCTGAGGGGCTGGTTCGGAAGCATCGAATCTGGGAAACTTTCTTAGTGAAAGAATTAAATTATGACTTACCTGATGTTCATAATGAGGCGGAACAATTAGAACATGTTACTAGTCCACGGTTATTGAACGCATTAGATGATAAGTTAGGCCATCCGACCCACTGTCCACATGGTGGAGTAATTCCAACAGCCAGTGGAAAGTATTCCGAGGATAGTCATACGTTATTAAATGATGCAGAAGATGGATCAACGGTCGTTGTTGATCGGTTTATTGATAACCATGATTTATTAACTTATCTGGGGGATATTCAATTGGATATTGGTGATAAGCTTAAGGTCATCGAACATGCTCCATTCGAGGGTCCAATGAAGGTAATTAATATTACTGATAATCAAGAGATCTCAATTAGTTATAAGGCTTCTCACTATGTCTTTGTTAAGCCAGTTGAATAGAATGATTTTAAAAAGGGCGCCCTTTGGGAGCTCTTTTAATACATATTAATAAAATTAAGGGTGGTGTTAGAATTGCCAAAACCACGAACTAAAAAAGATGTGTTAGTTGTGGAAACCTGCTTACTAGCGGGAAAAATAATGATTGAAAACGGTTCAGAAATGAGTCGGGTGACAGATACGATTTATCGAATTGCTGAAAATGCACAGGCCTATCAAGCCAGAGCATACGTTACCCTAACTGGGATTATGATGTCGCCCAGTAGTAAGATTGGGGCCCAAATTGCCGTAATTGAAAAACGGACGTTTAATTTGGAAAAGGTGTCATTGGTAAATGATTATTCTCGACAGTTTGCAGAGCATCGAATCACGCTGAAAGAATTTCACTATCGCCTGTCTTTGATCGAAAAAAATGTGAAGGACTTTCCGTTTTGGCTACAAACACTATCTGCAGCAGTGATTAGTGGGACTTTGGAAGTGGTATTTAGAAATAATTTACCTGATTTTTGGGCAGCTTGTTTTGTCGGGATGTTGGGTTGGATCGCATACTTTATGATCAACAAGTATATTGCAGTTCAATTCATTAGTGAGTTCTTGGCAGCGTTCGTGGTGGCATTGGCATCAATTATTATCATTAAGCTACATATTGCGACTAGCATTGATGATTTAATTATTGGTGGCATCATGCCGCTGGTGCCAGGGGTGCCAATTACGAACGCTGTGCGGGATGCACTGTCTGGAAATTTAGTCAGTGGTCCTGCACGTGGGATTGAGGCATTAATGATTGCCTGTGCACTTGGATTTGGGGTTGCGTTAGCAATAACACTATTCAAATAGGGAGTTTTCCAATGTTTATTTTAAATATCTGCTTTGTCTACATTGCAACAGTTTGCTTTGGGATTTTAGTTAACGTTCCCCACCGCGCATTGAATTTAGATGGAATCGTCGGGGTTCTTGGTTGGTTGGTATATTATCTATACGTTAATTATATTGGTGGTTATATTGGCGGTAACTTTTTTGGTACTTTTACGATTGGGATGGCTGGGATTTTAGCATCTCGTTATAAAAGATTGCCGGTGATCATCTTTAATATTCCAGGCTTAGTGCCATTAGTTCCTGGGGGACAAGCCTATCAAGTCATGCGGGACATGGCATTGAATCAATACGGATTAGCTAAGTATAATCTGTTGCAAGTGGCATTTATCGCTGGATCAATTTCAGCAGGATTCTTAGTGGCTGAAGTAATCAATCAATTGCTTTTTAAAGCCCGTCACTACCGTTCTCCTCGTCATTATCATCGTGATAAATTAGAACGAATCGAAAAAAGTCGTCATCGTTAGTAGGGACCCTATAATTGTTAGACAAAATCTAACGATTATAGAGCCCTTCAGTTGCTAACGTGACGACTTTTATTATGCTTGTGATATTCCGATGAAGAAACTAATGATTAATACGATGAGGACGAACGTAGTAATGTAAACGTATAGCATATCGTGTTCTTTGAAGAATGAATAGATTGATACTACGACCCTTAACACCGGTGTTAAGATCAAACAAAAAATGCCAAACATCATGATGGCATACGGTTTGAGGGCGAAAATACCAGCCATGATTTCATGAAACGATGTTGGATGAAAATCACCAGAGTAGCCTGATTTACCCGTAATGACCAGTAACAGCCAGCCAATGATCATGATCGTAGCTGAGATAATGACTCCGATACGCAGGATCTTACCGATTATCAACTCAATGCTATTCATTTCCTGATCTAGTTTTTCATTTGGTTGATTTTGCATTATAATTTCACCCCAAATCCTTGAAATAGCATGTTAGCGCCAATATATAGTAATATCGGAATGAATACGATACGAATTAATTTAGTAGGCAGGACCTGCATAACTCGTGATCCAATGACTGCACCACCTAAAATACCAATGGCGAGCGGAACAGCAATGTTAGGGAGGATGGTACCGTTAAAAAAGTAAACCGTGGCACTTGCAGCTGCGGTGACCCCCATCATTAGATTACTGGTGGCACTAGAAGGTTTTAACGGCATTTTCATGAAGGTATCCATTGCAATCACTTTAAATGCACCAGACCCAATCCCAAGTAACCCACTAGCAAGTCCAGCACCGAACATAACTGACATCCCACTTGGGACGTTGGTAACTTGATAGTCAATTGTTTTTTTAAGGTTCTTATCATAGTAACTACCATTTAATTCCAACTTTTTGGCTAACGAATCTTCTTTACCAGATCGGTAGTCATCAGGTTTCATTTTTAGCTTTCTGAACATGTTGAATCCAGAAAAAATAAGTAATAATCCAAATAGAACATATAGGTATTTCGGATCTAAAACTCCTGTTAACAATGATCCGGCAACCGCACCAATGGTGGTCGCAATTTCCAAAAACATTGCGACCCTGAGGTTCAAGACCTCATCTTTTAAATAAGCAATTGTGGAGCCAGAGCTAGTGGCAATGACCACGATAATGCTTGCACCAATTGCATATTTAATATTCAGGCCAAATCCTAATGTTAAAATGGGGGTAACAATAATTCCACCACCCAGGCCTAAGATTGCACCAGCGATTCCAGCGAAAACACCAAGTGCCATCATAATAAGAGCAGTCTCAAGCATGATAATCCTCCTAATAGTTTAGATATTATAATACGTTATCAATTATATGCTTATTTTTAAATAATTGTAAATTTTTAATGGAAGCGTTGTAGTTATTGCTATGTTATAATTGGTAAATACAGAGTTATATTCTAGGGGATGAATTTAAAGGTGTTAATTAATAAGGATATAAACCGCATGTATCGGTTTATTTTATCACTCGTGCTGACGATTATAGTTACGGGCGGGGTGATGATTAGTACGGGATCTGATTCTGGGTATCTATCATTTTTAGATTCGATCGTAACTAGTGCAGTGCAAGGACGTGAACAATTTTATAAGCAATTGATTTATGGATTTGTTTCGTTTTTGGCTAGTCCTAAGATGGACATTTTATGGATTTTGATCATTGCGTTCTTTCTTTGGACGATTAAATATCGAATCCCGGCTGTCTGGGCGATTTTTACGTTGCTAAGCGGAAATGTGATCGGAGCAATTTTGAAAAACATAATCCAAAGACCACGGCCATTACTACACTCAGCATCTGATACTGGTTTTAGTTACCCCAGCGGGCATGTTCTAGGCACGGTATTAGTGATCAGCGTTGTTTGGGTAATGGTGATTCCGTTACTGAATACGCAAAAAGCACAAATGATCGCGAAGACGATTGCAGTGATTTATGTAATTCTAGTGATGTTATCGCGGGTATTCTTAAATGCCCATTTTCCTTCTGATACCATTGGAGCATTTTTAGTAGGGTATACTTGGTTTCAATTTTGTGAGTGGCTTTACTATCATTATGCAGGAAAATTAAAGAAGTACCATCCATTCCAAAAATCTGTTTATTAAAAAAGCATTGCGCAAGCAATGCTTTTTTGTTTGTTAAATTTGATTGAGCCATTCGATTGCTAGGGGGAACCAATTAGCAACGTGTGGATCGTTACTTGCCTCATTCCACGCAGTCAGTTGATTGGCCATTGCTAGTCCGTGGCTACCGTGGTGGAAAACATGTAATTCATAGTCGATGCCATGGTCAGCCAATGCTTCTGCATATTTTAATGCATTGATCGATGGGACAAAGGGATCGTCTGCAGTATGCCAAATAAAAGTAGGAACGTTCGTATCCGTAACCCCGTTTTCAGTTCCAGTTAGTTGATTATCAGTTTCCCAATCGGCAATTTTATCCTTGTCTGGGGGGAAACCAAGGTTTAAATCGATCACTGGGTAGCTTAGAATGGTAGCTTTTGGTTTTAAGTTGGTTTGTGGTTGTACCAGTTTTAATAATTTATCATCGTCATAACGATTATTGAATGAACTGACCACGAACCCACCAATTGAGAAACCACAAATTACAATGTTATTAGGATCGATATTAAGGCTAATTGCATTGGTTTTTAAATAATCAACTGATTTAGCTAATTCAATCAATGGATGGGGCATCAATGGATGCTTTTCATTTTCAAAGCTATATCTGAGATAAAAGCTTTGGTACCCCTGAGCTGCAAAACTAAGTGCAAAACTTTCTGCTTGTTGTTCTGAAATGTGGGTAAATGATCCCCCTGGCACGATAATAACTGCTGGAAATTTAAAATGTTGAGCATCAGTGTCTGATTCCCTAACATAGCCCTTTAAGAAGGCGTTTGATTGCGGAAATAATGATTGCTTGATTATTTTCATTGTGAACCCCCTGTTGTTTTAATTAAGTATATTGTAACTCATTTGATGGCGGGGGAGGTGAAATATGGTGGGGCAAAATGGTTACATTTTCTGCTTTCCAATGGCCTTTTTAGTTTATTGATAGCACCATCTTGGAACTGGCCAATCATAAATAAAGATTGTAAATAAATCTTAAAAAAGATATAATAATGTCCGATATCAAAATTTCATATGAAGAGGTGCGGAAATCATTAGTAGTTACTGTGAGTCGAAAAAGCGATTGGGACCAGTAGTGAAAGGGATGACTGCCGAAGTTTGAAATAGCTTTTTCTATTTTTAACTGGGGCTGGGTTTAAGAGACCCTGAACTGTCGTGTTTTACACGGGGTGCTTCCAATATTCATAATGGCTTAAATGCAATTATAATTCCCTCTTCTTTTTTATAAAGAAGGGGGCTTTTTAATTGGGAACTCCTCTGACTTCTTCAACTTAAATTTTAGGAGGATATTGATATGAGTACGGAAAATCAATCTGGCGGGGTTAAGAGAAAGCTTAAGACCCGCCATGTTTCAATGATTTCACTTGGTGGATCGATTGGGACTGGTTTATTTGTTACAAGTGGTTCCACCGTTTCGCAAGCGGGTCCTGGTGGTGCATTGCTAGCATATGTTTTAATGGGGCTAATGGTATTTTTCCTAATGACTAGTTTGGGTGAAATGGCCACGAACACACCGGTCAGTGGATCATTTGCTGAGTATGCTGGTAAGTATGTCGATCCTGCATTGGGGTTTGCCATGGGCTGGAACTACTGGTTTAACTGGGCAATTACCGTTGCTGTGGATATTAGTACCGCTGCGTTGGTAATGAAGTTTTGGATGCCAAACGTTCCTAGCTGGATCTTTAGTGGAGGCGTATTAATTTTAATCTTTTTAATTAACGCCGCTTCAGTTGGTGCATTCGGAGAAATTGAATACTGGTTATCATTGATTAAGGTGGCCACTATCATCATCTTCTTGATCGTTGGAGTATTAACGATTGTTGGAATTATGGGTGGTGGTAATTCAGTTGGCTTGAGTAATTTCACTTATAAACAAGCACCATTTGTGGGTGGGATTCCCGCAATGCTATCAGTATTCGTCGTTGCCGGATTTTCCTTTCAAGGAACTGAGTTAGTTGGAATTACCGCTGGTGAATCTGATGATCCAAAACACAGTGTCCCAAAGGCAATTAGTGAAGTATTTTGGAGAATTATTTTATTCTACATTTTAGCAATTTTTGTAATTGCTGCTTTAATTCCTTACACTAGCCCTAATTTGTTAGGCTCTAGCGCTAGTGATATTGCGATCAGTCCATTTACCTTGGTATTTAAACGGGCGGGGCTAGCTGCTGCTGCTGGAATTATGAATGCCGTGATCTTGGTTTCGGTGATTTCTTCTGCTAACTCTGGAATGTATGCATCTACTCGGATGCTATATTCAATGTCAAATGGAATCTATGCACCAAAAGCATTTGGTAAAACTGACAGACGGGGGATTCCAGTATTGTCGTTAGTCGTTACGACCGTAATTGCACTGGCTACTTTCATTACTAGTTTTGCTGGTCCAGAAATTTACCTGTGGTTAGTTGCTGCATCCGGATTAACTGGATTTATTGCGTGGGTCGGAATTGCGATTTCACACTTTAGATTTAGACGAGCATTTATTAAGCAGGGTCATTCAATCAACGAACTTGCTTACCATGCTAAGTGGTTCCCATTTGGACCTGTCTTGACTTTGATTCTATGTATTTTAATTATTATTGGGCAAGATTTATCTGCTTTTTCTAATTTTAATTGGAAGGAAATTGGAATTACTTACATTAGTGTTCCATTGGTTCTTATTTTGTACGTTGTTTACAAGCTCAAGAATCATACTAAGTTGATTCCGTTGGATAAGGTTGACGTTAGTCCTGTTTCTAAGGAAACGATTGACAAGGAAAAATAGTTTTTAAAGGTGATTAATTATGATCACCTTTTTTAATACAAAAATATTGCTAATTTTGAATGGATATAATATTATTATTATGAATAGGATTTAGATTATAACACGATGTATGTTTCTTAAGTAGACTTTTAGAGATGTAGTGGTTGGTGAAAACTACAAGTCGAAAATTCCGACATATTTATGAGTGGGCAGGTAATGCTGCACGGTTGGTGGCCGTTATCACAGATGAGTTGTCCGATTTAATCGGGAACTTGGGTGGTACCGCGAAAAGCAGGCTTTCGTCCCAATGACGAAGCCTGCTTTTTATATTTTTAGGAGGGATTTTCCATGTTAGACATGAAGTTGATTAGAAACAACGAACAATGGTTTAAGGATAAGATGGCCACTAGAGGGATCGATGAAAAACAAATTGACGAACTCTTGGCACTTGATCAAAACCGTCGTGACATCTTAGTTAAGGTTGAAAACTTAAAGGCTGAAAGAAATAAAGTTTCAGATGACATCGCTAAGATGAAGCGGGCTAAAGAAGATGCTACTGGTCCGATTAATCGAATGAAAGAAGTCGGGGCTGAAATTAAGGAATTAGATGAACAAGAACAAGCAGTTTCAGCTAAGCAACATGATTTAGCAGCTCACCTACCAAACATTCCAAATGATGATGACCCAATCAGTTTAACTGAAGAAGGTTCAAAGGAACTGCGGAAGGTTGGGACTCCTCGTGAATTCACTGATTTTAAGCCTAAGAACCACTGGGAAATCGGTGAAGACCTTGGCATCTTAAACTTCGAAAGAAGTGCTAAGGTAGCAGGAAGTCGTTTCGTATACTACGTTGGTGCTGGTTCATTACTCGAACGGGCCATCTACAACTTCTTCTTGGATCAAAATACAAATGCTGGTTATGAAGAAATTATTCCACCATACATGGTTAATTCAGAATCAATGTATGGGACCGGCCAATTCCCTAAGTTCTTGGAAAAGAAGGCTGGGTTTGAAATTGCTGATAGTGATCTAACAATGATTCCAACCGCAGAAGTACCATTAGTGAACTACTATCGTGGCGAAGTTATCCCAGAAGACAAGTTACCAGTTAAGTTCACCGCTTTAAGTCCTGCCTTCCGTTCTGAAGCAGGGAGTGCTGGTCGTGATACCAGAGGTTTGATCAGATTACACCAATTTAACAAAGTTGAAATGGTTCAATTTACAAAGCCAGAGGAATCATGGGCAGCCTTGGATGAAATTACTCACCAAGCTGAAAGTTTGCTTAAGTTATTGAAGATTCCATATCACGTTATTACTTTAACCACTAGTGACATGAGTTTCACTGCTGCGATGACTCACGATATCGAAGTTTGGATGCCAGCCCAAAATTGTTATCGGGAAATCTCAAGTTGTTCTAATACAACTGATTTCCAAGCACGACGGGCTAAGATTCAATATCGTGATGAAAGTGGCAAACTACAATTTGTTCATACTTTAAATGGTTCTGGATTAGCAGTTGGTCGGACGGTTGCTGCAATTTTGGAAAACTTCCAAAATGAAGATGGAACTGTAAATATTCCAGAAGTTCTTCAACCATATATGCACGGAATGAAAAAAATTGAAAAGCAAGATTTATTCTAAATTGCGATAATATCAATGATTATTAAATAGGAATCGGATTTTTAATCCCGATTCTTATTTTTTTTGAAAAAGGGGGTAGCTTTTTGGGTGGATTTATTATATACTAGTTTTTGTTGATTTTTAGTAATTGCTTTTCAGCTGAAAGGCGAAAATAAAAAATTAAAAAAACTGTTGACATTAAGTTAACTAAGTAGTATGATTAAATAGTTGCTTAAGTTAATAAGCATTGAGACCTCGGAGGATTAGCTCAGTTGGGAGAGCATCTGCCTTACAAGCAGGAGGTCACAGGTTCGAGCCCTGTATCCTCCATTTTTTTATTTTCACGAGCCGTTAGCTCAGCCGGTAGAGCATCTGACTTTTAATCAGAGGGTCGGGAGTTCGAACCTCCCACGGCTCATTTTCATATTAATATGCGGGCGTGGCGGAACTGGCAGACGCGCTAGATTTAGGTTCTAGTGTCCTTTGGACATGGGGGTTCGAGTCCCTTCGCCCGCACTTACCAATTTGCCGACTTAGCTCAGTTGGTTAGAGCGCATCACTAGTAATGATGAGGTCGGGCGTTCGAATCGTCTAGTCGGCATTTTTGTGCGGAAGTAGTTCAGTGGTAGAACATCACCTTGCCATGGTGGGGGTCGCGGGTTCGAATCCCGTCTTCCGCTTTTTATTTTATAAAAATAAATAGCCTGCCGGGGTGGCGGAATTGGCAGACGCACAGGACTTAAAATCCTGCGGTTAGTGATAACCGTACCGGTTCGATCCCGGTCCTCGGCATTTTAATTTTAATAATATTTTGCACCCATAGCGCAACTGGATAGAGTGTCTGACTACGAATCAGAAGGTTGTAGGTTCGACTCCTACTGGGTGCATTTTTTATTTCTTCTATTATATATAGTAGTAAGAGATAAGTTTCGGGAAGTAGCTCAGCTTGGTAGAGCACTTGGTTTGGGACCAAGGGGTCGCAGGTTCGAATCCTGTCTTCCCGATCAAGTTCTAATTACAGTTAAATAAAACGAGAAACATCGGGAAATAGCTCAGCTTGGTAGAGCGCTGCGTTCGGGACGCAGAGGTCGCAAGTTCGAATCTTGTTTTCCCGATTTTTTTGTCCTAAAATTTAATAAACAAAATACTTTTATTTCGCTAATGAATTTCTTATAATATTAGTCAAGATTAGTCAGAGATGAGATGAAGATATGCAATCAAAAAATGTTTCAGATATTATTGAAAGATATTTAAAGCAGATTTTAGCTGATGCTAGTCATGTTGAAATTCGACGTTCAGAGGTTGCTAATCTTTTTCATGTTGTCCCTTCACAGATTAACTATGTTATTAAGACTCGATTCACAATTCAAAACGGCTACGTTGTTGAAAGTAAACGTGGTGGTGGAGGATATATTAGAATCGAAAAAGTAAAGTTGCTAGATAATATAGAAGTATTAGATTCGTTACTTGATATTATCGGCTCTAGTATTTCCGAAAGGGACGGTGGTTCAATTGTTAAAACATTGTATCATAGTCAATTGCTTACCAGTAAAGAGGCTAGGATTATTTTAGCTGCAATTGATAAGGATAGTTTGGTGATTCATAATGATATAGAAACAGCAAATCGTTTAAGATCACAAATCCTATCTTCTGTATTGAATCATTTAAGATTCGAAGATTAGAAACAGAAAGCGAGGCATTTTATGGATAATTTATTTACTCCCAGCGCACGCAATGTATTAGTACTTGCACAAGGACAAGCGAAAAATTTTAGACACCAAGCGGTTGGAACAGAACATTTACTATTAGCATTGGCCTTAGAATCTAACGGAATTGCTTATAGTGTTTTGAGACAATTTCAAATTAATGATGAAGACATTAGAAGTGAAATCGAACGAGTAACAGGGTTTGGAAATGTAGAGGGCTTGGATAGTTCTTCTTACCTTCCATATTCACCAAAGGCAAAGGATATTCTTGCTTTAGCCGGAACGATTGCTCGTAAATATGGCTCTAATAAAGTTGGAACTGAACATTTGTTATTAGCCCTAATAAGTGATGATGCCATTTTATCATCCAGAATTTTTATTACCCTAGGTGCTGCTCCAAAGGCAATTAGAATGGCTACCCTCAGAAAGATGGGCGTTAGCTCGGTTTCTGGTAAAAAAGGTTCCTTTGCTGGCCAAAAGAGTCGAAACGAACCCAAGGGAAGTACCCCTACGCTAGATTCTTTAGCTACTGATTTAACCGAAGTAGCTAGAGAAGATCGTCTTGATCCGACTGTTGGTCGTGATAAAGAAGTTAAACGGGTAATCCAAATCCTTAGTCGGCGTACTAAGAATAACCCCGTATTGATTGGTGAACCAGGGGTTGGTAAAACTGCAATTGCTGAAGGCTTAGCACAAAAAATCATTCAGGGCAAAGTGCCTGATGATATGGCCGAAAAACGTTTAATGATGCTTGATATGGGTTCGCTAGTTGCTGGCACTAAATATCGTGGTGAATTTGAAAGTCGGCTTAAAAAGGTCATCAAAGAAATTAAAGATAGTGGCAATATCATCTTATTCGTTGATGAATTGCATACGTTAGTTGGTGCTGGTGGAGCTGAGGGAGCAATTGATGCTTCTAACATCTTGAAGCCATCATTAGCACGTGGTGAACTGCAAATGATCGGGGCAACCACGCTTAATGAATATCAAAAATACATTGAATCTGACACGGCCTTAGAAAGACGGTTCGCAACGGTTCAAGTTGAAGAACCTTCTCCTGAAGAAGCGGTTCAAATCCTAATGGGGATTCGTCCTAAATATGAAGCTCACCACCATGTGAAAATTACTGATGAAGCAATCGAAAAGGCAGTAGAGCTTTCGAGCCGTTACATTCAAAGTCGTTTCTTACCAGATAAGGCGATCGATTTGATGGATGAAGCTGCTGCTAAGGTGAGAATCAATGATCAACCAACGAACGCTTCAGCAAATCGGGTTAAGTTAAATCAACTAGATGAAGAAAAAGAACAAGCAATTGAAAATCAAGATTTTGATCGGGCTGTTTTAATTAGACAACAAGCTAAAGCCATTGCAGTGAAGGTGGAAGCTGAAGAAGCTGAGAAACGGGCATCAAATAAAGACAATGGTTATGAGCTAGAAGAAACCGGTCAAGATGTTGCTGAAGTTGTAGCACAATGGACTGGCATTCCAGTTACTCAATTGAAGAAAACAGATGCTGATCGTTTGATTAACTTAGAAGATGTTCTTCATAAGCGCGTTGTTGGTCAAGATGAAGCTGTTTCTGCAGTTGCGAGAGCAATTAGACGGGCCCGTAGCGGACTAAAGGATCCTAACAAACCAATCGGTTCATTTATGTTCTTGGGACCAACTGGAGTTGGGAAAACTGAATTAGCTAAGGACTTGGCTGAGGCAATGTTTGGTTCTGAAAATGATATGATTAGAGTAGACATGTCTGAATACATGGAAAAGTATTCAACAAGTCGTTTGATTGGTTCAGCTCCTGGTTATGTTGGTTATGATGAAGGTGGTCAATTAACTGAAAAGGTTAGACAACACCCTTACTCAGTAGTTTTACTTGATGAAGTTGAAAAAGCTCATCCAGATGTCTTTAACTTGTTACTTCAAGTGCTTGATGATGGATACCTAACTGACTCAAAGGGACGGAAGGTCGACTTTAGAAATACGGTCATCATTATGACTTCTAACTTAGGTGCAACGACACTTAAGTACAAGAAGACCGTTGGTTTCGGTGCTGAAAAAGCTGATGCTGATGACTATAAAGCAATGTCTGCAACCATCAAGGATCAACTAAAGAAACATTTCAGACCAGAATTCTTGAACCGAATTGATGAAGTAGTGATCTTCCATTCACTTAATAAACCACAGTTGCACTCAATCGTTAAATTGATGGCACAGAATTTACTTGATCGGATTAAGGAACAGGGGATTAATGTTAAATTAACTCCTGCTGCAATTGACGTAGTGGCGGAAGCTGGTTTTGACCCTCAATACGGGGCTCGGCCAATTAGACGGGCACTACAGACTAAGGTTGAAGATCAACTGAGTGAAACGATGCTTTCTGGGCAAGTTGCCACAGGAGATTCAATCACAATCGGTGCGAGTCATGGTAAGATTAAGATTAATGTAAAAAGTGTTAATCAAAAATCGACTAATTAGTTGAATTAATTTAACAAAAAAAGAGGAATTATTTCCTCTTTTTTTTTGAGCTTTATATGTTGACATTGATCAGTAAAATGAGTATTATATCATTATATAACTACGAATTGAAATGAGTTCTTGCGATCTATTGTCCGTAAGAGCTCCTATATCCCCCAAAGTTGAGATTATTGAATCTGTTTTGGGGATTTTTTTTGCCCAAATTAGGTAAAAAAATGGGAAAAATACAATTTGTAATCAAATTGTAACATTTCTTTTCGTAGAAATAATTAGGAGAGGTGAATAACTTGGCAGGACATTTAGTTAAATATGGAAAGCACCGTATTCGTAGAAGTTACGCTCGGATCAAGGAAGTTCTTGATTTACCTAACTTGATTGAAATCCAAACGAATTCATACCAATGGTTCTTGGATGATGGATTACGGGAAATGTTTAATGACATTATGCCAATTGATGACTTTAAGGGGAATTTATCTTTAGAGTTCGTTGATTATCAATTATTAGAACCAAAGTATACAGTAGAAGAAGCACGTGCGCATGAGGCAAATTATTCAGCTCCATTACACGTTACGCTTAAGTTAACGAACCATGATACTGGTGAAATTAAGACCCAAGATGTTTTCTTTGGCGATTTTCCATTGATGACTGACCAAGGGACCTTCATTATTAATGGTGCCGAACGGGTTATCGTTTCACAATTGGTTCGTTCTCCTGGGGTATTTTTCCATAAGGACATTAATAAGAATGGCCGAACTGTATTTGGTTCCACCATTATCCCTAACCGTGGGGCTTGGATGGAGTTTGAAACGGATGCTAAAAACGTTTCATATGTCAGAATTGACCGAACACGGAAGTTGCCAATTACCGAACTTGTTAGAGCACTTGGTTTTGGTGATGATAGCGAAATTAGTGAAATCCTCGGTTCTAATGATAGCCTATCATTAACATTAGAAAAGGATGTTCATAAAAACGCTGATGATTCTCGTGTTGAAGAAGCATTAAAGGATATTTATGAACGACTACGTCCTGGTGAACCTAAGACGGCCGATTCATCAAGAAGTCTTTTGACTGCTCGTTTCTTTGATCCAAAGCGTTATGACATGGCACCAGTTGGTCGTTTCAAGACTAACAATAAATTAACACTTAAAAATAGATTACTAGGATTGACCCTAGCAGAAACTTTGGCTGATCCTGATACTGGTGAAATCATTGCTAATAAGGATGACGTAATTAGCCGTGAACTATTAGAAAAATTAAAGCCATATCTTGATCGCCAAGATTTCAAGGCTTATACTTTCGAACCTTCTGACCAAGCCGTTGTGACTGAACCAATGACGATTCAAGTTATCAAGGTTTACTCAAAGAACGAGCCAGATCGAATCGTTCCAGTAATTGGTAACGATAATATTCCATTGGACTTCAAGCACATTACCCCAGCTGATATTATTTCATCCATCAATTACTTCTTTAACTTACAAGAAGGAATTGGTGAACCTGATGATATCGATCACTTGGGTAACCGTCGGATTCGTTCAGTTGGTGAATTATTACAAAATCAATTCAGAATTGGTTTAGCACGGATGGAAAGAGTAGTTAGAGAACGGATGTCAATCCAAGACGCTGCTACTGTTACTCCACAACAATTGATTAATATCAGACCAGTGGTGGCTTCCGTTAAGGAATTCTTTGGTTCCTCACAACTTTCACAATTCATGGATCAAACGAATCCACTTGGTGAATTAACTCATAAACGGCGTTTATCTGCCTTAGGACCTGGTGGTTTGACTCGTGATCGGGCCGGATATGAAGTGCGGGACGTTCACTATACTCACTATGGTCGGATTTGTCCGATTGAAACTCCAGAAGGACCAAATATCGGGTTGATCAATAGTCTTTCTAGTTATGCACGGGTTAATAAGTATGGTTTTGTTGAAACTCCATACCGTCGTGTGTCCTGGAAGGATCACAAGGTTACCGATAAGATCGATTATTTGAGTGCGGACGAAGAAGATAAGTACGTGGTTGCACAAGCTAACTCTAAATTAAACGACGATGGTTCATTTGCAGAACCAACTGTTTTAGCACGTCACCGTTCAGATAATATCGTTGCTAACATCGAAGACGTTGATTACATGGATGTTTCGCCTAAGCAAGTAGTTTCGGTTGCGACTGCATGTATTCCTTTCTTGGAAAATGATGACTCCAACCGTGCTTTGATGGGTGCAAATATGCAACGACAAGCAGTTCCTTTGGTAAATCCACACGCTCCACTTGTTGGAACTGGGATGGAATATCGGGCTGCCCATGATTCTGGAGTTGCTTTAATTTGTAAACACGAAGGAAACGTTGAATACGTTGATTCACGTGAGGTTCGGGTTCGTCGTGATGATGGGGCCTTAGATACCTACAGATTAATGAAATTCCAACGTTCCAATGGTGGTAAGAACTACAACCAACGGCCAATCGTTAAGGTCAATGACCATGTTGACGCTAATGAAGTGCTTGCCGATGGACCTTCAATGGAAAACGGTGAACTTGCATTAGGACAAAACCCAGTTGTTGCCTTTATGACTTGGCAAGGTTATAACTTCGAAGATGCGATCGCTATTAACGAACGGTTAGTTCGTGATGATGTTTATACTTCAATTCATATTGAAGAATATGAATCAGAAGCTCGTGATACGAAGTTAGGACCTGAAGAAATGACTCGTGAAATCCCTAACGTTGGGGAAGATGCACTTAAGAACCTTGATGAAAACGGGGTTGTTAGAATTGGTGCTGAAGTTCACGATGGTGATATCTTAGTTGGTAAGGTTACTCCTAAGGGTGTGACTGAACTATCTGCTGAAGAACGTCTGCTTCATGCGATCTTTGGTGAAAAGGCACGTGAAGTTCGTGATACTTCCCTTAAGGTACCTCATGGTGCTGGAGGAATTATTCAAGACATTAAGGTCTTCAGTCGTGAAAATGGTGATGAACTTGCACCAGGTGTTAACCAAATGGTTCGAGTTTACATTGCACAAAAACGGAAGATTCAAGTTGGGGATAAGATGTCTGGTCGTCATGGTAACAAGGGGACCGTTTCCATCGTTATTCCAGAAGAAGATATGCCATACTTGCCAGATGGGACTCCAATCGACATTATGTTGAGTCCAATGGGTGTGCCTTCTCGGATGAATATTGGTCAATTGCTTGAATTGCATTTAGGAATGGCCGCTCGTAAATTAGGAATTCACGTTACTACCCCTGTTTTCGATGGTGCTAGTGATGATGATATTGATGACATCGTTAAGGAAGCTGGAATGGCTCCTGATACTAAGTCAGTAGTTTATGACGGACGGACTGGTGAACCATTTGATAAGCGAATTGCTGTTGGTGTTATGCACTACTTGAAGCTCGCTCACATGGTTGATGATAAAATTCATGCTCGTGCAATCGGACCTTACTCATTAGTTACCCAACAACCACTTGGTGGTAAAGCTCAATTTGGGGGCCAACGGTTTGGTGAAATGGAAGTTTGGGCTCTTGAAGCTTATGGGGCTGCTTATACCCTTCAAGAAATCCTAACTTACAAGTCTGATGACGTGGTTGGTCGGGTTAAGACCTACGAAGCCATTGTTAAGGGCGAACCAATTCCAAAGCCAGGGGTTCCTGAATCATTCCGAGTACTTGTTAAAGAACTGCAAGCCTTAGGACTTGATATGAAGGTTCTTAACAAGGATCACAAGGAAGTTGAACTAAGAGATATGGACAATGAAGATGGCGATGTTGTTAATGTTGATGCTTTGAGCAAGTTAGCTAAAGAACAAGAAGCTAAGAAAAATGCTGAAAAAGCAGAACAAGAAGGCAGCGAATCTGAAAAATCCAATACAAATACTACTAACACAAATTCTAATGATTAAATAAGGAGGCCGCTCAATTGGTCGATGTTAATAAATTCGAAAGCATGCAAATTGGCCTAGCATCTTCTGATAAAATCCGTAGTTGGTCATATGGTGAAGTTCAAAAACCTGAAACCATTAACTACCGGACTTTAAAGCCTGAAAAAGAAGGTTTATTCGATGAACGAATTTTCGGGCCTACTAAAGACTGGGAATGTGCTTGTGGTAAATATAAGCGTATTCGTTACCGCGGAATTGTCTGTGATCGTTGTGGAGTTGAAGTTACGCGCTCTAAGGTTAGAAGAGAACGGATGGGTCATATTGAATTGGCTGCACCCGTTACCCATATTTGGTACTTCAAGGGAATTCCAAGTAGAATGGGACTTGTTTTAGACATGAGCCCTCGTGCATTGGAAGAAATTATTTATTTTGCTTCCTACGTTGTTACTGATGGTGGGGATACACCACTTGAAAACAAACAATTACTATCAGAACATGACTATCGTGAAAAGAAGTTAGAATACGGTAATCGATTCAAGGCTGATATTGGTGCAGAAGCCATTAAGACGTTACTTGAAAATGTTGATGTTCAAAAAGAAACAGATGAATTAAAAGAAGAATTAAAGAAGGCTACTGGTCAAAAGAGAACGCGTGCCGTTCGTCGATTAGACATTTTGGAAGCATTCTTAACTTCTGAAAATGACTTAGATTGGATGGTAATGGATGCAATTCCTGTTATCCCACCTGATCTTCGTCCAATGGTTCAATTGGAAGGTGGCCGTTTTGCCACTTCAGATTTAAACGATCTTTATCGGCGGGTGATTAACCGTAACAACCGACTTAAGAGATTGTTAGATTTGCATGCTCCTGGAATCATTGTGCAAAATGAAAAGCGGATGCTTCAAGAAGCCGTTGATGCTTTGATTGATAACGGTCGTCGTGGTCGTCCAGTTGCCGGTCCAGGTAATCGTCCATTGAAGTCACTATCACACATGCTTAAGGGTAAGCAAGGTCGGTTCAGACAAAACTTACTTGGAAAGCGGGTTGACTACTCAGGCCGTTCAGTTATTGATGTTGGACCATTCCTTAAGTTCAACCAAATGGGGCTACCAGTACCAATGGCAATGGAATTATTCAAACCTTTCATTATGAAAGAATTGGTTAAGCGAGGCATTGCTTCTAACATCAAGAATGCTAAGCGCCAAATTGATCGTCAAGAAGATGAAGTGTTTGATGTCTTAGAAGATGTAATTAAGGAACACCCAGTGTTGCTTAATCGGGCTCCTACGCTTCACCGTTTGGGAATTCAAGCCTTCGAACCAGTGTTAGTAAGTGGGAAGTCAATGCGTTTACATCCATTGGCCTGTGAAGCTTACAACGCCGATTTTGATGGTGACCAAATGGCCATTCACGTTCCACTTTCAGACGAAGCCCAAGCTGAATCTAGAATCCTAATGCTTGCTGCCAGTCATATCCTTGCACCTCGTGATGGGAAGCCAATCGTTACTCCATCACAAGATATGGTTATCGGTAACTATTACCTCACTATGGAAGAAGCTGGTCGTGAAGGTGAAGGATCAATCTTCAATGATTATGACGAAGCAATTCTTTCATACCAAAATGGAACGACCCACTGGCATACTAGAGTTGGTATTCGTGTATCATCAATGCCTGATAAGCCATTTACAGATGATCAAAGGGATAAGATTTTGGTTACGACTACTGGTAAGATTATTTTCAACCATATTTTACCAAAGGCATTTACCTACCTAAATGAACCTACTGATACTAACGTTCATGGTCATATTCCTGATAAGTACTTCCTCGAACCAGGTGAAAACATTTTTGATCATTTGAAGGATGCACCAGTTGTGCCACCATTCAAAAAAGGGTTCTTAAGTGATGTGATTGCCGAAGTATACAACCAATACAAGGTTACAATTACTTCCAAGTTACTTGATAAAATTAAGGATATTGGTTACGATAAATCTACCAAGTCTGGTTTAACGGTTGGGATTACCGATGTTATTGAACTAAAGGAAAAACCTTCAGTAATTGAAGAAGCTCATGAAAAAGTGGATGGCGTTACCAAGCAATTCCGTCATGGTTTGATTACTGATCATGAACGTTATGAAAAGGTTATTCAAATCTGGACTGATGCTAGGGATAAGATTCAAGAACTATTGGCGCATAACTTTGATCCTCAAAACCCAATCTTTATGATGAGTGATTCTGGAGCTCGTGGTAACATTTCAAACTTTACTCAATTAGCCGGAATGCGTGGGTTGATGGCTTCCCCTAGTGGGGACATCATGGAATTGCCAATCACTTCTAACTTCCGTGAAGGATTAACTGTTTTGGAAATGTTTATTTCTACTCATGGTGCTCGTAAAGGGATGACCGATACGGCCTTGAAGACTGCCAACTCTGGTTATTTAACTAGACGACTTGTTGACGTTGCTCAAGATGTTATTATTCGTGAAGAAGATTGTGGGACTGATCGTGGCTTAATTGTTAGAGCATTGTACAATGATGATGATAAGCAAATTTCTGAACCACTTTCTGACAGAATTATTGGTAGAAATGCAATGAAGACCGTTGTTAATCCTGCTAATGGTGAAGTAATCGTTAAGAAGAATCAAATTATTAACGAAGCAGAAGCTCAAGCAATTGAAGATGCTGGAATCAAGGAAGTTGAAATTCGTTCAGCATTTACTTGTAACAGTGTTCACGGGGTTTGTTCAAAGTGTTATGGACGTAACCTTGCAACTGGTGATCCAGTTGAAGTTGGTGAAGCTGTCGGAACTGTTGCAGCCCAAGCCATTGGGGAACCTGGTACTCAATTAACGATGCGTAACTTCCATACTGGTGGGGTTGCCGGAAATTCAGATATTACCCGAGGACTTCCTCGGATTCAAGAAATTGTTGAAGCTAGAAATCCAAAAGGGAAAGCTGAAATTACTGAAGTTACTGGGACTGTTGAAACAATTGAAGAAAATCCAGCTGATAGAACTCAAGAAATTACAATTAAGGGTGACACGGATACAAGAACCTACAGTGTCCCAATTAACTCTAAATTGCAAGTTGCTGAAGGTGACTTTATCAGACGTGGTTCTAAGTTGAACAATGGTTCAATTGATCCTAAGGAATTAATCAAGGTTAGAGATACAATCTCAACTGAAGTTTACTTGCTTAGTGAAGTTCAAACTGTTTACCGTGGTCAAGGGGTGGAATTAAGTGATAAGCATGCCGAAATCATGATTAGACAAATGCTTCGTAAGGTTAGAATCATGGATCCTGGTGATACTGAATTACTTCCTGGGACTTTAATGGATATTAATGACTTTAAGGAAAGTAATCGTGATGCCGTTATCTCTGGTAAGATTCCTGCTACTTCACGTCCCGTATTGCTTGGAATTACGAAGGCTGCGCTTGAAACTAACAGTTTCTTATCCGCTGCTTCATTCCAAGAAACAACTCGTGTCTTAACTGACGCTGCTATTCGGGGCAAGAACGATCCATTAATCGGATTGAAAGAAAATGTTATTATTGGTAAGCTAATTCCTGCAGGTACTGGTATGCACACTTATGGTGACATTAAGCCAAAGGAAATTGGTGCATCTAGTACTGATGGTGTTTATTCAATTAGTCAATTAGAAGAAAAGATTAAAAAAGAAGAAGACGCTAAAAACTAGTTAATACCATAAAATAAGAACTCTCATTTATTGAGGGTTCTTATTTTTTTACATAGCTAATAATGTGATAATATATCCAACGCTTAAGAATGGAATGAATGCAATTTGATTGCGTTTAGCAAAAATAATTGAATACGTTAGTGCAATTATTGTAGCAATGATAATTAATGGTGGGATTCCCTTAATCCCGACCACTAACATAAGAATAAAAATAATGTCTATATCGCCACTTCCAATTTTTAAAGTAAAGTAATTGATAAATTGAACGACTAAATATGCACCAATTAAGAGTACAAAGTATATAATATTGCCATTATTAAATATAAAATAGTAAAATACGTTATTGATTAATAACAATATGATCAATTTAGTGGGGACCATTAGTTTCTCTGCGTCAATGATCGATAATATTATTAACATTATTAATGAAATAAAAATTAAGATGTGGAATTTATAATATGATTGAAGTACGACAACAATTCCCATCACTAATTCAGTAACCAAAATGTTTTTATTGATTGGAGCTTGACAATTTCTGCAGCGTCCCTTTAATATTAGGTAGCTAATAATTGGAATTAAATCCAGACAACTAATGGTTGTTTTACAGCTATCACAATGGGAACGGGGAGTTACGATTGATTCATTGCGTTCATTGCGTTGAATTATTAATAAAATAAAAGATCCTAATGCGGCACCGATAAAGAATAAAAAAATTATGTTCATTTTTAACACCTCTGGAATTAAATTACGCAAAAAATACCACGGACTATTTTTAAAATTCATTGACAGCATATATGGTGAGTGATAAGATAATAAGGTGCTTGCTATTGCAAAGGTTTATTTTCTTTGCACTATGTACAATTTTGTACGTAAACGGCGGTTCTTTTTTTAAAAATAAAAATGAACCACCTGGATGTGTGGACTTATATATTATATTAAAATTATGAAAGGAGGAATTTTTAGATGCCTACTATTAACCAATTAGTTCGTAACGGACGTAAATCTAAAAGTTCTAAATCAAAATCCCCTGCTTTAAACCATGGGTACAACAGTTACAAGAAAGTTCAAACCAACAACCCAGCTCCTCAAAAACGTGGAGTTGCTACCCGTGTTGGTACCATGACTCCAAAGAAGCCTAACTCTGCATTACGTAAGTATGCCCGTGTTAGATTATCAAACTTAATCGAAGTTACTGCTTACATCCCAGGAATTGGACACAACCTTCAAGAACATAGTGTTGTTTTAATTCGTGGTGGTCGTGTTAAGGATTTACCTGGGGTTCGTTACCACATTATTCGTGGTGCTTTAGATACTGCCGGTGTTGATGACCGTCGTCAAGGTCGTTCTAAGTACGGTACTAAGAAGCCTAAGGAATAATCGATTAAAATTAAAACCGAGGAGGATATTTAAATGCCAAGAAAAGGACATGTTGCGGATCGCGAAGTACTTCCTGATCCAATTTACAATTCAAAGTTGGTTACCAGCTTAATTAACCATTTAATGTTAGATGGTAAGAGAGGAACTGCATCAAAGATTTTATACGGTGCATTCGACATGATTAAAGAAGAAACTGGAAATGACCCAGTTGAAGTATTCGAAGAAGCAATGAAGAACGTTATGCCAGTACTTGAAGTTAAGGCTCGTCGTGTTGGTGGGGCTAACTACCAAGTGCCAATCGAAGTTCGTCCAGGTCGTCGGACTACTTTAGGTCTTCGTTGGATCACTAACTACTCACGTTTACGTGGGGAACACACGATGACTGAACGTTTAGGTCGCGAAATCATGGATGCCGCTAACAATACTGGTGCTTCCGTTAAGAAACGTGAAGACACTCATAAGATGGCTGAAGCTAACCGTGCATTTGCACATTACCGTTGGTAATTAGCGTTTAGTTATTCTTATAATTTGTTATAATAGAAAGTGGCTAGTTGATTTTCAATAGCCACTTTTATTTGAAACTGAACTGTTTTGAGAGGAGAAACAATTACACATGGCTAACAAACGTGAATTCCCACTAGAAAAGACTCGTAATATCGGTATTACTGCCCATATTGATGCTGGTAAGACTACCGCTACTGAACGGATCTTGTACTACACTGGAATTACCCACAAAATTGGTGAAACCCATGATGGTGCTTCACAAATGGACTGGATGGAACAAGAACAAGAACGTGGTATTACTATCACTTCTGCTGCAACTACTGCACAATGGAAGGGATACCGAGTAAATATTATTGATACCCCAGGACACGTGGACTTTACTGCCGAAGTTGAACGTTCACTACGGGTTCTTGATGGTTCAATTACTATTTTGGATGCTGCTGCTGGGGTTGAACCTCAAACTGAAACTGTTTGGCGTCAAGCATCTGAATACAATGTTCCTAGAATTGTTTTCGCTAACAAGATGGATAAGTTAGGTGCTGACTTTGATATGTCAGTTAAGTCACTTCACGAACGTTTGGATGCTAATGCTCATGCAATTCAAATGCCAATTGGTGCTGAAGATGACTTCGAAGGTATGGTTGATTTAATTGAAATGAAGGCATACCTATATGATGAAGATAAGTTAGGTTCAGAATGGGATACTGTTGAAATTCCTGATAACTTGAAGGAAGAATCACAAAAGCGTCATGATGAATTAGTTGAAGCCGTTGCTGACGTTGATGAAGACATCATGAACAAGTATCTTGAAGGTGAAGAAATCACCAAGGATGAATTAAAGGCTGCAATTCGTAAGGCAACTTTAAATCTTGAATTTTACCCAGTATTAGCTGGTTCAGCATTCAAGAACAAGGGTGTTCAAATGATGCTTGATGCAGTTATCGATTATCTTCCATCACCACTTGATGTTCGTCCATACAATGCAACTGATCCTGATACTGGTGAAGAAGTTGAATTGAAGGCTGATGACAGCAAGCCATTTGCTGCCTTAGCATTCAAGATTATGACTGATCCATTCGTTGGACGTTTAACATTTATTCGTGTTTACCGTGGTAGTTTGGAATCAGGTTCATATGTATTGAACGCTACTAAGGACAAGCGTGAACGTGTTGGTCGTTTACTACAAATGCACTCTAACCACCGTAAAGAAATTCCTGAAGTATTCTCTGGTGATATCGCTGCTGCGATTGGTTTAAAGAACACTACTACTGGTGATTCATTAACTGATCCTAAGCACCCATTACATCTTGAATCAATGGAATTCCCTGACCCAGTTATTAGTGTTTCTGTTGAACCTAAGACTAAGGCTGACCAAGATAAGATGAACAACGCTTTACAAAAGCTTGCTGAAGAAGATCCTACTTTCAAGGCTGAAACTAACCCTGAAACTGGTGAAACGATTATCTCTGGAATGGGTGAACTTCACTTAAACATTATCGTTGACCGTATGAAGCGTGAATTCAAGGTTGAAGCAACTATCGGTGCTCCTCAAGTTGCTTACCGTGAAGCATTTACTAAGGCTACTAAGGCTCAAGGTAAGTTCATTCGTCAATCTGGTGGTAAAGGTCAATACGGGGACGTTTGGATTGAATTTACTCCAAATGAAGCTGGTAAAGGATTCGAATTCGAAGATGCTATCGTTGGTGGGGTTGTTCCTCGTGAATTTATCCCTTCAGTAGAACAAGGTTTGAAGGAATCAATGGCTAACGGTGTGCTTGCTGGATACCCATTGATTGACGTTAAGGCTAAGTTATACGATGGTAGTTACCATGATGTCGATTCTAGTGAAGCTGCATTTAAGATTGCTGCTTCAATTGCATTGAGAAATGCTGCTAAGACTGCTGACCCAGTGATCCTAGAACCAATCATGAAGGTTGATATTGTTGTTCCTGAAGAAAACATGGGTGATGTTATGGGTCAAGTAACTTCACGTCGTGGGAATGTTGATGGAATGGAAACTCGTTCAAAGGCTCAATTAATTCATGCTTTTGTTCCACTTTCTGAAATGTTTGGTTACGCAACTACATTGCGTTCTGCAACTCAAGGTCGTGGTACGTTCTCAATGAGTTTTGATCACTACGCTCCAGTTCCAAAGGCAATTCAAGAAGACATTATCAAGAAGAACGGTGGAAACGCTGAATAATAAAATATTTTAATTTTATTATTGAAGGAGACTGAAATTTTCAGTCTCCTTTTTTCTATCTATAATAATAGGAAGTTAAATCAAAAATAATTTTAAAACCGCAAATTATTTTTTAGAAACTCTTGCAACCCAGCTTTAAATCGGGTATTATAGTTAAGTACTGATTTTTGAGGGGTTGTTATACCCTAAACAGGACAGATGATAGCATTGATGTGAGAGATTGCGACACACCCGGATGCATTGCCACGGAGGTGCGTTGGTAACTTTCACGGAGTTAGTCTTATTTTTAAAATAGACGAAGGAGGGAATACAATGGCAAAACAAAAAATTCGTATTCGATTAAAGGCTTATGAACACCGCATTCTAGACCAATCTGCAGAAAAGATTGTTGCTACGGCGCAAAGAACTGGTGCCAAGATTTCAGGTCCAATTCCATTGCCTACTGATCGTACTGTTTACACTCTTTTAGCTTCACCACATAAGTTTAAGAAGTCACGTGAACAATTCGAAATGTTAACTCACAAACGTTTAATCGACATCTTGAATCCAACACCAAAAACTGTTGATTCATTGATGAAACTTGATCTACCAAGTGGTGTAGATATCGAAATCAAATTATAATTTTTAGAAATACAATCATATCGGAGGTGTACTCATGACCAAAAAAGGAATCTTAGGTAAAAAAGTAGGAATGACTCAAGTATTCAGTGAAAATGGTGAATTAACACCAGTTACTGTTATTGATGTTACTCCTAATGTTGTTTTGCAAAAGAAAACTGTTGAAAATGACGGTTACGAAGCAATTCAAGTTGGTTTTGACGACAAAAAAGCTGTTCGTTCAAACAAACCAGAAAAAGGTCATGCAGCAAAAGCAAAGACTAATCCTAAGCGCTTCATTAAAGAAATTCGAGATGTTGAGCTTGGCGATTATAATGTAGCAGATGAAGTAAAGGCAGATGTCTTCGAAGCAGGTGACATCGTTGATGTTACAGGTATCTCAAAGGGTCATGGATACCAAGGTAACATCCATAAGGATGGTCAATCACGTGGACCAGAAACTCATGGTTCTAGATACCACCGTCGTCCTGGTTCATTAGGTTCAATCATTAACCGAGTTGTTAAGGGTATGAAGCTTCCAGGTCGGATGGGTAACAAGACTGTTACTATTCAAAACCTTGAAATCGTTAAGGCTGACACTGAAAACAACGTTCTTCTTGTTAAGGGTAACGTTCCAGGTGCCAACAAATCATTATTAGTAGTTAGATCTGCAGCACGCGGATCTCAAAAATAAGAAAGGAGGAACAATAAATGACAAGCGTAGCATTATACAAACAAGATGGTAGTAAAAATGGAAACATCGACTTAAATGATGCCATTTTTAACATCGAACCAAACGATAGTGTTGTATTCGATACAATCACTATGCAACGCGCATCACAACGTCAAGGTACTCATGCTGTTAAAAACAGAAGTGCCGTACGTGGTGGTGGTAAGAAGCCATGGCGTCAAAAGGGTACTGGTCGTGCTCGTCAAGGTTCCATTCGTTCACCACAATGGCGTGGTGGTGGAATTGTCTTCGGACCAACTCCTCGTTCATACGCATACCACCTTCCAAAGAAAGTTACTCGTTTAGCTGTTAAATCTGTTCTTTCTGAAAAGGTTGCTAACGACGACTTTGTTGTTGTTGATTCATTAGCATTTAGTGCTCCTAAAACTAAGGAATTTAACAACGTATTAAAGAATTTAGATGTTACTACTAAGACTTTAGTTGTCTTAGAAGATGACAATGATAACGTTGCTTTATCAGCACGTAACTTAAAGAATGTTACTGTTATCAATGCTAAGAGTGTTAACACTCTTGATGTTGTTCACAGCGACAAGATTGTTATTACTAAGGCTGCTCTTTCTCAAGTAGAGGAGGTGCTCGCATAATGGAATCACGCGATATCATTTTACGTCCAGTTATCACTGAAGCAACTACTGCTTTGATGGATGACAAGCGTTACACATTTGATGTAGACGTACGGGCAACTAAGACTCAAGTTAAAAAAGCAATTGAAGACATCTTTGATGTTAAGGTTGTTAAAGTAAACATTATGAATCTTAAGGGTAAGAAGAAGCGTCAAGGATCATTCGAAGGTTACACTAAGAAGCGTCGTAAGGCAATCGTTACCTTATCCGCAGATTCAAACGAAATTCAATTATTTAGCGAAAAATAAAATATTAAAATAGGAGGGGAATACTTTGGCACTTAAAAAGTACAAACCAACCAGTAATGGTCGTCGTAACATGACTAGCCTTAACTATAAGGAAGTTATTACGACTCAAAAGCCTGAAAAGTCTTTATTGGCTGCTAAGAAGCACCAAGCTGGTCGTAACAACTCAGGCCGCATGACTGTTCGTCATCGTGGTGGTGGTAACAAGAACCAATACCGTATCATTGACTTTAAGCGTAACAAAGATGATGTTATGGCTACTGTTCAATCAATCCAATATGACCCAAACCGTACTGCTAACATTGCATTGTTAGTATACGCTGATGGTGTTAAATCATACATCCTTGCCCCTAAGGGACTTAAGGTTGGAGATAAAGTTGAATCAGGTGTAAATGCTGATATCAAAGTTGGTAATGCATTACCATTGAATAAAATCCCAGTTGGGAGTATCATTCATAACGTTGAATTAAAACCTGGTAAGGGTGGTCAATTAGTACGTTCTGCTGGTGCCTCAGCTCAATTATTAGGTAACGAAGGCAAATACGCACTAGTTAAATTATCATCTGGTGAAGTTCGGATGATTCTTTCTGTAAACCGTGCTACTATCGGTAGTGTTGGTAACGAAGAACACGGATTAGTTAACGTTGGTAAAGCTGGTCGTACTCGTTACAAGGGTCAACGTCCACACGTTCGTGGTTCCGTAATGAACCCTAATGATCATCCACATGGTGGTGGGGAAGGTAAAGCACCAGTTGGTTACCCATCTCCATTATCACCATGGCACAAGAAGACTGTTGGTAAGAAGACTCGTTCTAAGAGTGCTCGTTCTAACAAGATGATTGTTCGTCGTCGTAAGGGTTCAAAGATGTAATATAAATTCATCAATGATGAAATTGTAAGGGAGGTTTTATAATGAGTCGTAGTTTAAAGAAGGGACCTTTCGCTGATGCCAGTCTTTTAAAGAAGATTGATGCTCAAAAGGATTCTGAAAAGAAGTCAGTTATTAAGACTTGGTCTCGTCGATCAACTATTTTTCCAAGTTTCATTGGATACACTATCGCTGTTTATAATGGAAGAAGACATGTTCCCGTTTATGTTCAAGAAGATATGGTA
This sequence comes from Nicoliella sp. ESL1106, assembly GCF_058509965.1. Lineage (NCBI taxonomy): Bacteria > Bacillati > Bacillota > Bacilli > Lactobacillales > Lactobacillaceae > Nicoliella > Nicoliella sp. ESL1106. The sequence continues at coordinate 741,923 of NZ_CP196340.1, forward strand.
GGACATAAGCTTGGTGAATTCGTACCAACCCGTACTTTCCATGGTCACGCTAAGGGTGACGATAAGAAAACTGTTTAAACAAGGAGGATTAATAAATGGCTGAACAAGTTACATCAGCAAAAGCTACTGCAAGAACTGTTCGTATTGCCGCTCGTAAGGTCCGCCTTGTAGTTGATCTTATTAGAGGTAAAAGCGTGGCAGAAGCCAGTGCAATCTTGAAATTCACTCCTCGGGGTGCTTCTCCAGTTGTATCAAAGGTTCTTATGTCAGCTGTAGCTAATGCAGAAAATAATTTTGATTTAGATCGTGAAGACTTAGTTGTAAGTGAAGCATATGTAAATGAAGGACCAACTCTTAAGCGTTTTCGTCCTCGTGCAAAAGGTTCAGCTTCACCAATTAACAAGAGAACTAGTCACATCACTGTCGTAGTTTCTGAAAAGTAGGAGGTATAACGCGTGGGTCAAAAAGTAAATCCAAACGGATTTCGTGTAGGGATCATTCGCGATTGGGAAGCAAAATGGTATGCTGAAAAAGATTTTGCTGCTAATCTTAAAGAAGATCTACAAATCCGTAAATATATCGCAGAAAGACTTTCTGATGCTTCTGTTTCTACTGTAGAAATTGAACGTGCTGCAAAGCGTGTTAACGTTTCTATCCACACTGCAAAACCAGGTATGGTTATCGGTAAAGGTGGATCCGAAGTTGAAAGTCTTCGTAAACAATTAAATTCATTAACTGGTAAGCGTGTTCACATCAACATCATCGAAATCAAGAAACCTGATTTAGATGCAATTCTTGTTGGTGAAAACATTGCTGCTCAATTAGAAGGTCGTGTGGCTTTCCGTCGTGCAATGCGTCAAGCTATGCAACGTAGTGTTCGTTCAGGAGCTAAGGGTATTAAAACTCAAGTTGCTGGTCGTTTGAATGGTGCTGATATGGCTCGGATCGAATCATATGCAGAAGGTACTGTTCCATTGCATACTTTACGTGCTGATATTGATTACTCATGGGAAGAAGCACACACAACTTATGGTGCTATTGGTGTTAAAACTTGGATTTACCGTGGTGAAGTATTACCAGGCCAAGCTGCTGTGAACAATGATGTTCCTGCAAATAACAACAATCGTCGTAATAATCGTCGTAATAATAATCGTAAAGGAGGGGAATAAACATGCTAGTACCAAAACGTGTAAAACACCGTCGTGAACATCGTGGTAAATTACGTGGACAAGCAAAGGGTGGAAAATCAGTTGCTTTCGGTAGTTACGGATTACAAGCTTTAGATTCTCACTGGATTACTAACAGACAAATCGAAGCTTGTCGTGTTGCTATCACTCGTTACATGAAGCGTGGTGGGAAAGTTTGGATTAAGATTTTCCCTCACAAATCATATACTGAAAAAGGTGTCGGAGTTCGTATGGGTAATGGTAAAGGGGCTCCTGCTGGATGGGTTGCTCCCGTTAAGCGCGGTAAAGTTTTATTCGAAGTAGGAGATACTACTGACGAAATCGCAAAAGAAGCTTTACGTTTAGCTTCAATGAAGCTTCCTGTACGGACTAAGATTGTTAAAAAGGAAGTAGGTGGCGAATCAAATGAAGGCTAAAGAAATTAATGAATTAACCACTGATCAAATGCACGAAAAAGAACAAGGTTACAAGGCAGAATTGTTTAACCTTCGTTTTCAATTGGCTACTGGACAATTGGAAAATACTGCAAGATTAAAACAAGTTCGTAAGAACATTGCACGTATTAAAACTGCACTTCGTCAAAAAGAATTAAACAAGTAAGAATACGATAAAAGGAGGTTTATACATGAGCGAAGAACGTAATGAACGCAAGGTATACCGTGGTCGCGTTGTTTCTGACAAGATGGATAAGACTATTTCTGTAATTGTTGAAACCACTAAGACTCATCCAACTTACGGTAAGCGGGTTAAGTATTCAAAGAAATACAAAGCACATGATGAAAATAATGAAGCTAAAATGGGCGACATTGTTGAAATTATGGAAACTCGGCCATTATCAGCTACTAAGCATTTCCGTTTAGTTAAGATTGTTAAGAAAGCTGTTATTATCTAATCATTTTATCGTATTCTAAATGATCCAACTATGAAGGGAGGATTTTACCGTGATTCAACAAGAAAGTCGTTTAAAAGTTGCCGATAACTCAGGTGCTCGTGAAATTTTAACCATTAAGGTTTTAGGTGGATCAAGCAGACGTTATGCAGGAATCGGTGACATCATCGTTGCTACTGTAAAACAAGCAACACCAGGTGGCGTTGTCAAAAAGGGTGACGTTGTGAAAGCCGTTATCGTTAGAACTAAGTCTGTTTCCCGTCGTAAGGACGGTTCATACATTCGTTTCGACGAAAACGCTGCCGTTATCGTTAATGATGACAAGAGCCCTCGCGGAACTCGTATCTTTGGACCAGTTGCACGTGAATTACGTGACAACAACTTCATGAAGATCGTTTCACTAGCTCCTGAAACACTATAATAACTACTAAACGCCAAGGAGGTGCCGTAAAATGTTAATTAAAACTGGTGACAAAGTTCGTGTAATCAGTGGTAAAGACAAGGGTAAAGAAGGAACTGTTACTAAGACTATTGCCTCAAAAGATCGCGTAGTAGTTGAAGGTGTGAACATCGTTAAGAAGCATCAAAAAGCTTCACAAAGCAATCCACAAGGTGGAATTAATGATGTTGAAGCACCAATTCATGTTTCTAACGTTATGATTATTGACCCTTCTAACAATGAACCAACTAAGATTGGTATCAGAGAAGACAACGGAAAGAAAGTTCGTTTCTCAAAGAAGACAAACACATCACTCGATTAAAATTTGACGAAGGGAGGATATCTCATTTATGCCAAGTCGCTTACAAGACAAATACACTAATGAAATTTCAAAAGCATTAGTTGAAAAATTTAACTACTCATCAATCATGCAAGCTCCTAAGCTTGATAAGATTGTTTTGAACATGGGTGTTGGTGACGCTGTTACCAACGCTAAGAATTTAGACGAAGCCGTTGCTGAATTAGCTTTGATCTCAGGTCAAAAGCCTTTAGTTACTAAGGCTAAGAAATCAATTGCCGGTTTCAGATTACGTGAAGGTATGTCAATCGGTGCTAAGGTTACTTTACGTGGCCAACGCATGTACGAATTCTTAGACAAATTAATCAATGTTTCACTTCCACGTGTTCGTGATTTCCATGGTGTTAGCAAGAAATCATTTGATGGCCGTGGTAACTACACTTTAGGTGTACGTGAACAATTAATTTTCCCAGAAATCAACTACGATAACGTTAACCGCGTTCGTGGATTAGATATTGTTATTGTTACTACTGCTAATAGTGATGAAGAATCACGTGAATTATTAGCACAGTTCGGAATGCCATTCACTAAGTAGTGAATCAATAGGGAGGCTTTATATTGGCTAGAAAAGCATTAGTTTTAAAAGCAAATCGTCCTGCAAAGTTCTCAACTCAAGCATACACAAGATGTGAACGCTGTGGACGTCCTCACTCTGTTTACAGAAAATTCCATCTATGCCGTCTTTGTATTCGTGATTTAGCCCACAAGGGTCAAATTCCTGGTATGAAGAAGGCCAGTTGGTAAAATATAAAAAATAAAGGGAGGCTTATCGTTTATGTCTATGACAGATCCAATTGCAGATTTCTTAACTCGCATTCGTAATGCCAACATGGCTCGTCACGAATCAGTTGAAGCACCTGCATCCAAAATTAAACGTGCCATTGCTGAAATCCTTAAACGTGAAGGATTCGTTCGCGATGTTGAATACATCGAAGACGACAAGCAAGGTGTTATCCGCGTATTCTTAAAGTACGGTAAGGATAACGATGGTAGAAACAACCGTCGTGTTATTACTGGTTTGAAGCGTATTTCAAAGCCAGGTTTACGTTCATACGTTGATTCTCAATCTGTTCCTAAGGTTTTAAATGGTTTAGGAATTGCGATTATTTCAACTTCTGAAGGTGTTATTACTGATAAGGAAGCTCGTGCCAAGAAGATTGGTGGAGAAGTATTAGCTTACATTTGGTAAAATTTTAAAAGTATTGGAGGTGTAATTTTGAGTCGTATTGGTTATAAAAAGGTTGAATTACCTGAAAAGGTTGAATTCAGTCAAGATAATGACAAGTTAACTGTTAAGGGACCAAAGGGTACTTTATCAACTATCCTTTCTCCTGAAATTTCAGTTAAAGTTGAAGACAACGTAGTAAGTTTCGAACCTAACGTTCGTTACACTAACAAAGTTCGTGCAATGCACGGTACTATGCGTGCTAACTTTAACAACATCGTTGAAGGTGTTAGCAACGGTTTCAAGAAAACCCTTAAGCTTATCGGGGTTGGATACCGTACTCAACTAAAGGGTAAGACTTTAATTCTTAACGTTGGTTACTCAAACCCAGTTGAAATTGAAGTTCCTGAAGATCTTGAACTTGAAGTTCCTGATAACACTACTATCAACATTAATGGAATCAACAAACAACACGTTGGTGATTTCGCAGCTAAGGTTCGTGCCGTTCGTTCACCTGAACCATATAAGGGTAAGGGTATTCGTTACGAAGACGAATATGTACGTCGTAAAGAAGGTAAAACTGGTAAGTAATATTATTATTACTTATTATTTTGCTACTATATTAAATTAGAGGTGACTATTTTGATTACAAAACCAGATAAGAACAAGACACGTCAACGTCGTCATTTACGTGTCCGTAATAAGATCTCTGGTACTGCCGAGTGCCCACGCTTGAACGTTTTCCGTTCTAACAAAAACATCTACGCTCAAATTATTGATGACGTAGAGGGTGTGACGCTTGCTAGTGCCTCAACTCTTGATAGCGAAGCTAGTGAAGGTAACAAAACTGATCAAGCTAAACTTGTAGGTAAGTTAGTTGCTGAACGCGCAGCTAAGAAAAATGTTAAAAATGTTGTATTTGATCGTGGGGGTTACTTATACCATGGCCGTGTTCAAGCCTTGGCTGAAGCCGCTCGTGAAAATGGACTAGAATTCTAAAAAAGGAGGAATTGATAACACATGGCTAAAAAAATTCGTCCGAACCAAATTGACGCAAGTAAATTAGAACTTGAAGATAATGTTGTTGCTATTAATCGAATTACCAAGGTTGTTAAGGGTGGACGTCGTCTACGTTTTGCTGCTTTAGTAGTTGTTGGTGACAAGAATGGACATGTTGGTTTCGGTACTGGTAAAGCTCAAGAAGTTCCAGAAGCTATTCGTAAAGCTGTTGAAGACGCTCGTAAGAACTTAATTGAAGTACCAATCGTTGGAACTACTATCCCTCACGAAGTTGTTGGTATCTTCGGTGGTGGAAAGATCATGTTGAAGCCAGCCGTTGAAGGTTCTGGAGTTGCCGCTGGTGGTGCTGTTCGTGCCGTTATGGAATTAGCTGGTATCGATGATGTTACTAGTAAGCGTTTAGGTTCAGACACACCAATTAATTCAGTTCGTGCAACTTTTGAAGGCTTAATTTCATTGAAGAGTGCAGAAGAAGTTTCTGCTTTACGTGGTGTTTCTGCTCAACACTTAGCAGAATAAGGAGGAGTTTAGAGATGGCTCAATTAAAAATTACTTTAGCTCATAGTGCAACGCACCGTCTCCCTAAGCAACGTAAAATCGTTGAAGCACTTGGTTTACATCGTGTTAACAGCACTGTTGTAAGACCAGACAACGAAGCTGTTCGTGGTGCATTATTCAAAATTGCACATTTAGTTAAAGTTGAACAAGTTAAGTAATTTATCTATTTAATAAGGAGGTGTACTTTTAATGAAGTTAAATGAATTAAAAGCTGCTGAAGGCTCACGTTCATCAAGATCAAGAATTGGTCGTGGTCGCGGAAGTAAAGGTAAGACCGCTGGTCGTGGACAAAAAGGTCAAAAAGCTCGTAGCAAGACTCGTTTAGGTTTTGAAGGGGGTCAAATGCCTCTTTACCGTCAAATGCCAAAACGTGGTTTCTCTAACATTAACCGTAAAGAATATGCAGTTGTTAACTTAGCATCATTAAATCAATTTGATGATGGTGCTGATGTAACTCCTGAAAAGCTTGCGGAAGCTGGTTTAGTTAAAAACGTTAAGTTCGGAATTAAGGTCCTTGGCGAAGGCGATTTAACTAAGAAATTGACTGTTAAGGCTAACAAGTTTTCTAAGTCAGCCCAATCAGCAATTGAAAACGCTGGCGGTAAAATTGAGGTGATCTAATGCTATCAACCATAACGAACGCTTTTAAGATAAAGGATATTAGAAATAAAATTCTCTTTACTTTAGGAGTACTAATTGTTTTTAGACTTGGTTCATTTATTACTGTTCCTGGTATAAACGCGAAGGCACTTCAAAGCGTTTCTTCTTCTGGATTGGTTAGCATTTTAAACACCTTTAGTGGTGGTGGATTAACAAACTACTCCATCTTCGCTATGGGTGTTTCACCGTATATTACTGCTCAGATTGTTGTTCAACTGCTCCAAATGGACATCGTTCCTAAATTTGTGGAATGGGGAAAACAAGGGGAAGTTGGACGACGTAAATTAAATCAGGTTACTAGAATTATGACCGTTGTTCTTGCATTCATCCAATCTGTTGGGATTACTGCAGGTTTTAATACTTTAAGTAGTTTAAATCTTGTTAAAAACCCAGGAATTGCGACATATGTAAGTATCGGTATTATTCTAACCGGTGGTTCAATGTTAACAACCTGGATGGGAGACATGATTACTGATCGAGGAATTGGTCAGGGTGTTTCCATGATTATCTTTGCAGGTATTGTTGCAAGAATTCCAGTTGGAATCCAACAACTATATACTGATTATATTTTGGGTGAAAGTGGATCTGGTTTATGGCAAGGAATTGCATTCTTAGCTGTAATTCTTGTTGCTGTTTTAATTATTGTTACTTTTGTTACCTGGGTTCAACAGGCTGAACGAAGAATTCCGATCCAATATACCAGACGGGTTTCTAGTTCAAATGATAGTAGTTATCTACCATTAAAAGTTAACGTTGCTGGGGTTATCCCAGTTATCTTTGCCAGTTCGTTTATTTCGACTCCGCAAACAATTTTGATTTACTTTGCGAATAACCATCAAAACGATACTTGGTATCAGATTATGTCACAAATATTTAATATGCAATCAATTTATGGTTCCATATTATATACACTTCTAATCGTTATCTTTACTTTCTTCTATGCTTTCGTTCAGGTCAACCCAGAAAAACTTTCTGAGAATTTAACAAAGCAAGGAAGTTATATTCCAGGAGTTTGGCCAGGTAATGAAACTCAAACCTATATTTCTAAATTATTAATGCGTTTGAGTGTTGTTGGTTCTGTTTTCTTAGGAATCGTTGCATTAATTCCACTTATTGCTCAAAACGTTTGGAACTTGAGTGAATCAGTTGGTTTAGGTGGTACTAGTTTGTTGATTATTGTTGGTGTTGCAATCGAAGCAATTAGACAAATTAAGGGATTGATGATGAAGCGTGAATACGTTGGATTCATTAAGAACCCAAGACCAACTGATTTATAAAATCAAAGGGGATAAATAGCTATGTCAATGAATCTTATTTTAATGGGCCTTCCAGGTGCTGGTAAAGGTACTCAAGCAGAATATATTGTTGAAAAGTATGGAATTCCTCATATTTCAACTGGTGACATCTTTCGTGCTGCGATTAAAAATCAAACTCCAATGGGAGTTGAAGCTAAGAAGTACATTGATAAAGGTGATTTAGTTCCAGATGAAGTTACATCTGGAATCGTTAAGGATCGTTTATCAAAAGATGACACTAATAAGGGTTATATGTTAGATGGTTTTCCTAGAACTTTACAACAATCAAATGATTTAGAAAAAATCACAAGTGAACTTAATAAACCAATTGATGCAGTGATTAATATTGATGTTGATCCTAATACATTAGTTGAAAGATTATCCGGCCGATTTATTTGTAAGAATTGTGGTGCTACTTATCACAAACTTTACAAAATGCCTAAGGTTAAGGATACTTGTGATGTTTGTGGCGGACATGAATTTTATCAACGAAGTGATGATAAGCCAGAAACAGTTAAGAATCGTTTAGATGTAAACATTAAGATGAATACACCTTTAATTGATTTTTACAAGAATAAAAATGTTTTATTCACTGTTGATGGTAATCAATCCATCGAAGATGTTACTAAGGCAATTACAAAAATTCTTGATCAATTTAAAGCATAATTTCTCTTAAATATCAATTTATTGTTGATATAATTGTTCAGCTGCGTTTTGTGTGCTAAACTATCCTATGTATGTAGGATTTTGAGAGATAAGTGGGCTTTTTGCTCATTAATAAAATCTATAAATTTTTAGGAGGATTTTTCTTTGTCTAAAGATAATGTCATTGAAGTTGAGGGTAAAGTTTTAGAAACTTTACCTAATGCAATGTTTCGTGTTGAATTAGAAAACGGACATGATATTTTGGCTCACGTGTCAGGTAAGATTCGGATGCACTACATTCGCATTTTGCCTGGTGATAAAGTTACTGTGGAACTATCTCCATATGACTTAACTAAGGGTCGCATCACATACCGTTTTAAGTAAAACTTTTGTTTAGGAGGCAATTAGAATGAAAGTACGTCCATCAGTAAAACCAATGTGTGAAAATTGTAAAGTTATTAGACGTAAGGGTCGGGTTATGGTTATTTGTACTAACCCTAAGCACAAACAACGTCAAGGTAAGTAATTAATTTATTAATATAGGAGGTGTAATTTAATGGCTCGTATCGCTGGAATTGATTTACCACGTGATAAGCGTATCGTAATCGGTTTAACTTACATTTTTGGTATCGGTAAGTCAAGATCACAAGAAATTCTTTCAAAAGCAAACGTTTCTGAAGATGTTCGTGTTCGTGACTTAACTCCTGACCAAGAAGATAAAATTCGTGAAGTTGTTGACAGTTACAAAATTGAAGGTGACTTACGTCGTGAAGTAAGTATGAACATCAAGTTACTACAAGAAATTGGTTCATACCGTGGAATGCGTCATCGTCGTGGTTTACCTGTTAGAGGTCAACACACTAAGAACAATGCTCGTACTCGTAAGGGTAAAAAGGGTAGTAAGTAAAAAATATTTATGAAGGAGGTAAATAATTCTCATGGCAACTAAAAAAAGAAATACACGTAAGCGTCGTGTAAAGAAAAATATTGAATCTGGTGTTGCTCATATTCACTCCACTTTCAATAATACTTTAGTAATGATCACTGATGTTCAAGGAAATGCTATTGCCTGGTCTTCTGCTGGTGCTTTAGGTTTCCGTGGTAGTCGTAAGTCAACTCCTTTTGCTGCTCAAATGGCTGCAGAAGCTGCTGCTAAGACTTCAATGGAACATGGTATGAAGACTGTTGAAGTAGCTGTTAAGGGTCCTGGTTCAGGTCGTGAATCTGCTATTCGTGCACTTCAATCTACTGGTTTAGAAGTTTCCGCTATTCGCGATGTAACTCCAGTTCCTCATAACGGATCTCGTCCTCCAAAGCGTCGTCGGGTTTAAGGTTATTTATCCGTTATTTGCTTAACGGTGATAAACTTTTATTGACTCGTAACGTTTTGAAAGGGGTAGAAGATAAGAATGATTGAATTTGAAAAGCCTGATATTCATAAAATTGATGAAACCGATAACTATGGTGAAGTTGTTGTAGAACCATTAGAACGTGGTTATGGAACAACCCTTGGTAATTCTTTAAGAAGAATTTTACTTTCATCTTTACCTGGTGCTGCGATTACTAGTGTTCAAATTGATGACGTCTTACATGAATTCTCTACTATTAAGGGTGTTGTGGAAGATGTTACTCAAATTATTCTTAATGTTAAGAAAATTGATTTGAAGATTGAAGGATCAGATGACGCTGAAAAATCTTTCGAGATTAATGTGACTGGTCCAGCTAATGTTACTGCTGGTGATATCGAAGCCGATGCAGATGTTACAATCTTGAATAAAGATTTACACATTGCAACGGTTGCAGAAGGGACTACTTTCCATATGCGCTTAACTGCAAATAAGGGTCGTGGTTACGTTTCTGCTGATGAAAATAAAGAACGTAATGAAGGAATGCCAATCGGTGTTTTACCAGTTGATTCCGTTTATACCCCAATCGAACGTGTAAATTACCAAGTTGAAAATGCACGGGTTGGTCATAAAGCTGATTATGATAAGCTTACGCTAGATGTTTGGACTAATGGTTCTATGACACCTAGTGAAGCTGTTAGTTTGGCTGCTAAGATTCTAACTGATCACCTTAATATGTTTGTTAACCTTACCGATGAAGCTAAGAACACAAAGGTAATGGTCGAAAAAGAAGAAACACATAAGGAAAAAATGTTAGAAATGACAATTGAGGAATTAGACCTTTCTGTTCGTTCTTACAATTGTTTAAAACGTGCTGGGATTAATACTGTTCAAGAACTTACTGATAAGAGTGAACCTGATATGATGAAGGTTCGTAATCTAGGTCGTAAGTCCCTTGATGAAGTAAAAATTAAGTTAAATAACTTAGGCTTGTCCCTACGTAAAGAAGATTAAAAGGAGGATATCCAGATATGAGTTACCGTAAATTACAACGCACTAGTGCTCATCGTCGTTCATTACTTCGTAATTTAACCACTGAATTATTAATCAATGGTCAAATTAAGACTACTGAAGCACGTGCTAAAGAAGTTCGCTCAACAACTGATAAGATGATTACGCTTGGTAAGCGTGGTGATCTTAGTGCTCGCCGTAAAGCAGCTGCATTCTTACAAAACGTAATTGCTGATGCTAAAGAAGATGGCGATACTGTAACCGTTCAAACTGCTTTACAAAAGCTTTTTGATGATGTTGCACCTAAGTATTCCGATCGTAACGGTGGATACACTCGTATGTACAAGACCATGCCTCGTCGTGGTGATGGTGCATCAATGGTTATTTTACAATTAGTTGACTAATTAATTGTTTATAATTTCATATTAAATGAAATCACTAGGGTTAGTAATATAGAACGTTATGATGATGGGAATCCCGAGTCTAGTTCGAATATAGATTTTTATCTATGCATTACTAACCTGTTAGTGATTTTTTTATACATAAATTTATATTAAAATAGAACCGAGGGATTATTATCAACGATTACATTATTAAAGTAAGCCATCTAAAATATAAATACGCAGATTCTGATCAATATTCAATAAATGATGTGTCTTTTAACGTTAAGCGGGGTGAATGGCTGTCTATTATTGGGCATAATGGTAGTGGAAAAAGCACTTTGATTAGTGCTTTAGATGGTTTAATTGAAATTGATAGTGGATCGATTGAGGTAGAATCAGTCCCATTAAGTCCTGATTCCGTTTGGGATATTAGAACTAAAATTGGATTAGTATTTCAAAATCCAGATGATCAATTTGTTGGAGCAACCGTTGAAGATGATATTGCATTTGGGTTACAGAATCGACAAATTGAATATAATAAAATGCATCAAATTGTTGATGATTCATTAAGGGCTGTTGATATGCTGGACTTTAAGCAAAAAGCACCTTCAGATTTATCTGGTGGGCAAAAACAAAGAATTGCATTAGCTGGCATCATAGCTTTAAAACCTAAGATAATTATTTTGGATGAAGCTACTAATATGTTAGACCCTGCTGGTAAATCAAATATTTTATCTGTAATTAATAAGTTGAAACAAGATTATGGATTAACAATTATTTCGATTACTCATGATGTAAATGAATTAAAGCTTGCAGATCGTATTCTAGTCTTAAATAATGGAACAGTAGTCGCTGAAAATCAACCTGACGAAATATTTAGCAATCCTGAAAAACTAGTTAACATGGGTTTAGAATTACCATATGCAGCTCAAATAAAGGAAAATTTAAAGCAGCACGGAGTCAGTGTCCCCAATTATTATTTAAATGAAGGAGCATTTATAGAATGGATCAAGCAGTTTCCTTTAAAGAAGTAAGTTACTTGTATCAGCCTAATACACCATTTGAATCTAAAGCTTTAAATAACATCAGTTTTAATATAAATAAGGGTGATTTTTGGGCCCTTGTTGGTCATACTGGAAGCGGAAAATCAACATTGATTCAACAAATTAATGGGTTATTGTTACCAACCTCTGGATCTGTTACTGTCAAAGATGCAATTTTAAATTCAAAAACGGCCATAAAGGAAATTTATCGAATTCGAAAAAAAGTTGGAATTGTTTTTCAACAACCGGAGAATCAACTATTTGAGGAGACCGTTGAAAAGGACATTTCGTTTGGACCGAAGAATTTTGGAATTGCAGAAGATAGGCTACACCAGTTAGCCTTAGACAGCGTTAAGCGAGTTGGACTCCCTAGTTCATTATTACAACGTTCACCATTTGAACTATCAGGAGGTCAGATGAGAAGGGTTGCAATTGCTGGAGTTTTAGCAACTAATCCAGATATATTAGTTTTAGATGAGCCAACAGCGGGATTAGATCCAAAGGGGCAATTTGATATTATGAATTTGGTATCAGATTTGAGAAATAAACATGGCATTACTGTAATCTTAGTTACTCATCAAATGGAAATGGTTGCTAAATATGCTGACTACGTAGCTGTTCTAAATCATGGAGCTCTTTGTTTTAAAGGAACGCCAAGAGAACTATTTCAGGATCAATCATTACTTTCTAAAATGAATCTAGCAGTGCCAGAAACCGTTAGATTTGCCAATGAGCTTAGTAAAATTGGAATTAAAATGTCATCTTTTCCTTTGACCCCTGATGAATTGACATCAGAACTGCTTGCCAAAATAAATTTTAAAATGAGTGATCAAAATGAATAAGTTATTATTAGGCCGTTACATTCCTGGCAATTCAATTATCCATAAAATGGATCCAGCATCTAAAATATTGTTATCGATATTTTTTGTTTTTATTATTTTTTTTGCAAATAACATCATTACCTATGGTCTAATGACTATTTTATCTTTAACGGCTGTTTTGGCTTCTAAAACGCCATTAAAATTCTTTTTACGTGGAATCAGGCCCTTAGTCTGGGTAATTATTTTTACTGTAATTATTCAAGTTTTGTTTGATAATACTGGACAGGTGTTATTTAAATTTAGTTTTATAACGATTACTGATGATGGATTAAAAACTGCTGGATTCATTTTTATCCGTTTCTTGTTAATTATTTTTTTCTCGACGGTGTTGACGCTCACTACTGATCCGCTTGCGATTGCTTCTGGAATTGAAAAAATTTTGATGCCATTGAAAAAAATTAAATTTCCTGTTTATACAATGTCTTTGATGATATCGATCTCATTACGATTTGTTCCAACATTGATGGATGAAACTGAAACAATTGTGAAGGCTCAGAGTTCACGTGGGGTTAATTTTAAAGAGGGAAATATATTGAATCGCGCCAAAAAAATGGTGCCAATTCTAATTCCATTATTTATAAGTTCCTTTAAGCATGCTGAGGGATTAGGCCGAGCAATGGAAGCTCGTGGTTATAAGGATGGCGATAATCGGAGTCGTTATCATATTTATAAAATGTCTAGAATTGATTTTTACACCTGGATGATTTTTATTCTAATTGCGATTTTAGTGATTTTATTTAGGAGGTGAGGAATTGGCACGCTTTAAAATCATATTAGCTTACGATGGCACTAATTTTGCGGGATTTCAAAAACAACCCCATCAACGAACGATTGAGGGAGTTTTAACTAGTGTTGTTAATAAAATGGCTAAAAACCCAGATCCTAAAATTCCTGTATTTGGATCGGGGCGCACTGATGCAGGTGTTCATGCTTTGGGCCAAGTAGTTCATTTTGATTTTCCGTATCAAATTAGTGAAGTTGGAATGTTAAAGGGGATTAACAGTATGCTGCCCCTTGATATGGAAGTTACAAACGTTCAAATAGTTGCTGATGATTTTCATGCTCGATATGATGTTTCTGGAAAACGTTATATGTATCGATTTGATTTAAGTGAATTTATTAATCCTTTTAAAAGATTCTATACGGGACATTGGCGTTTCCCAGTAGATATTGATAAAATAAAAAAAGCAATTATCGACTTGGTTGGTGAACATGACTTTTCGAGTTTTGTTGCTTCCGGATCGACGGCTAAGACAAATGTAAGAACAATTTACGAAGCCACTTGTTACCTTGATAAACAACAAAATGAAGTTGTTTTAGAATTTTATGGAAACGGGTTCTTATATAACATGGTAAGAATTATGGCTGGGGTTCTAATCGAAATCGGTGCTGGCAGAAGAGATGTTAACGATATTAAACGGCTCTTTAAAGTTAAAAATCGAAATCAGGCGCGCTTGACAGCGCCAGCTAGCGGACTATATTTAAAGCGGGTTTATTATGAGGGCGATGATCCTAAGCATCCAACTAAATTACCAGTCAAACAACGTTAATTTATTATTGACTTTATTGATAAATGTTTGTATTATGGTAGTTGGTATTGTTTGCCCCACAATAAAGCCCCGGAAACTTTTAGTTGGTGTCGAACAAACACAGAAACATGGAGGAATTCAAATTGCGTACAACATATATGGCAAAACCAGGTGAAGTAGAACGCAAATGGTACGTTATCGATGCAGATGGCATCGAATTAGGACGTTTATCAACTGTTGTTGCTTCAATCTTAAGAGGAAAAAATAAACCAACATTTACACCAAACGTTGATACTGGTGATAATGTTATTGTTATTAATGCATCAAAGATTGCATTATCAGGTCGTAAGGCTGCTAACAAGGTTTACTACCACCACTCCAGTTATATTGGTGGTTTGAAATCAAAGACTGCAGGCCAAATGCGTGAAAATACACCTGAAAAGCTTATCGAAACTTCAGTTAAGGGTATGTTACCTCATGGCACTTTGGGTCACCAAGTATTTTTGAAGTTACATGTATACGCTGGCGAAGATCATAAGCATGAAGCTCAAAACCCAGAAAAGTTAGACATTAGTAAATTAATTTAAGGAGGGGACTAATTTGGCTCAAGTACAATATCGCGGCACTGGTCGCCGTAAAGATTCAACTGCACGAGTACGCTTAGTACCCGGAACTGGTAAGGTTGTTATTAACGACAAGCCAGTTGAAGATTACATTCCATTTGCAAACTTACGAGAAGTAATTATGCAACCATTTAATGTTACTGAAACTCTTGGTAACTATGACGTTTTTGCTAACGTTAATGGTGGTGGTTACTCTGGTCAATCTGGAGCAACTCGTCATGGAATTGCACGTGCATTATTAGATGTAGACCCAGATTTCCGTGGTCCATTAAAGCGCGCTGGTTTATTAACTCGTGATCCTCGGATGAAGGAACGTAAGAAACCAGGTTTGAAGAAGGCTCGTAAGGCTGGTCAATTCTCAAAACGTTAAAATTTATTTTTATACATTTTGGCTCTGCTCCCGTTTGGAAGCAGAGTTTTTTTGTTCGATTTAAAAGGAGTTTAGTCATGAATAATACATCAAAATTAGTGATAAGGGCCATTTTTATTGCTTTGATAATCATTCAAACTACAGTACCAGGATTGGGATATATTCCAATTGGCCCGTTAAGTTTAACCATTATTCCAATCACAGTGGTTATTGCTACGGTTACATTAGGGACTAGTGATGGGGTATTAATTGGAACGATTTGGGGATTAATTACGTTTGTAAGAGCGTTCTTTTGGCCGACTAGCCCATTAGCTCAATATGTTTTTATTAATCCGCTTGTGTCTGTTTTACCGAGAATTTTAATCGGATTAGTAGCTGGAATAATCTATAACCGTATTTTTCATGCCAAAAATTCTAAATTAATTTTGGCACTTACTGGTATAATTGGATCTTTGACAAATACAGTTTTGTTATTGAGCATGATTTACGTTTTTTATCATGGATATGCTCAGCAACTATACAACATTAATGTGAAAGCACTTTTGCCTTATTTGTTAACTGTATTTACCACAAATGGAGTTTTGGAGGCGATAATAGCTGCTGTTATAACACCACTAGTCTCTATCCCATTAACTAAATTCATTAATAAGCAAAGAAGACTGTGACATACGTCTTCAAATATAAAAATGACGGACCCTATATTCATTAGGGGTTGGTCAAATAATTATGGATTCGTATTAACGATGATGAATAAAAAATGGTTCTTGGTATAAGAAATTTTTATTTCCTATATCAAGAACCATTTTATGGTCTTACGATCTATTCTCCGTTTTAACTAATCTTCTTTTTTAGGTTCTTCCTTTTTACGAGGAGCTGCTTTGATCATCTTTAACTTCTTATTATTGATAACGACCTTATTATGGTACTTATCAACGATTGCAGGATCATCAGAATTGAAGGAAATGAGAAATGAATTTGTATATCCCTTTTCGATAATTCCAGTAAATTTCTGTTTTTCTAATGTAAATGATACTTGGTCTCCAACGTTGTACTTTGCTTGTTCTGGACTAACCTCAGTATTTTTAGCCAAAATGCTCATCTCCTAAAACGTTTTATCCTTTGCAATATAACTAAAAAAAACTACAATGTCAATTTATTTTCTTAAAAATCTCTACATATCATCTAAATTAGATTGTTTTTAATTTTAAATCTCGTTAAAATGAATTATAAATATAGTTCACGGAATAGGAGAATATAAATGAAATTACTTGAAGAACGGATCAAAAAAGAGGGAACGGTACTACCAGGTAACATTCTAAAAGTTGATCGTTTTTTAAATCACCAAGTTGACCCACAGCTAATGGATGAGTTAGGGCAAGAATTTGCTAGACTGTTTAAAAATGATCATATCACTAGAATCTTAACTGTTGAATCTTCCGGTATTGCTCCTGCTGTTTTTGCAGGACTTCATTTAAACGTTCCAGTCGTTTTTGCACGTAAGAACAAGAGTTTGACGCATAATTCTAATATCTATTTTGCAGATGTTTATTCATATACTAAGCAAGTTACTAATCAAATTAGTATTGATAAGCGTTTTATTAATTCAAATGATAATGTTTTGATCATTGATGATTTTTTGGCTAATGGACAAGCTGTTTCTGGTTTATTAGATATTATTAAAGATGCTGGAGCTAAGATCGCAGGGGTTGGAATCGTGATCGAAAAGAGTTTCCAAGATGGTCATAAGTTAATCAATGAAAAGGGAATCAAACTAGAATCACTTGCTAGGGTGAAGTCCCTTGATGATAATCAAGTGACATTTGTAGAATAAAATAGTTGAAAGTAGTGATTTAATTGACTAATAATTTTATTTATCCCGGTGATACTATCGGAATTATTAATAATGATGTCAATTCATTTAATTTAATCACAGCAGCAAAAAGAAACGGACTAAAAGTGGGAATGTACACTGATAATGCTGATAATCAGTTTGATTCAATTGCTGACTTTGTGATCAATGCCTCTTTAAAGGATACCGATAAGCTAAAGGATTTCGCACAACGTTGCGATGTTATTACCTATAATTCAATTCGTACGAATTCAGACTTAATTAACTATCTGACTCAGTTTACGAGGGTCCCACAGGGAACTGATATTTTAGAAATTATGAATGATCGTCTGATTGAACAGGCATTTTTAAATGATTTGAATGTTAATACGTTGCCTTATGTTACGATCGTAGAATTAAATGATCTTTATAATTCAATTGATTCAATTGGCTATCCAGCAATTTTGAAGCCGATTCAAAAATCATTTTTCAATGATCAACAGTTAATTATTCATAATCAAGTTGATATTGCCAGGGCAGCGATTATGCTAGATCGGGGTACCTACATTTTAGAGCCATATATTGAACATGAATTTGAATATTCATTGAATATTATTAATGGGATGAAAGATGAACCCAAGTTGATTCCATTAGTTCAGTGTAGATATAAGGGAAAGCAGTTAATTAGCGCATCTAATATTACCGCCTTGAGTTCGGATGTTAAAACGGAAATGAATCGGATTGGAAATCTAGTTTCTGATAATTTAAAATATTTTGGAGCCTTTAAAATAAAATTCTTGGTTACTAATAATGATACGATCTACATTAAATCGATTGAACCAAGGCTAGATATAGAATCAATGATCTTCGACCGTTGTGTTGAAAGTATCACCGACGGTCATTTAAGATCGATTTGCGGATTACCTACTTATCCAAAGGTAGATGATGATACTTTTTACCTTAGAACGTTTACTCAAGATCAACTTGAAGATATAAAACGTCAATGGGCCCTAAAACCGAATTGGCAATTTGTATTTTATACCAAGGGTGAGAACGAACATGGTGCAATTGGTCATGTAATCGTTCCGACTAGTGATTTAGATAAAACTTTAGAGCAAGTGAATAACTCTGGAATTTGGGATTAATAAGTGTCGGTATATTAACTATATCGGCGCTTTTGTGTTATTAGTTATTAAAAAATTGCTATGCTATAATAATAATGATAAGAGATTGAGAGAGGATTGAATAACGTTGTCCAATAATGAACTTTTGGCAGGGATGAACGATAAGCAAAGTGAAGCCGTTTTACAAACTGAGGGCCCGCTATTAATTATGGCAGGTGCAGGTAGTGGTAAAACGCGTGTTTTAACTCATCGAATTGCACATCTAATTCAGGATAATAATGTTTTGCCCTGGAATATTTTGGCGATTACTTTTACTAATAAAGCTGCACGAGAAATGAAAGAACGGGTCATTAAACTATTGGGGCCTAGTGGAAATGAAGTTTGGGTTTCTACCTTCCATGCTCTTTGCGTTAGAATTTTAAGACGTTATATTGATATTTTAGGTTATGATAAATCATTTACGATTGCTGGGACTAGTGAACAACAAACTTTAATTAAGAATATTTTAAAGGATTTAGATTATGATCCAAAGATTTACAGCCCCCGTTCAATTTTATCGATGATTTCGAACGCCAAAAACGATTTACAAACGCCAAATGAGTTTGTATCGAATAATAATAATGCTGAAAATCCCTTTATTAAGGTGACTGGTGAAGTTTATAAACAATATCAAAAAGAACTTCATCGCAATCAATCGGTTGATTTTGATGACTTGATCATGATGACAATTCAATTGTTTGAAAAAGCCCCTGATGTTTTACATTATTACCAAGATAAGTTTAAGTATATCCACGTTGATGAATACCAAGATACGAACGAGGCACAATATAGACTCGTTCACATGCTAGGTGAAAAGTACGAAAACGTTTGTGTAGTTGGGGATGCTGACCAAAGTATCTATGGTTGGCGTGGCGCAAATATGAATAATATCTTAGACTTTCAAGATGATTATCCTAAGGCGCATGTGACATTATTGGAACAAAACTATCGTTCGACTAAAACAATTTTGAACGCTGCAAATGCAGTTATTCAAAATAACGAAGAACGTAAGGATAAAAATTTATGGACTGAAAATGCAGTCGGAGAAAAAATTACTTATTATCGTGCGCAGAGTGAATTTGATGAATCACGCTTTGTTGTTACAAATATTAAGAATGAAATGAGTAACAATCATTATTCATATGGTGATTTTGCGGTTTTATATCGAACTAATGCACAATCACGTGTAATTGAAGAAACCCTTTTAAAATCTAATATTCCATATACAATTGTTGGTGGTCATAAGTTTTACGATCGTAAGGAAATCCAAGATGTTTTAGCGTACTTAACATTGCTTGCTAATCCAAGTGATTCCATGAGTTTACAAAGAATCATTAATGAACCTAAACGTGGAATTGGCGCCGCTAGTATTGAAAAGCTAGTTAATTTTGCTAATGCTAACTCATGGAGTGTATTTGAAGCTTGTCAAAACATTGAATTAAATAATGATATTAGTAGTCGAGCTAGAAGGGCAATTGATAATTTTGGTGCGGTAATGACAGCCCTACAAGCCGATGTAAATAAATTATCATTAACTGACTTAACGAATGCCGTATTAGAAAAAACTGGTTATTTATCGACCTTAAAAGCTTCAAAGACATTGGAAGCAAATGCGCGTGTTGAAAATATTGAGGAATTTTTATCAGTTACAAAGCATTTCGATGACTCTCATCAAGATGGCTCAGATGATGGTACGTTAGTTGACTTTCTTTCTGATCTATCGTTAGTATCAGCACAGGATGATATTGCTGAAAATACCCCAGAAGTAACCCTAATGACTTTGCATGCAGCAAAGGGACTAGAATTTCCAGTCGTATTTATGATTGGGATGGAAGATAGTATTTTTCCACTTTCCAAAGCAATGGAGAATCCAAAGGAGCTAGAAGAAGAACGTCGATTGGCTTATGTTGGAATTACACGTGCGCAAAAGAAACTTTATTTAACAAATACATTTGCCAGAATGTTATATGGTCGAAGACAAACGAATCCAGCCTCCCAATTTATCGAAGAGATTAACCCCGATTTAATTAATGCAGTTAACTCGAATGGAAGGACTGCTTCTAGTGGGTCAGTTAAAACCCCATTTGATAGTCCAAATAATCGTAATGCTCGTTTTGCTAATTCTTCTCCTTATCGGGGACCAAGTAGTCATAAGTCAACGAAGCAAACAACTGGGGCTAGCAACCAGACTTGGAATGTTGGAGACAAGGTTTCTCATAAAGCTTGGGGAACTGGAACCGTTGTGAAAGTTGACGGAAACGGTGAAAGCATGGAATTAGATATTGCATTTCCAACTCCAACTGGTGTGAAAAAATTACTTGCAGCATTTGCACCAATTACTAAGGAATAAATCTTTTGAGGAGGAATGTTTGTGAGTACTAAAGGTTCTGAACAAGCTGCTGAGCAAAAGATAAATGAAATTAAGCCAAAACTAAAAAGATGGAGTCGTGAATACTACGTTCAAGATAAACCTAGTGTTGAAGATGCTGTCTATGATGCCACTTACCAGGAATTAGTTAACCTAGAAAAGAAGTATCCTAATTTAATTACCGCTGATTCACCAACTCAAAATGTGGGTGGACAAGTCCTACCACAATTTTCAAAAGTGAATCATAATATTCCCTTATTATCATTAGGGGATGTTTTTTCAAAAACTGAATTGGATGATTTTACCGTTAGAATTGAAAAAAATTACCCAGAAGTAGCGCAATTTAACTGTGAACTGAAAATTGATGGACTCTCGATATCATTACGTTATGAAAATGGATTGCTTGTTGAGGGATCGACTCGTGGTAATGGTCAAATTGGTGAAGATATTACTAGGAATTTAAAAACGATTCCCTCGATCCCGCAAAAATTAACCCGTCCAATCACGATTGAAGTTCGGGGAGAATGTTATATGCCTAAGGATTCATTTGCAAAATTAAATGAAGAGCGGGAACGGAATGGAGAAAACGTTTTTGCTAACCCCAGAAATGCAGCCGCGGGTAGTTTAAGACAGTTAAATCCACGCATTACTGCTAGTCGTCATTTAAGTACGTTTATGTACAATGTGGCTGATTATAATGATTTAAAAACGAATACCCAAAGTGGTTTGTTAGCTGAGTTAAAGGATTTAGGGTTTAAAATTAACCCTAGCTATCAAGTTGCTAATAATTTAGATCAAATTAATTCTTATATTGATGAATATCAAGCAAAACGTGATAGCTTAGAATATGGAATTGATGGAATCGTGGTTAAAGTGAACGAATTAAATCTACAAACCCAAATTGGTGCGACCGTTAAAGTTCCCAAGTGGGCGATTGCATATAAGTTCCCTCCCGAAGAAGAAGAGACCAAATTAACCGATATTGAATGGACGGTCGGTAGAACTGGTGTCGTAACTCCTACGGCTGTTATGGAACCAGTTAAGCTAGCTGGAACCATTGTTTCGAGAGCTTCTCTTCATAATCCTGACTATTTGAAAGAAAAGGGTGTTCGAATCGGTGATACCGTTAAGTTGCATAAAGCCGGGGATATTATTCCAGAAATATCCGAATATATTGCGACTAAGCGACCGAAAGATTCTAAACCATATTTAATTCCGACCGAATGTCCTTCTTGTAAGGCTAAATTGGTTCATTTAGATGACGAAGTCGCATTGAGATGTATTAATCCAGCTTGTCCTGCACAGCTTACTGAGCAAATGACTCATTTTGCTTCTCGAAATGCAATGGATATTACTGGGTTGGGCCCTAGAATCGTTCAACAACTTTTTGATCATAAGTTATTATCTGATGTTGCAGGACTTTATAGTTTGAAATTGGATGATCTATTAAATTTGGATAAGTTTGGTCCTAAATCTGCTGAAAACTTATTAAATTCTATTAATAATAGTCGAAATAATTCTATGGAACGCTTATTATTTGGGTTAGGAATTCGACATGTTGGTTCTAAAGCAGCTAGATTAATCTCTGAACACTTTAAAACGATCGACGCTTTAAAAGAAGCTGATGCAGATTCGATTGCTTCAATTAATTCAATGGGGACTGTGATTGCTGATAGTGTTACGACTTACTTTAGTAGTACTCCAGCACAAAGATTAATAAATCAACTAAAATCATTGGGGGTTAACATGCGTTATACCCGTTCAGATGAATCGAAGAATGATAATTCATTTTTTGATCAGAAAAAAGTTGTACTAACTGGTAAACTTGAGCAAATGACCAGGCCTGAAGCAACTGCCTGGCTGCAAGATCATGGTGCTAACGTTACCAGTAGTGTTTCTAAGAGTACTGATTTAGTGATTGCTGGCAAGGATGCCGGTAGTAAGCTGACTAAGGCGGAAAGCTTGGACATCACGGTTTGGGACGAACAACGTTTTATTTCAGAAATTAAAGGTTAGCGCATTTAGGAGGAATCATTTTGAAACGTTTAAGTGTTGTTATCGCTGCCTTGGCATCGATAGTTTTATTGGCTGCCTGTGGTAGTAGTAATAGTAGTAAAAATAGCAGTAAGACCAGTGATACTCAATTGACTGGCCAATCTGATACTAATTATTATCAAAGTGTAATTAAAAATGGACATTATTTGACTAGTAAGTCACGTGGAGTCAATGTTCAACAAAACGGAAATCAACTGAACTTAAAAAGTTTTGAAGCTGGTTTAATGAACATCTCAAAAAAGCAATTTTCAACTGGTAAATATGTATTCCAAGAGGGACAATACGTTTCCACTGATACGACTGAAAACTGGCTAGGGAGAAAGACTAAGAGTAATCCTGAGGGGTTGAACCCAGCTGGTAAGGATACCAAGGTACCACTATATTTGCAACAAATGGATGAGCAAGATTTCTTAACCCAAGATGGGAACTCACTTAAAATGAGTGGGATGACGATTGGATTAGGAATTAATTCCATTTACTATTACCAAAAGCAAGCTTATGGTGCGACTTATCAAATGAAGCTTAGTGATGCTGAAATCAAGTCACAAAGTAAGCGGATGGCGAATACAATTCTTGCTAGATTACGCAAAAATAAAGCGTTGAAAGATATTCCAATCGTAATTGCATTATATAAGCAAGCTCCAGATGACAGTTTAGTTGGTGGTAATTTCTTTGCTTATTCCGTTAATGATGGATCTTCGACCAGTGTTTCAAATTGGACTTCTATTAACCAACAAAACTATGTGTTCCCAGTTGCTTCTGGTCAAAAGGGGCCTTCTAATAACAGTGATGAAAATGATTTTTCTAACTTCAAGACCCAAATTCAAAACTTCTTCCCGAACTTAAGCGGAGTGACTGCACAAGCACAATATATGAATGGTTCATTAACTGGGATGAATATTAACATTACGACCCAATTTTATAGTCAAACTGAAATCATTAGTTTTACCCAATATCTTCAATCGACTGCTTCCAAGTACCTACCTACTGGGGTCCCGATTGATATTACCGTTGCTTCCACAACGGGAGTCCAAAGTTTCCTATCAAGAAGTACAAATTCAAAGAACTTTACATTCCATATATTTAACAGCTATTAATAATAAATAGTGTTAAAATATGAGATGAGATCAAAATTAAATTCAGAAAGAAGGACAATTGATGGCTGACAGAATTGACAAAGAAACGGTTAATCACGTTGCTGAATTAGCAAAGTTATCTTTAACCGAGGATCAATTACCTTACTTCACTGGTCAATTAGATAGTATTATGGATTTAGTTGATACATTAAGTGAGGTTGATACTGATGGAGTAGAACCTACTTACAGTGTTACCGACCAAATTAATGTAATGCGCGAAGACGTTGCTCAAAATTGGGGCGAACGTGATGCATTGCTAAACAATGCTCCCGAAGTAGCAGACGGCTTAATTCGGGTACCTACGATCATTGACGAAAGCGAGGATTAATGATGAATTATTTTGATAAAGATATTACCAGTATTCATCAAGCCTTAGTTAATGGTGACATTACCGCTGAAGAATTAACTAAGCAAACGCTTGATAATATCAAAGCTTCAGACTCAGACATCAATGCCTTCATTAATTTAGATGAAGATGGCGCAATTAAAGCGGCCCAAGCAATTGATAAAGCTGGAATTGACCCAGATAACGTCTTATCAGGGGTTCCAGTTGCCATTAAGGATAATATCCTAACCAATGGCTTTACCACCACTGCAGCATCTAAAATGCTTGAAAACTTCAAGCCTATTTTTGACGCAACGGTAATGAAAAAGTTAAATGCTAAGCAGACCATCACCGTTGGTAAAACGAATATGGATGAGTTTGCCATGGGTGGATCAACTGAAAACTCAGCGTTCAAAAAGACCCATAACCCTTGGAACTTAAGTAAGGTTCCTGGTGGTTCTTCTGGTGGTTCTGCTGCCTCAGTTGCCGCTGGTCAAATTATCTTTGCACTGGGTTCTGATACTGGTGGTTCAATTCGCCAACCAGCTGCTTATAATGGGATCGTTGGGTTAAAGCCCACTTACGGTCGGGTCTCTCGTTGGGGATTGATCGCTTTTGGTTCTAGTTTGGATCAAATCGGTCCATTGACCAGAAATGTGTTCGATAACGCAGTGGTATTGAACGCCATTGCAGGCCATGATGAACATGACTTGACCAGCTCAGACAAGGAAGTTCCTGACTATACCGCTACCATTAAGGACGGGGTCAAGGGCATGAAGATTGCATTGCCTAAGGAATACCTTGCTGAAGGAATTTCACAAGACGTTAAAGACGCTATCTTAAAGGCTGCCGAAACCTACAAGCAATTAGGCGCAACCGTTGAAGAAGTATCATTACCAAACACTAAGTACGGGGTTGCTGCTTACTATATTTTGGCTTCCTCAGAAGCTTCTTCTAACTTACAAAGATTTGATGGGATTCGTTACGGATACCGTTCTCCTGAAGCTAAGAACCTTGAAGAAGTTTATGTCAAGAGTCGTTCTGAAGGATTTGGGGACGAAGTTAAACGTCGGATCATGCTTGGAACCTTCTCGCTTTCAGCTGGGGCATTTGATGCCTATTTCCAAAAAGCTGCAAAGGTTAGAACTTTGATGATCAATGATTTCAAGAAGGTCTTCAAAGATTACGACTTGATTTTAGGACCAACTGCACCGACGACTGCTTTTGGAATTGGCGAAGATATTTCTGACCCAGTTACCATGTACTTGAACGATGCAATGACGATTCCAGTTAACCTAGCTGGTCTCCCTGCAATGTCACTTCCAGCAGGGTTTAGTGATGGGATGCCAATTGGGATGCAATTAATCGGCCGCCCATTTGATGAAGCTACCATCTACAAGGCTGGTTACGCATTCGAACAAAATACTGATTTCCATAAGGAAACGCCAGAAGTGGGAGGGGACAAATAATGAATTTTGAAACGACTATTGGTTTGGAAGTTCATATTGAATTAAAGACCAATTCTAAAATTTTTAGTCCTTCACCAGTTGACTATGGTGATGAGCCTAATGCTAATACCAACGTGATTGATTGGGGATATCCTGGGGTATTACCTAGCACTAATAAGCAGGTAGTTGCCAATGGGATTACTGCTGCGTTGGCATTAAACGCTGAAATTGAAAGACACCCACACTTTGATCGGAAGAACTATTTCTATCCAGATAATCCA
Organism: Nicoliella sp. ESL1106; assembly: GCF_058509965.1. Classification (NCBI taxonomy): domain Bacteria; kingdom Bacillati; phylum Bacillota; class Bacilli; order Lactobacillales; family Lactobacillaceae; genus Nicoliella; species Nicoliella sp. ESL1106. The sequence goes on from NZ_CP196340.1 coordinate 767,929, forward strand.
AAGGCTTACCAAATCACCCAAAATGATAAACCAGATGCCCATGATGGTTGGTTGGAAATTGAAGTTGATGGTAAGAAGAAGAAAATTGGAATTGCAGAAATGCATATTGAAGAAGATGCTGGGAAAAACAGTCACGGGCGGAATTACTCCTACGTTGATTTGAATCGGCAGGGAACTCCTTTGATCGAAATTGTTTCAAAACCTGAAATCTCCACCCCAGATGAAGCGTACGCATACCTTGAAACATTAAGACAACGAATCCAATTTACTGGGATTTCTGATGTTAAGATGGAAGAAGGTTCGATGCGGGCAGATGTTAATATTTCAATCCGTCCAATTGGCCAAAAGGAATTTGGTCAAAAGGTTGAAATTAAGAACATGAACTCATTTAACTATGTGCGCAAGGCCTTGGCATACGAACAACAACGGCAAAGACAGGTCCTTATGTCTGGTGGCAAGATTCAACAAGAAACCCGTCGGTTCGACGAAAAGAATAATACTACAATTCTAATGCGGGTCAAGGAAGGTGCGGATGATTACCGTTACTTCCCAGAACCAGACCTACCAGCATTGGATATTTCAGATGAATGGATCAACGAACTGCGTGAATCCCTTCCAGAAATGCCAAACGAAAGAAAACAACGTTATGTTAATGATTTAGGCTTAACAGATTATGATGCGATGGTTCTGACCCAAACCAAGGAAATGTCTGATTTCTTTGATCAATTAGTTGCATTAGGAGCTGATCCTAAAATTGCTTCTAACTACTTGCAAGTAAACGTGAACGGATACTTGAATGAAGAACAGGTCGACCTAGCTGATACCAAGATCACTCCTGAAAACCTAGCATCCATGATTAAGCTAATTAGTGATGGTACGATTTCCAGTAAGATGGCTAAGAAGGTCTTTAAGGCGGTAACCGAAGGGGAAGAACCTAAGGAATTCGTCGAAAAGAAGGGCTTAGTTCAATTATCAGATCCTGCTAAGTTACAACCAATTATTGATGAAATCCTAGCTGCCAACCCACAATCAATTGAAGATTTCAATAATGGGAAGGATCGCGCTAAGGGATTCTTAGTTGGTCAAATCATGAAACAAACTCGTGGAAAAGCCAACCCACAAGTGGTTAACGAGTTGTTAATGAAAGCTTTAAACAAATAGGAGAGTTGTGTAAGAATGCGAAAGCGGGCAAGAATTATTTATAACCCGACCGCCGGACGTGAAGCTCTGAAGCAAAAAATGATTGACATTTTAAGTGTTTATGAAAAAGCTGGTTATGAAACCAGCGTTTTTGCAACTACTCCCCAACCTAATTCTGCTAAGAATGAGGCGATTAGAGTGGCTAAAGATGGGTTTGAATTAGTAGTTGCTGCTGGTGGTGACGGAACCTTAAATGAAGTAATTAACGGTTTAGCACCACTGCCGCATCGGCCTAAATTAGCAATTATTCCGGCCGGAACTACTAATGACTACGCACGGGCGCTTCATATTCCGCGTGAAGATCCAGTTGCGGCTGCTAAAGTTGTCTTAAAGAAGCAGTCTTTAAAAATGGATGTTGGTCAAGCTGGCGATAATTATTTTATTAATATTGCTGGTGGTGGTTTATTAACTGAATTAACTTATGATGTTCCTTCAGATTTAAAAACCATTTTCGGTTACCTGGCGTACTTAGTTAAGGGTGCCGAGATGCTACCCAGAATTAGACCAATTCAAATGGATCTTAAGTATGACGGTGGTCACTTTAAGGGCAAAGCTTCAATGTTTTTATTAGCAATGACTAATTCGATCGGTGGGTTAGAAAGAATTGTTCCTGACGCATCATTAGACGACGGTCAGTTTACTTTAATTATTGTTAAAACCAGTAATCTGGTTCAAATTGCTAGATTGTTAGCAAAAGTGATTAACGGTGGTCGACATATTGATGATCCTAAAATCATTTATAAGAAGACGACTAGGTTAACCGCAAAACCAGTAAATAATAAAATGCAGATTAATTTGGATGGTGAATATGGTGGAGACGCCCCAATGGTATTTACGAACCTAAAGCAACATATCGATACCATTGTGGACGTTGATAAATTACCGGATACTGCGTTTAGTGATACTGGGACAATTGAAGCCGAACAAAAATTTGTTCAAAAAGTTGATAAATTAAGTTAAAACAAGTTTTAAAAAAGAAAAATTTTGCTGTATGATTGAGATATAGCAAAATTTTTTTATTTATAGAATAGGGGACTAAATTTGAAAACGCCAGTACAAGCAGGCAAGACCTATAACGTTAAAATCGTTGATTTAACATACCAAGGACTCGGGGTTGCTAAAATCGAAGACTTTCCAGTCTTTGTTAACAATACCCTGCCTGGTGAAACCGCAGTAATTAAAGTGAAGGATATTAAAAAGAACTTTGCATTTGGATCACTTGTTGAACTGACCAGCAAGAGCGCCGATCGGGTTGAAAATGTCAATTGGGACTATCTCCAAACTGGAATTGCACCATTGCAACACTTGAGCTACGAAGCTCAATTACGCTTTAAGCAACACCAAATTGAAGAGTTATTTGATAAGCAAAAGATTAAGGTCGATGTCTTACCAACGATGGGAATGGAGCATCCTGATCACTATCGTAATAAGGCATTGATTCCAGTTAAGATGATCAATGGCGAGTTGACAACTGGTTTTTATAAAAATCATTCCCATGACTTAGTTCCGATTGAAGATTTCTATATTCAACAACCAGAAATTGACCATGCGATTCTAGTGGTTCGGGATGTTTTACGCAAGTACCATGTTCGTCCGTATGATGAAAAGAATCACAACGGAGTGATTAGAAACATTATGGTTCGCCGCGGTTACTACAGTCATGAAATGATGATTGGTTTGATCACGCGGACTAAAAAATTACAATTAGCTGATCAAATTGTAAATGAAATTGTGGATGCCCTGCCAGAAGTGAAGAGTATTGTGCAAAACGTTAATTTGAAGGACAATAACGTGTTGTTGGGCAAGAAGAATAATGTTTTATATGGGAAGCAATACATTACGGATGAATTGCTGGGCCTGAAGTTCGCAATTTCTTTGAATTCTTTCTACCAGGTCAACCCAGTGCAAACTGAAAAGCTGTATTCACTTGCGATTGACCATGCTGATTTAGGTCCTAATGATGTCGTGATCGATGCTTACTGTGGAATCGGAACGATTTCATTGGCTGTTGCGCAACACGTTAAGCAGGTCTACGGGGTGGAAATCATTCCCCAAGCAATCGAAGATGCCAAAATCAACGCCCAAAAGAACCACATTAACAACGTGAAGTTCGTGGCTGCTAAGGCTGAAGATCAAATGGCCAAGTGGCAAGCACAGGGCTTGAAACCTGACGCCATCATCGTTGATCCACCACGCAAGGGATTAGCATCATCATTCATCGACAGTGCGGTTGAAATGCAACCTAAGAAGCTAATCTACGTCTCATGTGGACCATCAACGTTGGTTCGTGATACAAAGCGCTTAATGGAAAAAGGCTACCATATTTCACGGCCCATCCAGCCAGTTGATCAATTCCCACAAACGGTGCATGTGGAAAGTGTAACCATTTTTGAAAGAGATTAGATAAATTAAGAGAGCTATTCCGTTAGGGATAGTTTTTTTATTTGGTTATTCTTGACTGTTTAGTCAAAAAAACATATAATGTAATTATGGGAAGAAGAAAAAGTTTTAATCAATCAGAAGTATTAAATAAAATTAGTATGGTGTTTATCCAATACGGTTTTGAAGGAACTTCACTAGATTTACTAGTTAATGCCACTGGACTGCTCAGAGGTAGTCTTTATGCTACATTCGGTAGCAAGTTAGGGATGTTCATTGCAGCTTTGAAAGAAAATATTAATCATGGGAAGGATTCGTTTGTAACAACTTATTTAATAATTATTGCAATGATGGAATTAATTGGTATCAATGTGGAGGTAAAGCAAATTGTTTTAAATTGGTATCATACTCAATCCCAAGGTGATATTGAATTAACCCTGGGAAGAGCGTTGTTACATAAAAGTGGACTTTTAGGAGGAATTGATGATGGAAAACAAAGTTGAAATTAATTCAAGAAACTTAGTTGTGATCCCACAAGGAATTGACAAGGTATTAAGTTTGAAAAAATCATTAACTTTTCAATTAAATCATATATTAGGGGCAACAATTGATAACGAAATTCTAAACGAATCAAAGGGAATTAAAGATGGCGGAACTAATATTCCAGGGTATTATGCCGGAACTTTTATTAAAAATAATCGTAAATCGTTTTTTAATATTAAGAGATCTAGCACTGCAGTTGTAATCGAATTAACTAATGAAGACTATAATCAGCTGGTAATTGGAGTTGATAATCCGAGAGAGTTGGTTGATCAAATTAACAATTTGGTTGCAATTAATAATAAATAGCTAGCTATTTACTATTAAAATTAAAATCAATTACCCATTGACGTTGGCTGAGATTCGAAACGCTTAATGGAAGGGGATTATAACATTACTCGGCCGATTAAATCGGTTAATCAATTACCACAAAAGGTGCATGTAGAAATGGTAACCATTTTTGATGAAAATTAGGTAAAAAGTATAACTACTTAAAAAAGAACGTTATTATTATATTAATAACGTTCTTTTTGTATGGTAAGATAGTACTAAATCTTTAATTTATGTGAGGAATTAAATGAAAGCAGACAGTACTACCTTAGTGGATTTTTTATCCCAAAATAAGACCCTTTTTAAAATTCCTGTATACCAGAGAAACTATGAATGGGGAGAAAACCAGTGTAAGCAACTTTTTAATGATTTGATCAAATCAATTGAAATAAATAGTGGACATTTTATTGGAACGGTAGTATATGTTCCTGAATCTGGTGAAAAGATGAGCCACATTGATATTATTATTGATGGTCAGCAGCGTTTAACAAGTTGTATGTTGTTATTATGTGCACTTGCTAAAAGTGATTCAAACATTAGCAATGAGATTACTGAGAATTTAATAATGAATAAGTTCGTTTCAATGAATGACCATATAAAATTGCAGTCCGTAGATAGTGATAAGTTGGCATTCAGGGCTGTTGTAAATGACTTAGAATATAGTCATCCTTCAAAAATAGTTCAAAACTACCAATTTTTCAAAAAGTTAATTTCAGAATCTAAATATACTCCACAACAATTGTTTGAAGGCTTGAATTTTTTAAATATGGTTTATATAGATTTAGATGGAAAGGGTGAAGCCGAAAACCCACAAATTATTTTTGAAAGCCTAAACTCAACCGGCTTATCATTATCATATTCTGATTTAATTCGAAACTTTTTATTAATGAGTTTAGATTCAAATGATCAAGAAAAATTATATAAGGATTACTGGCTAAGAATAGAAAGTTTAATTACAAATAAGGATTTTGATGGCTTTGTTCGAAATTATTTAATTATGAAAACTAATAGAATAGTTGCTATTAAGAATGTTTATTCCACTTATAAGCATTTTTATTCTGATAATGATTTTAATTCAGAGACGGCTTTAATTGATTTATATGAAAATGCTAAAAATTACGATAAAATTTTGAATGCTAATAGTGAGTCGAATGATTTTAATCGAATTATGAGACATATTAATATCTTAGACAAAAAAGTTGTTTATCCTTACTTCATGAAGTTATTAGATATGCAGTCTTCATCTAAAATCACTTGGAGTGAGATTAACGAGATTGCTCACGTAATTGAAAGCTTTTTATACAGAAGAATGGTGTGCAGTGTTCCTAGCAATGGACTAAATACAATCTTTATTGGTTTAACTGGGACTAGTAAGAATGATAGTGAATTGAGCATTCTACAAAAAAGATTTATAAATGTTAATTTTCCCGATGATAAGATGTTTAGGGATAACTTAATTGACTATCCCATTTATGATAGAAAGCCCAATTGGGCCAAGTTAAGCTTGGTGGTAATTGAAGAGCATAAGACAAAAGAGACAATTGACTTTGAAGATGCACAGGTAGAACATATAATGCCGCAAAAATTGTCTGATGATTGGAAAATAGACGTTCCCAATGCTGATTCGATTAATCGTGATTACGGTAATACAATTGGGAATTTAACGTTGACCAAGTATAATCAGGAATTAAGTAATAAAACTTTTGATGAAAAAAGGGCGTATTACTCACAATCTAACGTTCTTTTGACTAGGGAATTATCCAATAATTATGACGATTGGAATAAAAACAGCATTATTAGTAGAACTAATGAGTTAGCTCGTGAATTGATTCAAATTTTTCCTAAGTTAGGGATATTTAGTAAATTTACAATTGCAGATCTTAGCGGAGAACATTTAATTGATGAAAATATAGATGTTACTGGGACTAAACCAATTAGATTAACAATTCAGGGACACTCTATTAAGGTGAGTTCATGGAAATATTGTCTAGTTGAATTTTTAAATTATGTTTGGCAAAATGATACTTCCACTTATTATAATGTTAAAAATGATTATTCCGTGTCTAAGGCCTTATTAGGTAGCGCAAGGTCACCTAAGGTATTAAGTAATGGCGAAACGATAGATACTAATCATTCTGCAAAAACAATTGTGGCTTTGATATCTAAAATGTCTGAAATTTGTGGAATTAGTGATGAAGTTAGCTATACGCTTAGATAAAAATGGATTTTGAACATAAAAAGCTCGTGAATCGCACGAGCTTTTTTACGTATAAACATATTTTACTTATTAATTTGTTTTTGGTGGAAATAATAAACTGGCACTCCAATTGCGGTTAAAATCACACCAGCAATTACCAATCCAGTTTGCGTGAAGATCGTAATGATCAACACGAAGAGCGCACCGACCAACGCAATGATAGGGACGATTGGATAACCAGGCACTTTATATGGCCGATTCAAATCAGGGCGCTTTCTTCTCAGCATAATCACTTCGACGAATAATAGACAGAAGAATGACCACACGATGAACATCGACATATCAGTTAAAATATCAAAACTTCCTGAACACATCATCAATACGGCAACGATGAATTGGAAAATTGCTGCAACGTAAGGGGCCCCATTCTTGCTGACCTTAGCAAAGTGTTGACTGAATGGAATCATATTTTCGCTTCCTAGCACCCGTGGAATTTGAATTCCAGTAAAGAGGTAACCATTAATGGCTCCGTAAACTGACACTAAGATTCCAATCGTTACTAATTTACCACCGTATGCGCCAAAAATTTGGCTAGCAACTTGGGATGCCGTATTTTGATTCCCTGCAATTTCATTAATTGGCATGTTCTTTAAGAACACGAAGTTGATTAACGTGTAGATGATGGTAATTAAACTCAACCCAATGATAATCGCCTTTGGTAGGTCTGATTTAGGGTTTTTAAGTTCACCAGCAATGTTACTAATCCCAATCCATCCATCGTATGCGAACATCGTTGCAAGCAATCCTTGACCGAATGCCGACCATACGTTAGTGTGATTGATTGGCGTAAAAGGCCATAGTTGAACGTGAACTTGTCCGGGGATGAATAATCCAACTAAAGCAATGATTAAGATCGGAATCAACTTGATGATCAAAGCAATTGATTGGACCTGACCAGCTAATTGACTTCCCAGTAAGTTGATGATCAAAATCGTTAATCCACAAGCAATTGCCACCATTAGGCTCATGCTAGTCGAAAGGTGAAATAGGTTAACGAACTGGGTCCCAAATACTAAACATAATCCAGCTACGTTTCCAGGCGTGTAGACTAGTGATTGTGCCCAACCAAACAAGAATCCAGTTAACTTACCGTAACCTAATTCCAAAAACTTAACTGGACCACCAGTTTCGGGAAGGGCCGCTGCTAATTCTGAAACCGTTAGCCCTGCACAAATGGTCAAAATTCCAGAAACGATCCATACTAGAATCGTTAATCCAAACGAGTAGGTATTGGCTACGACGCTAGCGGTCTTGAAGAAGACTCCACCACCGATGACGGTTCCCATTACTGTCGCAAACGCGGCGAATGGACCAATCCCACTTTTTTTAATATCATTTTTCACTTTCAATTCCTCCATAAAAGTAATGAAACTATTTTAACACTTTTTTAAGAACTCGTCATTTTTACCCAAAAAAATAACCATCAATCTAAATTGATGGTTATTTAAAGGTTTATTTTAGTTACTTAGATCAACATCGTGGCGTCTTTGGAAATCAGCAATGTTTTTATATTCTGATTCAAATTCACGGGTTAATCGAATGAAAATTGGTAGTAATTCACGATAAATTTCGTAGTTTTCTTGGTTCGGTTCGAGGGCAAAACTCTTCCCAACAAAGTGCTTAACTTCTGCCAAGTCATCGATCATTCCTAAACTATACATTCCAAGGGTGGCAGCCCCTAATGCAGTTCCTTCGACGCTTTCTGGAATGTGAACCTCTTGTTCAAAAATATCAGAAATAATTTGTCGACAAATGGCAGATTGTGCAAATCCACCTGTTACTTGGATCGACTTAGGTTCACCGACGACTTCCTTTAATGCAAGTGAGACGGTATAGAGGTTATAAACAATTCCTTCCAATGCGGCTCTGATCATGTGTGCTCTGGTATGGATTCTAGTCAAACCAAAGAATGATCCCCGCGCGTTGGCGTTCCAGATTGGAGCTCTTTCCCCACCAAGGTAGGGGTGGAAGATCAAGCCATCTGAACCAGCATTAATCTTTGAAGCAATCTTAGTTAGGATTTCATATGCACTCACACCCATTTGTTCAGCAGTTACTTTTTCAGGGGCACAGAGTTGATCACGGACCCACTTGAAGACGCTTCCACCATTGTTAACGGGACCACCAATGACCCACATTCCCTTAGTGAGGTAGTAACAAAAGACCCGTCCCTTTTTATCCGTCTTAGGCTTGTCAGACATGATTCGAACAGCACCTGAGGTTCCAATCGTAACGGCTTCGACACCGGGTTGAATGGCGTTGACCCCGAGGTTTGCTAATGGACCATCAGATGATCCAATGACGAACGGCGTACTTGGATCTAGGTTAAGTAGTTTGGCAGTGGTTGGGTGTAAGCCCGTTAGTTGGTAAGTGGTATCAACTAGTTCTGGTAATTGGTCACGACTAACCCCAGTTAATTTAAGTGCGTCTTCATCCCAATCGAGGGTGTAGATGTTAAACATCCCAGTTGCATTGGCGATTGAGTAGTCTTCCTTTAAGACGCCAAAGAAACGATGCAAGATGTATTCCTTGATACCGATGTACCAGCGAGCTTGATTATAAATATCCTGATGGTCATGTTTGAGCCAAAGGATTTTAGATAGGGGCGTCATTGGATGGATTGGTGTCCCAGTAGCTTCGTATAGCTTTTGGCCCATATCGCTTTGCTTTAATTCTTGGGCGTATTTATAAGCACGGTTATCGCCCCAAGTGATGGCACGCGTCAATGGCTTGTATTCATCATCTAAGACGATCAAACTATGCATGGCACATGAGAAAGAAACGCCCTTGATAGTATCTTTTTCTTGATCGACCATTGCGGTTAACTTTCGAATTCCCCTGACGGTGGCACCTAGGATTTCATCTGGATCTTCTTCCGACATATCGGGCGTATCTTGGTACATTGGATAGCCGTTATTTTGGAGACCAGCAATTTGACCGTTTTCATCATATAAAATGACCTTTGCACTTGTGGTTCCAATATCTACACCAATAATATAGTTCATTTTGTTACCTCATCTCTTTATTTTTGTTTTATAAAAATAATGGTTAATGTCGTTTATATTATATGAAATCAATTATACACCTTCAAGCAATAGCCGTATTAAATTCGATTATCAGATATTTGTAATGTATAATTGATATATTAATGAAATTGGAATGATTATTTTGAATAATAATAGTAATTCTAGGGTGGCCCGATTTACTAAGTTACGGCGGATTAGCCGAATCCGCAGTTTTTTTAAATTGATAATTTCGATGGGGCTTATTTTTTTATCGTTGATGGGAATGAATTGGTATCAACATTATCAAAATCGCAAATTAAATAGCTACCCAATTCGTGGGGTGACCATTAGCCAACAGAATAGTCATGTTGATTTTATTTCATTGGCTAACATTGGTGAAAAATTTGTGTATATTCGTGCTAGTCAAGGTTCGATCTATACTGATGACGATTTTGCTGATAATTATCAACGTTCCCAAGGATCTGATTTAAAAGTGGGCGTTTATCATTCGTTTAGTTTTAGCAGTAGCGCTAAGAATCAGTTTGCTAATTTTAGTTCTGAAGTAGGAAATAATGTTGGAATCCTGCCAATTGCAATTCAAATCAACACGAATGAAGCGGAATTGAATCACCAGCAAATAACATCAGTGCGTAAATTTATTGGTTTAGTGCAAAAGCGTTATGATCGGCGCGTCGTAATTTGGACGACCAATAAGATCTATCAGCAAGTTAATTTTGGTAAACAGCTATGCTTATTCTGGTCGCTCAATAATAGCTTAGAACATAATCAGATCGCATTGAAAACATACAATGCGAATCAAACGTTAAAAAATGATGGGCAAAATCAACAATTCATTCAATCGGTATTTAGCGGGAATAAGCGACAATGGTTGAATTACATTCGGCCGCATTTATTAAAAAATGGGGGAATCACAATTGAAAACTAACTTTGCACAACATTTTAAACAACTCGGTTTTGATCATTTAACACCGATTCAAGATCAGGTATATCAACCAATCATAGATGGAAAATCAGTATTAGGACTATCCCCAACTGGATCGGGGAAAACAGTTGCCTTTACCATTCCGATCGTTGAAAAATTGACCCCAGGTGCTGGTACTCAAGTGTTGGTATTAGAACCATCACAAGAATTAGCAATGCAAACCACTTCTGTAATAAGGGATTGGGCAAAATTGAACGATGCGAAGGTATTAGCGCTAACTGGTGGCGCAAACGTAAAGCGACAAATTGAAAAATTAAAGAAGCGTCCTGAAATAGTAGTTGGTACGCCAGGAAGGGTCTTAAACTTACTGGATGAACATAAGCTAAAGCTACACCATTTACAAACTGTGGTAATAGACGAAGCTGATGATTTATTGCAAGACACGACTTTATCCTCGGTGAGGTCAATTATTAATCAGGGGCCATCCGACGTTCAATTAACGTTCTTTTCGGCAACTGATACCGAAATTTTGCATTCCCTAAAACAATGGTTCAACGTTGAACCAGAATTGATCGACGTTCGTTCGATCGACCATAGCTCAGGTGAAGTCAAACATCGGCTATTGAACGTTTCGCGTGGTAATCGCAACCAAATGTTGAATCGCTTACTTCATATTAATGGCTTCAAAGCACTGGTATTCTTCGATCAACTATTGGATTTAAACAGAGCTTACAGTTTTTTTAGACATAATCACATAACTAATGTTGCTTCTTTAACTAGTAATATGAATCAAATGCAACGACAAAAAGCGATTTCAGGATTTCGAAAGGGCCACTATAAATTATTGCTTACTACTGATGTTGCGGCGCGAGGGTTGGATATTGTTAAATTACCAGCCGTGGTGAATTTTGATCTGCCTAAGGAATCTAATCAATACGTCCATCGGGTCGGCAGAACCGGGCGGATGGGTGAACCCGGTCTAGTGGTTAATTTTGGGAATGATCATGATTTTAGAGATTTAAAAAGGTTGATCGTGGACAACGGCTATGATTTACGGCCAACGTTTTTCTATCAAAATAATCTAGTTGATAAAGTCAGCACTAAAAAGCCTCACTCTTCTGCACCAAAGATTGAACCGACAGCTGCAAAAACAGCTTCTAATGCTGAGCAATCCGCAGCAAGCATTCAAACTAATGAAGAAAAGCCACAAAGAAAGCCGCGTAAAAAGTCAGCCCCTAAGTCGGACAAACCATTAAAAGCAACTAAAAAGCAGCTCAAACATCGTAATAAAAAACATTTAAAGAATAAGGGCATGCGAAAAAAATGGCGTGATGCTGACAAATAACCCCCTTTACTTTACATTGTAAAGATGAGAGAATTAAGAGTGTTGTGGCCCCATAGCACAACAGGATAGGGCACCCGCCTCCTAAGCGGATGATCCCGGTTCGAGTCCGGGTGGGGTCATTTGTAACAAATCGACTAAAAAATTTACACAAAATTTACAAAAATCAGATATTATATTTACATTGCCTTGTTAGAATGAACTTGTTAAATAAATAAAGGACTTTCAGGGAGGCTCTTTTAATGCTTAGTATGAAAAAAGCGTTATCATTTGTAACAATTTTAGGTGTATCTGGTGTATTACTTGCAGGATGTGGAAGCAAGTCATCAAACAGTGGTTCTAGTTCATCAAGTTCAAGTACCAAAATTACTGCTGTTGGTTCAACTGCTTTACAACCACTTGTAGAACAAGCAGCTACTGATTTCCAAAGTGCTAATTCAGGTGCAAGTATCACCGTTCAAGGTGGTGGTTCAGGTACTGGTTTAAGCCAAGTACAACAAAAGGCTGTTCAAATTGGTAATTCTGATATTTTTGCTGAAAAGCAATCAGGTATTAAGGCTAGCGAATTAAAGGATCACCAAGTTGCAGTTGTTGGTATGGCTCCAGTTGTTAACAAGGATGCCGGCGTTAAGAACGTTACCATGGATCAATTAAAGCAAATCTTTACTGGTAAGATCACTAACTGGAAACAAGTTGGTGGTAAGGACGAAAAGATTAGCGTTGTTAACCGTGCTAAGGGTAGTGGTACTCGTGCTACATTCGAACAAGCTGTTCTAGGTGGCGCAACTGCTGTTAAGGCTCAAGAACAAGACTCAAATGGTACTGTTCAAAAGATCGTTTCAACAACTCCTGGTGCTGTTAGTTACCTTGCATTCTCATTCTTAAATGACAAGTTACAAGCACTTTCAATTGACAATGTTAAGCCAACTGATGAAAACGTTGAAACTAACAAGTGGAAGATCTGGTCATACGAACACATGTACACTCCAGCTACTCCAAACAAGGAAGCTGAAAAGTTCATCAAGTACATCCAATCTGACAAGGTTCAAAACGGATTAGTTAAGAAACTTGGTTACATCAGTATCTCAAACATGAAGGTTACTAAGGATGCTGACAACAAAGTTACTAACAAGTAATTAAAAACAATTTATTAATAGAGGGACTGGAGGAGTACGTTTAGTACCGCTATCCAGTTCTTTCTATTTTACGGGGGATTAGATTAAATGGATCAAATCAAAGCAAAGTTGATGAAGCCTTCTAAGGAAACGAAACAAGAAACGGTTGGTAAGGTCATCAGTTATACTTGTATTGTTGCAATTATGCTTTTAGTTTTATTGGTTTTGTATTTTATTATTTCATTCGGGATGTCTACTTTTACTAAAAACAATGTAAATTTATGGTCGTTTCTTTCAGGAACTAACTGGAGTCCAGGCCAAGTAGATGCCCATGGTAATCCTGAAGTAGGGGCTCTCCCAATGATTGTTACATCTTTTGCAGTTACGGTTTTATCAGCATTAGTTGCGACTCCATTTGCGATTGCGGTTTCGTTATTTATGACGATCATTGCTCCTAAACATGGAAAAGGGTTCCTACAAGCAATCATTGAATTATTGGTCGGAATTCCATCAGTTGTTTATGGTTACATTGGTTTAACCTTAGTCGTTCCTTTCATTCGTGGAATCTATGGCGGAACTGGTTTTGGGATTCTATCAGGAACCATTGTGTTATTTGTAATGGTATTACCAACCATTACTTCTCTGACTGTTGATAGCTTAAAGGCTGTGCCACGTTACTACCTTGAAGCATCACTTGCCTTAGGAGCAACTCGTTGGCAAACAATTTACAAAGTGATTTTAAGAGCTGCAACACCAGGAATCTTAACTGCGATTATTTTTGGGATGGCACGGGCGTTTGGTGAAGCCTTAGCCGTTCAAATGGTTATTGGTAATGCTACCTTAATGCCAAAGAGTTTGTTAACTCCAGCCGCAACTTTGACTAGTCAATTAACTACTGGAATTGGTAATACTGTTATGGGATCATTACCAAATAATGCCCTTTGGTCATTAGCATTAATCCTATTACTAATGTCACTTGTATTTAACATCGCCGTTAAATTCGTTGGTTCGAAGGGAGACTTGAATAAATAATGAATCCGAAAATTGCCAATAAAATTGCAGACGCTGTTATTTACTTATTAGTAGCAGTCGTTGTTGTCATCTTAGCTTTACTGATCGGTTTTATCTTGATTACTGGAGTGCCTCATATTTCATGGCATTTCTTAACCTCTGTTTCACAATCATTTTCTGCTGGTGGGGGAATTAGAGACCAATTATTTAATTCCATTTACCTATTGATCTTAACCTTGATTATTTCATTTCCAATTGCGTTAGGTTCAGGGATTTACTTAGCTGAATACGCACCTAAGAATTGGTTTACAAACTTGATTCAAACATCAATTGAAGTATTAAGTTCGCTACCTTCAATCATTGTTGGTTTATTCTGTTACTTGCTTTTTGTTATTGAATTCCAATTAGGTTTCTCAATTCTATCTGGTGCAATTGCATTAACGTTCTTCAATTTACCTTTATTAACTAGAAGTATCCAAGAATCATTAGAATCCGTTCCTGACTTACAAAGACAAGCTGGTGCATCACTAGGCCTTTCAAGATGGAAAACCATCACTGGAATTATTTTCCCAATTGCCATCCCTGGAATTATTACTGGGATCATTCTTAGTGCTGGACGGGTGTTTGGTGAAGCTGCTGCTTTAATTTATACCGCTGGTGAAAGTGCTCCAGTAATTAGCTATACAGATTTTAATCCATTTGATACTGCTAGTTTCTTAAATCCAATGCGGCCAGCTGAAACATTAGCTGTTCACATTTGGAAAGTTAATACAGAAGGGGTTACTCCTGATGCTGCTCAAATTTCAAGTGGCTCTTCTGCGGTCTTGATTATTGTTATCTTGATTTTTAACTTAGGTGCTCACTACATTGGTAAGCGACTCTATGATAAAATGACTGCTAGTAAGTAATCTGTGAAGGAGAAATAATTGTGGCTTTTAAAAACTATGATTTTAATGATACCTACTTCGCTTCTTTCGATGAGGAAAAAGCGTTAGTAACCAAAGATATTCAAGTTTATTATGGTGATAACCATGCTTTTCATGATGGGAATTTATCATTTTCTAGAAATAAAATTACCGCTTTGATCGGTGCTTCCGGTTCTGGGAAGTCCACTTATTTAAGGTGTTTAAATCGAATGAATGACGACGTTGCACGTGTGACTGGGCAAATCCTTTATCGGGGTATGGATATCAATACCTCAGATGTTAACGTTTATGAGGTTAGAAGCCATATTGGAATGGTATTCCAAAGACCAAACCCATTTGCTAAATCAATTCGTGAAAACATTACATTTGCTTTAAAACAACATGGTCTTAAGGATAAGTCCGAATTAGATAAGCGAGTCGAGGAAAGTTTAAAGGGCGCATCGCTTTGGGATGAAGTTAAGGATCGTCTTGATAAAAGTGCGCTTTCCCTTTCTGGTGGTCAAGCTCAAAGACTATGTATTGCAAGAGCGATTGCAATGAAGCCAGACATCTTGTTAATGGATGAACCTGCGAGTGCATTGGATCCAATTTCAACTAAAAATATTGAAAACACTTTGAATCAATTGAAGAAGGATTATACGATCATCATTGTGACTCACAATATGCAACAAGCTTCTCGGATCAGTGACTATACTTCATTCTTCCATTTAGGCCATGCGCTTGAATTCGATAAGACTGAAAGAATATTTACTAATCCACACGTTAAAGCAACTGAAGATTATATTTCTGGTAACTTCGGTTAAAATGGGGGTAGCACAATGACAGATAAAATTATCACATCAGAAAATGTTCGCCTCTATTACGGAGAAAAAGAGGCTTTGCATGGAGTAAATTTAGATTTTAAAAAGAATGAAATTACTGCTTTGATTGGACCATCTGGTTCTGGAAAATCAACTTATTTAAGATGTTTAAATCGAATTAACGATTTGCTTCCAGATGTAACCGTTACTGGTAGTATTAAGTTAGATACCAAAGACATCTATGCACCAGATGTTGATATTACCGAATTAAGAAAAAAAGTTGGAATGGTGTTTCAACAACCCAATCCTTTTCCATTTTCTGTTTACGAAAACGTTGCTTATGGTGTAAAATTAGCAGGACGGAGTAAAGTTTCTAAGGATGAAATGGACAAAATTGTAGAGGACAGCTTGAAAAAAGCTGCTGTTTGGGATGAAGTAAAGGATAATTTAAATGATAGTGCACTATCATTCTCTGGTGGTCAACAACAAAGAATTTGTATTGCACGGGTATTAGCTGTTAAACCTGAAATTATTCTTTTAGATGAACCAACCAGTGCGCTTGATCCTATCTCTAGTTATGCGATTGAAAATACTTTACTAAAGATTAAAGAGGACTATACTATTATTATTGTTACTCATAATATGCAGCAAGCATCTCGTATCTCGGATCAAACTGCATTCTTACTAGATGGAAATCTAGTTGAAGCTGGCCCTACTAAAGAAATTTTCATTAATCCAAAGGAAAAGGAAACCAATGATTACCTTAATGGTAAGTTTGGATAAGGGGGAAATATAATGCACGACGAATTTTTAGAAGAACTTAAAGAGTTACAAACTACTTTCATGAACATGGGGATTAACGTTAGTGAACAAATTTATCAAGCCTCAACTACTTTCATGAACCACGATAAGTCCAGAGCTAAGTTAATTGTTAACGATGATTCTCAAGTTAACACCGAAGAAGTAGATCTTGAAAAGGAAGCATTGAACTTAATTGCTTTACAACAACCGGTAGCGGCTTACTTTAGACAAATTATTTGTATTTTAAAGGCAAGTTCTGATTTGGAAAGAATTGGTGACCACGCTAGTTCAATTGCCCAAGAAACCCTTCGGATGAAGAAAAAACAAAAATTATCTGATGTTGACGATATTATTTCGAAGATGACTTTAAAGATTAGAGAAATGCTTGAAGCAACTCTTGATGCTTACCTTCATGAAAATGAATCAGCAGCTAAATTGATTGCTCAAGATGACCTAACAATTGATAAATATTTTGTTGAATCTCGTAATTTAATTATTGCTGAAATTGAAAAGGATACTAAGAAAATTCCTTCCGCAGCTAGTTATTTATTAGTTGTTCGTTTACTTGAAAGAATCGGAGATCACATTGTCAATCTTGACGAATGGGTTGTATATAATCATTCTGGTAAGCTAGTGGAATTAAATCCAGGAAAAATTGAACCTGATTTAATCAAAAATGAATTAAAGACCGAAAAAGAAGAGGTTGATAATTCTAATTTAAAAGAAGCAAAGGAATCAGAAGATAGTTCATCCAAGTAATGATTAAAAACGATTTAATATTCATTTTTAATTAATTTAACTTTGGGGTGGAAGAATGAACACGATTTTGTTAGTTACAAATCATTTGAAATTAGCGATGAAAATCAATGCGGCTGGTAATAGTCGTGGCTTTTTCATCAATAATTTTACGAATATTTCAGACATTGATAGCTATCTTAATAGCTCTAAAATTGTTGGAATTGTTTGGGATTTAGATTTGACAAAAACATTCAAGGATTCATTGCGAGCATTAAAATCAGTTCGTGAAAATTTTAATGGACCAATGATTACAATTGAGAAAAAGTATAGTGCTGAGCATGAGCAAGCAATTTTTGAGGCACATTTTGATGATTATATTGTCGACCCAGAAGAAGGGATTGGCATTATTTTAAGAATTGAACAGCGTAATTGGGTCTATAATCGTATTAACAATGATAGCGACAATTCTAAAACTAGTAAACACACTAATTTGATTAAGTACAAGCATTTCACTGTTGATTTAAAACATTTTCAAGTTCAGTATTATGATGATAATATGAAGCTAACCCCCAAAGAATTTTACTTAATGAACTATTTGATTCGCCATAGCGGAATGGTTTTAAGTCGAGAGAAAATATACAACGGAGTGTGGGGATCTGAGCAAGATGAATTTTCCTACATTTCGTCTAGAATTGTTGATATGCATATTAGCCATTTACGAGATAAGTTAAAAACGTTAGCTAATGATGAGGCTAAAATAAAGACCATTCGTGGTTTTGGATATCAATTTGAATAAAGATAAAAAAGAACGTCTTTCAGGCACTGAGAGACGTTCTTTTTTATTGAAAATTGAATGAATAAAGGGCATTGTTCTACCTCTAATATGCTGCCTTGTAAAATTGTTTATACGCATTTAACCATCGCTAAATCATTACAATTCTGTTATATTTCGCCAAAATAAAGCCCCCATATACTGAACATTTTCTGTTCAACGTATGGGGGGCTTTATTTTTGTTTTATATAAATGCGGTCACAGTAGCCGAGATTAGAATTAGAATTAAACCAATTACCGTAACGATCATTTCTTTATTAGTTTTCCTTTGGTTTAAGAAGAAGATTCCAGTAATCGTTGCTACGATCACCGAAGTTTGCGAAAGCACAAATCCAGTTGCTAAACCATTCATATCGGGTTGAGCAGATACTAAGTAAGTAAGTGCAGCGAATCCAAAGAAAAATCCCGCAAAGATTTGCATGTATGATACTTTTTCTTTGAATACATTTTCTTTTTTAATCGTAAATAGGTTGTAGATAACAGCACCAATAACCATTCCGATTGCTTGTGGTAAAAAGGCGTGGACCCCATCAATATGAGCGGCTTGGGGAGCTGCTGAATATGACCAATAACCGAACACCCCAATTATAAGTAGGATGGTTGCCTTACCTAATTGTGATGAACCAGCCTTATCATTTTTTTCCTGCCAAGAAGTCATAATTGCACCAATAATAATAACGATTAATGCGATAATACCAATTATTTTTTGATTTATGGTACTCCAATTGCCTAATGCAAAGACACCCCAAAGCGATGTTACGATTAATTGTAAAGCAGTAGTGATCGGCATCGTTCTTGATGAACCGATTAGTTGATACGACTTGAAAGCTAATACCTGACCAAAATCCCAACCAATCCCTGATAGCATTGCTAGAATAAAGGCACCACCTGTTGGAATTTGCAATTGTCTAACTACCGCAAATAGGATTGCTAAGCACAGGGTTCCAATCGTAGTTCCTAAAATTTGGTTATTTGGCTTCCCACCAATTTTAGATGCAATCGTCGGAAATAATCCCCACCCAAATAGTGGTCCCAATCCAATTAATAATGCAACTGTATTCACATTCATTCCTCCTAAGCAACAAATTATTTAACTAATCTATTTTACATTAATTTAAAAAAATATTCTATCTTTTTCTAAAAACGGCAAACTTAGACCAAACGTAGTTAAATACAATTACAAATACTTCTCCAATTACTTTCATGATTAGTGTGGAGACCCCTAAATAGACATGCCCAATTGAAATAATGACATCTTCCATGATAATCGATCCAAATCGACCTGGAACGAATATCCCTAGTTCTTTTAGGTAGTTTTTCATTCCAGAGTTTTTAGAGTGAAAAACGAACTTACGATTAGTAACAAAGGCAAAAATGGTACAAATGATTCCGACGAGGGTATTGTAAAAATTAAGCCAAAATTCAGAACCATTAATTTGTTCACCAGTAATCGGTGCTTTAGTTAGAATAAAAAAGAGAATGTAGTTTAAAACAGTTGTTAATACACCCCAAAATAAGTAGTCAATTGCTTCTTTATTTTTAATATATATTTTTTTGAACATAATTACTTCTTTTCTTTCACAATGTATTTTGGTCGATCCTTTGTTTCTAAATAGATCTTACCAATGTAGTTACCAACTAGACCGAGACAGAATAGTTGAATGCCGCCAATTAATAGGATCACGGATACCATTGATGGCCAACCAGCAACTGATCCGCCAAAAAATAGCGCTCTAATGATCACAAATAAAAGGCCCATAATTGAAACAAAACATGAAAACAATCCGATAAAGGTTGATAGCTTCAACGGTGCATCTGAAAAATCAACGATTCCTTCTAGTGAATAGTTAATTAGTTGATACATTGACCAATGGGTTTTACCAGCAGCTCTGGGGACGCCATCGTATTCCAGGTATTTAGTTTTAAAACCGACCCAACTAAAAATTCCCTTCGTAAAACGATTATATTCTGTTAATTTCAAGACGCTGTCGACATATTGACGGGTCATTAAACGATAGTCCCTTACGTTGGGCTTAATATTAACAGCAGAAATCCAATTGATTACCTTATAAAAGCTAGAGGATAAAAAGGCTCTAATTGGATTTTGTTTTCTTGATTTTTGAACACAGCCGATGCAATCGTAGTCCTCAGTATTAATTATTTTTAGCATTTTGGGTAATAAAGCAGGTGGATCTTGCAAATCAACATCCATAATCGCAATATATTTACCCTTTACATTTTGCAACCCCGCTGCCATTGCTGATTCCTTACCAAAATTCCTAGAAAAGGAAATATAATGAACGGTATCTGGATGGTTAATTTGGAGGTTTTTAATTTCATTTAACGTATTATCCGATGAGCCGTCATCAATAAATAAATAGTAGGGTTCGTATAGTTTGTTTTTTTGATTCATTTTTTGGAAAACCTGATCCGTTGTCTCAAAGAATAGTTTGATGGACTCTTCTTCGTTGTAACAAGGTACGATTAATCCGATTAATTCCATGTTGATTACTCCCTTAAGTGTATCAATTTACTGTTTTTCATTTTATCATACTAGGTAAATAAAAAATTGTAATCGGTTAATATTTTACAAAATCTACAATGATAAAATATTTTGTTATAATTAAGGTTAAGCATAAAATTTAGTGGAGGTTATATTATGAATACCCCGATCAAAGTAATGACGATTTTTGGGACTCGACCAGAAGCAATTAAAATGGCTCCCATTATCCTAGCGATGAAAAAACGACCAGCGCAATTTAAACCGATTACCGTTGTATCAGCCCAGCATCGTGAAATGTTAGACCAAGTCCTAAGCGTTTTTAAAATTAAACCTGATTATGATTTGAATGTAATGAAACCAAATCAAACCCTAAGTGGAATTACGACTTCTGTAATTAATGGGTTGGATTCAATCATTGATGATACTGCCCCTGATATTATTTTAGTTCATGGTGATACAACAACGACCTTTGCTGCAGCAGTCAGTAGTTTTTATCACCAAATTCCCCTTGGCCATGTTGAAGCAGGGCTACGCACATGGGATAAGTATTCTCCATATCCTGAGGAAATGAATCGTCAAATGACAGATGTATTAGCGGATTTATATTTTGCACCGACCCAGTTAAGTCGGGATAATCTATTAAGGGAACATCATGACGCACAAAATATTTTTGTTACTGGGAATACTGCAATTGATGCCTTAGAACAAACTGTAAGTGCTAATTATAAACATTCTGTATTATCTAAGATTGATACGAAACACCGTATTATTTTGTTAACGATGCATCGGCGTGAGAATCATGGTGAACCAATGCGGAGGACTTTTAATGCGATTAAGGATGAATTAGATCAGCATCCAGATGTCGAAGTTGTATACCCAGTGCACTTAAGTCCAGTGGTGCAAAAAGTGGCTCATGAGTGTTTTGATGGGGATCCACGAGTTCATTTAATTGAACCACTGGGGGTAGTTGACTTCCATAATATGGCTGCAAAAAGTTATTTTATTATGACTGACTCAGGTGGAGTCCAAGAAGAAGCACCATCATTAGGGAAACCCGTGTTAGTATTACGGGATGAAACTGAAAGACCAGAAGGCGTGGATGCTGGTACCCTTAAATTAGTGGGGACTAATACCAAGTTGATTAAACAGGGGATTGAATTATTATTAGATGATCCGATTGCATATCAAAAGATGGCTGATGCTAAGAACCCTTATGGGGATGGTAAGGCATCAACTAGGATTTTGGATGCAATTCAAGCTAATTTAGGGCGGGTGACACATCATGCTTAATCGTATACCAACTAAATTAAGAAGAATTGTAAGCGTATTTATTAATCACTATCAAGCAGCTAACGTTTCTGATTCTGCAGTTGTAATTGCCTATTATTTATTGTTATCAATTTTTCCATTATTATTTATTATTGGTAGTATTCTTAGTTTTTCTGGAATTGATAGTGGTTCAATTTTAAATTATCTCCATCCACTTCTGCCCCCTCAAGTAAATCAAACGCTGGGTCCCATTATAAGCACGGCCCTTAATGGTGGGGGCAAACAACTTTCGGTCGGAATTATCATTACGATTTGGTCCTCAAGTCGGGTAACCGCTGCTTTAAAACGGACGTTTGATAGTGCATATGGGGTTAAAAATAATCACGGAGCGTTAATCACCAGAATTTTTTCGTTTATGTGGATGATCTTAATGTTCGTTGCAATTACGGTAACGCTAGTATTCTTCAGTTTTGGTAATAAGTATATCTTATCGATTTTGAAGGTGCCGACAATCATCTATCAATTAATTGACGACGTTAGGATTCCAGTCTCGTTAGGAATTCTTTTCTTAATATTGATGTTTGTTTACTATGTCATTCCAGCGGCATCCACTAAGTTTAGGTACGTTTGGATTGGTTCATTGGTAGTTACGGTTGGGATTTTAGTTTTATCCCAAGGATTTTCAATTTACTTAACCTACTTTTCGAAGGGCTTTTCAACTTATAAGGCCTTAGGAACGTTTATTATTTTAATGTTTTGGTTATACTTCATTGGAATATTAATTTTATTTGGCGCCGTAGTAAATGCTTCAATTCAGGAACTAAAAGAGGGTAAAATCAAGGCTAAATCTATAAAAGAGCGAATAAAAAAAGTCACAGAACAATGATAGTTCAGTGACTTATGATTATTGATTAGCAGATTTGACTAGCTGGGCTGCAAAGTGATCAAGGATTTTGATATCATCACCCTCTGGTTCAAGATTGATTTTAACATTATCAGCCCCTTGTGTTGCATTTGCCTGTTTGAATGCATCACTAAATGAATCGACTGCGACGTTATAAAATTCCTCGTAGTATTCATCTCCTGATCCAGCGACTCCATAAACCTTGCCATTTAAGTCTAGTTCTTTTAAGTCGTCAAAAAAGTCGAGTCCTTCTTCTGGTAAGTGTCCTTCATCATAAGTATATGGGCAAACCACACAAATATCAGCTTTTAAAAATTCGGCAGCATCAGTTTGAGAAATTTCTGTTTCAATAACTTCAACCCCTAGGTCTTCAAGGCCCTCAGTGACGATGTCAGCAACATCTTCATTATTTCCGGTAATTGTAGCAAAAACAACGTGTGCTTTCATTATAATAATCTTTCCCTTCGTAAATTCTTAATTAAAATATTAGCGTATATTAGTATTAAAAACAATAGGAGGCCGCTTGAATGCAATCCAAAATTACTAAAATTACCGCCCAAAAAAGAAAGGGGCGTTTTAATGTTTTCATTGATGGTCACTATGCTTTTCCAGTTAGTGAAAATGTTTTAATTCAGTTTCAGCTGGTTAAGGATATGGAGATTGATGAGACGTTGGAAAAACGGCTCGTTGCAGCTGAACACGTTGATAAGATTTATCAAAAAGCAATTAATTATATTGCTAGTCAATTAAGGACAGAAAGTGAAGTTATCAATAAATTAGAGACTGAAACCGATGATTCAGATATAATAGAATTAGTTATTCAAAAATTAAAGGATAACTTACTTTTGAACGATCAAAACTATGCTAACAGCTATGTGCGCAGTGAGGTTCGGATTATGGATAAGGGGCCCGTTTCAATTATCCAACACCTAAAGCAAAAGGGGATTAGTGATGTTATCGCTCAAAGTGCGGTATCAAATTATTATTCATTTGAAGACCAATTAGCAAATGGCCTCCATCAAGCTCAAAAAATGTTTAAAAGATATCGAAACGATTCATTTAAACAGGCAATGATGAAACTAAAAAATGGTTTAGCTAGAAAGGGCTATTCATTTGATCTGATTAGTGAAATTATCCAAACTGCCAATTTTAAGCCTGATTTAGATAATCAATCTTTAGTATTAGAAAAACAATTTCAAAAGGTTTGTCATCGTTATCGAGGATTAAGTCCTCAAGATAAAAAATTTAAAATTAAGCAATTTTTATATCGAAAAGGATTTCAAATTGATGATATTGATAGATTAATTGATAATCAATTAAGTTAAAGGAGCACTATGAATTATGAATGACCACTTTAAAAGATCAAAAATATTATTTTGGTCATTAGAAATATTGATTGTAGTTGCAATTATTTATTTCTGTAATAAAATTAGCTTTATCTTTTCGCCAGTTGGAATTTTTATTTCCACTGTATTTGTTCCAATATTAGTTGCTGGTGCGCTATTCTACATGTTAAATCCAATTGTTGAACTATTAATGAAAATTCATTATAAACGGTTTAGGGTCAGTAGGACCATCGCAGTTTCAATTATTTTTATTGCCTTTTTAGGGGCTTTAATTTATATTGGAGTTTCCTTTATTCCACGAATTTTCACTCAGGTGACGACTTTATTTTATCATTTACCCGATGTAACTGACTCTACTGAAAAAACAATTGAAAATATTACTAACCATGGTTGGTTAAAGAATGTTGATGTAACCGATTATATTAATCAGTTCCAAAGTTATTTAACTAACTACACGCAAAATATTTTGGGTAGTGTTACAACCAGTTTAGGGAACGTCATTTCAATGGCTACTAGCGTAGTGATCGTGGTAATTACGGTTCCTGTAATCTTATTTTATATGTTAAAAGACGGTCATAAGCTAATGCCAACGATTAAAAAAATGATTCCAGAAGATCATCAAAAGCAAACGTTGGTGTTATTGGGGAAAATGAATGAAACGATTGCCCGTTATATTGGTGGTCAGATGATTGAATGTCTTTTTGTGGGCATTTTTACCTCATTAGGGTATGTATTTATTGGGCAAAAGTATGCTCTTTTATTAGGGGTATTTGCTGGGGTATGTAATATTATTCCATACGTTGGTCCCTATATTGGAATTTTACCATCCTTGTTAGTTGCCTTTTCATATGACGTTTCACAAGTTATTTATGTAATAATTGTCGTATTGATCGTCCAACAATTAGATGGGAACTTAGTTTATCCCAATGTAATTGGAAAGAGTTTACGAATTCATCCTCTTACAATTATTGTTATTTTATTGGCTGCTGGTAATATTTCTGGATTGGTCGGGATGATTTTAGCAATCCCACTATATGCGGTTGTTAAAGTAGTTGTCCAATATTTATATAATATTTGGTTAATTCAACACAATTATGAGGCTAAAAATGATTTAAAACCATAATATCAGTTATGAGTGTGATAGAATGAAATTATTAACATTAATTAGGAGAATAAGATTAATATGAAAAAAGTAATTACTTATGGAACCTTTGATTTATTACACAAGGGGCATGTTAGATTATTAAAACGAGCTCGTGAGCTAGGTGACTACTTAATGGTTGGCCTTTCTAGTGATGAATTCAATGCCGAAAAGGGAAAAAAGGCATATACGTCCTTTGAGGATCGTAAATATGTTTTAGAAGCAATTCGCTATGTCGATAAGGTAGTTCCTGAAAGTGGCTGGGATCAAAAAATCAAAGATGTTCAGGAAAACAACATCGATGTGTTTGTGATGGGTGATGACTGGAAGGGTAAATTTGATTTCTTGAAGGAATATTGTGAAGTTGTTTACCTACCAAGAACTGAAGGAATCTCAACATCAAAAATTAAAAAGGATCTTGGAATTAAAGATTCTGATAATTGGAAAGCTTAATGTCAAAAGTCTATCTTGATTATCTAGGTAGGCTTTTTATTTCTGATTGCTAATTATTTCTGATTGCTAAATTGAATTATGTTAAAATTAATTGATGATTAAACTAGAAGGGATAAATATATGGTTAATGCATTAAATAAGAATGTCTCAAAACGAAGAACATTCGCAATTATTTCTCATCCGGATGCCGGGAAGACGACGATTACTGAACAGCTTTTGTTATATGGTGGTATCGTTCGTGAAGCTGGAACGGTTAAAGGAAAGAAAAGTGGTAATTTTGCTAAGTCTGATTGGATGGAAATTGAACAAAAACGGGGAATTTCAGTTACTAGTTCAGTAATGCAATTTGATTATCAGGGAAAAAGAATTAATATCTTGGATACTCCTGGGCATGAGGATTTCTCTGAGGATACCTATCGGACCCTAATGGCTGTTGATTCAGCCGTCATGGTAATTGATGCTGCCAAGGGGATCGAAGCACAGACTAAGAAGCTATTTAAGATCTGTAAAATGCGGGGGATTCCTATTTTTACCTTTATGAATAAGATGGATCGTGATAGTCGCGATCCAATGGAATTGATCAGTCAACTAGAAGATGTATTGGGGATTGAAGGATACCCAATGAATTGGCCGATTGGTTCTGGAAAGGTACTAAGAGGATTATATGATCGTTATAACAAGCGGGTCGCTCTTTATCGGCCCGAAGAAGATTCTGAAAAGTATTTACCATTGAACGATGATGGTGATTTAATGGTTGATAGTGATTTGCCAGATGATGAAGTTTATCAAGATGCCAAGACGAATATGGATTTGATTCAAGAGGCTGGAAATCAATTTGATATTGATAAGATCAAAAATGGTGATCAAACACCAGTTTTCTTTGGTTCTGCATTGGCTAATTTTGGAGTTGAAACATTCTTAAATGCCTATCTAGATTTCGCTCCCAAACCTGGTGAACACGAAAACACTATTGATGATGAGGAAATTGAACCAGACAATAGTAATTTCTCTGGCTTTATTTTTAAAATTCAAGCTAATATGAATCCTAGACACCGAGATCGAATTGCATTTGTCCGTGTTTGTTCGGGAGAATTTGATCGGGGAATGGATGTTGTATTACAAAGGACCGATAAAAAACTACGGTTATCGAACGTGACCGAATTTGTAGCCAATACTCGTGAAAACGTTGATAAAGCGGTTGCTGGTGACATTATCGGCCTTTATGATACTGGTAACTTTCAAATTGGTGACACAATTTTTACTGGAAAACAAGCAATTAAATTTCCACCATTACCACAATTTACGCCAGAGCTATTCATGCGGGTTTCTGCCAAAAACGTGATGAAGCAAAAGTCATTTCATAAGGGGATTCATCAATTAGTCCAAGAAGGGGCGGTTCAGCTCTATACCACTTATTCAACTGGTGATTATATTCTAGGTGCGGTTGGACAACTTCAATTTGAAGTATTTCAATTTAGAATGCAAAATGAATATAATTCAGAAGTGGTTATGGAGCCACTTGGGCATAAAATAGCCCGTTGGATCAAGCCTGATCAATTAGATGAAAAAATGTCATCCTCAAGAAATATATTGGTAAGAGATACCCATGATCAGCCATTATTTTTATTTGAAAATAGTTTTGCTGAACGCTGGTTCCACGATAAATATCCTGATGTTGAATTAATGTCTAAATTATAATCAAAAAAATAGATGCTATCCCAAAGGAATAGCATCTATTTTTTATTTAGCAGGCTTTACAGTGATTTCTTGTTTTTTGTCCAACGTAGCTGTTAGGTCTCTTGCATCTTGATGATCAAGGTAAAAGTCTGCGACTTGATCTTCAATTTGTTCTTGGATTAATCTTCTAAGTGGCCTTGCCCCCATTGCAGGGTTATATGCTAAGTCGACAATTTTATCCCTTACGCCATCGCTTACGCTAATATGAATGTTTTGTTGGGCTAACATCTTATTCATATTATTAAGCATTAAGCTTACGATTTGCTTTAGGTCGTCTTTAGAAAGGGGATTAAATTCAACAATATCATCGAACCGATTTAGGAATTCAGGTTTAAAGTAGTCACCCAAGTGATTTAGTGCAGAGTGTGATTTTCCAGATGCGCTAGCACCGAAACCAACATTGGCCTCTACTTTACCAGTTCCAGCATTACTAGTCATAATGATTACGGTGTCCTTGAATGAAACGGTACGCCCTTGTGAATCAGTTAACCTTCCATCATCTAGGATTTGTAAAAATGCATGTAAAACATCTGGATGGGCCTTTTCAATTTCATCAAATAGAATTAAGCTATATGGATTCCTTCTAACTTTTTCAGTTAGTTGGCCGGATTCATTATAGCCCACATAACCAGGCGCAGAACCAATTAGTTTAGAAATTGAATATGGTTCTCGGTATTCAGACATGTCAAATCTAATCATTGAATCCTCAGAACCAAATAACTCTTTTGCAAGTTGCTTAGCTAATTCGGTTTTACCAACACCGGTCGTTCCAACGAATAGGAAGGAGCCAATTGGTCGACCAGTCCCATTAAATCCAATCCGATTTCTTTTAATTGCTTTAGCAACCGTTTCAACGGCTGCATCTTGACCAATAATGCCAGCCTTCAAATCAGCACCAAGGTTTTTTAATTGCTGTTGTTCTTTTGACTGAAGGTCGCCAACTGGGATATTTGTGATTTCTTCAACAATTTTTTGAATATCACGAACAGTGACCTCTGGACGTTCAGAATTGGTATTTTGATTATTATTCTTAGCCTCTTTAAATCTATTAGCTTCATCACGATAGTATGCAGCTTTTTCGTAGTCCTCTTGTTTTAGGGCCGCCTTTTTTTGTTCATCTGCATTTTTAATTTTCAGTTCAATTGTTTCTGGACTAGTAACATCAATTGTTAGATTCTTTCTTGATCCAGCTTCATCAATTAAATCGATGGCCTTATCAGGTAAGAATCTTCCTTGAATATATCGATCTGAGAGCTTTACAGCCGCCTTTAATGATTCTGCGGAATATTTAACGTGGTGATATGATTCATACTTATCCTTAATTCCCTCTAGGATTTTAACGGCTTCTTTTGGTTCGGGTTCTTGGACCATAACCGTTTGAAAACGTCTTGCCAATGCGGCATCTTTTTCAATGTTACGATATTCATTGAGCGTAGTTGCACCAATTAACTGAAATTCACCACGGGCTAATGCGGGCTTTAATACATTTCCTGCATCCATACCACCTTCGGCATTTCCTGCGCCCATAATTTCATGAATTTCATCAATGAATAAAATAATATTAGGGTTAGATTGGACTTCTTTAACTAGCGATTGCATCCGTTCTTCAAATTGTCCACGAAGGCTAGTTCCTTGGACGATTGAAACAATGTCTAAACTAATGATTTGCTTATCCTTTAATTTTTCAGGAACGTCGCCATTGGCAATCTTGATTGCTAAGCCCTCAACGACTGATGTTTTACCAACTCCAGCTTCCCCAATTAAAACGGGATTGTTCTTGGTTCTTCTATTAAGGATTTCAATGACACGCTTAGTTTCCTTGTCACGACCAATTGCAGGGTCATACTTGCCCTCTTTAGCTAGTTGGGTCATATTGATTCCAAATTTTGATAAAACGCCATCTTTATTTCCATTATTTCCATTATTACCGTTGTTACCATCATTACCATTGTTTTGTGGATTAGGATCAGGTTTATTGGCATCATTATTATTTTGCATTGAGCGGAAGATGTCGTTTAAATCTCCGAATCCAAATGGATCTTGTGCCATATTAGCGCCCCCATTTCCATCGTTTTGTAAAAGTTGATAGCAATTTTGACATAGGTCAACTTGCTGTCTATTGCCATTTCGATTTACATATAAGTGAATTGTTGCTTCATTTTTACGGCAGTTTTGACATAACATATTGCTACCCTCCATTGATTTGATTAGCCAGTTTGGTTTGACCTTTACTGACCATGTAGAGATATTATACAACTTAAACGGGACGATTCAAACAATTTGATTTTATAATAACTCATTTTTGAATTTTTGGAAATTCGGCTTTAGATTTAATATAATAGATGTATAAATTGAAGGGGTGGATAGGTTGACTAAGGATTACGGTGAATTGTTAAAGCAATTGAAAAATGGTGAAATTGATAAAATTGAAGTTGATTCAAAATCTTTTATGGCTTTTCAGTGTGCCTTTATGGATTTTGAGAGTCGTAAAAGGGTCGTTGGGACAGCCTCTTTAGATGGAAAAGTAGTTTATCGATTTGATTCTGACAAATGAAGTACTGGTTAGGGAACGTTTTAAGTTAAAGTACTTCAGATATGTTATAATGAAAAAAAGAGAATTACTTATTGTTTTTTAATCAAATAGTAATTTAAACAAGGAGGATGAATAATGGAACAACGTCAATTTAAAATTATTGCTGAAACTGGGATTCACGCCAGACCTGCGACATTATTGGTTCAAGCAGCAAGTAAATATGCTTCTGACATCAACTTAGAATATGATGGTAAAAAGGTAAATCTAAAATCTATCATGGGGGTAATGTCCCTTGGGGTTGGCCAAAATGCAGCAATTGTTATTACGGCTGATGGTGATGATGAAAAGGATGCTTTAGATGATATTGCTGCCACCCTTAAAAAAGAGGGTTTATCTGACTAAAAATGCACAAAATAGAAGGAATTTCTGCAAGCGAAGGAATCTCAATAGCGAAAGCCTATAAAATCGTTGAGCCTGATTTATCATTTCAAGACACTATCGTTAGTGATAAAAATGCGGAAATTAATAGACTGCATGATGCATTAAGAGCATCAATTAATGAATTATCAATCATTAAGGATGACATTGTTGATAACCTTGGTAAAAACGAAGGAATGGTATTTGAATCACATATTCAAATGCTTTCTGACCCAGAGTTCATTAGTTCAATCGAGCAATTGATTTTAGATCAGGGTATCTGTGCCGAAAAGGCATTGGATGTTACTGCTAATAATTTTATTCATTTATTCAAATCAAATGTTACGAATGTTTGGATGAAAGCCCAAATCAAGGAAAGAACTAGCGATGTGATTGATATTAAAAGGCGGGTTTTAAGTCATCTATTGAACGTTAAGCTTCCCGACCTATCATTGGTAGATCGTCCAGTGATTATCGTTGCAAAGGATATTACCCCAAGTGATATTGCACAGTTAAATGGAAAATATGTTAAGGGGATCGTTGCTGAATTTGGTGCTCAAACATCACATTCATCAATTATGGCACGAACGCTAAAATTGCCAATGATTTTAAGGGCTAAGGGTGCTATTAAGGAAATTCGTAATGATGATGAATTAATTGTAGATGGACTATCTGGAACCATTGTAATTAATCCCACCCGCTTGCAAATGATTGACTATCATGAACGGATCAAGGCTTTTAATATTGAGTTAAAAAAACTGCAAAACTTTAAAGCTAAAATCACCATGACAGAAGACGATCGACACCTAAGCATCGAAGCCAATGTTGGTAGTGATAAGGATTTAAAAGCGGTTACCGATTCATCAGCTGAAGGAATCGGCCTTTATCGAACTGAATTTCTGTTTTTAGGGCACGACAATGTTCCGACCGAAGAAGAGCAGTTTGAAAGCTATCGAAAAGCAGTTTTCCATATGAAGGGCTTACCGATTATTTTTCGGACCTTAGATATTGGAAACGATAAGCAAATCGGTGGTGTAGACTTAGATAAGGAAACTAATCCTGCTTTGGGTCTACGGGGGCTTAGAATTAGCCTAAGGTCTGAAAAAATGTTTCGGACCCAGTTGAGAGCCTTAATTCGGGCATCTGGTTATGGTGAGATATCAATTATTTTCCCAATGGTTTCAACCGTTGATGAGTATCGACGGGCGCGTGATATTTATGATGAAGAACGACTGGCAATGCAAAAAGACGGGCAGAATATGGGAGTTGTAAATTTAGGAGTAATGATTGAAGTCCCATCTGCCGCACTGCTTGCTGATGAGTTTGCTAAGGAAGTTGATGTAGTTAGCATTGGGACGAATGATTTAGTGCAGTATTTAATGGCTGCAGATCGACTCGATGAACGGGTTTCCAATCTATATCAACAGTTGAATCCCGCGGTTTTGAGAACGTTAAAATATGCAATTGATGCGTTTCATGCTGAGGGCAAATCAGTTTCCATCTGCGGAGAAATGGCATCAAGTCGATTAGCCATTCCATTGTTAGTAGGGATGGGGGTTGATAGTTTTTCAATGAATAGCGAATCAATTCTAAGGACTCGTAAACTAATTAGCCAAATTGATTCTAAATACGCTAAAAAAGTTGTAGATGACGTAATTAATAATGCTGCTACTTCTGAAGAAGTAATCGATAAGTTAAATCAATTCTTAGATAAAATTTAACAACGGCGATCATAAAACAGTGCTATTCCCTTTAATATGGGCAGTAGCGCTTTTTTATTAATCAATGGTTGTTTGCAAACTATCTGGCAAAACAATATAATACTAATGATATAGCGGTTTAGAAAAGCATACTCATTTTAATTGAAGGGAAGTGGATAAAATTAATATAGGGATATTTACTGATACCTATTTTCCACAAGTAAGTGGAGTAGCTACTTCTATCAAAACGCTTAAAAGTCAACTAGAAAAAGATGGACATCAGGTCTACATATTTACGACTACGGACCCACATGTTGATAAAAATACGTATGAACGGAATATATTTAGATTTTCTAGTATTCCTTTTATTTCTTTTTCTGATCGACGAATTGCAATTCGGGGGTTATTTCAAGCCTACCAAATTGCCAAAAAGCTAAATTTAGATATTATTCACACCCAAACTGAATTTTCAATGGGGGTTATTGGTAAGTTCGTTGCAAAAAATTTAAAAATCCCATGTCTTCATACCTATCACACGATGTATGAAGATTATTTACATTACGTTGCAAATGGAAAACTGTTGAAACCAATCCATGTTAAGGAAGCAACTTTAGCATTCTGTCATAAAATGACGGGGGTAGTTGCACCTAGTAAGCGGGTTTTGGATACCCTAACTGCTTATGGGGTTAAAAGTCCAATTAGAGTAATCCCAACTGGAATTGATGTTGCTAAATATGATCAACTTGACCACCAAAATCTGAGGGCTAAATTTGGTTTTACCAATTCAACCCCCGTCTTGTTATCAGTTAGTAGGTTGGCGTTCGAAAAAAACATTAACGAATTGATCGATTCAATGCCTAAAATCATTAAATTAAAACCAGATGTTAAGCTAGTAATTGTTGGTGATGGGCCTGCGAAAGAATCACTTGTAGAACAAGTAAACCAATTGAAGTTGAATGATAACGTTATTTTTGCTGGTGAAATTAATAACGATGACGTTAATCACTATTACCACATGGCCAATATATTTGTTTCGACATCTAACTCTGAATCGCAAGGACTAACTTACATTGAAGCAATGGCTGCTGGGGTAAAAGTAATTGTAGTTAAAAGTGCTTATACTGATGATCTATTAAATGATAAGTCATTGGGGATGACATTTTCTACAGAAGCTCAGTTCGTATCTGACGTTTATGAGTACCTAAGTCATCCTGATAAGTACAAGTTGGTATCGGATGAATTACGGAAACAAAAATTGAATAGCATTTCCGCTGAAAATTTTGAACATCAAATTGTGCAATTTTATCGTAACTCACAGTTAGAATATGAAGAAAATATCGACAATTCAGCTGAAATTGATTATTAAAGGATGAATAGAATGCTAAAAATTAATATGTTTTCAACTGCTGATAAAGTAAAAGGCCAAGGGGTTGGTAGTGCTTATGATGAACTAATCGCAATGCTTAAAACCTATTTTCCTAATGAATTTGATATTCGGATTAACCAATGGACACGTGCTGATATTAGCCACTACCATACTATTAATCCGACTTTTTATTTATCTACATTTTTATGGGGGCGCGGTCGTAAAATCGGTTATGTTCATTTTTTACCAGAAACCCTTGATGGAAGCCTTAAGATGCCAAAACCAATTAAATATTTATTCTATAAGTATGTAATTGCTTTTTATAAGCGGATGGACCATATTGTAGTTGTTAATCCAATGTTTATTGATAAATTAGCTAAATATGGAATTAGCAAGTCTAAAATTACTTATATTCCAAATTTTGTTAGTAAGGAAGAATTTTATCCGATTGAAAAGGAACAACAGTTAAAATTAAAAAAACAGTATGGGTTTGATCCAGATCAATTTATCGTTTTGGGAACCGGCCAGGTTCAAACAAGAAAGGGCATTCTAGATTTTGCTAAGTTGGCTGAAAAAAATCCACAAGTTCAATTTATTTGGGCTGGTGGCTTTTCATTCGGTCAAATTACTGATGGATACAAAGAATTGAAGCGAATTGTTGATAATCCACCACATAATTTAAAATTTCCTGGAATTGTTGATCGAAAAAAATTAGTTGATTTTTATAACTTATGTGACTTATTTTTATTACCTTCGTTTAATGAGCTTTTTCCAATGTCCGTTTTAGAAGCCTTCTCGTGTGGGAAACCAGTATTGTTGAGAAACCTGGATCTATATCGAGTGATTATTGATGGATACTATCAATCATTTAACGATTTTGATGAATTAAATCAACAGTTGAATCGATTGATTGGTAATGATACTGAGCTTATGAAAATGAGTGAACGCTCTTTGGAAGCATCTAAATATTATTCTGAAGATCACTTAGCTAAGATATGGGAATCATTTTATATTGAACAATCTAAAAGGGAGTAGTGTATGACAAGAAGAAATTTTTTATCACTAATGGGGATGTTTCTGATTGGAATCCTAATCTTTTGGTATTTTATAAGGGATGTTAACCTAAAATTATTAGTAGCTGATTTCTTTAACATCAATTGGTTTTGGATGGTAATTGCAACCCTCTGTATGTTCGCTTATTTCGGATTTGAATCATGGATTACGCATACCTTAGTCAAAGATCAAGGTGAAAGCCATTTTACGTTTAAAGATGCAGTTAGAATCCCTTTAGTAGAACAATTATTTAATGGGATTACACCATTTTCTTCTGGTGGTCAACCAGCCCAATTGGTTGTGATGATTCAAACTGGAATTGATGGTGGTAGAGCGAGTTCTGTTCTTTTGATGAAGTTTGTTGTCTATCAAGCAATGATTGTTGTTAATTTCATATTTAGTTTGTTGATCGGATTTCATTACATTGCTGAAAAATTACAATATTTATCGTTATTTGTATTGTTTGGGTTTATAATTCATTTGGTAGTAATCATTGTACTGCTAATGATAATGTATTGGCATGGCTTTACTAAGCGGTTTGTTAATACAATTATGAAACCGTTAAAGTTTTTTGTTAATTCTGAACGTTACGAAAAATGGCAATTAACGCTTAATCAGAAAATCGATAATTTTTATCAAGAAAGCGTTCGGATTGCTAAGCGGTGGAAATTATTATTTAAAATTGCATTGATTACATTTTTTCAATTATTACTTTACTATTTAGTTCCATATTTCATTATGCTTTCCTTGGGATATGATCAAGCGAATATTGTTATGATAGTTAGTTTACATGTTTTAATTGTTATGATTATTTCGCTATTTCCAATTCCAGGTGGTGCTGGTGGTGCCGAATATAGTTTTGAAATGCTGTTCAAAAGTTACATTGTTAACAGTAGTAAATTGGTATTAGCGTTAATTTTATGGCGCATTTTAACGTATTACCTTGGATTAATTTTGGGGGCAATTGCGTTATTTATTAAACCTGATAAGGTAAATGAAATTGGTTCCAAGAATGGTAAATAATATATTTATAACAATTTAGTGGGGGCACTATACAATGTCTAGTCATATGAAAAAAGGAAATCGATTCCTAAACTCTAGGTTGGGTTTCTTTATCCTAGTATTATTTTTATTTTGGGCGAAAACTTATTTCGCTTATCAAGCTGAATTCACTTTGGGAGCAAAGGGATCTCTTCAGCAATTTTTATTGGTTGTGAATCCTTTACCTGCAGGAATCTTACTTTTTGGGATTGCATTGTACTTTAGGGGCAGGTTAGCATATTGGTTAATGTTGATTATGGATTTGATCCAATCAATTTGGCTGTTTGCTAATATTGTTTATTATCGTGAATTTTCTGACTTTTTAACGTTTGGGATTATTAAGGGATCAGGAGATGTTCAAAATAACTTAGGGAAGAGTTTAGCTGAAATTATTCATCCAATTGATTTCGTTGTCTTTTTGGATGTAATTATTTTAGTGCTCTTACTTTCTTTTAAGATTATTCGAATTGATAAGCGGCCCTTTAAGATTCGTAATGCATTTGCAGTTACTGTATTGTCGCTAGTTTTGATGTTTGGTGAGTATAGCATTGCGAATGCAGACCGTTCTGGTTTATTAACTCGTTCTTTTGATAATAATTATATTGTTAAGTACTTAGGGATGAACGAGTATGCTGCATTTAATGCTTATCAGACGCATAAGGAGAGTCAAACTAGAGCAAAAGCTAAGCCTAGTGATTTAGATAGCGTCTTGAAATACCTTAAGCATAATCGAGCAAAGGCTAATATTGATTACTTTGGGAAGGAAAAGGGGAAAAATGTATTTATTATTCACCTAGAAAGTTTCCAACAGTTTTTAATTGACTATAAAGTCGATGGTAAGGAAGTTACTCCAAATTTAAACAAGTTCTATCATGGAGAACATACAATTTCATTTGATAACTTTTATCATCAAGTAGCTCAAGGAAAGACTTCAGATGCTGAAATGATGCTGGAAAACTCTTTATTTGGGTTACCACAAGGTTCAGCAATGGTTACCTATGGAACTCAAAATACATTCCAAGCAGCTCCTGCAATTTTAGATCAACATGGTTATACAACTGCCGCAATGCATGGGGATGTTCCAAGTTTTTGGAATCGTGAAAATACCTATAAGTCTTGGGGATACCAATATTTCTTTGATTCAAACTACTTTAAGGAAAAACCATCATACAGTGTTGGCTATGGTTTAAAGGATAAAATCTTCTTTAAGGATGCTGCTAACTATATTCAACAGTTACCGCAACCATTCTATGCTAAATTGATTACTTTAACTAATCACTATCCATATATCCTTGATAAGCAAAACCAGGACTTCCCAGCAACTAAGACTGGTGATAATACTGTTGACCCTTATGTTCAGACTGCTCACTATTTAGACCAAGCATTTGGTGAATTTATGAACTATTTAACAAAGACTGGCTTATTAAAGAATAGTATTGTTGTCGCATATGGTGATCACTATGGAATTTCAAATAATCATCGGCCTGCAATTGCTCAATTACTAAAGAAAAAGAGCGTCGATAGTTATGATCTTGCTCAATTCCAAAAGGTTCCATTTATGATTTATGGAGACAATTTAGAGGGTAAGATTGATCATACTTATGGTGGTGAAATTGATGTATTGCCAACAATCTTACATCTATTAGGTATTAAGGATAATAAGACGATTCAGTTTGGACAGGATTTGTTGTCTAAAAAGCGTAAGCAAATCGTTGCATTTAGGGATGGTGACTTCATTACTCCTAAATATACCGTTGTTAGTGGTAGTGTCTATCTTACTAAGACTGGTAAGAAAATTAATCCAGATACAAAGCAAAAGAAACGAATTCAAGCAGATCAAAACCATGTTAATACTGAATTATCCTTATCTGATAAGGTTATTTTAGGTGACTTATTACGTTTTTATGATCTGAAGGACTTTAAGAAAGTTAACAGAAGTGATTATAATTATAAACCGAGTGCTGGACTTGCTAGCCTTAAGGAACGCAATAGCAAAGAACACACTAGCTTAATGGATGAAAATGGCGGTAAATCAACTATGAATGACTATAAAACAGATGCTCCTGAATTAAAAAAGTAAATTAGTTTAAAAAAGTAGTTGTCAAATTTAATATATTAGTGTAATATAAGAATCATCGTTTTGATAAGTTATCAATTCGGTGATTCTTATTTGTTTAACGACTTAAAATAATAAAAAAAGTTGTTGACAAACATTTGATGGTTTGATAATATATTAAACGTTGTCAAATAAGCAACTGATGTAAGTTCTAATTATGACTTTCATCAGTTGAAAAATTCCTAAAAAAGTTCTTGACATTAATATTAGCATTATGATAATATTAAGAAGTTGCTTTATTGGAATCAACGAAAGTAGATCTTTGAAAACTGAACAAAATTATGACAAAAAATGTGTAAGGAACTTCATTTTAAATGAAGTACAAAAAACTTATGCGAAGTCAATTCGCTTTAAAAGTAACAAATATTAAGAAGAGCTAACGTTAAGCTTTTCATCATAAGATGAGAGTTTGATCCTGGCTCAGGACGAACGTTGGCGGCGTGCCTAATACATGCAAGTCGAACGAACTTCTGTTAATGATAGTTGATGCTTGCATTAACTTGACTTAACATCGAAGTGAGTGGCGAACTGGTGAGTAACACGTAGGTAACTTGCCCTAAAGCGGGGGATAACATTTGGAAACAAGTGCTAATACCGCATAACAACAAAAACCGCATGGTTTTTGTTTGAAAGATGCGTTTGCATCACTTTAGGATGGACCTGCGGCGTATTAGCTTGTTGGTAGGGTAATGGCCTACCAAGGCAATGATACGTAGCCGACCTGAGAGGGTAATCGGCCACAATGGGACTGAGACACGGCCCATACTCCTACGGGAGGCAGCAGTAGGGAATCTTCCACAATGGACGCAAGTCTGATGGAGCAACGCCGCGTGAGTGAAGAAGGGTTTCGGCTCGTAAAACTCTGTTGTTAAAGAAGAACAAGTTTGATAGGAAATGATCAAGCTTTGACGGTATTTAACCAGAAAGTCACGGCTAACTACGTGCCAGCAGCCGCGGTAATACGTAGGTGGCAAACGTTGTCCGGATTTATTGGGCGTAAAGCGAGCGCAGGCGGTTTTTTAAGTCTGATGTGAAAGCCTTCGGCTTAACCGGAGAAGTGCATCGGAAACTGAGAAACTTGAGTGCAGAAGAGGACAGTGGAACTCCATGTGTAGCGGTGAAATGCGTAGATATATGGAAGAACACCAGTGGCGAAGGCGGCTGTCTGGTCTGTAACTGACGCTGAGGCTCGAAAGCATGGGTAGCAAACAGGATTAGATACCCTGGTAGTCCATGCCGTAAACGATGAATGCTAGGTGTTAGAGGGTTTCCGCCCTTTAGTGCCGCAGCTAACGCATTAAGCATTCCGCCTGGGGAGTACGACCGCAAGGTTGAAACTCAAAGGAATTGACGGGGACCCGCACAAGTGGTGGAGCATGTGGTTTAATTCGATGCTACGCGAAGAACCTTACCAGGCCTTGACATCTCCTGCAAAGCTAAGAGATTAGCCGTTCCCTTCGGGGACAGGATGACAGGTGGTGCATGGTTGTCGTCAGCTCGTGTCGTGAGATGTTGGGTTAAGTCCCGCAACGAGCGCAACCCCTATTATTAGTTGCCAGCATTCAGTTGGGCACTCTAGTGAGACTGCCGGTGACAAACCGGAGGAAGGTGGGGACGACGTCAAATCATCATGCCCCTTATGGCCTGGGCTACACACGTGCTACAATGGACGGTACAACGAGTTGCGAAACCGCGAGGTCAAGCTAATCTCTTAAAGCCGTTCTCAGTTCGGATTGCAGGCTGCAACTCGCCTGCATGAAGTTGGAATCACTAGTAATCGTGGATCAGCATGCCACGGTGAATACGTTCCCGGGTCTTGTACACACCGCCCGTCACACCATGAGAGTTAGTAATACCCAAAGTCGGTGCAGTAACCTCTTTTGAGGAGCTAGCCGCCTAAGGTAGGACTGATGATTAGGGTGAAGTCGTAACAAGGTAGCCGTAGGAGAACCTGCGGCTGGATCACCTCCTTTCTAAGGAATAATTCGGAACTTTACACAGTCATAGTTTTGTTTAGTTTTGAGAGGTCTACTCTCAAACTATGGAACCACGCTTCTTTGGGCCTATAGCTCAGTTGGTGAGAGCGCACGCCTGATAAGCGTGAGGTCGATGGTTCGAGTCCATTTAGGCCCATTATTAATCACTTGTTGATTGATTTAATTTAAATGGTATGGGGAATTAGCTCAGCTGGGAGAGCACCTGCTTTGCAAGCAGGAGGTCAGCGGTTCGATCCCGCTATTCTCCATTGACACGTAAGTGTCATAATACTTGGTTCTTTGAAAACTAGATAATATTTTAATTTTTCCAAATTATTGAATTGTATTAAATACAATTTCAACCGAGAACACCGCGTTATTTTGAGTTTTTTAAATTAGTTTTATTCGTATTTACTCAATTAACCAAATACCACTAAGTGGTAATAGGTTAAGTTATTAAGGGCGCATGGTGGATGCCTTGGTACTAGGAGCCGATGAAGGACGGGACTAACGCCGATATGCTTCGGGGAGCTGTACGTAAGCTTTGATCCGGAGATTTCCGAATGGGGAAACCCAATAAATTTAATCGTTTATTATTCAATGACGAATTCATACTCATTGAAAGGCAGACGTGGGGAACTGAAACATCTAAGTACCCACAGGAAGAGAAAGAAAATTCGATTCCCTCAGTAGCGGCGAGCGAACGGGGAACAGCCCAAACCATCGAGTTTACTCGGTGGGGTTGTAGGACTGAACATTTGAGTTACCAAAGAATTAGATAGTCGAAAGATCTGGGAAGTTCTGCGACACAAGGTGATAGCCCTGTAGACGAAATCTAATTCCCTCAGTTCAGGATCCTGAGTACGGCAATACACGTGAAACATTGCCGGAATCCGGGAGGACCATCTCCCAAGGCTAAATACTCCCTAGTGACCGATAGTGAACCAGTACCGTGAGGGAAAGGTGAAAAGCACCCCGGAAGGGGAGTGAAATAGTTCCTGAAACCATGTGCCTACAAGCAGTTAGAGCCCGTTAATGGGTGATAGCGTGCCTCTTGCAGAATGAACCGGCGAGTTATGATAACATGCAAGGTTAAGATGAAAAGTCGGAGCCGTAGCGAAAGCGAGTCTGAATAGGGCGATATAGTATGTTGTGATAGACCCGAAACCAGGTGATCTACCCATGTCCAGGCTGAAAGTGTGGTAAAACACACCGGAGGGCCGAACCCGTGTACGTTGAAAAGTGCTGGGATGAGGTGTGGGTAGCGGTGAAATTCCAAACGAACTTGGAGATAGCTGGTTCTCTCCGAAATAGCTTTAGGGTTAGCCTTGGAGTCGAGAATCATGGA
The DNA here is from genome assembly GCF_058509965.1 of Nicoliella sp. ESL1106. Lineage (NCBI taxonomy): Bacteria > Bacillati > Bacillota > Bacilli > Lactobacillales > Lactobacillaceae > Nicoliella > Nicoliella sp. ESL1106. The sequence continues at coordinate 809,051 of NZ_CP196340.1, forward strand.
GGTAGAGCACTGTTTGGGTGAGGGGCCCGTCTTGGGTTACTAAATTCAGATAAACTCCGAATGCCATTGATTTATATCCAGGAGTCAGACGATGAGTGATAAGATCCACCGTCGAAAGGGGAACAGCCCAGACCACCAATTAAGGTCCCTAAATATATGCTGAGTGGAAAAGGATGTGGAGTTGCATAGACAACTAGGATGTTGGCTCAGAAGCAGCCACCATTTAAAGAGTGCGTAATAGCTCACTAGTCGAGTGATTCTGCGCCGAAAATTTACCGGGGCTAAGCATATTACCGAGATTGTGGACGCAACTTATGTTGCGTGATAGGAGAGCGTTCTAAGGGCAATGAAGCCAGACCGTAAGGACTGGTGGAGCGCTTAGAAGTGAGAATGTCGGTATGAGTAGCGAAAGATCAGTGAGAATCTGATCCACCGAATGACTAAGGTTTCCTGGGGAAGGCTCGTCCTCCCAGGGTTAGTCGGGACCTAAGCCGAGGCCGAGAGGCGTAGGCGATGGATAACAGGTTGAGATTCCTGTACTAGTTAACTATGTTTGACCGATGGAAGGACGTAGGAGGCTAAACGTAGCATCCTGTTGGATATGGATGTTCAAGCACTAAGTCAGGTATTGAGTCAAATGCTTAATACCGCGTTGACAAGGTGTGATGAGGACCGAAATTTAGTAGGGAAGTCGTTGATGTCACACTACCGAGAAAAGTTTCTAGTTAGTAGTTAACTACCCGTACCGCAAACCGACACAGGTAGTCGAGGAGAGAATCCTAAGGTGAGCGAGTGAACTCTCGTTAAGGAACTCGGCAAAATGACCCCGTAACTTCGGGAGAAGGGGTGCTGCACTATGTGCAGCCGCAGTGAAAAAGCTCAGGCGACTGTTTATCAAAAACACAGGTTTCTGCAAAATCGTAAGATGAAGTATAGGGGCTGACGCCTGCCCGGTGCTGGAAGGTTAAGTGGATGAGTTAGCTTCGGCGAAGCCCAGAAACGAAGCCCCAGTAAACGGCGGCCGTAACTATAACGGTCCTAAGGTAGCGAAATTCCTTGTCGGGTAAGTTCCGACCCGCACGAAAGGCGTAACGATCTGAGCACTGTCTCAACGAGAGACTCGGTGAAATTGAGATACCTGTGAAGAAGCAGGTTACCCGCGACAGGACGGAAAGACCCCATGGAGCTTTACTGTAACTTGATATTGGGTGTTTGTATAGCTTGTACAGGATAGGTAGGAGCCATAGAAGTCGGGACGCTAGTCTCGATGGAGGCATTGGTGGGATACTACCCTCGCTGTATGAACACTCTAACCCGCACCACTGATCGTGGTGGGAGACAGTGTCTGGTTGGCAGTTTGACTGGGGCGGTCGCCTCCTAAACAGTAACGGAGGCGCCCAAAGGTTCCCTCAGAATGGTTGGAAATCATTCGACGAGTGTAAAGGCAGAAGGGAGCTTGACTGCGAGACATACAGGTCGAGCAGGGACGAAAGTCGGGCTTAGTGATCCGGTGGTACCGTATGGAAGGGCCATCGCTCAACGGATAAAAGCTACCCTGGGGATAACAGGCTTATCTCCCCCAAGAGTTCACATCGACGGGGAGGTTTGGCACCTCGATGTCGGCTCATCGCATCCTGGGGCTGTAGTTGGTCCCAAGGGTTGGGCTGTTCGCCCATTAAAGCGGTACGCGAGCTGGGTTCAGAACGTCGTGAGACAGTTCGGTCCCTATCCGTCGCGGGCGTAGGAAATTTGAGAGGAGCTGCTCTTAGTACGAGAGGACCGGAGTGGACATACCGCTGGTGTACCAGTTGTGCCGCCAGGCGCATCGCTGGGTAGCTATGTATGGATGAGATAAACGCTGAAAGCATCTAAGTGTGAAACCCACCTCGAGATGAGATTTCCCATTCCTTTATGGAAGTAAGACCCCTGAAAGATGATCAGGTAGATAGGCTGGAAGTGGAAGTGCAGTGATGCATGGAGCGGACCAGTACTAATTGGTCGAGGACTTAACCAAGTAAGGTTGTTCTCATGGAAGAATAAGATATTATCTAGTTTTGAGAGAACGAAGTTCTCACAGATAAATAGTGTGGTGATGATGGCCAGAAGGATACACCTGTTCCCATGTCGAACACAGAAGTTAAGCTTTTGAACGCCAAAAGTAGTTGGGGGATCGCCCCCTGCAAGGATAGGACGTTGCCACGCTTTATGGAGGATTAGCTCAGTTGGGAGAGCATCTGCCTTACAAGCAGGAGGTCACAGGTTCGAGCCCTGTATCCTCCATTCATGAAAATAATCATGTTTGGATTTATAAATATTTTTTAAAGGCTTTTATGCCGACTTAGCTCAGTTGGCAGAGCATCTGTCTTGTAAACAGGGGGTCGGAGGTTCGAATCCTCTAGTCGGCATTGCTGCGGAAGTAGTTCAGTGGTAGAACATCACCTTGCCATGGTGGGGGTCGCGGGTTCGAATCCCGTCTTCCGCTTTGCCAATTCATTATTATGCCGGGGTGGCGGAATTGGCAGACGCACAGGACTTAAAATCCTGCGGTTAGTGATAACCGTACCGGTTCGATCCCGGTCCTCGGCACTTTTGCACCCATAGCGCAACTGGATAGAGTGTCTGACTACGAATCAGAAGGTTGTAGGTTCGACTCCTACTGGGTGCATATATTCGGGAAGTAGCTCAGCTTGGTAGAGCACTTGGTTTGGGACCAAGGGGTCGCAGGTTCGAATCCTGTCTTCCCGATTGAATAAAATTTCAATAGTTTTATTTATAGATCGCGGTGTAGCTCAGCTGGCTAGAGCGTCCGGTTCATACCCGGGAGGTCGAGGGTTCGATTCCCCCTGCCGCGATAGTGACTTGGACCTTTAGCTCAGTTGGTTAGAGCCGACGGCTCATAACCGTCTGGTCGTAGGTTCGAGTCCTACAAGGTCCATTAAGACCTTTAGTTTTAACTTCAATATGGAGGATTACCCAAGTGGCTGAAGGGGGCGGTCTTGAAAACCGCTAGGCGTGTCAAAGCGCGCGAGGGTTCGAATCCCTCATCCTCCTTTTTTATTATCGCGGGATGGAGCAGTTCGGTAGCTCGTCGGGCTCATAACCCGAAGGTCGTTGGTTCAAATCCAGCTCCCGCAATTATGGTCCGTTGGTCCAGTTGGTTATGACGCCGCCCTGTCACGGCGGAGATCACGAGTTCGAGTCTCGTACGGACCGTTCCATATGGCTCGGTAGCTCAGTTGGTAGAGCAACGGATTGAAGCTCCGTGTGTCGGCAGTTCGATTCTGTCCCGCGCCATTTAAAATTAAATACCATATTATGCGGGTATAGTTTAGTGGTAAAACCATAGCCTTCCAAGCTATTGTCGCGAGTTCGATTCTCGTTACCCGCTTTATATGGGCCTATAGCTCAGTTGGTGAGAGCGCACGCCTGATAAGCGTGAGGTCGATGGTTCGAGTCCATTTAGGCCCATATGGAGAAGTACTCAAGTGGCTGAAGAGGTGCCCCTGCTAAGGGTATAGGTCGCGCAAGCGGCGCGAGAGTTCGAATCTCTCCTTCTCCATTTTATATGACCCGTTGGTCAAGTGGTTAAGACACTGCCCTTTCACGGCAGTAACATGGGTTCGAATCCCGTACGGGTCATTTTATATGACGACTAAAAATAAAATAATATTATCGCGGGATGGAGCAGTTCGGTAGCTCGTCGGGCTCATAACCCGAAGGTCGTTGGTTCAAATCCAGCTCCCGCAATTATGGTCCGTTGGTCCAGTTGGTTATGACGCCGCCCTGTCACGGCGGAGATCACGAGTTCGAGTCTCGTACGGACCGTCATAAATAAAAGAGGATATCTTAGTTGATATCCTCTTTTATTTAACATAATGATAAATAGTTTCAAAGTAATTAGTATTAATTTCATCTTTGAAGTTAAATAAGTAATCAGCAGTTTTATTACGATACCAATTAGCAACTTTTTTATCATCATTCCATGTTGTTAAAATGACCCGTTTAGATAATTTATTATCTGTATATAAGGAATAAATTGAGCTCATTCCATCTGGTAATGAATTGTTATTAATAACATTATTAATTTTAGCATCCAAAATCTTTTGTTGATTTTCGTCTAGATCAACACTAATATAACTAATCGAATCATGCCAATTGTCATTTCCCATTTGACTAATTACGCTATAGTTAATGGGACTATTAAAAATAGTTTTTTGATTAGATAAATCAATTAGTTCAAAACTATCAAAATTACTAATTGAATTAAAAAGCAGTAGTTCATGACTTTTATTTTGATTCATGATGTTTTCTAAATAACTTTTACTACCAAAAGTGACATAAATGTTAGCTATCATTTTCACTCCTCCTTTACATATATTATACTAGTAACTGAATATATTAAAACAAAGGAGCATTATGATTATGAAAGTAAGGGTTCTTGGATTTTATGGGGGCTATCCTACCAATGGGATTGGAACTAGTAGCTATTTAGTTCAAAGTGGTGATTTTAACCTTTTATTGGACTGTGGAAGCAATGCATTAAACGAGCTACAAACCGTTATTGATCCACTAAAGTTAGATGCTGTAATTTTATCACATTATCATCATGATCATACTGCTGATATTGGTGTTTTACAGTACTATTGGCAATTGAACCCAGATGGTCGTAAAGAGCCAGTTTTACCCATTTACGGGCATACTGAAGATCCAATTAATTTTGCAACTTTAAATTGGGCAAATTCAACCGAAGGAATTGGATATAATGATATAAATCCAATAACAGTTGGGCCATTCACAATTTCATTTTTAAGAACCCATCATCCAGTTCCAGCATTTGCAATGAGAATTATTGATAAAGATGGAAAAGTTTTAGTTTTTACTGCTGATACTAGTTATTTTGACGGATTAATTCCATTTTCTCAAGATGCAGACTTATTAATTACCGATACAAATTTCTTTGCTGCCAAAAAGGGTTTAAAATGGCATATGACATCAAAAGAATCAGGGGATCTTGCTAAAAATGCGAATGTAAAGAAACTAATGCTTAGTCATTTACCACAAAAGGGGGACTTAAACCAGCTTGTAGAAGAAGCTAAGCTACAAACTGGATCTAATTGCGAAGTTTATAGAGCAATTCAAGATGAAACAATTATTTTATAAAAAAAGTGCTAATAGCTTTTATTTTAGTATGAATGTGAGATAATAGTAATAGTATTTTATTGTGCTAAGGAGGTGCTCATCTATGGAAATGGATAGAATTAATGACAATACCATCAGAGTTCTAATTAACAATGATGATTTAAGTGCTCATGGCATTACCGTACTAGATCTATTAGGTGACCATAAGCAAATTGAAGAATTCTTCTATAGCATTTTAGATGAAATTGATACTGATCATCAATTCCAAGGTGACAACGAAGCTTTGACTTTTCAGGTATTACCAAATAAAAATGGTCTTGAATTATTTATTAGCAAAGCTGACCCAGATGATCCGGATAAGACTCGTCGAACTAATGACACGGTTACTGATTATATTAAAAATCAACTTCAAAATCGTGATGTAAATGATTTATCAGATATTTTTGATGAAGATGATTCTTCAAAAGAAAATGAAAATGAGATTGAAAAACCACGTCGAAGAACTTCTTACGAAGATTTAATTGTTGTGTTTAATTCCTTTGAAGATTTTATAGCATTATCAAAGCGATTAAGAATTGAGAGTGGTTCTTCTAATTTATATCTTTATGATGGTAAATACTATTTAGAAATGATGTTTTTCCGTAATCTTGATGGTTCAGGTGATGAGGTTCTTGATAATCAAATTGCTTTATCACTTGAATTTGGAAATAAGACTAACGTTACTTCAGAAGTATTAAGTGAATATGGTAAAAGAATCATGGATACTAGTGCGTTAGAGCTAGCTAGATATTATTTTAAAGATTAATATTTAACTTATTGATAAGGACTGATTTCGATAATTTATCGAAACCAGTTCTTTTTTTATTTTATCCGATATGGTGTTGCTTTAATTGTTTCTTCATTAATAATAAGCAAAATGGTTAGCGCCGAATTTACGATGTTTTATTCATTATATTTGAGCTTTTTCCCGTACTTTTTAGTGGAGGGATCAATAAAATGTTAATTGCATATAATGAACTTGGTAAACTGATTTCAGCTGATGATGTTGATATCAATAATGAATCTTTTTATTGTGTTAGTTGTAAAGAACCATTGATTCTTAAAAGGGGTTCAATTAAAGTTAATCACTTTGCACATCAAAGAGGCAGTGATTGCTCTTCATTTAGCGAAGGAGAGACATCTGAACATTTAATTGGAAAAAAACAATTATTTAATTTTTTTAAATTCAGCAACCCAATTCTAGAACATTATTTTAATAATTTAAAACAACGTCCAGATATTTTATTAGAAAATAATTTAATAATTGAATTTCAATGTAGTCCAATAAGTAACAAGCGACTATTAGAAAGGTTGTCAGGCTATCATTCAATTAATCATCAATCAATTTGGATTCTTGGACTACCATATTTAAAGAGAAATAATAGTTATAAAAAGTTAAAACAGTTTTTAAGATATAATCGTAAATTAGGATTTTATCTTTTGTACTGGGACTTTAAACGGGAACAAATGGAAATTCATCATCATGTTCGATTAATAATTGGTAAACTTGATTATCAAATAAAATTTATATCAAATTTCCAAGAATTCAAAATATTTATCAACCAAGATATTAAAGGTAATATTGATATAAACTTTAAGATGTTGAATGATAGATTGGTTAATAGAATCAAGGCAATGCAAAATTCGTTAATTTATAATCAAAATCGGTTAGATCCGATTCAAAATTTATGTTATGAAAATGGATTTAATATTGTGGGATATCCAATATTATTAGATTTTCCAATTATTGAAGCACCGATTATGGGTAAAAAATTAATTCAATTTAAAATTGTAATGTTAATATATCTAAAGATTTATAGATCGGTCAAAATTAGTGATTTAATAAACAAGGTTAATGCTTTTATTGGGATTGATCAGCATTTTTGTATGATAGATAGTAGTATTATTAACTATTTTATATTAAGGATTTTAAATTTCTGGAATGAACAAGGAGTGGTTAATTTGAATCAACAATCTGTTATTCTAAAACAGATGCCAAATTGGTATGCTTCTTATGATTTAAAAATTGCTGCCCTGTTAGACAAAAAAGGGAATTAGCCCAATCGCTAATTCCCTAAATAATGTGTAAATTCGGAGTTATGTTATTTTTAACTATTTTTTGTTTTTCGTTGAATAATCCGTCTCTTTTACAAATATTAAACAAATCTTTATAATTAACTTGGTTCATTAAAATACCTGATTCAAAGGAATCACAGTCAAAGATAACTGCAGATGCTGGTTCTTTAATATTCATTTCATTAGCTAATTTTTGATCAGCCTTAAATGCATTAATTGCAAGTTCTGATCTACGATCCTCACTAAACATTTCTATATCTAATCCAGCATTCTCAGCAACTTTAAATGCAATTTCATCTGTATATTTATGATTTTTTTGAATCAACTCTTCTTGAAGTCCAATTAAAAATTTACGACCACATTTGCGTCCTTGAAATAGAGAAGCTTTATAGTCAAGAACGGTATCGTATTCAATTTTAAAATTTTTGCTTTCGTTCATTGGTCGCTTGTTATTGTTTAAATATCGATTTCGAATAATTTGCATATTCAACATTGGAATGAACTGAAATGAAAAATTTTTATCAAGGTCATCAGCTAATTTTAAAATAACATGCTCGGCTTTAAAGCAATCATTGCATAATGGATCCACAAATAAATAAGCTTCGAGCATAACAATTCCTCCTTTCAAAGATCGATAATAATAACAAGCGATTTTATTAATTCAATGTATAGAATAACAAATTTATAATAAAAAACAAAATATTTGCTTTAAAACACAAATATTATTTAAAAACACTTTCAAGTGCTTGTATTAATGTGATTGTGTTAAAATTAATAAGGTTACTATATTCAAAGGAGGGTGATTTAATGGAAGATTGGAAGGCATTCTTGTTCCCATATCAACAAATTGTTGATGAGCTAAAAACAAAACTTCGTGGAATAAGAGCTGAGTTTATTAATGAAAACCGTAGATCACCAATCGAATTTGTCACAGGGAGAGTTAAGCCTGTAGACAGCATTAAAGAAAAAATGCAACGCCGTTATATCGAAGAATCTAGATTAAGACAAGATATGGAAGATATTGCTGGATTAAGAATTATTTGTCCATTTATTGAAGATATTTACTATGTAGTTGATTTGCTTAGGCAAAGGTCAGATTTAAATATTTTAGAAGAACGCGATTACGTTCATAATGAAAAAGCAAGCGGTTATCGCTCATATCATATGGTTTTTGAATACACTGTTCAAAGTATTGATGGTCCTGAAGTGCTACTTGCAGAAATTCAAGTTCGAACACTTGCAATGAATTTCTGGGCAACGGTTGAGCATTCAATTAACTATAAGCATCAGGGAAATTTTCCTGAAGTACTTGAAAAAAGACTCCAAAACGTTGCAAATACAACGTATAAACTTGATGAAGAGATGTCATCAATTAGAAAAGAACTAGCAGAATATCAAGACAATAAGGAAGATTGAAATGAAAGTTGCAATTTTTAGTAACAATGGTGGGACTTCAAATGAAGTTGCTTTAAAATTAAAAAATAAAATTATTGATTCACCTAAATTAGAAATCGATGTATTAAATCCAGAAATCGTAATATCAGTTGGTGGTGATGGAACTTTATTATCTGCATTTCATCACTATAATGATGCTCTTGATCGAATTAGATTTGTTGGTATTCATACTGGTCATCTGGGATTTTATACAGATTGGCGTGATTATGAAGTTGAACAATTGATTCGTAGTTTGGAAGAGGATAATCGTCAGAGTGTTTCATATCCACTGTTGTCGATTAAAGTTAACTATGCTGATGGTGGGGCGTATGATGAACTTTTAGCTTTAAATGAATCAACATTTAAAAGGGTTAGTAGTACCATGGTAACTGATGTATATATCAAAGATGAATTTTTTGAAAAATTCAGAGGAGATGGATTATGTATTTCTACTCCTACTGGATCGACTGCATATAATAAGGCAGTTGGTGGGGCAATTATCAATCCCCAATTAAATGCGATTCAAGTTTCGGAAATGGCATCGATTAATAATCGGGTGTTCAGAACAATGGGTTCCCCAATTATTATTCCACCTAACGAATGGATTACGCTCATTCCAGATAATAAAGAAAATAATATTTTAACTTGTGATCAGATGCTAGTTAAGGACCGTCCAATTGAATCTATCAGTTATCAAATATCTGAACAAAGAATTGCGTTTGCTCAGTATCGACATACTCATTTCTGGAAACGAGTTGGGAATTCATTTATTGGTGTAAACAATAATGACAAAATTTAATTGGGCGTATGATGGGGATTCTCCCAAAAGGGTTCGGACGCTTTTAATTGAACATGGAGTAACTAGAACTTTGTTAAAGAAGGTCAAGTTTCATGGTGGTAAAATAATTGTAAATGGCGAAGAGCAGCGTGCTAATTACATGTTATCAGGTGGGGATGTCGTAACATTGGTTTTACCACCAGAATTAAATAATGACCATGTGCCAGCATCCTTTTTACCAATTGATATTGCATATGAGGATGAACATTTTTTAGTAGTTAATAAGCCGCCATTTTTATCCACTGTTCCTAACCATAATTATGCTGGAGATACTTTAGTTAATCGGGTAAAGGGATATTACTTAAATCAGCATTATTCTAATCTTAAAATTCATGTTGTTACCAGGTTAGATAAGGATACTAGTGGACTTGTGATTTTTGCAAAGCACCATCTTTCGCATTCTGTTTTGGATAAGCAGTTGAAGCAGCATTCAATTGTTAAAATGTATACCGCAATTGTTGAGGGTCGATTTGATTATCAACATGGTGAAATCGATTTACCGATTGGTAGGGATGATGATTCCTTTGTTAAAAGAATTGTTCGGGATGATGGAAAACCATCTAAAACCGAGTTTTGGCAACTTGATTATGGGAATGCTGATTCTTTGCTACGGATTCGTTTACATACAGGTCGAACGCACCAGATCAGAGTTCACTTTTCAAGTATTGGCCATCCGTTAATCGGTGATTGGCTCTATAACTCGGACAATCATTCGATGAAAAGACAGGCACTACACTGTTATTATATTAAATTTTTTAATCCATTTTCCCAACAGTTTATTGTGTGCCATGCTTCATTACCAGATGATATGCAAAACGCAATTTGGCAACAACTATAAATTAAATTATACTATTTTCGGGAGGAATCAAAATGGCTAATCATATTGTTTTATTTGAACCATTAATGCCAGCTAATACTGGTAATATCGCAAGAACTTGTGCTGGAACCGATACAATACTTGATTTGATTGAACCATTGGGTTTTTCAGTTGATGATAAGCATTTAAAAAGGGCTGGATTGGATTATTGGGATAAGGTTAATATCAATTATCATCCTAATTTACCTGCATTTATGGATAGTTTAAAACCAAATTCTAAATTATTCTTGGTTTCTAAGTTTTCCGAACAAGATTACACCCAGCCTGATTATTCAGAATCCATTGACGGTGATTTTTACTTTCTATTTGGAAAAGAAACCACTGGCTTGCCTGAAATGTTCATGCGTAAGAATGCAGAAAAAGCGATTCGGATTCCACAGGATGATACGCACATTAGAGCATTGAACTTATCAAATTCGTGTGCAATCGTCATTTATGAGGTTCTAAGACAACAGAACTTTAACTCACTTGAAAGAACTCACACCTATGAGCATGATAAGCTAAAATAAAAATGGAACCCATTACTGAGTTCCATTTTTGATATTATTTTAAGGTGTTTTAATTATTATATAATGAGCTAGCAACGGGTAGCAGAACACCTAATACTAAAAAGATAATCATTAACCAAACAACAGTGGTAACGATTTTTTGGAAGGTGCTCTTTTTCTTTTTTGCCAATTGTATCCCTCGCTTTCGGTATTTAGTAACTTAAATATAAGTTTACAGTTAGATAGACGGTTTTGCAACTGTTGCAATATTAATTTATGATAGGATCTGGTATTTTGTTAAGGATTATTTTTCAAATATTAATAATAATAATAACATCAATTTTGGCTGTAATAATTAAAAAGAATTTTAAATTTTCTTTTTTGAAGGGGATTAAACCAATTGATTTCTTATTACCCTTTTGGCTTTTTTATACTTATACTAACACCGTTAGTACATCCTTTTATGATTACTTAGCGTGGATTTTGATTCCATTTGTATTATTTGCAATTATTATTTTTTCGACAGAATTTTTTAAAAAGGGCGATGTAAACTGGAAAAAATCAATTAAATTAATTTGGCGGATAGGGGATATCCTTTTTCCATTTATTTGGATAGTTTCCATTTTTATAGTCTAAAAGATACCGAAAACATGTTCGGTATCTTTTTATATTTTATTAAATCTATGGAAGATGTAGTATAAAGCCCGTTATCGTGGTAAAATTTAAGCATACGATGGGGTAAATGGATAAAGCCAGTTTAAATTATCGTGTTTTAATGAATAAATTTGTTTTATTAAGGGGTATTTAGTATTGATTAAATTTGACCATCAAACTGTATTGTTAATGGAAGCTGTAAAAGAATTAAATATTCAACCAGATGGTGATTATGTTGATTGTACCCTAGGTGGCGGTGGACATAGTTCTAAAATATTACAGAATCTTTCTAATGGTCATTTGTATGCCTTTGACCAAGATCAAGTGGCAATTGACTATAATAGAACCCACCTTGCTAAATACCTTAAACAAAATGAATTGACGTTTATTCATGATAATTTCCGTAATTTGAAGCAAGACCTTAATAAAATGGGGATTTCTTCAGTGAACGGTATTTTATATGATCTGGGGGTCTCCTCACCTCAGTTTGACGATGCTGAACGAGGGTTTAGTTATCGAAAGAACGCCCGTCTTGATATGCGAATGGATCAAAGAAATCCATTGGATGCTTGGAAGGTTGTTAATGAATGGTCGTATGATCAATTAGTGCGGATTTTTTTCCGTTATGGTGAAGAAAAGTTTGCTAAACAAATTGCCAGAGTGATCGAAAGAAGACGCTTAGACCAAACAATTGATACAACTGATGATTTAGTTGAAGTTATTAAAGAAGGAATTCCAGCTGCGGCACGTCGCCATGGTGGTCATCCTGCTAAGAAGGTTTTTCAAGCAATTAGAATTGCTGTTAATGATGAATTAGGAGCATTAGAAGCATCTTTGGAACAAGCTATTGACATGATTAAGGTTGGTGGGCGAGTTAGTGTGATTACTTTCCAATCACTTGAAGATCGATTAGTAAAAAATATTTTTAAAGAAAAAACATCTATTCAAGATGTTCCCCAGGGATTACCAATAATTCCAGACAGCTTAAAACCAGATTTTAAATTAGTTAGTCGCAAGCCGATTTTACCTACTAGGGATGAAATTGAAGTCAATCATCGTTCCCATAGTGCTAAGTTAAGGGTAATTGAACGAATTAAATAAATTAATGGATAGGAGATGATGATGCTTATGATGGAAAAAAGTTTGTATATGCAAACCCCAGACGAGGGGTTATCTTCTGGTGGTGTTCAAGAAGGCAGACGCGTTCGCCATTCCAGAAGCCCCAAACCACATAAAAACGCAAAAATATCTGCGATTGAGAAGGTTTTTTATTTTCTTCTTTTATGTGCACTGCTAGCTATTACATTAATTTCAATTAGTGCTAAAGTTGGTCTTACTAATGCACAACAAAAGTTACAAAATGTAAACCAAAATGTTGAAAAATTACATAACGATAATGGAAATCTAAAGCAAGAAATTAGTGAACTACAAAGCAGTAGTAGGTTACAAAAAATTGCTCAAGAAAAAGGTTTATCGCTTTCTAATAATAATATAAGGAATGTTAGAAAATGAGTAAGAAGTCATTAATTGGAAAACGAACAATTAAAAGAAATCGGAAAATATATGGGGTAGGCCTCTTTGGTTTATCCCTTTTCGTTTTTGTATTATTAGCATTTAGATTCTCATACATTGGATTTTTTAAAAATGTGAGTGATGTTAATTTAATAAAACAGGCACAAAAACTTTATACCCAAACTAGTGTTTTAAAATCAAAACGAGGAACGATCTATGATGCTAATAACCAACCGATTGCGGAGGATACTAGCACCTATTCGATATACGCTGTTTTAGATAAGAGTCAAAAAAGTGTTAATGGTAAGCCGATTTACGTTGATAATAAAAAGAAGGTAGCGCGAGCGCTTTCTAAAATATTACCAATTTCATATAAGCGGGCACTAAAAGATTTAAACCCAGCAAATAAGAAGGCTTTTCAAGTTGAGTTCGGGAGTGCTGGGCAAAACATTTCACTTACGACTAAGCAAAAAATTGATGATCAGCATTTGCGCGGGATTAATTTCATTCAACAACAATCACGGCTCTATCCAAATGGAATCTTTGCTTCACATTTAATTGGAATTGCTTCTCCAGTTACCAATGAAAAGACTGATAATACTACTTTGGTTGGTCAAATGGGGATTGAAAAAGCTTTCAATAACTATTTAACTGGGACTGACGGAATTAAAAAAGTGCAAAACGATGTCTATGGTTATCAATTACCCAATGGTGTAAAGAAGGACAAGCCTGCTAAAAATGGTGACAACATTTACACAACGCTTGATTATCGATTACAAACACTTTTAGAAACTGAAATGTCGAACGTTTATGCACAAGTTCATCCTTCCTCTATGAATGCGGTCTTGATGAATGCTAAAACTGGTGAAATTCTTGCAGCAACGCAAAGACCGACTTTTAATGCGACTAATAAACAGGGGATTAGTAATATTTGGCGAGATACATTGGTCGAAGATCAATATGAACCAGGTTCAACAATGAAGATTTTCACGATGGCTGCTGCAATTAATAGTAATCATTATAATGGGAATGCATACTATCAATCTGGTAAGTACGATATTGATGGTAATATTGTCCCTGATTGGAATCCTAGTGGTTGGGGAACGATTACCTATAACAAGGGGTTTGCGTTGTCTAGTAACGTTGCAATGGCTCATTTGGAACAGAGCATGGGGGCTAGTACCTGGTTAAATTACATTAAGCGATTTGATTTCTTGAAGAGTGCCAATACTGGCCTTTATGGTGAACAAATTGGTAGTATTCAATTTAAATATCCAATTGAACGTGCTAATACCGCATTTGGTCAAGGGATACAAGTAACTGCAATGCAAGTAATGAGAGCGCTATCAGCAATTTCAAATGATGGGAAGATGCTTCAGCCACATATCATCTCGAAAATTGTAAATCCAAATAATGGTAAAGTTGTAAAATCATATCCAAAAAAGGTAGTTGGGAATCCAATTACTGCTAAAACAGCTAAAGAGGTTCGTGAACACATGGAAGACGTTGTTTATAAGCCTTATGGAATTGGTTCAGATTATAAAATTCCTGGATATCGAATTGCAGCTAAAACGGGAACTGCTCAAGTCAGTAACGGAAATGGTGGTTATGCATCAGGAGATGATAGTTACCTATATTCTGTTGCAGGAATGGCACCAGCTAATGATCCTAAATATGTGATGTACATTACAATGAAGCAGCCTAACTTAACTGGTAAATTAACCGCTTCACAATATTTAGCAGAAATTTTTAATCCAGTTATGAAACGAGCATTATCTGATGCAGATGAAAGTACAGCTAATAATAATAGTGCTTACGTAAAGATGCCCAATTTAACTGGCGATAGTATTTCAGATGCTAATGATAAACTAAAGGCTGCTGGACTGCAGGCAACGATCGTTGGAAGCGGTGATACAATCACTAAACAATCAATCGTTAGCGGTGAACGGGTTCTAAAAAACCGTAAGATTATTTTAATAACCAACGGACCACAAAGAATGATCAGTTTAAAGGGTTGGAGTGAATCAGATGTTGCTATTTACTGTCAGCTAACTGGTCTGAAACTAAAAGCCAGTGGTGAAGGCTCTTTACAAAAACAGAGTATTAATTCTGGTGATTTAATTGAGTCGAATGAGACGCTTAGTGTTAAATTTAATAAATAATAAGGATTGATAAAGTTATGGATTGGATTATACCAATACTAGTTAGTTTTTTAATTACATTGCTTGGAATGCCAAAATTAATTAATTATTTTAGATCTAAGCATGAGGGACAAATGATTAGAGAAGAAGGCCCCAAATGGCATGAAAAGAAGTCTGGGACTCCAACAATGGGTGGATTATGGTTTATTATTGCAATCATCATTACCAGTGTCTGCTATTCAATTTTGGTTGGCCAAATGAAGCCGACTTTACTGATCTTACTATTCATATTAGTTCTATATGGATTGTTGGGGATGTGGGATGATAGTATAAAATTGTTTAAGCGCCAAAACGAGGGGCTTAAAGCATGGCAAAAGTTTTTAGGCCAAATTATAGGTGGAATTGTATTTACATGGGTGTTTAGTGCCTATTTTCCATTAGCATTGAGAATCCCAGGAATTGGTGATATTCATTTGGGATGGTTATATGCAATTTTTATAATTATTTGGTTAACTGGGTTCTCTAACGCTGTTAATTTAACTGACGGATTAGACGGTTTAGTTTCGGGCTTATCTATTATTGCGTTTGCTGCTTATGGATTTATTGCTTATTTTCAGCATCAATTTGAGGTTGTGATTTTTTGTTCAGCAGTCGTTGGTGCAATGATTGCATTTATTATTTTTAATCATAAACCAGCTAAAATTTTTATGGGGGATATGGGTTCATTAGCATTGGGCGGTGCATTAGCTGCCGTTTCAATACTGGTTCATCATGAATTATCATTAATTTGGATTGGAATTATATTTGTAATTGAGACCCTAAGCGTTATCATGCAGGTAGCATCTTTTAAACTAACTGGGAAAAGAATCTTTAAAATGTCACCAATTCATCATCATTTTGAAATGAGTGGTTGGTCTGAATGGAAAGTTGATATTGTATTTTGGCTTGTGGGTTTATTCGCAGCAATTACTGGAGTCCTATTCATTATTTAATTATTTTTGATTAACTTGGAGGCAGTGAAATGAAATCAATTAGTGATTATCAAAATAAAAATGTTTTAGTATTAGGTGCTGGAAAAAGTGGTATCAATGCTGCGAATTTATTAATTCGACTAGGTGCTAAAGTTACCTTGAATGATTCACAACCAGAATCCAAACTAACCAGTTTAGATCAATTAAATCAAGCAGTGAGCTTAATAGTTGGTGGTCATCCTGATGACTTATTGGATGCACACTTTGATTTAATGGTTAAGAATCCAGGAATTAATTATGATAATGTAGTAGTAAGAAGAGCAATGGCACTAAAAATACCAATTATCACTGAAGTTGAACTAGCAAGTGAAATCAATGAGGGTGAATTGATTTGTGTGACCGGTAGTAATGGTAAAACAACCACTACTACCATGATTACTAAAATGTTAAATCAGGAACGTAACGCTGGTAAGGCATATTCTGTCGGAAACATCGGAATTTCTGCTTCTAAAGTTGCTGAACAAACAACGCCGACTGATACGGTAGTTATGGAAATTTCTAGTTTTATGTTGCTCGGTATTACTAAATTACATCCTCACATTGCCGTTCTAACTAATATTTTTGCTAATCACTTAGATTACCATAAAACACGTGAAAATTACGTTAAAGCTAAGATGCGCATTACAATGAATCAAAATGCTGATGATTTTTTTGTGGTTAATTTTGATTCAGAAGAATTACAAACGTTAAGTCAACAAAGTCATGCTCAAATTGTGCCGTTCTCTAGACTAGCAAAATCTAAGGATGGTGCATACGCAGAAGATGGGCGGCTATATTTTAAGCATGATTATATTATGGATGCTGATGAAATCAGGATTCCAGGTGAACAAAACGTTGAAAATGCACTAGCAGCAATTGCAGTGGCTAAAATTATGGGAAAATCAAATCAAGCAATTAAGCATGTTTTAACTACATTTGGAGGCGTTCGACATCGGGTTCAATATGTTTTAACCGCAGATGGCAGAAAGTTTTATAATGACTCAAAGGCAACTGATATTGAGGCTACCCAAATGGCTTTAAGAGGTTTTAATGATCCAATCGTGCTACTAGCTGGTGGGTTAGATCGGGGCTATACATTTGATAAGTTAATTCCTGATTTATCGAAACACGTTAAGGGCATTGTGTTATTTGGTGAAACTAAACATTTATTAGCTGATGCTGCTAAACAGGCTCAAGTTCCACAAATTAAATTGGTTGATACTTTAGATGATGCAGTGCCAGCCGCTTATGAAATGAGTAACCCCGGTGATATTGTCCTGCTTTCGCCAGCTAATGCTAGTTGGGATCAATTTAAGACGTTTGAGGTTCGTGGAGATGAATTTATAAGGGATGTTGAGAAACTAACTGGAAAACAGGAGGAAAAATAATGCGCTTGATTGTATCTGGTGGTGGAACTGGTGGTCATATTTATCCAGCACTAGCGTTAATTGAAGAAGTAAAAAAACAAGCCCCTGATTCTGAAATTCTTTATATCGGTTCTACGCGTGGACTTGAAAAAAATATTGTCCCACAAAAAGGGATTCCATTTAAGGAACTTAAGATTCAAGGCTTTAAAAGGTCATTGTCACTTGAAAACTTTAAAACAGTTGGTTTATTCTTGAAAAGTGTCCATGATTCGAAAAAAATTATTAAGCAATTCAAACCTGACATGGTCATTGGGACTGGTGGATATGTTTCTGGTGCCGTAGTCTATGCTGCTCATAAGATGCACATTAAAACTATGATTCACGAACAAAATAGCATTGTTGGGCTAACGAATCGTTTTTTGGCCAGGTATGTAGACAAAATTGGAATTGCCTTTCATGCTGCAGCAAAGGAATTTCCTAAGGACAAGGTCGTTTTTGTTGGTAATCCCAGAGCCCAACAAGCTGCTAGTGTGGTAAGTCATTTTAATTGGTCTGAATATGGATTAAAGGATAATGTACCAACTGTTTTAATTTTTGGTGGGAGCCAAGGAGCTTTGAAAATCAATGAATCAACAATTGGTGCAATGCAGGCATTTAGTCAAAGAAGTTATCAAGTACTGTTTGTTACTGGCCAGAATCGATATGAGACGGTTTCAGAAGAACTAGGTAAATATAAATTAGGAGCCAACATCGTTATTAAACCTTATATTTCTAACATGCCAGAAATGCTACCCAAGGTGGATTTGATCGTTGGTCGAGCTGGAGCAACTAGTCTTGCTGAAATTACTGCAATTGGGATTCCTGCAATTTTAATTCCTAGTCCTTACGTTACCGCTGATCATCAAACCAAAAATGCAAAGAGTTTAGTTGATAACGGTGCTGCTTTAATGATTACAGAGGATGATTTAAATGCTCAGACGTTGGTACAAAATATTGATAAATTAATGCATGATGATAAAAAAAGATTGGAAATGGCCCAGAAATCCAAAGAAATTGGGGTTCCTGATGCGGCCACTAAATTATATAAGGTAATGTGTACTGTTATTGATGCTTAATTTAGAGAGGAGTTTGTTAGATGGTTAAAAAAATAAAATTTGATCAAAATGATTCTGTTAAACAGACTCCTTGGGAACAATATCAGAAGCGTTATCAAAAGAGTCAAAAGATAAAGAAAAGTTATTTTAGCAATAATCCACTTAACTTTAAATTTAATTTAGTGTTATTTAAGTTTAGTCTTGCTATGAGCATCTTATTGTTATTGTTACTTTTTCTTATATACTTAGTTTCACCATTAAGTAGGATTGCTGGACGTTCAGTTGAAGGGGAAAAGAAACTAAATTCTAGTGATATCGTTACCTCAATGCCAATAAAAAATGGCGATTCAGTAATTTATGCTTTTAATCATCATCAACAAATTATTAATGATTTTTTAAAGCGAAATCCACAGGTTAAGACCGCTGACTTTAAAATTACGAACTTTAATCATGTTCGGTTTAAGATAGTGGAATATGGTACAGCTGGTTATTTGTACAGCAAGGGTAAATATTATATTGTCGTTGATAATGGCGAAATAATAAATCGGTATTTACTTTCACCATCAACTAATTTGCCAATTTTCGTTAATTTCAAACCAAATAATAATTTAAAATCAATTACAATTCAGTATAGTAAATTATCCAAATCAATTAAGAGTAACATTATTAAAATTCAAAAGGATCCGACTAGTTATAATCCAGAAAGGATTAAATTGACTATGCACGATAAAAACATTGTATATGCAAAAAGTGATACTTTTGGTTCGAAAATGAATTATTATCCTTCAATTGTTTCTAAAATAAAAAAACCATCCGTGGTTAACTTAGAAGTGGGGGCTTATTCATATCCAATCAAAAGTAAAAAATAATGTTAATTCTTATTAGTTAATCTTTTGTAATTAAGCTGTTTGTGTTAAAATTATCATGATTTTAAACGATTTATTATTACTATAAATATAAATAAAATGGAGTCAATTTTAATATCAATTATTAAAAATAATCTAATACATTGGAGGTTTCCCGGCTAATATGGATAATTCAGGATTATATGTTGGACTGGATATTGGAACGACCTCAATCAAGGTTATTGTTGCTGAAGAAGTTAAGGGACAAATGAATGTCTTAGGAGTTGGAAATTCTAATTCTGAGGGTGTTGATAGGGGAATCATCGTTGACATCGATAAAGCAGCTCAATCAATTAAAAACGCGGTAAATCAAGCTGAAGAAAAGGCTAGCATCCAAATTCAAGATGTTGTAGTTGGAATTCCCGCTAATTTGATTAAGATTGAACCTTGTAGCGGAATGGTTGCAATTTCTGATCAATCAAGAGAAATTAAAGATACGGATGTACAACAAGTTACGATTTCTGCAATGGTAAAGAACTTACCACCAGAGAGACAGGTTATTGATGCAATTCCTGATCAGTTTATCGTTGACGGGTTTGATGGAATTAAAGATCCACGTGGAATGGTTGGGGTCCGCTTAGAGATGCGTGGTCATATTATTACGGGACCTAAGACCATTATTCATAACGTTGAACGAGCAGTTCAAAAAGCAGGCTTAAACATTGAATCTACGATTGTAAGTCCACTAGCATTGGGAAAATACCTACTTGACGATGGTGAACAGGATTTTGGGACGATTTTAGTTGATTTAGGTGGTGGTCAATCTACTGCTTCAGTAATTCATGATCGCCAATTAAAGTACACTACCGTCGATAAAGAGGGTGGCGAGTTTATTACTAAGGACATTTCAGTAGTTTTAAACACTTCAATGGAGAGCGCTGAAAAGTTAAAACGAGACTACGGTTATGCTGATTCAATGGATGCTTCCGACGAAAGTAAGTTTCCAGTTGATGTTGTTGGCCAGAGTCAGTCTTCTCAAATATCAGAAAAAATTCTTTCTGAAATCATCCAGGCACGCCTTGAACAAATATTTGACCGTCTCAAGCAAGGTTTAAGTAGCGTTTCAGCTTTGGGATTACCAGGTGGGATTGTACTTACTGGTGGTGTTTCAGCACTTCCAGGGATTGATACTTTGGCAGCAGATACCTTTAATAATAATGTTAAGGTATTCGTTCCAAATCAAATGGGATTAAGACATCCTTCATATGCATTGTCATTAGCTTTGGTTTCATATCGAGCTAATATGAGTGAAATTGAAGTGCTAGTTCGTTCTGTCCTAAAAAGCGGTGCAACATTTAAAGCGAATAACATTGATAATAATGTTGATTCTAATGATCACGATAATGAATTAGAAGATGGGCAGTTTGATGAAAACGAATCTTATGATGAGCCCAAATCACGTTCTAAAAATAAAAAGAAGATTGGTAAATCAATTACTAATTTTTTTCGCAACTTACTTGACGACTAATTAAACGGAGGAATTTACAATGGAATTTTCACTAGATGCATCTGAAAATAAGGGTGCCAAAATAAAAGTAATTGGGATTGGTGGCGGAGGTAGTAATGCTGTTAATCGAATGATTGCGGATGATGTAAAGGGTGTTGAATTCATCGTTGCAAATACTGATGTTCAAGCATTAGATACCTCTCAAGCTGAAACCAAAATTCAATTAGGGCCTAAGTTAACACGTGGGCTAGGAGCCGGTTCTAACCCTGAAGTGGGAAGTAAGGCAGCTGAAGAAAGCGAAGAAGCAATTGGAGAAGCCCTTGAGGGTGCCGACATGGTTTTTGTTACTGCTGGAATGGGTGGTGGTACTGGTAATGGAGCTGCGCCAATTGCAGCCAAAATTGCTAAGGATCAAGGCGCCTTGACCGTTGGGGTTGTTACCCGTCCATTTAGTTTTGAAGGACCTAAGCGTTCTCGCTATGCTGCCGAGGGTGTTTCAGCCTTAAAGGAAAATGTCGATACCTTAATCGTGATTGCTAATAATCGCTTGTTAGAAATGGTTGATAAAAAGACCCCAATGATGGAAGCTTTTAAAGAAGCTGATAATGTTTTACGGCAAGGGGTCCAAGGAATTTCAGACTTAATTACAAACCCTGGTTACGTTAATTTGGATTTTGCTGACGTTAAGACAGTAATGCAAAATCAAGGTTCAGCTTTAATGGGAGTTGGCTCTGCTACTGGTGAAAATAGAACTGCTGAAGCAACTAAGAAAGCCATCTCTTCACCATTATTAGAAGCTTCAATCGATGGTGCACAACAAGTGCTTTTGAATATTACTGGTGGGCCTGACTTATCATTATTCGAAGCTCAAGATGCTTCTTCGATCGTTGCTCAATCAACTAGTAGTGATGTTAACATTATCTTTGGGACTTCAATTGATAAGGATTTAGGAGATGAAGTTCGAGTTACGGTTATTGCAACTGGAATCGACAAGGGAAATAGTGACCATCCACAAACGACTAGAAATATTAACGCTGGAAATGCTACGACCCCTAGAAGTAGTGACCTAAACAATAATAATGTGACTAAACCTCGCCACCAATCTCAGGTCGATCCTGTTGATAATTGGGATATTAATAATCAACCATCAAATGGTAATGATCAACGGAATTCAGAAAAAGAACATTCTAGTTTTGACCCATTTGACGCTAATAATATTGACACAAATTCGAACAACAATAATGATGATTCAGATGATGATTTACCACCATTCTTCAAGTTTCGTCGTCGTAATAAATAATTCATTACTTGAGGGGAGTGGCTCTTTTGTCTGATAAATTTAAATTTAGTAAATTTTTTGGCCTTGACGATGATGATGAGGATGAATTGCAACGGCCTAAAAAGGATAATATTAATCAATCAACACCTCAAATTCACCATGAGAAGCCAAAACCAAATCCTTCCTTTTCGCAAAATGATAAGAAAATTGTTTCAATTCAACAAAAGCAAACCCCAAATAGTAAAATTTCAATTTTTGAACCACGCATTTATTCAGATGCTAAAAAAATTGCCGGTAGTTTAATTGATAATAATGCCGCAATTGTTAACTTTTCGCATACAGATAGTAATTCTGTGACACGGATCATTGATTTTTTAAGCGGGACGGTTTTTACTCTAGATGGCAATGTTGAACGAATTGGCAGTCGGGTTTTTCTTTTCACTCCTCACAAATTTGAAATTGATGGAGATGAGAAGAAGGGTTTAGGTGATCGCTTTAGATAAGGAGCTGGACTAACAAAATATGCTAGTTACCACTATTGACCTGTTCTTTTTTATTTTAAATGGATTGATATCTATTTACATGTTAATGATTGCAGTTAGCTGTTTATTAACATGGTTACCAAACGCTTCGTTTTCAACGTTTGGTCAATTTATTGGTCGATTTGTAAATCCATTTTTACGGTTATTTAGTTTTGCAAGAATTGGAATGGTGGATATATCGCCATTAATTGCTTTAATCTTGCTCCAATTACTGCAGAGTGTTTTAGGAAGAATTGAATTCCTGGTATTAAGTTTATTATGAATGCAAATATAGAACAACATTTTAGAAAAGATGAAATTCCTTTTTTGGAGTTAATGGATGACTTGGTTAACCAGTCAATTAATGAATATCGTCCAATTTTAACTAGTTTTTTGAACCCCAGACAAGTTTATTTATTAACGATAATTGTTAATAGTCATGAAGATGTTAGTCTTTCTTGTTTCGGGGGATTACATAATTCTGAAATGAAACGGGCTTTAGTTTATCCTAGTTATTTTGAACCAACAACTGATGATTTTAGACTGTGTCTTTTTGAAATTAATTATCCAGTTAAATTTGCTAATTTACACCATAGTCAAATTTTAGGCACTTTAATTGGTTCCGGAATTGAAAGAAACGTGATTGGTGATATTCTATTTGATGGGACTCGCTGGCAGTTCGTAACTGAGGTTGAGATGGAAACGTACCTAAGAAATCAAATTGATCGAATTGGTAAGATTAAAGTCCATTTGAAGCCGTTACCCATTAATAAAATGATTGAACCATTAAATGAATGGAAAACAATCAATACAACGGCATCATCACTTAGAATTGATAATATTATTTCAAAAGGATTTAATATTTCGAGAAACATTGCCAAAGAGTTGGTTACACATGGTAAAATACATTTAAATTGGGGTGAATTTAATCGCCCTGATTATGAACTTGAAATTAATGATGTTTTATCAGTTCGTGGATATGGACGGCTTAAAGTTACGCAAATAACGGGTGTTAGTCGCCGTAATAAGTTGCGGATTAGTTTATCGATACTAAAAAAATGATCTGGGGGAATGAACATGGTATTAAGTCCACAGGATATTCATAACAAAGAATTTTCAGTTAAAATGCGCGGGTATAATATTGATCAGGTTAATGACTTTTTGGATCAAATTATCAAGGACTATCAAATTACAATTAAGCAAAATGATGATTTAAGGGCTGCTTTAAATGATACTCAAGCCAAGCTAAAACACTTTAATGATTTGCAAAATTCGCTTAATCAATCAATTTTAGTTGCTCAACAAGCCGCTGATCAAGTTAAAAATAGTGCCAATGGTGAAGCACAGGTGGTCGTTAATAATGCTAATCAACAAGCTAATAATATTATTAACGACGCTAATCAACGTGCTAATCAAATCATTTATGAAGCTACCCAACAGGCAAATTCTTTAAATTCGGAAATTAGTACATTAAAGCAATCTACTAAATCATTTAGAGAAAAAATCTTACATTTACTACAGGGTCAGCTAGACTTTATCCAAAGCAGTAATTGGGATGACGTTTTAAATACTGGTCAAGATAAATCTATTAATGATTTATTGCATAATCTTGACAACTCACAATCTAAGAGTGTAGAATCAAATCAAGATTCAAATATGGTTAGTGGACCAAATCAGTTTGGTGATCCAACCGTTGTCTACTATCCAGATGGATCTTCAAGATAAATTTAATAATAATTATTGAATGGGGTAGCGAAAGTGTAAAGTTCCTTAAGCGAGTCGGAGAATGGTGAGAGTTCGACAGGATCATTTTATTATTTTCCATCAACCCTGGCTATTATACATAGTCAATTCAATTATCAAATAAGAGAATTTATATATTCTAAAATTGGGTGGTACCACGGAAGATTTCGTCCCTTGGATGAGGTCTTTTTTTGTATATAAATTCAAAAGGAGTGGATTGGAATGCGAGTAAAGGATACATTGAATTTAGGTAAGACCAAATTTAAAATGCGCGGTAACTTACCAGTAAAAGAAGTTGAACGCCAAAATGTATGGGCAGAAAATAAAGTTTATGAACAACGCCAAAAGTTAAATGAAGGCAAGCCTTCTTTTGTACTTCATGATGGACCTCCATATGCTAATGGTGATATTCACATGGGACACGCAATGAACAAGATTTCAAAGGACTTTATCGTTCGTTACAAATCCATGAATGGCTTTAGATCACCATACGTTCCTGGTTGGGATACTCACGGTCTTCCAATTGAACAAAAGCTTACTCAAGCTGGTTATGATCGTAAAAAAATGAGTACCAATGATTTCAGAAAATTGTGTCATGACTATGCCTTAAAGCAAGTTGACCGTCAAAAAGCTGAATTTAAGCGTCTTGGGGTTGGTGGAGAATGGGATAACCCATACCTAACTTTAGCGCCAGAATTTGAAGCTGCTGAAATTAGAGTTTTTGGTAAGATGGCAGAAAGTGGTTTGATTTACCGCGGTTTGAAGCCCGTTATTTGGTCATGGTCATCTGAATCAGCATTGGCAGAAGCCGAAGTTGAATATCATGACGTTACTTCCCCATCCGCATTTTATGGTGAAAAAGTGGTTGATGGTAAGGGTGTCTTAGATGATAATACTTATTTAGCTGTTTGGACCACTACTCCTTGGACCATTCCAGCTTCAATGGGAATCACGGTTTCAGCTGATTTTGATTACTCAGTTGTTAAACCAGAGGGTGACGATCGGAAGTTTGTTGTTGCTACTGACCTATTAAGCAAGGATGCTGAATTGTTCGGCTGGGACAATTATGAAGTAGTGAAAACCCTTAAGGGTAAGGATTTGGAATATGTTGAAGCAGAACATCCATTTGATCCTAGTCGTCATTTATTAACGATGTTGGGTGATTTCGTTACTTTAGATGCAGGGACTGGGTTAGTGCATACCGCTCCTGGATTTGGGGACGATGACTACCAAGTTGGTAAGAAGTATGGCTTAGACGTTTTCGTTGATGTTGATTCCAAAGGATACTTAACTAAGGAAGCTGGTAAGGACTTCGAAGGAGTCTTCTACGAAGATGCGAACCAAATTTCATTAGATAAGTTAAAAGAATTAAACTTAATGCTTAAGTACATGCCAATTGAACATAGTTACCCATTTGATTGGCGGACTAAAAAACCAATCATTTATCGAGCAACGACCCAATGGTTTGCTTCCGTTGATAAAATTAAGGACAAGATTTTAGCAGCGATTGATGAAGTTAAATTTAAGCCTGACTGGGGTCAAAAGCGGCTTCACAATATGATTGCTAACCGTGGTGATTGGGTAATTTCCAGACAACGGGTTTGGGGAGTGCCACTTCCAATTTTCTATGGTGAAGATGGGACCCCAATCATTGAAAAAGAAACTGTTGACCATGTTGCCGATCTATTTGGCAAGTACGGTTCAGATGTTTGGTTTGAACGTGAAGCTAAGGATCTATTACCTGAAGGCTACACTAATGAACACTCACCAAATGGTAAGTTTACCAAGGAAAATGACATCATGGATGTTTGGTTCGATTCTGGTTCCTCTCACCAAGGGGTGCTTGCAGAACGTTCATACCTTACTTATCCATCTGATATGTACTTGGAAGGGTCTGACCAATACCGTGGTTGGTTCAACTCTAGTTTAATCACTAGTGTTGCTGTTTCTGGGCATGCGCCATACAAACAATTGGTCTCACAAGGATTTACACTTGATGGTGAAGGTCACAAGATGAGTAAGTCCCTTGGAAACACGATTGCACCTTCAGAAGTGATTGAGAAGATGGGGGCAGATATCGTTAGAACCTGGGTTACTTCAGTTGATACTTCTGCTGATGTACGGGTTTCAATGGCAAACTTTGTTAAGGTGTCTGACAGTTACAAGAAGATCAGAAATACGATTAGATACATGCTTGCTAATACTAGTGACTATGATCCAAAGACGAATGCGGTGCCATTTGAAAAAATGAGTGCTTTAGATCAATTTATGTCAGTAAAATTGAACCACTTTATTGCTGAAGTGAAGGGTTACTATGACAGCTATGATTTCTTGAGCATTTACAAGACCGTATTGAAGTTCGTGAATGCTGATCTATCAGCTTTCTACTTGGATATTGCCAAGGATATTTTATATATTGATGCTAAGGACAGTGCTTCTAGACGCTCAATGCAAACCGTTGTGTACAATGCAGTAGTTGCATTAACGAAGTTATTAACCCCTGTAATGCCACACACAACTGAAGAAGTTTGGCAATTCTTGAAGGAACCAGAAGAATTTGCACAATTATCAGAAATGCCAGTTCCAGAAAAATTTGCGAACGAAGATGCATTACTTACTAATTGGAATCAATTCATGAATGTTCGTGAGAACGTTTTGAAGTCGCTTGAAGAAGTTCGTGATCAAAAACTAATTGGGAAGGCTTCAGAAGCTAAGTTAACCCTTTACCTTAGTGAAAAAGATCAACAATTATTACAAGACTTAAATACCAATGTTAAACAAGTGCTATTGGTTTCTCAACTTGATGTTAAGGATTACCAAGAAGCTCCTGCTGATGCTGATAAGTACGGTGATGATGTTGCGATTACCGTTGAAAAGGCTGAAGGTAAGGTTTGTGAACGTTGTCGTTTAGTTACTCAAGATGTTGGGGCTGATCCTGACTATCCTGAATTCTGTCAACGTTGTGCCGCAATTGTTAAACAAGAATTCCCTGAAACTGCTACTGAAGGTTTCACTGAATAATCAAAAAGCTGGGAGTTTTCCCAGCTTTTTTAATTAGAAAGGAAATGATGAAATGTTACTTGGAACTGTTTTAGAATACGATAAAAATAAGGGGTTTGGGTACATTAGAGAAGCCGATAAAAATAAGTTATTTGTTCATTTTTCCGCAATTGTGGGGGATGGCTTTAAGACGCTTACGCCTGGTGAACAGGTGCAATACGTAGTTGTGAACGGTCAAAAAGGTCCTCAAGCAGCGAAGGTGCAACCAATTGAAACTAATTAAATTGCAAAGTGAATTAATTATCGCTAAAATTATAATAGTTAATGAAAATAGGTGATATTAATGAATTTAGAGGAAAAGGTAATCAAAAAAGAGCCTAAGTATCATGGTTCGATTATCGACGTTGAAAAACAAACGGTTTTATTACCTAATGGTCAAGAGGCTAGTCGTGATATTGTTTATCATTCTAAAGCGGTAGCTGCTCTTGTAATCACAGCGGATAATAAAATGTTGATGGAAACTCAATGGCGGGCACCAGTCCAGGAAGTAACATTGGAAATTCCCGCAGGTAAGGTCGATTCTAGAGATACTGGTTCTTCTGAGGAAGCGATGATAAGGGAGTTGAATGAAGAGGTTCGTTATCATGCTAAGACTCTAAAACATTTGACTGGTTTTTATACCTCGGTCGGTTTTTCGGATGAATATATGGACCTCTATTTAGCAACGGATTTACAACCAGTTAAAGACGAGTTGCCACGGGATAAGGGTGAATACTTGGGAATTAAAGAGTACTCACTAGCAGAGGCAAAGGCACTATTGAATAGTGGTAAAATAAAGGATGCTAAGACTTCAATGGCAATCCTCTATTGGGAATTACTAAGTAAGTAGGTGGTTTTAATTAGCGAGAATAACCATTTTGATTCTGATGATGATTCAAAATATCTAACCAGAGAACAGTATCGCAAACTCCGTAATCGTGAGAATAATGATACTGAAATTGGTGTAACTACTGATGATGAATTTGATGATCAAACGTTTAGTCGTCAAAAGAAACGTGAAAATCAAATTTGGGAAGATAAAGAAATGAAGCGCAATATCGCTGAGCAACGTTCTAAAAAGTTAGCTCATCGTTTAGATACGTTCATTTTATTATTTGCGTTAGGGATAATCGCCGTATTATTAGTGCTATTTTTTGTAAATTAAGGAGTGTTTTTGATGAAATACGGAATTTTATGTGCAATGGATGAAGAAATTAAGAGTCTTCATGATAATTTGGAAAATGAAACGAAAAAGAACATCAAGGGAATTGACTTTTTTGCTGGGACAATCAACGGTGAATCGGTAGTATTAGTAAAATCAGGAATTGGTAAAGTCGAAGCTGGAATTACATCTGTATTATTAGTGACTGAATTTGATGTTGACATTATTATTAACACTGGTTCTGCTGCTGGAATTGGTAAGGGATTATCGGTGGGTGACGTTGTAGTTTCAACTGAAACTGCTTATCACGATGCTGATGCAACAGCTGCCGGCTATGATTATGGTCAAGTCCCAGACCAACCAGCGCGTTTCAAAGCTGATCAATCGTTTGTTGACAAGGTAATGGCTGCAGCTGAATCAGTTGGGCTAGAAGCCAAAACCGGTTTAATTGTTTCTGGCGATCAGTTTATTGCTAGCCAAAAGCAAATTGATAATATTTTAAGTCACTTTCCAGATGCGCTTTCCAGTGAAATGGAAGGGGCCGCAGTTGGTCAAGTTGCCAATCAATTCCACATTCCATATGTTGTGATTAGAGCAATGTCCGATGTTGGTGATGAAAATGCTGATATGAGTTTTAATGAATTTGTGGTTGAAGCTGGTAAACGATCTGCTAAGATGATGTTGAACTTTTTACAGAACCAAAATTAATAAAGGGATAGGTGGCTAAATTTGAACGAAATTTATTTAGATAATGCAGCAACAACCCCAATTGCTGATGAAGTTTTAGCCGACATGAACGATAAATTTAAAAATGTTTTTGGGAACGCCTCAACGCTTTATGGTTTAGGGCGGCAATCCCATAGTATTTTAGAGGATAGTCGGCATGTAATCGCCAAAAGTATTAATGCTAATGATAATGAAATTGTGTTTACTAGTGGTGGCTCTGAAAGTGATAACACCGCTATTATCCAAACCGCTGAATCTAGACAGGCACTGGGAAAACACATTATTACAACTGCGATCGAACACGAAGCAGTATTAAAACCATTACAGTATCTAGAAACAAAGGGGTTTAGGGTAACTTATCTTCCCGTTGATGAAAATGGTAATATTTCAATTCAAGATTTAAAAGATGCTTTAGATGATGAAACCATTTTGGTTACAATCATGAGTGGTAATAATGAAGTCGGAAGTCGGATGCCAATTCATGAAATTGGTGAATTGCTAAAGGATCATCAAGCTTGGTTTCATACTGATGCCGTTCAAGCATACGGGTTAGTTGATATTGATGTTAAGGCTGACCATATTGATATGTTGTCAACTTCAGCGCATAAAATTAACGGTCCGAAGATGATGGGCTTTTTATATCGGCAAAGTCAGATCAGTTTCCCTAGTTTTATTAAGGGTGGTGATCAAGAAATGAAGCGTCGTGCTGGAACTGAAAATGTTCCTGGAATTTCTGGCTTTGCAACTGCAGTTGCTTTGGTGGACCCAGTTGAAAAGAAGCGTCGACAAGCAAAGTATTACCACTTCAAGGAAATGATCATTAACGGGTTGACCGATAACGGAATTGATTTTGAAGTAAATGGCCAGGTATCGCATGCAAACCTAAATCACGTGTTGAATCTCTGGTTCAAGGGAATTTCAACTTACGTTTTACAAACGAATCTTGATCTGGCTGGCATTGCAGTTTCAGGTGGTTCCGCATGTACGGCAGGTAGTATTGAACCTTCCCATGTTTTAGTTGCGATGTTCGGGAAACAAAGTCCACGGATTGGTGAATCAATTCGGGTCAGCTTTGGTAATTACACAACTGAGGAAGATATTAATGCATTCATTAGTGAAACTACTAAAATTATCCATCGATTAAAAAAAGATAAATAGGGGGGATGCTCAATGGCTTTTTCAGATGTTGATCAATTCACTGGGGATGACCGTAATTTTAAAGTCAGTCCTGAAATTAAGCAATTTACGTTGCTAGACTTGGGCTTTAAAAAATTAAATAATGGCAGTTTTGTTTTAAAACAGTTACTAAGTGGTGTGAACCCCAACATTGGATTTAATTTAAAAGTATCAATTAGTAAGGATTTAAAACAGTTGAAATTAGCTGTTACCGATGCTAAGGGATTACGCAAGGTAGACCTTTTTAAGGACGACAAGCATCCTGATGATGTTGAACAGCTAAATTATCAAATTCAAAACTTAATTTTAAGAAAGGTGCTTACATTAGCCAATTAATTTGCATTTCTTTCTTTTAGTTAGTAAGATATTAAATACTGGAAATTGCGACCTTCAAATCGTGGATTCTCAGAAATCTAAAGAAATGATGGTGATAAACAAATGACCGATAATAGTAAAATTCGGGTTGTTGTTGGAATGAGTGGTGGCGTGGATTCTTCCGTGACTGCTTACGTTCTAAAACAACAAGGATACGATGTGGTAGGAGTTTTCATGAAGAATTGGGATGACACCGATGAAAATGGTGTCTGTACCGCAACTGAAGACTACAAAGATGTTGCTAAAGTGGCTTCTCAAATTGGGATTCCCTACTACTCAGTTAACTTTGAAAAAGAATATTGGGATCGGGTCTTTACTTACTTTTTAGACGAGTATAAGAAAGGCCGAACTCCAGATCCCGATGTAATTTGTAATAAGGAAATTAAATTCAAGGCGTTTTTGGACTATGCCCTAGAATTAGGTGCTGATTACATTGCAACTGGCCATTATGCTCAATTATATCGTGATGAAGATGGCCATAATCATTTGTTGCGGGCAACCGATTCCAACAAAGATCAGACTTACTTTTTAAGTCAACTTTCTGCTGATCAATTAGATCGGGTCATGTTCCCATTGGGCGGGATGATCAAGCCACAAGTTCGTAAAATTGCGCGTGAAGCAAACTTAGCTGTTGCTGATAAGAAGGATTCAGTTGGGATTTGTTTCATCGGTGAAAAGAACTTCAAGAACTTTTTGGGTCAATACCTTCCCGCTACTCCTGGTAAGATGATGACCTTTGATGGTCAAGAAAAGGGCCACCATGACGGTTTAATGTACTATACGATTGGCCAACGTCGGGGCCTTGGAATTGGTGGCGATGGTAAAGATAATCGTCCATGGTTCGTAGTAGGGAAAGACCTCTCTAAGAACATCTTATACGTTGGTAAGGGGTATGAAAATGAGCATCTTTATGCTGATTATCTAGATGCTTCCGATGCCTTTTGGGTCAATGATATCTCAGAGCGGGGAAGTGAGTTTCACTGTACCGCTAAATTCAGATATCGCCAAAAAGATTGTGGCGTTACCGTGAAAGTTAGCGCTGATCAAAAACGGATTCGGGTCATTTTTGATGATCCAGCACGTGCTGTTACCCCTGGTCAAGCAGTTGTGTTATATGATGGTAAGGAGTGCTTAGGTTCCGCCATTATTGATGCAGCATATCAAAATGAAGAAGTTCTTCAGTATATTTAAATTTTAATCTGAAAATAAAAACACCTTGCAAACGTATGGTGTTTTTATTTTATCTAAATTCAGTTTATAATGAATATGAGATATTAATTTATTAGAAATTATGGGGTAAAAAAATGAAAATTTATTTTATTCGCCACGGAAAAACTGAATGGAACTTAGAAAGTCGTTACCAGGGGGCTGGTGGAGATTCGCCACTTTTAAAATCTAGTTATCAAGAAATGGATCAATTAGCGGCCTTTTTTAAATCGATTAAATTTGAGCACGTTTTTGCAAGCCCAATCAAGCGCGCTAGATACACAGCTGAGCGGATTAGAAATCAACTTGACTTTGTGCCAAAAATTAGTTTGTGGAATCGATTAGAAGAATTTCACTTAGGCAAAATGGAAGGCCAAAAGTTTGACGATGTAAAAAAAGCGTTTCCAGAACAATTTAATAACTTTAGAGAACATCCAGAAAAGTACGATAATAGTGAAATTGGTGGTGAAACCTTTCAAGAGGTAGTAGCACGGATGCTACCCGCCATTAAGTTGATTGTTAATGATTATCCGTTAGATAACCAAAATATAATGGTAGTGAGTCATGGAGCAGCCTTGAATGCACTGATTAATTCATTGTTAGGCGAAAAGTTAGCAGACTTACGTAAGCGCGGGGGATTATCAAATACTAGTACCACGATTTTGGAGACCAATGACAATGGAAAAACATTTAAATTGATTAAGTGGAACGATACAGAATACTTATCTAGAAAGTTAGATTCAACCGATACAATTTAATCAGGAAGTGATAATAATGACTGAAAATAATGATTTGAATCAAAATCAAGAACACCAAGAGGCGGTTGCCAAGCAACGAGAAGCGAAACAAAAGGCAGCGGATGCAACACTGCATAAATTAGTTCAAGATATTGATGATCATCCGCATGATTACAGAACTTATTATGATTTAGGGACCTTTTTAGTTCAACTACGTAATTATAATCAAGCAGAAGAATTATTGATGAAGGCGATGGGGTTGTTCGCTGATCGAAGTAAAAAAGCCCAAAATACCCTAATGTACGGATTAGGAAACGTTTATTATGCTGCTGGAGAGTATGACAAGGCAATTCAACAATTTAATCAAATTGATGACCAAAAATTGCAATTTGATTCGTATCTTATGGTAGCGCAAAGTTATATGTCTAAAAAGAATTATAAGCGGGCAGTTGTATTTGCATTGACAGCACAAGGGATGCGTCGCCAGGATCCATCCGTTAATCGGATTTTAGGAGATAGCTTATTGGCACTGGGGAATTTTGCTGAATCTGCACAGTTCTTTGATGTCATTTTAAAAAATAATCCGAATGATGGAAAGGCTAATTTTGATCGTGGGCTCGTATCCATGGTGCTTGGTGAACCGTTTGACGATTACTTTGCTAAAGCTGAGCAATATGATAAAACCTATTTTGATAAGGGTCAAAGTCGGTTAAGTGATATTGAAAAATTTATTCAAGTTCAAAAAAAGAAGCATAAATAATAATCTGTTATGGAGGAATTTATTTTGGATCAAACGAACGCTCCTCAAATTAATGAACCCTTTTTTATCGTTGGAACGATTAGGGCAATTATCTTTGAAGATTCAGAAAATCATTTTAAGTTAATATCAGTTAATATTCAAAAAAAGAACTTTAATTGGGATAGTGATAATATTGTTGTCCTGGGTACTTTTGGTGAAATGGAAAAAGGAACGGATTATCGTTTTGAGGGGAAATTAATAAATCACCCTAAGTATGGGAAAGAATTTAAAGTGAATAAGTATGAAATGCAGACGATTAATACAAATCGGGGACTAATTGCATATTTATCAAGTGATGAATTTCCTGGAATTGGTGAAAAAACTGCTGAAAGGGTTGTTGAATCGTTAGGAACGAATCTAATTAAAGATATTATTCATGATCCAAAGGTACTAAATTCTGTTGATTTAACCCAAGAGCAACGTGATTCAATCGTTGAGGGGGTGCAAAATAATAATGGATTTGAACAAATTATTATTGAGTTAAGTAACTATGGATTTGGAACGAGACTTTGCACTAAAATTTATGATGAATATGGGGAAAGTACCCTTTCAGTAATTCGGAAAAACCCATACCAGTTAGTTGAGGATATCAAGGGGATTAGTTTTTATAAGGCTGATCAACTTGCTAAAAAAGTTGGTGTGGATGATAGTAACGGTGGTAGGATTCGCGCTGGGATAATGAACGTTTTAGATGAGTTATTAATTAGTCAAGGGTGCACTTATACTGACGTTCAAACCGTAGTTGTTAATTCGATGTCACTGTTAAATGATAGTCGAAATGGTTCAGTTAATGTCGACGATGTTAGTGCTCAAATGATGGAGCTAGCCAATGATAATAAAATTGTTGGTGAGAATGGGCGAATTTATTTAAAGAGTATTTACGATGCTGAATGGCAAATTGCTGAAAATTTAAAAAGAATTATGGATAATGATGATTCTAAAACAAAAGATGAGAATTATATCAATAAGATGATTAAGGAAATTGAGTTTGATAATCAAATCAATTATGATCAATCCCAAGTTAATGCTTTGAAAAAAGCAATGCAATCTCAATTATTTTTGTTAACCGGTGGACCAGGAACTGGTAAAACTACAATTATTAAGGGGTTAATCACTTTATATGCAAAGATTCATGATTTATCACTATCAATTCGTGATTATAGTAGTAATTATCCATTTGTGTTAGCTGCACCTACTGGTAGGGCAGCTAGGAGAATGCGAGAAACGACTGGTGTGGAAGCTAGCACAATTCACAAACTATTGGGATTGAATATTGATGACGATAATGAAGACAAAGATTTTGATGGATATAATATTCATGGTGATATTTTAATTGTTGATGAGATGTCAATGGTAGATACTTATCTGTTTAGAAGGCTAATCTGTGCAATCCCTAATAATATGAAGGTAATTCTAGTTGGTGATAAGGATCAATTACCATCAGTTGGCCCCGGTCAAATTTTTAGTGATTTATTAGAATCAGGAGTCATTCCAAGTCTAGAATTAAATACTATTTATCGCCAAAATAATGATTCAACAATTATCGATTTAGCACACAATATTAAAAATGGTCAGTTACCATCTAACTTTAAGGATAAACAGTCTGATCGTTCTTTTATTTCATGTAATTCTCAGCAAGCGGAATCAGCGATTTCATTTGTCGTCAGTAAGGCACATGAAAGAGGATTTACCGCTACTGATATACAAGTATTAGCACCAATGTACAGGGGAATGATTGGAGTTGACAATTTAAATGCTGTTATTCAAGAAATTTTGAACCCTAAAACTAGTGCAGATCAAAAAGAAGTTAAGTATAAAGATTTTAAATATCGAATTGGCGATAAGGTTTTGCAATTGGTCAATAGTTCTGAAAATAATGTTTTTAATGGTGACATTGGAAAAATTGTAGGAATTGATATTAATAAAAATAGTAGTAAGGACAATTTAGTAATTGCTTTTGATGATGTTGAGGTAACTTATCAAAGAAAGAATTGGGATCAAATCTCATTAGCTTATTGTACGACCATTCATAAAGCACAGGGAAGCGAATTTAAAATGGTCATATTGCCAGCTTTCCCCCAATATGGAAGGATGTTGAAAAGAAATTTATTGTATACTGCGGTTACACGGGCAGCTAATTTATTGATAATGGTTGGGGATTTTGAATCGTTCGTTCGTTGTGTTCACGATAATCCAATTCGAAGAAGGACCAGTTTGGTTGAACGTATTAGAATGACGATGAATGGTAATAATAAAACTCAACCTCAACCTAAAAATGCAGATCAAAGTGGTTCAAAAGATAAAATTTTAACTGATGACCTGATTAAAAGTAACTCAATAGATCCAATGATTGGGATGGATGGGATTACGCCCTATAAATAGGGAATTAAAGTAAACGATAATGATGCTAATAAACGATTTATTCTTAGCTGAATGTTTTATTTAACTAATATTTTAATAAGTAAAATTAAGGGGCAAACCAATGAGTTTGCCTTTTTTGATTTCAATTTCTTGACTGGATTTATAAAGCAACTTATTATTTATTTATAGTTTTTAATAAGATTAGGAGTGAGTTTAATGTATAAAGCAAGCGATAATCGATATGATAATCAAAAAGTAAGGAGAGCTGGTAATTCGGGTCTTCAGCTGCCTGCACTTTCTTTTGGAATGTGGCATAGTTATGGTGATGACGCTAATTTTAAGGACAGTGAAGCAGCTATTTTAGCCGCTTTCGATCGGGGAATTTTTAGCTTTGATTTAGCCAATAATTATGGTCCTGGTTCTGGAGCTGCAGAAAGAATGTTCGGACAGGTGTATCGTGCTGACTTGAAGCCTTATCGGGATGAACTAATTATTACTACCAAGGCCGGTTATCATATGTGGCCTGGTGTTTACGGGTCATTTTCATCTAAGAAAACACTTGTTGCAGCATTAGATCGGAGCCTAAAACGAATGGGCTTAGACTATGTTGATATTTACTATAGTCACCGTTTTGACCCTAATACAAGTCTAGAAGAAACTGCGGAAGCACTTGACGGAATAGTTAGATCAGGCAAAGCTTTATACATCGGAATTTCTAATTATTATAGTAAAGAAGAACAGGAAATCATGAAGTACTTTAAGGAATTGCATACGCCATTCGTAGTCAATCAAATGTCATATAATTTGCTTAATCGTGAAATTGAAGATGATGGGACGATTGATGCCTTAACTAATGCTAATAAGGGACTAGTTGCTTATGGACCACTTGCAGAGGGATTACTTACTGATAAGTATTTGAACGGGATTCCTGATTCATTATATTTACACAGTACGAACAGATTCTTAGTTAATAATGGGACTGATTCTGCTGTAAAAAGAATCAATGCATTAAATGATTTGGCTAAGAATAGAAACCAGACCTTAGCTCAAATGAGTTTATCATGGTTATTGAATAATCCAGCAGTTACTAGTGTTATTACTGGGGCTTCAAAAGTTAATCATTTGGAATCTAATTTAAAGGCTTTGGACAACGTTTCATTTACTAGTGATGAATTAGAAGCAATTGACCGCATTACTAAATAATAGTTTGATTGATTGGAAAACGAGAACAGCTAATGCTGTTCTTTTTTTATAAAAAAAATCACCATTTTATAAAAAATTGCGTTATAATTGATAAATGTGTCTTATTATTCATTAAATCGTATAAATATTAAACATATAATTAAGGAGAGATGATATAATGCCTCATATAAGGCGTAAATTAAGCCTATTAGAACTAGTAGGACTAGTAATTGGTGCAATTATTGGTGGTGGTGTTTTTAACATTATGCATGATATTGCAACTGGAGCAGGTGCTGGTGCAGTCATTATTGGTTGGGCGATTACCGCCATCGGAATGTTATCCTTAGCATTTACATTTCAGAATTTAACTAGAAAACGGGCAGATCTAGATGCCGGAGTTTTTAGTTATGCAGAAGCTGGATTTGGTAAGTATATGGGATTTAATTCGGCTTGGGGATATTGGCTTTCTACCTTATTAGGAACTGTTGGGTATGCAACCTTATTAATGAGTGCCATTGCTTATTTTTTACCAATTTTTGGAAATGGTCAAAATATTTGGTCAATTCTAGTTGCGTCTTGTGTACTATGGGGCTGTCATTTTATGATTTTACATGGCATTGAATCAGCATCCTTTATAAATGTGATGATAACGATTGCAAAATTAATTCCAATTTTTCTTTTTATTGTGGTAATGATCATCGCTTTCAAGCTTAACGTTTTTACTACTGATTTTTGGTTTACCAAGACGGGTCATTTTGAATTTAGAGATGTTTTATCCCAGGTGAGAAGTACGATGTTAGTTACAGTCTGGGTATTTATTGGTATTGAAGGAGCTGTGGTTTTTTCTGGGCGGGCTAAGAATCGCAATGATGTTGGAAAAGCTACTATTCTAGGGTTAATTATTGTGATTTTAATTTATATGTTGATTACATTATTATCATTTGGAGTTATGAAGCAGGCAGGCCTATCTCATTTAGGACAACCTGCAATGGCAGCACTTTTAGAAAGGGTGGTTGGTAAATGGGGGGCCATGATCGTTAACTTAGGATTGATCATTTCGGTTGCTGGGGCATGGCTATCTTTTACGATGTTTGCTGGTCAGTTACCCTATGAGGCTTCTAAGGCAGGAACTTTTCCTAAGTTCTTTATTAATGAGAATGAAAACGGCGCCCCAGTTCATTCTTTAATAGTTACTAACACTATTGTTCAATTATTTATGTTTACCTTTTTATTCACTAATAGTGCTTATAATTTATTTTATTCGATTGCCAGTGCTGCAATTTTGATTCCATATTCTTTTTCTGCTTTCTATCAGTTAAAATATTCAATTCAATTCGATCAAAGCGCAGCTCGTAACAAGAATATCGTAATTGGACTAATTGCTAGTGTTTATACTTGCTGGCTTTTATATGCAGCTGGAATTCATTTTATATTATTAACAACGATTTTATTTATGTTTGGCATTCCTGTGTTTTACTACTTACAAAAATATGATAATCACCAAACGGTTATTTTTAAATGGTATGAAAAAATAATCGCAGTGTTTATTTTACTGTTCGGTGTCTACGCTTTACTTGGGTTATTTTTAGGGTATGATAGTTTTTCGTATTAAGGAGTGATTTTAATGAAAAAAGAAGTTCGTCAATCTGCAATTGAAAGAATTATTAACCAGTTTCCAATTTCTAAACAAGAACAATTAATGCATAAGCTAAAGGAAGCTGGAATTGATGCTACTCAAGCAACGATCTCTCGTGATATTCGGGAAATGAATATTATTAAACAACAGGATGGTAATAATTGGCGTTATACAGTTTATAAGAACGATAATCCGAATGAATTGACCCATCTATATGAAATGATTAATGGGGCGGTTACATCTGCTGAAAAGATTCAATTTATTAACGTTATTCATACCCTGCCTAGCTATGCAAATACGCTTGCTGCAGTTATTGATGACTTAAGTCTTGACTGTATTTCGGGAACGTTAGCAGGGCATGACACAATTGTAATTTTTTCATCTAGTAATGATTATGCTGAAACGGTAAATCAAATGTTTATTGAGCATTTAAACTCTGATCTTTAATAAAAATTAAGCAAAACTATTAACAAATTTATGAATT
This sequence comes from Nicoliella sp. ESL1106, assembly GCF_058509965.1. Lineage (NCBI taxonomy): Bacteria > Bacillati > Bacillota > Bacilli > Lactobacillales > Lactobacillaceae > Nicoliella > Nicoliella sp. ESL1106. Next base: position 848,498 of record NZ_CP196340.1, read on the forward strand.
AGTGTTATATTACCCTTACGCTTTATTTTAAATAACGAACTAAATAACTATAATTCATATATATTGTTAGGAGTGGTTACAGTGAGTAATAGATTTGAACTTTTGGTAGAATATAGACAGGCGGCTAAGGAGTTAGAGAATTTAAAAATCAGTGAGGCAGCTAATTCTAGAATATTAGCCAAGGGGAATAGTACTATTACCATTGAACCAGAGTATGGCAATAAAATGAAAACACTTACTAAAAAATGTAATACATTAAAGATGATCTTAGAAGCAATGGATGCTTCCGAAGATTAAAAATGGGCTGTTACATAAGTCCCATCAAAAAAATAGTTAGTGATAAGAAATTTTTTCTTATCACTAACTATTTTTATTTACACAACTAATTTAAACTGAGTAACACCGAATTTAGCATTATAGAAATGTCCACCAAGTTCTTCATTATCAATATTGCCATATTCGATTGATGGGATACTAATTTTAATACTTTTACAATCAAAAGAATGAACGGATTTAAACTTAGGTTGTTTTCCCATAAACATCAAAAAAATCGACCAGGTTACTATTAATATATTTTTATTTTCCATTATTAAAATATTTAGCGAAGGTTTTTTGATACTTGCATTTGGCATGATTTTTTTATTATTGTCAAAATATGGACCATTATAAATACATACCCATACTACTTTTGAAAATTGCTCTCTATGGCCATTTAAATACATATACATGGGGAATTCCTTAATTGCATATAAATTAACTAAAATGCGCCAAAACCGTCTAATTTTTTTAAAATGTTTTTGAAGCCATTTCCAATGATAATTAGATTTACTATTTAATAAATTGGACTCAAAACCGATTCCCATGTTGTTTAAAAAATAATGGTACCGTTTATTAAAGTTGTTAAAGTAGTAACCTAAATTAATATCCAGTACTGTAGAAGCATTTAATACATTTTGTAGGGCAGTCTGCCAATTTTTATTAATACCCATTTCTAATGCAAAGTTGTTGTTTTTACCAGTTGGAATTAGTGCAATTGGAAACTCTTTTAATTGTTTATTCTTAAGGAGGGCGTTTTTTTGACCACTAATAACTTGATTAATTGTCCCATCGCCACCAATTACCAATAGAACGTTATATAAGCGATCATTATCATAATAATCCTTAGTATATTGTTCTGTAATCAACCTTGCATGGTTGTGATATTCAGTTATTCTATATTGATAATTAATTTTACTGGCATCCAATTGATTCTTAATCAGTTGCCAAGTATCCATACTTTTACCATTATTGGAAGTTGGATTGATAATTATCAGGTATCTGGCTTGCAATGGGGATTACACTCCTTTATAAGTTATTTAAAAAAGCGAATTCAATCATGAATTCGCTTTTTCATTAAAGATTAGTGTTTGTTCATAATTAGCATTGGCAAGATTAATGGATGACGTTCGGTCTTATTGAATAAAAATCTTTGTAAGTCATTAATAATCGCACTTCGAATAGTAGCTTCAGTAGCGTGCTTATTATGCATGGCTCTTCTAATGGTTCTAAATACTAATTTTCGACCTTCATCTAAAAGCTTACCAGATTCGCGCATATAAACAAATCCACGTGATAACAAGTCTGGACCAGATTGAATTTCTTGTTTATTTAAATTAATGGTAGCAACAACAACAACTAATCCTTCTTCAGAAAGAATTTGACGATCATGAAGAACGACGTTACCAATATCACCAATTCCATTTCCATCAATATAAACGTCTCCAGCAGTGAAATGACCGGCAATTCTAGCAGTATCCTTAGTTAAAGCTAATACATCTCCATTAGCCATGATAAAACTATTTTTAAGTGGAACTCCACATTGTTCAGCTAATTCAGTATGGATCTTTAACATTCTATATTCACCATGAATAGGCATAAAGAACTTTGGCTTCATTAAACGAAGCATTAATTTTTGTTCTTCTTGACCTCCGTGACCTGAAGTATGAATGTTGTTTACTTTCCCATGAATTACCTTTGCACCGGCTTCTTCTAACTCATTGATTACCTTATTAACACTAACCGTATTTCCAGGAATTGGATTACTTGAAAATACAACGGTATCATTTGGTTGGATAGAAATTTGTCGATGGGTACCATTGGCAATTCTTGAAAGAGCGGCCATTGGTTCACCTTGCGAACCAGTACATAGGATTAGCGTTTTATTGGCAGGGAGGGAAGAAAGGTCAGAAGCATCAACAAATGCATCGTCTGGAATATCTAGATAACCTAGTTCACGTCCATTTACAATGGCAGCTTCCATACTTCTTCCGAATACGGCAATTTTACGATTATGGGCCAATGCTGTGTCACAAGCAGTCTTAATTCTTGAAATATTAGAAGCAAAAGTAGCGAAAATAATCCGCCCTTGAACTTCATCAAAAATATGACGAACGGACTTACCGACCCATTTTTCAGACTTAGTCCAAACTGGCCGTTCGGCATTGGTACTATCTGACATTAAACAAAGAACGCCTTCTTCACCAAGGCGAGCCATTTCATGAAGACCAGGTGGCTGGTTAGTAACTGGCGTAAGATCAAATTTATAATCACCAGTTTGAACGATTACCCCAGATGGGGTATGCACAGCAATTCCTAAAGTATCAGGAATCGAGTGGGTAGTTCTGAAGAATGAAACACTAGTTTTTCTAAATTTAAGGACTGAATTTTCATCAATTCGATGCATTTCAGCACTTCTCAATAAACCATGTTCTTCCAACTTGTTTTTAATTAAAGCTAGCGCTAGTGGTCCAGCATAAATTGGAACATTAAGGTCTCTTAATAGGTATGGAACCCCACCAATATGATCTTCGTGTCCATGGGTAATAACCAAGGCTTTGATTTTATCGCGATTTTCGATTAAGTAATTATAATCTGGGATAACATAATCAACACCTAATAAATCATCTTCAGGAAACTTAATTCCGGCATCTATTAGGATAATTTCGTCTTGAAATTGAACTCCATAGGTATTCTTTCCAATTTCACCTAAACCACCAACGCCATAAATAGCTGTTTCGTTATTTTTGACGTTTAGTTTTTTCATAATTATTTAAACTCCGTAATTTTAAAATCAGGGCTCTTCTTTTCATATTCAAGATGGTTACCCTCTAGTGGTTCGACGTATTCGATGTTGTAATCTTTAATAGATTCAACCATTGATCTGGCTTCGACTTCAGTACCAGCCTCAACATACATACTCTTAGTAGTTTCTCTTCTAGGAGTACGTTTGATAGAGTCTTGATATAAAACTTTAAAAATCATACTTAATAATCTCCTTTTTAATTTTATGTAAACTTTTTTGTATCGTTCGCGTGCTATAAGCACTAAATTATCCTAATTTTAGCATATTCGAAATAATAAGTATAGTATAGCTACATATAATTGATTGCGTGTTAAAATAAATTAATAATTAAGTCAGAGGAGTTGATCAAGGATTGTTTTGGGAAGCTTTTTTAGGAATTATTATTGCGATCATTGTTTATAACTTAGTCCATTGGATTTTCGTTGTTAATCCAACCAAAAAAGCACAATTAAAATCCGAAAAACACTGTCAAAAAATTTTAACTGATTTTTTAACCCAGCTTGGTAATAATGAATATAATTTGAAAATCATTCATTCTAAGGTGTTATCTGATGTCTGGGGACGTGGCATTCAAGTTTTTGAATATAAACTGGATTCTGATAAACATAATGTTAACGATAAATTGTCATTTTTAAAGCAAGGATTAACGAGCCTATTTGAACGCAGAAATTTAAATACGGCCATTGATGATTCTCAAATTAAAATTACAGACTTATGGCAGTATGATAATTTTGTCCACATTGAGCTGGCATACATTGTTAACCAATCAACTAGCGAATATATTAATGATATCGAGCGCTTAACTGAATAAAAAAAGACGCTGCTAATGCAACGTCCAGTTTATTATCCAATGAAAATTTCATCGTCTGAGCGTGAAAATGGGTTCTCCCCGTCAATATGGTCATAGAATAAAGTTCCATGAAGATGGTCGATTTCATGTTGGCAAACAATGGCTGGATAGTTTTTGAGCCTAACTTGATGTTCAGTTCCGTTTACATCTTGGTATTTAAGTGTAATTCTAGCGGAGCGTGGAACGTAGCCAGGGATGTCCTTATCAACGGATAAGCAACCTTCGCCTTCAGTAAGCGCACATCTTTGAACAGCGTTTGAAACGATAATTGGATTAATGATAACATCCTTAAAAATAGGATGGTCTGGATCTTCTTCGTTTGGAACAAGAACCGATGCCATCATTTCACTAACGCCTACCTGAGGAGCTGCCAGGCCAACACCAGCTCGAAGATGATATTTCTTACAAAGTTCCTCGTTTTGACTGATCTCTAAGTATTCCATTAAATCCTTAGCTAATTGTTGATCAGAATCACTTAATGGAAATTTAACTTTTTGAGCTTGTTTTCTTAGGACGGGATCGCCGTCTCTTACAATATCTTTCATTAAGAACAAATTAATTCCCTCCAAATTCTTTACACTTAATTTTATCACATTTTCTTTTTTAGTAATAATATAAATAAGGGGTCTTAAAAATGAAACCAAATTACCAGTATCCAATGTTTGAAGACTGGAGTCGTGATGAATTAACCCAGGTATTTAAGCTATATCAACTAGTTGAAGATGCATATGAACTCAATCAAGGGGCCGATTGTCAAAAATTGCTCACTGCATATACTAATTTTCAAAAGATCGTTCCTGCTAAGGGTGAACAAAGAACGATTGAACGTGAATTTGAACATAACTCTGGTTACAACATCTTTAAATGCGTTAAGGCTGCTCGGGCTTCCGATAGAAAAATGTTTAAAATATAGGGCTATGCTTTGACTAGTTTATAATTTTAAGTTACTATAAATAATGATAATTTAAGATAATGCTATTCTGCTGTGACAAATTATGTTACAGCTTTTGTTATGGATTAATGCAAATTACCTTTTTTAAAAAGGGGTTTTGTATTATACTGAATAGGATTATGGATATCTTGTATAATACTAATTTTAATTAGTGTGAAGGGAAGGAATAACTTGAAAACAAGAGACAACATTCGCAATATCGCTATTATTGCCCACGTTGACCACGGTAAAACTACTTTAGTTAACGAATTGCTAAAACAATCCGATACATTGGACCAACACACAGAAATTGGCGATCGTGCCATGGATACTAATGATATTGAAAAGGAACGTGGAATCACGATCCTTTCTAAGAATACTGCCGTTAAATACGGTGATAAGCAAATTAATATCTTGGATACTCCAGGACATGCCGATTTCGGTGGTGAAGTTGAACGTATCATGCGAATGGTTGATGGTGTTCTTTTAGTTGTTGATGCATTTGAAGGAACTATGCCACAAACTCGTTTCGTTTTGAAAAAGGCACTTGAACAACATTTAACGCCAATCGTTGTTATTAACAAGGTTGACCGTGAAGGAGCTCGTCCTGCAGAAGTAGTTGACGAAGTGCTTGATTTATTTATTGAATTAGGTGCTGATGAAGATCAACTTGAATTCCCAGTTCTGTATGCTTCCGCTATGAATGGAACTTCAAGCTACAGTGATGATCTTGATTCCCAAGAACACACAATGAAGCCAGTCTTTGATACTATCATTAAGACGATTCCAGCGCCAATCGATAACTCAGATGAACCATTACAATTCCAAGTTGCCATGCTTGATTATGATGATTTCTTGGGTCGAATCGGAATTGGTCGGGTCTTCCGTGGTAAGATCAAGGTTGGGGATAACGTTACTGTTATGAAACTTGATGGAACTACGCAAAACTTCCGAGTTACTAAGTTAATGGGATTCCTTGGTTTAGCTAAGGTTGATATTGATGAAGCTGAAGCTGGTGACTTGATCGCTGTTTCAGGAATGGAAGATATTAATGTTGGTGAAACCGTTGTTGACCCATCTAACCAAGAACCACTTCCAGTATTGAGAATTGACGAACCAACCCTTCAAATGACATTTGGTTCTAACACTTCACCATTCGTTGGTAAGGATGGGGAATTTGTTACTGCTCGTCAATTATTTGAAAGACTTCAACGTGAATTGCATACTGATGTGTCACTTCGGGTTGAAGACACCGGTGAACCAGGTTCATGGACTGTTTCAGGTCGTGGTGAACTTCATTTATCAATTTTAGTTGAAACCCTTAGACGTGAAGGCTACGAATTACAAGTATCCCGTCCAAAGGTTATTCTTCGTGATATTGATGGTGAAAAGTGTGAACCATTTGAATCTGTTCAAATCGATACTCCAGAAGAATATTCTGGTTCAATTATCGATACCTTGTCACAACGGAAGGGAACCATGGAAAACATGGAAAACACTGGGAATGGTCAACAACGTTTGACATTCTTAGTACCTTCACGTGGATTAATCGGTTACCCAACTGAATTCTTATCAATTACTCGTGGTTATGGAATTATGAACCACAGTTTTGAAAAGTATCTTCCAGTAATTAAGAAATGGAACCCAGGTCGTAAGAACGGTGCGCTAGTTTCAATTAACCAAGGTAAGACTACTACTTACGCTATCATGGGGATTGAAAGTCGTGGTACGATTTTCACTAACCCAGGGGTTGAAGTATACGAAGGAATGATTGTTGGTAAAAACAGCCGTGATAATGACATTTCTGTTAATATCACTAAGGGTAAGAAGTTAACCAACGTTCGTGCTTCTGGATCTGACGATATGGCTAAGATTAAGGAACCAGAACACTTAACTCTTGAAGAATCATTGGAATTCTTAAATGATGATGAACTTTGTGAAGTAACACCTCACTTTGTCCGTCTTCGTAAGAAAACTTTGAATACTAAACAACGTGAAAAAGAAGCTAAGGTTGCTCGTCACGGATAAAAATTAATATAGCTATTCTTAAAAGAACGAAGAAATTATTTTCTTCGTTCTTTTTGTTCACGGTGAATGCAAATTATGATGTGTGATATAATTAAACCAATTATTGATACGGTGGAGTCTGATTTTAAATGAAGTTAAAAATTAAAAGAATACCTAAGAATTTAGATTATTTTTTACTAGTGCCATTTGCGATTTTAAGCGTACTAGGAATTATAATGGTTTATTCAGCAAGCTCAAATATTGGAATGCAAAATGGTGGAACTGCAACAAGTTATTTAATTAAGCAGATTGGCTATGTTTTATTTGGGATTTTAATGATTTATTTTGCCTTTTTTCAGAATCTTAAGATTTTAAGAGATCAAGGGTTGTTAAAATTAATTGGAATCGGTTTTATCTTTTTGTTTGCTGGTTTGCATTTTTTTGGAAAGGCAATTAATGGTTCTCCAGGGTGGCTAAATTTCTTTGGTTTTGGAATTCAACCGGCTGAATTTGTAAAACTATTTTTTATTCTACTATTTGCTGAGGTTTTAAGTAATGATCAAAATCGAATGTACGTTTTTAAAAATTGGTCAACGTTTGCGATGAATCATATAAAAACCTATATCATAACGGGTGCCAATTTATTTGCAATTCTATTTTTACCCGACTTAGGTGGAATGTTAATTAATGCTACAATTGTAATTGTGATGACTTATGCATCTGGGGTTAGTTATAAACGATCGTTTAGAAGTTTACTAATCCTTTTTACACTTGCGTTTACGGGATTGTATTTTGCGGCTTATGGGCCACTACAATCATCTGGGATAATGAAGAGTAATTACATGTTACAAAGAATCGTTGCTTTTGCCAACCCGTTCAAGCATGCCAATGGGGTTGGGCAACAGTTAGTTAATTCTTATTATGCAATTAGTAATGGTGGTATTTTTGGTAGAGGAATCGGGAATAGTATTCAAAAGACTGGTTATTTGCCTGAACCTAATACTGATTTTATCATGGCAATTATTTCCGAAGAGCTTGGCTTAATTGGTGTATTTATTATTATGAGTTTATTAGCATTTCTAATTTTAAGAATTATATTTATTGGAATTAAGGCTAGAAGTGGCTATGATACATTAATTTGCTATGGAGTCGCAGCTTATATGGTTGTGCAAACTTACTTTAACGTTGGTGGAGTATTAGGGATTTTACCAATTACAGGGGTTACCTTTCCATTTATTAGTTATGGAGGTTCCAGTATGATTACACTGTGCATTTGCTTGGGGCTAATTTTAAAAATTAGTTATAAAGAAAGTAATTTTAAAAATAAAATTGAAGGGTGATTATTAGGTTTGGAAATTAAGGATCGAATAGGATTAATTATCTATGTTTATTCTGTAAAACAATCTCGTTTCTTGAAAAAATACGGAATTTTAGACTATGTTTCAAAAAGAATGCATTATGCAATTGTTTATGTAGATGCAAGTGACGTTGATGAAAAAATTGCCCAGTTGGAAAAATTAAAAATCGTTAGAAGCGTTGAAAAGTCCCCATTGGTTAATTTATCAACCAGTTTTGCTAATAATCAAAGTTTAGATGATGATGATGAATAAGGATGGTTAATTGTGAGAGTAATTTCAGGTAAATATGGTAAACGGCCTTTAAAAGCAGTCCCAGGCCGTCTGACTCGCCCAACAACTGATAAGGTCAAAGAATCGTTATTTAACATAATCGGTCCATATTTTAATGGTGGTAGTTTTTTAGACTTATTTGCTGGTTCTGGTGGTGTTGCAATTGAGGCGGTATCACGTGGTTTTGATAATGCGACATTAGTTGATAAACAATATGCTGCAATTAAAACGATTAATGAAAACATTAAGATGACTAAGGAACCCAATCGTTTTACGGTGATAAAAAGTAGCGCTGAAAATGCTTTGAACCGTCTGGCATCGAGTGGTCAACAGTTTGACATTGTCTTTTTAGATCCGCCTTACAAAGAAGAACAGATGTTAAGTGATTTATCAACGCTTAATGAGCTAAAAATATTAGCTAAGGATGCATTTGTAATTTGTGAAACTGATAATCACACAAATTTAGTTGATGATGTTCAAAATTATCGTTTAGTTCGACAAAAAGAATACGGCTTGACCGTTATTTCAATCTATAAATATGAAATGGGTGATTAAATTTGACTAAGGCAGTTTTTCCTGGAAGCTTTGATCCGCTTACCAATGGACATTTAGATATTATTAGAAGGGCCAGTGCGCTCTTTGATAAATTAGTAGTTGTGATTGGCATTAATAGTAAGAAGCAACCCTGGTTATCAAATAATGATCGTCTTCATTTGATAGAACTATCCACAGCTGATTTAAGTAATGTTTCAGTATTGATTACCGATGGGTTGATTGTCGATTTAATGGATGAAATCAACGCGAATGTGATTATTAGGGGAGTTCGGAATTCAATTGATTTTGATGCAGAGAAATCATTGGCTGACTTTAATCATCGCTTAAATAATAAGGTTCAGACATTATTAATTCCCACTAATCCTGAGTTTGAAGCGTTATCTTCTTCAAGGGTAAGGGAATTATGTCATTTTAAAAAATCAGTTAATCGTTATGTTCCAAAACCAGTTGCAGATTTAATTAATGAAAAGTGGGAATTAAATGAAAAATAAACATCGTTATTTAAAATTCGGCTTACCGATATTAGGATTAATTATAGTCGCAATTTTCTTTTTACTACCATTGCCAAAATATATTGAAGGGCCAGGTGGTGCTGATAATTTAAAATCAATCGTGAATATAAAAAACCACCCAGATCATTATAGTGGAAAATTTATGTTGACCTCAGTTGGAATTGCGCAAGCTACTCCAGCTTCCTATGTTTATGCGAAGTTAAATCCTTACTATTCGATTGAGAGCGTCGAAGATGTAACTGGTGGTCAGGATAATGCTACATACGATCGATTACAAGATTTTTACATGAAAAGTGCTATTAATGAGGCCATTTATACTGCTTATCGTGCTGCCCACAAGAATGTAACTAAGGATTATCGAGGCATTTATATCATTGATGTCTTAAATACTTCTAAATTTAAGAACGTTATTCATGTTGGTGATACTATCGTTAGGGTCAACGGGCATCATTTTAATTCTGCACTAGGTTATCAAAATTATATTCGGAAGCAAAAAGTTGGTTCTAAATTAAAGATTGGCTTTTATCATAACTCTAAGTATAAAGAAGCAACGGCACCATTAACTAAGTTGCCAAACAGTAATCAACCAGGGATTGGGATTACATTAACTGATGACTTAAGGGTTAAAACCAAAATTCCGATTAAAGTTGATCCGGGACAAATTGGCGGACCTTCAGGGGGCTTAATGTTCTCACTGCAAATTTATAGTCAATTAACTGGTGAAAACATTAGAAAAGGACGTAAAATTGCTGGTACTGGAACGATCAATTCTGATGGGACCGTTGGTGAAATTGGGGGCATTGATAAAAAAATCATTGCTGCTAAAAGGGAAGGTGCAACTATTTTCTTGGCACCGTATGTAAAGCCAACCAAGGCAATTAGAGCGTTAGAACCTAATCATTTAACTAATTATGAACTGGCAGTTAAGACTGCTAAACGCTACGCACCAGATATGAAAGTTTTGCCAGTTACTTCATTTCAGAATGCACTGGATAAGCTTAAATAATAAAAAGATCCAATAAATCACGTATTTATTGGATCTTTTTACGTATTTATAGCTAGATAGGAGGGTAGCAGATGGATAGGATTAAGGAATTAATCGATACTTATCGTTATCAAATTATTTTATCTGGTTTAGTAATTTTGCTTATTTTAGCTTTTATGCTTTTAAGTGGTAATTATTTCAAAAATAGCAACGATAATATTAATCAAATCGGGCAATCAGAAATGATTAGTGGAAGTGCAATGAATAGTAGTTCTCAATTTAGTGGCAATTCAGTTACTAGTGAGTCTTCAATATCTCCAGGCGGTAAAATTATTGTTGATATAAAGGGAGCAATAAAACATCCAGGTATTTATAAGGTGGAGTCTGAGACCAGGGTATCTGAATTAGTTGATTTAGCAGGTGGTTTTAGTAAGTCGGCTGACCATCAAAACGTTAATTTGGCACAGCGCTTAAATGATCAACAGGTAGTTTATATTCCGTTAAAGGGTGAAATTAAGGGCAATGTCCATCTTGAAAAATCAAAATCATTAGCTAATGATCAGGTGAGTTCTACAGATTCAATTAGTAATTCGGGTAATAGTAATGGTAAAATTAATATTAATACTGCTGATAAGGTGCAACTACAAACAATAAGTGGTATTGGCGATAAAAAAGCCGAAAATATTATTAATTATCGTCAACAAAACGGTGGTTTTAAATCGATTGAAGATATTAAGAACGCCGATGGAATTGGTGATAAAATGTTTGAAAATATAAAAGAAAACATTACTGTTTAACTTCAACTAACAGGGGGATTAACTCGAATGACTGAAAATAGGATTCCATGGGACCAGTACTTTATGCTACAAGCCGTGTTAATGTCAACACGAAGTACTTGTAATCGTTTGTCTGTAGGGGCTAGCTTAGTTCGTGATAAACGCATTATTGCAGGTGGCTATAATGGCTCCGTTGCAGGTGATGCTCATTGTACTGATGAGGGATGTTACATGGTTGATGGGCACTGTCTTAGAACTATTCATGCTGAAATGAACGCCATTTTGCAGTGTGCTAAATTTGGTGAATCAACAGATGGTGCAGAAATTTATGTTACGGATTTTCCATGCCTTCAATGTACTAAAATGTTATTACAAGCGGGAATCGTAAAAATTAATTATTTAAGAAATTACAATAATGATCCATATGCAATGCATCTATTGAAACTAAAGCAGATTGGATTGCAGCAAGTGAAGATACCTAAGCAAACTTTAGAACAATTACCTTTTGATACCTATTTATCTGATAATTAAATTTTAAGAAATAACATTGTGTTTATTGCCATTCTATGGGTTGCGATTAGTGTTATTTTTTTTGGCAATCTATTTTTAGGACTGGCAATTTTAATCTTTATTTTAATCCGCATCTTTTTTTTAAAGAAGCCATTTTTCTTTGCCTTTGCTATAGTTACGGGGATTATTTTTACCTTACTCTGCGTTATTAACATCAAACAACTTGATAAAAATAGGCTTTTACCTGTCAATGAACAACAACTTATTTTGAAAGTGCAACCTGACGATTTCAATATATTACCAGATTATTATCATGGAAAAGCAGTCATTGTTGGTAGTAATCAACCGGTTTTATTTTCAGGAACATTAAGTTCAAATTCACCTATCCCGAGTTTAATCGAGATGGATAAACCATTATTGATGAATGTTAAAGCGGAGATCAAGGATCTCGATTCGGCAACGAATCAAAATCAATTTGATGCTAAACGCTATTATTCAGTTCAAGGAATCAGTAATTCAATTAAAATTAAGTCAATCATTGATATTCGTAAGTCTGATGGGTTTAGCTTAGTTGATACAGTTCATAGTTTTAGAGTAGGATTAATTAATTACGCTAATCAACTTCCCAAACCATTGAATCTATATGTATTAAGTTTGATTATTGGTGAAATGAATTCTGAGGTTTATGACGAGATAACTGGAATTAAGCAGCTAGGTTTGATACATTTATTTAGTATTTCAGGTTTACACGTCTATTATTTTATTAGCATGATTGAACGGATTTTGATTTATTTAAGGTTTCGTAGGGATCACTATCAACTACTGATTATGTTAGTGTTGCCGCTTTATTTTATATTTTCTGGTTCATCTGTGGGTTTATTAAGGGCAATTTTAATGGTAGAAGCAGGGCTGATCACTAAATTCTTTAGTTTTAAGCTGGGCGGATTAGATATTTGGAGCATTGCTCTTATCATTAACTTAATTTTAGCTCCTAGAATGCTAATCCAATTCGGTAGTCAATTGAGCTATGCATTGTCATTTGGATTGATTTTTACTAATAAATTTGGCTTTTTTAAACAAACTATTTTAATGAACATGCTGAGCATTCCATTTGTAATCTTTCATGTGTACGAGTGGCATTTTTTAACTTTCTTTGCTAACTTATTTATTTTGCCATTATTTTCAATAATCATTTTTCCAATCGTGATTATCGGGATGCTATGTTTTACGGTTGTCCCCATGGTTGCTTTTTGGATTGCTAATTTTTTGGCGCTGTTTGATGGCATTATTAATTGGATTGGTAATTTGCCTGGTAATATTTTATTCGGGAAGCCGCCAATTTTATTAGCAGCTTTATTATTTTTGTTTACAGTAGTATTATTGGGGAATGCTTCTCGTAAATGGTGGTCGATATTAATTGTTACTTATGGGGTATCTTTTTTATTAATTCATTTCCCAATTAATGGGGAAGTGGTTTATTTTGATGTGGGGCAGGGAGATAGTTTTTTGATTCGTAAACCATTTAATCGTTCTGTAGACTTAATTGATACTGGGGGACGATTGATGTTTGGTAAGCAAGCTGTACAAACTAAGTTTAATGCCGAAAAAACATCCATTAACTATCTAAAAAGTATTGGAATTGATAGGATTAATAATTTATTTATCACCCATCAAGATGCTGATCATAGTGGAGATTTACCCGCATTTTTAAGTAAAATGAAAATTGACAATCTAATTATTCCAATTGGGATGCAAAATAATAAAAATTTTATGGATAAACTGAATGGTAAAATGAATAACACTAACCTAATGCTGGCAAAGGATGGGGACACTTTTGATAATCATTCATTGCAGATCTACCATCCATTCACAAGTGGGATGGGAGCAAATGAGGATTCATTAGTTATTGGCAGCAGAATTAATAACTTAAACTGGTTATTTACTGGTGATTTAGACCAAGACGGTGAAAAAAAGATAATTAACAAGTATCCAAATCTAAGAGCAGATATCTTAAAGGCGGGCCATCATGGAAGTAAGACATCTACTGCAATTGAATTTTTAAATCAAATTCAGCCGAAATTGGTCATTATATCTGCAGGGAGAAAAAATCGCTATGGCCACCCCCATTCAGAGGTAGTTAATCAATTACAGCAAAGAAAAATTAAAATCTATAACACACAAACGGATGGGATGATTGCCTACCGCTTTGGTGGGTTTGATTATGGACATTTTGAAACGTACATGAAAAGGTGATTTGATGAATTTTTATGAAGCAAGTAATCAAATAAAGCAAGGAAATTTAGCCCCCATTTATTTAATTACTGGAAAACAAGAATATCTAATGGAGCAATTAAAAAAACAATTTATCAATTTGATTCCAAAGGATGATCGGACGATGAATCTCGCTATTTATGATATGGAGACGACACCGCTTGCTGATGCAATGAATGATGCAATGTCTGCGCCGTTCTTTGGTGAGAATAGAATGGTCATAATTAATAACCCTATTTTTTTAACGGGTGAGAAAAATAAAAATAAAATAGATCATGACACAGACGAATTGTTAAAATACATCAATGATCCACTTTCTTCAACCATTTTGGTATTTATTGCTCCTTATGAAAAACTAGATTCGCGAAAAAAAGTTGTCAAACAGTTGAAAAAACAGGCTGTTTGTGTTGACCTTCAAGCGATTAATGAATTTGAGACCAAAAGGTATGTTGGTAATTTTTTGCAACAACATGGATATCGAATCGATTCGCATGTAATGGATCAACTAATGCAAAGAACTGATGGTCAGTTATCTGCTATTATGATCGATATTTCAAAACTAATGATCTATTGTCAAAAAGATAAGTTGATTACTAGTCAAGCTGTTAAAAATTTGGTTACCAAGACTTTAAATCAAAACATATTTACATTGGTTGACATGGTTTTGAAGCGGCAGACTACTAATGCAGTTTCACTGTATCAAGAGTTATTAGTCGAAGGACAGTCTGCAATTCAAATTAATGCAGTCCTATTGAGTCAATTTCGATTATTACTTCAGATAATGATTCTTAAAAATTATGGTTATAGTCAAGGTAAATTGGCTAGTGAGTTAAAGGTTCATCCATATCGGGTTAAACTGGCTTTACAGATCATTAGGAACTATCAATTTAAAGATCTAAAACGGGCTTTTTTAGGATTAACTGATATTGAGAGACAATTAAAGAGTACCAGTGAGTCTCCAGAATTACTATTTGAAATGTTCATGCTTAAATTTGCATAAAAAAAGATTCCATTAGCAATTTACTAATGGAATCTTTTTGGTAATAAAAAAACCCAGTCATGAGCTGAGCTTTTTTATTACTTATTGAAAAGTCTAGTAAGACGTGACTTGTCACGGCTAGCTTTATTAGCTTTGATTAAACCTTTTGATTTAACGTGGTCAATCTTGCTAATGGCAGCCTTGAAAGTTTCTTCAAGATTATCAGAACCAGCTGCTTGAGCTTTTTCGAATTTCTTGATAGCATTTCTCATTGCACTTTTTTGTACAATGTTTTGTTTTTCTGCTTTTTCATTAGTCTTAACACGCTTGATAGCGGATTTGATTACTGGCATGATTTCACCTCCAAATACGAAGTAATGTCCATAATTCAACACTTTTTTATTATACAGACTCATTATCTTAATTGCAATAGTATTTGCTTAAATCAGTGTTACCATAAAAAAATGACTAAAATGGGGTTGTTTAATATTCAATTATCTAGTATGATTAATTAGTAAAAAGTTTTTAACCTAGACTTAGTTTTCCACTTTCTCACTAGTGATTACTCAGTTATAGGTGTTTATATACAATGAAAGGTGGGATTTTTTATGGCTCTTACACAAGCACATAAAAATGAAATTATCAAGAAGTACGCTCGTCACGAAGGTGACACTGGTTCAGCAGAAGTACAAATCGCTGTTTTAACTGCTGATATTAATGAAATTAACAACCACATGAAGGAACACAAGAAGGATTTTCATTCACAACGTGGATTAATGAAGAAAATTGGTCACCGTCGTAATCTTATTGCTTACTTACGTAACAAGGATGTACAACGTTATCGTGAACTAATTAACAGTCTTGGCCTACGTCGTTAATACTGTTAAAAAGGGTGGGCTGCTATTTGCAGCACACCCTTTTTTTGTACATAATAATACGTTCGGTTTTAAAGTATGATAAAATAATTCATAGATATTATGAACGTAAATAAAAGAAAATATTTTTGAGGTGAACTCTATGAAGGAAAAGGTTAAAATTATTCCACTTGGTGGAGTAAGGGAAGATGGCGAAAATTTATATGCCGTTGACATTAATGACGGTATTTATATTTTAGACTGTGGGCTTAAGTACCCAGAAAACGAAATGTTAGGGATCGACTTTGTGATTCCAGATATAACTTATTTAAGAGAAAACAAAGATCGAATCGTAGGGGTATTTTTAACCCACGGACATGCGGATGCAATTGGTGCACTTCCTTACTTTTTATCCGAATTTAATGTTCCTGTTTTTGGATCAGAACTAACAATTGAACTTGCTAAGTTATTAGTTAGTGATAATAAAGAAAGTAAGAAATTCAATAATTTTAACGTAGTTAATGAAGATAGTGAAATTCTATTTGATGACGTTACAGTTACATTTTTCAAGACTACCCATTCAATCCCTGAGTCAATGGGAATCGTATTAGATACGAAATATGGAAAAATTGTCTATACTGGTGATTTTAAGTTTGATCAAACCGCATCCAATGGTTACCAAACTGATTATGCAGCACTTGGTGATATTGGTAGAAGTGGTGTTTTAGCTTTATTGAGTGATTCTTCTAATGCTGAAAATCCTAATCCAGGAACGAATGAACGTAAGATCGCTAATTACATTGATGATGCCTTTGAATATCATGATAACCGTATCATCGTTGCTTGTGCAGCTTATAATATTTTACGAATTCAACAAGTATTTAACGCAGCGGCTAAAAGTGAACGCAAGGTATTTCTTACTAATCAAAATTTAGAAAAGATTGTTAATACTGCAATTAAATTAGATAAGTTAACACTCCCCAAAGATGATTTATTGATCTCTAAAGTTGCTGATTTAGAAAAATTAGATCCATCTGAAGTCGTTATTTTACAAACTGGAAAGATGGGCGAACCAATTAAGGCCCTTCAAAGAATGACTAGTAAGAATTCAGTTGATAATCCAATTAGTGTTAGGGAGGGCGATTTAGTATTAATCGCGACGACTCCAGCTCCAGCAATGGAAACAAATGTAGCTAGAACTCGTGACATGATCTATAGAGCAAACGCAGAGGTTAAAATGATTTCAGATGACATCAAATCGTCTGGGGATGCTAGTCAAGAGGATCTTCAATTCATGCTCAATATTTTGAAACCTAAATATCTAATTCCTGTTCAAGGAGAGTATCGGATGCTAGAAGCACATTCAATGGTTGCTGAAGAAGTTGGTTTTCCAAGTGATCATATTTTCATTCCTGCAAAGGGGGATGTTTTAGAATATGATGGCAATAAAATGCTACGTGCAAGCAGTGTTGATGCTGGTGATATCATGATTGATGGAATTGGTGTTGGAGACATTGGAAATATTGTTTTGCGAGATCGAAAAGTCCTATCTGAAGATGGAATTTTTGTGGTCGTAGTTACTATTAATCGGAAAAAGAAAACGGTGATTGCTCAACCTAAGATAACTTCTCGTGGATTTATCTATGTTAAAGCTAATAAGACCCTTATGAACGAGGCTTCTAAGATTGTTTATGATGCTGTTCAATATAATTTAGATAATAAGGAATTTGATTGGGGTCATCTAAAACAAGATGTTCGTGATAAATTAAGTTCGTTTTTATTTGATAAAACGAAGCGGCGTCCGGTTATTTTACCAGTGATCATGGAAGTTCATCAACACCATAAGGGACATAAGGGTGGTAAGAAGCCTAATAATTCAAAAGAGAAAAATTAGGAAGTGAATTAGACTTTGAACTACGATGAATTATGGCAAACAATCTATCAAAATTTAGATGCTCATCATTATTCGATTGCGGTTTCTGATTTAAAAAAAATTTATGAAAATGATCCATCTAAAAAGGCCAACCAATTGTTAGTGAATGCCTTAGTCGATGCTGGTGATTATTTACAAGCAAAAGAATATTTGTTAGAAAAAATTAATGATTATCAGGACTCACAAGCTGATTTTAAATTAATGATAAAGATTTTTGGCTTGAACCATAATTTTATTCAGGGACAGATATTAATTAATTCAGTAAAAGACTTTAATTTTAAGAAAGAATTACAAAATGACTTTGATAAGCTAGTAAACGATGCCTTAGTTAGTAATTCTGATGAAATTAATCAATTAGTAAGTGATTTATATCATATTGGTGCAAAAAAGATAGTTGATCAACAAAGAATAATTACTAATGCCATGAATTTACCCGTTAAAAAGTATATTGATGGGGGAATTGGGGCATTATCTGATCCGTTTTTATATCCAGCAATTCGTTTTGATTTGTTAGACGTGTTCCGTGAATTAGGCGTTTCAAGGCAGATTGAAATTAAATGGATTGATGGCCAAACTCACTTAGTAGACTGTCGAAATTTATTACCATTGATCAAGACTAAAAGTGCCATTGGCATTTTTAAAGTACTGGAAGACCGTTTTGGACAAACTGCGCCAACGGTTTATGAAAACATGATAAAGACCTTTAATTTATTCTTAGCTTATCTATACCCATTTAATGACGTTGTTATTAAAAATTATGCACTTTGGGTTGATGTTGCTTATCAACTTCAGTGTGGGAAGTTAATTGATCTTAATCAATGTGGCGAAGACACAAAAATAGCTTATAATTGGCAAATTAAGTTACTTAAAATAATTGATTCAATAAAATGACTTGACAATTAAATCAAAAGTTGATTTAATCTAAACTGTCGAAAATATTTATATTTAGGTGTTTACAAATAATAGAGCAATAGATATAATATTAGAGGATATTCTTCTTGAGAGCGATACAACTTTGTATTTTTGAGAAGATGTAGTATAATAATACTAAAAGATGTATCGCAATCTCGCGATACTAGTCTTTCGAAAATAACAGGAGGTTTCATTAATGGCAAAAGAACATTATGAAAGAACAAAACCCCATGTAAATATTGGTACTATTGGCCATATTGATCATGGTAAGACTACTTTAACTGCAGCTATCACTAAGGTTTTAGCTGATAGAGGTTTAGCAAAGGCTGAAGATTACGCTGATATCGATGCAGCCCCAGAAGAACGTGAACGTGGTATCACGATCAACACTGCCCACGTTGAATACGAAACTGAAAAGCGTCACTATGCTCACGTTGATGCTCCAGGACATGCTGATTACATCAAGAACATGATCACTGGTGCTGCTCAAATGGATGGTGCGATCTTAGTTGTTGCTGCAACTGATGGTCCTATGCCACAAACTCGTGAACACATCCTTCTTGCTCGCCAAGTTGGTGTTGAATACATCGTTGTATTCTTAAACAAGACTGATTTAGTTGATGATGACGAATTAGTTGACTTGGTTGAAATGGAAGTTCGTGAATTACTTTCAGAATACGATTACCCTGGTGACGATATTCCTGTTGTTCGTGGTTCAGCTCTTAAGGCTTTACAAGGTGACGAAGAACAAGAAAAAGTTATCTTGAAGTTAATGGACATCGTTGATGAATATGTTCCAACTCCAGAACGTGATGACAGCAAGCCATTCTTAATGCCTGTTGAAGACGTATTCTCAATCACTGGTCGTGGTACTGTTGCTTCTGGTCGTATCGACCGTGGTAAGATCGGTGTTGGTGACCCAGTTGAAATCGTTGGTCTTACTGACGAAGCATTGAAGTCTACTGTTACTGGACTTGAAATGTTCCGTAAGACTCTTGACGAAGGGGAAGCCGGAGATAACGTTGGGGTATTACTTCGTGGTGTTGACCGTGACCAAGTTGTTCGTGGACAAGTTCTTGCTGCTCCAGGTTCAATCAAGACTCACAAGAAGTTTACTGGTCAAGTTTACATCTTGAGTAAAGAAGAAGGTGGACGTCATACTCCATTCTTCTCAAACTACCGTCCACAATTCTACTTCCACACCACTGATGTTACTGGTGTTATCGAACTAGAAGACGGTGTTGAAATGGTTATGCCTGGTGATAACGTTACTTTCCACGTGGACTTAACTAAGCCAGTTGCCATTGAACAAGGTACTAAGTTTACCATCCGTGAAGGTGGTCACACTGTTGGTGCCGGTGTTGTTTCTGAAATTGATGACTAATTTTTAGATAATAACATTTAAAAGGTTTGAAGCTTTATGCTTCAAACCTTTTTTTTATTTAATAGAAAATCTTAATAATATCAATATCATTTAGATGCTTTGATTGCTTGATTTTGGCTAAGATGGTATAATTTCATATGTAGTTATTAAGGACTAGTTAATCTAATTGATTAGTAGTTTAACGAAGTTATTTGATTATGATCAAATAAATTAATAATAAATATTTTTCATGTCGGAGGGAAAAGAATGTCTGCAAAATGGGAAAAAAAAGGTACTAATGATGGTGAATTAACTTTCGAAATTGGTGCTGATAAAATCAAGGAAGGTTTGGATAAAGCTTTCCAAAAGAATAAAAAGAATATTAATATTCCTGGATTCCGTAAGGGAAAGGTTTCACGTCAAATCTTTAACGAAATGTACGGTGAAGAATCACTATATCAAGATGCTTTAAACATTTTACTTCCAGAAGCTTATAGTAATGCTGTTGAAGAAGCTGGCATCGAACCAGTTGCTCAACCAGAAGTGAACGTAGAATCACTTGAAAAGGGTAAGCCATGGGTCTTAAAGGCTGTTGTTACTGTAAAACCTGAAGTTAAGCTTGGTGAATACAAGGGCATTTCTGTTGAAAAACAAAATACTCGGGTATACAAAAAGGATATTGATGCAGCAATCGAAAAGAAGCGTCAATCACAAGCTGAATTGGTTCTTAAAGATGATAAGCCAGCTGCAGAAGGCGACACTGTAATTATTGATTTTGATGGTTACGTTGATGGTAAGCCATTTGATGGTGGTCAAGCTAACAACTACTCATTAGAATTAGGTTCACACTCATTTATTGATAACTTTGAAGATCAATTAGTTGGTCACAAAGCTGGTGATGAAATCGATGTTGATGTTACCTTCCCTGAAAATTACCAAGCAAAGGAACTAGAAGGCAAGAAGGCTACTTTCAAGGTTAAGATTCATGAAGTAAAGGAAAAGCAATTACCAAAACTTGATGATGAATTCGCCAAGGATGTTGATGAAGATGTTGATAGTCTTGATGAATTAAAGGATAAGGTAAAGGATCAACTTAAGGAAGAAAAGGAAACTGAAGCAAAGAACAACATTGAAGATGAAGCAATCAGTGGTGCTGTTGATAATGCTGAAGTTAAGGAAATTCCTCAAGCAATGATCGATGAAGACACTGAACGCCAAATGGATCAATACCTTGCAAATATGCAACAACAAGGAATTAATGCACAAATGTACTTCCAACTTACTGGGACAAGCAAGGAAGATCTTAAGAAGCAATTTGCTGATGGCGCTAGTCGTCGTGTAAAGACTAACCTTGTTCTTGAAGCAATTGTTGAATCTGAAAACATCAAACCAACAGATGACGAAGTTAAAGAAGAAATTGCTACTTTAGCTAAACAATACGGCATGAAGGAAGACGCAATTAAGAGTGCTTTATCAGAAGATATGCTCAAGCATGATATTGCAATTCAAAGTGCTGTTAAGTTAATTACTGATAGTGCAAAGCAAGATAAGCCTGCTAGCAAGAAAAGCGATAGCGAAGAATAATATTTCTTGATAAAAAACCAGTTGGCATCTAGGCTAGCTGGTTTTTTATTATAAGCTAATCGTTTTAACTACGATGTAATTTATGCTATAGTGTTGGAACTGAAGTTTATAAAACGAAAATGTGAGGTGCATACATTTGTTTGAAGATGATGATAAAGGACCAGTAATCTGTTCCTTCTGCGGGAAATCACAGGATCAAGTTCAAAAGATTGTTGCTGGACCTGGTGTTTATATTTGTAATGAATGTATTGATCTGTGTAAACAAATTGTTGATGAAGAATTAGCTCAAGAATCACGTGGCGGTGAAATTAAGTCACTGACCCCAGCTGAAATTGTTGATAAGCTTAACCAATATGTAATTGGCCAAAATGAAGCTAAAAAGACGCTGTCAGTGGCTGTTTACAACCATTATAAGCGGATTAAGAGCATGGCTACTAATAAGCCTGGCGATACTGAATTACAAAAGAGTAATATTGCAATGATTGGACCAACTGGTTCAGGGAAAACTTACTTAGCCCAAACCCTAGCTCGAATTTTGAACGTTCCATTTGCGATTGCAGATGCAACGACGTTAACTCAAGCTGGGTATGTAGGTGAAGACGTTGAAAATATCTTACTCAAGCTATTACAAAATGCTGATTTTGATGTGGAAAGAGCCCAAAAGGGAATTATCTACATTGATGAAATTGATAAGATTGCTAAGAAGTCTGAAAACGTTTCAATTACTCGTGATGTTTCAGGTGAAGGGGTTCAACAATCGCTATTGAAGATCCTAGAAGGAACCGTTGCTAACGTTCCACCTGAAGGCGGCCGCAAGAATCCACAACAAAAATTCATTCAAGTGGATACTACTAACATTTTGTTCATTGTTGGTGGGGCGTTTGATGGAATTGAAAATATCGTTAAAGATCGGTTAGGAAAGAAAACCATTGGGTTTGGAACTGATGATAATGAGTTAGCTGATATGGATGATAATGATATTATGCAACACGTTATTACAGAAGACCTACTTAAGTTTGGGTTAATTCCTGAATTTATTGGTCGTTTGCCAATTCTCACTGCCTTGAATAAATTGACTGAAGCTGATTTAGTTCGGGTACTTACTGAACCTAAGAACGCGCTTGTTAAGCAATATCAAAAATTGCTTGAATTAGATGGTGTGCAATTAGATTTCGAAGATGGTGCCTTGAAGGCAATGGCTAAGCTAGCAATTGATCGTGATACTGGTGCTCGTGGGTTACGCTCAATTATTGAAAGTGTAATGGAAAATATTATGTATGAAGTACCTAGTCGCGATGATGTTGATAAGGTCGTTGTTACAAAGGACTCAGTTACAGAACATGCTGATCCAAAGCTAGTTTTAAAAGCAGAATCTAAATAAATTAAAAAGCAGGTGCTTACCTGCTTTTTTTAAGGAGAAAAAACATGGATGTTCATAACGTTAATTTATTGATCAGTGCAGTTAGTCCAAGCCAATACCCAAAGACAGGGTATCCAGAAATTGCCTTGGTTGGCCGCTCAAACGTTGGTAAATCTTCACTAACGAATACCTTGATTAATCGCAAGAATTATGCACATACTTCTAATCAACCCGGTAAGACCCAAACTTTAAATTTTTATGAGGTTGAAGATGCGCTTTACTTTGTTGATGTCCCAGGATACGGCTATGCGCGAGTATCAAAATCTGAACGTGAAAAATGGGGAACGATGATTGAAACGTATTTAACTAAGCGCCCCCAACTAAAAGGAGTTATTTTACTAATTGATGGTCGGCATGATTTAACTCAAGATGATCGTCAAATGGCCGAATGGTTAGATTATTTTGATGTTCCAAGGCTAGTTGTTGCTACTAAAATGGATAAAATTGCTGGTGGTAAATGGAATAAGCAATCCAGTATGATTCATAAGGCGATTAACGTTGATGATCAGGAATTGATTATGTTTTCAGCCAAAACCAAACAAGGTAAGGATCAAATTTGGGACTGGATTGAAAAACAAGTTAACTAAAAAATAGCTCTCACTTGTGAGGGCTATTAATATACTTATTTATCAGTTTTATCTTGTGAAAGAATTTTGGTCTTATTATTACCCTTGTCTTGACTCTTCTTCTCAGCCTTTTTCATGAATTTATCTCTTTCATTGTCCTTAGGGTCAATTTGAGCAAATTTACCAAGCATTTTATCTAAGTCATTTTGTAAATTAATTTTTAATCCCATAATTACATCTCCTGCCTTTATTTTATTTCATAATAGCAGAAAATGATTTATTTGTCATCAAAGGAAGTGATAAGTTGGCAACTGAACATATTGAAAACAAATTAAAACTATTGCCTGATTTACCTGGATGTTATCTAATGAAGGATAAAAATGGTCATATTATTTATGTAGGAAAGGCTAAAAATTTAAAAAATCGAGTGCGTTCTTATTTTAAAAGTAGTCATACTGGAAAAACAGCCAAGTTAGTATCTACAATTCGTGATTTTGAGACGATTATTACTGCAACCGATAAAGAGGCTTTTCTTCTCGAAATTACCTTGATTCAAAAGCATCGGCCTTACTTTAATATTCAATTAAAGCAGGGAAATAACGGCTATCCATACATTAAGATTACGAATGAACGGGATCCACGATTAATGATCGTAAATGCAGTTAAAAACGACGGTGGATATTATTTTGGCCCTTATCCGAATGTCTATGCTGCTGATGAAACGTTGAACTTTTTGCAAAAAATGTATCCGTTAAGACGTTGTAATGGTTTTCAACATCGTCCCTGTCTTTACTATCATATGGGACAGTGCCTAGGTGCTTGCTTTAAGACGGTTCCTAAAGAAGAGTATGAAAAACAAATTAAAAAAATTAAATCATTTTTGAATGGCAACGTTACCGTTGCTAAGAAAGTATTAACTCAAAAAATGCATGAAGCGGCCGATAATCTAGAATTTGAGCGAGCAGCAGATTTAAGAGATCAACTTAAGTACATTGAAGTGACGGTTGAAAAGCAAAAGATTATTTCACAAGATACAACGCCACGGGATGTATTTAATTTTTACTTTAATAAGGGTTGGATTTCAATCCAAATCTTTTTTATTCGGCAAGCACGGTTAATGAAACGAGTAAAGCGGGTTTTTCCAGTGGTAAGTTCAGCCACTGAAGAAATGACCAGCTTTATTGTTCAATTTTATCAAAAGCGTGATCAGCCGCTACCAAAAGAAATCTTAGTCCCTACAGACTTACCAAAATCTGTTTTGAGTAAGGTGTTAGGGGTTCCCGTTAGAACTCCCCAACGCGGGCAAAAAAGAGCCCTGTTAGAAATGGCTGGTAAAAATTCTAAATTAGTACTAGATGAAAAATTTAGACTAATTGAATTAGATCAGTTGAAAACCACTGGTGCGATGAATGAGCTAACTGATGCGTTAGGCATTCCTAGGGGGCATAGAATTGAAGCTTTCGATCATTCTCACATTCAGGGGACCGATCTAGTTTCTGCAATGGTAGTATTTGAAGATGGGCAACCCAATCGTAAATTATATCGTAAATATAAATTAACAACTGTGGACCATGCTGATGAAACCGCAAGTACCAAGGAAGTAATTAGAAGACGTTATTCTAGATTATTAAAAGAGCATGCATCCCTTCCTGATTTAATATTGATGGATGGTGGTGAAATTCAGATGAACGCAGTTAAGGACGTGTTGGTAAATGAGTTGAATTTAAACATCCCGGTTGCAGGAATGGTAAAAAACACCAAGCATAAAACTGCCGATATTTTATTTGGGAATGCTGATCAACCATTAAATTTGAATCCCAAGAGTCAAGCTTTTTATTTAGTTCAAAGGGTGCAAGATGAGGTGCATCGGTTTGCAATTAGTTTCCACCGTCAGGTCCATACTAAGCACTCGTTAAGCTCACGCCTTGATGGAATCACGGGGGTTGGCCCTAAGACCAGAAATAAATTGCTGCGTCATTTTGGATCAATGAAAAATATCGAAACCGCTAGTGCTGATGAAATTGCAGCGTTAGGAATTTCGAGTACCGTTGCTCAAACAATTAAATTTAGTTTAAATAAGGCCCCATCAGAATCCAATAAAAATTAGCTATCATTAGGAACTTATAATATAATTAATAATATAATTAATAAGGATTAGGAGAATAAAATTGTTTGTAGATCAAGTTAAAATTAATGTCCAAGCCGGAAAGGGTGGCGACGGCGTTGTCGGGTGGCGACGTGAAAAATATGTACCCAATGGAGGACCTGCTGGAGGAGATGGTGGACATGGCGGTAACGTTGTGTTTAAAGTTGACAGTGGGATGAGCACACTCATGGATTTTCATTATAGCCAAAAGTTTAAGGCTGCTAATGGAAATAACGGTGGTAGCAAAAAAATGACTGGAAGAAGCGGAGATGACCTAGTAATCAATGTTCCTGAGGGAACTAGTATTTATAATGATGATACTAACCGCTTAATTTGCGATTTAGTTAATCCTGGGGATCAATTTATCGTTGCTAACGGTGGCCGTGGTGGTCGCGGAAACGTGCACTTTGCCTCTGCTAGAAATTCTGCTCCAGAAATTGCTGAAAACGGTGAACCAGGTGAGGGTTTTAGCGTTCGTTTAGAATTAAAATTACTTGCCGATGTTGGTTTGGTTGGTTTTCCATCCGTTGGAAAGTCGACTCTACTCTCTGCAATAACTAGTTCTAAACCCAAAGTAGCGGATTATCACTTTACGACGCTGGTTCCTAACTTAGGAATGGTAAGGTTAAATGATGGTCGGGACTTTGTAATTGCCGATTTACCTGGTTTGATTGAAGGGGCTTCTGCTGGTACGGGGCTCGGGTTTCAATTCTTACGGCACGTCGAACGGACGCGAGTTATCTTACACTTAGTTGATATGAGTGGTGTTGAAGGCCGTGACCCGTTTGTTGATTATCAAAAAATCAACCAAGAACTTGCCAAATACGATGAAAACTTACTTTTACGGCCTCAGATTATCGTTGCCACTAAGATGGATATGCCAGATGCAGAAGCAAACCTAAAGCAATTTACCAATCAAATTGATAGCGAAGGCAATCAAAGACGCATTATTGCAATTTCTTCTATTACGCATAGCGGTTTGAAGGAATTAATTGGTGCAACTGCTGACCTATTGGATGAGACCCCTAAGTTTCCAATTACAGATGTTGAAGAGGAAGTTTCAATCCAATCTGATCTTGATGATGCTCCGTTTACCATTACCCATGAAGAAGATGGTAGTTGGACGTTATCTGGTAACCGCTTAGAAAAACTATTCCAAATGACTGATACGACCCATGAACAATCAATGCTTAGATTTGCACGTCAACTACGCGGAATGGGCGTTGACGATGCATTAAGGGATAGTGGTGCCAAGAATGGCGATACTGTTAATATTTTAGATTTCTCATTTATTTATGAAGTTTAGGGGCACTCTAAAATGCAAAATAATAATCATTTAAAGCATAACCGACGTTATATTACAGGATTAGACGGAATTCGTGCGATAGCTGTATTTGCTGTCATTATATTTCATTTATTACCCTTTAGCATTAAGGGTGGGTATCTAGGGGTTTCAATCTTCTTTACGGTTTCTGGTTATCTAATTACCGATCTATTAATGCAGGAATGGGAGCAAAATGGCCAAATTAATCTATTTAATTTTTATTACAGAAGGTTAAGGCGACTATATCCAGCGCTATTTACAATGGTAATTGGAACTGGAGCTTACATTACTCTCTTTCAAAGAACGTTATTAAAGGACTTGGGAGTGACGATTTGGACCAATTTATTGTATCTATATAATTGGTGGGAAATTGGTCATGGACAGAGCTACTTTGATCGTTTTCAAGGTGAATCACCTTTTACACACCTGTGGTCTTTATCGATTGAGGCACAGTATTATTTAGTATGGCCAATTGCATTGGTAATTTTATTAATGTTGATTAGATCAAGAACGAAGATTGCCTTATTACTATTTTCGTTTTCATTTGGATCGGCAGTTTGGATGACCTACGTTTACCATAGCGTTAATAATATTAATCGGGTCTATTACGGGACTGACACTAGAATGTTTTCAATCTTATTCGGGGTTTCTTTGGCCATTATTTGGCCTTCTGCAAAGCTATCTAAGCAGCTCTCGCCGTTTTTAAAATTTTTACTGAACTTAATTGGTATTGGATCATTAATTGGTATCGTTTGGCTGTTGTTTACATTATCAGGGCAAAGTAGCGCTACTTATAATTGGGGAATGCTAGTCATTTCTATTCTAACGATGTTATTAGTTGCTACTTGTGTTCACCCGAGTGGAAATATCAATCAATTGCTAACTAACCGACTTTTTAGCTGGATTGGGACTAGAAGTTATGGAATTTATTTATATCAATTTCCAGTAATGATTTTTTATGAATCTCGCGTAATGAGTATTGGAGCGCATCCCGTTTTAAACGCTTTGATAGAGATCATAATCATATTTATTATCAGTGAGTTATCATATCGATTTATAGAAAGACCAATTCGGCATTTTGATTTTAAAATGTTGAAATCACACTTAGTTGAATTATTTAAAATTAAATCACGATTTGGATTTAAGCGTTTTATTGCATTTCCAGTATTGATATTAATGTTTATTTGTGGATATGGAGCATTTCACCCCAATTATAGTCAGGCGGATTCTGATAATTTAAAAAGGGATATTGTTGCTAATCAAAAAGCGTTTCAAAAGAAAAATCAAAAAATCATTAAGCAACAGGAAAAGAAAAAGGCATCAATGGCCTCAGAAACGATTAAAGTGGTTAAACTCAGCACTGCTGATAAAAACTTGGCAAAACAATTTAGCCTTACGCCTGAGCAGTTATTAAAGGCAAAACAATTTCCGATTACTGCAGTTGGTGATTCGATTATGGCTGATACTGCTAGTGATTTACAAAAGGTGTTCCCCAATGCTTATATTTCAGCTCAAGTGGGGCGTCAAATTTGGCAAACTCCAGATGTAATCAACCAATTGAAGAATAGTAATGCATTGTCACCCAATGTGTTGTTAAACCTGGGTACGAATAGTCCGATGACTCCTGCTCAACTGGATCAAGTTATTAATGACATTGGTCCCAATCATCAAATCTATTGGATTAACGTGCATGTTCCTACTCGTTATTGGGAAGGACAGGTTAATGATGTAATCGCGAAAGCGGCCACAAAATATAATAATTTCCATGTTATTGATTGGCATCAAGCAAGTGAAAATCAAAATCAATGGTTCTGGGATGATCATGTTCATCCTAATCCAGACGGAAATGTTAAATACGTTAGTTTAATCGCGAAAACAATTCTTAAATAAAAATGCTTAGGAGATTCCTAAGCATTTTTTGCCTTGATTATGAGATTCAACTCATAATGATATGCTACAATGTTAATATTGTAATTTTTAACAGATAAGAGGAAATAATATGCAAATTGAATTTTTGGGCACAGGTTCAGGTGTCCCTGGTAAGTTTCGCAATGTCTCTTGTACAGCGTTACGTTTACTTGATGAATGTAATTCGGTATGGCTTTTCGATGTTGGGGAAGGAACTCAGCAACAAATTTTACGCTCTAATTTGAAGCCTAGAAAAATTAATAAGATATTTATTACGCACCTCCATGGTGATCATATCTTTGGACTGCCTGGCCTACTTAGCAGTCGTTCTTTTCAAGGTGGAGATACGCCATTAACCATTTATGGTCCGAGGGGCATTAAAGAGTTTGTGCAAGTTAGCTTAAGGGTTTCCAAAACTAAATTGTCTTATAAGATTATTTATCAAGAACTTACAACGCCTGGTAAAATATTTGAAGATGATAAATTTACTGTTTACATGAATACATTGGATCATCAAATTGAATCCTTTGGATATCGCATTGAAGAACATGATCATCCTGGTGAGCTATTAGTTGATAAGTTAAAGGCTGCTAATATTCCTTCAGGCCCAATTTATGGTAATATTAAAGCGGGAAAAGATGTCAAATTGGATGACGGCAGAATCATTCATGGCAAGGACTACATTGGCAAAGCGCAAAAGGGACGGATTGTAACCATTTTAGGGGATACTAGGAAAAATCAAAATTCGTTAC
This sequence comes from Nicoliella sp. ESL1106, assembly GCF_058509965.1. Classification (NCBI taxonomy): domain Bacteria; kingdom Bacillati; phylum Bacillota; class Bacilli; order Lactobacillales; family Lactobacillaceae; genus Nicoliella; species Nicoliella sp. ESL1106. Next base: position 878,385 of record NZ_CP196340.1, read on the forward strand.
CATTAGCTAAAAATGCAGATGTCCTAGTTCATGAAAGCACTTTCTCTAAGGATGAAGCTGGATTAGCCCGTAATTATTACCATTCAACTAATGTTCAAGCTGCTATTTTAGCGAAGAATGCAAATGTACAAAAATTGTTACTGACCCATATTTCTTCACGCTATACGGGTAAAATGGCTAACATTTTGCAAAAACAGGCTAGAGCAATCTTTAAAAATACGGATGTTGTTAAAGATTTTGATGTTGTTGATGTTCCATTTGATAAAAACCAAACTATTTAAGGAAGATGATTATAATGAAAAAACAAGTGAAAATGATTTCAATAATCGTTCTAGCTTTAATAATTGTGATATTTGCTCTTTTAAACGTTCAATCGGTTGCAATCAACTTCGGTTTTGGAACACTAAAATTGCCTATGATCGTGATGTTAATCCTTTGGATTTTAATTGGAGCACTAGTTAGCTTCTTACTTACAACGACCTCTTCTGTTACCAAAAGTCGTGATATTAAAAAATTGAATCAAGAAAATGATGCAAAAGTTAATCAATTGAACAAACAATTAACTGAATTAAAAGCCAAATTGAAAAATGAGAATAAGCAAGAAAATTTAAATCGTAATAAGCCCGAATAATTAATAATGAGGTATTAAATGATTAATTCAAAATATAATTGGAAAGTTGCTAAATTTGATGCTACTAATATCGGTGATGTTGATAAAATTGCCAAGGAATTAAAATTAAGCCCCATCGTTGCTAAAATTCTTTTTGAACGTGGTTATAAGAACGTTGATGATGTTAAGCATTTTTTAAATCCAAGTGCTGAGGAACTTGGCGATCCATTTTTATTCCATGATATGGAAAAAGCGGTCGAACGGATTACTAAGGCCATTGAAGATGGTGAAAAAATTACCATCTATGGAGATTATGATGCTGATGGATTAACTAGTACCGCAATTATGTATGAAACATTATCTGAAATTGGAGCGGATGTTAACTACTATGTTCCCAATCGATTTAGCGATGGATATGGTCCTAATTTAGATGCATTTACTAAAATTATTGATGATGGGACCAAATTGATCATTACGGTTGATAATGGTGTAACTGGATTTGAACCCGTTGATTTTGCTAACCAACATGGCTGTGACGTTATTATTACAGATCATCATGAAATTCCGAAGCAAGGGGTTCCTGATGCCTATGCAGTTGTTCATGCTAGATATCCTGGTGCGCAGTACCCATTTGGTTATTTTTCTGGGGCAGGGGTTGCATTTAAGGTAGCTTCGGCTTTATTAGATGAAATTCCACAAGAGTTTTTAGATTTAGTAACCATTGGAACAATTGCCGATTTAGTTTCCTTAACCGGTGAAAATCGCGTTCTAACTAAGTTTGGCGTTAAAGCAATTCAAGATACACAACGCCCAGGACTACTAAAAATACTTGAAAATGCAAAATTACTTGATAAACCGATCAATGAACATAGTATTGGATTTGGAATTGCTCCGCGACTAAATGCATTGGGCAGAATGGATGATGCTAACGTTGGGGTGGAATTATTGACAACGTTAGATGACGATGTAGCCAATAAGCTAGCCCAACAAACAGAGCATTTGAATATTGAACGTCGCAAATTGGTGACCGACATTTTTAAAGCTGCTTGCGATCAACTTGATCAATCCGACAATCAGGATCGTAATACAATTGTTGTTGCCGGAGATGGTTGGCATGAGGGTGTTGTTGGAATCGTAGCCAGCAAATTAGTTGATAAGTATCATAAACCAACCTTGGTTTTAGGAATTGATTCTAAAACTGGGATTGCCAAGGGATCTGGAAGAAGCATTGAGGACTTTAATTTATTCGCGGCACTTGAGCCAGCAAAGGATTTGATGCTTAAATTTGGTGGGCATGATATGGCAGTGGGGCTATCCATAAAAAAAGATAATTTGTCCGAGCTTGCTGATGAATTTGAAAAAAACTTCAAACTGTCAGGGAATGAAAAAAATGAGAAACCAGGTTTGAAAGTCGATGCTAAAATTAGTGTTGACCAAGTGGATGATTTGCTTTATGAATCATTAAGTCAGCTTGCTCCATATGGAACCGATAATCCTCAACCCCTATTTGAAATTAGACCTAAACTAGTTAATAATTTGCAAACGATGGGCAACCAGAACGCTCATCTTAGGTTTTCAGCTAACGGGAATCAAAATCGGATCAAGGCAGTTGCATTTGGAATGGGCAGTAAAATGAACTCGATTCAATCTAACTCTAGTTCGATTGATGTCGTTGCAACTATCGAAATGAATACCTGGAACAACGTTAGTTCATTGCAATTAATGGTCAAGGATTTAAAGTCTAGCGGAGTCGAAATTATCGATCAACGTTCTAGAAACTTAAATCCAAAAATGTTAAAACTAAACGGAACCTATGTTTTGTTTAATAAGCGGTTTGTGAAGGAACTGGAACCATACATTAATGAAAAAAGTAATATCATTTGGTATAATGACTTGTCTAAAGAAAAGCTTGCTGATTTGATTATAATTGTTGATTTTCCTGATACGATTGATGAATTAAAACATGTTATTAAATACTTTGATAACAATCAAGTGGTATTATACTTATTTAAACAACATTTTGTTTATGAAAGTGGATTCCCAACTCGTGAATATTTTGGGGCATTATTTAAAATGTTAAGTGGTAGTCCTGCTTTTAATATTAACCAATCTTTAAATCAGATTGCTGCTCAACTGGGAATTGATCGAAACCTAGTTATTTTTATGATTAAAGTGTTCCAAGAACTTCAGTTTGTTTCCATTAACAATGGAATCTTATCAATGAATTCGAATTTACAAAAACAGGATTTAAAATCTACTGAAGCTTATCGTAATCGTGAGTTACAATTAGCACTAGAAAAACAATTATTATTACCTAATTCTGCAAACTTAATTGCAATGTTTAATGATTTAATGGGTTAGTAGTAGCAAGGAGGAGATTTTTGCATGGCGTTAAATTTAAATGACTATATCGCGTCTTATAACGATTTTCCAGAAAAGGGCATTGTATTTCGGGATATTTCACCACTGTTAGAAGATGGTCAGGCCTACAAGCAAGCCACCGATGAAATCGTTCAATATGCTCGCGATAAGAAGGTAGATATGGTTGTTGGACCTGAGGCGCGGGGCTTTATTGTTGGTTGTCCTGTTGCATATGATTTGGGAATTGGGTTTGCACCAGCTAGAAAGAAGGGCAAACTACCCGGTAAGACAGTTAAAGCTTCGTATGGCCTTGAATATGGTGAATCGTCACTATATCTTCATGAAGGGGCTATTAAGAAGGGTCAACGAGTCTTAGTCACTGATGATTTATTGGCAACTGGTGGCACCATTAGCGCAACGATTGAATTAGTTGAAGATCTAGGTGGAATTGTTGTTGGAACTGCCTTTTTAATTGAATTAGCTGATTTGCACGGTCGTGATAAAATCAAGGGCTATGACATGTTGAGTCTTATGAAGTATTAAAATTAAAGCAATAATGGTATTTACAATTTTTTTCGAAATTGATATAATATCATTATGCGCTTTTGGAGAGTTGGCAGAGCGGTAATGCATCGGACTCGAAATCCGACGAACCGATTAATCTCGGCGGGCAGGTTCGACTCCTGTACTCTCCTTATCAAAAAACATGTCTATTACAGGCATGTTTTTTTATTTGAAAAATATTAGTTTAGAAATATGGAATGAGGTTTTAAAGTGAAAGTCGGAATTGATGCGATTAATTTTTACACCCCTGGGATGTATTTATCGATGAGCAAACTAGCATTAGCACGCAACGAAGATCCTAATAAGTACCTAATTGGAATTGGACAACAGGAACAATCCGTGATTCCCAATACTCAAGACGTGGTTACGATGGCTGCGAACGCAGCTTTTGATATTATTAATGACGATGTTCGTTCTCAAATCGATTTAATTATTTTTGGGACTGAAACGGGGGTTGATAACTCTAAGTCAGCAGCAATCTACCTTCAAAATTTACTGAAATTAAACCCCAATGCGCGCGCTTTTGAGATTAAACAAGCTTGTTATGGAGCTACCGCTGGTCTTCAGATGGCACGTGATTATGTCGAATTGCATCCAGATAAAAAAGCATTAGTAATTGGTGCTGATATTGCTAGGTATGGATTAAATACCCCAGGAGAAGTTACCCAAGGTGGTGGAGCAGTTGCAATGATTATTGCAGCTAATCCACAAATTATTTCTTTTGATGGAGTAAGTACATTTTATTCCCAGGATATTATGGACTTTTGGCGGCCCCTTTACACTACCGAGGCGATCGTAGATGGTCATTATTCAAATGATGTTTATGTTGACTTTTTTAAGGAAACATGGCGTCAGTATAAAAACAAGACGGGGCTTAAAATTGATGATTTAACAGCGATGATTTTTCATTTGCCATATCCTAAAATAGGAATTAAGGGGCTTCGGGCAGTATTACCAGAAGCTACTAGCGCAAAGCAGGTCGCATTAAAATCAGCATTTGATTTTGGAAGCATGTATAATAAGCGTGTAGGGAATCTTTATACCGGCTCACTATACTTAAGTTTGTTATCTTTAATTGATAACGATAGTGATTTACAATCTGGTGATTTAATTGGATTGTTTAGCTATGGTTCGGGTGCTCAAGGTGAATTCTTTACTGGAAGATTAGAAGACGGTTTTTTTGATGCTAATCGGAAAGCTAAGATGGATCGTCTTATTGATGATCGCAGTGAACTATCAGTTCCTGAATATGAAGCTATTTTTGAATCCTGGCCAAAAATTAAGGCAGGAAACTTAAAATTAAATGGTAATGAAGATAGTGCTAAGTATGTATTTTTAGGGGTTAAGGATGACCAAAGACAGTATCAAATTAGAAGGTAGGTAGTTAGAAATGAAAAAAGTATATTTAGCTGGACCATTTTTTGATGATGAACAAATTGCTAGAATTGAACGGGTTGAAGAGGCGCTTACGAATAATCCAACCATTAGCAATTTTTTTAGTCCCCGCACAGCCAACTTTCCAGATGAAAAGGTGGGGAGCTTAAGTTGGGCGAAAAAAGTGTACCAAAAAGATATTGATGAATTGGAAGCTAGTGATGTTATCGTAGCAGTTTTAGATTTTAAAGATGGCTTCGTTGATAGCGGAACTGCATTTGAAATCGGTTATGCCACTAATATTGGTAAGGATATTATCGTTTTGCATGAAGGAAATGGAATTGTTAACCTGATGATTTCTAATAGTGTCATTGCATATGTCAAAAGTGCTGATGACATTTTACAATATGATTTTGACAAATTAAAAACGATCCCATATGAGGGACCGCTTACTTAGTTAATATTAGCACGATACAGACCAATTACCCTTCCAAGAATTGTAACTTGATCTAAAATAATTGGGCGCATGGTTTCGTTTTCTGGTTGGAGTCGATAATGACCTTTTTCCTTATAGAAGCGTTTGCAAGTAGCCTCATTATCTTCGGTCATTGCAATTACGATTTCACCATTTTCAGCAGTTGATTGTTTTTTAACAATGACTTGATCATGATTTAAAATCCCCGCGTTAATCATGCTAGTACCTTTGATCGTTAGCATGAATAAAGAATCTGAGATTGATTCAAATTCAGGTGGAATTGGGAAATATTCGGTTGCATTTTCAAATGCTAAAATTGGTTCACCAGCAGCAACTTGTCCTAATAAGGGCATTTCATTTGTTCGAACGTTAACATTTAGTTCCCGAAGCCCCAGATCGGTAATTTCCAATGCTCTGGTTTTGGTGGGATTCTTTTTTAGGAATCCCTTTTTTTGTAATCTAGTGATATGACCATATACTGTTGATGTGGAAGAAAGATTGACCCCTTCACAGATTTCACGAACAGTAGGAGGATACCCTTGGTTTCGAATTGATTTCCAAATAAACCTTAGAATTGTAATTTGTTTTGATTCTATTTTTGCGATTACCCATCACCTCCTAATTTCGCTAATTATAACGATATCTTAGCATAAAAAATATCGGGTGTAAAACAAATGTTCGGTTGCTTTTGTTTGAATATCGTGTTAAAAACGAGTAATCTATAATAAATGATTTACGGGAGGAATATAAAATGGCTGAAGATAAAGAATTAATGAAAATTATTCCCAGAATTAATGAATTAGCTCACAAAGCGAAAGCAAAGGGTTTAACCGAGTTAGAAAAGGTTGAACAGGGAAAATTAAGAAAACAATATTTAAAACGATTCAAGGAAAACTTTAGATCACAAGTTGAAATGATGAAAGTTTATAATAAAGAGGGCAAAGAAGTAACGCCTAAAAAAGTGCGTGATATTCAAAGAGGCAAGGGACTTCGTGACGATTAATGATTAACCTCTTTTAAAATGATTATTAATTGTGTAAAATTAATATGATTAGATTTTTATCGGGAGGTGTAATTAATGGGAACTGGAATTTGGATATTGATTGTAATTATTGCCTTAATAGCAGGAGTTGCAATTGGCTTCTTTGGTGCTCGTAAGTATATGGAATCTTATTTAAAAAGTAATCCACCAATTAGTGAAGATCAATTAAGTGCCATGATGCAACAAATGGGTCAAAAACCTTCACAAAAGAAGTTACGACAAATGATGAACACGATGAAAAACCGTGGATAAAAATAAGCAATAACAGTCGAATAGCTGTTATTGCTTATTTTTTTATTTCTTGGAAATATCAACATACTTAAAGTTTGGATCGATTTTACAATCAAGTTGATCAAAACTGGCTTGCATTTGGTTTTCAAACTGGGTTTGTTGTTCATCATTGATCTTTACTTTGCGATCAATTTTAATTGGATCACCGAACGCAATCGTAATCGGTTTACGAGTAAATAAACGTTTGAAAGATAGCGGCCCTTGGTAGACAACTGGGACTAGGGGAACGCTCGCAAGCTTAGCAATTAAAACTGCCCCCGCCTTTAAATCTTCAGAATGACGACTACCGGATGGAAAAATAACGATCGATAAATCAGTATTCTTTAATATTTTAACTGGTTTCTTGATTACTGATGGCCCTGGATTTTCTCGATCAACTGGGACCGCGTTTACTTTATTTAAAATATATCCTAAAATGAAATTATTGAATAATTCTTTCTTAGCTAAAAATGTAAACTTTTTGGGACTAGCTGCTAATGCAAAAATAATCATATCGAACCAAGCTCTGTGGGGGCCGACAAGAATGTAGTTGCCGTCAGGGAGTTTGTCTTTATCGATGATGTTGATGTTTCCATTAACTATTTTAATAATGATTTTGGTTATGAACCTTAAAAATGAATACATGAAGCGTGAACCTCCTAAAACGTTTATCATTTCAATATTATTCTATAATGATATTTAATTGCAAGAAAATTTTAAAGCGGAGTTGAAAAAATTGGAAGTTGAACTAAAAGCTGATGAACGAATTGATTATTTGGACAGTCAGAATATAAAAATAATTCAAAACCCGAATGTATTTGCATTTTCTCTTGATGCAATTTTACTTGCAAATTTTGCAATGATTCCAAAGTCGATTAACACTAAGGTTGTTGATCTGTGTGCTGGAAATGGTGCGGTCGGTCTATTTGCTGCGCATAAAACCCGTGGCCAGTTTTTAGAAGTGGAGATTCAGCCTAAGTTAGCTGATATGGCTAAAAGAAGTGTGACCTTAAATAACTTGGACGCTCGTTTCACAGTTTATAATGCGGATTTAAAAGCAATCGATCAGCAAATTGCCAAAGATTCAACTGATGTGGTTTTATGCAACCCACCTTACTTTGCTGATCTTGATACTAGTCATAAAAATCCGAATCAATACTTAGCGATTGCCAGACACGAAATCAAAACGGATTTAAATACGATTTTAAAAGTGACCAGTGGGCTCTTGAAGACCAATGGGCGTTGTTATTTTGTTCATCGTCCAGACCGTATGGTAGAACTAATGGATAAGATGCAGGCAAATCGCATCGTCCCTAAGGAAATCCAATTCGTTTATCCTCGGGTCGGACGTGATTCGAATATGATTTTAGTTTCTGGCATTAAGGATGGTAAACCAGGCGGACTCAAGGTTAAACCGCCAATCATAGTTTATGATGGTACTTCTAATAATTACACTAAAATGATAAACCAGGTGTTATATGGCGAATAGTCCCGAACGATTTTATATGTATGTTTTAAGGTGTGGGGATGGCTCTTTTTATGGTGGCTATACGACCAACTTAAAACATCGATTGGCTCAACACCAAAGTGGCAAGGGAGCTAAATATACCAAGTCACATCAGCCAGTTGAATTGATCTACCATGAATCGTTTCCGACCAAAAGTGAAGCATTAAAAGCAGAGTATGCCTTTAAGCATCAAAGTCGAAAGGCCAAGGAACAATATTTAAAAAAACACAACGTTAGAATGATTTAATATAATGGCGATTGATTGAATGGTATAATAATTAAGATAACAAACTTAGGAGGTTTCTTTGATAATGAAGATTATTGTTTATGGAGTACGTAACGATGAAAAACCGTTTATTAGTGAATGGGAATCCAATCATTCAGACGTTGATGTCCAAATTGAAAGTGGAAATTTGGATGCTGAATCTGTGAAGAAGGCTCAAGGTTTTAGTGGTGTGGTTGCATTTCAACAAGCACCTTATACTGCTGAAGTATTAGATCAATTAGGTTCGTTTGGCATCAAGGCATTATCGCTTCGCAACGTGGGGGTCGATAACGTTGACTTTGAAGCTGCTAACCGCAATCAAATTAAGGTAACCAATGTCCCTGCTTATTCTCCACAAGCAATTGCTGAGTTTACAGTTACGCAGTTAATGCAATTGTTAAGGAACACGAAGGTATTTAATAATAAAATTGCCCACGGGAATTTAAAATGGGCTCCAAATATTGCAACTGAATTAAACCAATTGACCGTTGGAGTCTTTGCAACTGGTCGAATTGGTCGTGCTGCTATTCAAATCTATAAGGGATTTGGTGCGAAAGTAATTGCTTATGACATCTTCAAAAACCCAGAATTAGATAAAGAGGGAATCTATGTTGACACACCAGAGGAACTCTATCGTCAATCAGACGTTATTTCATTGCATGCACCAGCTGTCAAGGAAAATGAACACATGTTAAATGATAAAACGTTTGCGAAAATGAAGGATGGCGTCATTATTTTAAATCCTGCGCGGGGGACGTTGATCGATACTGATGCTTTGATCAGAGCACTTGATAGTGGCAAGGTCGGCGGCGCTGCGTTGGATGTTTATGAAAATGAAGTGGGTGTATTTAACGCTGATTTTGGAAGCTTCGATGCGATTCCAGACGAACGGGTTAAGGAACTTTTAAAACGGGATAATGTTTTAGTTACCCCCCACATTGCTTTTTACACGAAGACGGCTGTTAATAGCATGGTCAACACATCGCTTGATGCGAACTTAGCTTTAATTACCACTGGTAATTCAGACAAAGTCGTAAAAAAATAAAATAGGTGATTGCATTCTATAATTATATTTTGTATAATTATATAGTTAATATTTCACACCTAATGTGATGACTTTGCCAGTGCTCATTTTAAATGGGTTGTAAAGTTAGTTGATCATTGGGGAGGAAAAAACTTATTTATTTATGGAGGAAATATCATGGCTGTTATTTCAATGAAACAATTATTAGAAGCCGGTGTTCATTTTGGACACCAAACTCGTCGCTGGAACCCTAAGATGAAAGAATACATCTTTACTGAAAGAAATGGAATTTACATTATTGACTTACAAAAAACTGTTAAGTTAGTAGATTCTGCTTACAATTTCATGAAGGATGAAGCTGCTAAGGGTGCTACTGTACTTTTTGTTGGGACTAAGAAGCAAGCTCAAAACTCAATCGAAGAAGAAGCTACTCGTGCTGGCCAATACTTCGTTAACCACCGTTGGTTAGGTGGAACTTTAACTAACTGGGATACGATCCAAAAGCGGATTGCTTACCTTAAGAAGTTAAAGAAGATGTCTACTGATGGTACTTTTGACTTACTTCCTAAGAAGGAAGTTTCACTTCTTAACAAGAAGATGGCTAAGTTAGAATACTTCTTAGGCGGAATCGAAGATATGCCTAAGATTCCTGATGTTTTATTTGTTGTTGATCCTCGTAAGGAAGCAATTGCTGTTCACGAAGCTCACATCTTAAACATCCCAATCGTTGCAATGGTTGATACTAACTCAGATCCAGACGTTGTTGACGTTGTAATCCCTTCAAATGATGATGCTATTCGTGCCGTTCGTTTGATTACTTCTAAGATGGCTGATGCTATCATTGAAGGTAACCAAGGTGAAGAAGGCGTTAGCGAAAATGATTTTGAAGCTACTTCCGCTGACAATGCTGAAGAATCAAAAGAAGATAATGAATAATTAATAAGCACTTGGGCTGACTCAATTTTGGACCGCTAAGGCCTAGGTTTGGGTCAGCTTTTATTATGAACTAAAAGGAGAAATAAATATGGCTGCTAAGATTACTGCTGCTCAAGTTAAACAATTACGTGAAAAGACTAGTGTTGGAATGATGGATGCTAAGAAGGCATTAGTTGCTTCAGATGGTGATGAAAAGAAGGCCCTTGATTACTTACGTGAAAAGGGAATTGCTAAGGCTGAAAAGAAGAGTGGCAATGTTGCTGCTAACGGTTTAGCACAAATCGCTGTTGATGGTGATACTGCTGCTATCGTTGAAGTTAATGCTGAAACTGACTTCGTTGCAACTAATGATGATTTCAAGAAATTAGTTGATTTAATTGCAAACACGATTGCTGCTAACAAGCCAGCTAATATGGATGATGCATTAGCATTATCTACTCCAGATGGTAGTATCAAAGAAAGCATTATTCATACTACTCAAATTACTGGTGAAAAAGTTTCTCTTCGTCGTTTCCAAGTATTTGAAAAAGATGCTAACGGACACTTTGGTGCTTACCTTCACAATGGTGGCTTAATTGCTGCTTTAGTTTTACTTGAAGGTAGTGATGATGCTACTGCTAAGCAAGTTGCAATGCACGTTGCTGCTGCTAACCCAGAATTTATGAGTAGAAACGATGTTCCTAAGGATCGTTTGGATCACGAACGTGAAGTTCTTAAGAAGGAAGCCTTAAATGAAGGCAAGCCAGAAAACATTGTTGAAAAAATGGTTGAAGGTCGTTTGAACAAGTTCCTTGCTGGAATTAGTTTAGCTGACCAAGAATTTATCATGGATAGTGATCAAACTGTTGGTAAATTTGTTGAAAGCAAGGGTGCTCAATTAAAGGGCTTTGCTAGATACGAAGTTGGTGAAGGAATCGAAGTTGAAGAAACTAACTTTGCTGACGAAGTAAATGGTCAAATCAAATAATTAGATTATTTAATAAAAATTGCGCTCTTTTGAGCGCTTTTTTTGTGAAAAATGTTATATTCAGTTTAAGAACCACTTTTGATAGGTGATATACGCTATCACAATTTTAAATATTATGATAGAATTATCATGATATAAAAGTTTGGGGAGGAAAAATAATGGCAGACCTAAAATATAAGCGAATAATCTTAAAGCTTAGTGGTGAGGCCCTTGCAGGTGAACAGGGCTTTGGCATCAATTTACCAGTAATGCGGTCAATGGCTAAGGAAATTAAACAAATTTATGATTTGGGAATTCAAATCGCGATTGTTGTCGGTGGCGGTAATATGTGGCGTGGAGAAGCTGGATCAAAAATGGGTATGGAAAGAGCACAGGCTGATTATATCGGGATGCTTGCTACCATTATGAATGGACTATCTTTACAAGATAACCTAGAAGCAGTTGGAGTGCCTACACGCGTCCAAACTGCAATTGAAATGAGACAAATTGCTGAACCATACATTAGAAGAAAAGCAGTTCGTCACTTAGAAAAAAATCGCGTCGTTATCTTTGCTGGAGGAACTGGAAATCCATACTTCTCAACTGACACAACTTCTGTTTTACGAGCTGCAGAAATTCATGCAGATGCTATCTTAATGGCTAAAAACGGTGTTGATGGAATTTATTCTGACGATCCAAATATTAATCCAGATGCAGTTAAGTATGATACACTTACCTATATGGACATCATCAACGAGGGGCTTAGCGTAATGGATACTACCGCAAGCTCGTTGGCGATGGATAATCAAATTCCATTGGTTGTATTTAATTTAAATAAACCAGGAAATATTAAAAAAGTTGTACTAGGTCAACAAATTGGTACAACGGTAAAGGAGAATTAATTAATGGCTAATTCGAATGACATTTTAAATAGTGCAAAGGCCAAGATGAAGAAGGCTCAAGAAGTACTTGAACGAGAATTATCAAGTATTAGAGCAGGGCGTGCGAATGCTAGTATTTTAAACCGAGTGAAGGTTAGTTATTATGGAAGTGAAGTGCCAGTGAACCAAGTGGCCTCAATCTCAATTCCAGAACCTCGGGTAATTATGGTCACTCCATATGATAAAAGCGCCCTTGATGACATTGAAAAGGGAATTTTTGAAGCTGATTTAGGACTAAACCCAGCTAATGATGGAAGTGTGATTAGATTAGTAATTCCTCAATTAACAGAGGAAAGAAGACAGGAACTGGCTAAACAAGTTAAGGCTGTTGGTGAAGAAAGTAAGGTTGCCGTTCGAAACGTTCGTCGTGAAGCGATGGATGCGGTGAAGAAGGGGAACAAGAATGATGACTTCACTGATGATGAAGCTCACAGCTTGGAAGATAAAGTTCAAAAAATTACCGATGACTCAATCAGTGGTGTTGAAAAGATTGTTAGTGATAAGGAAAAAGAAATCACTAATAATTAATACTAAATTAATTAATAAGGGAGAAATGCTTTATGGCTGAAGATAGCGTAGAAATTACACCAGGAACAAAAGAATTTAATAACATGGTTTTTAGATTGAACCAACCAATCGTAAATGGAAACACTGAATTTTTGAACTATGCTGGAAATCCATTGGAACCATTACAAGATGATATTTATGTAATGCCTGCATACGTTGAAGATGGTTTTAACTTATTCATCGTTGTTTCAAAATTAATTGCAGACGATTGGATCATTGCATTTTCAAAGGCAACCATTGAAAATGGAAATGAAATCACTGATTTATCAGAACCAATTCCTACTGGTGAAGGACTTAATATGCTTGGTGAACGCAAAGCAGAAGAAGCTAATAAGTTACTTCAATACTTCAATACTTTAATTGAAAGTAACCGTGGTGAATGGAGATTAATTCAACGGCCAGACGAAAACTAATTAAATTAGCTGAATTTAATTCGGTGGTTAATTTTAATTAAATAATGTATTATATAAAGGATGGGTATCTACTCATCCTTTATTTTGATTTTAGATGGAGTAATAATTATGTTCAGAAAAAAAGAAAGTATTACTAATGATGAACTTGATATGAATCGTATTCCTAATCATATTGCGATTATAATGGATGGGAACGGCCGTTGGGCTCAAAAGCGGCACCTGCCTAGAATTGCAGGTCATAAAAGGGGAATGGAAACTGTTAAAACAATTACTAAGACTGCTAGTCGATTAGGGGTAAAAGTGCTGAGTCTATACGCCTTTTCTACTGAAAATTGGAAACGGCCCGATGAAGAGGTCAGTTATTTAATGAGTCTTCCTGGTAAATTTTTTAGTAGTTTTGTTCCTGAATTAATCGATAATAATGTTCGAGTTCAAGTGATGGGGGAATTAGATCAATTGCCACAATCGACCCAAGAAGTTGTCCAAAAGGCAATTGCTGATACCGCTGATTGTAATGGAATGATTTTGAACTTTGCACTTAATTATGGATCAAGGGACGAAATCCTTTTAGCTACTCGTAAAATTGCAAAAGCAGTGCAAAGTGGTAAAGTAGAAATTGATGAAATTGATTCTGAATTCTTTTCTCAGAAATTAATGACTAGCTCGTTAGGTGAATATGCTGATCCTGATTTATTGATTCGTACCAGTGGTGAACAAAGAATTTCAAATTTCTTGCTTTGGCAAATTGCTTATAGCGAACTAATTTTTACGAATGATTTATGGCCAGATTATAATGCTGATTCATTAAAAAATGCTATTTTAAATTTCCAGGGTCGTGATCGACGATTTGGAGGAATTAAAAATAAATAAGGAGTTAGTGATGAAACAAAGAGTTATTACTGCAGTGGTTGCGTTATGCATTTTTATTCCACTACTATTAATTGGTGGAATTCCATTTGATATCTTAGTTTTTGCGATGGGATTAGTTGCAATTAGTGAGATATTATTAATGAAAAAGATGATTTTGGTTTCACCTGAATCAACGATTGCCTTTTTAGGGGGACTATTCATATTAGCCCCTAGTAAAATGATGGATATAATGCCAAGCTACTTAACACCTACATTTATTATTTACATATTTGTAATGTTGTTATTATTAAGAATGGTATTTACTAAAAATCGGTTCAATTTTGATGATGTAGGAATTGCTGCTTTGTCATTTATATATGTTGGAATTGGTTTCCATTACTTAATCGTTGCAAGGGCTACGGGATTAAACGTAGTCTTGTATGCATTACTAATTGTATGGACTACTGATAGTGGGGCTTATATTTTTGGAAAACAATTTGGTAAGCATAAGCTTGCTCCGCACATTAGTCCGAATAAAACCTGGGAAGGTTCAATTGGGGGTTCGTTGCTTGCAACGATCGTATGTACGTTGATCGTATTTTTCTTCCCCCAAAATTTTTACTCGCTATTGCCAATGATTGCAATTACGATCATTGCTTCTATTGGCGGTCAATTTGGTGATTTAGTGGAATCTGCACTTAAACGTCATTATGGGGTTAAGGATTCAGGTAAAATTCTTCCGGGACATGGTGGAATCTTAGACCGTTTTGATAGCTTGTTGTTTGTTCTACCAATCCTGCATTTGTTTAATATTTTTTAGAAGAAAAGGAGAACAACGATGTTTACAACTATAATTGCATTCATTATTGTTTTTGGGATCTTAGTTTCTGTTCATGAATTTGGCCACTTTATTGTTGCAAAAAAGTGTGGAATTATGGTTCGTGAATTTTCAATTGGAATGGGTCCTAAAATATTTGCTCACCGTTACAACGGGACTACCTACACGCTTAGAATTTTGCCGTTAGGTGGTTACGTTCGAATGGCTGGGGGATACGATGATGAAGAAAGTCTACGCCCTGGGATGACGGTTACTTTGCAACTAAATGATCAGGGAATTGTAGAAAAAATTAATACTAGTAATAAAAATTCATTGTTCAATGGAATTCCATTGGTAGTTACCGAAGCCGATTTAGAAAAGGAATTGTGGATTCAAGGTTATGAAAATGGAAATGAATCAGAGGTAAAACGTTATTCTGTTGATCACGATGCTGTTGTTATCGAAGAAGACGGGACGGAGTTACAGATTGCACCACTTGACGTTCAAGTCCAATCCGCAACCGTTTGGCGTCGCATGGCAACTAACTTCGCAGGGGTTATTTGTAATATCTTATTAGCAATCGTTGCTTATACGATTTTTTCTTTTGTACAAGGTGGCGTTTTAAATAATTCCAATCAAATTAAATTAGCTGATAACGTTAATGTTGCTCGTGATGCTGGAATTAAGAATGGCGATGAAATCACAAAGGTTAACGGTGTCAGCACTAATAACTGGCAATCGTTAGCATCGACAATTGCTAGTAAGGCAAATGGAGATGATTTAAACTTAACCATTGAACGGGGCAATCAAACCAAGAATATCACTTTAAAGCCTAAGGTGGTTTCACAAAATGGCAAGAAAACTGCTGAAATTGGGATTCAAAGAAGTTCAAATTCTAATTTTTCTGCAATGCTGTTATCAGGATTTACCCAAACTTACGATACTGCTAAATCTTTATTATCTTCAATTTGGACAATGATCACAGGCCACTTTTCGTTAAATGACTTGGGTGGTCCGGTCGCAATTTTTGCTAATACCTCTCAGGCTGCTCAACTAGGAATTGGGGGAATCATTTATTTTATTGCTTTTCTATCAATTAATTTAGCAATTATGAATTTATTGCCAATTCCTGCCTTAGATGGTGGTAAAATTGTTATGAATATTGTTGAGGTAATTCGTCGAAAACCACTTTCAGAAAAAGTTGAAACAACGATTACACTTATTGGTTTTGCGTTTATGATTATTTTAATGATTCTAGTTACATGGAATGATATTGAAAGATTCTTTATCCATTAAATCTTATTTAGAGGTGTTTTAAATGAAACAATCTGCGATGCTGATTCCAACCCTGAAGGAAGTTCCCAATGGTGCGGAAGCACTTAGTCATCAAATGATGCTTAGAGCAGGGTACATTAGACAGGTATCTGCTGGAATGTATGCGTATTTACCACTTGCTTATCGAGTAATCACTAAAATTGAAGCAATCATTCGTAAGCATATGGATGCTACTAATGCTAATGAAATGTTAATGCCGGATGTTTTACCAGCTAAACTATGGAAGGATTCCGGTCGTTATGATACCTACGGGCCAGAATTATTTAAGTTTAAGAATCGTCATGATACTGACTTTATCTTGGGCCCTACTCACGAGGAAACGTTCACCGAGCTATTAAAGAACTCGGTCGATTCTTATAAAAAATTACCACTGGTCCTTTATCAAATTCAGTCTAAATATCGGGATGAAGATCGTCCTAGATATGGATTACTTCGTGGTCGTGAATTCATTATGAAGGATGCTTATTCCTTTACTGTTGACGATGAAGGATTAGATAAGGTTTATCATGATATGGAAAAAGCTTACTGCCAAATTTTCGACGAAATTGGTCTTGATTATCGAATGATCATTGGTGATGGTGGTGCAATGGGTGGCTCAGATTCAATTGAATTTTCTGCCCCAGCTGCCGTTGGTGAAGATACGATCGTATATTCAGATAATGGTGACTATGCTGCTAATATTGAAATGGCAAAGTGTGCATATATCCCTAGTAAGTCTGATGAACAACCACTTGAATTAGAAAAAAAGGCGACTCCAGACACTAAGACGATTGAAAAGTTAGCCACTTTCTTATCCGTAAAGCCAAGTCAAATCATTAAGAGCGTATTATTCATCGCTGATGAAAGTCCCGTATTAGTAATGGTTAGAGGCGATCATGAAGTAAATGATGTTAAGCTCAAGAACTATCTAGGTGCTGATTTCTTAGACGTTGCTAATGAGGAACAAGTTCTGAAATTTATGGGAGCGCCTGCTGGTTATGTAGGGCCAATTGGGGTTTCTGACGATGTGAAAGTGTTAGCTGATCAATATGTTAAGGACATGGTTAATACCGTTGTCGGTGCGAATGAAGATGGCTATGATTACGTTAACGTTAATCCTGATCGTGATTTTAAGGTCAGTGCTTATGATGACTTTAGGGTCGTTCAAAAGGGTGATTTATCCCCTGATGGTTCAGAAAAATTACAATTTACAAAGGGAATTGAAATTGGACATGTTTTCAAGTTAGGGACGCGATATTCTAAAATTTTAGGAGCAGATGTTTTAGATGCAAATGGCCGTAAAAAACCAATTATTATGGGTTCTTACGGAATTGGGGTCAGCCGTTTATTATCAGCTGTTTCTGAACAACAAGCCGATGAAGATGGACTAGTGTGGCCAACTTCAATTGCACCATTTGATATTCATGTTATTCCAGTTAACGCCAAAAAAGCTGATCAAATGGACCTTGCTAATGAAATTGAAACTGATTTAACCACTGCTGGTTATGATGTATTAAACGACGATCGTAAGGAACGCGCTGGTGTTAAGTTTGCTGATTCAGATTTGATTGGGATCCCAATTAGAGTAACCGTCGGTAAGAAAGCTAGTGATGGAATCGTTGAAATTAAGATTAGAAAAACTGGTGAAACCCTAGAGGTTAAAAAAGCCGAACTTATTAGTACAATTGGAATTTTACAAAAAGAATTGAATTAAATTATTAAGAGAGGGCTGTTTTGCAGTCCTTTTTTAATCTTAATAGAAGGGAGTTCAATCAATTGAATAATCATGAATTATTTAATCAATTACTAAGTCAGCTAGAAATGAATGCCCATAGAGATGATGAATGTTTTAAAAATGCTGAAATTACCCAATTAGTGGTTCATAAAAAGAGTAGGGAATGGCATTTTAAATTTCATTTCTTAGAACAATTACCATTTCAAGTTTTTAATGACTTTATCCATCGCCTTTTTACGACCTTTGAATCATTAGTGAACGTTAGTTTTGAGATTCAAGTTGATAGACCAAAATTAGATAACCATTTAGTTAAGGAATACTGGAATTGGGTCGTTAATAATAGCAACTTGAATTCCATGATGGCAAAACAAATTTGTGATACTAGTGTGCCAAGCGTTAATGATGATCGTGTCAATTTGGTTGTAGAAAATGAAGAACTCAAAACCTTTTTGATTGACCATGCATTGGGTAAAATTGAAGAATGTTATACGATGTGTGGATTTCCTAAGTTTACGATCAATACTTTCGTTAATCAAAGTGAGACGCAATCTAAAATTAGAGAAATCAAAAATATAAGGGAAAAACGGGATGCCGAGATTACTAAAAAGGCTATTGCTGCCATAAAAAAAGCGAATGCAAATCGTGAAAGCAAAGCTAAAAATGCTCCCATTACAAACGGCCCCGTTATTTTTGGTAAATTAATTAGTGATGATGCTGATGTCACTAAGTTAATTGATATTGTTCAAGAGGAACGATCGGTTGTCTTGAATGGTTTTGTTTTTGATAAAGAAGTTCGTTCACTACGTTCTGGTCGGCAGTTATTGATTTTTAAGGTGACCGACTTCAGTTCATCAATCGTAGTTAAGAAATTCTCCCGTAACGAACAAGATGAAGCTCAATTTGAAGCAATTCAAAAGGGTGGCTGGCTAAAACTCCGTGGTAGCGTTCAAGAGGATAATTATACGCATGAATTAACCATGAATCCGTACGATATTAATACGACGACCCATCAAGAAAGACAAGATACTGCTAAGGATAAGCGGGTTGAATTGCATCTACACACCAATATGAGTCAAATGGATGCCATCGATGGGATCGATGCATTTGCCAAACGGGCTAAACAATGGGGTCACAAGGCATTGGCAATTACGGACCATTCTGCATTACAAGGCTTTCCATCAGCATATAGTGCTGGTGAAAATAACGATTTGAAAATGATTTACGGTGTAGAAGCTAACGTTGTTGATGATGGAATGGAAATCGGGTTTAATAACGACCATCGCGATTTAAAGACCGCAACTTATGTTGTGTTTGATATTGAAACGACAGGATTATCAGCAATTTATGATAAGATTATTGAAGTTTCTGCTGTTAAAATGGTTCATAATAACGTTACTGCTCAATTTGAAGAGTTTATTGATCCAGGGTTCCATTTAAGTGAATTTACAACTAATTTAACATCCATTACTGATGACATGGTAAAGGGTTCCAAAAGTGAAGAAACGGTTTTAAAGATGTTTCGGGAATTCTGCGGAGATGCAATTGTAGTTGGGCATAACGTAACCTTCGATGTGGGCTTTATGAATGCTGGATACGAACGCTATGGAATGAGTAAAATTACTAATCCAATTATTGATACGTTGCCGTTAGCACGTTTTTTGTATCCTAACTTAAAGAGTTACCGTTTAAATACCCTTGCGAAAAAATTTGATGTTAGCTTGGAACATCATCATCGTGCGGTATACGATGCGGAAAGTACAGGCCATTTAAATTATATTTTCTTAAAGACGGCTGAAGATCGATATGGAATTAAATATCAAGATCAATTAAATGATCATATGACAGAGCATAGTGCTTATAAACACGCTCGACCGTTTCATGTCACCCTGCTGGCTAAAACCCAATCCGGATTGAAAAACCTCTTCAAACTAGTTTCGTTATCTAACGTAGAATATTTTTATCGGGTTCCACGGATTCCGCGTAGCGTATTAGTTAAATATCGGGAGGGTATTTTAGTTGGTTCAGCATGTGCTTCTGGTGAAGTTTTTACCGCCATGGTCCAAAAGGGAATGGAAGAAGCACGTCAAAAGGCTCAATTTTATGATTACTTGGAGGTTCAACCACAAGCTAATTATCAACCATTGATTGATTCTCAATTTATTCATGATCAAGCGCATTTACATGAAATCATCAACAATATGGTTACCTTAGGACAAGAATTGGATAAACCAGTGGTTGCAACTGGTGATGCCCATTACGTAGACCCTCACGAATACATCTATCGTAAAATTTTGATTCATTCTCAAGGTGGAGCCAACCCACTTAGTAGGCAAAAGCTTCCTGAAGTCCATTTCTTATCAACTGATGAAATGTTGAATGACTTTAGCTATCTTGGCGATGAAGTAGCCAATCAAATTGTGGTTAAAAATTCCAATTTAATTGCTGATATGATCGATGATGATATCAAGCCTGTTAAGGATAAGTTATATACCCCACATATTGATGGGGCGGAAGATGAGATAAAAAAACTTACCTACAACAGAGCCTTTGATTATTATGGCGACCCGCTTCCTGATTTAGTTAAAAAGCGGGTTGATCGAGAATTAGATAGTATCATTAGCCATGGATTTTCAGTCATTTATTTAATTGCTCAAAAACTAGTGTTCAAAAGTAATAAGGATGGTTATTTAGTTGGTTCTCGTGGGTCCGTTGGATCTAGTTTGGTTGCTACAATGGCTGGGATTACTGAAGTGAACCCACTGCCACCACATTACCGTTGCCCTAAATGTAGATATTCTCATTTCTATACGAAGGGTGAATATGCTTCTGGATACGATTTACCACGTAAAAATTGTCCGAAGTGTGGAACTGAAATGATCGGTGATGGGCAAAACATTCCATTTGAAACGTTCCTAGGGTTTAAGGGAAACAAGGTTCCAGATATTGATTTGAACTTCTCAGGTGATTATCAACCAATCGCTCATAACTACATGAAGGTGTTGTTCGGTGAAGACAATGTTTACCGTGCTGGAACGATTGGAACGGTTGCTGATAAGACAGCCTATGGTTACGTAAAGGCTTATGAACGCGATACTGAACAAAATATTCGTTCTGCTGAAATCGATCGACTGGCCCAAGGCGATGTCGGTGTGAAAAGGACTACTGGTCAACATCCAGCTGGAATCATTATTGTGCCGAGCGATATGGATATTTATGACTTTACTCCCATCCAATATCCCGCCAATGATCAAAAAGCCGAATGGGAAACGACGCACTTTGATTTCCATTCCATTCATGATAACATCCTCAAAATGGATATTTTGGGACATGATGATCCGACCATGATCAGAGCACTTCAAGACCTTTCTGGAATTGATCCACAAACGATCCCAATGGATGATCAAGGAGTTATGTCAATTTTTTCAGGAACGGACGTATTAGGTGTGACCCCAGAACAAATTCAATCCAAAACGGGGACATTAGGGGTGCCTGAATTTGGGACGAAGTTCGTACGGGGTATGTTAGAACAGACCCACCCGCAAAACTATTCGCAACTTCTGCAAATTTCTGGTTTATCCCATGGGACCGATGTTTGGCTAGGAAATGCTGATGAGATTATTAAGGACGGGACTGCAACGATCGCTAACGTAATTGGTTGTCGTGATAATATTATGACTGATTTAATTAACTGGGGTCTTGATTCTGAAACGGCTTTCCAAATCATGGAATCAGTTCGGAAGGGTCGTGGAATTAAGGATGAATGGCGTAAAGAGATGAACGCAGCCAAAATTCCAGAATGGTACATTCAATCTTGTTTAAAAATTAAGTATATGTTCCCACGTGCCCATGCCGCAGCTTACGTTCTAATGGCCCTGCGGGTAGCATACTTTAAGGTGTACTTCCCAATCGTTTACTATGCTGCTTATTTCTCGATTCGAGCTGATGATTTTGATGTAGTTGCCATGGCAAGCGGAAAAGAGTCTGTCAAAGAAGCGATGAAAACGATTCAAGATCAAGGCAACGAAGCATCTGCTAAGGATAAGAACTTGTTAACGGTCTTAGAATTAGCCAACGAAATGTTAGAACGTGGGTTTGAGTTTGAAATGATCGATTTAAAGCGTTCTGATGCTGAAAAATGGATTATTGAAGGAAATAAGCTATTAGCACCATTTCGGGCGATTCCAGGGCTTGGGTTGAACGTTGCAAAACAAATCGTGGCTGCTAGAGAAGACAAATCGTTCTTATCCAAGGAAGACCTGGCTAAACGTGGCAAGGTTTCTAAAAAGATCATTGAATTTATGGATGAAAATGGAGTGTTGAAAGGATTGCCAGATGAAAATCAGTTGAGCCTATTCGACATGCTATGATTTGAGTTTAATCCTAACTTATGGTATATTACTACTAGTAATTAATACTCGTTTAAAGGAGTGAGCAGGGATGCTCACTCTTTTTATTGGATTTAATAGGAGGTATGCATACAAATTGAGTAACGTTCCTGAGATTGTGAAAGATATCTTAACACCGATTTTAAATGAACATCATTTTGAATTGTTCGATATTGAATACGTTAAAGAAAGCCAAAAGTGGTATTTACGGGTTTATATTGATAAACCTAACGGTATTACGATTGAAGATTGTGCAATCATTAGCGATCAATTAGGTGAAGAATTAGATGCAATGGATCCTGATCCAATCCCACAAGCTTATTATTTAGAAGTATCATCTCCCGGCGCAGAACGCCCCTTGAGAAATGCAAAAGAGATTGAAGAAGCAATTGGTAGCTATATTAACGTTTCATTGTATTATCCAATTAAGCAAAATAAGGTATACGAAGGGACTTTAAAGGGAGTTACAGAAGAAAACGATTTAGTAATTGAATATAACGACATGAGTGTCTTTAGGGAGTTAACAATTCCTGCAAAAGCAATTGCTAAAGTTAGACTCGCAATTAAGTTTTAATTTAAAGGAGAATCGGAATGAGTAAAGAATTATTGGGTGCTTTTGATGCTTTAGAAAAAGAAAAGGGCATTAAGAAGGAAACCATTATCGACGCTTTAGAGGCAGCTTTGACTTCTGCTTATAAGCGTAATTATGGTCAATCACAAAATGTAGATGTAGAATTTGATAATAAGAAGGGTGATATTCACGTCTATGCTGTTAAAAAGATTGTTGACGTGGTTGAAGATGCCCAGACTGAATATAGTATTAAAGATGCCCTTTTAATTAGCCATGGTTATGAAGTTGGTGATGACATCAAGATCGAAGTTACTCCTAAGAATTTTGGTCGCATCGCTGCCCAAACTGCAAAGCAGGTAATTATGCAACGGGTTCGAGAAGCTGAACGGGAAATGGTTTATAATCAATTTAGTCAATACCAAGATGAGTTAATTACTGGAGAAGTAGAACGTTCAGATAGTCGTTTTGTTTACATTAATCTTGGCAAGGTCGAAGCTGTAATGCCTGTTAGTAACCAGATGCCAAATGAAGAATATCGACCACAAGATAAAATCAAGGTATATGTTACTAAGGTTGAAAACGCTTCTAAGGGCCCTCAAGTATTTGTTAGCAGAACGGCACCTGGACTATTAAAGCGTTTATTTGAACAAGAAGTTCCTGAAATCTACGATGGAACTGTTGAAATTGTCTCAATTGCTAGGGAAGCTGGGGACCGCTCAAAAGTAGCGGTTCGCTCTAATAACCCTGATATAGATCCTGTTGGAACCACTGTTGGTCCTAAGGGACAACGGGTTCAAACAATCGTAAATGAACTTGGTGGCGAAAACATGGATATTGTTGAATGGACTGACGATAAGGCGAAGTTCATTGCCAACGCTTTGAATCCGTCTGAAGTAGTCGATGTTATTTTCGACCCTGAAAACGATCAAGCTTGTACGGTGATTGTACCTGATTATCAATTATCATTAGCAATTGGGAAGCGTGGACAAAACGCTCGATTAGCTGCTAAGTTAACTGGATTTAAAATTGATATTAAGTCAGAATCAGAAGCAGATGAAAATATTTATGAAAATCACACTGCTGCTGAAGATCCTGATAATGATGAAAACGCTGATTAGTTATCAGTAGGGAGGTTCAAATGCGACGTCGAAAGGTTCCAATGCGTAAAGATATTGTCACGGGTGAAATGGCTCCTAAAAAAGAGTTGATTAGAATCGTCCGTGATAAAGAAGGCAACGTAAGCATTGATAAAACTGGTAAAAAAGCCGGGCGCGGTGCTTATATCTCAATGGATGTAGAAATTGCAAAGCAAGCTAAGGCTAAAAAAACATTTAACAAGGTTTTTGACACTAATGTTGATGATCAATTTTACGATGATTTAATTGCTTATACTGATCATGAACAAGCAAGAAAAAAATTATTTGAAAATGAATAATCAAAAATATTTAAATTTAATCGGAATCGCCAAAAGAGCTGGTAAGGTAGTTACTGGCGAGGCAATTATTTTAAATGCAATTAAAAAGCATCAAGTTGCTCTTTTGATTATTGCAAGCGATACCGGACAATCATCTACCAAGAAGTTTATTGACAAAGCGGGTTCGTATCAGGTTGAATACCATCACTTTATTTCTAAACAGGAATTAAGCGATGCAATCGGTGCTCCCCGAACAATGATTGGAATTACTGATCGTGGCTTTGCCAGAAAGCTTTCTGAAATAAAAAATAGTTAAAGGATAGTGATTATATGGGTAAAAAGCGTATTTATGAATTAGCTAAAGAGCTCAATGTTACCAGCAAGCAACTAATTAACAGTGCTAATAGTAAGGGTATCTCGGTTCATAACCATATGTCTACGATTGATGATAACCAAGAAAAGCAAATTAGAGCTGCATTAAAGAGTAATTCAGCTAAATCAACGACACGAACTAATTCTAAACCACAAAATAATCAACAACATGGTGGCAATCAAAACCGAAACCAAAATAGCCATGCTGACAAAAGACAGGGGGGCCACCAAATTAATAATAAACCTAGTCATAGTAATGCTAGTCAGTCAAATAATAACCATCGGTCTAATAATTCGAATGGGCAAAGAAATAACGTTCAATCTGGTTCTGGTCGAAATACTAATAATTCTAGTAATAATTCGAACGGTTTTAACAAAAATAATCGGAAGAACAAGAAGAAGTTTAACAAGCGGAATAACAATTTCAATAGTAAATACACTAAGAATCAACGAATTCGCCAAATTCATAAGCATAACGATGCTCCTAAACGGAAGGATCATCCACTTCCAAAGGTATTAGAATATACTGATGGGATGAATGCACAAGAAATTGGGAAGGTCCTTCACAGAGAACCTGCTGAAATTGTTAAAAAGTTATTCATGCTTGGGGTTATGGTTAACCAAAACAAATCATTGGATAATGAAACCATTGAATTGCTAGCCACTGACTACGGAATTGAAGCCAAGGAAAAAGAAGAAGTTAACGTTTCTGATCTTGATAAGTTATTTGATGAAGAAGAACACAACACGGCTTATCAAGAAAACAGACCACCAGTGGTTACGATCATGGGACACGTTGATCATGGTAAAACCACCCTATTGGATTACTTGAGACATTCTCACATTACTTCTGGTGAAGCTGGTGGGATTACCCAAGGAATTGGTGCTTATCAAGTTAAGCATGATAAAAAGACAATTACTTTCTTGGATACTCCTGGTCATGCTGCTTTTACTGCCATGCGGGCACGTGGAGCTGATATTACTGATATTACGATTTTAGTGGTTGCTGCTGATGATGGAGTAATGCCACAAACCATCGAAGCCATCAACCATGCTAAGGCTGCAAAGACCCCAATTATCGTTGCAATCAATAAGATTGATAAGCCAGGGGCCAACCCAGATCACGTTACTGAACAACTTAGTAACTACGGATTAATTCCTGAAGACTGGGGTGGCGATACCATCTTTGTAAAAATTTCAGCTAAATTCGGGACCAACGTTGATGAATTATTGGACATGATCCTATTGCAAGCTGAAGTGATGGAATTAAAGGCTAATCCACGGCAAAATGCTGCTGGTTCAGTAATCGAAGCTCGTCTTGATCGTGGAAAGGGAACCGTTGCAACGCTGTTAGTTCAACAAGGGACCATGCACGTTGGAGATCCGATTGTAGTTGGGGATACCTTTGGTCGAGTGCGGACTATGGTTAATGAACATAACCAAGAAATGAAGGAAGCCACCCCATCAACTCCTGTTGGAATTACTGGATTGAACGACGTTCCAGAAGCAGGGGATCGGTTTATTGTCTTTGATGATGAAAAGACCGCCCGTGCTGCTGGAGAAAAACGGGCTCAAGCAGCTCAAGAAAATGATCGTCGTCAAACGAACCATGTTACATTGGATAACTTGTTCGATTCACTTAAAGAAGGTGAAATGAAGCAAGTTGATATTATTATTAAAGCTGATGTTCAAGGTTCAGTCGAAGCACTTTCTTCTAGTCTTCAAAAGATTGAAGTAGAAGGAGTGCGTGTTAATATCATTCATACCGGAGTTGGAGCCATTAATGAAAGTGATGTTGCCTTAGCAGAGGCAAGTAACGCAATCATTATTGGATTTAGTGTTCGTCCCACCCCACAAGCTAAGGCCCAAGCTGAAAGCGATAACGTTGATATTCGTTTACATCAAGTGATTTACGATGCAATCGATGAAGTGGAATCCGCTATGAAGGGAATGCTAGAACCCACATATAAGGAAGAAGTTACTGGTCAAGTTGAAGTGAGAGAAATTTATAAAGCTTCTAAGATCGGAACAATTGCTGGGGGGATGGTAATCTCAGGTTATATTAACCGTGATAGTAAGGTACGGTTAATTAGGGACAATGTTGTGATTTTTGATGGCGAACTTGGCAGTTTAAAACGCTTTAAAGATGACGCTAAGAGCGTTAAACAAGGTTTTGAATGTGGGCTTACAATTGAAAATTATAATGATATTAAGGTCAATGATGTTATTGAAGCCTACATTATGAAAGAAGTTCCAATCGAATAATTCGATTAAGGAGGATACTATGGCACAATATCGTGTAGGGCGACTACAACAAGAAATTCAAAGAGAAGTTAATGATTTGTTATTGAAGGAAGTACGTGACCCCAGAGTTAAGGGCGTTACAATTACCGGAGTGGAAGTCACTGGTGATCTTCAACAAGCAACGATCTTTTACAGCATTCTCTCTGATAAAAAGAGTGATGAAGAAAATACCCAAAAGGGATTGGATAAGGCAACCGGAATGATTAGAAGTGCATTAGGCGCTCGGTTAAGAAACGTCTATAAGACACCAGAAATTCATTTTGAATTAGATGATTCAATTCAATACGGGAGTAAGATTGATCAATTGATCAATAAATTACAACGCGAAGATAAATAATTTTAAAAGAGTAGGTAATAATCATTTGTTATCTACTCTTTTTATGTTTCAATTAATATTAATTAGAGAAAAGATAGGGAGTCGTTAATTATGGATGGAATCATCCCATTGAACAAACAACGTGGAATGACTAGTTTCGATTGCGTCAGAAAACTACGTGGAATTTTGCAAACTAAAAAAATTGGACATAGTGGAACGCTCGATCCAAACGTTGACGGTGTTTTACCAATTTGTATCGGTAGTGCAACTAAGGTGGTTGATTTTTTGATGAATTCTGGAAAAGTTTATCGAGGAGAGATCACCCTTGGGATGTCAACGACCACCGAGGATTTAGATGGCGATGTTGTTGAACGGAAGGCAATTACGGATCCGTTTTCAGAAGCATCAATTAATCAGGCGATGCAACAGTTGGTTCAACCAGAACTGTTACAAATTCCACCAATGTATTCAGCTGTAAAAGTCAATGGTCGCCGTTTATACGAATATGCACGGGCGGGTGAAACTGTAACACGGCCCCAGCGGCACGTTCGCATTGACTACTTTAAAATTATTGCTCCCATTGAATATGATAAAGAAGAACAAGTTCAGCGAATCAAGTTCGAAGTAGGTTGTGGAAAGGGAACCTATGTCCGCACTTTATCGTTTATGGTTGGCCAAATCTTAGGGGTACCAGCTGTAATGTCTGATCTTACTAGGATTAAGAGTGGCGGCTTTACGATTGATGAATCGGTTACGCTAAGTCAAGTGAAAGTAGCGATGGAAGATGGCAACATTAGTAATGTTTTGTATCCAATTGATCATGCACTGGGTGGATATCCAAGTATTGAATTGAGCCCGAACCAGTGGAAAACGGTGCAAAATGGTGGATTTTTAAGTCCCCAAGATATTAATATGGATAATGATGAAATTGCTGTAAGGTTTAATCAGCAAATTAAGGCGTTGTACTATTACAATCATGCACAGGGATTTTATAAACCATTAAAAATGTTTAGTGTCAATTAGGAGTTTACAATGAAAATTTTAAAGATTCACCATCCAATGAAAGATTTAAATTTGAATGAACCGGTTGTGCTTGCAATGGGTTTTTTTGATGGGCTCCATTTGGGTCATCAGCAAATAATCAATCGAGCAAAATCAATTGCTGAAAGACGCGGAGTTAAATTAGCAGTTTTAACTTATGATCATCATCCATCAATCGTATATCAACAATTAAACGCGCATGATAAGCGTTACTTAACGCTGATGGATTATAAAATGGAACTCTTTGAGCGCTTAGGCGTTGACATCGTATTCCAGATTAGTTATACAAATGCATTCCAAGCGCAAAGTCCACAGGAATTCGTCGATAATTATCTTTGTCGCTTTAATGCAGTGGAGGTAGTTGCTGGTTTTGATCATACTTATGGAAAAAAGAATGCTGATATGAATTTATTACCTCAATATGTAAAGAATCGTTTTGAAGTGGTTGATGTTGCATCCTTTGATATTGACAATAAAAAAGTGAGTTCTACTCGGATTCGCCAAAACCTAGATGATGGTCATATTGATACCGTTAATCGGTTGTTAGGCAGGCCCTTCGTTACTACGGGAACTATTGTGCATGGATTTGCTCGCGGGCGTGAGTTGGGCTTTCCAACCGCTAACGTGGAGCATAGCGAATATCAATGGTTGCCAGCAATTGGAATCTACATTGTAAGGATGCAAATTGGTGATCAATGGTACGATGGGATGGCTTCGATTGGCCGTAACGTGACGTTTGGTGATTCACATCCCATTACCGTTGAAATTAATTTATTTAACTTTGATCAAAATATTTATGGTGAAGTAGTAAATATCGAATGGCTCCATTGGACGCGCGGTGAGGTTAAGTTCAACGGGGTAGAAGCCCTGATCGATCAGCTGCATCAAGATCAAAAAACGGCTCAAAAGTTTTTAAGTGATTTGTGAGTGTCTTTCTTGACTTATAATCGCTCCTTTGGTAAATTATATATGTAGCTTAGCACTTGAAGGATATGAGTGCTAAAAAAGGAGTGATTATTAATGCTAACAGAACGTCAAGAATTGATTCTTTCTGGAATCGTTCAGGATTATACTCAATCGGGAACGCCTGTTGGTTCTAAAGCATTAGTTAATCAACTTCCGTTTCACGTTAGTTCTGCTACGATCAGAAATGAAATGGTGGTTTTGGAAAATATGGGGTTAATTGAAAAAACCCACTTATCTTCCGGACGGATTCCATCGATTAATGGTTATCGTTATTACGTCGATCATTTGACATTGTCAAAGGTCAATACGATGAGTGATCTGGAAATCATTCATAAGGCGTTAGATTCAAATTACCATAAGATCGATGAGCTAGTTCAAAAATCTGCTAATATCCTATCTGATTTAACTAACTATACTGCTTTGACTTTGCAGCCAGAGCAGGCTCAAAGTAGGCATCTAAAAGGATTTAGATTGGTTGCATTAGGTGATCAACGTGTTATGGCGATTCTGGTAACTGATAATGGGGATGCGGAAACTGAATTGTTCCGCATTTCCGATGGTGTTACCGGTGAACAACTAGAGTCAGTCGTTAATTTGATTAATGATCGACTTGTTGGTCAGCCATTATCGGTGGTATTAGAGCAACTAAAATCTGTAATTCCAATGGAAGTTAATAAGTACTTGCATTCTCCGAATGGCTTTATTGACATCTTGGATGAGGTCCTTATGAGAGCAACTAGAGATCGCCTTTACGTTGGTGGTGAAATGAACCTATTGAGTTTTACCAATCAAAGCGATGTTAGTTATCTCAAACCGCTGTATTCGATGTTGAATCAATCTGGTGAAATTTCTAAATTTTTAGGAAATTCAGAAGATGGTGTTTCGGTTCAGATCGGTTCTGAAATGAGTAATGAATTATTGAAAAATTATAGTGTCATTACAGGGACCTATGATGTTGGCCAATACGGTAAGGGAATGATTGCTGTGTTGGGGCCTACTCGAATGCCTTATTCAAAGGTAATTACCTTGGTCAGTGCATTTAGAGAAGAGCTTACCAAGCGTTTGTTAGGTTACTATGGAGAAAACAAATAAATCTAGAGGAGGGTTTTGTTTGGCATCTAAGAAAAAGCAAGATGAAGAAAAGCAAAATTCTGCGGAAGCTACTGAAACAGAGAAGTTAAAGGCTGCAGATGAGCAAGCTAATGCTGAAGACAAACAAGCTGATAAAGCAATTATTGATTTAAAACGGCAGTTGGATGATATGGAAAATAAGTATCTACGGACTGCAGCTGAGTTGCAAAACGTTCAAAATCGGGCTAAAAAAGACCAAGCAACCATCTTGAAGTATGATGGCCAAAAGCTTGCAACTAATATTTTACCGATCGTTGATAATTTAAACCGAGCCCTTGAAGTTAAGGTGGATGATAAAGCTGGTCAACAACTTAAACAAGGGGTTGAAATGGTTTCGAACCACCTAACTAAGGCTTTGAGTGATAGCAACATTAAAAAAATTGATGCGGAAGGCAAGAAGTTTGATCCGAATTTCTGTCAAGCCGTTCAAACGGTCCCAGCAGATGATGCTCATCCAACTGATCACGTTGTGAAAGTATTACAAGATGGCTATCAATTAGCTGATCGTGTGATTCGTCCAGCGATGGTCGTTGTTGCAAAATAAACAAACAATTAATAAATAAAAAATAAAAAGTGAGGTAAATTAAATTATGGCTAGTAACAAAATTATTGGAATTGATTTAGGAACTACTAATTCAGCAGTTGCCGTTCTTGAAGGTAACGAACCAAAGATTATTCCTAATCCAGAAGGTTCAAGAACGACTCCTTCAGTCGTTGCATTTAAAGATGGTGAAATTCAAGTTGGGGAAGTTGCAAAGCGTCAAATGATCACTAACCCGAACACGATTTCATCAATCAAGAGCCACATGGGTGACAGCAATTACAAGGTTGATGTTGATGGTAAGAGCTACACTCCACAACAAATTTCTGCAATGATCTTACAATACATCAAGAAGTTTGCTGAAGACTACATTGGTGACACTGTGGACAAGGCAGTTATCACTGTTCCTGCATACTTTGATGATGCCCAAAGACAAGCAACTAAGGATGCTGG
Organism: Nicoliella sp. ESL1106; assembly: GCF_058509965.1. NCBI lineage: Bacteria > Bacillati > Bacillota > Bacilli > Lactobacillales > Lactobacillaceae > Nicoliella > Nicoliella sp. ESL1106. The sequence goes on from NZ_CP196340.1 coordinate 909,889, forward strand.
TAAGATTGCTGGATTAGATGTTAAGCGGATTATCAACGAACCTACTGCTGCTGCGTTAGCTTATGGTTTGAACAAGAAGGATAACGACCAAAAGGTATTGGTATATGACCTTGGTGGTGGGACCTTTGATGTTTCCGTTCTTGAATTAGGTGACGGTGTGTTCCAAGTCCTTTCTACTAATGGTGATACTCACTTAGGTGGGGATGACTTCGATAAGAAGATCATGGACTGGTTGATCGAAGGCTTCAAGAGCGAACACGGAGTTGACTTATCCAATGATAAGATGGCATTACAACGGTTAAAGGATGCTGCTGAAAAGGCTAAAAAGGACCTTTCAGGAGTTTCTGAAACTGAAATCAGCCTTCCATTTATCGCTTCTGGTGATGAAGGGCCACTTCACTTGACTGCTAAGTTAAGTCGTTCTAAGTTCAATGAATTAACTGCTGACTTAGTTGAAAAGACTAAGGCTCCATTCGATAATGCATTGAAGGATGCTGGTTTATCAACTTCTGACATTGATAACGTTATCTTAAATGGTGGTTCTACTAGAATTCCAGCCGTTCAAGAAGCTGTTAAGCAATGGACTGGCAAGGAACCAAACCACTCTATTAACCCTGATGAAGCCGTTGCCGATGGTGCTGCTGTTCAAGGTGGGGTGCTAACTGGTGATGTTAAGGATGTTGTGCTACTTGATGTTACGCCACTTTCCCTTGGTATTGAAACCATGGGTGGGGTCTTCACTAAGTTGATCGACAGAAACACGACCATTCCAACTTCAAAGAGTCAAGTCTTCTCAACTGCCGCTGATAACCAACCAGCTGTTGATATCCACGTCTTACAAGGTGAACGGCCAATGGCTGCTGACGACAAGACGCTTGGTCAATTCCAATTAACTGATATTCCTGCTGCTCCTCGTGGAATTCCTCAAATCGAAGTTACTTTCGATATCGATAAGAACGGAATCGTTAACGTTTCCGCTAAGGATAAGGGAACAGGTAAGTCCCAAAAGATTACCATCAAGGATTCCAATGGCCTTTCTGATGACGAAATCAACAAGATGATGGATGAAGCAAAGGCTAATGCCGATGCTGATGAAAAGCGCAAGGAAGAAGTCGACTTAAAGAATGAAGTTGACCAATTGATCTTCCAAACTGATAAGACTTTGAAGGATGTTGAAGGTAAGGTATCCGAAGACGAAATTAAGGCTACTAAGGATGCTGAAGCTGCTTTGAAGAAGGCCAAGGAAGAAAACAACCTTGATGACATGAAGGCTAAGAAGGATGAACTACAAAAGCAAGTTCAAGAATTAGCTACTAAGTTATATCAACAAAATCAACAAGCTCAAGGTGGCGCTGATGCTGGTGCAAATGCTGGTTCAGATTCTGCTAAGGGTGATGACAACACAGTTAACGGTGACTTCCATGAAGTTAACGATGATGATAAGAAGGACAATAACAAATAATAATTGTTATTAATTCGTTGTCATAAAAAGTCAAAGTCGCTGAATTAGACTTTGGCTTTTTATTGTCTTAGGGGTTTGAATCCTTTAAAATAAAAATAGATATGAACTTAGGAGGAAAATAATGGCTGGAGAAGATTATTACAAGGTGTTAGGCCTGGATCATGATGCCAGTGAAAGCGATATTAAACGTGCATATCGGAAGCTAGCAGCAAAGTACCATCCAGATGTTAACAAGGCACCCGATGCGGAAGCTAAATTCAAGCAAATCACTGAAGCATATGAAGTATTGAGTGATAAGAATAAAAAGGCGAACTACGATCAATACGGATCAGCAGATGGGCCTCAAGGCTTCGGCGGCGGTGGCGCCGGCGGTGCTGGTGGTTTCGGCGGCTTCGGTGGCGGCGCTGGTGGCTTCGGTGGCGGTGGCTTCGAAGACATCTTTAGCCAATTCTTTGGTGGGGGTGGCCAACAAGCGCATAACCCGAATGCACCAACGCAGGGACGTGATCTTCAATACCAAATGGGGCTTAATTTTGATGAAGCCGTGTTCGGTAAGAAGACAACGATCAAGTATAATCGTGAAGCGACCTGTCAGACCTGTGGTGGAAATGGTGCGAAACCAGGGACCAAGCCACAAACCTGTCAACACTGTCATGGAAATGGCTATGTGACCGTTGAACAAAATACGCCGCTCGGTCGGATTAGAAGTCAACAGGAATGTCCAGTTTGTCACGGGACTGGGAAGGAAATCAAGGAAAAGTGTCCTACTTGTCATGGTGCTGGTAAGACTGAACAAGCCCATGAAATTGCTGTTACGGTGCCAGCTGGTGTAGATGACGGCCAACAGATGCGTTTACAACAACAAGGGGATGCAGGAAGTAATGGAGGTCCTTACGGGGACTTATACATCCTATTCTCAGTAAAACCAAGCAAGCACTTTCAACGTGAAGGAACTCGGATCACCTATAAGCAAACGATTTCATTTGCCCAAGCCGCACTGGGGTGTGAAATTAAAGTGCGGGCTTTAAATGATGATCAAAAGACCGAAGATGGCGAAGTCAGCCTAAAGATTCCGGCAGGGACCCAAACAGGCACGAACTTCCGTCTGAGAGGCAAAGGAATTCCAAACGTCAACGGGGCCGGTCGTGGTGACGAAGTGGTTAACGTTAATATCGTTACGCCACGGAACTTGAATAAACGGCAACGAGAAACTTTGAAAGAATTCGCCGATGCTAGTGGTGAAGACATCAATGTAACGCAAAATCAATCATTTTTCGATAAAATGCGCGACAAGTTTGATAAGAAATAGTTAATAATGGCCAGCCAATCGCTGGCTTTTATTGTATCTAATTTGTTATCAGTGTCAGTGGTTGTTATAATTAAGAGAAATAATTACCGTAACGAAAAAGAAAAAGGCAGGACAAAAAATGGATCTTAATGAAATGAAGGAACACCAAAAATACATTCGGAACTTTTCCATTGTCGCACATATTGATCACGGAAAATCAACGCTGGCTGATCGAATTCTAGAATTGACCGATACGGTCGCTAAGCGGGATATGCGGAATCAACTATTGGACAATATGGAATTGGAACGGGAACGTGGAATCACGATTAAATTGAATGCTGTTAAATTGACCTATCATGCTAAGGACGGTCATGACTATGAGTTTCATTTAATTGATACACCTGGGCACGTCGATTTTTCTTACGAGGTTTCAAGAAGTCTGGCAGCTTGTGAGGGGGCATTGTTAGTTGTTGATGCTACCCAAGGGGTAGAAGCTCAAACCCTAGCGAATGTTTATTTAGCCCTTGATGATGACTTAGAAATTATCCCAGTCATCAATAAGGTCGATTTGCCATCTGCACAAGTAGACGAAGTGAAGGCTGAAATCGAAAACATGATTGGCCTAGATACTTCTGATGCAGCGTTGACCAGTGCCAAAACAGGGTTGGGCGTTCCAGATTTACTTGAAAAAATTGTGAATGATATTCCTGCACCAAGCGGTGATATCGATGCCCCACTAAAAGCGTTAGTATTCGATTCCGTTTATGATGATTATCGCGGAGTCGTATTGAGTGTTCGTTTGGAAGATGGGGTTGTAAAGACCGGCGATAAAATCCTATTAATGAATAGTGGGACTCAATATGAAGTCACTGAAGTAGGGGTCAACTCTCCGCATCCAGTTAAGCGCGATTATTTAATGGCAGGAGACGTGGGCTACATTACCGCTAGTATTAAGGATATTAATCAAACCCGAGTTGGTGATACCGTTACATTGGTCAATAATCCAGCTGATAAGGCCCTTCCTGGTTATCGAGAAATGAATCCGATGGTGTATGCAGGGCTATATCCTACTGATAACGCAAAGTTTCAGGATCTGCGTGAAGCCCTTGAAAAGCTAAAGTTAAACGATGCTTCACTAGAATTTGAACCAGAAAATTCGCAAGCGTTAGGATTTGGATTCCGTTGTGGATTTTTAGGGTTATTGCATATGGATGTAGTTCAAGAACGGCTAGAACGTGAATTTAACCTTGATTTGATCACGACTGCGCCTTCCGTTACCTACCACGCATTTACAAATGATGGCAATGAAGTAGATGTTCACAATCCCTTCGAAATGCCAGATGCTTCTGCCATTAAGAAGATTGAAGAACCGTTTGTGAAAGCAACGATTATGGTCCCCAACGACTACGTGGGGGCGGTAATGGAGCTTTGTCAAAAACGACGGGGGCAATTTGAAACGATGGATTACCTTGATGACACGCGGGTCAATGTGATTTACCATATGCCCCTTTCGGAAATTATTTTTGATTTCTTTGATAAATTAAAATCAGGAACCCATGGATATGCATCATTGGATTACGAAGTTGATGATTACCAACCAAGTGATTTAGTTAAAATTGATATTTTGCTGAATGGTGATCAAGTCGACGCCTTAAGTTTTATTTCACATCGATCGTTTGCTGCTAGTCGGGCGCGTGAAATCGTTGGGAAACTTAAGACAATCATTCCACGCCAAAACTTTGAAATTCCAATTCAAGCCGCGATTGGTGCGAAGGTGATTGCTAGAACGAACGTTAAGGCATACCGTAAAGACGTGACCGCTAAACTATATGGTGGTGATCGGACTAGACGGATGAAATTACTGGAAAAGCAAAAGGCCGGTAAGAAGCGGATGAAAGCGGTTGGAAAGGTCGATATCCCACAAGAAGCCTTCATGGCGGTGTTAAAGACCGATGAAGATGAATCCGATGGTTCGAACTAGATTGACATTTATGATTAACTACAGTAATCTATTATTAATATAATATCTTTAATTAGTCCAGAGAGACTAGAAGATGGTACGAATATCAAGCGCTGATTTAAAGCCCCCATTAACTAGTCTGTTAGTGGGGGCTTTTTTGAAAGGAGTTTTAGAATGAAGAATAATTTTCATGATGATGATGCAGTATTAGATGTAAATGATAAGCCAAAGTTAATCCCATGGGTTGGGCTATCCTTACAACACATGTTTTCAATGTTTGGAAGTACGGTAATCGTACCGTTACTAGTGGGGTTAAGTCCGAGCATTGCACTATTTTCATCCGGGGTGGGGACCCTGCTTCACATCTTAATCACCAAACGCCAGATTCCCGCGTATATGGGATCGAGTTTTGCATTTATCGTTCCTATGGCTTCATTGATGAAAACGACAGGCTATCCTGGAATTGCGCAAGGGGTGGTAACGGTTGGAATCGTGTATCTGATTGTTGCAGCTATGATTGCAATGATTGGTAAAGATTGGGTCGATCATTTATTGCCGCCGATTGTAGTCGGTCCGATCATTATGGTGATTGGGCTTTCTTTGGCGGGTAGTGCAGCTAATGATGCGATGATGAATAATAATCATTATGATATTAAATTCTTCGGGATTGCTCTTCTTACCCTTGCACTAGCAGTGTTCTTTAACATGTATTTAAAGGGATTCTTAGGCCTGATTCCCGTATTACTAGCCATTGTTTGTGGTTATATAGTTTCGATTTTTTTGGGACTAGTTAATATTAGTGTAATTGCCGATGCCCCGTGGTTCAAAATGCCACCGTTTGAATTGCCATTTATTAACTATTCTTTTCATCTAAACGTTGGAGCCATTATTGCAATTGCACCGATTGCATTCGTGACAATGACAGAACATATTGGACATCTGATGGTATTAGATGAATTGACCCACCGCGATTATTTCAGATCACCTGGATTGAACCGCACCTTAGCCGGTGATGGAGCGGCATCGATTGCAGCGGGGCTTTTAGGAGGACCTGCTGTAACTAGCTATGGTGAAAACATTGGGGTAATGGCCATCACTAAGGTTCATAGTGTGTATGTTTTGATGGGGGCCGCCGTCTTTGCTATTTTATTTGCGTTCGTTAACAAGCTGAACGTGTTAATTATGCAGATGCCAAAACCAGTTATTGGGGGAATTAGTTTCTTATTATTCGGGACCATTGCAGCTAGTGGGATTAAGCTCATGGTTGAAAAACAAGTCGATTTAAATCTCAAGCGTAACCTTATGATCGCATCGATCATTTTGGTAATTGGGGTGGGGAATGCTTATTTACAAATCGGTAATCAATTTCAATTTACTGGATTAGGGTTAGCAACTGTAATCGGAATTATCTTAAATTTAATCCTTCCTAAAGAATAATAGTTAATATAGCTAGGGCTGCTAAGGTAAGCCCTTTTTATTTTCTTGAATTGCGGTTGGATTTATATTCCTTTATAATTAATGTTAATCAACTAAATTTCATAGTACTTAGGAGGGTTTTTATGAAATTTATCATTAACCTGTTGCCTAATGACCAATTAGACGAACAGAATTTAGTTAGTTTTGTGAATAATATAACTAATCAATACCATAGAAGTGAATTAGCAATTGTAATTAAAAATGATGGCCAGTTAAATACTGGCTTATTTGAATTTATTAATAATCTGCCAGTCATCGTTTATGATGATCCAGCTGATATCGAATTAGCGACTCAGGGGGAAACCTATTGGCTTAATTTGCATGTTGATGATGCATTATTACCAGATGCAATAATGCAATGGGAGAACACGTTAGACCAACACCCAATTAACCTATTATTTTTAAGCACTGTTGATAACGAAAGCTCGATTGGTGAACAATTGGACCCGTTTTTGGAATCGACTAGTGATGTTAAGATTAATACGATTAGGCATATCTTTGATGTGGACGTAAATACTGAATTATTGAGCCTTCCGCTGCGAAAGAAATTGAACCTTTTATTGGGACTACAAAGTTATTACATTAATGACCGCAATTATCGATATCGGACATTTTTTAATAATGTTGACCTTAGTGGTCGAAACGTTCTATATCGGATTGATAGTGATAAGTTAGCAAGCAAAAAACCACTTTTGGCTAAATTATTATACGATTTGATCGAAGATGATGAATACCTTAAGTTAAACATGCCAACTTTAGTTCTTAGTGCTAATTCAGTTAATACGGAATTGAATGCCGTTTTACAAATGATCGATAATCTAGCGCTTATTTTTGATGAAAAAATTAAACATTACTATTCCACAGCATTGGTTAATCGATTAAGTGCGCTTTATAGTTCAATTGTTTTAAATCATGCTAATTTAGGTGATAGTAAAACGCTAATGGCAAAGCTAAAGTCAGCAGTTAACGAGCTGCCTTATGATTTAAAAAAACAGATTAAATTAAAAGTATCGCATAACGGGCTCTTAGGTTCGATTCAAAAATTATTTTAGAAGGGAAATGACACTATGAAATTTAGCATCATCACACCGTGTAAACCCGAAGATTTAGATAAATTAGATGAATTAAGGTTAAACTTGGAATCCCAGACTTTCAGTCAATTTGAATGGATTATTGCATGTAATGATTTTGATAATCGTTTTCAAGAGAGTCATTTCCCGATTCAGGTGGTGTCTTTCAAACCCGAAACAATTGGGGCAGCCCGCAATGCTGCACTAGATGTTGCGATTGGTGATTACGTTGTTTTTGTTGATGCCGATGACTTTTTAATGCCCAATGCATTTAAGAACTTGAATCATATGACACCACGAAATAGCGATACTTTGATTGATTTGAATCATTATAAAACTTATGAAACGCAGGCAGCGTTTTTTAAGGACTTAAAAATCAACCATCGTCCAAATGATTTCCTTCCTGATTGGGGTGGCAAAAACAATCGTAAGCCCAGAACGCGCAGCCTTAATTTAAACTCAGCTAATCTAAAGCACTTAGGATTATCTAAAAAGGCTGATCATTGGTTAACTAATAAGTATAAAATTTTTGCACATGACAATCGTTATGATAAATTAGGGTCTCAGCTCGTATTAGTTGGAAAGGTGATCAGTCGTCAATTTATAATTGATCATCATTTAAAATTTAATGATAATAATGAATTATATTCTGATGTTCAATTTATGATGAACGTTTTGAATTATACTAAGCGTACGGTTGAAATTTCGGAACCACAATACGTGATGGTCTATCATAACGATCCGATTAATGACCCATCAAACGCCCAATTAGTTAGTAATAATCGTTGGCAGTCGTTATTTAAAACATGGCGAGATGGTTATCAACAACTCACTAGTAAACGTTTTCAATTAGCTTTTGCTGTTTATACGATTGGCAGGATAAATAGTCGCTTTTATAAGGCTTTGTTAACTGAAAATGATTCAATCGGGGATGTTTTAGGGACATTAAATTCAGCTAGCGATTACTTAAAATCAATTGATCGGCGTGCCATAAATACTGTTAACGTCCTTAGCAGAAGGATTATTTTGGCAATTATTAATGAAAATTATAAATTGGCACGAAGCCTAATGATTTCGATTGTCTTTGGTAGAAACGCACACCGTCTTTTGAAAAAACGGGGACGTGGGATTACTAAGTTGTTATATCAAAATGTTTTTACACGGATGCCAATTAAAACGAATGTCATTTTTTATGAATCGTTTTTAGGACGAAACTACTCAGATAATCCGAAGTATATCTATGAATATATTCAAAAACATTATCCTGGTAAGTATCAACATGTTTGGAGTGCATCAACACCACAGGTTAAAGCTGCAATTGCAAATCAGCCAGATACGTTGGTCGTAAAGCGATTCGGATTTAAGTATATGTATTATTTAGCAACTTCTAAATTTCAGGTCTTCAATTTAAGACAACCCCGTTGGTTCGTAAAAAGAAGTGGCACGAAATTATTATCGACTTGGCATGGTACACCACTAAAAAGGTTGGTTTTCGATATTGATAACGTGGTGAACGCCACACCAATGTATAAACGAAATTTCTATGAACAATCGCGTCAGTGGGATTATTTAATCGCACCGAACCAATTTTCTGCCGATGTATTTAGTCATGCCTTCATGTACCCACAAAGTCAGATGATTAAATCAGGATATCCCCGCAATGATATTTTAAATGCTCCAGATCGTGATCAAAAAGCACTAGCAATTAAGCAGCGCCTTGGGATTCCACTTGATAAGAAGGTTATTTTATACGCACCAACATGGCGGGATGACGAACGAGCCAGTGGAAATGAATATAAGTTCCAGCTTAAGTTGAACGTTGCTAAATTACGCGAGAACTTTGGTGATGACTATGTAATGATTCTAAGGACCCATTACTTCATCACAGATCGCATCGATACGACTACGTTTGGTGATTTTGTCTACAATGAGTCTAATTATCAAGATGTCTCAGAATTGTATTTAGTATCTGATATTTTAATCACTGATTATTCAAGTGTATTCTTTGATTATTCGATTTTGAAGCGACCAATTTTATATTTTGTGTATGATTATGATAACTATGCGAAAGTTCTTCATGGCTTTTACCTTAATATGCAAAAAGATTTACCTGGTCCATTGCTTAAGACTAATGATGAAGTAATTGATGCAATTCAAAATATCGATCAAATTCAGCAACGATATGCACAAAGGTATCAATCATTTGTGCAACGCTTTGATGCTTGGGAAACTGGGCATGCTGCTGAAAAAGTCGTAGAAGTCCTATTGAATGATTCTAAACAATAAATAATGAAAACGGTTACTTAATTCAAAAAAGTCATGAAAAAGGCTTGCTTTTTTGAGCAAATGTTATATAATTTATTTTGTTATGAATTTCACAATGATTGTTGTAATTCCATATTTACATTTAATTAATTAAGTAAATATGTATTTAATAGTTAGATTAAATATTCACAAATTAGGATGGGTGATTAAATTATGGCTTCTGGACGTTCGACTAGAACGATTTCAATGACTAGCGCAATTATTTATTTCGTTATCTCATTGATCATTAACTCAGCTGGAAATGTTCTAACCCTGGTTTCAAGTGCAAAGGTTAGTCCATCATTCTTAGGTTCAGCTTATTGGACCGCTGCTGAAAGTAACTTAGGAAAGGCTCTTTTGGGACCTGATAACCCAACTGCTTTATTTTGGGCATTCTTTGGATTAGGTTTGATTATTACTTTCTTGAACATGATATTAGTTGGAAAGTGGAGTTGGAACCGTCTAATTGGAAATATTTGTTTCTTAGGACCATTCTCGCTTTTGATTCAATTATTCTCAAACATCTTTACTAAGATTTTCCCCGTTGCGCATGGAATCGGAATGACGATTTTCTACATTTTCCTTAACTTCCTAGGGGTTGCATTTATTGGATTAGCAATTTCAATCTATCAACGAGTTAATATTGCTTTACATCCGGCTGATGATTTAATGCAAATCTTACGTTTTAAATATTGTAATGGTAGCGCTACTAAGGCGATGTGGGTATCTTACATCCCACCTACTATCATGGCAATTATCGCTGCATTGATTACCCCAGGGCCACTTTTGGTTAAGTTTGCTAACTTTGGATTGGGAACTGTCTTTGCATTCTTGTTCCAAGGTAGTATTACTGGAATTTCAGATAAGAAGGTCTTTCCATCTCTTAAGCACCAAGCCATTGATGTTGGTACTGTTGGTGAATCAGAAAAATAATTGATTAAATAAAAAGAACATCCAATTTGGATGTTCTTTTTTAAATGTAATTTTTAATGCTAGTTTTGAGTTTAATATGGTGAACTTGATGTTGATCTTGATGGTTGATTTGGTCCATTAGCATTTGATATGCAGTGAATCCCATTTTAGAAGCTGGTTGGTGGTTTGCCACAATTGGAATATTAAGCAATGACAAGTACGGATTGTCATCAAATGTACCGACTTGAATATTTGTAACGTTATGGACTGCAATTTGTTTTAAAACCGCCCTTAAGATGGTGTTATCCGTTGCAAAAATGCCATCACATGCTTGGTTGACCAATAATTGACTTGCTAGTTGGGCAATGTCATTTCCATCTTGTTGGCCATATTTAATAATATCGGCATCCAATTTGATTTGATGATCTAAAAGCGCTCTTTGATAGCCAATAATGCGATTTGATTTGTTTTTGAATAGGGCATTCCCAATGATACCAATTCGTTCTGCACCATTTTGCAGCATTTGTTGAACAATGTTATAACTACCGTTAATATTGTCCACTAATACATTATCAAAATACTGATTTTCGGATTGATTTGCAATGCGATCGACAAATACAATTGGGGTATCGCCGATTAACTTTCGATAGTTATTAACCATTCCGGTACTAGCGACTATAATTCCATCAACCATCTGATCAAGCATTCCCTTAACGGCATTGATTTCATTTTCTGGTTGTTCGTTTGTGGTATTGATCATTAAATGATATTGATCCGCTTCAGCAGATAATTGAATGGTATTTAAGATCCTAGAAAAGAATTGATTGTCAAAGGTTGGAACAATAATCCCAATTATTTTGGTATGGTGAGTTTTAATACTTTTGGCTACTAGGTTGGGATGGTAATTGTTGCGCTTGGCAATTTTTTGGATGAGCCTGCTAGTTTGTTGTGAAATTTTGGGATCATGGTTGAGTGCTCTTGAGACAGTCGACTTGGAAAATCCTGTTAAATCAGCAATGTTTTGAAGTGTAGTACGTTTTGGCATGCTCGGAAATTCCCCCTTTAATTAATATTATAATCTTATCATATTCGATTATCCGTTTGCCTTTTATTTAAAATTTGATTATTATTAATAACAAATATAAACGGTTATTAAAATGATTATACTTAGACTTTAAATTGTTATTGATTAAACAATGGATTGCTTTATAAGGTTGTGATTTAAGGAATTGACCGTAATGGAAATGAGGAGTTTCAATGGAATGGCAAGAATTAACGGTAAAGACTAATAATGAAGCTGTTGAAGCGATTAACAATATGTTAATGGAATCTGGGGCAAGCGGAATTCAAGTTGATGATAATAATAAAGTCGTTATCATTAATGCTTATTTTAATGAACGCATTAAAATTAATGAGTTGATTCCAGAACTACAGTTACGTATCAATCAGCTAACTGATTTTGGATTAGATCCAAAACCAGCAGAAATTGGTCTAAAGCCAGTTAATGATGATTCATGGGCATTGACTTGGGAAAAATATTACCATCCCACTAGGCTAACTCGTTTTTTAACCGTCGTTCCAGATTGGGAGGACTATCAACCGCAAAGCGCCAATGAATTGATCATTAGGCTAAACCCAGGGCGCGCATTTGGAACCGGTACGCATCCTACCACGATTTTAACTTTACAGGGATTAGAGACTGTCATTCGTGGTGGAGAATCCATGCTAGACGTTGGAACTGGTTCTGGGGTCTTAAGCATTGCCGCTAAGTTAATGGGGGTCGGTAGCGTTAAGGCTTTCGATCTTGATGATATTGCAGTTCAGTCTGCATTAGAAAACATTCGCTTGAATCCGATTGCAAGGGATGTATCCGTTAGTGCTAACGATATGTTGAACGGTGTTAATGATGTTGTCGACATTATCGCTGCAAACATGCTTAGCGATGTTATTGTTCCCTTGATTCCCCAGGCAATCAATTGCTTAAAACCAGGTGGTAAAATGGTGATATCTGGAATCATTAACGATAAGCTATCATTAATCTTAACTACTCTGACTAATAATGGATTTGTGATTAGTGAGACGATGTCAATTGATGATTGGCGTGGAATCATTGCTATGAAACCATTAGAAGAGGAGTAATTTAATGCAACATTATTTTTTAGAGCAACCAATCACAGTTGGTCAAACGATCGAACTGCCAGCAACAATCAAAAAGCACTGGTTAAAGGTAATGCGGGCGGTGGATGGAACGCAAGCAGAATTTGTGGATAATTCTCAAAAAGTATTTATTGGGGAATTATTTCAATCTGCAGATCAACCAATGATTAAGGTGATTAGTCAAAAGAATTTTAATGCGGAATTACCGTTTTCCGTTACGATCGCTTGTGGAGTTGCCAAAAATGACAAAGCCGATTGGATGGTGCGCAAAGCCACTGAACTAGGGGTTGATCGGGTAATATTTTTTGCTGGCGATTGGTCGATCGCTAAGTGGCAGGGAAATCGAATCGATAAAAAATTAGCACGCTTGAACACGATTGCGCTTAGTGCTGCTGAACAATCACATCGTAATAAAGTCCCAATCGTTGAATATCAGGATAGCTTAAGCGATATCATTGCTGGTCAATATGATCAAAAAATCGTTGCTTATGAAGAATCTGCCAAATCTGGTGAGGGCTCAATGCTTCGTCGTACGATCGATCAAATGGAAAGTGGGAATTCCATTATTGCTGTATTTGGCCCTGAAGGTGGGATTTCACCACAAGAGATCGAATTATTAAAAACTGCTAATGTAAAACAAGTTGGGTTAGGCCCTAGAATATTAAGAACTGAAACTGCACCGTTATATTTGCTATCAGCAATTTCAGCATTTTCTGAATTAAGTTAAAGGGGGGAACTTAGATGTCGCAATTTAAAGTTCTAGAAGCAAATGATGTAATCAATAAAGTTAATACTTATATGCAACCAAAAGACGTTGAAATGGTAAAAAAGGCACTTAAATTTGCTACGATTGCTCATGCGGGGCAAAAGCGGCAATCAGGAGAGGCATACATTGTGCACCCCGTTCAAGTAGCTGGCATCCTGGCTGATTTGAACATGGATGCTGAAACGGTCAGCGCTGGATTCTTGCATGATGTCGTAGAGGATACAGGTGTCGAACTAAGTGATATTCAAGAACTATTTGGTAAAGATGTGGCTTTAATTGTTGATGGCGTAACCAAGCTCAGTAAAATCAAGTACAAGTCACATCGGGAACAACTAGCCGAAAACCATCGGAAACTATTACTTGCGATGTGTAAGGATATTCGGGTAATGATCGTGAAGCTGGCTGATCGGTTGCATAATATGCGGACCTTGAACCACTTAAAACCAGAAAAACAGCGTCGGATTGCAGACGAAACGATTGAAATCTATGCGCCACTGGCTGATCGGTTGGGGATTGGGACGATTAAGTGGGAACTAGAAGATCTTTCGTTGCGCTACATTAATCCTGGTCAATACTATCAGATTGTGAACTCGATGAATTCTAAACGCAAAGAACGAGTTGACTATATCAATAAGGCGTTACAAGAGGTTAAAGACTCATTGAAGGGGATGGATATTAAGGTTGATGCAATTTATGGTCGCCCTAAGCATCTCTACTCAATTTATAAAAAGATGCATAATAAGCATAAAAAGTTTGAAGAGATTTATGATCTTTTTGCGATTCGGGTAATTGTTGAATCAGTTAAGGATTGTTATGCGGTTTTAGGAGCGGTCCATACGAAGTGGAAACCAATGCCAGGGCGTTTTAAAGACTACATTGCAATGCCAAAGGCCAATATGTATCAATCTTTGCATACGACTTTGATTGGTCCCGAGGGGAAGTTGCTTGAAATTCAAATCCGTACTGCTGAAATGCATCGGGTTGCTGAATATGGGGTTGCTGCTCACTGGGCTTACAAGGAAGGAATTAAAAGCGAAGTTAAAAGTAGTGCCGATAATACTAAGTTAAATTGGTTCAAAAAGATCATTGAGCTTCAAGAAGATACTGACGACGCATCTGACTTTATGCAAAGCGTCAAGGGAGAATTGTTTGGTGATCATGTCTATGCATTTACCCCGAATGGTGATGTTTTAGAGCTGCCTAAGGGTGCTGGGCCACTTGATATGGCGTATACGATCCATACCGATATTGGTAACCACACGACTGGTGCGCGGGTAAATGGTAAAATCGTGCCCCTTGATTATCGAATCAAAAATAGTGACCTGGTTGAAATTATGACCTCGCCAACTTCTGCGGGACCTAGTCGGGACTGGATTAAATTAGTATCGACTAGTAAGGCGCGGCATAAAATCAAACAGTACTTTAGAAAGCGTGACCATGATAAGATGGTGGAAGCCGGTCGCGAAATGCTAGCTAATAATATTAAAGAAGCTGGATTTAATGTAAATCAGGTCTTGGAAGCTAGTAATGTTATCAAGGCGGCTAAACGACTTGATTACAAAAACGCTGATGATTTGTACGCTGCAGTTGGGTTTGGTGATCTGCAGGTCAATACCATTTCACATCGTTTGACCAGTCACATCAGAGAAGCCCAGGAATTAGAACGCCAAGAAGCAGAACAACGTGGCATCTTAGAAGATCATCAGACGATTCAAAATGAGGATAAGAAACCAAAGAAAAAGACCACTTCAATTGATGGAATTGTCGTAGAGGGGGTTTCTAACCTACTGGTGCGGCTCAGCCATTGTTGTTCGCCAGTTCCTGGGGATGATATTGTTGGTTATATTACTCAGGGAAATGGGATTTCTGTTCATCGCTCTGATTGCCCAAATGTTAAAGATTATCTATCAACTGGTGAACGTTTAATTAGTGTTCACTGGGCTGATGAATTGAATCAACGTGAGGAATACACCGCTAATATCAGTATTGAGGGTTATAATCGAAACGGATTATTGAATGATATCATTAGAATGATTAACAGCATCTCAAAGCGGTTAACTTCTGTTCAAGGTAAAATTCACAATGAAAAAAACGTCACGGTTTCAGTTAGTATTGGGGTCAAAAACCTTAATCAACTTAATTTGATAATTGATCACATTAAAAACATTCGTGACGTGTATGTAGTAAAAAGACCATTTAAGTAGGATAAATAAGGGGGGCTGAACATGAAAGTGGTTTTACAACGGGTCACTAAGGGAAGTGTATCCATTGATGGTAAAGTGAAGGGGGCCATTGAAACGGGCTTCGTTCTTTTAGTAGGGGTTTCTGATACTGATTCAGAAGCTGAAGTTGAATACTTAGCAAATAAAATTGCTAAGATCCGTCTCTTTACAGATTCTGATGGCAAAATGAATTTAAACTTAGCTGCGGTTAACGGATCGATTTTGTCCATTTCACAATTTACCCTCTATGCCAATACTGCTAAGGGCAATCGACCATCTTTTTTTGATGCTGGTAAACCTGAACATGCTAATCAAGTTTATCAACAATTCAATGCTAAATTGGCTAGTTTAGGGTTTAATGTTCAAACGGGTGTATTTGGTGCCGACATGCAGGTTGAAATTGAAAATGATGGCCCAGTAACGATTTTATTTGATACTGATCATAAATAGGAGGCGTGCAAATTGCGAAGTTTATTTTGGGATTTTGATGGCACCCTTTTTAACACTTATCCAATGATGGTTAAGGCATTTGATGAAGCGTTACAATCGCTTGGTATTGATGAGGTTGAAATGGATGACTATGCTTATTATGAAGAAATGCGTCGTCGCTCTGCCGGTAGTGCGATTAGTCGGTTTGCAGCAGAGTTCAATCTTTCGCAAACAGCAATCATTCCTCCATTTAAAAAGTTACAAGATGAGTTAGTAATGGGTAGTAAACCCTTTGATGGGGCGGTTGCGATTTTGAAGTGGAACGTTGAAACGGGGGGCCAAAATTTTTTGTTAACCCATCGTGATGGAATCGCGCTTTCGATTCTAGATCATTTTAAAATCAAAAAATTGTTCACCGATTTTGTTACCAGTGAACAATCTTTTCCAAGGAAACCTGACCCAACCTCTTTAAATTATTTAATTGATAAACATGCTGTTGATCGCAGCCATGCGGCAATGATTGGAGATCGAAAACTAGATATTGAGGCTGCGCATAATGCCAATATTGATGGCTTTTTATTTGATCCCGATGGAATTATTACCGCTACAGGAAATCCAGAACAACGGGTTGCACAACTGACGGAATTAAAGCCGACATTAGAACGACTCTAATACTTTGTCTACTGCGGGTCCGTAGGTTTCTCCAAATAATACTAAGTGAACCATTAAATAATAACAGCGATACCAAGGAAGGCGTTTTTCAACGCCTTTTTTTAGTGGATAAATAGAATTATAGCCATCATAAAAATCCTGATTGAACCCACCAAAAACGGTACTAACGCCAATGTCGAACTCGCGATCGCCAAAGAAAACATCTGGGTCGATCAAGTATGGTTTGTTATTTACGAACGTAAAGTTACCAGCCCAAAAGTCACCGTGTAATAGACTGGGTGTTGTTTTATTTGTAGAGAAGTAGTCGTTAATCTGTTCGATCATTTTAGCTAAGTGTTGTTCCCTACTGCGATTCCAGCGGCCCGTTTGTTTAGCAAGCATTTCTAATGGTTTTAATCGTTGTTCAACGTAAAAGGTTTGCCAATTTTGTTGCCATTTATTATTTTTGGGGATTTTACCAGCCGTAAAATTATGATCTAAGCCGAATTGTTCAGCGTGAATCTGGTGAACATTGGCGACCATTTGACCGAGTTCGTATTGACTACCACTACTTTCATTGATCCAGTTCAGAATTAAAAAACCATCCCCGTTGATTTCACCATAGTTAACAACGGTGGGCACGTTTGCAGCTTGGCTTAGTAGCTTTAATCCCTCAACTTCGTGGGTGAAAAAATTTTTACCACGGTTAGGTTGGACCTTCATGAAGTATTGGTCATGGCCATTTGAAATTTGATATGATTCATTGATATCACCACCACTGACTGGTCGATAATCAGTAATGTTTTTAATTGGTAATTGAGCGAGCCAATCTGGAGTTAATTTATACATATAATGACCTCCCTAAAAGTTTAATTTTATTATAGATGATTTGAATTTGAAGGTGAATTACCTTGACTTTTTAGTTTAATTCGATTAATCTTAACTTGAATTAAAAATTAGACCGCAGAAAAAGAAGAGTATGTTTCAATAATGCTTAGAGAGTATCAATTTGGTGTAATGGTACGTTTATTGAAATTGAAGGACACTTTTGAGGTTAATAGCTTATGGCTATTCGTTGCATAGACGTTATCTATTAGCAATAAAAAAGGTGGTACCGCGCTCTTTGCGCCCTTGTCAATTTATTTTTGACAGGGGCTTTTTTATTGGCCTAATTTATTTATGTAGGAGGACTCCTTATGAGATACCAAAAACCAAAAGGAACTGCGGACATTTTACCTGGGGAATCATATAAATGGCAGTTTATTGAAGATACAGCACGCTCGTTATTTAATGATTATCGCTATCGTGAAATCAGAACGCCAATGTTTGAAAATTACGAAGTATTTTCTAGAACTTCAGGAGATACTTCAGATATTGTTACTAAGGAAATGTATGATTTTGATGATAAGGGTGATCGTCACATTGCTTTGCGTCCAGAAGGAACCGCTGGAGTAGTCAGAGCGTTTATCGAGAACAAGCTATATGGTCCTGAATATCAAAAGCCAGTCAAAGTATTTTACATGGGACCAATGTTTCGTTATGAAAGACCTCAATCGGGTCGACAACGTGAATTTCATCAAATCGGAGTCGAAGCATTTGGGAGTGATTCTCCCAGTTTAGATGCAGAAGTGATCGCAATGGCAGTTAATCTATTACAAAACTATGGCATTGAAGATGTAAGGGTAGCGATTAATACGTTAGGTGATAAGGAGAGTCGTGATGCTTATCGGAAAGCGTTGATCGACTACTTGGAACCACACTTCGATGAACTTAGTAGCGATTCGCAAACACGGCTTCACAAAAATCCATTGCGGGTCTTAGATAGTAAGGATGCTAATGATCAAAAAATCGTAGCGAATGCCCCACGGATCACAGATTACCTAACTGCTGATGCTAATGAACATTTCGAACACGTTAAGAGATTATTAGACGGGTTACACATTGACTATGTCGTTGATACGGATATTGTTCGGGGACTAGATTATTATAACCACACCATTTTTGAAATTATGGTTAATTCTAAAGCGTTGGGAAGTGGTTATACGACGATCTGTGCTGGTGGTCGCTACAATGGATTGGTCGAAGAACTAGGGGGCCCAGAAGTTTCTGGAATTGGGTTCGGTTTAGGAGTTGAAAGACTATTGCTACTGATGGAATCAAGGGGCGTTCAATTCCCTGAATTAAGTCCATTGGATGCATACGTAGTTGGTATCGGGGCCGAATCTGATTTAGTTACGCTCCAATTAGTTCAATCCCTGCGGAAAAATGGTTATACGGCTGAAAGAGACTACTTGGATCGTAAACCAAAGGGCCAATTCAAGACTGCTGATAAGTTAGGGGCTAAGTTTACAATCACGATTGGTGAACAAGAAATCCTTAATCATACGGTTAAAGTTAAACAGATGGCGACTGGTCATGAACTGAATTTACCAGTTCAAGATGTGCAAAATAGTTTCGGTTCGGTAGTTGATGATAACTTCGGACCACAATATTTATAGGATGGTGGATAAAATGAAAGATAGAACAACTTATGCTGGGCTAGTGAATGAAGATTTATTAGGCCAAAAAGTAGTATTAGACGGTTGGGTACAAAAACGACGGGACCTTGGTAAATTAATCTTTATCGATTTAAGGGATCGCGAAGGAATCGTTCAACTAGTGTTTAGTGAAGACAACAGCAAAGAAGCGCTTGCAGTTGCCGAAGACTTAAGAAGTGAATACGTAATTCAAGTTGAAGGAACTGTTGTTGCCCGTTCTGAAAACGAAATTAACCCAGATATGAAGACTGGAAAGGTTGAAGTCGAAGTTCAATCAGTGACCCTCTTTAACAAGGCTAAGACCCCACCATTTTACATTCAAGATGACATTAACGTTTCAGAAGAATTGAAATTGAAGTACCGTTATCTTGATTTGAGAAGACCCGAGATGTTAAAGGGGATGTTAGTGCGGAATCGGATTTTACAATCCGTACACAGCTATTTTGATAGTCAAGGATTCTTGAATATTGAAACGCCAGATCTTACGATTTCAACGCCTGAAGGAGCTCGTGATTACTTGGTTCCTTCACGGGTCCACAAGGGCGCATTCTATGCGCTTCCTCAATCACCACAATTGTTCAAACAATTATTGATGGGTGCTGGGATGGACAAGTATTACCAAATCGCTCGTTGTTTCCGTGATGAAGACTTACGTGGTGATCGTCAACCAGAATTTACCCAAATCGATATGGAAACTTCATTCCAATCAGCAGAAGAAATTCAAGCTACCACTGAAGGTTTGATCAAAAAGGTAATGAAGGATACTTTAGACATCGATGTGAAGACACCGTTCAAGCGAATCACTTGGCAAGAATCAATGGATCGTTTTGGGACTGACCAACCAGACGTTCGTTTTGGAATGGAACTAAAGGATCTTTCTGATGTTATGAAGGATTCAGAATTTAAGGTCTTTGCAAACGTTGTTAAAAATGGTGATCAAGTGAAGGCGATTGCCGTTCCAGGCGGTGCTGATGCTTACTCTAGAAAAGACATCGACAAATACACTGACTATGTTAAACGTTTTGGCGCTCAAGGTTTAGCTTGGTTAAAGGTAACTGATGATGGCTTTAGTGGTCCAATTGCTAAATTCTTTAAGGATGAAGTGATTTATAAGCAAATCCTAGCTGCTACTGATGCCAAGGCTGGTGATCTATTATTGTTCGCTGCTGATCGCAGCAAGGTGGTTGCTGATACCTTAGGATACTTGAGAACTGCAATTGCCGAAGAACAAAACATGATTCCAAAGGATGTCTTTGACTACTTATGGGTCGTTGATTGGCCATTGTTCGAATACGATGAAGGAATTAGTCGCTGGGTCCCTGCTCACCACCCATTCACGATGCCAAATGAAGGTGATGAACACTACTTAAACGAGGGTGAAGATCCTCATAAGGCCCATGCCCAAAGTTATGATATCATCTTAAACGGACTTGAATTAGGTGGGGGTTCGATTCGGATTCATAACCGTGATTTACAAGAAAAAATGTTGGCTGCATTAGGCTTTAGTAAGGAACGAGCTCAAGCACGGTTCGGCTACTTCTTAGATGCCCTTGAATACGGTTTTCCACCTCATGGTGGGTTAGCAATTGGGCTAGATCGTTTCACTAGATTACTAGCTCAACGTGGTAATATTCGTGACGTGATTGCATTCCCTAAGAATTCTAAAGCAGTGGAACCATTGACTGGTGCTCCTGCAGAAGTTGCTCCTAAACAACTATTAGATTTAGGAATCGAAGTTACCGAACATGAAGACGGTGGCAATCGAGAATAACTAAATATTAAAAAGGAAGAATCGACTGATTCTTCCTTTTTTGTTGCTTTAAAATAAATTTTTGGTGTTATACTTATTGCATGTTTTTTTATTAAGGGGGAACATTTAAAAATGTTAGGAACTGATGATGTAAGACTAATGTTTGAAAGGCATCAATTTTTAGCGAAGGCATCCATGGCCTTTTTTTATGCAATAACAGTCTCTGTAGCCATGAATTTCTTCTGGACACCAGGACATATTTATTCATCCGGATATACGGGGATTTCACAATTGATCGACACGCTTTCTAGTCGCTACCTGCCAATTACGATTCCTACTGCAGTTGGTTTATTTTTACTCAATATTCCAACATTTATTTTAGCTTGGAAACAAATTGGCCATCAATTTACGATTTTTACCGTGATTGCCGTTTTTTTAGCCAGTTTTATGATTAAAACCTTGCATCCAGTATATTTGACCAACGATCCAATTATTTGTGCGATTTTCGGGGGGATCGTAAATGGTTTTGGAACGGGACTATCCCTTAAAAACGGGATTTCGACCGGTGGACTTGATATCTTAGGGATCGTAATTCGCAGAAAAACGGGAAGAACGATTGGGAATGTTAATATCCTTTTTAATGTTTTCATTGTGATTGCAGCAGGATTAGCATATGGATGGCCATATGCTTTTTACTCCGCAATTGGTTTAGTGATTAATGCGAAAATGATTGATTTAACCTATACTAGACAGCAACTACTGCAGGTTATGATCGTAACGGAACGGCCTAAGAGCGTTACAGATAGTGTGCAAAATCATTTACGTCGTGGAATTACGATTGTTCATGGAGCTGAAGGAGCATATAACCATGACCAAAAGACAGTTTTATTTACCGTTATTTCGCGTTATGAAATGAATGAATTTGAAGAGGCGGTCGATGAGTCTGATTCCGATGCATTTACAACCATTTCGCCAATTGTAAAGATTATTGGTCGTTTCTGGGAACCTAAAATAAAATAAATTCAGTCAATTTGATTAAGCCCATAATTTCCGTAAATTTTAATGTTTGTTAAATTTAATTATGTTATAATATCCAATTGTATTGTCTTGCGCTTTTTATTTTTAAGGGAATGACGGTGACCTTGTGTTGAAAGTATTGTATTTATGGTTAATTCGATTAGTTTCATTATGTTTTTATTTTAAAAAGAAGAACAATGTTATTTACATAATGAGCTTTGATAATAACCTGCGATTAATTAAGCGAATGGCATCGGAGTTGCCTAGTGATCAGACGTTGATCGTTTTTTATGCACCTGATAATGAAGCTGGTGCAACCGACTTGGAGGCTTTTGGAATCGATACCTATCCATTTCGGAATGGTTTATCTTTTGTTTTTCGCTTACTTCCTATAATTATGGGTGCTAAGTTGATCTTTTGTGATAATTACTATCCGTTCTTAGGCGGATTGATTCATTCACCTAAGATGAAAATCATTCAATTGTGGCATGCGAATGGAGCAATTAAACAATTTGGTTGGGAAGATCCTAAAACAAGTCGTCGTAGTAAGTCTGATAAGAAAAGGTTTCAAGAGGTTTATAATCAATTTGATGAATACGTTGTTGCCTCTCAGACGATGGGGAGGGTATTCGAAGCCAGTTATCGAGTCCCATTTGAACGGATGAAAATGCTTGGCTATCCTCGATCGGATCGGTTGTTTAAATCAGATTGGCAAGAACAAGCACAAAGCCGCGTTTATTCTGTAGCACCAGAGTTAAGGGGTAAGCGAGTCATTTTATATGCACCTACCTATCGAGACGGAGTTGCATTTAATCCACCACAAGATTTAGCAGAGGCAATCACTGCTGACCCCCAAGCAGAGGTCGTAGTTAGGCTGCATCCACTCTTGAGGGCTACGGAAAAATTGTTTGCAGATACCAATAATCGCTCGGGAAATAATAGGATTCATTTTTATAATCAACTTTCGACGACCGATTTATTATCGGTCACCGATACCTTAGTTACTGATTATTCATCGGTGGCATTTGATTATAGTTTATTACCGAATGCCCATTCGATGTTATTCTTTATGTTTGACTTAGAAGAATATAAACAAAACCCGGGCCTCCAACCAGATCTTTTGAACTGGTTACCGAATGAACCAATTTTAACATCAGCTGACTTAGCAATTGCCATTAAACAAAATCGTAAGACCGATTTTACTAAGTTTAATCAACACTGGAATACTTATAATGATGGATTTGCAACTAAGCGTGTTTTAGAAAGATATATTGAAAATAGATAAGGAAGTGTCAACGTTTTGAAAGAAGTTGGAACGTTAATTAAGGAACAGCTTGGTAATATTGGAATTATGTTTAGAATTTCACGTTATCAAGATAAGTCTGACTACCAAAGTCATTATTTGGGACTAGTATGGGAATATCTCTATCCATTGATTCAAATTGCTATTTATTGGATGGTTTTTGGAATTGGTCTTAAGAAGGGAGCTTCTGAGGGCGTGGATTACCTTTCTTGGATGGTAATTGGAATCACCCCCTGGTTCTTTATGAACAGTGTGACCTTAGATGCCTCTAAAAGCATTTACCAACAAGTAGGAATGGTTTCTAAAATGAAGTTTCCCGTTAGTATCCTGCCATCAATTAAGATCATTAGTAATTTAAGTTCATTTTGGACGATGTTAGTTTTTTCTATCGTAATCGGTTTCTTTAAGGGTGGAATTACCCCTAATATCTATTGGTTCCAATGGATTTACTATTTCTTTGCAATGATTATGTGGTTAGTTGCTTTTGGAATCTTTAATTCGACCGTTTCGATTTTGGTTCGTGATTATCGAATTTTACTTCAATCCGTAATGAGAATGTTATTTTACATGTCTGGAGTGTTATTTAATTTCCAAACTAACGCTTTCCCACCAGCCTTCGTAAGGGTATTACAATTGAACCCATTCTTTTACATTGTTAATGGCTTTAGGGAATCAATGTTTTCAGAAGCATGGTTTTGGCAACACTCTACTTTAACGATTATTTTTTGGTTGTTCGTGGCCTTCTTCTTATTAGTTGGTTCCCATCTCCACTACAAGTTTAGATCCCACTTCGTTGACTTAATTTAATTATAGGAGGAATCAGATGCTTAATTCATTCATCAACAAAATGATTAAAATGGTTAAGGTCGTGATTCGTTATGGACTCATCGTTATTAACGATGGGTTTATTTGTTTGCCGATCAAAAAAGGCGTTGTTATTTTTGATAGCTTTAATGGTCGCGATATTAATGATAATCCAGCTGCGATTTATCAACAGTTGATTAGAGACGACACTAGCTTAATTCAGACGGCCTTTTTTGCCGTAAAACCAGCCAAATATGATGAATTGCATGCTCAATATCCAGAGATAAAACTACTGAAACGCTTTATGCCAAAGTGGATCTGGTATATGGCACGGGCTGAGTTTTGGGTTTTTAACTCCAGAATGCCTGCCTGGTGGCGCAAAAATAAACACACGATCTACATCCAAACTTGGCACGGGACGCCACTTAAAAAGTTGGGGGTGGATATTGATAATGTTGAGATGCCTGGAACAAACACTAAAAAGTATCACCAGCGTTTTGTTGCAGAAACGAAGCGTTGGGATTATCTGATTGCACCGAATCAATATTCTAAAGATATTTTTAAGCGGGCATTTCAATTTAAGAACCACTTTTTAGATATCGGTTATCCCCGTAATGACGTTTTATACTATGATAATAAGCAAACCGTAATCAACGAATTGAAAAAGACTTTGATTGGTGATGCTAATGCTCATGTAATCACCTATGCCCCAACTTGGCGTGATGATCAATACATCGCTCGGGGGCAGTATAAATTTGAGTTACCGTTTGATCTAAAACGCTTTTTTGCAACCGTTGATCAAAATACTATTTTGGTTATTCGCCCCCATTATTTAGTTAAGGACCATATTAATATTAAGGGGTTTGAGGATCGCGTTAGGATTTTAGCAGATTCGGATATTAGTTCAATCTACTTAATGACTGATTTATTGATTACGGATTATTCTTCGGTAATGTTTGATTTTGCGAACTTAAATAGACCAATGTTATTTTATAGTTATGATTTAAAACACTATCGAGATCAACTGCGCGGTTTTTATTTTGATTACCAAAGTGAATTGCCAGGGCCGTTAGTTACTGATCAAGATCAATTTTTTACTCGGTTGCAACAGTATGCAGAATGCGGTACGTTTAAAAATGAGTATGATAAAATGAAAGCGTTTAGGAAAAAATTTTGTAGCTGGGAATCAGCAGATTCTGCTGAAAAAGTTGTAAAAATAATAAGGGGCGAAATTTATGAATGATCAATTTTTAATTGGTTCACACGTTAGTATGAAGAGTCCAAAAATGTTTTTGGGTTCCGCTGAGGAAGCATTTGGTTATGGGGAAAATACGTTCATGGTATATACCGGGGCTCCCCAAAACACTAAAAGAAAACCAATCAGTGAGTTAAAGGCTGATGAGGGGAAGCAATATATGCAATCACATGGGATTGTTTCGGATGTGGTTCATGCACCATATATTATTAACCTAGCTAACACCGCTAAGATGCATAATTTTGAATTTGCGATTCAATTTTTGAAGCAAGAAATTAAGCGTTCAGAAGCAATTGGTGCTGAACAAATTGTTTTACATCCGGGCTCACATGTTGGTGCGGGAGCAGAAGTTGGAATTCAAAATATCATTAAGGGATTAAATGAAGTAATCGAACCCGATCAAAAGGCTCAAATTGCCCTTGAAACAATGGCCGGTAAGGGAACCGAAGTTGGTCGGACATTTGAAGAACTTGCCCAAATTATTGACGGGGTTCAATTAAATGAAAAATTATCAGTCACATTTGATACTTGTCATACTAACGATGCTGGATATGATGTTAAAAATGATTTTGATGGAGTTTTAAACCAGTTTGATAAGGTGATTGGAATAGACCGACTAAAAGTGGTTCATTTGAATGACTCTAAGAATGAAATGGGTAGTCACAAGGATCGTCATGAGGTGATTGGTCTTGGTACGATTGGCTTTGATGCCCTTGATTATATTGCTCACCATCCACAATTAACTAACGTTCCTAAAATTATGGAAACGCCAATGGTTAAGTCAGAAGATGGGACCCAAAAGTTCTCCCCCCATGGATATGAAGTTAAAATGCTTACTGAACATAAGTTTGATTCCAATTTAGTGGATGATATTTTAAATCAGAAGCCATTTTAAATTAAAAGTCGCAAATCAATGTTGATTTGCGACTTTTATTGATAACTAAGAAGCATTAATGTCGATTATTAGTATCTAGGTTGAGGCTCTCCATGATAATAGTAGCGGTCTCTTCAATCGATTTATTAAAAACGTTAATAATTAAACAGCCCAGCTTTTGGTATAAATCCTTAGCATATTGAAGTTCTGCCTTGATATTTTCAGGATCAGAATATGGAGTGTCAGGATTCAGTCCGTATGCAATCATTCTTGCTCGCCGAATTTTTTTAAGGGCCTTCGGGGTATTGGTCAGTCCAAAAATGCGATTGGGATCCACTTCCCAAATTTCTTTAGGCAGTTGTGTGTTCGGTGCGATGGGGACGTTAGCGACCTTTAAATTTTTATTTGCTAAGTAAAGGGAGAGCGGGGTCTTAGAAGTTCTTGATACTCCTAAAATTACTATGTCGGCCTTGGTTAGGTCACTAGGGTTTTTACCATCATCGTTAGCAACCGCAAATTCCATAGCGGCAATTCGATCGAAATATTTATCATTTAAATCGTGGACTAGTCCAGGCACTCGTACGGGAGTATCACCTGTTTTAGCACTAATGACGTTTAAAGAATTTTGTAAGCAATCGGAATTAAACAGGTCATTTTCAGCTGAAAAAGTTCTAATCATTCCACTAAGTTCATTGTTAACTAGTGTATGAAAAATAACGGCATTGTTTTCTAAAGCCATTTTAAGAATTCCTGCTAAAATAGATTTAGTCTGGATAAATGGGAATCTTTGGTAGTTAACCTCTACATCTGGAAATTGCGAAACGGTGATTCTAGCAACTGAAAAAGCAGTTTCACCGCTTGAATCTGAGATGATAAAAACGTTTATTTTTTTCATTGGAAACCTCCTATTAATATAAATTTATTCTAGCATATTTATCTTTTTTTTCAGAGTTATTGACTGTAAATTAATAGTTAGGTATAATTATTAAGAACTGCTACATTAGGAAATGATTTCATGATAGTAAGTAGTTGTATTTTGAGCTCGGAGGGAGGGATTTTCATATGTCAAAAACAGTCGTTCGTAAAAACGAATCTCTTGATGATGCTCTTCGTCGTTTCAAGCGTACCGTTTCAAAGAGTGGTACATTGCGTGAATACCGTAAGCGTGAATTCTACGAAAAACCTAGCGTAAAACGTAAATTAAAATCCGAAGCAGCAAGAAAACGCAATAGCAAAAAGCGTCGTAGCTTCTAATCTATAAAAACGTTCCTGTTGTTTCAGGAACGTTTTTTATTGCTTAAATATATTAATCAAAGGGATGAAAAATATGAGTTTGAATGATGAATTAACTACTGACTTAAAGAATGCAATGAAGGCTCACGATAAGGAAAGCCTCGGTGTAATTAGATTATTAAAGTCTGCTTTAACTAATGAAAAGGTTAAGTTAGGTCATGATCTAAATTCAGATGAAGAAACTGCCGTTGTAATGAAAGAATATAAACAACGGAAGGAATCAATCGAAGAATTTAAAAAGGGTAATCGTGATGACCTCGTTGCTGAACAAGAATCACAACTAAAGGTTTTGGATAAGTACGTTCCAGAACAAATGTCAGAAGACGAAATCAACCAAGTTGTTAAGGACACTATCGCAGCTGTTGGTGCGACTGGCAAGGGTGATTTTGGTAAGGTAATGGGCGCTGTAATGCCAAAGGTAAAGGGTAAGGCCGATGGTTCATTAGTTAACAAAGCCGTAAAAGAATTACTACAATAATTAATTAAAATTAATAGAGTGATAAATATTGCTCTATTGTACATACTTCAGGGGTATCTTCTTTTTTAATTGCATTTTTTATGCTAATATTTGGTTATTAAATCGTAACATAAGGGAGTTTATAATTTGATTGACAATAATGTTATAACTGATAGTTTCGTTTTAAGTAATTTAGACGATGAACCTGCATTATTAGGATCACAAAATAAATTTGTCACTTTATTAGAAGAGGGAATGGATGTCTCCATTAATGCTTTTGGGACTAAAATTAAAGTTTCTGGAGATTCCGAAAAAGTAAGAAATACATTAGCAATTTTAAAAAACATGGTTGATTTAATTCATGGTGGGATTGGATTAAATGATAGCGACTTTGTTAGTGCAATGAAAATGGCTAATAATGGCACGTTAGAGTACTTTAAGGATCTTTATAATCAAGTGTTGATTAAGGATATTAAAGGCAATCCAGTTCGCATTAAGAATTTTGGCCAAAGACAATATGTCCAATCGGTTCAGAGAAATGACGTTACGTTTGGGATTGGTCCAGCTGGAACGGGGAAGACATACTTAGCAGTTGTGATGGCTGTGGCTGCCCTAAAGAAGGGGACCGTTGAAAAAATTGTTTTGACGCGTCCAGCTGTTGAAGCTGGGGAGAGTTTAGGATTCTTACCTGGGGACTTAAAAGAAAAAGTGGACCCATACTTAAGGCCTATTTACGATGCTCTGTATTCAATTTTAGGGGCTGAGCATACTAATCGAATGCTTGAAAAGGGAATCATTGAAGTAGCTCCCCTTGCATACATGCGTGGTCGGACCCTCGATAATTCATTTGTTATTTTAGATGAAGCTCAAAATACGACCAGTGCACAAATGAAGATGTTTTTGACGCGGCTCGGCTTCGAATCTAAAATGATTGTTAATGGTGATATTTCACAAATTGATTTACCTAGACACACCACTAGTGGATTAGTGGAAGCCCAAAAAATATTACAGAACGTAAAGAGCATTAGATTCGTTGCTTTTTCTGCTGATGATGTTGTTAGACACCCTGTAGTTGCAAGAATTATTAACGCATATGAAAGTTTTGACAATACCAATAATAAATAGAGGACTGGATAGATGGATTTAGAAATTTATGATGATACCAAAGATGGTGCTAAGGATAAAGACATTCAATTAATTAAAGATGTTTTAGAATATGCGGGCAAATATTTAAAGCTTCGTGAAGATACTGAAATGTCAGTTACCTTGGTTAACAACGATCGGATTAGGGAAATTAATCGTGACTATCGGGGTGTAGATCGGGCGACTGATGTAATTAGTTTTGCGATTGAAGATGGTGATGAGACAATCAAGATGAGTCCCGAGATGGCTGCTGAAATTCCCGAAAATCTTGGCGATATCTTTGTTTCAGTCGATAAAGTAGCGGAACAAGCCGAATTTTTGGAACATTCCTATGATCGTGAACTAGGCTTTTTAGTGGTGCATGGATTTTTACACTTGAATGGATACGATCATATGCAGCCAGAAGACGAAGCGGTAATGTTTCCACTACAAAGAAAGATTATGGATTCATATGGGCTTAAAAGATAGTAAACAAGTTGGCAAAAACCACCATTTTTATCAATCTTTGTTTCATGCGTTAGCTGGTCTAAAGGTATTGGTAATTGCTGAGCGTAATTTTAGGGTTCATTTAATAAGTGCGGGTTTGGTTCTAATAGTTGCCAGACTTTTAAGGGCTTCTTTAAATGATTACCTATGGCTGTTTTTAGCAATTTTTACAGTATTGATCGCCGAGACAGTCAATTCAATCGTGGAGCGGATTATTGATTTATTAGTGGGTGATCACTACCATCAATTAGCGAAGGAAGCAAAAGATATTGCTGCTGGTGGAGTGTTATTAACTACGATATTAGCAATGATAATTGGAATAATGATTTTAATGCCGTTAGTAATTAAAATAATGCCATGGAGGTAATTATAAATGGATAATCCTAACTTTAAATCAGGATTCGTTGCAATCGTTGGCCGCCCAAATGTTGGTAAGTCAACTTTTTTAAATCGAGTAATTGGGCAAAAAATTGCAATCATGAGTGATAAGGCCCAAACAACTAGAAATAAAATTCAGGGTGTTTACACGACTGCGGATTCACAAATCGTATTTTTGGATACTCCTGGGGTTCAAAAGCCTAAGAGTCAATTAGGAAGCTTTATGGAAGATTCTGCAATGTCCGCCTTAAAGGATATTGATGCTGTTTTATTCATGGTCAGTGCTGTTGAAAAACGCGGTGCAGGTGATAATTTTATTATTAATCGCTTAAAAGATGTTAAAAAACCTATCTATTTAGTGATTAATAAGATTGATAGGGTAAATCCTAATGATTTACTACCGATAATGGATACTTATAAACGGGCTTTAGATTGGGCAGGGGTGTTTCCAATTTCTGCTTTACAGGGGAATAACGTTGATGAATTATTAACAGATTTAACCCAAAAGCTTCCCCAGGGACCACAATATTATCCTGCTGATCAAGTTACTGATCATCCTGAAAGATTTATCGTTGCTGAATTGATTCGTGAGAAAATTTTTCAATTAACACGGCAAGAAATTCCATATTCAGTTGCAATTGATGTTGAAAAAATTAGGGCAAATGAAGATGGCAAGGTTACGATTCAAGCTTCGATCATTTTAGATCATGATAGCCAAAAGGGAATTGTAATTGGTAAAAAGGGCTCAATGCTGAAAAAAATTGGGACTCTTGCCCGTAAAGATATCGAAGATCTATTGGGAAGTAAGGTTTATTTGGAACTTTGGGTTAAGATTCAACCAGGCTGGCGCGATAAAAGCTCTGTTCTAAAGGAATTAGGATATAAAAAGAAGGATTATTAATTATAGGGTGTGAGGCGAGTGCCAACTAAAAAGAATGTCGTGTTTAACGGAATATTACTTTATCGTAAGAATTATCGCGAAAATGATATGCTGGTTAAATTTTTTACTTATGAGTATGGCTTAAAAATGTTTCTAATTCGAAGGGGTCGGAAACAGGGGTTTAAAATGAGTGCGGATATTTTACCGTTTACTTATGGTCGTTATCAAGGCACAATTTCAGAGAACGGCTTATCATACATCAAGGAGCCATTAAAAACACACCACTATAATCAAATTAGTAGCGATATTGTTTTAAATGCTTATGCTACTTACAATATGAATTTAATTGATACCGCATTGCCAGAGGGGGATGTAAATCATTACTGGTTTCACCAGTTGTTTAATGCCTTAAGTTTAATTAACATGAAGATCGATCCCGCAATTGTTACCAATATTATTGAAATCCAATTGCTTGAATTATTTGGAGTACAGCCATGGTTAAAAGACTGCGTACTTTGTCATCGGAATGATTTACCATTGGATTATTCAGCTGCTTATAATGGTTTGCTATGTCAGCAACACTGGCATTTGGATCCTAGACGCTTTGGCTTATCTAGGCAAGCCATTTATTTGTTAAGCCAATTTGCCACCGTTGATTTAAATCAAGTCAAATCAATCGAAATTAAGCAGCCCATTAAGGACGAGTTAAGAAGATTATTAGATAGTATTTATGAAGATACGGTCGGCATTAAATTAAAGAGTAAGAAATTTTTAGATGAAATGATTCGAAGTGGGTTCTAAAAGATTGACTTTTTAATAGTTGTAAATTATTATAAAGTTAAATATATATCGGTGATGAAAAAAGAGGGTTATGGTTAATTCCGTTACAGTGAGGCTAGGGTTAGTGAGAGCTAGTCATGGATGATCATAATTTGGCGCTTTTGGAACTGAGCGAATATCAAGCAGCTAATCGACATTGATTAGAAGTAGGGTGGAACCGCGAACAAATCGTCCCTATGTAAATAACGAACTGTTATTTACATAGGCTTTTTTTATGCCATTTTTATTTTTATATAGGAGGAGTATTCAATGACTAAGAAATTGTCAATGCAAGAAATTATTTTAAAGCTTCAGCAATATTGGTCCAACCAAGGTTGTTTATTAATGCAGGCATATGATACCGAAAAAGGTGCTGGGACCATGAGTCCATACACTTTCTTACGGGCAATTGGACCAGAACCATGGAATGCTGCATACGTTGAACCATCTAGAAGACCAGCTGATGGACGGTATGGTGAAAATCCAAACCGATTATACCAACACCACCAATTTCAAGTATTAATGAAGCCATCTCCTGAAAATATTCAAGAATTATACTTAGATAGTTTAAAGGAACTCGGTATCAACCCCGTTGAACATGATATTCGATTCGTTGAAGATAACTGGGAAAACCCATCCATGGGATGTGCCGGTGTTGGTTGGGAAATCTGGCTCGACGGAATGGAAGTAACCCAATTTACTTACTTCCAAGTGGTTGGGGGTCAAGAAATGGATCCAGTTGCCGCTGAAATTACTTACGGGCTTGAAAGATTAGCTTCATACATCCAAGATGTGAACAACGTCTTTGAATTGGAATGGGGTTATGGCGTTAAGTATGGTGATATTTTCAAGGAACCAGAATTTGAACACTCCAAATATAGCTTTGAAGAAAGCAACCAAGAAATGTTATTGAACTTATTTAATACCTACGAAGAAGAAGCCCATAAACAAATTGCCAATGGCTTGGTGCATCCTGCCTATGATTACATTTTGAAGTGTAGCCATACCTTCAACCTTTTGGATGCTCGCGGGGCGGTTTCCGTTACTGAACGGGCTGGGTATCTCTCTAGAATTAGAAAAATGGCGCGTTCCGTTGCCAAAGCATTCATTGAAGAACGCCGTAAACTTGGTTTCCCATTGATCAAGGACGAAAAGAAACGACAAGAACTATTAAAAGATGACAAGGAGGACAAATAAGATGGCACACACTTATTTATTAGAAATTGGACTAGAAGAAATGCCTGCCCATGTCGTTACGCCTAGCATTAAACAATTGGTAAAACGGACTAGCGACTTTTTAGCAGAACAACGATTAAGTTATGATCAAATCAAACCATTTTCTACTCCCCGTCGCTTAACGCTCGAAATTACGGGCTTAGCAGATAAGCAAACTGATATTGATGAATCCGTAAAGGGCCCTGCTAAAAAAATTGCCCAAGATGCTGATGGTAATTGGACGAAGGCTGCGATCGGTTTTTCTAAGGGGCAAGGGGCTAATCCTGATGATATTGAATTCAAGGAAATCAAGGGTACTGAATATGTATTCATTGAAAAGCACATTGCTGGAAAGCCAGTTGCTGAAATTTTGCCCGCAATCAAATCCGTTATCACGAGCATGACTTTTCCAACGCGGATGAAGTGGAACGTTTATAATTTAGAATACATTCGTCCAATTCGGTGGTTAGTTTCCATTCTGGACAGCGAAATCGTCCCATTCTCAATCTTAGACGTTGCAGCTGGACGGACTAGTCGTGGGCATCGGTTCTTAGGTCATGATGTCGAATTAGCAAATGCTACTGATTACGAGGCAGCCCTTGAAAAGGAATTTGTGATCGTTGATGCTGCTAAGCGGAAGGCTAAGATTCAAGATCAAATTAAAGACCTTGCTGCCGACAAGGATTGGGACGTTAAGGTCAGCCCATCCCTACTAGAAGAGGTTAATAACTTGGTTGAATGGCCAACGACATTCGCTGGGAACTTTGACCGAAAGTATCTGACCATCCCAGATGAAGTCTTAATTACTTCAATGCGTGATAACCAACGGTTCTTCTACGTTGTCGATAACGCTGGTAAATTACTACCACACTTCGTTGCCGTGCGGAACGGAAACGATGTTGACATTCAAAACGTGATCAGTGGAAATGAAAAGGTATTGACGGCGCGGCTTGAAGATGCGATGTTCTTCTACCAAGAAGATCAAAAACATTCGATTGAATTTTTTGTTGACCGTCTTAAGCGGGTTAGTTTCCATGATAAGATTTCTACGATGTACGAAAAGATGGAAAGAGTGGCAATTATCGTTGCCCAAATTGCTAAATCGGTTGGGTTGAGTGACGAACAAACTGCTGATGCCAAGCGGGCAGCCCAAATCTACAAGTTTGACCTAGTGACCGAAATGGTTGGTGAATTCTCTGAACTACAAGGGGTAATGGGTGAAAAGTACGCATTGCTTAAGGGTGAAAAGCCTGCAGTTGCAACTGCGATTAGAGAACACTACATGCCAATTTCTTCTAACGGGGCCCTTCCACAAACTGCAGTGGGGGCGGCATTAGCGCTAGCTGATAAGTTCGATAGTATTATGACGTTCTTTGCTGCTGGGATGATTCCATCTGGTTCAAATGACCCATATGCATTGCGGAGACAAGCAATCGGGATCGTAAGAATCTTGAACGAATTTGGCTGGTCACTACCACTAGCAGACTCAATGGAATCATTCATTATTGACGAACAAAGAGCTGATAAGGCACCAGACCTCGATCAAAATGCTCAGATCAATGCGGTTGTTGACTTCATTAAGGATCGGACCATTAATTTACTTCAATCACAAGATTACCGTCATGACATCATTGATGCCGTTGTGAATGCCACTAATAATGACGTAATCTACATGCTTGATAGTGCTAAGGTGCTTGCTGAAAAATCCAAGGGTGAACACTTTAAGCAAATTGTAGAAGCACTTGGTCGGGTCGTTAAAATTTCTGCTAAGGCTAGCTTTAGTGATGAGGAAATTTCAATTGATCCGAAGTTATTCAGTAATGATTCTGAAAGCGCCCTTTTTGATGTTGTAAATAAGATTAAGGATCACTTCTTTGAACAAAAGCCATTGGCTGCTTATGAACAATTAGCTAGTTTAGCGGCTCCAATTGATGATTACTTTGAACAAACGATGGTCATGGATAAGGATGAAGCAGTTAAGAACAATCATTTGAAGCAAATGGTATTGATTTCTAATTTAATTAATTGGTTCAGCGCCGTTGATCAACTAATTGTAAAATAAATATCAATATGCTTTGGTTTTAAAATTAAATATGATAGTATAAACATAAGTGTTTATTGTATCGGATTAAAAGTCGCATCTTTATTTACGGAGGGTGCGACTTTTAAAACTTATATTGATTTTAAATGGGGTGATTAATATGGTAAAGATCCCAAAAGAAGTGATTGATAACGTAAAAAATAGCGTTAATATTGCTGACGTGGTAAGTCAATATGTTCAATTAAAAAAATCTGGGCAAAATCTTTGGGCACGTTGCCCATTTCATGATGAACGGACGCCATCTTTTTCAGTTTCTGAAGATAGGCAAAGCTTCAAATGTTTTAGTTGCGGGCGTGGCGGAAATGTTTTTACATTTTTAATGGAAATAAAAAATATTTCCTTTCCAGAGGCTGTAATTGAAGTAGCTAATATGCAGAATATTGAAATTCCTGATTATTATAAAAATAATGCGGGCGGGGCAAATCAAGTAGATGATTTCCAAAAGCAGTTGATTGATGTTTATGATCAAGTCGCTGATCTTTATCATTACATCTTAATCAGTACTAAAGCAGGCCAACATGCTTTACGTTATCTTCATGAGCGTGGATTAACTGATGAAACGATTAATGAGTTTAATTTGGGCTTTGCCCCGCAAAAAAACGTTTTGTCTGCTTTTTTGAAGCAAAAAAAGGTTGATCAAAAATTAATCTTGCATTCAGGGTTATTTATCGAGCGTGATGATGGAACGCTTAATGATCGTTTCTTTAGCCGAGTAATGTATCCAATTCGGAATCAATCTGGTAAGACGATCGCCTTTTCTGGGCGGGTGTTAGATAAGGAAGCTAGTCAAGCTAAATACTTGAACAGTCCTGAAACTAAAATCTTTAGTAAGCGTGATGTTTTATTTAACTTAGATAAAGCTAGATCAACTGTTAGGATTGCAAAGGATGTAATTTTGTTCGAAGGGTTCATGGATGTTATCTCTGCCTTTCAAGCGGGAGTTAAAAATGGAATTGCATCTATGGGGACTAGTTTTACGGAACAGCAAATTCATCAAATTGAGCGGATCACTGATCATTTATACGTTTGTTACGATGGGGATGCTCCTGGGCAAAAGGCAATTAACAGAGCGATTGATGCTTTATCTAACTCCCGTTTGAAATTGGGAGTTATTCAAATGCCTGATGGCGTTGATCCCGATGAGTATCGGAAACAAAATGGTGATGAGCAATTTAGAAATGCGATCAAGGCTGCTCGGGAAAGCCCAGTGACCTTTAAATTGCGTTTTTTGAGAATGCATCGTGATTTAAGTCGTGATGAAAACCGAGTGGCGTATTTAAATGATGCGCTATCGGTAATTGCTACTGTCGATACGCCAGTTGGTCGCGATGTTTATATTAATCAACTAGTGAGTGAATTTAATGTGGATAAACAGGCATTGGTCGATCAATTAGATGGTGTTATTAAAAATCAACAACACCAAAAGCGGTACAATCGTCAACATCATCAACAAATTGATGATAATCAATTATCAATGATTCCAGAGCAGCCTCCCCAACCAAAGCTATCCAAAATCGAAAGTGCTGAACAATTTTTGCTTTTTCGCATGCTTCATGATCATGATATTTGGTTGCGGATATCAGGGATCAAGGGATTTTGCTTTGCTACGGAGTCGTATCAAACTTTATATATGTTAGCTGAAGATTACTTTAATAAGCATATTAGTTATAACTATGTTGAGTTTGTTAATATGATCAAAGAAGCTGACTTAAAACGAATTGTAATGCACTTAGAATCTTTGCCTATTTCTGAGCAAAGTTTTGATGGTGAAATTGAGGATTATGTTAATATAATCATGCATGAAGCACCACTTAAAAATCAGATTAAAGCCAAGCAAGAACAACTACTTGAATCGACAAGAACAGGGAATGTTCAAGAACAAATCAAACTTGGTGTTGAACTAATTGAACTTGAACAACAACGCCAAAAACAATTTGGTAATGATCAATCTTAATTTAGGGGGCTTTTTAAATGGCTGATAGTAAAAAGACAGAAGAATACAAAGAATCATTAAAATCATTAGTTAGAAAGTATAAGAAAGTAGGACATATTACCTACGATGAATTAAATGATACGATTATCGTTCCATTTAAATTAACCGAGGCATCTTCAAATAAGCTACTAGAAAAAATTGAAGATGTAGGAATTAGTGTTGTTGATAAAAATGGGGATCCAGATCCTAGAGCGTTAAAAGCAGCAAAGGATGTTACTAAAAAAGAACTAAGCAATAGTGCATCTGCACCCACTGGTGTTAAGATTAATGATCCCGTTAGGATGTACTTGAAGGAAATTGGTCGAGTACCCCTCTTAAAGGGCGAACAAGAAATTCAACTAGCAAAGCGGATCGAAGACGGTGACGAAGAAGCTAAGCAAGAATTAGCTGAAGCTAACCTTCGATTGGTGGTCTCGATTGCTAAGCGTTACGTTGGTCGTGGCATGCAATTTCTTGATTTGATTCAAGAAGGAAACATGGGGCTAATGAAGGCGGTTGAAAAATTTGATTACCGTAAGGGATTTAAGTTTTCCACCTATGCAACATGGTGGATTAGACAAGCAATTACCCGTGCGATCGCTGATCAAGCTCGGACAATTAGAATTCCAGTCCACATGGTGGAAACGATTAATAAGTTAATTCGAATTCAAAGACAATTACTCCAAGACCTTGGCAGAGAACCAACCCCTGAAGAGATTGGTGCTGAAATGGATATGCCAACTTCCAAGGTTCGTGGAATCTTGAAAATTTCGCAAGAACCAGTTTCGCTTGAAACGCCAATCGGTGAAGAAGATGACTCTCATTTAGGGGACTTCATTAAGGATCAAGATGCCACTAGTCCCGCTGATCATGCAGCCTATGAACTACTAAAGGAACAACTAGAGGGCGTTTTGGACACCCTTACTGATCGGGAAGAAAACGTTTTAAGATTACGGTTTGGATTAGATGATGGCCGAACTAGAACCCTAGAAGAAGTCGGTAAAGTCTTTGGTGTTACTAGGGAAAGAATTCGTCAAATCGAAGCTAAAGCCCTTCGAAAGCTAAGACATCCATCTAGAAGTAAGCAACTAAAAGATTTCTTATAATATAAATATGAAGAGACCCCCGTATGTTGGACAGAAAATGTTCAGCATACGGGGGTCTTTATTTTGGCAAAATATAGTTATGAATTTAGATTGAAAGTTGTTTTAGAATACCTTTCTGGAGTTGGATCAACTACGTTGAACCATAAATATGGCATTAAGGGTGTTGCAACAATCTACTCGTGGGTAAAGACGTATAAAAAATTTGGTAAAAAAGCGCTTATTGCAAAACATTATAATCAAGAATATTCTTATATGTATAAATTAAAAGTGCTGAAATGGATGCACCTCTACCACAAGTCGTATCCAGAAACAGCACTTCATTTTAATATTGCATCTCCGTCGAGCATCTTTACATGGCAACGGAGATTAGAGAATGGAAGCCTATATTTAATGAATAAACGTAAGTCCCATCAAAAGAATGTTCTCACAAATAGCGCTGTAAAGCAAATTAAACTGTTAAAAAAGCAAAATTTAGCTTTATCGATTAAACTATCCTATGAAAAATTACTAAGCACTAATAATCAATACGAAAGTATTGATTTATTAGTGAAAAAATTTAGTGATGTTGCAATTTCTAGAATATTATCATCAATTTCATTCCCTAAAAGTAGTTATTATCATCATAGAAAAGCTTCGCTTTCGAAAATAAATGATGAGTTTGATACTGAGGTGAAAAAGGCTGTTAAGGATCATCCTGCTTATGGTTATAGAAGAATAACAGCATTATTTAACAATAATGGATACCATGTTAATCACAAAAGAGTCCAGAGAATTATGCAAAAATACAGTTTACAGTGCCAACTATTTGGAAAAAGAAAACGTAAATATAACTCTTACCATGGCCAAGTAGGCCATGTTGCTGATAATGTTTTAAATGGTGATTTTTCATCTAATAGTTTTGGAGAGAAGATAACGACAGATGTAAGTGAATTTAGATATGGAAATGAAGATATAAACCATCGGGTTTATCTTTCTCCAGTGATGGATTTATATTCTGATAAAATCATTTCATATGGAATTAGCAGCCATCCAACAGTTGAACTAACATTAAAGCCGTTGAACCAGGCACTAAAAAGAATCCAGAACACTGTTAAGCATTCAATTGTGCATAGTGATCAAGGAATTCAATACCAGAGTCATAGTTGGGTTCAAACACTAAACAAATATGAAGCTATTCAGTCCATGTCCCGTAAGGGGACATGTTTAGATAATGCTCAAATGGAATCATTTTTCCATATCATGAAAATTGAAATGATGAATACGCATTATGATACCAAAAAATCCTTAATCAATGCGATGAAAACATGGATTAAGGATTACAATAACAATAGATTAAAAGAAAAACTAGGATACCAATCACCAAATCAATATTTGGAATTGATATCCTAGCAAAAAGTATTAGTCCAACCTATAGGGGTCAGATCAATACGAAAAGAAGGCCATTTTGGTTCTTCTTTTTTATTTTATTGTTTATTTTGCTATAATTTAAATATTAAATAATTGTAACGGGGTAATCATTTTGGACGGAAATAATTTATCGCAACGGTTAATGAACGTTGCACAGTATGTAAAAAACGGGAGTCGATTAGCTGATATTGGCTCCGATCATGGGTATTTACCAATTTACCTAGCAAAGGCGGGAAAAATATCATTTGGAATTGCTGGTGAAGTTGCAATGGGGCCATTAAGTAATGCTGAACATGAAATTAAAATTGCAGGGTTAAGTAATGTGATTATGCCCCGATTGGCGGATGGACTCGCAGCAATTAAAGATTCTGATCAAATTGATACGATTACGATTGCTGGGATGGGCGGTTCGTTGATTGCTAAAATTTTAGAACAAGGGAAGGCTAAATTAGTTAATTTTCCTGAATTAATTTTACAGCCTAATGTTGATGCAATTGATGTGCGCAAGTGGTTGGCCGATAATCAATACCAAATCGTTCATGAGAACATATTAAAGGAAGATCATCACATCTATGAAATTATTAATGCGGTCAAGGCTGTAAAAAAAATTGATTACACACCGAGGGAGTTAATGTTTGGCCCCTTTTTGATCAACATGCAAAATGAAGCATTTACTGAAAAATGGCGGGATAAAATCATGCGCTTACAACGGGCACTTCAACAAATGCAATTAGCAAAGGTGCCGCCATTGGATCGGATTGAACGATTAAAAGTTGAAATTAATGAAATCCAGGAGGTTTTAAAAGATGCGCGGAATTGATTTAGTAAGACGATTTGAACAGTTTGCTCCTCAGAGCATTGCGGTTGCTCATGATCCAATTGGATTACAGATTGGTGATTTAAATCGGCCGGTGAAAAGGGTAATGACAACGCTAGATGTAAGGCCTGAAGTAGTGGCAGAAGCCATCGCCCAAGATGTTAATTTTATATTTGCACACCATCCCGTAATGTTTCGGCCTGCTAAGAACTTAGACCTTACAAATCCCCAAAATGAAATGTATGCACAAATTATTAAGCATGATATCACAGTTTATGCAGCTCACACTAATTTAGATGATGCCAAAGGCGGGATGAACGATTGGCTAGCAACGGCGATCGGTTTAAATGAAACGATTGGATTAGTTGAACTCGGCACCCCTTCGAATCAGTTTAGCATGGGCCGCATTGGTAATTTGTCCAATCCAATGCGGGTGATTGATTTTGCGAAACGTTGTAAACAAATTTTTGATATTAGCGGACTGCGATTAGTATCTAACCACCCAGATAAAATGATTCAAAGGGTTGCAATCCTTGGTGGTGACGGTGGTAAATTTTATTTAAATGCGTTGGATAAGGGCGCAGATGTTTATGTTACTGGGGATGTTTACTATCATACAGGCCATGACATGCTATCTTCTGGACTGAGCGTAGTTGATCCAGGACATAATATTGAAAAAATCTGCATTCCGAAATTAGCAGCACTGTTTGAAGATTGGGCTGCTCAAAATAACTGGGAAGTTGATGTAATTCAATCGCAAGTGAATACAGATCCATATACTTTTATTTAATTTAAGGAGAATATAATGACAGAAAATCAGTACCATTCATTAATCCCTCGTTTTTTAAGATACGTTCAGATTAACACTCGTTCCGATGAAAATTCGACTACTTCACCTTCAACCCAACGGCAAGTCGACTTTTTGAACCAAATCAAGCAAGAATTAGTCACAATTGGGTTGAGCAACGTCAGAACGAATTCAAAAAGTAGCTATGTTTTTGCAACATTGCCATCCAATCTTGATTACCCAACGACTAAGGTCGGCTTTATCTCACATGTTGATACTGCTGATTTTAATTCGGAAAATGTTAAGCCTCAAATTGTAGCGAACTATGATGGCCATTCAGTAATCAAGCTTGATCCAGAAGGAAAATACACTTTAGACCCAGCTGTTTTTTCCAGTTTAAAAAAGTATGCAGGCCAAACACTAATTACTACTGATGGTAATACATTGTTAGGGGCAGATGATAAATCAGGGGTTAGTGAAATTATGACTGCCATGGAATACTTGATTGCCCATCCAGAAATTAAACACGGTGAGATCGAGGTGGCATTTGGTCCAGATGAAGAAATTGGGACTGGAGCTGATCACTTTGATGTTGATGACTTTGGAGCTGAAATTGCGTATACAGTTGATGGTGGTCAATTAGGCGACTTGCAATATGAAACATTTAATGCTGCGACTGGTTCCGTATCAATTTCTGGAACCGATGTACACCCAGGTGAAGCTAAGGGGGTAATGGTGAATGCATTATTATTAGGAATCGAGTTTCAAGATGCCCTCCCAAAACATGATCGACCAGAATTAACTGATGGTCGTGAAGGATTTTTCTTCCTTCTTAAAATGAGTGGGACGCCTGATTCTGCAAGGTTAGATTACATTATTCGTGATCATGATCATGATCGTTTTGAACAACGCAAGCATTTATTTGAACAGATTGCTGCTAATATTAATGAACGATTTGACACGCCACGAGTAAAAGCGGTTGTTAAGGATCAATATTATAATATGGCTGATGTTTTAAAGAACGACATGACAGCAGTTGATATTGCTAAAAAAGCAATGGAAAATCAAGATATTAAACCATTGATCTTTCCTGTCCGTGGGGGGACTGATGGTTCTAAGATTTCTTTTATGGGATTGCCGACGCCGAACCTTTTTGCGGGTGGCGAAAATATGCATGGTAGATTTGAGTATATTTCTGAGCAAACAATGGAACGCGCTGTCGATGTGATCTTGGAAATTGCATCATTAGTTGCTAAACAATAATTGGTCAAAATTGGTCAAATTATTTCAAATTTAAAATTAATTCTGATATGATAATTATGAACTCTAGATGAGTTCATAATTATTTTAGTATGGAAATGAGTGATATTTTGAATCCAGATAATTTAACTGAAGCAGTTTCACAAGCTTTGGCACAAGCACAAAAAATTACAATTACTAGAAAACAACAACAGATTGGGATTCCCCAATTATTTAAATTTTTAATTCAACCTGGTGAATTAGGACGGCAAATTTATGCCGATTTAGGGTTGGATGTTAAGCAACTGGAACAAGAAATCGATTCAGAAATTGATCAAATTGCGACCGTTGAGGGTGACGTTAAATATGGTCAAGGACTAAGTAGTGAGTTATATGATTTATTGCAAAAAGCCGACCAAGTTAAAACTGAACTAGGTGATGAATACGTTGCAATTGATACTTTAACGATTGCTTTGATGCAGCTAAATGGAGAAAAGCTATCTGATTATTTAAAGCAACATTCCATTACCGAACAAAAGGTTAGAAATGAAGTTGAAAAAATTCGGGGAGGCGAAAAAGTGACGTCTAAGGATCAAGAAGATAATTTTCAAGCGTTAAAGAAATACGGAGTAGATTTAGTTGCCGAAGCGAGAGCTGGTAAATTAGGTCCTGTTATTGGTCGGGATGGAGAAATTCTAGATGTTATCAGAATCCTTTCCAGAATGACTAAGAACAATCCGATCCTAATTGGAGATCCTGGGGTAGGTAAAACAGCAATCGTAGAAGGATTAGCTAAACGAATCGCAGTGAACGATGTTCCCGAAAACCTTAAAAATAAGACGGTTTTTGAGCTTGATATGAGTTCTTTAATTGCTGGGGCTAAATATAGGGGACAATTTGAAGAACGGCTCAAAGCAGTCTTAAAAGAGGTCAAAAAATCAGAAGGTCAAATCATCATGTTCATTGATGAAATTCATAACATCGTGGGGGCTGGAAAGTCCGAGGGAAGTATGGATGCTGGAAACATCTTAAAGCCAATGCTCGCACGTGGTGAATTACATTTAATTGGTGCTACCACCCTAGATGAATACCGTCAATACATGGAGAAGGATAAGGCGCTTGAACGGCGTTTTCAACGCGTATTAGTTAAAGAGCCTAGCGTGGATGATACCATCACCATTCTTCGTGGAATTAAGGAACGTCTTGAAATTCACCATGGTGTTCGCATCCATGATAATGCACTAGTTGCTGCTGCTAAACTCTCAGATCGCTACATTACGGATCGCTTTTTACCTGATAAGGCGATCGATCTAGTTGATGAAGCTTCATCAAAAATTGAGGTCGAAATGAATTCGAGCCCAACTGAATTAGATCAATCTAATCGTCAGTTAATGCGAGAAGAAGTCGAATTAGCTGCCCTTAAAAATGAAACTGATGAGGCCTCTAAAAAGCGACTTGCTGAATTAAAGCCCCAGCTTGAAAATACTCGTGAACGAGTGAATGGATTGAACGCACGTTGGCAACGTGAAAAAGACTCGATTAATAAGCTGGGTGAAAAGAAACGGCAATTAGATCAAGCTCGAAATGAGTTAAAACAAGCTGAAAGCAATTATGATTATAGTAAAAGTGCCGAATTAAAGAATGGTAAAATCCCGCAATTGGAATCGGAACTTAATCAAATGGAATCCGAAGATCATTCTAAGGACTGGTTGGTCGAAGAGTCAGTTACTAGTAATGAAATTGCGGATGTCGTTAGTCGCCAAACTGGCATTCCAGTTAATAAATTGGTGCAGGGTGAACGTGAAAAGCTGTTACACTTAGCTGATAATTTACACAAGCGGGTGATTGGCCAAGATGCAGCTGTAAACGCGGTCGCAGATGCGGTCATTCGTTCAAGAGCGGGGTTACAAGACCCAAGCAAGCCATTGGGTTCATTTCTATTTTTAGGACCAACTGGGGTCGGTAAAACTGAATTAGCTAAGGCGCTTGCTGAAGACCTCTTTGATTCCGAAGACCATATGGTCAGAATTGATATGTCTGAATACATGGAAAAGGAATCAGTTTCTAGACTGGTCGGTGCTGCTCCTGGATATGTAGGGTATGAAGAAGGAGGCCAACTAACCGAAGCGGTTAGGAGAAATCCATATACGATCGTATTGTTTGATGAGATTGAAAAAGCTCATCCAGATGTATTTAATATCTTATTACAGGTCTTAGATGATGGTCGGTTAACTGATAGTCAAGGGCGGACCGTTGACTTTAAAAACACCATCTTGATCATGACTTCTAATCTTGGATCCGATATTTTATTAAGTGGAACTGATAAGGATGGTCATATTAATGCTGATGCTAAACAACAAGTTCAATCACTATTGAAGAGTCGGTTTAGACCTGAATTCTTGAATCGTATTGATGCTGAAATCATGTTTACGCCACTTTCT
Source organism: Nicoliella sp. ESL1106 (assembly GCF_058509965.1). NCBI lineage: Bacteria > Bacillati > Bacillota > Bacilli > Lactobacillales > Lactobacillaceae > Nicoliella > Nicoliella sp. ESL1106. The sequence goes on from NZ_CP196340.1 coordinate 954,667, forward strand.
TTAAACGATGTCGAACAAATTGTTGTGAAAATCGTTAACGGATTATCTAAACGATTAGCTGAACAATCGATTCAACTATCGATTACCCAAAATGCAAAGCGATGGATTGCAAAGCAAGGCTATGAACCACAGTATGGTGCACGCCCATTACAAAGATTTATTACAAATAATGTTGAAACTCCCCTTGCTAAACAAATTATTGGAAACCAAATTAAGCCGAATAGCAAGGTGCAAATTGACTTAGCTGATAACCAACTTAGTTTTAAGTCAACTGCAGAATAAAATAAAAGCTGCTGACCATTTAGTCAGCAGCTTTTATTTTATTAAATTTTTTTATCTGATAGTAAATTAATTCCATTAACGGCAATTATAGCTACTACGGCAGCAACGATTCCAACACCAACGTAGTTAACAGTAACGCCTGATAATGCTGAATTAATGTATCCTAGGACATCCCCAAAAATGAATGCCCAGAAAATAACAGTAAGATTTGCAATTAAAGAACGCATATTATCCACCTCGCATTAACTAGCATTCTATCACAATTTAAGAAAAAAACAATTTAAAACCAATGCTATTTGTTGAAAACTTGCCCGTTCCCAATTAAGATAATTGAAGAGAAAGGATGTTTGCCATGGGATTTGTACCACTTCAAGTAGTCAGTAGCTATAGTTTATTAAAAAGTACGATTTCAATTGATCGTTTGGTTAACGTTGCTAAACAACGGGGTTATCGAACGTTAGCACTTACCGATAATAATGTGATGTATGGGGCGGTTGAATTTTATAATGCATGTCGCAATGCCGAGATGAAGGCGATCATCGGAATGAACGTTTCGCTTGCGGGAATTGTGCAACCGCTAAATTCATTTCCGGTGACGCTGTTAGCTCAAAATCAAAACGGTTATCAAAACCTAATGCGGATATCAACGTTGATTCAAACGGCAAAGACCAATAACTTGATTTCAGTTAATCAAATTGGGGCTTTTTTGAAAGATTTGTTTGTTATTTTACCCAATAATGGTGAGTTAATTAATTTACTGGGGAATAATGATGCGGTGGCAAATGAAATTAATATCTGGTGTCAATACGTTGATTTGAACAATTTAAAATTAGCAATCACCTCCACTTTACCATCAGAAATAGTTAGCCAAATTAGATCCGTTGGTGCTCAATATCACCTTAATTTAGTTGGAATCGACCCAGTTGAATATATTGACTCTGAGGATTACTTTGCAAAACAAGTACTCGGTGCGATTGGGGATAGCAACAGCGTTAACTTTTCACCTGCCAAGCAGAATCAAACCGGTAAAAATTGGTTAAAACCACTTGAAATGGTTGAACGGGAGTATCATCTAAGGGGCTTAGAATCTGAAATGGAGCAGACCCAATTAATTGCTGATCACTGTGAAGTTAAAATTGAAAAAAAGCCCACCCAATTACCAACCTTTCCGACCCCAGAGGGGCAATCATCTAAACAATATCTTGAACTTCTTTGTCAATCAGGGCTCAAGAGTCGATTTGATGCAGGGCATATTGATAAAGAGCGCTTTAAAGACTATCAACAAAGACTAGACCATGAGTTATCAGTCATTATTAGAATGGGGTTTGCTGATTATTTTTTGATCGTTTGGGATGTAATTAATTATGCCCATTCAGTTGGCATTACTACTGGACCAGGTCGAGGATCTGCAGCGGGTTCGTTGGTATCTTATGTACTTTCAATTACCGATGTAGATCCAATTCAGTATGATTTATTATTTGAACGGTTTTTAAATGAAGAACGGGCCCAAATGCCTGATATCGATTTGGACATTCCGGATGACCGTCGAGATGAGATCCTTAACTATGTTCATGATAAGTATGGTAACGATCGAGTCGCTCAGATCATTACGTTCGATACTTTTGGTGCGAAGCAAGTTTTAAAAGACATCAATCGGACTTTTGGTGTTAGCAACGACCATGCGAGCCAATGGAGTAAGGCAATTCCAAGTGAAGTTCATATTAGCTTACGAAGTGCCTATGAGAAATCACAAGGATTAAGAAATATTGTGAATACGAGTTCTTTGAACCGCTTGATTTATGAAACAGCTTTAAAATTAGAGGGATTGCCTCGTCATTTTTCAACCCATGCGGCTGGGGTCATCTTAAGTAATCAACCTTTGGTGAACACTACGCCCCTGCAGAACGGAAAAAATAATATTTTAATGACTCAATATTCAAAGAACTATGCTGAAGAAGTCGGGTTATTGAAAATTGATTTTCTTGGATTGCGGAATTTATCGTTTTTGGCATCGATCATCGACTTGATCCATCGAACGACAGATCCTAATTTTGATATTCATCAAATTAATATTAACGATGCTAAAACACTGCAACTGTTTCAAAACGGTGATACAAATGGTATTTTTCAATTTGAATCCAGTGGGATTAAAAATGTTTTGAGGCAGGTTAAACCAACTGATTTTAACCTAGTTGCCGTCGTCAATGCATTATATCGGCCTGGACCAATGCAAAATATTAATGAATTTGTGGCACGTAAAAATGGCAAAAAAACAGTTGCTTACCCTGATCGTGCATTGGCGCCGATTTTAGGGCCGACGTATGGAATTATTGTTTATCAAGAGCAAGTAATGCAGGTCGCTTCCGTGATGGGGGGCTTTACCCTTGGTCAATCAGATGTTTTAAGGCGTGCGATGAGTAAAAAGAAACAGTCCGTAATGGATTCGATGCGGGTCAAATTTATATCTGGTGCTAAGCAACGGGGTTTTACACCAGAAGTTGCAAACATTACGTTCGACTATATTGATCGTTTCGCTAGTTATGGTTTTAATAAATCGCATGCGGTCGCCTATAGTAAGATGGCGTTTCAGTTAGCTTACCTTAAGGTGCATTATCCATTACAGTTTTTTACGACGATTTTTAATGCTGAAATGGGAAACAAAGCAAAGACCAGGACGTTTTTACTTGAGGCCAAAAGTCATCAAATTGAAATCCTAGCACCAAATATCAACCTTAGTAATCGGGAGTTCAGTTTACAAGATGGCAAGATTGTTTTTGGGTTGGCAGCGGTGAGAACCGTACGTAGTGATTTAATTACTAATATTGTTTCAAATCGCGAACAGGGTGGCATCTTTACGAACCTTCATAATTTCTTATCCCGTTTAGACAGCAAGTTTTTGAAACCAGCTCTAATTGAACCGCTGATTTATGCAGGGGCATTAGACTGTTTTAACTTGAATCGTTCTGAATTAATTGCTTCTTTAAATGAATTTATTCAGTACTTAAAACTAAGTGGAGGTAGTACTAACCTGTTGGACACGCTTGCACCGATCATGAAACATCGCGATGAGTTTTCAATGGGAGAGCTCTTGGAGAATGAACAAAAATATTTGGGTGTCTATTTATCAAGTTTTCCAACTGAACAGTTCGCAGCGGTTAGTAATCAATTCCAAACCAAGCATGTAAATGACCTGCCCCAATATATTAATCAATCGGTCAATATATTGGTGTTCGTTAACCAAGTGAGGACGATTCGGACGAAAAAAGGCGATCCAATGGCCTTTGTTAACGGTAGTGATCCAATTGGTGAAGTGGATATCGTGGTGTTCCCTAAGGTCTATAGGCAGGTTAAAGCACATCTCGTGGCACAACGGGTCCTATTGATTAATGGACGAGTTGACTTGCGCAATGGTGAGCAACTACAGTTGATCGCAAATCAAATTCAATCAGCTGCAAATGTGCAAAGCGACTTAAACCATCGACCTAATAATAATAAACCAGCTGGAATTTGTTTTTTAAGAATTAATTCTGAGAATAATCAAATGAACACTTTGAATCAGTTGAATCAACTGATTAAATCAAATCCTGGTCCATATCGAGTGGTGCTATATTGGGCAGAACAAAATAAACGGCAGTTATTAAATCCACAGTTTTCACTTAGTGATGACGGTGTAATTCAGTCGCATCTTCGAAATTTATTGGGAAACCAAAACGTAGTCTACCAAAAACGTTAAAAATAATGTAAAGCCAATAAAAAACAAAGTTAAAAGCAGACATAAATCATTAAAAGTGATACAATACTTGTGTAATCCAATATGTGGAAATTAGTTCACTAGTTTTTGATTAGTTAGTTAATTTGCGCAAAATCAAAGGAGAGAGTTTAACTTATGAAGAAGACTAAAATCGTAAGTACATTAGGTCCAGCTAGTACTGATCTTGATACTATTATTAAGTTGATGAAGGCCGGAGCTAACGTTTTCCGTTTTAACTTTTCACATGGTGACCACGAAGAACATTTAGGTCGGATGAACATCGTGCACGAAGCTGAAAAGCAAACTGGAAAGACAATGGGAATCATGCTTGATACTAAGGGTGCTGAAATCCGTACCACTGTTCAACAAGGTGGCAAGCTTGACTTCCATACAGGTGATCAATTTAGAATCTCAATGGATGCTTCTATTGAAGGGACTAAGGATAAGATCGCTGTTACTTACCCTGGTTTATTTGATGATGTTCACGAAGGTGGACACGTTTTATTTGATGATGGTATCTTAGATGCTGTTGTTGATGAAAAGGATGCAGCTAATAAAGAATTAGTTGTTACTGCACAAAACAATGCTGTGTTAGGTTCACGTAAGACCGTTGATGCACCTGGTGTATCAATCAACTTACCTGGTATTACTGACAAGGATACTAGTGACATTCGTTTTGGTTGTCAACACGGAATTAACTTCATTGCTGCTTCATTTGTTCGTAAGCCTGAAGATGTTCTTGACATCCGTAAGTTACTCGAAGAAGAAAACATGGAAGATGTTCAAATCTTCCCTAAGATTGAATCACAAGAAGGTATCGACAACTTTGAAGATATCATGAAGGTTTCAGATGGTTTAATGATTGCTCGTGGTGACATGGCCGTTGAAATTCCATTTGAAAACGTTCCTTTGGTTCAAAAGCACTTAATTGACAGATGTAACGAAATGGGTAAGCCAGTGATCACTGCTACTCAAATGTTAGACTCCATGCAAGAAAACCCACGTCCATCACGGGCTGAAGTTTCTGATGTTGCTAACGCTGTTTGGGATGGTACTGATGCTACTATGCTTTCAGGTGAAAGTGCTAATGGTGACTACCCAGTTAAGTCTGTTCAAGCAATGAGCAAGATCAACGTTAAGGCTGAAAACGTATTTAACCTATACGGTCGTAAGCGCCCAGACTTTAAGAACGGTGACGTTACTGAAGCCTTAGGTCACACCGTTGCTCAAATGGTTAAGGATCTTGGTATCAAGACTGTTGTTGCCACTACTTCTACTGGTTACACTGCTCGCATGATTTCCAAGTACCACCCAGATGCTAACATTCTTGCATTAACTTTCGATGACCGTACTCGTCGTGGTTTAACTGTTAACTGGGGTGTTCACCCAATCGTAGTTGAACAACCATCAAGTACTGATGCAATGTTCGACTTAGCAGCTAACAAGGCTGTTGAAACTGGTTTAGCTAAGGAAGGCGACTTGATCTTAATCACTGCTGGAGTTCCAGTTGGTGATCGTGGTACTACTAACTTAATGAAGGTTCAATTAATCGGATCTAAGTTAACCCAAGGTCAAGGTGTTGGTGACAAGACTGTTATCGGTAAGGCTTTTGTTGCTAACAATGCTGATGAAGCAAATAGCAAGGCTACTGATGGTGGTGTCTTAGTTGCTAAGAACACTAACAAAGATTACATGCCAGCTATTAACAAGGCTAGTGCAATCATCGTTGAAAACGGTGGATTAACTTCACACGCTGCGGTTGTAGGAATCTCAATGGGAATTCCTGTTATCGTTGGTGCTGGAAATGCTACTGAAAAGATTTCCGATGGTGAATTAATTACTGTTGATGCTCGTCGTGGTATCGTTTACCATGGTGCTTCAAGCTCAATTTAATAATTAATTAATCTGAATTTAAAAAGTCCGTTCCGAATGGAGCGGACTTTTTTTGTTTCTTTTGACCATTTAGGGTGCAAAAAGCTATAATTAAATTAGAGTGAAATGATTATTTAAAGAGTGTATAATCTGTTAGATAACGTAAAAAAGAAGTGAGGTTCGCTATGAATCAAATTATTGGAAGGGTTGCTTCTGGGAAAGTAACTGATGAAAACGACAAATTTTATTTTGTTCAAATTGAAGGAGCCACTTTTCAATTAGATAAACAAGAAATTAACAAACCACTTAAACTGGGGAGTAATTTTAAGGGGTTTACCTATGAAAATGAATCCCATAAAATGCAAATTACCAGAACGGTCCCGAAGACGCAAATTGATCATTATGCGTTTGGAGAAGTGGTCGGTTTTAAGCATGACTTAGGGATTTTCGTTAATATTGGATTATCCAATAAGGATGTTGCCGTTTCGTTAGACGATTTACCGACGATTCGTTCTATCTGGCCCAGCGTTGGTGATCATTTGATGATTGCCTTAAAAGTGGATAAAAAGGGTCGAATTTGGGGGCAATTAGCTGATGAAGAGATATTTAACGCAATCGCTAAGCCAGCAAGTAATAAGATGATGAATAAAAACGTAAAGGCAACGGTTTATCGTGATAAGCTAGCTGGGACTAAAGTAATTACTGATGACTATCATCTTGGTTTTGTTCATCCGAATGAACGAGAAGTCGAACCCAGATTGGGCCAACACGTATCAGGACGCGTAATTGGTGTTCATCCTGATGGCTCTTTGAACTTATCATTGAAGCCGCGTGCTTATGAAGCCATCAGTGGTGACGCTGCAATGATCTTTGCGGTTTTAAAGCGTAATGAGGATGGGCAGTTGCCTTATACTGATAAGAGTGATCCTAAAGCAATCAAGCAATTTTTTGGCATTAGTAAGGGACAGTTCAAACGTGCGATTGGGTCGCTATTAAAGCAACGGCTAGTAACTGAAGATGAACAATACTTGAAGTTAACAGAATTAGGTATCAATAAAGACGTGGAGTGATCTAATGGATCAGCTAGTGAGTGAGTATGTAAGATACATGTTAGTTGAACGTGGGTTGGCGAACAACACTATTAATAGTTATAAACAAGATATTGTAGAATTGGTTGCTTTTTTAAGGCAACATAATATTTTGGATTGGCGTTCTGTAGACCAAAATGTGATTTTGGAATACATTGCTCATTTACAAAAATTGGGGAAAGCTAAAAGTTCTGTGACCCGCTTTATTTCCGCAATGCGTGAGTTTTATCAATTTTTAATGCAGTTTCACTACGTCGATGTTAATCCAATGTTAAAAATAGATATGCCTAAGCCTGATTATCACCTTCCCGATGTTTTAACCGAGATGGAAATCAATCAATTGTTACAACAGCCTGATACCACGAATAAATATGGAATTCGTGATCGGACGATCTTAGAAGTAATGTATGCTACTGGTTTGCGGGTCAGTGAATTGGTGGGGCTAAAGTTAGCGGATCTTCATTTGGATATGCAATTGATTCAAACCCTGGGGAAGGGAGATAAAGAACGCATTATTCCGATTGGAACCGTTGCGATCGAGTGGATTCAACGATATTTACAGACTAGTCGGCCCCAACTATTGGGCAAGCAAGCTTCGAATTACTTGTTTTTGAACGCACGCGGTGGCGGGCTCAGTCGGCAAAGCATCTGGCAAAAGATTAAACAATACGTTGCCCAAACAGATATTAAAAAGAATGTGACCCCGCATACCCTTCGCCATTCTTTTGCGACTCATATTTTAGAAAACGGGGCTGATTTACGAATCATCCAAGAGTTGCTGGGGCATTCAGATATTTCAACGACGCAGTTCTATACCCATATTTCTCATAGTCACCTTAGTGAAGTTTATGAAAAATATCACCCCAGAAAGTAATTTAATAAAGAGGATTTATTTAAAATGTTATTGAAGTACAAAGATGATTATCAAAAAATTGTTTATGATCTACTATCACTCGCTCCAAATATGAATAAAATGGAACGGATTTCTGAAGAAATCGAATGGTATGATGATTCAGATGATCGTAATTTTTATTTATGGAAGGACCAAAATGATAATTGGTCGGGCCTTTTAGGAGTCGAAGATAAAAAACAAAATGTGTTAGTGAGAAGAATTGTATTGGTTCCAGAGTTATTTACAATGGATAATTGCTTTAAGATGTTAAATGAACTTGAAAAAATTTATTTAGATAAAAAAATCGTTGGATCATTGGATACTGCAAAAATTTGTGAAGCTTGGGAGCAGGCTAGAGATGAACAATGATCAAGAGCAATTTGCGATCCATGTGAATGAGTTTGATGGGCCATTAGAACTATTATTGCACCTTATTAAGCAATCTAAGATGAGTATTTACGATATTCAAATTGAATCTATTACGGCCCAATACGTTGAATATTTAAATCAAATGAAGGGATTTAATATTGATTTAGTTAGTGAGTATTTTGTAATGGCTTCAAATTTGATGGCGATTAAGTCTAAAATGTTACTGCCGATAAATAGTGATTTACAAGCAGAAGATGATCCCAGGGATGATTTGGTCAATCAATTGATCGTCTATCAAGCTTATAAGCAACGTGCTGGTGACTTAAAGCATCGCTACAATGATCGTGCCAAGCTGCATTCTCGCGCAGAGGTCGTCCCTAATTACGTTAATGGGTTAATTGAAACGCATGATCCACTTGATCTGCAAATTTTGAAAAATGCATTTCAAAGGGTCATCAGTAATCACTTTGATGCTGAAGATGCAATCGTTGAAGTTAGTGAATGGCAATACTCAGTTGAAGAACAAATTCAATGGGTTAACGATAGTCTAAATAATCACGAGGCTTTGGATTTAGACTGGGTTTTTAAACACCAGTCGAATTTAAAGGCTTTAATTACAACGTTTTTAGCAATTTTGGAACTGATTAAACAACACCAGGTGAAGGTCTTTCAATTGAACCATCAATCTAAAATTTCCAAACGGTGAGGTGATGTGAATGAGCAGTAAATTAGCACGCGTGGAGGCTTTGATTTATGTAACGGGTGATACAGGAATTTCAGTAGCTCAACTTAGTAAGTACCTGTCGATCGATCGCACGGAAGTTCAGCAGTTGATCGAAAAATTGACCTTTAAGTATCAAAGTGACTCTGATTGTGGGTTACAAGTAATTCATTTTGATCAAAAATACCAAATTACGACTAAAGCGGCTCTCAATGATGATTTAAAACGATTTTATGGTGATAGTGACCGAACGGGGCTGACCCAAGCTAGCTTAGAGGGATTAACGATTATTGCCTATAATCAACCGATCACTAGGGTTGAAGTTGATGATATTAGAGGGGTTAACAGTTCAGCAATTATCCAAAAATTATTAAAACAGGGATTAGTTGAGGTGGCTGGCAAAAAAGATGTTCCTGGAGGACCGCCACTATATAGAACTACTGGTTTATTTTTAAATTTATTTGGGTTGGACAGTCTAGATAAACTCCCCCCGATGGATTTGGATACTGATTTAAAAGGAGATTAAAAATGGCAGAACGATTGCAAAAAGTAATGGCTAAGGCAGGGATTGCTTCAAGACGTAAATCTGAAGAAATCATTAAAGCTGGTCGGGTCAAAGTAAATGGTAAGGTTGTAACTGAATTAGGAACTAAGGTTAAAAATAGTGATGAAGTTCAAGTAGATGAAGTTCCAATTAGTCGTGAACAACCAGTTTATTATTTGCTATATAAGCCACGCCAAGTTGTTTCAACGGTTAGTGATGAAAAAAATCGCAAAACGGTTATGGATTATTTCCCTGAAGTTAGTGAACGAATCTATCCAGTTGGACGGCTCGATTATGATACTGCTGGGTTATTGTTGATGACCAATGATGGTGATTTAGATAATCGTTTGACCCACCCCAAATATGAAATTAATAAAGTTTATGTTGCAAAGGTAACTGGGATGCCCACTAATGAAGGGTTAAAGAAGCTTCGTTTAGGGGTCATGATTGATGGTAAAAAGACTGCTCCAGCTAAGACTAAGGTCTTAGAAGCAGTAAATGGATACCAGGTTAAGAATGCGGTCATTCAATTGACGATTCATGAGGGACGCAACCACGAAGTTAAAAAAATGTTTGCAGCAATTGGGAATCCAGTCAAGAAGTTGAGTCGGGTTCAATACGGCTTTTTGACCCTTGGCAACTTAAAGCCAGGTGAATATCGAGCCCTTAAGAAGGTCGAAGTGGATCGACTTTTTGAAATGACCGAAAAATAATATATTTGACTTTTGGGTTTTAAATTATGTAAAATAGTCTCGTAAATAAAATTTTGGTTTATCTTCAGGGCAGGGTGTGATTCCCAACCGGCGGTATAGCCCGCTACCTATCTTTTGATAGTTGATTTGGTTAAATTCCAAAGCCGACAGTATAGTCTGGTATAAAGAAGATTGCTTTTTAAGTGCCGTTTTGAAACGGTTCTTTTTGGATTTTAAATCCTGTGAAGATGGCCTATTAAAGGGGCTTTTTTTTATGGAAACAAGTAGTAAGCGTTTTAGTGTTGTTCAGTTAGTGCAGATGTCATTATTGGCGGCGTTGTCGTATATTTTGATGATTTTTCCGACCATTCCAATGTTTGCATTCTTCAAGCTTGATTTTGGTGATATTCCGATTTTGATCGGGACGATGTTATTTGGACCAGCTGGGGGCATCATTATTGCGGTAATTAAGTCGCTCTTGTATTGGATAACTGGTGGGGCATCGATTGCCAGTTTGATTGGGATCATTGCGTCACTGACCGCTTCGATCGTTATTTTATTATCGATCGTAGGGGCCCAAAAGTTATTTAAGAACCGTGATCGCTTAGTTGACAAACTGGCAACGGTTGGAATTGAAACGATTAGTCTAGTGGTAGTATTATCGGTATTGAATTGGTTGGTAATTACCCCACTTTACGCTAGTCTAGTTGGTTTTAAGATTCCTGACATGGCTAAGTACATTTTAGTTCAAGTGATTCCATTTAATTTGATCAAGGGGATCGTGATTGGTGGATTATTCATGTTAGTAAAAGATCGGCTTGCTAAGTGGATCGATTCACATAAACAATAATAAAATGAAGGGATGTTCTTTATGAATCGTGATTTAATAATGTTTTTCCTATCTGCTGATCAGCCGCGGCGAATTAAAGTGATTGAAAATACTTTGATTCAAAGGAGAACGGTTTCGATTTTGTTTTGGGGGATGCGTTATGGAATTAATGATTTTATGGGATGTCTGCCAAAGGTTGATTCACAATACACACTTAGTGAATTACAAAAATTAATTAATGCTGGGCTAGTCAAGCAACCTGATGATAAGCATTACTTATTAACGGAAGCTGGGGTAGCCTGGGTACATAATCATTTTGCAAATTATAATTCCCAAGCGGGCTTAAAAATGAATTTGCGGTTTGATTTAAATCGATTTCGGCGACGTTTTTTGTTAGCGACCCAAGTTGTTTCAGAATATAGCTATCATAATAATCAGTATTATCCAATGTTGATTGGGCACTATGATGATCAGTTTATCAAACGTTGGTTTAACTATTTCAAAGATCGTGATTTAGTGAAAAATTTTTCAAAGGCGCTTATTAATTTTTTATCACAACTATCAGATCAGCGTGCATGGCAATTTACTAAAATTTTAAATGGTCATTCCATAATTGGGATGACCATTTTTCAACAAGCAAATGAGCTGAATTTAAATCCAGGGGTCGTTTGGATTAATGAACTTCAATTATTTAACGAACTAATTGAATTTTTGATTAAAAATAGTGACCGCTACCAAGCTCCGTATCTTTTATTAGGTGAGGATAAGCGTTCCTTAGTAAGTAATAGTGCTAAAAGTACTTACCAAATGTTGCTATCAGGAAATAGTTTTGATCAAATTGCTCAAATAAGACACATTAAGGCTTCGACAGTTAAGGAGCACTTATTGGAAGTCGCAATTTTGGAACCGCAGACAAGTGAGCTGTTCAAAAAACTTTTTAATGAATTGACATGGCAAAGATTAGAAGCTACTTATCATGGCAACATAGATCAATGGCAGTTTAATGATATAAAAAAACAGGATCCGACCCTTGATTATTTTTATTTTCGACTATATCAAATATTAAGGGGGCATTTGAATGGATAAAACGCAGTTGAAACAAATCCTAAAGGATCACTTCGGTTTTGATGATTTTAGACCGGGGCAATCGGAAGTCTTAATGGCATTGCTCGACCATCAAAACACATTAGCCGTTTTACCAACGGGGGCGGGTAAGACACTGATCTATCAAATGTTTGGATTATTGAATCCCCAGCCGATCATAATTATTTCTCCGTTATTATCATTGATGCAAGATCAAGCTGATCGTCTAAAATATTTAGGCATCAAAAAAGTAGTGGCACTAAATTCCACGCTTGATTGGCAACAAAAACAGTTCGTATTGAATCATTTAAATCAATATCAATATATCTATGTTTCACCAGAAACAATCTCGCAATCAGAAGTAATGCGCTTTATGAAAAACATTCATCCTGGATTGGTTGTGATCGATGAAGCCCATTGTTTATCACAGTGGGGACCTGATTTTCGTCCTGAATATTTGAACTTAAAGACGATTTTAAATGGCTGGGGGCATCCCCTTACGTTAATGCTCACTGCAACTGCTTCTAAGGAAATTCAAGCTGATATTATAAATAAATTAGGGTTGATGGATTCGGTCCATCGGGTTATTGAATCGATCGACCGTCCTAATATTTACCTATCAGTTCGGAGGGTTTTAAATGCGGATGATAAAATTACGGCTTTAGTATCAATGGTTAATCAAATTCAACCACCTGGGATAATCTATTTCTTAAGCCGCAAGTTAGCTAATCAAGTTGCATTAACGTTAAATCATGAGTGTAATTTAAGGGTGGCTGCTTATCATTCTGGGCTGTTAGACGAAGAGCGATTTAAAATTCAGCATCAGTTTATGAATGATCAATTAGATGTAATCTGTGCGACTAGTGCGTTTGGGATGGGAGTTGACAAAAATAACGTTCGGTTTGTGATTCATTATCACTTACCCGTCGATTTGGAGTCCTATATGCAAGAAATTGGGCGAGCTGGTCGTGATAACAAACAAAGCATTGCAATCTTATTGTATCAAAATGGGGATGAGTCACTTCCAGCAAGTTTTATAGATAATAATATTCCGAACCAACAAACGATCAATTCATTTTTTAACGATCCGCAACGCATTATCAATCTGGCACCAAATGATGAACAGGTGCGAATACTTAGTTTTTATTGGCAGCATGGGTATTCACGGGATTTGGTGAATAACATCTTTAGCGCTAGGTATAAACAACAAAAAAATAATTTGAATGCATTGATGCGTTATGTTACTTTCGATGGTTGTCGACGTCAATTTTTACTAAATTATTTTAATCAGATCGCGCCCCCTCACAGTCGAAAATGTTGTGACTACTTAGCACCACAAAATCCGATTGCTGAATTAGGGCTTAAAAGAACTTCATCAAACGGGGAGAAAGCTAATGATTTGGATTGGCGATTGATTATCGAAAAATTATTTAAAAATGATGATTAAAATCAATAAGTAAATGTTACAATAATAAATGATTATTTTAGAGGAGGTCGCTATGAAGGATAAAAACCAAAATGATAAGGAACCCTGGAACCAAACGTTCGATGATGCAACGGATGATGAAGGAAACCTATCAAGAACGAAATTGCGCAAGCAAAACAAAAGTAATAGTTTAATCTCAATTATTTTAATTAGTGCAATTGTTTTAATTATGGCATTTGCATTGCTTTTTGGGGTCATGAAGAGTACAGGTGGAACTGACAGTAGCAGTTCCAGTATTGCAAGCACTAAGGTTCAATCAGTAAGTACTAGCAAGGAAAAAAGCGCTACAAAGGAAAATAGCTCTAAAAAAGCTAGTACAAGGACTGAAAAAGCAAGTTCTGAAAGTGCTAAATCTAGTAGCATTGAAAAGGCAAAACAATCTTCTGAGTCTAAATCCAAACAAAGTAGCAAAACGGATAGTAGTAGTTCATCAAATAGTAGCGCTAGTGGTGATTATGTGACTGTTCAAGCAGGTCAAGGGTTATATCGGGTTGCTACTAATGCTGGAATTTCTGAACAGCAACTTTTGGAGCTGAACGGATTGAGTAGTGCTTCGCAAATTCATCCTGGCCAAAAGCTACGGGTTAAATAATATTGATTGGGGAATTGATTTACTTTGAGTATAAAAAAGTTACAAGTTGCAATTGATGGACCAGCTTCTGCTGGTAAAAGCACCGTTGCTAAGTTGATTGCTAAACAATTTGGATATGTTTACTGCGATACCGGGGCGATGTATCGATCGATTACATTGAAGGTCATTCAAGAGGGGATTGCATTAGATGATGAACCTAAGATCGTAGCGGTTTTAAACGATACAACAATTGATTTTAAACCAGGGCATCCGCAGCAAATTGTTTTTTTAGACCATCAAGATGTGACCAATGAAATTCGTTCTGAAAAGGTTACTAATTCTGTTTCCACAGTAGCTGCTTTACCTGGCGTTCGTAAAAACTTAGTCGATCAGCAACGTAATATCGCTAGTAACGGTGGGGTTGTGATGGATGGCCGTGATATCGGAACCACGGTATTACCGGACGCAGATTTAAAAATATTTTTAGTTGCGAGTGTGGCCGAACGTGCTGAACGAAGGTTTAAGGACAATGCTGAAAAGGGAATTCACACCCCTTTAAAAGAGCTAGAGGCTGAAATTGAGACCCGTGACTATAAGGATTCACATCGGAAAGTATCGCCCTTAGTAAAGGCTGCCGATGCAATTGAAATTAATACCACTAGCATGTCGATTCAAGATGTGGTAGCTGAAATTAGTAAATTAATGAAAAATATGTTGAATAATAACTAATTACTAGCAATTATTTATAAATTAGGTTAAACTACAGTTAGTTGTTGTCGCAAGGAGGAAGTATTTTTATGAGTGAAACTAACGAAAATACAAATAAGGATTTATTAAACGCTTTGAATAGCGTACAAGAAGTAAAAGTTGGAGACGTTGTTAATGGTGAAGTTTTAGATATTGACGAAAGCGGTCAAGTTTTTGTCGGAATCGAGAACTCTGGTGTTGAAGGGGTTATCCCACGTCGCGAACTTTCTGCAAAACCAATCGAAAATGTTAAAGATGAATTTAAAGTTGGAGACAAGGTTAAGGTAGTTGTAATTTCTAAAATTGGTGATGATAAGGAAGGCGGAAGTTACTTATTATCAATCAAGAAATTGGAAAGTCTCAAGGTTTGGGATGAAATCAAGGAAAAAGCTGACAAGGGCGAAACTGTTAACGTTACCGTTAGCCGAGTTGTCCGTGGTGGTTTAGTTGTTGACGCTGATGGCGTTCGTGGCTTTATTCCTGCTTCAATGATTACTGATCACTTTGTTGAAAAATTGAACCAATTTAAGGGTCAAGAATTCGAATGTAAAGTAGTTGAAGTTATTCCAGCTGAAAACCGTTTAATTCTTTCTCACCGTGAAATTGTTGAAGCGGAAAGAAAAGAAGCCCGTGAAAAAGTTATGGATAAGCTTACCGTCGGTGAAGTTGTTGAAGGTAAAGTTGCTCGTTTAACTGATTTTGGTGCCTTTGTTGACTTAGGTGGCATTGATGGACTTGTTCACGTTTCTGAAATTTCATACGAACGGGTTGCAAAGCCAAGCGATGTTCTTAAAGTCGGTGAAGAAGTTAAGGTGAAGGTTCTTTCTGTTGATGAAGATCGGAACAGAATTGCACTTTCAATCAAGCAAACTCAACCACAACCATGGGATGATATCGAAAGCAAGGCTCCAAAGGGCAGTGTACTTGAAGGAACTGTTAAGCGCTTAGTTGAATTCGGTGCATTTGTTGAAGTATTCCCAGGTGTTGAAGGGTTAGTTCACATTTCACAAATTTCACACAAGCACGTTGCTACTCCAGGTGATGTTTTGAAGGTTGGCCAAAAGGTTGAAGTTAAGGTCTTAGACGTTCAACCAGAAAACCACCGTCTTGCATTGTCAATGCGTGCTCTTGAACCAGAACCTGAACATGCTGAAGGTGAAGGTAACAAGCGTCGTCCAAGCAGAAAGCCAGTTAATGATAATTCTATCAAGGATGCACCAGAAGAAGAAAGTGGTTTCACTTTAGGTGATATCGTTGGTAAGGCTTTAAACAAAGATGAAGACGATAAATAATTAGTACCAGATAATATTTCATGACAATATTATTAAAATTATCCTTCAATTTATTTGAAGGATAATTTTTTGTTTATAATGATTAGCTCAAAGGAGGCTTAAAATATGGCACAACAACCAACAGTAGCAATTGTGGGTCGGCCGAACGTCGGGAAATCAACCATTTTTAATCGAATTGCTGGGGATCGGATCTCAATCGTTGAAGATACCCCTGGTGTTACTAGGGATCGAATTTATGCCCATGCAGAATGGTTAAATCAATACTTTAATATTATTGATACCGGTGGAATCGACATTGGTGATGAACCATTCCTAAAGCAAATTACCGCACAAGCTGAAGTGGCGATCGACGAAGCTGACGTAATTATATTTATGGTCAATGGTAAAGAAGGGGTCACTAGTGCTGATGAACGGGTTGCAAAAATTTTATACCGTTCTAAAAAACCAGTCGTATTAGCAGTCAACAAGGTCGATAATCAAGAACTACGGATGAATATCTATGATTTTTATTCACTAGGGTTTGGTGAACCATACGCTATTTCTGGCGCCCATGGAATTGGCTTAGGTGATTTATTAGATGAAGTGGCTAAACACTTCCCATCAGAAAGCGATACGGAGGATATCGATTCAATTCGCTTTAGTTTGATTGGTCGGCCTAACGTTGGGAAATCATCGCTAGTCAACTCTATTTTAGGAGAAAATCGGGTGATTGTTTCAGACGTTGCAGGGACTACTCGTGATGCGATCAACACCACTTTTGAATATCAAGATCAGCTATTTACGATGGTTGATACAGCTGGATTGCGTAAGCGTGGTAAGGTGTATGAAAATACTGAACGCTATAGTGTAATGCGGGCAATGAAAGCAATTGATGATAGCGATGTTGTTTTAATGGTGATCAATGCAGAAGAGGGGATTCGGGAGCAAGACAAACGGATTGCTGGATATGCCCATGATGCTGGTCGAGCAATCATAGTAGTTGTTAATAAGTGGGATACGATCAAGAAGAACACCCATAGTCAACACGATTTTGAAATTGCATTCAGAACTGAATTTCGATACCTTAGCTACGCACCCATTATTTTTGTGTCAGCATTGACCCATCAGCGATTGAACCAAATCCCTGCTTTGATTGAAAAGGTTAATACTAATCATAAACAGCGAATTAGTTCTTCTGCTTTGAACCAGGTTATTTCTGATGCAATTGCAATGACTCCAACACCGACGGTCAAATCGCGGCGGTTACGGATTTATTATGCTACTCAAGTAGCAGTTGCACCACCGACCATTGTTGTTTTTGTCAATGATCCAGAGTTGATGCATTTTTCATACCAAAGATATTTAGAGAACCAAATTCGGGCTCATTTTGATTTTACGGGGACTCCGATCAAGATTTTGAGTCGCCATCGAAAGTAAAACTGAATAATGGGCGCAAAGCCAGTATTTATATGTATAAAATGATTGCACTTAAGATTGGTTTGTGATATTTTGGATAAAGTAAAGGTGCCCCTTGGTGTGCCTAGAACTTTGGGTCGTTTTCATGGTATAATGATTAAGTTCAGTATCATGGTACTGATCAAAAAGTTCCTAATTATTTAGGAGGTGAATCTCAATGGCAAACAAGGCAGAATTAGTTAGCGATGTCGCAGAAAAGACTGGTTTAACTAAAAAGGATGCTACTGCAGCTGTAGATGCAGTATTCAACTCAATTGAAAGCCACCTATCAGATGGTGAAAAAGTTCAATTGATCGGTTTTGGTAACTTTGAAGTTCGTGAACGTGCAGCTCGTAAGGGTCGTAACCCACAAACTGGTGCAGAAATTCAAATTCCTGCAAGCAAGGTTCCAGCTTTCAAACCAGGTAAGGCTTTAAAGGATGCAGTTAAATAATTGTATTTTTTAAAAAAGCCAGTGCGACGAATGTCGGACTGGCTTTTTTTATTGAATCATTTTAGGAGGAAGCAACATGAATAGCTACTCACAAAAGGCATTGGATTTTTTAGAAGCTGGCAAGTTAGATGAGTTTGATGAACAATTCCAGTTAGCTTTAAAAAAAGACGATGATGACCTGTTATTCTCATTAGCAGAGGAATTATACTCACTCGGTTTTTTGAGTCAAGCTAAGCAAATTTATCATCAACTGCTAAACAAATACCCAGATGCTGATGAATTACGCGCTAACTTAGCAGAAATTGCAATTAGCGAAGATCAAAATGACCTAGCTCTTTCATACTTAAGTGAAATTAATCCCAATTCGGATAGCTATGTGCAATCACTAATGATCGCAGCAGATTTATATCAGACCCAAGGCTTATTTGAGGTCAGTAAGCAAAAATTATTGATGGCTAAACAAATCGCTCCTGATGAGGACATAATTAATTTTGCATTAGCCGAACTATACTTTTCAACTCGCGAGTTCGATAAGGCAATCCCCCTTTATTTGCATTTAATTAAAAAGGGGATTACTGAACTATCTTCTGTGAACTTAGTGGAACGAATTGGATTGGCATATGCCAATGCGGGTAGGTTTGGGCATGCAATTGGCTATTTAAAACAGATCAAGTTAATTAATATGACCTCAGATGTTAAATTTGAAACCGCCTTTACCTATTTACAGCTAAAAGATTACCGCCAAGCAGTAGCGATTTTTGAGGACCTTCGTGATAGTGACCATGATTATCAGACGCTTTATCCATACTTAGGAGAAGCATTGGAAAAAATGCATAAAGAAAAAGATGCTTTAAAGGTCTTTCAAGAAGGTTTAGGAGTCGATGAGTATAATGAATCACTGTGGACTAAGACGGGTGATTTAGCCCTGAAATTAGGTGAAATCGAGCAAGCTGAGCATTATTATCGTCGTGGTCATGAGATTGCCCCGGATGATTTGAATCTCACGATCAAATTATCAAACCTATTAGTTCAAGAAGAAGAATATGAAGCCAATATTTCGTTTTTAAAACAGTATTTAGAAACCCATGCTATTGATCCTCAATTAGCATGGAATTTGGCAACTTCGTATTCTGAAATAGACGAGCTTGCTCAAGCAACTAATTTTTATGAACTGGCCGCTAAATCGTTTTCTGATAACCCTGACTTTTTAAAGGAAGCAGCATTATTCTATCGTTCAATTGGTAAAAACGATACGATGTTGCCGCTCTTGAAAAAATATTTAGAATTAGAACCCACTGATGATGAAATGGATCAAATATTGAATGAATATCATTAGTCTAAATTATGAATCAACTTGCGATAGTATAGGATCGAGACCATGTCTAGTCGTAGCTTTTCTGACAAGTCGGGATCTGATAATCGGGGATGCTTTAAAATATAATCAACAACATAACTTTGGAACAATTGGGATGGCTTTAATTGCATCCCAATTTTTTGTTCATCTGGTTTTAAATACTTATGAATTCCCTGAAGTGTAATGTGGGGGTCCCCAGCAAAACGCTGTTTTAAAAAAATATCAGGACTGGATTGGCGCAATTGGATTGGTTGAATAAAATTATTAAATTTATCAATGAACTGTTGTTCGTTAGGTTGCCATTTGATTTGTTCAAATTCACGGTAAAAATTAGGTTGCAGGAACTCTTTTAAGTTATAACCCTTACTGATCAGTAATAATACTAAACGAGTGTAGATATGGATGCTGTCATCTGCAATGATATTAGGCAGTTCTTTTAGCCACTTAACTGAAACTGATGCAGGCGTCTTGCGTTCCTTTCCCTTTAGGTTCAGTGTCGGTAATTTTTGGGTGAGTTCTTGCGTAAAGAGGTACTTAAAATAGATATTTAAGTGCGATAGAACTTTATTGTAGGTCGTGTTAGTAATATTTCTTTCAGTCAATAACATGTTCATATACTGTTGAATATCACGATCGAATAGTTGACTAACCCGATGATCTTTTTGGTACCCATGGTTAAAATTAGACAGGTATTCAAATAGGTCGATTAAAGTCGATGAGTATTCATCGATCGTAATCTGGGCTAGTGGAATTTGATGTAAGTATGTTTCAAAATTATTTTGGTAGGGGTAATTATTAACGGTCATGAAGGGGTCTCCTCACTTGTACATTTTTACATTAACTTATCTTAAATAAATAATACCATAATTAAATCCAAAATCAACCAAATTGCTAACAAATAACTGATGAAATTTGGTAACATTAATAGTAGTAATTTAGAATGGGGCGTAAAAATGAAAATTCAAAACTTACCGCATGAATTTGAAAAAGCAAGACCGATTTTACAGACGATCGAAGCTGCAGGATATGAAGCCTATTTTGTTGGAGGGAGCGTTCGTGATACCATTTTAGGGTTACCAATTCACGATGTTGATATTGCTTCCAGTGCTTATCCAGCCGAAATCAAGGCCCTATTTAAACGGACTGTTGATACTGGCATTGAGCATGGTACTGTGATGGTATTGGACCATGGAAATGGATACGAAGTAACCACCTTTCGGACAGAATCTGGCTATCAAGATTATCGAAGACCCGATAAAGTTACCTTCATCCGCTCGCTATCCGAAGATCTAAAGCGACGTGATTTTACAATCAATGCACTTGCAATGAAGGAAGATGGAACGGTGATTGATTTGTTCAACGGTTTAACTGACTTGAAGAATCATTTGATTCGGGCAGTTGGGGATGCTAACACGCGTTTTAACGAAGATGCCCTGAGAATGATGCGAGCAGTCCGCTTTGCCAGTAAGCTAGACTTTAGTATTGATCATGGGACGATGCAGGCAATTACAAAGCATAGTTACTTGCTTTCAAAAATTGCAATTGAGCGTATTTATACTGAATTCGTCAAGATGATGATGGGTTACAAGCCACAACTAGGATTAAGTGACATGGTTAATACGAAAATGATCGACTATGTTCCTGTATTTAACGAATACTTACCAGCTTTCAAACGAATAATCGAATTACCGCCCTTTAAGCTTTCGAACGAGAATCAAGTTTGGGGACTATTGGGGGTGGCATTTAAATTAAACCACTCACAGATTAGTACAATCTTAAAAAAGTGGAAGGCTTCGAACCAAGTGATTGAAGCGACCCAAAAAATTGTCATGGCGACAAATGCAATTCAAAGGAATCAACTAGATGCGATGGCTTTATTTCATACGGGACGCACATTGTTAATGGACGTGGTCGTTGTTGTTCGTGCCTTTGGAACCCCAGTGGATGCAACTGAGTTATTTTATCGCTTTGATGAACTACCAATTAAAGATGTCCATGAACTAGCAATTAACGGCGGTCAATTAATTAAAGCAGGGGTCGTTAAACCTGGCCCAGCATTAGGGAAGCTTTTAAAACAGCTCCAAACATCGGTGATCAATGGTGAATTACCAAATGATGGTCCAACGTTGTTAGAGCATGCACGATTACTTTTAAAAAAATAATGAAGGGGTGTTTATCAAATGCAAACGCTAAGAGCAGAAAACCTAACTAAAACATATGGCGAAAAGACCCTTTTTAAGTCGCTTGATTTTATCATTAACGAACATGATCGAATTGGTTTAATTGGAACGAACGGAAGTGGTAAAACTTCTTTATTGAACGTATTATCAGGAGTTGATACTGATTCTAGTGGAACGATCATTACTTCTAAATCCTATACAATTGGGTATTTAAGACAACATCCGGAATTAGATGATGATCTAACGGTTTTGGATGCAGTTTTTAGTGGGACCCAGGCGGTCTTTGA
This sequence comes from Nicoliella sp. ESL1106, assembly GCF_058509965.1. Classification (NCBI taxonomy): domain Bacteria; kingdom Bacillati; phylum Bacillota; class Bacilli; order Lactobacillales; family Lactobacillaceae; genus Nicoliella; species Nicoliella sp. ESL1106. The sequence goes on from NZ_CP196340.1 coordinate 976,595, forward strand.
AACGATCCGTCACTATGAAGAAGTTTTGGATCGTTATTCATTTAATCCCGAAGATCCTAAGGTCCAAAAGCAATATTTAGATGCGGAAGCTAAAATGAATGAAGAAGATGCTTGGAATGCCGAAAGTGATGTAAAAACGATTTTGACTCAATTAAAAATTACTGACATGCAACAAAAGGTGGCTAGCCTTTCAGGAGGGCAAAAGCGTCGGGTTGCATTGGCCCAGGTATTGATTCAATCACCAGATTTATTGTTAATGGATGAACCTACCAACCACTTAGATTTTGATTCGATCGAATGGCTTCAAGAATACCTTGCTAAGTACAAGGGGTCGTTGTTATTAGTAACTCATGATCGTTACTTCTTGGACCGCGTTGTAAATAATATTTGGGAGCTTTCATTTGGTGAGCTATATGCATATCAGGGTAATTATCAAGATTATGTTCAACAAAAAGCAGCACGGGTCGATCGAGCTGTAAGTGCCGAACATAAGCAACAACGACTCTACAAACAGGAACTAGCGTGGATGAAGAAGGGCGCTAAAGCACGTTCTACTAAACAACAGGCACGAATCAATCGATTTAATGACATTAAGGATAATATTAATCATTTACAATTGGATCAAGATGTCGATATTTCATTGGGACAAAAACGGCTTGGTAAAAAAGTCATTAACATTGAACATGCCGATTTGAAATTGGGCGGCAAGGTGATTTTGAATGATTTTAATATGTTAGTACAAGGCAACGAGCGAATTGGGATCAGTGGTGAAAATGGAGCAGGTAAGTCTTCATTGCTAAATGTAATTGCTGGTCGCATCCCATTAGATTCAGGAGTCGTTACGATTGGTGAAACGGTTAAGATGGCCTATTATACTCAACAAACCGAACCGATTCCAGGCGATAAGCGGGTTATTAACTACCTGAGCGATGTTGGGCAACACGTTACTGATAATCAGGGAAATGAACTTAGCATTACCGAATTATTGGAACAGTTCTTATTTCCACGGTTCATGCACGGCACCTTGATTCGAAAGCTATCTGGTGGTGAAAAGCGGCGCTTATACCTTTTAAAATTATTGATGCAACAGCCCAATGTTTTGTTATTAGACGAACCAACTAATGATTTAGATATAAGTACTTTGACGGTATTGGAAGACTATATTGAACACTTTAGTGGGACCGTGATTACGGTATCGCATGACCGTTATTTCTTAGATAAGACCGCTAATCGACTTTTATTCTTTGATGGCAATGGTAAAATCGAAGAACACTTTGGTCAATTTACCGATTATCTTTCACAACGGGTTACGGATGCTAAGACGCTCAATAAGCAAACTGATAAAAATAATAAACAGCCATCAGCAGATAAACCAGCTAAAAAAGAGAAGGTTAAGTTGACCTATGCTGAAAAAATCGAATACGATCAAATTGAAGCTGAGATCGATGATTTAGATGAACAACAATCCAATATTGAACAAGCAATGGTTGACAATAGTGATAACTTTGAAAAATTAGCAAAGCTACAAAAGCAACTCAATGCAGTTCAAAAAGAATCAGAAGAAAAAATGCAGCGCTGGGAGTATCTTAGCCAGTATGCTGATGAATAGGAGAATTTGAATGCTAGAAGATGCATATTTGAACTTAGAACGCTATGTATTAGAACATGGTCATCACAAGGGTGATCGAACTGGGACTGGAACGCTCAGTACCTTTGGATACCAAATGCGTTTCGACTTAGGAGCTGGCTTTCCCCTGTTGACGACCAAACGGGTCCCATTTGGATTGATTAAGAGCGAGTTACTTTGGTTCTTGCATGGTGACACCAATATTAAATTTTTATTAGCGCACAATAATCATATTTGGGATGAGTGGGCATTTGCTAAATATGTTCAATCTGATGACTATGATGGTCCTGACATGACTGATTTTGGACGGCGGCATTTATCTGATGAACGATTTAATCAGGATTATCAAGAACAAAAGAAACTTTTTTGTGATCGGATATTGTCAGATGATCAATTTGCTCAAAAATATGGTAATTTGGGGGATGTTTACGGCAGCCAATGGCGACACTGGAAAACCCGTCGGGGAGAAACAATCGATCAAATTAAAAACGTAATTGAAATGATCAAGACGCACCCTGACTCAAGGCGCATGATCGTATCGGCTTGGAATCCTGAAGACATTCCTACAATGGCCTTACCGCCCTGTCATACAATGTTTCAGTTTTATGTTAACGATGGGAAACTTAGTTGTCAGCTGTACCAACGCAGTGGGGATATTTTCTTAGGCGTTCCATTTAACATTGCTAGTTATGCATTGTTGACATGTTTGATCGCAAAAGAAACGGGGTTAGAGCCTGGTGAATTTATCCATACGCTTGGGGATGCTCACATTTATTCTAACCATGTTGACCAGGTTAAAGAGCAATTGACGAGAAGTCCTAAACCAGCACCTAAATTATGGCTGAACCCAGCTAAAAAAAGTATATTTGATTATGGGATGGATGATATCAAGGTGATTGACTATGATAGTTATCCAGCAATTAAAGCTCCCGTAGCTGTTTGATTAGGAGAATGATAATGATTGCATTTGTATGGGCAGAAACAAAGAATGGAACGATTGGACAAAACGGTGGATTACCTTGGCAAATGCCAGCGGACATGCATCATTTTAAGACGTTAACGACTGGTCATAAAATTTTGGCAGGGAAGAAGACCTTTTTATCATTTGGACGCCCCTTGCCCAACCGAACTAACATGGTTTTAACTAGTCATCATGCAAGTGAATTGCCAGATGGTGTGGTCGTATTTAATGATGTTGAATCATTTTTGGCTGATTACTCGCAACATAATGATGACGTATATGTTGTTGGGGGAGCGATGATCTTTAAGGCACTAATTAACGAAGTTGACGTATTGTACCGAACGGTAATTGAAGCAGATATTAATGGGGATACCAAGATGCCGACCATTGATTATTCGCGATTTGAAATGATTCAGCATACCAATTTTCCAGCTGATGAACGTAATCAATATCCATACCGTTTTGAAACGTACCGCAAAAAGAAATAATGCGAGGATGACTATTAATGGGACAAAGCTTTTATCAATATTTAATGACCGAACGGAATCCAAAAAGTTATGAACCGATTGCAGAGTTCGCTAATAACGCTTTTCATGATCACTCTTTTCCGAAAAATACTGCTGATTTTGATGAAATCTCTAAGTACTTAGAGGAAAATGGTTCGTATCTGCCATCGATGACAATTTTCGATGAAGCATGGAGTCGCTTTTTGGATTATAGGGATTAGAAACCGAGGTGCAAAAATGGGAGTAAATATTCAATGGTTTCCAGGACATATGGCAAAGGCAATTCGCCAATTTGAAGAAAATGTGCACTTAGTCGATATTATTTTTGAATTAGTCGATGCAAGGGCCCCTTTTAGTTCAATGAATCCAGAAGTAGCTAGGATTGGGGTTGATAAGCCACACCTATTGATTTTGACGAAGGCTGATTTAGCAGACCATAACCTTACTGATCAATGGATTAAATATTTTGATACACATGGTTATACTGCAATTGCTGTGGATTCCAAACAAAATGGTGCTAATAAATTAGTAACTCAAACGGCACTAAAAATCTTACGGCCTAAATTAGATTCAGAAATAAAACGAGGAATGAAGGAGCGTCCAATTAAAGCAATTTGTGTCGGAGTACCAAACGTTGGGAAGTCGACCTTGTTGAACCGCTTAGTAAAAAAACGGGCAGCTCAAGTAGGAAACCGACCAGGGGTCACAAAGGGGCAACAATGGCTTCGCTCTAGTAAGGATTTGGAACTTTTGGATACCCCAGGGATCCTATGGCCTAAATTTCAAAATCAATCAATCGCTAATAAATTAGCATTGACTGGTGCGATTAAGGATAATTTATATGCAAGTGATGATATTGCATTATTTGCTTTGGAATACTTCAGGAAGTACCGCACAAATGAATTAATGAAACGCTACCGTTTGAATGCTGATGATATGGAGAGCAATAACGTTGATCTATTGTTAAAGATCACGAAGCAAATTGGGATGAAAGACGATTATGAACGAGCCTCAGTGCGTTTGATTCAAGATGCGCGAAAGGGTAAATTAGGGCGGTTTACTCTTGATTCGATGGAACTGGTTGAACCTGATGAAAAATGAAACGGTAAATGAAATCAAACAGCGATTAGCTAAGATCGATTCTTTGGACGATGAACGGCTAAAGTTGATTGCAAAAGATGCGCGAAAAGGCGTGCAAACCGCTTTAAAACAACGGATTCGCAAGTTGCAAAAAAACGCAGATAAAATGGCTGCGTTTTTGCAACGCTCCCAAATTGAACGTTCGCTTTGGCAACGGGGCTTGAATTATATTGCTGGGGTGGATGAGGTCGGCAGAGGTCCTCTTGCAGGGCCAGTAGTATCAGCTGCGGTCATTTTACCCCATGATTTTGACTTAGTGGATGTAAATGATTCTAAACAATTGACGCCAGATCGTCGTGCAAAATTGGCACCCTTGATCAAGTCAAAAGCCTTAGCTTATGGAATTGGCGTTATGGATAATTCTGTTATTGATGACGTTAATATCTACGAGGCAACGAGATTAGCAATGAAGTCAGCTGTCAATCAGTTAAGCATTCAACCTGATCGAATTATCGTGGATGCGATGCAAATCGATCTGCCAATTGAACAAATTCGTTTAATCAAGGGGGATGCTAAGAGTATTTCGGTCGCTGCTGCTAGTATCTTAGCAAAGGTTTATCGAGATCAGTTAATGGATCAATATGCGATTCAATATCCTGAGTATGATTTTACCCATAATGCTGGTTACGGAACGACAAAGCATTTATTAGCACTAGCTAAGTTCGGCGTGACCCCGATTCATCGCATTAGTTTTGCACCAGTCAAAAAAATGATCAAAAAATAATTTAATTGCGTATCTTTCCTAAAATGAAGGGATTGATATAAATGCAGGCAAGAAGATTATTATTGAAGTTAAGGATCTGTCGTGGAATTAGTTTTAGAGGTGAATATCGAGTCTATCAATGGCTTAAAAGTAAAAAGTGGAATTCAAAAATGGAATTATCTGCTTTAGATATCATTGAGATTGCACAGATTAAAAAAAGCGCACAGGCTGAATTTAAAGCCCATTTTTTCAGTAATCAATTGGAGTCAGATATTATTTTAAACGAACAAATGTGTAAGTATACGACCATTTTGGATGATGATTATCCACCTAATTTAAAAGAGGCTGCATTTCCACCAATGGTCTTATTTTATCAAGGTGATATCCGACTTGCGCATTGCCAATTGTTGGGTGTCGTTGGGAGTCGCAAGAACTCCAATTACTCTTTTCAGGCGCTTAGAATTTTACTTCCCGAATTAGTTAGGCATCAAATCGTTACGGTTTCTGGTTTGGCTACCGGAGTAGATGGTCTGTGCCATCAAATGACGATTCAAAATGGTGGGAAAACGATTGCAGTGATTGGAACTGGACTAGACTATTGTTACCCCAGAAGCAATGTTCAACTACAATCAATTATTGCACATGAACACCTATTGCTATCTGAATATCCATTAGGCGTGAGCGTTCGTAAACATCACTTCCTTGAACGAAATCGCATTATTGCTGGGTTGATTAAAAATATTATTATCGTAGAAGCTGCTAAAAAATCGGGAAGCTTGATTACCGCTAATTTAGCCCTCCATAATAACCGCAATGTAATGGCAATTCCTGGTCCGATCAGCCATTTGCTGTCGGTCGGTTGTAACGAGTTAATTGCCGAAGGGGCTAAGCCTATTTTAACCGTTGAAGATATTTTAGAAGATTTTTAATTTGACACAAACCCTTAACTGCAATATTATGTGAGAGATTTAATGAATAAAAATAAATAATTTGATTGAGGGATTATTTAATGACTATAAAAACAAAAACTTCTACATCGAAACGTAAGAGAACAGTTAAGAAAAAGTTAGTAATCGTCGAATCACCGGCAAAAGCAAAAACAATTGAAAAATATTTAGGACGGACTTACCGAGTAATTGCAAGTAAGGGCCACATTAGAGATCTGCCTAAGAGTAAGATGGGGGTCGATATTGAAAATAATTTCGAACCGCATTACATTTCGATTCGAGGAAAGGGCGATACGATTAAGATGCTGCGCTCAGAGGCTAAAAAAGCAAAGGCAATTTACCTAGCATCTGACCCTGACCGCGAAGGAGAATCGATTGCATGGCATTTATCACATCTATTAGGATTAGATATTAATGATAATAATCGGGTCGCCTTTCATGAAATTACTAAGGATGCCGTCAAAGATGCATTTAAAAACCCCCGCAGTATCGATATGAACTTAGTCGATGCTCAACAAGCCAGACGGGTATTAGACCGTCTAGTGGGTTATTCCATCTCACCATTGTTATGGAAAAAAGTAAAGAAGGGCTTGAGTGCTGGACGGGTTCAATCGATTGCTTTGTGGCTAATTATTGATCGGGAACGAGCAATCAGAAAATTTGTTCCAGAGGAATATTGGACGATTGATAGTGAGTTCAAAAAGGGACGCTCTAAATTTAATGCCAGTTTTTACGGTTTAGATGGCCAAAAGACAGAGTTACACAATAATAATGACGTTCAAGCTGTTTTAGGAAGGCTTGATAGCAAGGCTGATTTTGAAGTCGTTAGTGTCAAACGCCGTGAAAGAAAGCGCCAACCCCAACAGCCATTCACGACCAGTACGATGCAACAAGTAGCGAATAGGCAGTTGAATTTTAGAACTGGTAAGACAATGATGGCTGCTCAACAGTTGTATGAAGGGATTCATTTAGGGAAAGATGGTAGTCAAGGTTTGATTACTTACATGCGGACGGATTCAACTAGAATCTCAGCAATTGCTAAACATGAAGCCGCTACTTTTCTTCATGAAAATTATGGAGCTGAATATGCAGCTAATAAGCCGTTGAAGGGGAAATTACCTGAGGGTGCCCAAGATGCCCATGAAGCGATTAGACCGACTTCTGTGATGCGGACGCCAGATAGCGTTAAGGAATACTTGAACAAAGACCAATTTAGGCTTTATCAATTGATTTGGTCGCGATTCTTAGCTAGCCAAATGACACCTGCTTTAATGGATACCATGACCGTTGATATAGAACAAAACGGGGTTAATTTCCGTGCTAATGGTTCTAAACTGAAGTTTCCCGGTTTTTTGAAGGTGTATGGAACTCGTGAAAAGGACAATAACCTTCCTGATTTAAATGAGGGGGATGTTGTTAACCTAGTTAAAACGAATCCTGATCAACATTTTACCCAACCACCTGCACGTTACAGCGAAGCTAATTTAATCAAGGCATTAGAAGAAAATGGAGTTGGACGCCCATCTACTTATGCCCCAACGTTAGGGACGATTCAAAAACGTTATTATGTCAAGTTCGTTGGTCGCCGCTTTGAGCCAACCGAATTAGGTGAAATTGTTAATGGCATTATCGAGGAATATTTCCCTGATATTATTAACATTGATTTCACTGCTGATTTGGAATCTAAATTAGATGAAATTGAAGATGCTAAACAAAACTGGGTCAATGTCGTTGATCAATTTTACGAACCCTTTTCAAAGGAAGTCCACCATGCTGAAAAGACAATGGAAAACGTCCAGATCAAAGATGAGCCAGCAGGCTTTAATTGTGAAATTTGTGGCGCACCAATGGTGGTTAAGATGGGCCGTTATGGTAAATTCTATGCTTGTTCACGCTTCCCAGATTGCCGTAATACGCAGGCGATCGTAAAGGAAATTGGGGTTGTTTGTCCGAAGTGTAAGCAAGGCCAAGTAATTGAGAGAAAATCAAAGAAAAATCGGATCTTTTATGGATGTTCTAGATATCCAGAATGTGATTTTGTTACTTGGGATAAACCAGTTGGCCGCAATTGTCCACGCGATGGGCATTTCTTAGTCGAAAAGAAAATTAAGGGCGGGGTTCAAGTCGTTTGTCCAAATGGTGATTATGAAGAACCAGTCCAAAAATAAGGGATTATCTGAAAAGGGTAATGCCTTTTCTTTTTATCAATTAACGTCAAAAGTACTATTTTACTTTAACTAGGTGAAAAAATGAAAAATAAAGAGTTAATAAAAAAGTTTATCAACTACCTACAATTTGAAAAACAATATTCTGAACAAACAATTCGCGCGTATATTTCTGATTTAAATGAATTCAATAAAATTGCAGCAGGTAAGGCCGATCAATCATTGTTAAAAGCTAATGAAATCGATGTTGAAAATTACTTAAATTTTTTAAATCATAAAAATGACGAAAGAAATACAATTTTAAGAAAAATATCGGCAGTAAGATCATTTTATAATTATTTAATTAAAATCGATATCACTAAAAACCAGCCGTTTGAATATGTTCATTTGAAAAAGAAACAAAATCGGCTCCCTAAATTTTTATATCCAAACGAGATTAAAGAATTGTTTAAATCAGCTCGTAATGGAACAAATGAAGCCTTAATTCCTAGAAATGTTGCTATACTAGAAGTACTATTTAGTACTGGACTACGAGTAAGCGAATGCGTAAATCTGACCTTTGCTAAAATTGATTTCAATAATCGGATTATGAATGTGTTTGGAAAGGGTGGCAAGCAACGCTACGTTCCATTTAGTAAGGAAACTGCTCAAGCTTTGAATGTATACATTCGTAAAAGCAGGAATCCATTAATGGCAAAATACAACAAAAGTCATGATAACCTATTCATTAACAATTATGGAAATCCACTGACCGCTCGTGGAGTTGAATATATTTTAGATGTAATTTTAAAGAATAGTTCACTAAATAGTAATATTTATCCGCATATGTTTAGACATACGTTTGCAACGGATATGCTAAATAATGGTGCTGACCTTAGGAGTGTTCAAGAGTTATTAGGACATAGCAGTCTTTCAACAACTCAAATTTACACGCATGTTACAAAAGAGAATCTAATAAAAAATTATAATCAGTTCTTCCCACGATCGAAGGACTAAAGGAGAATGAGTAATGACAGTAAAATTTGAAGCAACTACGATTTGTGCAGTTAGACATAACGGTCATATTGCAATGGCTGGAGATGGCCAAGTAACGATGGGTGAAAAGGTAATTATGAAGGGAACCGCTCATAAAGTTCGTAAAATTTATGATGGTAAGGTGGCTGTTGGATTTGCCGGAAGCGTTGCAGATGCTTTTAATCTAGAATCCAAGTTTGAAGCTAAGCTTAAAGAATATAGTGGCAATTTAAAGCAGGCTGCCGTTAAATTAGCGCAACAGTGGCGTGGTGATCAATCCCTTCAAAAATTAGAAGCGTTATTAATCGTGGCTGATAGTAAGGATTTATTATTAGTATCAGGTTCTGGTGAAGTGATTGAACCCGACGATGACATTTTAGCAATTGGATCTGGTGGTAACTTTGCTTTAGCAGCCGCTTTAGGTATGAAACACCATGCAAAAGATATGAGTGCAAAGGAAATTGCTGAAGCCTCAATCTATATTGCAGGAAGTATTGATATTTTTACTAATCAAAACATTATTTCAGAAGAGTTATAATCTATAATTAGACTAATTTTAAGGAGATTCAAGATGAAAGCAATTGATAAAACCCCAAAACAAATCGTAAAAGAATTAAATGAATATATCATTGGTCAAGATGACGCTAAGAAAGCAGTTGCCGTTGCATTAAGGAACCGTTACCGACGGATGCACCTATCAAAGGCAATGCAAGAAGATATTACACCCAAAAACATTTTAATGATTGGACCTACTGGAGTCGGTAAAACTGAAATTGCTAGACGATTAGCTAAAATCGTTAATGCTCCATTCGTTAAGGTCGAAGCAACTAAATTCACTGAAGTGGGTTATGTTGGTGGTGATGTAGAATCGATGGTACGAGATTTAGTTGAAAATGCTGTTAAACAGGTTAAAGACGAACGGTTTAGCAAGGTTGCTGGTCAAGCTGAACAAAGAGCCAACGAACGGATTGCTGAATTGATGGTTCCAGATGATAACCAAAAAGCAAATCAAAATGCAGATATGAAAAACATGATGGACATGTTGAACCAATTACAAAAGGGTAAAATGCCTACCAACATGGAACAACCTGAACGAAAGCCAGTTAGTGAAGAAGTAAAACAAAAGCGTGCTCAAATTTTAAGGGAACTTGAATTAGGCCAACTTGAAGACCGCATGGTTGAAATTGATATGGACGACCCTAAACAATCAATTTCTAAGCAAAATAACATGCTTGGTCAAATGGGAATCGATTTAAATGACACCCTTGGGAGTATGCTACCAAAACAAAAAATCAAAGCCCATTTGAAGGTTTCAGAAGCACGTGAAGTATTAATCAGAGAGGAATCAGAAAAATTAGTTAATGATGCTGACCTCTACCATGAAGCCATTAACCGAGTGCAAAACACAGGGATTATCTTTATTGATGAAATTGATAAAATTGTCGGTGGCCAATCCCAAAATAAGGGTGAAGTTTCAAGAGAAGGGGTACAAAGAGATATTCTCCCCATCGTTGAAGGATCTAACATTAACACCAAATATGGGCTAGTTGATACTAGTCACATCCTATTTATTGCTTCTGGGGCTTTTGCTGAAAGTAAACCCAGTGATTTAATCGCTGAATTACAAGGGCGTTTCCCAATTCGAGTGGAATTAGATTCACTTAGTAAGGAAGATTTTGTCAATATCTTAACTAAGCCTAATAATGCGCTAATTAAGCAATACATTGCATTGATTGGAACTGATAATATTAAAGTTACTTTTACTATTGAATCTATTCAAAAAATTGCCGAAATTGCGTATAATGTTAATCGTGATGTTCAAAACATTGGAGCTAGAAGGCTTCACACGATTTTAGAAAAACTATTAGAAGACCTCTTGTTCGAGGGCCCAGACATGGAAATGGGTGATATTACGATTACTGAGCAATATGTTGAAAATAAAGTTGGTCATTTGGCTAAGGACCAAAATCTATCTCAATTTATTCTTTAATTATGTAATTAAGTGATTTAAGCTAATTTTTTTGCTAGAATTGATTTATAACTAATTATAGATGAGGATGATAGCATGATATTCACTTTATCAGATGATAACTTAACAATTAAAGTTAATTCAAAGGGTGCTGAATTAAATAGTATCAAGGGTGATAACGGAATTGAATATCTTTGGCAGGCTGATCCTAATTTTTGGGGACGGCATGCCCCTGTATTATTTCCAATCGTTGGTCGGCTCAAAAACGATCAATATGAATATGAAGGTAAAAAATATTCATTAGGGCAACACGGCTTTGCTCGTGATATGGAATTTGAATTGAGTGACAGAACGAATGATTCGATCACAATGGTCTTAAAATCAAATGCGGAGACTAAAAAGAGATATCCATTTGATTTTATGCTATTCGTTAAATATACATTAGATAAAACAACGGTAAAGGTTGATCTAACCGTTATGAATCCAGCTGATCGGGCGATGTACTTTTCAATTGGGGCCCATCCAGCATTTAACGTTCCATTAATTCCTGATCATCAATTCAATGATTATCAAATCAAAGTTACCCCAAGTGAAAGCTATCCTCAAATTCCACTAGTAAAATCATTGAGTTCTGCAAAGGATAGTACTGAATTGAACTTAAAACAACCAATCAACATTAATCGAGAATTATTTAAAAATGATGCTGTAATCTTAGATCTAAACAGCCGTTCGGTCGATGTTATGATACAAAACGCTCTTAATCAAGAAGAGCATCGGGTCTCATTGCAGGTCAAAGATGCGAAGTACATGGGATTATGGTCTCAATATCCTAAGGATGCTCAATTCGTCTGTATTGAACCATGGTGGGGGATTGCTGACGATGTCGAATCTGATGGATTATTGATTCATAAAAAGGGAATCAATCGTCTTGATGCGGGTGGTCGTTTTGATGCTCAATTCAACATTACGGTGTACTAGAAATTAAAAAAGGCGCTCACCGATTCGGTAAGCGTCTTTAATTATTTAATGGTTACTGTGTTTATATTTGATCCCAAAATGAACTAACCTTTCATTCCCGTTGATGATTCTTTGAATATTTTTACGATGACGATAAAAGACAAAGATAGTTAGGATAATCGCAATCGTTGCCAATAATGAATCGTGGATCAAAATGGCCACAATCGAGACAAAAATAAATGTGCAAAGACTAGCAAGACTCATCATGCTACTCAAGTATAAAACCGTAATTAATACTAACGTTGCTAAAACGAATAAAATTGGATTATAGGTTAGTAGCATCCCCGCACTAGTTGCAACGGCCTTCCCCCCCTTAAATCGATCGAAAATCGAAAAGGTATGCCCTAAGATAGCGAACAATCCAAAAATTAATTCAGTTAAGTGCATCGAACCTAAATTAATGTTAAAAATTAATGGTAATGCTGCTGATAAGGACCCCTTAGCAATATCCATAATTAAAACGACTGACCCAGCAATTGGTCCCAACACTCGTAAGGTGTTAGTAGTCCCAATATTCCCGGAACCGTGTTGTCGAATGTCAACGTTAAAAAAAGTTTTTCCAATCCAAATCCCGCTCGGAATGGAACCTAATAAGTATGCTATGATTAATAATACCGCGACTTTCAAAATGAACCTCCCAATAAATTGGTTAATCGTAATGATGCAAATTAACCATCCCGTTCACTTACAAATTATTCATACTAAAACATTATACCATATAACGTTAGGGCGTTCGTTTTAATAAATTTGCAAAGTTGTTCAAATAAGTTATTATTATATAGACTGTATTCTGAAAGATAAAGGAGTTTTCTCATAATGGCTAAATCAAAACAAGAATATGATGATTCCTCCATTCAGGTCTTAGAGGGCTTAGAGGCTGTCCGTAAAAGACCAGGAATGTATATTGGATCCACTAACGGCAGTGGACTCCATCACTTGGTTTATGAAATCGTTGATAATGCCGTTGATGAGGCATTAGCTGGTTATGGCGATGAAATTAACGTGACGATCCATAAGGACAATCGCTTGACCGTCGTGGATCATGGGCGTGGAATGCCAGTTGGGATGCACTCTTCTGGTAAACCGACTCCTGAAGTGATCCTCACCGTGTTACATGCAGGTGGTAAATTTTCCGAAAATGGTGGCTATAAAACATCTGGAGGGCTCCATGGGGTCGGGTCCAGTGTTGTCAATGCTCTATCGACAGAACTAATGGTCACGATCGTCCGAGACGGGCATAAGTATCAAGAAAGATTTGAAAATGGTGGGCATCCGATCGGGACGCTAGAAGATTTGGGCAAGACCAATGAACACAGCGGAACGAAGGTAACTTTTAAGCCCGACCCTGCAATTTTTACCACGACGGTATTCAATTATGATATCTTAAAAGAACGCCTGCGTGAATCTGCCTTTTTATTACGGGGCATCAAGATCACGTTGACCGATGAACGAAGCGATCCACAAAAACACGATGAATTCCACTTTGAAAAGGGCATCGAAGAATTCGTTGAATACCTCAATGAGGGTAAGCATACCTTGGGACCAGTGATGGATTTCGATGGGACTAAGGACGGTATTGAGGTAGAAGTGGCAGCTCAATATAACGATGGGTACACCGAAAATACACTCTCCTTCGTTAATAATGTGCGGACTAAGGATGGGGGGACCCACGAATCTGGATTTAGGAGTGCTTGGACGAAGGCATTCAATGAATATGCCAAGAAGGTAGGATTATTAAAGGGCAATAAAAAATTAGATGGCTCTGATGTTCGAGAAGGGCTCTCAGCAGTCATTTCACTAAAGATCCCAGAAGAACTATTACAATTCGAAGGGCAGACAAAGGGGAAGCTAGGGACTCCAGAAGCGCGTTCGATCGTTGATAGCATCATTAGCGAAAAGTTAGTTTACTTTTTGATGGAAAATGGTGATTTTGCCCAACAACTAGTACAAAAAGCATTACGCGCCCAACAAGCACGCGACGCTGCTAGAAAGGCCCGCGATGAAAGTCGTGGTGGCAATAAAAAACGTAAAAAAGAACGGTTACTATCCGGTAAACTGACCCCCGCTCAATCTAAGGATGCCTCTAAGAATGAATTGTTCCTAGTCGAAGGGGATTCAGCTGGTGGTTCTGCTAAACAGGGCCGTGATCGTAAGCATCAAGCAATCCTGCCACTACGGGGGAAAGTCTTGAACACCGAACGGGCTAAGTTACCTGATATTATGAAGAACGAAGAAATCAGCACCATGATCTATACCGTGGGCGCTGGTGTGGGTTCTGATTTCAATATTAAAGATGCGAACTACGACAAGATCATCATCATGACCGATGCCGATGATGATGGGGCCCATATTCAAATCCTACTTTTGACCTTCTTTTACAAGTACATGCGGCCAATGATCGAAGCTGGACGTGTCTACATTGCCTTACCACCACTTTATAAGGTGCAAAAAAAGGTCGGCAAAAAGGAAAAAACCGCTTACGCTTGGACCAATGATGAAATGGAAAAATTGACCAAGGAATTCAAGAAACCATATACCCTGCAACGTTTCAAGGGACTCGGTGAAATGAACGCTGACCAGTTATGGGAAACGACCATGGACCCAAGTTCTCGGACGTTAATTCAGGTCCATATCGATGATGCTAAATTAGCAGATCGCAGAGTTACGACCTTAATGGGTGATAAAGTTGCGCCTAGACGGGATTGGATCGAAAATAACGTTCAATTCAACCTAGAAGAAGAAGGCAGTATATTAGACAATACTGCTAAATAGTTAATCAAGGGAGGCCCAATTAATTGAAGAACGGACAAACAATTGAACGGCTAACGCTTGAAGACATCATGAGTGAACGATTCAGTCGTTATTCAAAGTCGATCATTCAAGAAAGAGCGTTGCCCGACGTGCGGGATGGCTTAAAGCCAGTTCAAAGAAGAATCCTCTATGCCATGAACAAAGATGGAAATACCTATAATAAGGGGTTCAGAAAGGCCGCTAAGTCGGTTGGGAACGTAATGGGTAACTTTCATCCCCACGGAGATAGTTCAATCTACGAAGCATTAGTAAGAATGAGTCAAGACTGGAAGCTACGTGAACCATTGATCGAAATGCATGGTAACAATGGATCCATGGATGGGGATCCACCTGCTGCGATGCGGTACACGGAAGCAAGGCTCAGCAAGATCGCAGGTGAAATGCTCAGAGATATTGATAAAAATACTGTTGATTGGGTATTGAATTTTGATGATACCGAATACGAACCAGTCGTCCTCCCAGCGCGTTTTCCGAACTTATTAGTCAACGGCGCGACTGGAATTTCCGCTGGTTATGCGACGGACATCCCCCCACACAACTTAGGGGAAGTGATCGATGCCGTGATCGCATTGCAAAAAAATCCCGATGCAACGTTAGCCGATCTAATGAAATACATCAAGGGCCCCGATTTCCCAACGGGTGGCATCATCCAGGGAATCGATGAGATCAAAAAAGCCTATGAAACTGGCAAGGGGCGCATTGCCGTTCGTTCTAAGACGGCGATCGAATCCCTTCGTGGTAACAAGCAATTGATTCGGGTCACTGAGATTCCATACGAAGTCAATAAACTGCAGTTAGTAAAGCAGATGGATGAGATCAGAATCGCCAAAAAGATCGATGGTATCGCTGAAGTGCGGGATGAAAGTGATCGCAACGGCCTTTCGATCGCCATTGAATTGAAACGCGATGTTGATTCTAAGGGGATCTTGAACTATCTTTTCAAGAATACGGATTTACAGATCTCATATAACTTCAACATGGTCGCCATCGATAACATGCGTCCAGAACGGTTATCGCTTAAGCGTGCCTTGAGTTCATACCTTAATTTTCAAAGACTCGTGGTGAAAAAGCGGACCCAATTCGATTTAGATAAGGCTTTAGATCGTCAAGAAATCGTGCAAGGGTTGATCAAGGCGTTATCAATTCTGGATGAAGTGATCAAAACGATCCGCGGAAGTAAGGATAAGGCTTCTGCACGCGAGAACTTAATTCATGAATATGACTTCACCAAGGCCCAAGCTGAATCGATCGTTAATTTACAGCTATACAGATTAACGAATACTGACGTTACGCAATTAAACCAAGAAGCAGCCGCTCTTGCTGAACAGATCGATAAATTCAAGGCGATCTTAGCTGACCCTAAAAAGTTAGACACGGTGCTTAGAAACGAGTTGCGTGCGATCAAGAAGGCGTATGCTTCAAGCCGCCTCAGTGAAGTGGAAGCTGAGATCGAAAACCTTAAGATCAGCACGAAGGTAACGGTCCCTGATGAAGATGTCATGGTATTAGTTAGTGACGATGGTTATTTGAAACGTAGTAGTATTCGATCCTATCGGGCCTCTGAGGTCAACGAAAATGGTTTGAAATCAGATGATCATCCCATCTTCATGCAACAATTGAACACCCGTGATCACTTGATGATGTTTACTAATAAGGGTCATTTGATCTACCGCCCCGTATTTGAAATTTCAGAGACGCGTTGGAAGGACACGGGTGAACACATCTCACAGACGATTGGGCTTGCCGATGATGAAAAGATCATCAAGACGTTTGCCTTTAAGGATCTCAAACAAGTCGGTCACTTTATGATTGCCACTAGCGATGGATATATCAAGTTAACCGAATTTAACAAGTTGTTACCAGGGCGGACCTATAAGAGTCATGCCAGTGTGTATGAGAAGTTAAAGGATTCTGCGGCGCAAGTCTTAACGATCGAATATCTGACTGGCGATCTGAACGACCACCAAGTAGTAGTTGCTAGTCAAAATGGGATGGCAACACGTTATGAACTAAGTGAAGTGTCATTTAGTGGTGCTAAAAGTACTGGGGTGCGCTCGATCGATCTAAAAGACGATGACCAAGTCGCTGGTTGTCAATTAGCGACTGAGGATTCCATAATGGCGATCGTAACTCAACGGGGGGCTTATAAAAACCTACCTGTCAATCAAATCCCATTAGCTGGAAGAGGACGGCGCGGGGTGATCATCTTAAAGGCCCTCAAGTCCCAACCACATGCAATCGCTGCTTTTGTGACGGTCGCACCGATCGATTTAGAACAACCATTGCATGTCTATACCGACAGAAGACGGATGCATGATGTGATTCCGATCGATCACCCAATGAATGAACGATATTCGAACGGTTCGTTCGTAATCGACGTTAAATCAGAAGGCGAACCGATTTCAATTCAAAAAGCTTTAAATTAATTTCCAAAAAGTGCTAAAATATAATGGAAGCGTCATTATATTAACTATCTAATAGAATTGGGGCAATAATAATGAGTAAAGAATTAGTTTTTGGACACCAAAATCCAGATACCGATGCAGTTAACGCAGCCAAGGCATTCGCATACCTACAAAATAAGTTAGGTCACGATGTTGAAGCCGTTGCATTGGGCGAAGTCAATGATGAAACGAAGTTCGTCTTAGATTACTTTGACGAACCAGCACCACGGGTAATCACGGCTGCTAAGCCAGAAGTCGATTCCGTAATGTTAGTGGACCATAACGAATTCCAACAAAGTGTCAGTGACATTAAGGATGTTACCATCACCCACGTCGTTGATCACCACAAGGTGGGTAACTTTGAAACTGAAAAGCCACTTTACATGCGTGAAGAACCACTAGGTTGTACTAGTACGATCGTCTACAAGCTCTTCAAGGAAAACAACGTTGAAGTGCCTGCAAAAATCTCTGGTCTAATGCTATCAGCAATCATTTCAGATACTCTATTATTACAATCACCTACTACCACTGATCAAGACCGAGCTGCAGTGGAAGCATTGGCTAAGATTGCCGATGTTGATTACAAGGATTACGGGATCAAGATGTTAAAGGCGGGAACGAACGTTGATGCTAGTTCCGCTGATGAATTAGTCGACCAAGACGCCAAGTCATTCACCATGGGTGGTAATAACGTGCGGATCGATCAAATTAACGTCGTTGACCTCCAAGATATCCTAAAGCGGACTGACGAAATTAAGGCCGCCATGGAAAAGGCAAGTCAAGCCAATGGTTTTGACCTCTACTTGGTATTAGTTACCAACGTCTTAGACAGTAACTCTGCATTGATCGTTACCGGTGACCCTAAGGATGCGGTTGAAAAAGCCTTCAATGGTAAATTGAACGATGCTGGTGTAATGAACTTGCCAGGTGTTGTTTCACGGAAGAAACAAGTGGTTCCTCCATTAACCGAAGCATTCGAATAATCTTTGAACTAAATAACAATTCAGTTGACCAGTTTTAACCATCTCATGGTGGTGAAAGCTGGTCAATTTGTATCTAGCAGTTATTACTTTAAAATTGTAAGCATATCATTTGCAATTAATCTCGAATTATTTAAACTATTAATATGTAGTGTAAGATATATTTTTTTACGGGGGGATTTTTAAATGACTGAATACGATAAAAGTAAATTAACTAGAGAACAATACGATGTTACCCAAAACGCGGGAACTGAAGCTCCATTCAGCGGTAAGTACGATAACTTCTATGAAGACGGCCTCTACGTTGACGTGGTTAGTGGACAACCATTGTTCACTTCTAAGGATAAGTATGACTCTGGTTGTGGGTGGCCTGCATTTACGAAGCCCGTTAATGACCAAAATATTAAATCAAATCTAGATACGTCCTATGGGATGGTGAGAAACGAAGTCCGTAGTAAGGATGCAAACTCCCACTTAGGGCACGTTTTTCCAGATGGACCTAAAGACCGTGGTGGCCTCAGATACTGTATCAATTCCGCCGCACTGAAGTTCATCCCCGTTGATAAATTAAAAGAAGAAGGGTATGGAGAATACCTCAAAGATTTTAAATAATGCTTTGCAAATGCGAATAAATCTAAAATGAAAAGAGTGATTTGAATGGAAACTGCAATTTTTGCTGGGGGCTGCTTTTGGTGTATGGTAAAGCCCTTTGATACGATTCCTGGAATTGAAAAGGTGGTCTCAGGTTATACTGGTGGCCACGTTGCCAACCCAACGTACGAACAAGTATGTAGCCATACGACTGGTCATACCGAGGCTGTCAAGATCACCTTCGATCCAAAGAAGATCTCATATGCTAAGTTAGTGGAGATCTATTGGCACCAAACTGATCCAACCGATGCCTCTGGACAATTCCAAGACCGCGGTGATAGTTACCGCCCAGTGATCTTTGTGAACAGTCCTGAACAAAGAAAGATCGCTGAAAAGTCCAAGGAAGATTTACAAAACAGTGGGATGTTCGATAAACCGATCGTCACTCAAATTGAAGATGCCAAACCATTTTATCCTGCTGAAGATTATCACCAAGACTTCTACAAGAAGGATCCCCTCCGTTACGTTATGGAAGAAAGCGGTGGCCGTGAAGCCTTCAAGAAGCAACACTGGAATGAAAAATAGTTAAAACTTTGAAAAAAATACCATTGAATCAAACAATTCAATGGTATTTTTTATTTATAAATAATTATTCATTAAAATGAATTCTTTTTCAAATAGCTACCACTTAAGTGACATAATCAACTTTTTCAACCCGTAAAAATGCAAATAAGTTTCAATAACCATACATCCCCACCACCATGATGATCAAGGGCGTTAATATTTTTATATCCAACTTAATTAGATAGTGCTATAATATTTTATGTAACAAACGTAACTTTATGCACGAATGTATTATATACAATATATGCATAAATGTCCCTGAAGTTACACACTATCAAAAGGAAGTGTCGATTATGTTCAAAAAAACAAGCAAAAATTTATTATTATCTTCGACCTTGGGATTCCTAGCAATTGCTGGAACGACTGGTTTATTAGCCCACGCTGATTCAGCAGCGACTCAACAGTCTGCAAACGTTGCAGTTACGCCAGGCAGTCTCGCAGCTTCAGCATCTAACATTACTTTTACAAGCGTTGCCGTATCTGACATCGCTAACAGTAGTACGGCTGCTAAGGCCTCCGCTGCATCCCTTGCGACCGATGATAATCGTGGGTTAGGGGCAATCGGGTGGAACGTTACCGTTGCCGTAAGTTCATTAACTGATGGTACTAATAAGAATTCCTTGAACGGGAACATTAACTTTGCACCTACCGCTGCCGATAATGGCGCTACCGTTAATCAAAACGCGACTGCTAAAATCGGTGATAATTCTACCGTTCAAGTCGTTCAAGGAACAAACGAAGGCCATACGATCACGAACTTGAATCCTGTTTTGAACTTGAATCAAAACGCAAGCGTTGTTGCAACATCATATTCTGCTTCCATTAACTGGACCATTAACGGAAGCACAGCTAATTCGGCTGCGACTAGTGCATCCAACAATGACTAGGGTCAATAATGAAGATCAAGCTTAAGCGCATCTGTTTATTAGTTAGTATTTGTTTTACAACGACTTTATTGGGGTTTGGCCAAACGGGGCATGCGGATGATGGCAATGCTAAGTTTAGCTATTCGGTAGCAATCGATGATGCTAAGAATACATCTGCCATTCAACAAAAGGTCAAACCAGGCGAGGGGTTGAACGTTAAATTAATCTTTGCCAACAACAGTGGTCAATCGCAAAAATTAAAGCTGAATTTCAATACCGCTGTTACTGGTGATAATGGTGTGATCCAATATAACTTTAACAATTTGAAAGACCGTTATTTTGGGAACGTCGATTTTAATCATTTGATCACAGGCCCCAAAGAAATCGAATTAGTTCCGCACCAAAAGGTGATCAAACAATACACGCTTACCGTACCTAAAAAGAAATTCGATGGGGTGATCGCTGGTGGATTTTACATTACCCAAAAAAGTAGCGGGCATCAAAGTCAGCAATCAGGGGTCAACTTTAAAAACACGCTCTCATATGCCATCCCGATCGTGTTGCATGAAAATGACCGCATCATTAATACTAAACTCGGGTTACACAGCGTATCAACAAAGATTGATTATGATTATCCAACTGTTATCGCTAAGCTCGATAATTTAACACCAACGATGTTCGGCCAAATGAACATCAAGGCTAAAATAGTTGATAATAATACTAATAAAGTTGTATTCAAACAGCAACAAACCAACATGAACATGGCACCACTAACGCGGATGAGCTATCCAATCGTTTTAAATCAAAAGTTGAACGCTGGAAAGTATAAATTGAAGTTAGCAATCACTTCTGGCAAAGCCCATTGGCACTTTCAAAACGATTTTGCGATTGATGCAAAGATAGCCTCAGCAACGCAAAAACAAGCCCATCCTAAATCGCATCCACCAATCTTAATTTATCTTTTATTCGGTGGGTTGGGAATGGTTGCATTAATGGTAGGGGTCTACTACCTTGGCAAGCACAGAGCCTAAATATTTGAAACCAATCATTGAGCATTGCAAAACTAATGTTCAATGGTTGGTTTTTATTATACAAGCAATTACGCTAGCGATATTAGATATGGTTTGATTTAAGACCAGTTCGACTAATTGGTCGACTGCAATGGCGAAACTGATCACTGAGCGCCTCTTGTTCATTTTTGCTTATCATATCTATATCACGGTTATTTACTAATAGTGATATTGAAACGTGATTATAAAAGCTTTTATAATCATATCTCAAAAACATATCACTGTTTTAATGAATTAATTAAAAATAATGATATAATAATCATCAGGTGGTGATTATAATGGCAGAAGAAAAAGTATATCCAATCAAGGATGATCAAACACTACGGGATGTAGAGGATACGTTATTGCATAACTTCGCTAAGAGCGGACCTAGGAACTATATGATCTTTCAACTCGGTAAAGCAACTTTACTCCGTTGTAGCGATGTAATGAAATTAAAGTATTCAGATGCATTCGATGTAGATGGCATCTTAAAGGATAGCAGTTACATCCATGACCAAAAAACTGGGAAGCAAAACCGTTTGTATCTAAAACCAGTTGCCAATGATTTATTACAATATCAACAATGGCGGCAAAAGCTGCTTAGAAACCGACATCAAAGTTCTGAATGGCTCTTTCCTTCGATCATGTATCCAAATCGGCATATTACCGTCAACCAATTTTATAAGATCATGCAACGAACGGGAGAATTATTAGATATTGATTATCTTGGTACCCATACCATGCGTAAAACGGGCGCATATCGACTCTATGAGCAGACTAACCATAATATTGCATTGGTGATGCAGTCATTGAACCATTCTAGTGAGGCGATGACATTACATTACCTCGGATTGGATGAGATCACAAAAAGAAGTATTTTTGATACGATCGATTTTGGTTAAATAAAAACACCTTAGAAACTCTGATTTCTAGGGTGTTTTTATTTTAAGCTTCATTTAAGTTTATTAGCCATTTCCTAAAAACATTGTACATTTCCTTACGTTGAATAAGGTTTGTTTGCGTTTGGTTAAAAGTGATTCCAAATGATGCCAGAATCAAATATACTAATGTCAATTCAAGAGGAAAGAAGGAATTCAACATTAAAAATAAACTATTGATCAGTATCCTCTCAATCGCTTTAGTGGTACCAATTGCTGCTAAGTGGGTCTATCAACCGCAACATCTGGTCACAATTAGAAATGAACGTGACGATAATTAATAGCAAAATATAAAAGCAAAGGAAGTCTTTATTATGAAAAGAAATCATAAGAACATTCTAGTTTCCATTTTATTAAGTGCTTCATTATTAGGATTTACCGCCACTCCAATCAACAAAATCCAAGATCCGTTGGTCCATGCCGCCATGGTCCAAAACAATAAACCAAGCGCCAAACCTGATTCTAAAAACTCATCCTCAAGTTCCAGTAGTGCTGATATCACGGGTAACAAGACCGTCACTAGTAATACGACGCAAAGCGATGCTGATTTCAGCACCGATCAGAAAAATAAATCCGCTGTGTTAGTCAAAAATGGTGGGAACTTGACACTCAACAATAGTGTGATCGCAAAGACAGGTGAAACGACTAGCGAGGACAACAGTAATTTTTTTGGCCAAAACGCCGGATTACTAGTTACTAGTAATGCGACGGCCACTGTCAATGGGCTAACCGAGACAACAGCTGCTAACGGTGCGAATGCGGTGTTCTCAACTGGATCGAATGCGACCATTAAGTTGAACAACGCCAAAATCAATACCACAAAGGATTCATCTAGGGGCTTAGATGCCACTCAAAAGGGGAGCATCGTTGCTACTAACACTAATATTTCAACCAAGGGAAGCCATTCTGCAACCCTAGCCACTGATCGTG
The DNA here is from genome assembly GCF_058509965.1 of Nicoliella sp. ESL1106. Lineage (NCBI taxonomy): Bacteria > Bacillati > Bacillota > Bacilli > Lactobacillales > Lactobacillaceae > Nicoliella > Nicoliella sp. ESL1106. The sequence goes on from NZ_CP196340.1 coordinate 999,880, forward strand.
GGGGCGGGAGCGTTTCATTGAACACTGGTAACCTCAAGACCGCTGGGGATGGTTCGCCAATTATTTACTCCACTGGTAAAATCAGCGTTAAGAACGTTCAAGGAAACGCAAGCGATGCAGAAGCTGCTGTGATCGAAGGCGATAACAATATCAACGCTGCTGATTCCCACTTGACGGCCAACAAGAACAATGGTGTCATGTTATACCAAAGTATGTCTGGTGATTCTAAAACAGGGACTGCCTCGTTCACAATGAAGGGTGGTTCACTGACATCTAAGGTCACTGACGGCTCAACGGGGACGACTAAGCATACGGGAGCATTGTTCTACGTCACCAACACGAATGCAAAGATCAATTTGAACAACGTTAAATTAACGAACGCATCTGATATATTGATTAGAGCCGCTAGTGATCGGTGGGGCAATAGCAATAGTAACGGCGGTAAACTAGCATTCACCGCTACCAAGCAGACCTTGAACGGAAACGTTGAAGTGGCTGCCAAAAGCTCAGTTGCATTGACCTTAAGGGATGGTTCTAGTTTATCTGGAAGTATTAATAATGCCGATAGTAGTGGCTTAGCAAAGCTAACGTTAAGTGCAGATAGTAGTTGGAACGTCACCAAAGACTCTTATTTAACGGCTTTAGTTGTCAGTAAAACTTCAATTAAGAACATCAAATCAAATGGGCATAACGTTTATTATGATAAAAGCAACAGTAGTAATGCCTGGCTTGATGGGCAAACTTATAAGCTAACTGGTGGCGGCAAACTAATGCCGAAATAATTAGTGCTAAGTTTAAACAGTTGCTTTACGTCATATTATGATTATAATGTAGTTAATAATTAATATTGTTCGAAATAAAGAAAAGATGAGTAAGTTAAGTTATGACCTATAGAGAGATGCGGATGGTGGAAAGCATTGGTCTTGCTTGATTGAAGATGGTCTTTGCATCCTTTAAGTTACTGAGTTGAATTATGAAGTAACTTCGGAGCCTTCCGTTAAGAAGTTAAAGCGTGGTAGTTTTATAAACTATCAAAATAAGGTGGTACCGCGGAAAAGAGTGCTTTCGTCCTTTTTATTAGGGATGTTAGCGCTCTTTTTTTAATTTAAAGGAGGAATTTAAATGGCAAAAGTTGCAGTTATTACTGGTGCAGGACAAGGAATTGGTGAAGGAATTGCTCACCAATTAGCAAAGGATGGGTTTGCAATCGCTGTTGCAGATATTAACGCACAATCCGCAGTGAAGGTCGCAAATGATCTAAAGAATGCAGGCTATTCAGCTCATGCTTATACGGTCGATGTTGCTGATCGCAAGGCGGTATTTCAATTAGCTGCGGATGCGGTCAATGATCTCGGTGAACTAGCCGTGTGGGTCAACAACGCTGGAATTGCGTTCATTGATTCAATCGTTGATTCAGACCCTGAGAAGTTCGAACGATTGATCGACGTGAACTTAAAGGGGACTTTTTGGGGCATTCAAGCCGCTGCCAAGCAATTCTTAAAGCAGGGCCATGGTGGACGAATCGTAAACGCCGCCTCGCTAGCCGGTGTGGAAGCTTCCGCATTGCAAAGTGCTTATTCCGCATCTAAGTTCGGAATCCGTGGTTTAACACAATCTGCCGCTAAGGAATTAGCAGCAGATGATATCACGGTGAACGCTTACAATCCAGGTGTGGTCAGGACCCCAATGCGGGATGCAATTGATAAGCGCACTTCTGAGATCAAGAATATTCCAATCGCCCAACAACGCGCCAACGTCTTAACCGAAATTGACCGCGGTCGTGAAGCATTACCAGCAGATGTTGCCAACGTCGTATCTTGGTTGGTATCGCCAAAGACAGAATACATTACCGGCCAATCGATCATGGTCGATGGTGGGATGCACTACCTCTAAAAAACAAAATATTGATTCCAAATCGACGGTTCGTTCAATCACGGATCGTCGATTTTTTAATCCAATTATCATAATCGATATAAATGGGACAAAAAATGACATATTTAAATATACATCTTGTAAGCCCTAAAGAGTTGTTTTAATGCATAAAAGACGCTGATAATACATAAAATGAATAATCAAACAATTAAAAGGAGATTAGAATTGACATTTTAATCTTATGATTAGTATAATTAATACTAATTTAATCATTTGTGCAGTTCAAAGATGATTCGATGTTATTCTTTTTCACATTGAGGAGGCTCTTGATGCAACCATTTAAAATTATTCCAGTTGGTGATCAAGCACTGTCGATCAATTTTCCAAATCAGATCGACGAATCGATCAACCAACAGATTCAGACCTTAGTTAAAGCAATCGAGCAATTGCAAATCAGTGCCATTCAATCATTAGTTCCGGCCTACCATACCTTAATGATCACATTTGATGCCCTTGAAATTAGCTATCAGCAGTTACAAGAACGCCTAACCCCACTATTGAATGATGATCGCTTGGCATCAAAGGGACCGCGTCGGATCTTACAGATTCCGGTTTGTTATGAAGCTCCTTATAATCCTGATTTACAAGCAGTGGCTGATTTTGCAGCTATGACTCCAGAAAACGTCATCAAGCTGCATACCGACCGACCGTACTTAATTTATTTTATGGGCTTTTTACCGGGGTTTGCTTACATGGCCAGCGTCGATAAAAAGATCGCGATGCCACGTTTAGCCACCCCGCGCGTTAAAATTCCAGCCGGAAGCGTTGGGATTGCTGGGATTCAGACTGGTTTTTATCCAGTCGATGCGCCCGGTGGTTGGCAGTTGATCGGCCGGACCCCGGTGAAGTTGTACGACCAACAGCACCCCGAATTATTTTTTCACGCTGGTGACTTCGTGCAATTCTTTGCCATTACCAGCCGTGAATATGAACAGATCAAAGCTGCAGATCAGCAGGGGACTTATACAGTAAAGGTGGTAATCGAGAATGAATAATTTAGTCGTTCTAGACGGTGGTTTGCAAACAACGGTGCAAGATCTGGGCCGTTTCAACCATCAAATCGATGGGTTCCCAACTTCGGGATGGTTAGATGCAGATGCAGCCAAGCTAGCCAATTTGTTAGTTGGTAATCAGCTAACGGCCGCCACATTGGAATTTTGTCTCCTCGGTGGCCGCTACTTATTTCAAGCCGCTACGTTCATCGCCTTTGCCGGGGGCCAGTTCCCGCTAACGTTGAACGATCAACCAATTAATAGCGACCAGGCGATCCAAGTCAAAAGCGGCGACGTCTTAACGGTGGGGGCGGTCCAACATGGCCGCTATGGATACCTAGCAGTTGCCGAGGGAGTCTTAGAGCCCCTGGTAATGGGGAGTCGCGCGACCACAACGAGAATCCGAATTGGCGGACACCTGGGGCGAAAATTGATGTCAGGTGATCGCATCCCCATTGGCACGACCCAACGCTTAACTAGCTTCGCATTCAGAAAAGTTCAAAAGCCACAATGGCCGTCCACTGATGAAGTTTTGACCATTCGGATCACTAAGGGTCCTCAATGGGCATTGTTCGACCCAAAGGATACGGAATTGTTCATCAACAATTCATATCAAGTTGGCCCAAATGCTGATCGGATGGGGTATCGACTGGCCGGGAATCCGATCGAAATGGGCGTTGCCAACATGCTATCAGAAGCGACGCCTTTAGGGGGGATTCAAATTAGTTCAGATGGAAAACCGATCGTTTTATTAGCGGATCGCCAAACGACCGGTGGATATCCAGTAATCGGGGTCATTATCTCAGCTGACCTGCATAAGTTCGTGCAAAGCCAGCCCAAGCAGTTGATCAAGTTTCAATTAGTATCACTAGCGGATGCTCGAGCTAAGCTTTTGGAACAACACGAAAGCAGCCAAAGGCTAGCTGAGCGGTTCGAACAACGCCGATTTAAGGCCCCGATTGGAATTAACCGAGGGGCTGCCCAACGCATTCAGACGTTATTTCAATAGGAGGAATTTAGATGGACTTAAAGGTCGTAAAGAAATTGATTCAATATTTAAAAAGCAATGGCTTAAGCGAAATCACTTACCGCAGTGGGAACGATGAAATCACGTTAAAACAGGAATTAAAAAATCCTGCCCAGCCGAATCCAGACTTAGTGAGTCAGACCCCGCCACCGGCTGCAAAATCAGCTAGTGCTGAAACGCAGGCAGACAACGTGATCAAAGCGCCACTGGTGGGCGTCTTCTATGCTGCTAAGTCCCCAGATGAAGCTCCATTCATAGCCGTCGGTGATCATATCAAGGCGGGGGATTCGATCGGGATTATCGAGGCGATGAAGGTAATGACACCAATTAAAGCCGATCGCTCAGGAGTCGTCACTAAGGTATTGGTGGCCGATGGAGAAGAGGTGGAATACGATGAACCACTTATTCAAGTCAAGTAAACCCGTTACCGAGTGGCCGTTTCATAAGTTATTGATCGCCAATCGGGGTGAAATTGCGGTCCGAATCATTCGGGCATGCCGTGCTTTGGGGATCAAAACGGTCGCAGTCTATTCAACTGCGGACAGTAAGGCGCTGCATGTAAAACTAGCCGATGAACGGGTTTGCATTGGCCCGCAAAGTGCTAAGCAGAGCTACTTGAACATGGCCAACTTAATTGCAGCTGCCAAAATAACCGAGGCGGATGCCATTCATCCAGGATATGGTTTTTTATCTGAAAATCCAGAATTTGCCCGCCGCGTTGTTGAAAGTGGCATCACCTACATCGGAGCGGATGCCAAAGTCATTTCCCTACTTGGCAATAAGGAAGCCGCCCGCAAGACGATGCATCAATATGGGATGCCAATCGTAAAGGGCAGCCCGAATGCGGTAACGAGTGTGGATGCTGCGGCTGCCCAAGCCAAATTAGTGGGCTATCCAGTCATGCTAAAAGCTAGTTCTGGTGGTGGCGGCAAGGGGATGCGCATTATTCCGACCGCCGCTGACTTTGCGGCTAACTTTAACATCGCTCAAGAAGAAGCGATCGAATCATTTAACGATGGGCATATGTACATTGAACAATACTTAAAACATCCCCGCCATGTTGAAGTGCAGATCATTGCCGATCAATTTGGGCACGTGGTTTCAATCGGCGAGCGCGACTGTACGATTCAATCCCACAATCAAAAGGTAATGGAAGAAGCGCCCGCCGTTGTCTTAAACCCAGCTGACCGTGAAAAGATGCTCTCGATCTGTGAGGCAGTGGTCGCCCCGCTGCATTACGTCGGGTTAGGCACGATCGAGTTCTTATACAACGGGCCAGGTCAATTCTACTTTATGGAGATGAACACGCGAATCCAAGTGGAACACCCGATCACCGAATTGACCAGTGGAATCGACTTGGTCCAAGCGCAGTTGATGGTATCCGCCGGTGCCGAGTTAGCAGAGCAACGGCATGTTGAAAAGGGCTTTGCCCTGGAATGTCGGGTTACGGCCCGCTCTGCTGGGCAGATCACTGGCTTACACCTGCCAGGTGGCTATGGGGTGCGGGTTGATAGTGCACTGTATCAAGGATATAAGGTCCCGCCATATTACGATGCAATGATCGCCAAGATAATCGTCTATGGCAATCAGCGTTCCCAAGTCATAAAACAGATGCGGGCGGTCATTGATGAGACCGTGGTGGCTGGGATTGATACTAACTTGAATCTATTAGCGCAGATCTTAGCCGATGCAGACTTTGAAAATCTCAATACGGATGTGAATTGGCTAGATAACAAAATTACACTCGCTAATCAGGAGTAGGAGGCAACGCAGATGACAATTAACAACACCAAAATTGCATTAACCAAATTAAGTCCCGTCGAATTACGGCATTTAATCCGAAGTGGTGAATATACTGGCCAGACTAGCGGGTTATGCACTGGATACACGCAGGCCAATTTAGTCATCTTACCGCGTGAACTCGCCTATGATTTCTTATTGTTCACGCAACGCAACCCGAGACCCTGTCCCGTTTTAGAGGTCAGTGACGTGGGGAGTAAAAAGTTAGTGGACTTTGCGACTGATATTGACTTAGCTAATGATTTTCCGAAGTATCGGATCTATCGGGATGGTCAATTAGCCGCCGAAACTACATCGGTAGCAGATATTTGGTCGGATGACTTCGTCAGCTTCATCATTGGTTGTAGCTTCTCATTTGAAGCCGAATTGATTGCTGCTGGGATCGAAGTGCGAAACATAAGCGAGCACGTCAACGTTCCAATGTTCAACACCAACATCCCGTTGAAACCAGCGGGGGCGTTTCACGGGCAGATGGTGGTCAGCATGCGGCCGATCAAAGATGAATTAGTGCCGATCGCCGTTCAAGTTACCGCTAATATGCCTAAGGTGCACGGGGCGCCTATTCAAATTGGCCATCCCGAAGAAATTGGCATCACAGACCTACAAAATCCGGATTATGGGGATGCAGTGACCATCAAGCCTGGGGAAACCCCCGTCTTTTGGCCATGTGGAGTGACACCACAAAATGCGATTATGCAGACCAAACCGCCGCTGGTGATTACGCACGCACCAGGGCATATGTTAGTGACTGATGTCATTAATTCAACATTAAAATATTAATAAGGGAAGTGTTACTAATGATTGCGATTGATTTGAACAGTGATTTAGGGGAAAGCTATGGTAGATACGATTTAGGAAATGACGCTGAAATCATCCCGTTGATCAGTGCATGTAACATTGCATGCGGGTTTCATGCGGGCGATCCCAACGTCATGCAACGCACCGTGCAATTAGCCGAGGCGGCAGGGATTGGAATCGGGGCGCATCCCGGTTTTCCTGATTTAAATGGCTTCGGACGGCGGTACATGCAAATGGACATGCAGGCGGTTACCAACATGGTGACCTACCAGGTAGCGGCGTTAGCTGGTTTTACGAAAACGCATCGCTTGCACCACGTGAAACCGCATGGCGCGCTTTATAACGCAGCCGGCAAAGACATCGAGCTAGCCCGCGCAATTTGTCAGGGCATCAAAGCCGTTGATCCCAATTTATTGGTATATGGCCTAGCCAACAGTCAATTAGTCACTGCAGCCAATGAATTAGGGTTACCAGTAGCCCAAGAAGTCTTTGCAGACCGAAACTACCAATCCGATGGGAGCTTAGTGCCACGTTCTAAACCCAACGCCGTCTTGAGTGACCCCACCGCAATTGCGCATCGGACCGTTCAAATGATCAAAGAGCAATCCGTTACGGCCATTACCGGGGAAACCGTTGCATTAAAGGTCGATTCGATATGCGTGCATGGGGATAACCAAAAGGCATTGTCAATCGTACGGCAGTTAGTTGCCCAGCTTAAAGCAGATTCGATCGACATTGCGACGGTTTAAGTAATCGAATAATTGATAGGGGGATGAATTAACATGGACAACAAAGCGAATCCAGTCACCAACAACCACAGTAAAAAAATGAGAAGTGTTGCGATGGGGGCCGCGTTCTTAATGGCAATGGCTGCCGTAGGCCCTGGTTTTTTAACTCAAACAGCGACTTTTACTGGGAAATTGGGTGCTAACTTTGCGTTTGCAATTGTAATTTGTATCGTCATGGATATAATCGTTCAATTGAACATTTGGCGAATCATCGTTGTTTCAGGCAAACGGGCGCAGGTGTTAGCCAACGAAGTCTTTCCAGGCTTAGGATACTTACTTTCAACATTAGTTGCGGTCGGCGGGCTGGTCTTTAATATCGGAAACGTCGGGGGTGCTGGCTTAGGGCTGAACGTTTTATTTGGGATTTCACCAGAAAACGGGGCCGTCATCGCAGCAGTAATTGCAATTTGTATTTTTATCGTTAAGAATGCATTGAAAGCAATGGATCGAACGGTTCAGCTCCTGGCAGTTATCAAGATCGGGATTTTGATCTATATTCTATTTGTAACTAAGATTCCATTCCAAGCAGCTGCTACCCATGCGTTTACGCCAACCCACGTTGACTTTTACTCAATCGTGACCATCGTCGGTGGGACCGTTGGTGGATACATTTCATTCTCAGGTGGCCACCGCCTCTTAGACGGGGGTGCCAAGGGTGTTAAAGATATCAAATACATTAATGAAGGGGCATTGACAGGGATTACATTAGCTTCAATCATTAGAATCATGCTCTTCTTAGCTGGACTAGCCGTCGTCGTAGAAGGCTTTAAACTAGACCCAGCCAACCCCGCAGCTTCTATTTTTCTACATGCAGCGGGGAACTTTGGTTATAAATTCTTCGGGTTGTTATTGTTTGCTTCAGGGATGTCTTCTATTCTAGGATCAACCTTTACATCAACATCATTTCTGGACTATGCAGTTAGTGAAAAATCAACGGCACTGTTTAAGAAATACCGTAATGCCATTATCATTAGTTTCATCGTATTTTCGACGATCATTTTCTACTTTATCGGAAATCCCGCTAAGGTACTCGTGTTCGTAGGAGCATTAAACGGCTTCGTGCTGCCAATTGCATTAAGCATCTTATTAATTGCAGTTCGCAGAAGTAAAATCATGGGAAACACATATCATCATCCAGTATGGCTGACAATTACCGGATGGCTCGTCGTTATTTTTATGGCATATGCCAGTGTCGATACATTATTAGAACTATTCTAAGAGACTAAAAAGATCGTCTTAAGCTGATTGTGAATGCTTAAGACGATCTTTTTTATTTATTATTAAATGCAACTATTTTCAGTTAGAAAATTAAAGCGCCCAGTTAATTTTAAATAGCTGGACGTAATAATCTAGATTAATTGATATATCTTCTCTTTGAATTAAATATATCACATAAATTTATATTTTCAATCAAAATGATTGAATTTAATAATTACTGCATTTGTTGTTGATATTTCAATTTTAGATATAACTTCAGATAATATATATTATGTAAAGTAATATAAATGATCAAACTTATAATGGCCCTATTCATGTGGCAATTAAAAATCCAGCAACCAAATTTGATTGCTGGATAACTAAATTATTTTCTAAATCGATTGCCTAAAGAAATAATGGTTTTGTTTTTGGATATTAAATACATAATGATAACTTGAATTACGACTGTGAAAATTTCCTTAATGAACCTGGAAAGAAAAATAACTTCAAACGGAACGTGATTCAAGATTACCACCCACAACGTATTTAAAAGCAAGTTGACTAAAAATACTACAATTAATTGTGATATAATAATCGATTTTAACGTTGGTTTTCGGTTAAAGAAAAACAATCCGAAAATAACCCCAGTTAAAATTGCTGATAGCGTGAACCCTGGAAAGTATATTTGTCCAGACGTTAGCGTTAAAAAGATATCAGCAAATCCACCGATGGTTCCCGCCCAAAACGGCCCGAACCACAGTGCAATTAAGAAAGTAGCAATGAACGCAAAGCTAAATTGGATCTTATTGGGAACCAAATAGAACGTAAATAAACTACTTCCTAAAATTAACCTAATCGCAGTGAGTAATCCTAAAATCGCAATTCCACTTGCGCTAGGTTTGGCAAAAATTTTCTTTTGTGTATGCAAAAGAGACATCTCCTAAATAGAGCTGCCACTATAATTGTGGCGAATGCGGGACTAATATCGCAAACGCATCGTTTTTCGTCCAAAGTTCACATTCCGTTCCAATGGCACTTGACGCATTAATCCCTACTCCGAAATATTTTATAATAATTTTAAAATTATTATAATATCTTTTATTTTACACGCAACCATAAAGATAATCAAACCCATCTGTTACTTATCAAAGTCGCGCATCCAAGCCAACGCTAGTGATTTATTACCTAGATGGGCGCCAACCACAGGGCCAAAATAGCTTTGGGTTACAGATAGATTAGGATACATCGTTTTAATTTTATCTGTCCATGCTTGACCATCTTCTGGATCGTTTCCATTGATTATAATTACCCGAATCGGATAGTTTAATTGGTTAGTTCGAGTTGCAAAAATTTCTTCAGCACGTTTTAAAGCACGCTTACGTGTACGGACCTTATCAAATGCAACAATTTTATTACTTTCATCATCGAACGTTAATAACGGCTTTATATGAAGCAAACTACCAACCATCCCCGCGGCATTTGACAATCTACCGCCCTTGACTAAGTTCTTTAAATCATCAACGACAAAGATTTCATCAATCGTTGCCCTTAAGGCATCTAATTCACTAATGATTGTTTCTAATGATTTACCAGCTGAAACCATTTCAGATGCTGCAATTGCTAGATATCCCATTAATTTAACTGTAATTTTGGAATCATATGGAATGACTTTAATATTACTAATCGTAGGAGCAATTGCCATTAACTGGTTATAAAGTCCTGAAATGGTACTGGATAAGTGAATACTAATAACAGCGTCATACCCTTCTTGAGCTAGTTGATCATATAGTTCGATAATCCTTCCGGTCGCTGGTTGAGCCGTACTGGGAAACTCTTTTGCTGTTTTTAATTTATGATAAAATTCTGGAGTGTCGATATCAACACCTTCATCATATGTTTTACCATCAATAATCACTGAGATTGGTAAAATATGAATATTATATTTAGCAAGCTCATCCTTAGATAAATAAGCAGTACTATCAGTTACAATTGCAATTTTCATGTATTCATCAATCCTTTAATTTTTTGCACTTACACTTCCATTATAACATTAATGGCTTTTTTGTTATAATACAGTTATAAAATCATACTGAAAGTAAGTGATCAAAAGTGTCATTTGACGGAAGTTTTACCCACTCGATGGTAAAAGAGCTCAATGATAACCTCAAAGGGGGGCGAATTGCTAAAATCAATCAACCCTATCCAAATGAAATCATTATTACAATTCGTTCGAATCGAAAAACATATCCCCTTTTACTATCAGCGAACCCTAGCTATGCGCGTGCCCAAGTAACGAATATTCCATATGTAAATCCCCCAGTCCCCACTAACTTTAATATGACGCTTAGGAAGTATCTAAGTGGAAGTGTGCTAACCGAGATTACTCAATTACAAAATGATCGAGTAATGCAATTACACTTTACGGTTAGGAATGAAATTGGTGACCTTAAATCAATGGTCTTGATCATTGAAATTATGGCTAGGCACAGTAACGTTATCTTAGTTGATGGCTCTGATCGGCGAATTATCGATGCAATTAAACGAATTGGCCCTGACAAGAGTCGCTATCGGACGATTTTACCAGGGACAGAATACATTAATCCCCCTAAGCAAGACCGCTTAGACCCATTTCAATTTAATGATGAATCAATGTTAAAACAATTAGTTAATGATTTTCCGAACCAAGATGTTTTAGCCAGTGAATTACAAAAAACATTTCAAGGATTGGGCAAGGATACAGCCAATCAATTAGCGCGTTTTTTACATCAACCAGGCGAATTAGGCGCACACTTTACCCAATTTTTCGATCAGTTCAATTCCCCCACCGCAACCATGATCGAACAAGCCAAACCAGATTTTTTACCATTCATCCCAATTGGTATTGATTCACCAACCAAACAATATGACTCGTTAAGCACCCTTTTGGATGATTATTATCAGACCAAAGCACAAAAAGATCGGGTGCGAGAACAAGGTGGGGTCTTGATCAAGGTAACTAGAAATGAACTGAAAAAGAATCGAACTAAGTTGAAAAAGTTACGTAAGACCATTGATGAAACCAAGTTTGCTGATGATTATCGAATTAAGGGTGAGATTCTTACTACTTACTTGAATCAAGTTCACCACGGAGCCAAAATGATCGAGCTGCCTAACTTTTATGATAATAATCAACCGTTAAAAATTAAACTAGCTCCTGATAAAACCCCTTCACAAAATGCCCAGTGGTATTTTAAACAATATCAAAAAAAGAAAAATGCGATTCAATTCGTTAATCATCAAATTGAATTGACCAATGGTGAGATTGATTACCTTGAGAGCATTGTCTCTCAGATCGAATTAGCAGAACCTAGTAATTTAGTCGACATCAAAGCCGAATTACAACAAGGTGGCTATTTACGTGATCATGAACATCAAAACAAGAAAAAACAATTAAAACGTCAAATTAGCCAACCTGAACAGTTTAAGGCTAGTGATGGTACAACGATCTTAGTTGGAAAAAATAACCTACAAAACGATAAATTGACCACTAAAACAGCTGATAAACGTGATACTTGGTTGCATACTCAAAAAATTCATGGCTCCCATGTGATTGTGCGTTCTTTTGCCCCTAGTGATCAGACACTTTTTGAAGCGGCCATGTTAGCTGCTTATTATTCTAAGGGCCGTGATTCTGCGAACGTCCCCGTCGATTACGTTCAAGTTCGCCATGTTAAAAAGCCTAGTGGTGCAAAGCCAGGGTTTGTCATTTATGAAGGCCAAAATACACTTTACGTTACCCCTAACCAAAAGATCGTTGAAGAACTTAGGGCTAATAATCATCAATAAAAAAAGAGCAGTTTTGACTGCTCTTTTTATTTGGCATCAGGATCAAAGCTAATCTTAGCCCCCACTTCTTGATTGGTCGAGCCCACTGCTTGATCGATCTTAAGATCAATGAATGGAAACGTTGGATTCATTTCAGCAAACGGTAAAAATGATAGTTCCCTAAAGGTTTTATCCAAATCGTCTGAAGTTAAGTTATCAGTATATAATTTTATTAGCATTTTAATCCAGTTAACATTGGAAATACGATTTAAGAATATCGTTTCAATAATTCTGATCGGTCTAATCCCAACGACTTTAAAAAGCCCTTGATCGGCTAACACTAAGATCTGAACAAGTCCTTTCCAATAGGAATTACTAATTAGCTCCCGTGCATCCCCAATCAACGGCTCTAACTCATCGATAGTAATGTCATAGGGGAATGCTAAGTGAGAAATATCTTTTAATTCGTGGTTCTTACCAGAAGCTAATTTGACCGTATTAATAAAGCGACTTTCTTCCTTCGTTACAAAGAAATTCATAGCAAAGCTCGTTTTTTGCGGAAGGGTCACCCCAGTTTCTTGATCAGGCGGTAACACCACAACGTTTAAATTCGGGTATTGTTTGAGTTGGCGAACTAAGTAATGCCGATTTCCTGGCACTACGACGATTTTAGGTTTCTCGATTTCTGCGATGTTCAAGATTGCACCGATTTGAATCGGTTCAATATATTGCTTATCACTCAACTGCGGACTGAGTGAAACCGAGTTCGGGTTATTGTTCATAACAATCGTTTTATAGCCCAGTCGATGCATTTGAATTAATACTTCCGAAGTATAGTAATCGGCTGCTGAATTAGGACCCAGCCGATTTCCACCGCGCCCAATTACTAATGCTGAACGATCTGATAATTGGTGTGATTCGTTCTCGCGCTCAAAACTACTGTAAAAAGAATAAATCGATGGGGTTTCTTCCCCTGCTGATGGTTCGATCATCTTATAGGTTGGCAGACTATTATTGATCTTACCGAGGTATCTGACCTTATCTAAATCTGTTTGCCAAGCAGCGGCTAGCATCCCATCCCCGAACCCGCTGCGATGGGCGATGTGCATTGCATGCTCGGTTAACGGCTCGTTAACAACTAGGTTTTCGACCGCCAATAGCTTTTTGAAACGCTTAAAATAGAAGGGATCAATCTTGGTCAGTTCTGATAAATCTTCGACCGGGTAGTTCCGCCTTAAGGCCTCGATCAAAACTAAGATCCGACTTGCTTTGGGATGAATCAGCTGGCTGATCATTTCATCGTCACTTAACTCTTCCATATTGGGGAGTGCATCTCTAGGATTGAACTGTGAACTACGCATGGCCTTTAAAATCGCCTCTTCTACAGTTCGCCCGATTCCCACCGCTGAACCGATCGATTTCATTGATTGATCCAAGTGCTGATCAACGCTTTTCAGACTATCATAGGGCCAAAGTGGAATTCGAATTAAGATCCGATCCATTACTGGCTCCATGAACGTGGTCAATTTTGCATATTCATGTGGAAGGTGAATGTCTGCAAAGCCATTCCCTAGCATTAACTGTGCTGACACGTAATTTAAGGGATACCCAGTTGCAAGGGTGGCTAAAGCAAAGCCCCGATTGTAGTTCGGGCTGACCTTAGTAACAAAGTAATTATCATTATCAGGGTTCAGTGCAAAACTAACCTCACAGCTACCAATGATTTCTAGTTGTTCTAACACCTTAAGCGTTGCTTCACGCATCCGTTGATAAACAGAGTCGGTAATCGTTTGGATCGGTGAAACTGCGATTGAGTCTCCTGAATGGATTCCAATGGCATCGATATCCTCGACTCCGTTAATAATTAATTTAGTTCCGTTGGGATCACGGATGCCGACGATACTTAGTTCTTTATATCCTACAATGCTCTTTTCGATCACACACCGATTCAACGTCGAATCCGTGAATGACTTGGTCAGTGCAATATCAAGGTCATCAAAGTTAGTACAAATCGTTCGGCGACTATTGATCGAAGAAAGGACTGGTTTAATAATGATGGGGAACCCCACTTGACGAACAAGATCAAAGGCTTCGGTATTCGAATGGACGATCGTAGATGAAATGATCGGTTCATTGATCTCCTTCATTAACTGACTGAATCTTAATGGGTTACCGATCAATTTCAGTGCCTGCTTAGAAAGGCCTAATAGTTGCACCGAATACTTGGCCAGTAATTTCATTTCAATCAATTTTTGACAGATTTTGATGGCGTTCGAACCCCCCAATGTTGGCAAAATTGCATCGGGATGTTCATTGCGAATGATACTGACCACGTTATCGATGTCCACCGTTTCAATAAAAGCGCTGGCTGGTTGAATCTCAGTCGTCGCGATCGAATAAGGATTGTTATCGATAACGATACTCTTGACGCCGACCCGTTTGAAACTAATGATGGTCTGAAAAACAGCAGCATCTAACTCGTTTTCTTGACCAATTTTGGATGGCCCCCCACCAATAATTAAAACCTTATGAATATCTTGATTGATCAATTTGTAATCACCTCCTTTGTGAACCGATGTTTTCTAGAAATTCATCGAAGATATCCGAAGCAATCGTGGGGCCAGGTTCACCATCTGGTGAAAATTGAACTGACAATGCTGGATAATCACGATGTCTAAGTCCCTGGACGGTCCCGTTATAAAGATCAATATACGTCGTGATTAAAATATCCTTGTTGATCGATTTATAGTCAACAGCATATCCCTGGGCCTGAGAAACGTAAATCACTTGATTGGTTATGATCTTTCGGACGGGATGGTTACTACCATGATGCTCATTGGCTAGTTTGTAGACCTTTGCGTGATTAGCCAATGCAAATAACTCGTGGCCAAGCCCGATTGCTAGCAATGGGAATTGGCTTTGTAATTCGCGAATCATTTGTAAGGTTGACTGGGGTAAATCAGCCGGATTACCAGGCCCCGTGGAAATAACGATCCCATCTGGATCTAAACTTAAGATCATTTCAATCGACGTGTTCCAAGGGACTACCACCACATTACATTTTCGTTCATCAAGGCGTCTTAAAATCCCCTGTTTTAGTCCAAAATCGATCACAATGATATTGAAACCATTGCCTGGATTCGGATACGGTTTAGGGGTCGCAACTTGTGAGACCTGCTGATTAGTCAATACGGTCGCATTTAGCTGGTCAAAAGCATGTTCATCATCAACATCAACAATGCTTGCCTTCATCGTTCCCTGCTTAGTGATGTGATGAGCTAATTCACGGGTATCGATTCCAGAAATCCCTGGAATTTCATGTTGTTTTAAAAACGTATCCAATGATTGCTTGTGTTGGTGATTATTAGTGGTATCAGAATACTCACGGGTAATGACCCCCTTGATACTAGTAATGATCGATTCATAACTCTTATGATTAATTCCTACGTTACCAATTGTCGGTTGGGTGAACACGATGATTTGATTATGATAAATTGGATTAGTAATGGATTCTTGATAGCCCATCATATTTGAATTAATAATGATTTCTCCAGTCGTGGTGGCAAGAGCTCCGAACGCTTCGCCAGGATACGATGAGCCATCCTCTAGGATTAAATAGCGTTTTGTCATTTTACTGCTCCCATCCAATTGCAGGATTACTTATTAACGATTTCAACAGCATCGCGTTTATCGATTTCTTGGACTGACACTTGAATTTTTTCGTTTTGAGCACTAGGGATGTTCTTTCCCACGAAATCAGCTCTGATTGGTAATTCACGGTGTCCACGATCCACTAATACTGCTAATCGAATGCTGTTTGGTCGACCAAGTTCTGAGATGGCACTTAATGCTGCTTTGATCGTCCGTCCAGTGTACAAAACGTCATCCACTAAGATCACGTTCTTGCCTTCAACTGAAACGCGTTCATCACTTGCAACAACGGTTGGGGTTTCTTTAGCACTATCATGTTCAATATCATCCCGATACTTAGTAATATCCAATGCGCCAACTGGAACCTCCACATTTTCTAGCTTTTGGAGTCGATTGGCAATTCTCTTCGCGAGATAAATCCCCCGTGTCTTGATCCCTACGATCACGAGGTCTTTGATGCCCTTATTTTTTTCAATGATTTCATATGTGATTCTGGTCAAGGCACGTTGCATTGCCATCTTATCGATAATTACTTTTGCCATTATATTTTCCTTCCTTTAATAAAAAAGGCTGCTAATTCGATCACTCGAACAGCAACCATTTTTTCAGTGGTTATATACTATCAGAATATTTTAATTTCATCAGTTTGTCAATGCTAAGGCTGCTGATGACGCAATTGCTTAAGGGTTTTTTCAAAAATCGGTGGAATCGGGGATGAAAATGATAACTGTTGACCGCTTCTCGGATGTTTAAAACCTAGCACTTGGGCATGTAAGAATTGCCCATGCCCCTTAATCGTTTTACGGGGGCCATAGAGGGGATCGCCAACTAGTGGATGGCCAATCGACTTCATATGGACTCTAATTTGATGCGTTCGACCAGTCTCCAATTGACATTCGACTAACGTATAATTAGCGAATCGTTCTAAAACATGGTAATGCGTAACAGCATGCCTACCATTTGGGACAATCGCCTGTTTTTTACGATCCTTTTTATCACGTCCAATCGGCGCATCGATCGTTCCGTTATCATCCTTGATCACCCCATGAACCAACGCAACATACTTACGAAGATTCGTCTTATTCTTTAGTTGCTTTGATAATGATTCATGCGCCATATTATTCTTGGCCACCATGAGCAATCCAGATGTGTCCTTATCGATGCGATGAACGATTCCAGGCCTCAATGTCCCATTGATGTTAGAAAGTGGCGTATGATACAAAAGTGCATTTACCAACGTATGGTCAGGATGGCCTGGAGCGGGATGCACGACCATCCCCTGTGGTTTGTTAATGACGATTACATCCTCATCTTCGTAAACGATGTCTAATGGAATTGGTTCGGCAGCTAAAGCCAACTTCTTGGGTTCTGGAATCATAATGGTGATTTGATCGCCCGTTTTGACCTCATACTTGGGCTTAACTGGCTGTTGATTTACCATAATATTTTGTGATTGAATCAAGTCTTTAGCTCGTGAACGGCTGAGCTCAGGAGCTAGTTCTGAGCAGACCTTATCAATGCGTCCCGATTGATTAGTAATTTTAAATGATTCCATTATTGTTTAGCACGATCTTTCTGCTCACTCTTCCATAACATCAATAACAATAAAATGACCCCAATTGTTAAACATGCATCAGCAAAGTTAAATACGAAATTCAAGAATGGTAAATTCAATTCAACTTGAAACATATCAACTACATAGCCGTGAATTAGTCGGTCGATGAAGTTACCGATCGTTCCAGCTAATAGGAACGTGATCGTTAACGCATAACCAAATTTTCGATGCAGCTTGAATAGATAATAAAACATCACCAATCCAGCAATAATGGAAATGATAATAAAAAAGTTCATTTTTCCCTGTAACATGCTCCATGCAGCACCGTGATTATGAAGATTAGTCAATGCAATGACCCCTGGGATCAATTGATCACTTTGGCCCTGGGCCATTGAGATTGATACCCAGGCTTTGATTCCATGATCAGCACCGATTAGGATCACCAAGAGCCCAAAAATATATATAAAAGGCATTCATAACTTCCTTTCGTTCTAGAATAATCCAGTAATTTCACCGTTTTCCTTGATATCCATATCCAATGCAGCGGGATGGCTAGGCAAACCAGGCATGGTCAAAACATTCCCAGTTAGCGCTACAATAAACCCAGCCCCTAATTTAACTTGGAATTCACGGATATGAATTTTAAATCCAGTGGGTGCTCCATGAACCGATGCGTCATCAGTAAGTGAATATTGTGTCTTGGCCATACATACGGGGAGTTTGTCCCAGCCATTTTTTACGATTTGCTTGAGTTGTTTTTGGGCCTTACTGGAAATTTCGATTCCACTGCCTCCGTAAATTTCGGTCACGATTTTGTTGATTTTAGTTTCAATTGGATCTTCAACGGAATAAAGCGGATTAAATGGCTTTTCTTGATCAGCAGCAGTGACAACTAGCTTTGCTAGGTCAACAGCTCCCTTGCCACCCTGGGCCCATTCGTAACAAGTAACGCTTGGAACGGCAAAGTTATCATCAACGTATTTCTTTAATTGGTTAATTTCAGCTTCAGTATCACTGGCAAAGTCATTGATTGCAACGATGACTTGCTTACCATACCGACTCATTGCCGAAATATGGCGTCCTAAATTGGCTGAACCTTTCGCTAATGCATCCAAGTCTTCAGTTTCTAGGTTATCCTTATCAGCGCCACCATTCAGCTTCAATGCCCGAATTGTTGCAACGAGCACTACGACATCTGGAGTCTTGCCTAACCGTGGTGAGACGATATCCATAAACTTTTCGCCCCCTAGATCAGAACCAAATCCTGATTCGGTGACGGTATAATCAGCAGTATTGAGTCCCGCCTGGGTTGCAATGATACTATTACATCCATGGGCGATGTTTGCGAATGGCCCTCCATGGATGTAGGCAGGGGTGTGTTCAATCGTTTGGACTAGGTTAGGTTTAATCGCATCCTTTAACAATAAGGTCAATGCCCCCTGCACCTTTAGATCCCGAACGTAAACAGGTTTACGGTCATAAGTATAACCAATTAAAATATTACTAATGCGTTCCTTTAAATCCTTAAGATTGCGACTAAGGCATAAAATGGCCATTAATTCACTAGCAACGGTGATATCAAAACCATCTTCTCTAGGGACCCCAGATGTTCTACCACCAAGTCCAATGACCGTGTGTCTTAATTCACGGTCATTTATATCTAAAACCCGTTTCCAAGTGATTTGACGTGGATCAATATTTAATTGATTGCCGTGATGAATGTGATTGTCGATTAATGCAGAAAGGGTATCATGAGCCTCAGTAAGGGCGTGAAAATCACCTGTAAAATGAAGGTTAATATCTTCCATCGGAATAACTTGTGAGTATCCCCCACCAGTAGCACCACCCTTCATGCCCATTACGGGGCCTAATGATGGTTCTCTTAGTGCGAGCGCAGTCTTATAGTTCAATTCGCTCAATGCATCGCCTAGTCCGACTGCCATGGTCGTTTTACCTTCACCGGCAGCGGTTGGGTTAATCGATGTAACTAGGACTAACTTACCCTTAGTAGCTTGATCAGCTACTGGTAACGTGATTTTGGCTTTATAGTGCCCATAAGGCTCGATTTGTTGTTCAGTTAAGCCTAGTTGCCCTGCAATTTTGCTAATTGGTAATAATTTACTATCTTGAGAAATCTCAATGTCTGTTTTCAAAATTTTCCACCCCACTTATTTATATGCGTTTATTATACCATTGATTTCAATCACAGAATTAGCTGGTAACATAAAAATACAGTGTCTTTTGTTATAATCAAAGGTAAGTGTAAACTTATTAATTTTTAAATTTTCAATATTTTGCATATCAATGTCCAACCAATTAGGATTCATAACGTGGCCAACCTTAAAATGATGGTCTTCAATTGTAATTTTACGGAAAAGAATTTGAAATGCGCTAATTAGAACAAATAAAACAAAGAAGAAGAGTGTGATCCATGAGAATTGGGTTACTTCGAGCCAAAAAATAATTCCTAATAGCAACAAAACGAATGTCCAACTCCAACAAATCGTTGAAGTTAATGGATTGGGTTGGTAAAAAAATGTTCTTTTAGTCGTTGTCATTAAAATTAGATCCCTTCGAATGGAGTGTAAAAAATGTACAAGCTATATACTGATGCAGCAACATTGAACCATGGCGATATTAATCACGATAAAAGTGCTGGTGGGATTTTGATTTTGAACGCTGGTCAACAAGTTCAGTTAAAGGTCCCCCTTACAGATGCTCATGACAATCACACCGCCGAATTTGAAACCTGTATTGCTGGATTTAAAAAGCTAATGGAATATGTTCCTGATAATTTGCTAAACCAGACGATCGTTTTTTATTATACCGATAGTAAGATCTTAGCAGATAGTTTAACCAAAAAGTATGCTAAACACTATCAACCATTAGTTGATGAGATTTTAAAATTACAATCGCATTTTCAATTAGTCATGAATCAATGGATTCCAGAAGCGGAAAACATGGGGGCTCATGAGTTAGCCCAACAAGCACTTCATCATTACTTCAAATAGGTTTCAATCGGTTTTGTAAATGTTGACCAGTCGGGATGCTGAGGAGTAATGATTTCTTTCGCCAATAACTTTGCAATCATTGGCCCCGTTGTTAGTCCAGATGATCCAAGCCCGCCACCGATTAAGCAATTATCTACATTAGGTAAGTACCCAAAATAAGGGGCAAAGTCGTCCGTATAAGCTCTTGTGCCGACTTTTACATAGTCAATATTGTCCTTATTAATATCTGGAATCAAGCGTTTTGCACTTGCTAAAAGATCACTGATCACTTCTGGACTAGGTGATAAGTCAAATCCCATGTCATTTTCATGGGTCGCACCGATGATGACTTCACTTTGATTTAATGGGATAAAGTCTCGCTCCCCCTCTGGCATTAAAACTGGCATATTATTCAATTCTACTGGATTATTTAAATGAATTTGAATTAATTGCCCTTTTTGGGGGCGTACCATTAAATTTAATCCGATTGTTGCTAGTGTTTCTTTCATCCAAGCGCCCGTACAGAGAATGATTTGATCGAAATTGGTTCCTTTTATTAATTTTATTTTTTTGTTTTCTTTTGTTAAAGTAACTTTTTGCTTTTTACTAATAAGGTTGCGCATTTGTGCAATCCTTAAAAGATGCTCAGTGTATCTTTGCCCATCAATACGGGCCCCGCCACTGACGAATAACCCAGGGAGTTGATTATTAACCGAGGGAATCAATTGACAAACTTCATCAGCCGTAAGTTTGCGCAACTGCCCCATTAATGGAGCCTCTAAACGTCTGGTTTTGGCCAATGCCATGAGCTCATCGATTCGTTGCTCTGTATTTCTAGTAATGATCGTCCCACTTTGCTGGTAAGTGGCTTTATCCATCTGTGTGGTCGTTGCTAATTGATTGACCACCTCAGCCCCCATCCTTGCTAACCGATACCACTTTTGGTTGCGCCGTTTTGATAGCCATGGTGAAATGATCCCAGCAGCCGCTTTGGTGGCCTGCCCAATTCCATCATCAAATAAGGTGACCTCTAAATTCTTCCAATTCGGCGCTGTTGCTAAGTAATATGCAACCGTACTACCAACGATTCCACCACCGATGATTGCAATTTTGCGTTTAGTCATTTTGATGGTTCTTTCTAAAATCAGGATGGCCCCAGTATTGGAAATAATCGGTCCTAATCGAACCGTTGTATAGTTTCCGTTTCTTAGTTGCTTTTTCACCATAGTGTTGTTCGAATTCCAAATCACTGGTTAAAAAGTATTTTGACCAGGTCTGCATCGGCTTAAATACCTGTCCCATTTGATGATAAAGCCGAATAATGCTTTCCTTATCACTCATCCGTTCCCCATATGGTGGGTTGGCTACGATAACCCCATTCATTAAGTCCGTTTTAAAGTCTTGTACGGCCAATTGCTTCGTTTGAATGTCGTACAATAATCCAGCTTCTTGAGCGTTACGCTTAGTAGCTTCGACCATGTTCCCATCAATATCGGAA
This sequence comes from Nicoliella sp. ESL1106, assembly GCF_058509965.1. NCBI lineage: Bacteria > Bacillati > Bacillota > Bacilli > Lactobacillales > Lactobacillaceae > Nicoliella > Nicoliella sp. ESL1106. Next base: position 1,021,912 of record NZ_CP196340.1, read on the forward strand.
GCAAAGATCTGTAGCTCAGTATCATAATCAGCATGTGAATCAGCTTCATCGCGCACCTGCTGTGACAGATCGTTTGAGACCCAGTCCCATTCTTCGCATTGAAAATCACGGTTAAAGCCAGGAGCAATGTTTCGAGCAATCAGGGCCGCTTCAATCGGTAATGTTCCAGATCCACACATCGGATCCCAAAACGGCATGTCTGGCTTCCAGTTCGTCAACATAATCAATGCTGCCGCCATGTTTTCCTTTAATGGTGCAATTCCCTTTTCGACCCGATAACCCCGTTTGAACAAACTAGAGCCAGTCGTATCCAGTGTCAACATGACCTTATCCTTATTGATCACTACTTCCAATGGAAACTTTGCCCCAGTTTCTGGAAACCGAGTTCGCCGATGATAAACAGCGCTCATTTTACTAACCACTGCTTTTTTAGCAATTGCTTGGGCATCCGGAACGCTATGCAGTTTAGAGTTTTTGGAGCGCCCTTCCATTGGAAATTCAGCATCCATCGGAAGTAGCGTCCCCCAATCAAGTGCCTTAGTTTTTTCAAATAACTCATCAAAAGTAACCGCTTTAAATTCACCGACCACAATTTTGATTCGATCGGCAGTCCTTAGCCAAACATTCGTGGTTAAAATATCCTTGATCGTTCCTTGAAAGCGCACCCGACCGTTCTCTACCTGTGTTTCATAACCTAAATCACGTAGTTCTTTGCCAACCAATGCTTCGATTCCAGCAGCACAAGTGGCGATTAAATTAAATTTTTGCATGTTATTGCTCCTTTAAAAAATATAAAAAAGGGGTGAGAGTTAAACTCTCACCCCTTCCTGAAGGTGTAAATCCCTGTAAGCCATGTTTTGTGCTCAATTAAAATTTCAGGAAAAAATTAATTGAGTAGTAATCATCTATCTGAGAAATAAAATTTCTCCCCCATGCTTGGTTCAATTTCCGTACATGAAGCTCCCCTACCGTAGTTTGGGTTTCCCGCTCGAGGGGTTTACCGCGTTCCACCAATTGGATTTCTCCAATTGTTTCGTCACTGTGGCACTTTACAGAGTATTAAAGCATAGCCGAAGCCTTAGCTCGTTTCTCCGCCATAATTACCGAATGGTAATTCCTCGGCTTATTTTTTCGCCGAGCACGAACACTACAGACATCGCAGTCTGTGCGAGAGTGGACTTTCCTCAGCTGATACGAACCAGCCGCGATTACTCAGGATTTACACCAGGTTATAAATTAGAAACGATGGGAGTCAGTTGAACCATTACCCATTTGCGTACCAAAAACCCGTCTTTCCAGATTGGATACTCGTTTTAAAATATCGATCGTCGTCGCATTGTTCATAGCAGGCGCTGGATTTGGTTGTTGGTTTTGGAAACCATCGTTAAAACTATCATTACTAGCTGATCTATTATTTGTAGTGGTATCTTGACCCATCGCAAGCTGACGATTAAGCTCGTCAACTTGGCTCTTTAAACGGTCATTTTCATCCCGCAGTTGTTGATTCATCTTATCAAATGAATTGTAATCCTTGATTACATCATCTAAGAAGCCATCAACATCATTAGGGTCGTACCCACGCATCTTTTGTCTAAATTCCTTATTCAAAATCTGCTTAGGAGTAAAATGAATTTGTTCCATCGTTTATTACACCTCACGAATTTCTCAAGCACGAATAACATTATACCAAAAAAATAAATTATTGAAAACTATTATTTTGATTTTCTTGATATTCATTAGCGGCTTCTTGTAAATCATCAAAATCGATCATTCTTAACTGATAGTCATTAAAACCCATGTAGTTATGAATCGCTTGATAATCATATTGCGCTTTGCCTTGTTTATCTACATCATAAATCATAACCGCCCCATCTGTATGCTTTAACATAAATTCTTGATAATTTCTTAATTGTTGTGGAGATTGGTAGGGCAGATTGCTAACACTTGCAGTAAAATCAACCTTTGACTTTAAAGCATTCAGTTTCATTTGATTTTGTTCGTTCCATTTATTACCGAAATCGGCAAACGGCAGCATCATTGCAACTTGAAATTCATCGGGATAATCCTTTTTTAAATCGTTAGCAACCTCAATTTCCCATTGTTCAATGCCCATTTGTCCGCCTGTAATAATCCAATTATATCCCGATTCAATTGCTTGAATGGTTATATCATGCAAAACTGATTTTAAGACCGCTAACTTCGGGTCTCGATCATTAAAGACCCCCAATTCATAGCTTCGATAACCAGTTAACCAAAGTCGTTTCAAGAAACCACTCCTTCTAAAAAAAATTTAAAAAAACCGCGATAATTGGTATAATTAAAAAAGTAAGTTATTATTTATATTTTAACACATTTAATTTGTTAAAATAAAAGATTGAAAGGTGGTTATATGTCCATTAACTATCCGGGCGGGACTTCCCCCCATAGCTCCCAACCACAAATTAACCACCCACTTAGCACGGTTAATTACGGTGATCGTGGAATGACCCTTGAAGATGAGTTAAATAAGAGTAACCAATATTATCTTGCTAATGATATTGCAGTAATTCACAAAAAGCCGACCCCCATTCAAGTGGTCAAAGTTGATTATCAAAAGCGGACTGCCGCGGTAATCAAGGAAGCTTATTTTAGCAAAGCTTCTACTACTGACTACAACGGTATCTATAAGGGGCGCTATATTGACTTTGATGCAAAGGAAACCAGAAATCAAAATGCATTTCCATTACGTAATTTCCACGAACACCAAGTTGAACACATGCGTAAATGCACCCAACTTGGTGGTATTTGTTTTGCAATTATTAAATTCGTAAAAACAGACGAAATCTTTTTATTCAAGGCGACTGATTTATTTAAATTTTGGGACGCTCAATTTACAGGGGGGCGTAAATCCATTCCAAAATTGACAATTCAAGAACTTGGGTACAATATTAAATATCGACTACAACCACTAATTCCCTACCTAGCGGCTGTTGATCAGATAATTGGTTAAATGAAGGAGTTTTTTTGCATGTCAGATAATAATCAAGAATCCCGAGTGAATCGGAATCGATCTAAGTATCGAAATGGCAATCGCCATATTTTAAGAAAAATCATCCTTAGTCTGGTTGCATTTTTTGTTGTAATCATTACGCTAGGGTTCGGATTATTCTTCTACTACGCCTCGAGTGCCCCTCAAATTACCTATAATGCCCTTTCAAGTGATAATTCCACTAAAATTTACGATTCAACGGGGAAGGTCATTTCCAGATTAGGGGCACAAAATCGTGAATACGTTAAGTCACAAAACATTCCGACCCAACTAAAAGAAGCCGTTGTCTCTATCGAAGACCGCCGCTTTTATAAAGAAGGCGGTGTCGATCCCCTCAGAATCCTAGGGGCTGCATTCGGTAACCTAACTGATTCATCGCTAGGCCTCCAGGGTGGTAGTACGTTAACCCAACAGCTAGTTAAATTATCAGTATTCTCAACTGCAGCATCTGATCAGACCTTAAAACGAAAGGCCCAAGAAGCATACCTAGCAATTAAGGTCAATCGTCAATACTCAAAGGATCAAATTCTAGAGTTCTACATCAACAAAGTTTACATGGGGAATAATGTTTATGGAATGCAAACAGCTGCTGAATACTACTACGGTAAAAAACTCAGCAAGTTGACCCTTCCTGAATATGCCTTGTTAGCTGGGATGCCTCAATCACCTACTAATTACAATCCATACGTATATCCAAAATATGCGAAGGAAAGAAGAGACCAAGTCTTACAGGCCATGGTCCGTAATAAAGAAATTTCACAATCTGATGCTGATAAGGCTAAGGCCGTTAGTGTCAAACATGGGCTTGCTAAGACCCACCATAATACTGATGTCACATCGGTTAATGAAAAATACATTGACGCATATCTAAAGCAGACCCTTCAAGAACTCAAAGCCAAGGGTTACAATACTAATTCAGGATTAAAGATTTATACCAACCTTAATTTAGATAACCAAAAGTACCTTTATAACTTGGCAAATAATAATCAATCAATTGCATTTCCTAATAATCAATTTCAAGTTGGGGCAACAATGATGGACTCCAACAATGGAAAAGTGGTTGCAATGCTTGGTAACCGTAAAACTAAGATTTCATTCGGTCTTAATCGAGCAGTGCAAACTGATCGATCAAGTGGTTCTACAATGAAGCCATTAATGGATTATGGACCAGCAATCGAATACCTGCACTTCCCGACCTATCAGACCGTCCAAGATACTCCATTCACTTATCCTGGGACCACAACTAAGTTAATGGACTTCGATGACCGCTATGAAGGTGATATCTCAATGCGGCGTGCGTTAGTTGAATCCAGAAATATTCCTGCGATCAGGACATTACAAGAAGTGGGAATCGATCGAGCAACCGAATTCTTAAAGGGGTTGGGGATTACCCAAAAGAGTCAATTCCAGCTTCAAAATGGGATCGGTGCCTATATTTCTTCTGAACAAGAAGCAGCCGCATACGCTGCATTTGCCAACGGTGGGACTTACTACAAGCCTTACTACATTAATAAGATCGTAGAAGCCAACGGCAAGGTTCATAACTACGCTAGCAAGGGAACCAAAGCAATGTCATCGGCCACTGCATTTATGATTACCGATATGCTAAAAGGAGTCATGACGGATGCAAATGGTTCTGGAACGGCTGCTAAGGTTGATGGTCTGTATGAAGCCGGTAAAACTGGAACGACCCAATACCCTGATAATTACTTGAGTTCAGTTCCTAGTTATTCTTCGATGGATTCTTGGTTCACTGGATATACCAAGAACTATTCCCTATCGATCTGGACTGGGTACGATAAACCGCTAGAAGCCAATCACTACGTTACTGAACAACAATCAGCAATTGCCCAACAAATCTATAAGTATCAAATGGCATATGCATCGCAAAACAAGCCAAATGAGGATTGGACCAAACCAGATGATGTTGGCGAAGTCAGCAGAAATGGTAAAACTGAATACTACGTTGTGGGCTATAGCAACGGGGTCATGAATAATAGTAATTCATCTAGCAGCGCATCTTCTTCAGTCAATTCCAATTCGAAAAGCGATAGTGAATCAAGTAGCAAGGATAGCTCAAATAGCACTAATAATTCTTCTGGTCGTGCTTCTAGTGATATTGAAAGCAAGCCAAGCGATGGGAACAAAGATAGCAGTAGTTCTTCATCCAGTAGCTCTTCTTCATCCAGCAGTAGTTCCAGTAGTAACGACAATACCAATACCAATGCTACAAATGCTAATAACAATAATGACCAGAATCAAAACAATGGCAATAATAATTAATTCGATTCAAAAAAAGGATGCTCGATCTATTATCGGGCATCCTTTTTTTGCTACTTAATTTTAAAAATTGGAATATCGGGCCAATTACCATCATCATTATGATTTGAATTTGTTGAATTTTTCTTGTTACGGTAATTATTTAATTCTTTTTCAACATCAGCTGCCGTTCGAATGTTTTTCTTTTCCCAATTCATCAAAATATGATCAATATACTTTAAATTATAAACTTGATTTAGAACTGCTTCACGTAACGCTAGTTCAATTAGTTCTGGTGAATAATGGCTTTGATCGATCCAACCACTAATGGTTTCCAATTCAATTGGTGATAAATCACGACCGAATTCACGTTCAATACTAGCAAAAACGTGTCGACGGCTATTCACCGTCATACTGTCGGTAACATTATTTTCACTATATTCTGGAGTCTGACTAGTAGTTACTGGATAATCGTTGTCCTGAGCACTTAATTCCGCCAACTTTTCATATAATAGATCAAAATCGTACTGATCGAAATCCTTACCGTTTTGGTCTTGCTTAGTTTCAATTGTCATTAGCTTTTTTTGAATTAAATTATGCAGGATTTGATAAATATTTTTACTATCAATATTAGTAGCAGCACTGATTTGATCAATATCAGGGGCGTTGATTCCCCGATCAAAAAAGCGCTTAAATTGAAGATAGATAATTAATTCATTGGCATCCATCCCTAATTTATTATAGTTATCTAATAAGTAATTAGGGATCACAGTTTGGCCACCAATAATTAACCTTTGTGCAAATTTATCCATTTTGAATCTTCCTCCTCACGATTTTAAAAATAAAAAAGTAGCCCCGCGGCTACTTCTATATTTTATGCGCTTATGGCTTAAGACGGTTCAATAGTCTTGGGAACGGAATCGTTTCACGAACATGATCCTCAAGGGTCAACCAAGTTAAGATTCTTTCTAACCCCAGTCCGAAACCAGAATGAGGAACACTACCATACTTTCTTAAGTCCAGATACCATGAATATTCATTTGGATCTAAACCAGCTGCTTTAATTCGATCAAGCAAGTATTTATAGTCAGTAGCTCTTTCAGAACCTCCAATAATTTCACCATACCCCTCTGGTGCTAATAAATCTGCACAAATAACTACGTCATCACGAGTTGGGTGTGGTTTCATGTAGAATGGCTTAAGCGACTTAGGATAGTTCAAGACAAAGACTGGGCGGTCAAAATGATCAGCTAAGTAAGTTTCTTCTGGAGATCCAAAGTCATCCCCCCACTTAGTATCAAAATCAGCCTTTTGAAGGAGTTCGACTGCTTCATCGTAACTGATTCGTGGGTATGGCACCCTTGTGTAACGCTTAAGCGTTTCAATATCCCGATCTAAAATCGATAATTCGTATTGACAATTATCAATTACGCTTTGAACTAGATATGCAATATAACGTTCTTGAATATCCAAGCTTTCTTCTTGATGCATGAACGCCATTTCGGGTTCGATCATCCAAAACTCAGTCAAATGACGCCTCGTCTTTGATTTTTCAGCACGAAAAGTAGGGCCAAATGAATATACTTTCCCAAATGCTTCGGCACCTGCTTCTTCGTACAATTGGCCACTTTGGGACAGATAGGCGTTGGTATCAAAGTAATCAATGTGGAACAACTCGGTCGTCCCCTCAGGAGCACTACCAGTTAAGATCGGTGCATCGAACTTTACGAAGCCTTCCTTCCCAAAGAATTCGTAAGTTGCCCGAATCACTTGGTCTCTAATTCTAAGGACCGCAAATGGGCGCTTGGAGCGAAGCCATAAGTGCCGATGGTCTAACAAGAATTCAATCCCATGTTCCTTAGGCGTAATTGGATAATCTTCGGTCTCAGAAATCACTTCAATGTCTTCAATTTCCATTTCATAACCAAATTTAGAACGTTCATCCTTATGAATGATTCCAATTACGTACATACTAGTTTCTTGTCTTAACTTTTTGGCTTCTTCGAACAATTCTTCGGAAACGTTTTTCTTGAGCACGACCCCTTGGAAAAATGCCGTTCCATCCCGTAATTGTAGGAAAGCGATCTTCCCACTAGAACGCTTATTAGTTAACCACACCCCAATTTTAACTTTTTCATCAACGTGGTTTTGAGCGTCGATAATATTAATCTGTTGCATTTAAAACTCCTCCGTCCTTTGTAATTAATAATCTATACGTTTGTAATCGTTTGAATTGCTCGACCATTAGAATAATTCAAAGTGTAATAGCATAGCTTATTAGATTGGTTTAAATAACTAACGATCCAAACCGGTTTATTATTAAATAGCGATGGTGCAGCATTCAGGATTTTTTTAACTTTATCAGCTGATTTGACCTGATTAATTGCATCGGTTTGATTGATCCCCTGACTAGCATTTAAAACCGTTGTACTACCGTTATCCTTGCTAATAATAACATAAAGATTTGAATTATGGTTATTAGTTCCTTGAACTGTATAATAAGTCCGGTTCAACTCGGACGTGTAAAACTTATCCACATTTTGAATTCCTGCTTTTTTAGCAATCGTAATTGACTGCCCTTTCGCTCGGCTAAGTGGTCTTTGAGCCCGAAAAAGTAGGATACAAAAGATGATAATCAATAGCGCAACCACACCATAGGTAATTTTTCTGACCTTTCGACGGTGCTGCTGGCGTAAAAATTCTCTTTGCATGGCGAACTTCCTTTTTACATTGACATTAACAATAACATTATATCAAATCCAAAATAAAATTGATTTATTTTTTAATAAAATTTTTAAAGAAATTAGCAATCGTAAATATTAAGTGATCAGCCGAAATCAACGTGGTTTTAAATTGCCCGTTAATGCTTTTTAAAATCGTTTTGCCAAATGGTTTCTTAACGATACGCGAATCTAAGATGCCAACGAATTGATTGGGGACGCTTAACGCAAGCATCCGATTTAATTGTAAAACCGCATTCGGTAGCAAGAATTGATTGAAAGGATCATTATGATTCTTGGCAATTTGATTTAATATAAAATGATTCCGTTGCGAATCATCTTGAATCAATGGTAAATCAGCAATTAAAATCGAATCGAACTGCTCAACGATTAACTGGCTAACTTTTAAGGTCTCCATTGTCCCCAGCACCGTTAATTGCCCATCATTTAAAATATTTTTAATCAACTTAGCTTGATTGCCGCTAATTTGCTCCGCCATCACGTTAAAGCGTTCATTAACGTGATGTTCAGTTAGTGCAAAATAAACCTGTCTTAACAATTGATGCGAGCTAAATATTAGATAGTTCTTCTTGGGACCATCGGTAAGTAACTTCATAACTATCTTGACATAGTAATCAACGTTTGCGTACTCATAATTACTAGCTAATAGTGGTGAGTCTTCGATAATCGTTATCGGATTTGGATGCACTGAATTATTAATTTGAATTAACCGTTTATTCCTTACAACCATCCCCAGCTTCTTGAACATGAAGTCAACGATTCGTTCATCAACGCTCAAATTATCAACTAACAATACTGGCGGAAAGTACTTATATAATCGTTCAGCTAGGTCATTTTCAGGTGATAATAGTTCCTCAGTAAAAAAAGCATTGTTAATATCATGAACTTGATTAGCATATACCGATATCAATAGTTGCTCACTACGTTCCCTTAGCTGGTGACAAAAATCATGATACTTTTTAATTTCACGAGTCATTTCTAAAACAAGGGCTTGAAAATGATCGATTACAGACTGTTGGGCGATCGAATACCCGCGTTTCGGTCCATTAATAATTCGGTTCGCATTTTCAAAACAGGCCTTCCAAGCAATTTTAATGTTGTTCAAACGTTGCTTTTCAAAATTATATTCATCACGTAGTTTTCCACTGTCCAAGATGCCCCGTAAATGATTATCATTGCCATTAACAAATTCACGACCTAAAAAACGAGTTGAGAGTCGTTTTTGAATTGCAGCTAACGTATCGTTCATTAAATTCAAGTCACTACTAATGTGTTTGAGTGATTTTTTGAACTGCTTTTGATCACCAATGATTTCATTAATGCATAATGAGTGGGTATTATTGATCGTCCCCTGCATCTTTCTGATCAAAACGTTGATATGATTTAAGTTGAGTGTCACTTTATTGGCGTTTAAAACGCTATTGTTCAACTCTAAAGCATTGTCGATCACTAACAAAGGTTTTTGATTTTGCTGGCTAATCTGTTTGGCATGGCGCAATAAATAGTCATGGGTCGTTATTATTAAGTTCGAGTATTTATTATGGTTTCTTGCTCGTCTTAAAAAGTCAATCCGATAAAATGGCTGACTGGGGCGAATCGACTTGATGCCTTGATGATTGATCTCATTTACGAACGGTGAATCCTTGATCGAAATCAACTCATTTAAATCCCCAGTCGTGGTCATCGTTAGCCACACTAACAACTGGGCCTTCATGAACTGAAATTGAGTCGATTGATCGGCGACCCTTAAGTTCACAAAGAATCGATTCAGATCAATATAATTATTAGCTGACTTTAAAATTGAATAACTGACCTCAAACGGGGCTAACTGCTTGATTACAGGAATCGTCTTATTTATAAAGTCAATTTCACTCTCCTGGCCTCCCAAACTGATAATGATCTTTTGGTTATGGTTATGACTAATATAAGTCAATGGTAACCCATACCCAAACTTCTTGCCGATGCCCTTGTTAGTTGCCACAAACAGATTATCAGAAGGACTTTTACTATAGTTATCATATATTAAGTTCATCAACTTAACTTGCTCTGGAATGAATTTGATTTGATGATCAAATTCCCCTAATTTTTGATGCGCATTAAAGGGAAATGTGTATTGGTGGTTATCATTATGCTTATGATAACGATTAAATTTACGGACGACCAGACCATGTTTTTCCATTAAATAATCAGGGAGGACCCGTTTACTATGCACCTGTGATTGATAAATCGATTGAATTAAATTTCCAGTATGCAACGGTAATTGCAAATTCAAACCTAAAATTGACTTTAACGTTTGAATCGGCAAGGTCCGCAACCGTTCAACCAATACTAAAAAAAGGTGCGCAGTTGCAATAGCATCACTACTGGCAGCGTGGGGATGGTCATGGACGATATTAAAGTAACTGGTCAGATCACGAAGCCGATAACTAGGGACCATGGGCAACAAGATCTGACTTAAGGTCACTGTATCCACCGCTTTAATATTAAGTTTAGCGTGGCCGACCCTTTCAAATTCATGATTTAAAAATGGAAAATCAAAATTAACGTTATGGGCCACAAAAACAGTGCCAGACAATAATTTATAAATCTTATCCGCTAATTCCGCAAACGTAGGTGCAGATTTAATTTCAGAATTAGTAATTCCAGTCAGTTTAGTAATTCTGGTTGGCACCCTTGTTTCTGAATTAACATCCGTAGAATATACTCGAATGATTTTATTATTTTGCACGAGTGTACAACTGAATTGAATAATACGGTTGTCCTCATGGGTACTATTCCCAGTAGTCTCTAAATCAACCACCGAAAATACAGTGTTAGAATTCATCAAATTCACCAATCTTATTCGCTCAAATTTTAAACTAATATCATGATACTACATTTAAGAGATTTATTCTAAATTTAAAGAACCAATTCGAGCATGCCCAAAATTCGTTCACTATCGTATCAGACATCGCGATATTGCGATTAAATAATCTAGACCAATCTAATTCAGAATGCCTTGAACGATAGTCAAAGTCACGTTCCCTAGGATTGAAAATATTAAAAAATCAGTAACTATAAATATCTAGGCTTCATTAAAATTAATTTTATGATACTATAAATACTGATTTTAGAAAGCGAGCGATAAAATTGAAAAATGAAGCGATCGGAAAAAGTCATGCTAAAATTATTTTGATCGGTGAACACAGTGTGGTCTATGGCCACCCTGCAATCGCCTTTCCCATTGATAGCATTCCAATGACGGTAACGACAAAAACGATCCCGAACGGAATTAGAATCAATAGTGAATTTTATAAGGGGAGCTTAAAAGAAGCCCCCATTAATCTTTTGGGCATCAAACGATTGATCGAAGCGATCTGTCGTAAATTAGCAAAACAACCAGTTAACATCCAAATCAATTTCACGAGTGAAATCCCTTCTGAAAGAGGGATGGGTTCATCAGCTGCCGTTTCAATCGCACTGATCAAGAGCCTCTACAATTACTTTGAAGCGCCGTTGAACAAACAAGAAATGTTCGAACTAAGTGACATCGAAGAAACCATCACCCACGGTAACCCTAGTGGCATTGATACCGCCACGGTGAGTTCGGAATCGCCGGTCTGGTTCATTCATAAACAACAACCAGACTCGATCGAAATGAACTTGAATGGGTATATGGTAATTGCTGACAGTGGGATTCGTGGTCAAACCGACGTAGCGGTTAATTCGGTCCGCCAAATCGTCAATCAGGATCAAAGAGCTAAAGAAGCGATCGGCAACCTTGGTCAATTGACCGAGCAGACAAAAATCGCCCTCCAACACGATGATATCAAGCAACTGGGCCATCTACTCAATCAAGCTCAGTCTCAACTAGATTATTTAGGCATCAACATCCCTAAGACCGAACGCTTGATTCAAGTCGCCACCGCAAGTGGTTCTTTGGGCACCAAATTGACCGGGAGTGGCCTAGGTGGTTGTATCATTGCCCTATCGGATAACCATGCCTCCGCTTTAAAAATTGCCAATGCATTATCAAACGCGGGCGCCGTTAGTACCTGGATCGAAACCTTTTAGGAGTGAACATTATGCAGGAGCAATTCACATGGGCACGGGCTCATACCAACATTGCATTAGTTAAATACTGGGGCAAGCTCGATGAGAAGTTGATCATCCCCCAAAATAGCAGTCTTTCGTTGACCCTGGATCATTTCTATACCGATACAGGAGTCTGGTTTACGAATCAGATCACCGATGATCAATTTTTTATCGATGATGTCAAACAACCAGTCGATACCAAGGTCAAGACCTGCCTAGACGTAATCAGGACCATGGCTAAAATCGATACGCGGGCCATCGTTAGATCATATAACCACGTACCCAACTCAGCTGGATTGGCATCTTCGGCATCGGCATTTGCGGCCCTTGCCACTGCTGCTTGCCATGCGGCGGGACTCAAATTATCAAAAAAACAGCTGTCAATGATCGCAAGAAGGGGCTCTGGATCAGCAACGCGTTCCATCTTTGGCGGCTTTGTAGAATGGCATGGTGGCAATTCGAATGAAACATCGTATGCCATCGATGTCAACCCACCATCTCCCATGGACATTAAAATGATCACCGTCGTCTTGAACCGTCAGCCCAAAAAGATCAGTAGCCGTACGGGGATGAAGGCATCAGTTGAGACCTCACCATACTACCCCGCCTGGAAAAAACAGGCCGCAAGTGATTTGAAAGCCATCAAAGTGGCAATTCAAAATAATGATTTTGCAACCCTCGGCCACATCGCAGAAACCAATGCAATGCGCATGCACGCCTTAACACTTAGCGCCGACCCTAGTTTCAATTATTTCAATGCAGATAGCTTAAGTGCGATCGATTTAGTTCAATCGTTACGAACGAGCGGTATTGATTGTTATTTTACAATGGACGCCGGCCCTAACGTTAAGGTGCTATGTCAATCTAAAGATGAAGCGTTGATCATTAATAAACTCAGAACCATTTTTAATGCGGATGATATCGTCGTATGTAACCCTGGTCCTGGTGTTACAATTATTAAGGACCCACGCTAAAGAAGGGAAATGATTTTTTGATAACCGTTAAAGCACCCGGCAAATTATATATCGCAGGCGAATACGCAATTGTTGAGCCAGGCAACCCTGCAATTTTAATTGCGGTGGATCAATTTATTGAAGTGCAAGCTAATTTTCAAGAATCAATTAGTTCTGCTTGGTCAGACCAAAGTCCCACTAGTGAATTAAAATGGCACCGAGCAAATCCAGCGATTCGTTTTAATGAATTCGACCAAGGGTTCAGCTACGTCGCTTCCGCAATTAAAACAACCGAAGAATATTTACAGCAAAATCATTATGTAATTAGAGATTATCACCTTGCTATCCATAGTGCATTGAATAGTCAAAATGGCCGTAAATACGGATTGGGATCCTCTGCTGCGGTCACGGTCGCAGTTGTAAAAGCAATCTGTAAACTAGCGAATTGTAATGCGAGTTCGATGACCATCTTCAAACTCGCAGCCATTGCCCATTTAAAAGTACAAGGCAATGGTTCATTAGGTGACGTTGCGGCTAGCGTTTATCAAGGCTGGATCGCATATCATTCATTTGATCGTAAGTGGCTATTGAACGTTTTAGAAACCCATTCCATTACAGCAGTCGTGAAAATGCATTGGCCACACTTAAGTATCGAACGCCTAATGCCCCCTGCTGATCTAGAAATCATGATTGGTTGGACCGGCACCCCTGCTTCTACTGCCCACCTATTAGGCCGAGTGACCCACCAAAAGGTTGATCAATCAGATTTTTATCAACACTTTTTAGCAGCTAGCCATAAATGCGTTGATAAAATGATCAATGGATTTCAAAATAATGATTTAGCGTTGATCAAAGAACAGATCAAAGTCAACCGTAGTTTATTAGCCGCATTAACCGCCCATACTGGGGTTATGATCGAAACTTCTAAGCTGACGCAATTATGCAATATTGTAGAGCAATTCGGTGGTGCTGCTAAATCATCTGGAGCTGGCGGTGGTGACTGTGGTATTGCCATCATTGATCGTTCAACTGACATTCATAAAATCATTGAGCAATGGGAACACTGCCATATTGATAAATTAAACCTGCACGTTAGTTATCATCGACAGGAGGAAGCTAATGATCAGCCGTCATTCACATCGTAAGAACGAACACGTTTCACTAGCGGAAAAATTTTTTCAAACAAATGCCAACGCTGGGTTTGATCAAGTCCGTTTCATTCATCACAGTCTTCCTGAGATCGGTATTGATCAAGTGGATCCTGCTACCACCCTTTTTAATGGCCAGATCCAACTAAAGTGGCCATTTTACATTGAGGCAATGACTGGTGGCAGCGATGAGACCGGCAAATTGAATCAACAACTAGCTCAAATCGCTAATCAGACTGATCTGGCAATGGCTAGCGGTTCTGCTAGTGTTGCCCTTAAGGACAAAAAGACCCATCCTAGCTTCACTACGCTTCGTGAAAACATGCCAAATGGCATCGTATTTGCTAACATTGGCGCCGGACATTCACTAGCCGATGCCGATCAAGTGATCCAATTACTCGGTGCGGATGCTTTAGAAGTCCACCTTAATGTCACCCAAGAGATGATTATGCCCGAAGGCGATCGTGATTTTAACTGGCAAGCAGAACTGACTAACATCGTTCAAAACGCTAGCAAGCCGATCATCATAAAGGAAGTGGGCTTTGGGATGGATCAAGAAACGATCAAGACCCTAGTTGAGCAAGTCGGCGCTCGGGCCATCAACATTAGCGGACGCGGTGGAACTAACTTCGCTTTAATTGAAAATTTTCGGCGTAAACACAAAGATTTGGCATTCTTATCTGAATGGGGCCAAACAACTGTCGAATCGCTGCTGGAATCCCAAGCTTACATCCATCAAGTAGACATCATTGCCTCAGGTGGAATTCGTAACCCATTAGACATCGCTAAAGCGATTGCATTGGGCGCTGATGCTGTTGGCGTGGCCGGTGCGATTTTACACCAGTTGATTCAAAACGGTCCTGAAAAAACGGTAACTATGATTCAAGAATGGCAAACAGGATTAATAACGATTATGACAATGCTAGGGTGTCGCACGATTGCCGATTTACAATCAAAAAAATTATTACTTTCATCAGAATTAATGAATTATATCACCCAACGACAAATTAAATACTAAAAAACGAGCTGCTGTTCATTATGGACAGTAGCTCGTTTTAATTTAATCCTACTTAATATAATTATCGTCAATCTATTTAACCAAAAACCGTAATCCCTTGGGGAAAAAGTTCTTAATCGTCCCATTGACGTTCTTACCAAATGCGACTGCTTGATCATCACAGATCAATTGATACCATCCCTTAGTAATAACAGCGTCATTAGCAACCTTGATCGTATCGCCGTGAACATAATCGCCCCATTTTGCATGGTCAATTACCACCGTTTTTTGCATGTCCCGCGGTTGAATCGCTAGGGCCAACGCATAGCTAGGTTCAAACCGTTTCTTTTTGAACGTTCCTAATAATAAGCCTGGCCGCATTACCTTTAACCCCTTTAAAATAGGCGTTTCAGCATTTAACGTGTACAATTGATCGCCAAAACAAATTAAATCTGTTTTGGGAAAAGTCTTGATATTGGATTTCACAAATGCGGACCAAAGTTGTTTTTGTTCAGCGGTTAAATTGCCCCGTTCATACTTGATCTTACTAGGTTCTTTCAGCCCCTTTGTCAATCGCAACTTAGCAATAAAGTGGCCTTCACCCTTAAAGAGATGTGGGAACAGTCGGACCGCCTTTGCAATTTCTGGATTGCCATCTGCCCATTGCGGTTTTGCATCGACCATTCCATCGTATTTCTTAATTGCAACCATTTCAAATGGATATTCAGCAAGGAGCCAAGCAATAATTTGCTCATCTTCTTCTGGTGCAAAGGTACAGGTAGAATAAATTAACTCACCACCTGGCTTAAGCATCTGAATTGCATCGGTTAAAATATCACGTTGCCGAACTGCACATTCACTAGGATAATCGCGATTCCAATAATTAATGGCATCTGGATCCTTATGAAACATCCCCTCCCCAGAACAAGGAGCATCGACTACAACTTGATCGAAATAAGCAGGAAAGTGCTTCCGCAACGTTTGTGGGTCTTCATTTAAGATCATTGTATTTTGCGCCCCAAAACGCTCTAAATTTTCCACTAAAATCTTAGCTCGTTTATAATTAATTTCGTTGGAAACCAATAAACCAGTGTTGTCCAAAAAACTAGCTAAATGCGTTGATTTCCCACCAGGAGCAGCACAAAGATCCAATACCTTCATCCCATGCTTTGGGGCGGCCACTTCCCCTACATACATTGCACTGGGTTCTTGACTATAAACAGCTCCACTTTGATGATCAACCGATTTTCCATTGACCTTCCCATAATAGCCCCATTTACAATACGGAACTGGATCAACTAATTCCTCTTCTTTAGGCCGATGTTGTTTAAGCGGATTGATTCGAAATGCGTGGTGGACAGGTTGTTCAAAGCTTTGAAAAAAAGCCTTGGCCTGATTCCCTAATAATTGTTCATATTTTAATTTAAATTGTTCAGGCAATTGCAAAACAATAACGCCTCCTTGCTTAATAATTGACAAACTAATGAATAATAAGTGATAATTTGTTTAAAAAATAATTGTATAGGATGAAAAAGATGAACCGAAAACTAATTGCCCTTGATTTAGATGGCACCACATTAAATAATAATTCAGAAGTTACTGATTCCACCGTTCAGGCCGTTCAAAAAGTAATTAAAATGGGCCACATTGTAAGTATTGTCACTGGCCGCTCAACAAGATTAGCCTTGCCCGCATATCGCAAATTAAACCTTAAGACCCCTATGATTAACTTTAACGGGAGTTTAGGCATCGTTCCTGATTATGCCTGGAGTGGTGAATACGAATTCTCCGTTGATCGTCATATCGTTTTAGATCTATTAGCCCATAAAGAAGAACTTGGCATCAATATTATCGTTGCAGAAGATCAAAATTCGATGTTAGCTAGTCGTCCCGCAAGCGATGAACTCTTTAAGGTCTCATGTGGATTCTTTCCAAATCATGTTGAGGCTGATCAGATCTTGAATAAAAATAATCTCACTGTTAATCCCGTTGACATGGCAATTGATTATGATGTTACAAAGTTACCTCAATTAGAAGCATTCATTGCCGATCACTACGGCAACCAAGTTGAAATCGCTCACTGGGGCGGACCACTTTCCATCTTTGAAATCAAACGCAGTGGCGTTGATAAGGGATATGGCATCAACCACCTTGCTAAATGCTTTAACATTGATAGCCGTGATATTATCGCAATTGGCGATCAAGTAAACGACTTACCACTACTCAGGGCTGCTGGTACTAAGGTCGCCATGAAAAACGCGGTGGATTCCGTCAAGTCGATTTCTGACGTTATCACAGAATACAGTAACGAACAAAATGGTGTCGCTAGATACCTTTCCTCAACATTTAATTAGTCCTTGGTGTGTCCCCGAATAACTGGGCAGCTTGAACAGCACGTTGCCAGCCTTGATAGCATTTATCACGAGTTATCTGATCCATTTTCGGCTGAAAAGCAGTGAACTTTCCAACAGTCATCTTAATTTCATCAATATCATGCCAGTAATTAACGCATAATCCAGCTAAATATGCCACCCCGAGTGCTGTGGTTTCAGAAATTGAGGACCGTTGAATCGGAATATCTAAAATGTCAGCTTGAAATTGCATGAGGTAATCATTATTGGCAGCCCCACCATCGACCCGCAACGCCTTTAGCTTCAGCTGGGTATCAGCAGCCATCGTATTAATGACATCCTTAGTTTGATATGCTAATGAATCAAGCGTGGCCCGTACAAACTGCTCACGACTTGTCCCCCGCGTTAGTCCAAACACTGCGCCACGGGTATTTTGGTTCCAGTATGGAGCACCTAGCCCCGTAAAGGCTGGGACCACGTACACTCCATTATCCGCTGCTGATTCAGCCATTTGCTCGGTTTCAGAAGCATGCTGAATGATGCGCATCCCATCTCGCAACCACTGAATCGCAGAACCTGCCACAAAAATACTTCCCTCCAGGGCGTAATTGACCTTACCGTCAACTCCATAGGCGATCGTGGTTAGCAACCCCTTATCAGAAATGGTGGGCTTAAGCCCCGTATTCATAACAATGAACGCTCCCGTCCCGTATGTATTCTTAACCATTCCTGGTTCTAACGCTAATTGGCCAAATAATGCGGCTTGCTGGTCACCAGCAATTCCAGTAATCGGTACTTGAACCCCCGAAAAAGTGAAATTAGAGGTGTATCCAAAATTGTGTGAAGATGGTTGCACCGTTGGAAGCAATGACGATGGGATGTCAAGTAACCGTAAAATTTCGGAATCCCATTTTAAATCATGGATATTGAATAGCATCGTCCGACTGGCATTGGAGTAATCAGTTGCATGAACATGCCCACTGGTCAATTTCCAAAGCAACCAAGTATCAATGGTTCCAAAGTATAAATCCCCATTTTCAGCCCGTTTTCGAACTCCTGCAACGTTATCCAAGATCCACTTAATTTTCGTAGCTGAGAAGTAGGAATCGATCACTAATCCCGTTTTCTGGTGAATTAAGTCCGTATAACCCGCCTTTTTTAATTCATCCGCAATTTGACTGGTTTGTTTTGATTGCCAAACGATTGCATTATAAACTGGTTTGCCAGTCCGCCGATCCCAAATCACAGTTGTTTCGCGTTGGTTCGTAATGCCAATCCCTTGAATTTTATAGGGCGGAATTTCCGCTGAAATCAAGGCCTCTGAGATAACGGTCTGAACAGCACTCCAGATTTCATTGGCATTGTGTTCGACCCATCCCGGCTTTGGAAAATACTGTTTAAATTCTCGCTGGGCCTTTTGTAAAATATGACCATGGTGATCAAAAATGATTGCCCGTACGCTAGTGGTCCCAGCATCAATCGACATGATATATTGTTGATTCTTCAATCCAATTACTCCATTCGTAAAATCTTTAATATGTCATATTATACCATGATTTCATTACGGTTCTTTGATATTGAGCAATCATTAAAATTTATAAAAAATGAGAATCAATTTAAATGTGCTATAATTATTAACCAAATGAAATTGACAAATAGAAAGGATCTTGTAGCATGAATTCAATTCCATATTATTCAGCATGTACCAGTATTTTAATCGGTAAAAAAGCTAGTATTGATGGTTCGATCATGATTGGTCGCAATGAAGATGCCAAATCATCTTGGCCTAAACATTTAAAAATTTTTGAACGGAAGCATTTCTCTACCCCTCAACAATTTGAATCCGGTGATAATGGTTTTAAGATGCCACTCCCAACCACCCGTTACCAATATGAATCCACTCCCGAATGGACGGATAAGTACGGACTGTTTGAAGAAGACGGTTTCAATGAATATGGCGTTGCGATGAGTGCGACCGAAAGTACCTACGCCAACGCTACCGTCCTTGGCTATGACCCGCTTGAAAAAGATGGTATCAGTGAAGAGGCAATGATTACCGTGGTTTTACCATATGTGAAGACTGCACGCCAAGGGGTTAATCGATTAGGAACGATCGTTGAAAAGTATGGGACTAGTGAAAGCAATGGAATCTTATTTGCAGATAGTGATGAAGCATGGTATATGGAAACAGGCTCTGGGCATCACTGGGTCGCAATTAAAATTCCAGATGATTGTTACGCAGTGATCTCAAATCAAATGGCTATTCAGACGATTAACTTTGCTGATTCTGAAAACTTCATGTGGTCAAAGGGCATTCAACAATTTGTTGATAATAACCACCTCAATCCAGATATAAATGGCCAATTCAATTTTAGAAACATCTTCGGTACCCATAGTCAATCCGATGCCCACTACAATACCCCACGTGTTTGGTATGGCCAAAAGATGTTTAATCCAGAAATTGAACAATCTCCAGAAAGCCAAACAATGCCATTGTTACGCAAACCTGCCAAAAAGTTATCGGTTGACGATGCTAAAGCCTATTTAAGTTCGCATTTCCAAGAAACCCCATTCGATCCAATTGGGAGTGGCTCTAAAGAGGATAAAACCCGTTACCGCCCAATCAGTTTAGCTAAGACGCAAGAGTCTCACATCCTTCAATTACGACCTAACCTCCCAAAGGCGATTGGTAACATTCACTGGTTAGCAATGGGGGTTGCTGCCCAAAGTACGTACGTCCCATTTATGAGTGGGATTACGAAGGTCCCCGATGAATACCTAGTGGGGGCGCAAGATTATGATGCTAAATCAGCATACTGGATATTTAAATTGGCGGGCGTATTAGTCGATCCACATTACCTAGAATTAAACGATCTATTACAAGCCACCCAAGAATCGCTCTCAATTAAATATCGCCAATTAATTAATCAAGCGGATAGCCAAGCTGTGAACCTTTCTGATTTAGAAGCGAGAACAGTGGCTACCGATATTAGTAACCAGGCTGCTAACCTCGCTTTAGATGCTTATCGCGAATTGAACAACCGCTTAATCTCAGCATCTACTGATTTTTCACCGTTAAATTATAAACAAGATTTAAATCTATAATACAAAAATAACCACCAACTAAAATGAGTTGGTGGTTATCTTGTTTAATTTTTAAATTAACGTTTGCGACGAGTTGCTGGGATTCTAGCAGACTTACCACTAAGTTCACGTAAGTAGTAAAGCTTAGCACGACGAACCCGACCTAATCTAAGCACTTCGATCTTTTCAACTCGTGGTGAGTGAAGTGGGAAAATTCTTTCCACACCCACACCACTTGAAGTCTTACGAACGGTGTAAGTAGCTTGGATACCTGCTCCACGGCGTTTGATTACAACACCAGTGAATAATTGGATTCTTTCACGGTCTCCTTCAACAACCTTAACGTGAACACGAACAGTGTCCCCTGCACGAAAATCTGGTACATCAGATTTTAATTGATCAGCATTGATCTTTTCGATTAAACTATTTTGACGCATAAATATATCTTCCTTTCAACTAGCATTCATGTCAAAGATTCTAACAGCGGAATACCGTTTTAATTGGTGTTAAATACAACAAAAATAATATTATCACAGACCGTAATGATTGTAAAGGCGATTAATCATAATCTGGGTCTGGATGTTCTTCTATTTTGACCTCAGCTAATAACCTTTTTTGTTCAGCGGTTAACTTGGCATAATCAATTAAATCTGGCCGTCTTAATAACGTCTTTCTTAACGCCTCTTTTTGCTTCCATTCAGCAATCTTTTGATGATTTCCACTAATCAATACGTCTGGAACTTTCATCCCCCTAAAATCAGCTGGTCTGGTGTATTGGGGATATTCCAATAACCCCGTTGAGAAAGAATCGCCAGGAGCAGACTCTTGATTCCCTAAAACATCTGGCAATAAGCGGGATGTGGCATCGATAATCGTCATTGCTGGCAGCTCGCCACCAGTCAGGATAAAATCACCCATTGAATATTCATCAGTAACTACGGTCTTAATGCGTTCATCGTATCCTTCATAATGGCCACAAATGAAAGTAAGATGGTCTTCTTTGGAGAGGTCTTCAGCCACTGCTTGATCAAATTGTTTGCCAGCAGGATCCATTAAAATCACTCGCCCAGTAGAATGAGCATCTTTTTTAGCAGCTGCTTGGGTCGCCGCAAATGCATCTAATACAGGTTGGGCCTGTAATAACATTCCAGCACCACCACCAAATGGATAGTCATCAACATTATGGTGTTTATTGGTGGAATAATCACGAAAATCAGTCACATGCACGTCTAAAATACCCTTTTCAATGGCTTTACCCACGATCGATTCCTTCATTGGACCATCGAACATGTGTGGAAAAATGCTAAGCACGTCAATTCTCATTATTCTAAGCCCTCCAATAAATCAATGGTTACTCGTTGTTGGTCTAAATCAACTTTTTTAATTACGTCGTTTATTTTTGGTAAAAGTAACTCTTTACCATTTTCGCGGGTAACGATCCAAACATCATTTGCTGCGGTATCCATAATATCAGTGATTTTGCCCAAATAATTATCAGCTAAGTCATACACGGCTAACCCTAAAATCTGGTGATAATAATACTCACCCTCTGCTAGGTCATCTGCTGATAATTGAGCATCAGTAATTTTAAGTGTGGATGGTTTTAAAAATTCGATATCATTGATCGAATCCAACCCCTTAAAATGCAGGATGACAAAGTTCTTTTGTGTCCGAACCTTATCGATCGTTAATTCCACTTGCTTCCCGTTTGCCAAAAATGCGGTCACTTGATTGCCGACAACAAAGCGATTTTCTGGAAAGTCGGTCGTTGAAATGACCCGTACTTCGCCACGAATTCCTTGGGTATTTACGATTTTACCAATGTTATAGTATGAAATGATAATTACCTGCCTTCTATAATTGAACTAAAAAAACTCTTAAATAAAACCAGTGGTTTTATTTAAGAGCCTTATTTTTGACCATCTTCAATAATCAATCTAACCCGTTTATTACCATTAACACGGACACTGTAGACAATGGTCCGAATCGTCTGGGCAATGTGGCCCTTTTTACCGATGATTCTTCCCACGTCCTTAGGGTTGGTTTGTAAATGATATTCATAAAACCGGTCAGTCTCATTATGCTGAATAGTAATATCATCTGGATGTTCCACCAGAGGTTTAACGATTGTTTTAATTAACTTGTCAAAATTAGTCGTCATTACTAATCACTTATTTCTTAGTGGATTTTGATTCGTGGTATTTCTTCATGATACCTGCGTTTGATAATAAGTTCCGAACAGTATCTGAAGGTTGTGCTCCTTTACCTAACCAACTCAAGATATCGTCTTCTTCAAGCTTAACTTGTGATGGTTGAGTAAGTGGGTTATAAGTACCAACGATTTGGATGAAACGACCATCACGAGGACTTCTTGAGTCTGCGACAACGACACGGTAGAAAGGACGCTTCTTTGAACCCATTCTTCTTAAACGGATTTTAACTGACATTCAAACACCTCCTATATTTCTTTTAACAAATAATAATATATCAGTAATTCAACAAGATGTAAAGGCTTTTTTCTTTACACCACTGATTTTTTTCAACTCATCATTCGAAACGACCCAAAAGGCTTGCCTTAGCCGCTGAATCGATATAGCTATTATTACGCATAATAAAGGCTTGGACCGATTGATAATCGTTAAAGTCAACCTTAGCATCGATCAACTCTGTCGATAACAACTGCTTGGCAAGCCCAACGATCTCTGGTGTGATCTGATTAGGCATAAACGGGTTATCATCATCAACTAATTGCCATTGGTCGGTTAGCAAATAAAATGCACGTTTAATCTTTTGATCACCATTAAATAATGATTTTAATGTTGTTGGATCTAATAATTGCATTGAAACCCCTCCTCAACTATCGTTTTGAATCAATTGAAATCATTCGTCCTGGAAATGAATTTCGGAGCGAAAACTCATTTACTGGCGTGGTTAAAATCCACACGATATTGTTAAAGTCATGGACGTTGATCGACTTCTCCCCATTACCGTCTGTCATGATGATGGTTAAAGTATCATTAAACTTATTACGTTGTGAATTCATAAAATCAAATATCGCTTGAAAGCTCGTTCCACCGCCGCCATTTCGTTGATATTTAATCTGATGACCATTATTAGCATGGTAACTGGCTTTAAAATGAACTACCGAATCAAAACTATAAATGGTCACTAGGGCCGCTGTTTGGTTCAAAAATCGGCTAATTTCATTTAACAACCGACTAATTTCTTGGTCGCCCATCGAACCAGAATTATCGACAAAGATATTAATCCTTCTGATCGTATTGCTAATTTGACCAGCTAGTTCCATTCGGTATCCCTGGCGCCGATTAAAGCGGGCCCTTGAATCCTGCTTTTCAAATGGTAGCATCCCTAACCCCACTTGTAATAAATGGCGCCAATCTTTTATCTTAGGGGCCTTAGCGTCATGATCGATCGCTGCAACTACGTTTCCAGGCATGGTGCCACGTTGCTTAGTCGGTGTCTGTCGCCAAGCACGGTTGACCATTTGTTGCAACTGGCCTCGTTGTAAAGCCCGTTCTTGCTCATTGAATGCTTGCCAACCAGAATGGGCATCATATTTTTGGCGACGCTTTTGCATTAGCGCAGCTACTTGCCTTTGCGATGACTGCTGATTGCTAGGTTTAATTCGTGCTAATTGGGTCAAATAGTAATGCGAACCCATTTGATCGGGTAGATTCAATCCGAATTGAAAATTTACCTGTGCTAACAATCGATCATTAAGGTATTGATCAACGACGAGGTCGCACGCTAATTGATTCAACTGGTTCACCCGTGGATACATCAGGGGGTGGGCAAAGGTTAGGTGCAAAGCAATTTGCTTTAATACCAAGTCTAATTGATCAGCCGTGAAGTTGGCCTTGCAAAACCGATTGGGGTTGATCATAATAACAATTCGATCGACGGACCAAGTAATGCCGATGGCCCCCTGAAAAGCACCATCGAACCTCCTGGGGAGCTGTAATAATAATTCACCATAGTACCGCGTGGTTTTAAGGATTTGAATCAACTGCCCACTAATAATGAGATCGATCTGATTTTCTGCATCGTCTGCATTGTTTTGTAAGGCAGCTAAGCGATTGGCTACTTGCATTGCACTCACCCCCACTAAAGGTTATCAAAACCGACTTGCTCAATTTGTCGATACAATGCTTGATAACCGATTCGATCGGCCTTAGCCCCCTGATACAACTGCTCAATTTGCTCTGAATTATCGACCAATGCTAAGCAACAAGCATATTGACCATCTGGATTAACGTCTTCCATTAATCTAAGGAGCCGCTTCACAAAATCACTAGTTAGCTCTAAATGCCTTTGAATTGCTACCTTAAGGACATTCACCCGCGCTACTTGATCTAAATTAATAAACTGCTGAAGCGCGGCTGGCAATTCAATTTCAAACAACTGATCAGCGATAACGCTTCGATCGCTTTGGCTTAAAAATTCATGAAGTGCTACGGCAGCCTGATTACCAATATCACCAGCAAAAATATCTAGTTGAATTAACTGCCTTTGTTCAACGGGCAGTTTCAATAGCTCAAAGTAATTATTAGACAGACGCTCCCATGCTCTGGGCGTTGGAAAAAGATCATCCCCACTGATTTTAGTACTGAGCATCGTCGGATGTTGTTTTAAATAACTAATAATCAGTGGGTGGATGTGCGCATCTGATTGCGCCCAATTTAGCCAATCGTTAATATCGGTTTTCATTACCAGGCGAACGGTCCGATCCTTGATGGCATCGTCACCACCGAATACTTGATATTCACTATCTGAAAAACCACTCATGGTTGCATCTGGATTTTCAGCAATGATAATGTGGACTTGATCAGGCAGGCGTAAACTATTGATCGAGCGTTGCAACACCAAGTTCATCAATTCACTTTGAACGCCTTGGCTACCCCGATTGAATTCATCTAAGAACCAATAGATGGGCTGTGTGGGGTGCTTTTCCGCAAATTGGATGATCTCGATCAACTGGTGAGCATAACCGAATTGAACGTCAGCTAATTTTCCGTAAGCTTGCGTCTCAATAAATGAATCACTGGTCAGCGGTGGGACTGGGATCGCTAGGTCACCCTTTTCAGATAAACTGACAACGGTCGTAAATAATCGAGCACCATTTTGGCTTGCTAAATCAGCCACCAATGCTGATTTACCAATTCCAGCTTCACCGACAATGTTCGGGACGTTCCCCGCCTTGATCACTACATTAGCAGCCATTAATACTTGTTGGTAGTTTAAAGCCATTTTAAGTCCCTCCCAAATTAAAAAGCCATTCCACAGGTAAGCGGTAATGACTTTTTAAATTACTTTTTCCGCTTCTTATTGCGGCGTTTCTTGTTCTTTTTAATTTTACGTGCCATTCGTTTCATAGCAAGGTTAGACAGTTTGCCACCGATGCCGCCACCCATCCCGGGCGTATTGCCACCAAGGCCTTGCATCATGTTTTCCATCCCGGACATGTTGCCGTTCGACATCTTATTCATCATTTTCTTCATCGAATTGAACTGCTTGATCATGCGGTTAACCTCTTGAATCGGTCTCCCTGACCCCCTTGCAATTCTTCTACGTCTGGATGGATTCAACAAATCTGGATCTTCACGTTCCTTAGCAGTCATTGAATAAATCACCGCTTCAATGTGTGCAATATCCTTTGGATCCATATTAACGTTCTTTAAAGCTGGGTTATTCGCCATCCCTGGAATCATCTTCATGATGTCTTCTAGGGGCCCCATCTTTTGAATCTGCTTCATCTGATCCAAGAAGTCGTTAAAGTCAAAGGTGTTCTCACGCATCTTTTCAGCCATCTCTTCGGCTTGCTTTTGATCATAATCCTTTTGGGTCTTTTCGATCAACGAAAGGATATCACCCATCCCAAGAATCCGTGAAGCCATTCGATCAGGGTGGAAAACATCTAGATCGGTTAGCTTTTCACCCTGTCCAACGAATTTAATCGGTTTGTCGGTCACGGCCCGAATGGACAATGCAGCTCCACCACGGGTATCACCATCTAACTTCGTCAATACGACCCCGGTCACGTCTAATGCATCATTAAAACCTTCGGCAGTTTCAACAGCGTTTTGACCAGTCATCGCATCTACCACTAATAGAATTTCATCGGGATGCACCATTTCCTTGATGTCCTTTAACTCATCCATTAGTTTTTCATCGATCTGCAAGCGACCAGCGGTATCAATAATCACATAGTCATTATGATTTTCCTTGGCCTGTGCCATTCCCTTTTCAACAATTTCACGCGGATCAACATCGGTCCCCATTGCAAAGACTGGCACGTCAACTTGTTGACCGACCTGTTGTAATTGATCAATGGCAGCTGGTCGATATATATCAGCTGCAATCATTAACGGACGGGCTTTTTGTTCATCCTTTAATTTAAGGGCCAACTTACCGGCTGTCGTCGTTTTCCCGGCCCCTTGCAAACCAGCCATCATGATCACGGTCGGTATTTTATCAGATTTATTAAGGGGAACTGCCGTCTCACCCATCATCTTCGTTAATTCTTCATCAACGATTTTAACGATCTGTTGAGCGGGGTTCAATCCCTTTAAAACATCCGCACCCTTAGCACGTGCTTGGACTTTTTTAACGAATGACCGAACCACGCCAAAATTAACATCGGCTTCTAATAGCGCCAATCTAATTTCACGCATGGTTGCTCTTAAGTCAGATTCGCTAACTTTACCCTTGCCCCGTAAATTTCGCATGGCTTTTTGGAGTCGTTCAGTTAAACCTTCAAATGCCATTATTTCACCACTTTCATTCTTCTTCTATTTTTTCTAAATCAGCTACTAATCCCACTAACTTTGCATCGGCAGCATAATTAACCTTAACGTAATCCCTAATGCGATCAGTCTTCTGGTTGCGCGACACAAAATCACGATAAAGGTGGAGTTGAGATTCATACTTTTCAAGAATCAATTCAGTCCGCCTGATGTTATCGTAAACTGCTTGGCGGCTAATTGAAAACTCTTCTGAAATCTCTCCCAATGAATAGTCATCAACATAGTAGCGTTGCATATAGCTATTCTGCTTATTCGTCAGTAATGGTTCATAAAACGATAATAACGAATTAATTCGGTAATTCTTCGATAATTCCAAAGCGATGCCCCCAGTTAAGATTCCTTTAGCTTATAGAATACATAATCTAACGACGTTCCGTCAATTATTTTAATAACCCCTTGAACAATCCATAAACAAAGTCACTAGCGTTGAATGGTTGCAAGTCACCAACTTGTTCACCTAATCCGACGTACTTGACTGGAATATGCAACTCGTTTCTAATTGCTAACACAATTCCACCCTTAGCGGTTCCATCTAGTTTCGTCAACGTGATTCCGGTTACATCGGTCACCTGCTTAAACAACTTGGCCTGATTCAATGCATTTTGACCGGTCGTAGAATCCAATACTAACATTACTTCATGGGGCGCCATTGGGATTTCACGGGTCAAGATCTTCTTCATCTTGGAAAGCTCATTCATCAAATTAACTTTATTTTGTAACCGTCCAGCTGTATCAACGAATAAAACATCGTATTGCCCCTTCTTGGCTTTTTGGACCGCATCGAAGACGACTGAGGCGGGATCACTTTTTTCAGGTTTCTTAACAATGTCAACTTCATCACGCTTGGCCCAAACGTCTAGTTGCTGAATCGCACCGGCTCTAAATGTATCAGCAGCAGCCAACAAGACCTTCTTGCCTTGGTCATGATACAGCTTTGCCATCTTACCAATGGTGGTGGTTTTACCCACTCCGTTGACCCCCACGAATAAAATCACGGTCGGTCCCTCTTTAGCAAAGTTGATCTGATTGGTCTCACCATTGCCATTTTGGTCGTATAGTTCGATCAACTTTTGAATTACGACGTTTTGAACTTCATTTCTGGACTTAACGTTTTTTAACTTCACTTCATCCCTAAGTTCATCAGTCAAATTGACCGCCATATCAAAACCAACATCGGATTCAATCAAAGTATCTTCCAGGTCTTCAAAAAATTCTTCATCCACGGACCTAAAGTTAGCGAAGAGCTTATTCAAGCGTTGCCCAAATGATGAACGCGACTTGGCAAGCCCATGTTCATACTTAGTGGCTTCTTCTTGCGGTTCAGTTTCTGGTTCTTGTGATTCTTCTGGTTCTTCTGGTTCTTCTGGTTCTTCTGGTTCTTCTGGTTCAACATGTTCTTCATCAGCCGCAGTTGCTGATTGCGCCGAATCTTCACTTGATTGTGAAGAAGATTCAAGGTCTTGAAGTGAAGAATTTGATTCAACAGATTCATTTTCAGAACTAGTTGAACTTGCTTTAGCACTTGGCTCAATTGATTGCGTTGATTCGACAGATTTAACTTCTCCGCTAGCAGAAGAATCTACCGCTTCTTCACTGCTAGTAACGGGTTCGGTACTTGTTGAAGACTCAGATTCACTAACTGCATCTGAACTGGTTGCGATTGCTTGTGAGGAGTCACTACTCTGCTCACTACTGGTCTGACTGGCTGAACTAGCGCTACTAGATTCAACACTAACCGAAGATTGAGCATTTTTGAATTCCCCTTGATCTGCTTCAGATTGTTGATCTTTCTTTTTATTGCGACGTTTAAAAATATCAAATAATCCCATTTATATCATCCCTTCGTTGCTTGCGCGTTTTTTAAATCGACCGTCAAGACCTTAGAAATGCCAGAGTCTTGCATCGTGACCCCATATAAATTATCAGCATAAACCATCGTTTCCTTCCGATGCGTAATCACGATAAATTGAGTCTGATCCCTTAGCCTTTGGATGTAGCGTGCAAACCGATCCACGTTAGCAGGATCTAGTGCTGATTCAGCTTCGTCCAAAATTACAAATGGCACTGGTTGCAGCTTTAAAATCGAAAACAACAGTGCGATTGCGGTTAATGAACGTTCACCACCCGAAAGCAATAACATGCTTCTAAAGCGCTTTCCAGGTGGTTGGACCATAATCTCAATCCCAGTAGTTAAAAGATGGTGCGGATCAGTCAGTTTCAGCTTAGCATCCCCGCCACCAAAAATTTCCTTAAAGGTGGTGCGAAATGCTGATTGTAATTGATCAAAAGTCGTTTTGAACCGTTGCTTAACGGTGGCATCCATCTGGTTCATCGTCGATTCTAATTGGCGTTTCGATTGAATCAAATCATCAGCCTGTTGTTTTAAAAATTGATAGCGTTCATTCACCTCATCAAATTGCGTGATTGAATTTATATTGACTGGCCCTAAGGCTTCGATTTGTGTTTGAAGCTTCGTCATGCGTTGGTTAATTGCTTTTAAATCCTCATTAACGGTGCAATCAACTAACTGTTGCAAAGTCAGTCCATATTTTTGGCTGGCGAGCGTCCGCACTGATTTTAACTGAGCGGTCGTTGTCTGGATCCGTTGTTTTAAATGCTCAACGGTAGATTGGGTCT
Organism: Nicoliella sp. ESL1106; assembly: GCF_058509965.1. Lineage (NCBI taxonomy): Bacteria > Bacillati > Bacillota > Bacilli > Lactobacillales > Lactobacillaceae > Nicoliella > Nicoliella sp. ESL1106. The sequence goes on from NZ_CP196340.1 coordinate 1,052,008, forward strand.
GCAACAATGCATCTTGTTTTTGAGTAATTTGCTCATCAATCGGTGCAAGTACTTGCTTTAGTTTGGTTATTGACTGCTTTGTATCTGCAATCTGCTGTTTTAAATCAGCTTGATTTTGCTTAACAACGCCAATCTTATTATTTAAAGCAGCACTAGTCAATTGACCATTAATTTGTTCATTTAAATGCTCGATCGTTTGGTTCAACTTAATCTGTTGGCTTTGGTTAGTTGCTAATTGGGCATTCAAATCGGTGATCTTTTGTTCAACGTGCCGTGCCTCTGACTGAGCCAATAGTAGTTGTTCTCTTTTGGTTTGCTCATCTTTTAGCGCTGATTGGTGTTGTTGTTCTAAGTCCTGCTTTGCTTGATTTGCCCGTTTTACAGCGGATTGGTTTTCTGAAATGCGTTTGTTAACCGCTGCTAGTTCATCTTTAAAATCCACATCGGCAGCTTGCGCAAAATTAGCGCTTAACGTTTGTAAATTAACGCGTTGACTAGCAGCCTCGCGTTGCTTATTTTCAATTGTCGTTTGCAGCTGTTGCACCTGTCCGCTCAACATTTGAACATCCTGTTTAAGCGCTAGTTGATTTTGTTGATCTAAATCATTTTGCTGTTGAGCTTGTTTTAAATCAGCTTGACTGGTTTTAACTGATTGCTCTAAAGAAGTTAGCTTTTGTTTCGATTCCTGAACAGCTTGATTTAATTGATGCAACTTTTCCTTTTGAACTAACATCCCAGTGAACCGTTTTTGGTTCGCCCCACCGGTGATTGATCCTCCTGCATTAACAACCTGGCCATCTAAGCTAACCACCCGAAACCGATGATTGACCGCAGTCCCGATTTTTATCGCTGCCGCTAGGTCTACTGCCACCAAAACATTTCCTAACAAATAATCACGCACTAATTGATACTGATTAGGCATTTGGACCAACTGATTTCCAACGGCAACAAAGCCTTCGATCCGTTTCGCTTGCTTTAAAATGGCTGGCGGGACGGAATGATTAGTCAAGCTGTTAATTGGCAATAACGTGATGCGCCCCAGTTTATGAACCGTCATGAACTGAATCGCTTCTCGACCACTTTGATTATCCGTTACCATTATTTGTTGCAGCCGACTGCCCAATGCAGTTTCAATTGCATTCACGTAGTCACTTTCAACATCTAAAAAGTCAGCAACGGAGCCAATAATGCCGTCCAACTCATCGCGATGGTTCAACAAATTACGGCTGCCCTGAAGATAGCCGCCATGTTGATTTTGAAACTCAACCAATCCATCCCGATTAGCCTTGAGTTCTTGACTTTTTTGCAACGCTCGATACCAATCACTTTGGTTATGATCAGCCGATTGACGCAACCTTTGCACTTGTGAGTTATTACTAGCAATTCGATCATTAATCTTATGCAAGGCAGATTGTTTGGTGTCCAAGGCATCTTTTAGCTGTTGGAGCTGTCCTTTGAGCTTCTCGACTGCAGCTTGATTATCAGTAATCCTTGCGTTGATCGCTGTTTGCTGGCGATGAAATTGTTCGCTATCCTTGCTGGCATAGTTCAAACGGTTCTTAAGATCACTTGACCGTTGCAATAATTCTAAATATTGATCTCTAAACGATGTCAATTGCTCGTTAACGGTCGTTAGCTTGGCGGCTAGTTGTTTTACCCGTGAAGCCTTTAATTGAGCTTGATGTTGTTCAATGATGTTTTGTTGGGTCGTTTGAGTCTCGTTCGCTGTGATGACTTGATTTTCAATTTCTGAATACTGTGATACGAGGTGTTCTAAGTCAGCCTTAGCATTGGTTAACTGCTCCGTTTTAAAGGTTGATTGCTGGGAAGCTAACTTAATTTGACTGTTATATTGCTCCATTTGACTAGTCGCTTTGAGCAGCTTTGATTGTGATTTTTCTTGAGCAATCGTCAGTTCGTCTAGTTGGTCTTGGGTGCCTTGCTTTTGTTGTCTCAAACTGTCAATTGCTTGATTTAAAGCCTTTACCCGCTCGTCTGCTTCTTGGTACGCTTTTTCATTTGCCGTGTAATCAGCCACGAATCGTTGTGCATTGCCAGCTAATTGCTTTTGGTGCCACTGACCAAGCGATGCTTGTAATCGTTGGTACTCACTTGCCGCTTTACTCTGGGTCCGTAACGTTTGGACCTGTGATTCTAACTCTAAAATAATATCATTGACCCGACTCAAATTATCATTGGTCTCGCCCAATCGATGATCGGCTAACTGTTTGCGCTGGCGATACTTATAAATCCCAGCGGTCGTTTCAATGAGATTACGCCGCTCTTCTGGCTTACTATTGAAGATGGCCTCGACGTTTCCCTGTGAAATGATCGAAAAAGAACCAATCCCGACCCCAGTGTCCATCAATAAATTATTAATGTCCCTTAGCCGACACTCCTTTTGATTTAAATAATAAATGCTATCACCATTACGAAATAATTTTCTAGTTACTGTTACTTCAGTATAATTCGTATTTAAATAGTGATCGGAGTTATCAAAAGTTAGGGTTACTTCAGCACGGTTCAACGCCCGATGACTCTTAGAACCAGAAAAGATCACGTCTGTCATTTTAGTACTACGTAAATGTTTAGCAGATTGTTCACCTAAGACCCACCGAATTGCTTCGATCACGTTACTTTTACCGCTCCCGTTCGGTCCAACGATTGCTGTTAAACCGCTTTGAAAGTCAATCGTTGTCTTTTCAGCAAATGATTTAAAACCAACTAATTGCATTGATTTTAGTTTCAAAATAATACCCCATTCTATAAAGATTAATTAAAGTGCTTGAGCGCCTGCTTAGCAGCTCCTTGTTCCGCATTCTTTTTGGAATGGCCACTACCGATTCCATATTCCTTCCCATCAATGGTAACGGAAACCTTAAAACGACGGTGATTTTCGGGACCATTTTCATCTAATAAGTGGTATTCGATCGCCACTGGCCCGTTGACCTGTGCTTTTTCTTGTAGTTCGGTCTTATGATCAAAAAATTCATCAAACCAACCTGCGTCCAGTTTTGGGAAAATGACCTTATGACAGAACCGAACTACCGGTTCCATCCCCTGATCTAAGTACACTGCCCCAATAAATGATTCAAAAATATCACAAAGTAATGAGTCGCGGTTCCGCGCGTTCGCCTTTTCTTCACCGTGCCCCAATCGAATGTACTTATCAAAATGACATTCACGAGCAAAGCTACTAAAACTTTGTTCATTTACCATCGCTGCTCTTAAACGGGTTAATTGGCCTTGAGGTAAATTGGGATACCGTTTAAAAATATATTCAGAAACCACTAGTTCATAAACAGCATCCCCAAGAAACTCAATTCGTTCGTAAAATTTTAAATGATGGCCAGGGTGTTCATTTACATATGAAGCTTGTGTAAATGCTTCATCCAGCAGCGTTTCGTTATTAAATTTAATTCCATAGTTATCCGCTAATTCTTTATCAAAGACTGCATCCATTTTTAATTTCACTCCTAATATTAATTCAAGAAAAAGCGATTACCAAAAGTAATCGCCCCCTTTAAATGTATTCTAATGTTTTAAGAATGACTAACGATATAATCAACGGCTTCATCGACCGTATTTAATTTTTCAGCATCGTCATCATCGATACTAGCGCCAAATTCACTCTCTAAGTTCAAAACAAATTCAACAAAATCAATCGAATCAGCATCCAAATCATTTTTAAAGTTCAAAGAACCAGTAACCTTACTGCGATCAAATTCAAATTGATCAGCAATCATATCAGCTACTTTATTAAAAACTTCATCTTTTGTCATTGTTATCCCTCACCAATTTAGTTATTCTTTGCTTCTTGCTTAATTGCCTTCATTGCATCAGCATGGGCGCTAAAGTAATCAACAATCTGACCGACCGTATTGGATTCGACCATGGTATGAATTTGTCCTAAAGTATTCCGTACGGTAGTCGCCTTACTACTGCCGTGCATTTTTACGACTGGCGCCTTGACCCCGATCAAAACCGCACCGCCATACTTAGAATAATCCAACTTCGTATTGATTTGCTTAAAAGTATCCTTAAGGAAATAAGCACCCAGCTTATCCTTTAAACCACCATTCATTATACTACTTTTGATCAAATTTAGCATCGTCAATGCAGTTCCTTCGGTACTCTTCAAAGCAGCGTTCCCAGTAAAACCATCCGTGACAACAACGTCAGCAGCCCCGTTCAATAATTCACGGGATTCAACGTTACCAATAAAATTAAGATCGTGGTTGGCAGCCAGGAGTTCGTGGACGGCCTTGTGCAACTTGTCACCCTTATCGGCTTCGGTCCCGTTGTTCAAAAGCCCCACCCGTGGGTTTTTAATTCCTAAGACGGCATCAGCATAGTAACTTCCCATAAATGCGTATTGGTATAGATGGAATGCCCGTGAATCAGCATTCGCCCCCACGTCCAGCATTACAAACTTATCATTTGGCCCCTCGACCATCGGTAACGTTGTAGTCAATGCGGGCCGTTCGATTCCCTTGATTCGACCAACGATGAACAAACCAGCAGCTAGTAATGCACCAGTGTTACCACCCGACAAAAATGCATCAGCTTGCCCATTATGAACGGCTTGTGCGGCTTGGACCATACTCGAATCCTTTTTATTCTTGATCGCTTTAACGGGTTCTTCACCCATTTCAATCACCTGGTCAGTATGGATTAGTGTAATCCGTTCATTATTTGCTACTAATGGCTCGACCTGGTCTTTAGGACCGTATAATTGGAATTCCATATCTGGATAAAGGTCACGAGCCATTTCAACCCCCTTTACAACTTCAGTAGGTGCATAATCGCCACCCATTGCATCAACAGCAATTTTCATCATATCTCTCCTAATCTAACGAATCATTCAGCGATTCATCATTTAAATATTTAACTAACGGTAAATTATCAGTCTGAACGGTCCATTCGGGATCGCTGACGATATTTTTAGCTTCCATTTGTGCATATGAAAGCATTACTAAGTCGGCTACTGGATCTCCGACCTTAAATTGCACCTGTCCCGATTGCTGGCGACCCATGACATCTCCTGAACCACGCAACTCTAAGTCCTTTTGAGCAACGATAAAACCATTCGTGGTGTCGACCATGACTGCCATTCGTTTTTTACCAACTTCATTTTTAGGATCGGCAACCAAAATACAATAGGATTGTTTGTCGCCACGACCGACACGCCCCCTTAATTGATGCAATTGGGCTAACCCAAAGTGATCGGCATTAAAAATAAGCATCAATGAAGCATTTGGAACGTCAACCCCGACTTCGATCACGGTCGTTGAAACCAGGATTTGTAATGCTTGTTTTTTAAAGGCATCCATAATGGCGTTTTTCTCTTCATCCTTCATCCGACCGTGCAACAAGCCGATCTTAAATCCTGGTAAGTAATTTTCCAGCATTTCAAAAATCGACTCAGTACTTTGCATGTCAGACTTTTCAGATTCTTCAATTAACGGTGCGATTACGTACATTTGCGCATGTTGATTTAAGCGTTCCAAGATGAAAGGCAGTGCATTGGTGAACTGGTTACTAGTGATCCAATAGGTAATAATCGGCTTTCTGCCAGCCGGCAGCTCGTCGATTACTGAAACATCCATTTCTCCATAAGCAGTCAGGGTCATCGTTCGGGGAATCGGGGTCGCAGTCATTGTCAAAACGTTAGGCGCATCCCCCTTTTTCCGAAGTGCTCCTCTTTGATTAACCCCAAAGCGGTGCTGCTCATCAATGATCGCTAACCCCAGGTTTTTAAATTCAACGTCAGATTGAATTAAAGCGTGCGTCCCGATCACAAGATCCACTTCCCCACTCTTTATGCGGGGAAGGATTTCCCTTCTAACCGCTGGTTTAGTATCACCTGTCAACAATACAATCGAAAGGGGGAAATCAGCAAAAATGCGGGATAGACCATTAGCATGTTGTTCCGCTAAGATTTCAGTTGGGACCATCAAAGCACTTTGGTACCCTGCAGTAGCCGCAGCATAGATCGCAATCGCTGCAACGATCGTTTTACCACTACCCACATCCCCCTGTAGCAATCGATTCATTTGGGAATGATTGTTCAAGTTCGCAAGAATTTCATTAACCACCCTTGACTGCGCTCCCGTTAATTCAAATGGCAGGTGCTCAATGAACGCATCAACGGCTTTCCGATCGTAATTAATGTTAACCCCTGTAAAATCATTATCACGCAATCGTAATAACTGCATCCGCATTTGAAAAATAAAAAATTCTTCAAACTTAGCGGTGCGCAACGCTAGCTTAGAGTCTTCTAGCGTCGCTGGAAAATGCATATCATGGATTACCTGGCGATGTGATTCTAGTTGGTAGCGTTCACGCAAAGATGATGGCAGTATTTCTTCTATTTGATCTTGATATTGATCGTAGGTCTCTTGAATTAAACTTTTTAGGGTCGATTGCTTGATCGTTTTATTTACAGAGTAAATTGGCTCCATCTTATTGGTCGTGGTACTAATAATTCGCATTCCCACCATCGATAATTTTTGCAGGTCTAAACGCCCGAAAATAACAATCGGCTGATTGGTGGTGATTTGCTTTTTCAACCATGGTTGATTGAAAAAATGGACCCGAATCGCATTATTTTCAACTTGCATTAAAAAGGTCAACCGCGTCCGCCTATAACCATATCTGAATATCTGCGGTTGATCTAAGACCAGCCCCCGCAGTGTAACTTGTGATTGTGGCGGAATTTCAGATAATGATTGAACATTGAAATTATCATAACGAAACGGAAAATAATTCAAAACATCATTGATCGTTTTAATGCCTAAACTATTCAATACCTGTTGTTTTTTAGGACCAACTCCGTCCAAATTGATAACTGCGTCATTCAAATTAGTAATTTCAACCACCTCCGAATAAAAAAATCGGAAATAATTCCGATTAATTACCTTTATTCAACAGAAACTAAAAATGGATAGATCGGTTGATCACCCTCATGGATTTCAACTTCTAGGTCTTCATCCATTTTCATAATCTTATCCTTTAACTTTTGAGCTTCACGTTCATTCGCACCATTTCCGTAAATAATGGTGATTGCTTCACTATCTTCATCTAACATTGCTTTTACCATTTGGGTCGCAGCATCGATCATATTCGAACTAGTAACGGTAATTTTACCGTCTACAATGCCCATGTATTGATTCTTTTTAATATGGACCTGATCCAATTCGGTGTCTCGAACTGCTTGGGTAACTTCACCACTTTTGACAAACTCTAAATTAGCTTCCATGGCTGATTTTACCTTTTCTAAATCGGCTGATGGATCATATTCCAACATCGCAGTCATCCCCTGCGGAACCGTCTTCGTATGAACGATAACGGTCGGCACGTTAGCAACCTTAGCTGCCTGTTCGGCTGCCAAAAAGATATTGCTGTTATTAGGTAGAATCACCGCACGCTGTGCATGTGAATTATTGATCGCATCAACGATATCTTGAGTACTAGGGTTCATTGTTTGCCCCCCGTTGATCAAGTCGGTAACGCCCAAACTATTAAAGAGCGTGCCAATCCCCTGCCCACTGGAAACGGCAATGACCGCCGTATCATTTGGACGGTCGATTTCATCCTTAGTGGGTTCATCGTCAGCATCATTATTGATGATATCTTCTTGTTGAAGGCGCATGTTATCAACCTTCACCGTTGCTAAATCACCAAATTGTTGCCCCCAAGCTAGGACTTTTCCAGGGTGTTCGGTATGAACATGGACCTTAACGATCTCATCATCGTTAATTACTAATAAGGAATCGCCCAGCTTAGCCAGGTAATCATGGAATGGTTGGTATTCAAATTTTTGATCAACTTGCTTACCATGCCCAATTCTGACCATTATCTGGGTACAATAACCATATTTAATATCAGCAGGATCGATTTCACCCTGCACACTCTTGTGATGCTTAGCATCAATCATTTCAGCCACATCTGCATCAGTAGGATCGTTTTTGGCAACGGATACTTCCCGACCGTTCAATGAATCAGCGAACGCCCTAAGTACAAATGCTAGTCCCTGGCCACCAGAATCGACCACGCCGACCTGCTTTAGGACTGGTAATAAATCGGTAGTCGTCTTCAATGCAGCATCGGCTGCATCACTAACCACATCCATGAGTTCAGCAACATCCATGGAGGAATAGACTTCCCGACTTTTTTCGGCTGCCCCATGAATGACCGTTAAAATGGTCCCCTCGGTTGGTTTCATTACAGAACGATACGCAGTTTTAGTAGCTTCGACTAGCGCATCGTTCAAATCCTTAGCATCCAAGGTTGGCTTTTTGTTAACCGATTTAGCAAATCCGCGGAAAATTTGTGATAAGATCACTCCAGAATTCCCCCGTGCACCCATTAAGAGTCCCTTTGCTAATGATTCGGCTAGCTCACCAACGGAATTACTATTCGAATTGGCAACGTATTGCGCACCACTAGCTAATGATAAATTCATATTCGTTCCAGTATCGCCATCTGGCACTGGAAACACATTTAAAGAGTTAATAAAATCAGCATTGTTTTTAAGCGTTGCTGCGGCCGCTTGAATCATCTTTCTGAATTGATGACTGTCAATTTCCGTTACTATCAATTGATATCCCCCTAGACAAGAGGTAAGTTTAGATTTAATCGTTTAAAACTTGAACCCCTTGGACTATCACATTAACTGCGTTGGCAGTAATGCCAAGCATGGTTTCCAAATTATATTTTACTTTTGATTGAACATTACGACATACTTCAGAGATCTTAGTCCCATAGCTAACAATGATGTTTACTTCAATCGCAATCCCATTCACTTCTTGTTTAACGACTACTCCCTTTGAGTAGTTTTCATTTCTTAAAATACTATTGACATTATCACGGAGTTGCTTTTTGCTAGCCATTCCTACGACTCCATAATTATCAGTAGTTGCACTACCAACCACTGAAGCAATTACTTCACTGCTGATATCAACAATTCCATACTTTGTCTTAATTTTAACGGCCAATCCAATAGCCTCCTTAAAAGATTCGAAATACACTATAAACAATTACTAATATTACCACAAGAACTGCACAATCAAAAGAGTTGAACCCGAATTTGACTTATGAAGCTGTCAAGTAAAAATACTTGAAAGAAAAGTATTGCAAAAAGACTGATAATATGCTAAATTATTGTAGTGTATTAAAACAAAGAATAAAAAATAAATGTAAGGAGGCATTATCATGGCTAAAGACTTTATCAGCGGTAAGAGAACCCATTTCGGTAACAAGCGTTCTCACGCCTTAAATTCTTCACGTCGTAGCTGGAAGCCAAATTTGCAAAAAGTTCGGATTTTAGTTGATGGCAAACCTAAAAAAGTTTGGGTTAGTGCCCGTACCTTAAAATCAGGTAAGGTTACTCGTGTCTAATGACTTTAAATAAAAAAGTATTATTCTAACCCTAATAGGTTGGAATAATACTTTTTACTAGGATATCAATCCCAAATATTAATTTGGTGATTGGTATCCTAGTTTTTTTAATAATATATTATTATTGTAATCCTTAATCCATGTTTTCATCGCATTGATTAAGGATTTTTGGTATCATAATGCGTGTTCATCATTTCAATTTTCATGATATGAAAAAATGATTCCATTTGAGTATCAATTAAATATGTTCCCTTAAGGGACATGGAATGAATAGCTTCCAACTATCATTCCGATATTGAATTCCTTGATCAATATGCACAATTGAATGCTTAACAATGTTCTGGATGCTTTTTAATGCCTGGTTCAACGGATTGATAATTTACAAATGCTTTGGCGTAAATGTAATCGAGAAAAATCAAATAAATAAAGTAACGATACAAAAAGTTACAAATGTATCGTTACTTTACATAAGATTTATTATCTGAAGCATGGAAAAGAAAAAACTTAATCCAATATTTGGTTTTCGTAGCATTCTTCCATATAATCACCAACGGCAAAACCTAAGTCATGTAATTTACTCGTTATTTCAATAGGACTTCCGACTGGAATTAAAATATCTTTTTTATTTCCAAACTCAATAGATGTAGATTCGCTGTATTCGTGTATTCCATCTACTATACGGCCAGCATAAAAATCAAAGTCCATACCAGAAACAGATGAATCATTTAGTGCTTCAAAAATATAACCACCATCTGTTAAAATTGGTGCAAGTAAGCCCTTTGAATTTAAATTTTCTGTGTCAATTGGTATCAATGATATTTCGGGATTTAAACCAAGTCCTTTAAATTCAGTTGACACATTTATTTTAAATGAGTATTCATGTTCGTTGACTTGGTTATATTCTATTAAATCTGAATAATTTATATCAGTGCTTATTTGATCGTTTTCGTGATTTGTTTCGTTATATATCGTTAAATCTTCTATGGCTAATTTCTTTAAAAATTCTGGATCAAAATAATTTAAATTGAAACCTTTCATTATAGAGACATTGTGTCTCTTGATAATATTTTTAACGGTTGAAGCATCGAAATTTAATAACATTTTATTTTACAACCCCTCTTTATTAATTTAGCACCACACTAACGAACTTAATAATATCATGTTTTCATTAGTGCATAAACGATTAAGTGTTTCACATTAAAAGAACAGGAGGAGAATAATGGCAAAGAAATCAAACCTTAACGTCAGAATTGATGAGAACTTAAAAAATCAAGCTAAAGAAGTTCTGGAAAGTATTGGATTAACACAAAGCAAAGCTATTGATTTATTTTTTAGGCAACTCGTAATAGATAGAGAACTCCCCTTTAATGTTAAGCGGAGATCTAAAACTCAAAGAAGTAGTCAATGCTAAAGTGTCAAGAACAACAAATAGTTGTTATTATATATTGAAAATGTCAGATGATCGTATCTATCAAATGGCTTTTAGCGATCATATGTCAGTAGAATATTACTTTTTAGATGAAGCATTACAGGCTGAATATCATATTAATTTAGCTCAAGTAATCAAAGAATTTTGATATGATCCCAATAGGTTGGACTAATACTTTTTACTAGGATATCAATCCCAAATATTGATTTTGTGATTAATATCCTAGTTTTTAATCTATTATTATTGTAATCCTTAATCCATGTTTTCATCGCATTGATTAAAGATTTTTTGGTATTATAATCCTTGTTCATCATTTCAATTTTCATAATATGGAAAATTGATTTCATTGAGCATTATCTAAACATTTCCCCTTATAGTTGTCACTGTAAATTGTATTTTTACATGATTCTTTGGGCTCTTTTATGGTTAACATGACATCCATTATTATTGAATAGTGCTGTTTTACCAAACTTTTTATCCGTCTTTAACCATGAGTAGATTGTTGCAACACCCTCAATGCTATATTTATGGTTAAACGTAGTTGATCCAACTCCAAAAAGATATTCTAAAACAACTTTTAATCTAAATTCATAACTATATTTTGCCAAAATAAAGACCCCCATATGCTGAACATTTTCTGTCCAACATATAGAGGGCTCTTCACAGTTTATAACTGGTCTTTTTTTATTTGTCACGGCTTTGAATTACTGCCATGACCCCTTGATCAAATTCAAAGTGGCCAGTCTCGCCAATAAATTCATTACTGGCCAAAGAAACTGGATTTTGAATTGGATATTGATCTAGTTGATATCTTTCATCATTAAGCGTTAAAGTCATTTTGTTCAACGGCACGAACGCCAGGTACTTTTTATCGGGTTCTTTTGTAATGGTGTGCTTGCCCGGTAAAAAATAACTAATCGTATTCTGCTTATCGATCAAGCGAATCTTGGGCGCGTATGCTCTAAACCGTAATTCTAAAACCATCAAAAAGTTCGCCAAAAAGTGATCGATTCGTCCGCCAGTTGCACCATAAATGTCAATTGCATCGGCATGAAAGCGTTCAATTGCAACCTTTAAGCCTAACTGAGTATCGGTATCGTCTTTTTCTGGATTAGATTGATGATTGCCATGAACGTGGGCTTGGACTAACTTCAATTCAGCTGAGCTCATTGAGTCAAAATCACCAATTGCATAAATGGGATCGTAGCCTAATTTAATCAACCGTAGTGTCCCTCGATCAACGCCAATCCAATCACCATCAACTTGGCGTTCTTCAATCGCTGCAGGCCAGTTTTCGACCGGACCGCCACTTAACAAGTTAATCCGCTTTACCATTACTTAGTCGCATCCTTAATTGCTTGAACCTTACTTGCAGGATCATCAGCACCAAATACATATGAACCAGCAACGGCTACCGTTGCACCAGCATCATAGGCTTCTTTGACGGTTTGGTCATTAATCCCTCCGTCAATTTCAATATCAAAGTCATAGCCATTTTCCTTCTTAATGGCGTTTAGTTCAGCGATCTTCTTAACGGTTTCTGGAATAAACTTTTGGCCCCCAAAACCAGGGTTAACGGTCATTACTAACACTTGATCGACCAAATATAAAACGGGCTTGATTGCTTCCACAGGAGTCCCTGGGTTAATCACTACTTCAGCCTTCACGTTTTGATTCTTGATCATTTGAAGGGCCCGATGAATATGGGGAGTCGATTCAACGTGGACTCCGATCAAGTCAGCACCAGCATCGGCAAAGGTATCGATGTAGCGTTCTGGGTTTTGTACCATCATGTGAACATCTAAGATCATCTTTGAGATCGGTCTGATGGCTTTGACCCAGTTAGGTCCATATGAAATGGCTGGAACGAACATCCCATCCATGATATCAATATGGAGGTATTCAGCACCACCCTTTTCAACCTTTTCAATATCCCTTTGTAAATTAACGTAATCTGCACTTAAAATTGATGGAGCTACTTTAATCATTTTCATTTTCCTCATTTCTTTTTATTATAAATGGGCTTACGGTTCTTGAGCATATTAAATAGCTGCAAATAATCATCATAACGACTCTTTAATATTTCACCATCAGCAACCATTGCTTTAATTTTACAACCAGGTTCATTCACATGTAAACACCCTCTGAACTTACAATCAGGAGCGTTGCGAACAAATTCTGGAAAGTAATCCCTTAGTTCTCGATAATCAATGTCAAAAGTATCATAAGATGAAAAACCAGGAGTATCAGCAACTAATCCACCTGCAATCGGAATCAAGGTGACTTTACGTGTCGTATGCCGTCCTCGGTTCAATGCTTGAGAAATTTCACCCGTTGCCAGGTGTAAAGAAGGGAGAATCTTATTCAATAACGTTGATTTACCAGCCCCCGTTTGCCCCATAAAAACAGTTAAACAGTTCGCAAAATGTGCTTTTAGATTTTGTAATGAATCATCATCAGATTGCTGATGCGCACAAATTGTCGTGTACCCAATTTTTTGGTAATCATCAGCTAACGATTGAATGGTAGAAAAGCGTTTCGGCGTTAATAAATCTAACTTAGTAAAATAAATGATCGGCTTGATATGGCTGATACCAAGCGCAATCAACTGCCGATTTAATAAATTAATACTAAACTCAGCCTCAGTCGTAGCGGTGACCACCACCGCTTGATCAATATTTGCTAACGGCGGGCGCACTAGCGCATTTTTGCGTTCAGCAACGCTTAAAATATAGTCATTTTCAAACTCTACGATATCACCTACGACCGGCTTAATCCCGTGTTTTCGAAAGTTACCACGCGCCCGTGTACGGTAGGTCTTGCCATCAGAATGAACGTCAAAAAAACCGCTCAATGATTGATAAATTCTTCCCTTTGCCAATTAAACACCCCTTTTGTCTTATTATACTAAATTTTATCTAGATAAAAAATCCTAATTAATATTTTTCACATAGCTGATGGTTTTACCATCTCTAATAATTTTATATTCACCGGGGGTCTTTCCGTCCAACTTAAATGGAATGATGAACTTAGTATCTTGATAAATCGTAATTCGGCGATAAAGATGATCGATCGAATTATCCTCATCTTTAACGTAAATATCAATATTGTTTGAATTATTGTTATTACTCTTATATGGTAAATTAACATTAACGTTTAAAGTATGGGAACCATTTTCCTTTCCATTGGCCTTTTCACCCTTGGAAACTGAAATAATAATGTTATCACCATTATAAACGGTCAATCCATCCCCTGGATTTTGATTGAACACGATTCCAGCTGGATATTCATCATTATATTGATAATCGAAGGTTGGATTTAACCCCATCATCTGAACATAACTAGCAGCTTCATCCCTACTTAGCCCGATCAATCGTTTCATCATGAACTGCTTAATCCCGTCAGACACCTCAAATTTAATCGTTTTATTCCGAGGACTATATGAATTGCCCGGAATAAAATTCTGTTTTAAAATTTTACCACTGCCGAACGTATCAGAACTAGAGTACGTTTTTTCAACCGTAAAGCCCTGATTTTCCAACTCCTTAGCGGTAACATCGAAATCCTGGCCAATATAATTACTCAAATCAATTTTACTGACCCCATTGCTAAGTACTAACGTGACCTTATCATTGCGAAATAGCCAGCGCTTGGCTGCTGGATCAGTATTGAACGCTTGATTGATCGGCACGTTATCAGCATATTGATACTTAATACGGTCGACCTGTAGGCCAGTTGATTGTAATCGTTTAATCGCTTGCTCCTTGGAGAGCCCATTTAAAGATGGGACCTGGACAAAAAAGAAGTGGACCGTCAATCCGAAGACGACCAAAATGCCAACGACGACTCCGACCCAAGTCCCCCAAAAAACCTTTCCAGGATTTTTAACCGATTTATTGGGATTCGATGAACCATCTGCCGTATTATCCAATAAATTTAAATCATCAAAATTCATGACTTTAGTTTCATCTTCAACATCAAATGAATTTTGCGGGGTAAACCGTAGCACCCGTTTTAAATGGGGGGCGATGTTTAAGGCCTTTTGCATTTCAGAAATCGATTCAAACCGATCCTTAGGATTTTTAGCAGTCGCTTGTAAGACGACATTTTCGACTGCGAGCGGAATCTTATTTTTGCCGTTGTTAATCGGTGGCAATGGAGCCTTAGAATGCTTTAAAGCAATCGATACTGGATTATCACCATCGAATGGTACCTGTCCTGTAAGGAGTTCATACATAATGATTCCGAGTGAATAAATGTCAGAGCGCTTCGTTGCGACCTCACCTCGGACCTGCTCAGGAGATAGATAGTGAATCGAACCTACGATTGAATTAGTTTGCGTCAACGTATTTTCAGTTGCAAAAATTGCGATTCCAAAATCGGTGATTTTCACATTTTCTGAACCATCGATCAAAACGTTCTCAGGCTTTAAATCACGATGAACGATATTATTTTGATGGGCAACACTGACTGCATCTAAGATCTGATTCATAATCTTAATCACGTTCGGGACCGAAATGGGAGCATGTTCCTTAATATAATTTTTGAGGTTCGTCCCCTTAACGTACTCCATGATTGAATATTGAATCCCATCATCTTCTTCGAATCCATATATTTTGACGATGTGTTCGCTATTCAAATGGCTAATTGCCAGTGCTTCTCTTTTAAATTGCGCCTTAGTATGCGGATTATCGCGAAAGTCGACCCGTAAGAACTTTACAGCCACAAATCGATTGGTTTGAACATCCTTTGCAATGTATACATCAGACATCCCCCCCTGACCAATTTGATCAATAACTCGGTAACGACCGTTTAATAAACGTCCCTTAATCATGATCATCAACTCCTTGATCAGATTGAGTTTCAATAATTAAAACCGTGATGTTATCAGTGCCACCGTTCTGATTCGCCACTTCCACTAATTTGCGGCATTTATCGTCAGTGGAACGACTAGATGCCAATATTAACTTAATTACGGACTCTGAAACTAAGTCGGTCAACCCATCACTACAAAGTAAAAATTGATCTCCTAATTGAACAGCTCCATCTGAAATCGTCGGTTCAGCATGATTAGAAATTCCGAGACTCCTTACGATTACGTTCTTGTAAGGATAGGAAAGCGCATCTTTTTTACTAATTTTACCAGCCTTGATCAATTCATTTACATAGGAATGATCTTCCGTCAACTGGGTTAACTTAGCGTTTCGAAATACGTACCCACGGCTGTCACCAATATTACAAATAATGTATTTTTGATCTAAGCCAATCACCCCTACAAAAGTGGTTCCCATTCCCCTTAGTTGTTGATCATGCATCGAAATTGCCAAAATTTCTTGGTTCTCAAAATTAATTTGTTGATCGAACCAATCGGCAGCATGCTCGATCGATTGTAAGCGTTCCTTTTCAAAGCGTTTACCAATGCCATCGACTGCCATCTTGGAAGCAACTTCGCCAGCACGATTACCGCCAATGCCGTCAGCAACAATTGCTAGCAAATTATGATTTTGATCATAAAAAAATGAGGCATCGTCTTCATTTTTGGGGCGCACCATTCCGATATCAGTCTGATAAGCAATTTTTAATCTCATTAATCTAATCACCTGTTTTTACTAAATTTGCAACAAAGAATCCATCTGAATCAAAGTCATCCGGATAAATTCTTAACTCACCACTCTTAGATTGAATACTATCTAGCTCAATGGGCAGCATTTTAAATTCAGGATGTTGGTCCAAGAACTGCACCAATACATCATGATTTTCCTGATCGATAATGGTACAAGTACTATACGTTAATTGACCACCTACTTTAATTTTGGGGGCAATCGCATTTAAAATCGCTAATTGAATCTTAGCAAGGTGTTCTATATCTTGAATCGTTTTTTCATACCTAATTTCAGGTTTACGTCTCATCAAGCCCAACCCTGAACAAGGGGCATCCACGAGCACTTGGTCAAAGGTTTGATCATCATAAACTGAATCCAATTGTCGTGCATCAAGCGCCTTGGTCTTAATATATTCATTTAAGTGCATCCGTTGGGCATTTTTGACCACCTGTTTCAAGCGACTGGCGTGTAAGTCGAGTGCAATTACCTGGCCACTTTTTTGTAGCGCCAGTTGTTCTGCAATCTGCGTCGTTTTCCCACCGGGCGCAGCACAGGCATCTAATATCAGCTGATCTGGCTTGATCATCATGGTCTCGACGGGTAGCATTGCACTTTCGTCTTGAATCGTTAATTCCCCGTTCTTAAATTCAACTGCAGAGTTCGCAGAACGCTCCTTTAATATCAGACCCTCATCAGCAAGACGACTTTTGGTAACCACAAAGCCAGCTGACGATAACTGATGCGTTAATCGTTCTTGATCGATCACAGCGGTATTCGTCCGAACTGATTGCTTAGCGGGATGATTCAGCGAATCTAAAATGTGCGTCGTTTTAGTTGCCCCCACTTGATTGATCAATTGTTGAATGATCCAACTGGGGACACTGAATTGCACCTGCATGCGTTCAATTGGATCTTTGATCGAATCAGGTTTGCGCACGCCATTGCGGTCCATTTGATGCAAGATGCCAGTGACCATCTTGCGAATGCCATCGTGCCCCATCGTTTTAGCAATGTTAATCGATTCATTGAAGATGGCCCGATTGGGAATGCGGTCTAAGTATTCCATTTGGTACAACGCTGTTTTTAAAAGAACTAATACCCATGGTTGGACCTTTTTAGGATTCTTGATGAAGGGGGCAATTTGATATTCTAACGTTAATTTATGTTGAAGGACCCCGTACACAATATTTGTTAAAAGGTTTACATCCCGTTCTTCAATATTGCTATTTTGAATAATTTGATTCAATTGGAGGCTTGAATACGCCCCCTGTTCAATTTTAGTCAATGTAATCACTGCTAATTGACGTGGATTATCTTGTTTAGTCATTGGTAATAATTTGCTCCCCAACTTGGATGGCTTGCCCCGCACCATTCAAGTAATCACTGATCTTTTGTTTTGGCTTACCAGCTGGTTGAATTACATCCAATTGTAACGTTGTTGAATCCCCCGCTGCGATCACCAATTGTTTTTTAGTCTTTGCTACTACCACCCCTGGTCTTTCGGTAGTCGAATCCGTGAGCGGCGTTGTCTGCCATACCTTAGTCCGCTTGCCATTTAAAGTCGTAAAGGCAGTTGGATCAGGTCGTAGCGCGCGTACCTTCGCATCCACCAATCGAGCAGGTTGATTAAAATCGAGCCGTTCTTCACTCCGTTTAATAGTTGGTGAAAACACCACTTCAGCATCTGCTTGTGGCGTCCGATCAGCCGTTCCATTTAATAACTGCGGAATCACATCCAATAACATCGTGCGGCCTAAATCACTCAACTTAATGAACATTGAAGCAGTATCATCATTTGATTCAATCGGAATTGCCCGTTGAGCAATTACATCCCCAGCATCCATGGCCTTAACCATGTACATAATTGAAATGCCAGTTTCAGAATCACCATTCATAATGGCATATTGAACTGGCGCACCACCACGATACTTGGGTAGTAATGAACCATGAACATTAATCGCAGCCACTTTAGCTGCCGATAATAACTTATCTGGCAAAAATTGGCCAAAAGCAGCTGTAACGATAATGTCGGGCTGTAATGAAATTATTTTATCCATTTCAGGACTACCACTGATCTTTGCTGGTTGCAATACTGGTAAATTAAATTCAATGGCGGCTTGTTTGACTGGTGAAGCGGTCAAAACCCGTTTTCTGCCGACTGGTCGATCGGGTTGGGTGACGACTGCTTGAACATCGTAGCCGTTTTCAACTAGTCCCTTTAAGATGGGAACGCTAAAGGACGGGGTCCCCATAAATACAATTGATGTCATTTGCAAATTCTCCTTACATAAAGCTAACGGGTTCAGAATCGATTGAAATATAGATTCCGTGCCGCGTCGCTGTTTGATAATGATTTAAAATATATTCCAATAGCTGCGGGAGCTTTGGTTCGTGTTTATATTTAACCAGTACTTGATAATAATACTTTTTATTAATCCGTGAAATCGCAGATGGTGTTGGTCCCAAAATAATGTTGCGATTCCCTAAATGCTGTCTTAAAAAGCGGTTAACTTCATAAATGGTCTTGGCAGCTTGATTTTCATAGTTTGCACTGGCGGTCACTCGAATCGTAAAGAAATATGGCGGATAGTTAGCCATAAAGCGCAACCGCATTTCCCAACGATAAAAAGCTTCATAGTCTTGATCCTTAGCGAATTGGATCGCCTCATTATCAGGATTAAAAGTCTGAATGTAAACCTCCCCCTTCTTTTCAGCCCGACCAGCTCTTCCGCTGACTTGCGTCAATAGTTGAAAGGTTTTTTCATTCGCCCGAAAATCAGGGAGCTCTAGTGAAGTATCGGCATTTAAGACCCCGACTAAGGTCACGTTTGGAAAATCAAGCCCCTTTGCGATCATTTGGGTCCCCAATAAAATATCAGCTTGCCCACTACCAAATTGAGCCAGTAGTTTTTCATGGGCGCCCTTCCGCTTCGTAGTATCGACATCCATTCTAATTACCCTGGCGTTCGGGAATAGCCGATTCAGCTCTTGTTCCACTTTTTCGGTCCCGGTTCCAAATGAACGGAGCTGATGCCCATGACAAATCGGACACACATTGGGGATCGGTTGCTCAAATCCACAATAATGACACTGCATCCGATGCCCATTTAAATGCAAAGTTAATGAAATATCACAATTAGGACATTTCAAAACAAAGCCGCAATCCCGACACATTAGAAACGAAGAATAGCCCCGTCGATTAAGCATTAAAACGGATTGCTCGTGTTTGTCCAACCGATCTTGAATCGCTGCTAAAAGGGGCCTGGAAAAATCAGTTTCACCGTCATCCTTCACCACATTACGCATATCGACAACGTTGACGACTGGTAAAGATTGATGGTTGATCCGATGGGGTAACATTAATAACTGATAGACCCCCTTCCCAGCACGAGCGCGTGATTCTAAGGAAGGTGTCGCACTACCCAACACAACTGGACAATGGTTATATTGACCACGCCATTTGGCAACGTCACGGGTATTATAGCGGGGTGGATCTTCTTGCTTATAGCTACTATCGTGTTCTTCATCCATGATGATGACCCCGATATTGGTTAGTGGAGCAAACACAGCTGATCTAGCCCCCACCACTATTTTAGCATCGCCTGAATTCACCCGCCGCCATTCATCGTATTTTTCACCCATTGAAAGGCCACTATGCAACATGGCAACTAAATTGCCGAACCGCCCCTTGACCCGATTGACCATCTGGGGCGTTAATGCAATTTCTGGAACTAACATTAGGGCTGTTTTACCAGCTACCAATGCCTTTTGAATCGCTTGAAGGTACACCTCGGTTTTACCAGAACCAGTCACCCCTTCTAAAAGGTAGACATCGTCTGATTCGCTTTTAATCGAAGCTGCGATCTTTTCAACCGCCACTCGTTGATCATCATTCAAGGCCAGTGGATAGTTCTTGTCAATATGATGATTAGCGGGATCACGTAAAACGGTCACCATTTCTTTTCGCGCCCAGCCATTTTTAACAGCGGTATTAATCGTTGAAACATTAATCCCCAGTTCATTTGATAAGGATGATTGAACAATTTGACGGTCAGGATTATCAATTAACCACTTTAGGATCTTTTGCTGAGCCGTAGCTCGTTTACTAACGTTTGCAAGGGCTGCTTGTAATTCATTAACATCTTGATTAGCGCTAATCTTTACGACTTGCTTAGGGCGCGCTTGGTTTTTGACCACATAATCGACTGATAATTGATCTGATTGCACCGCATCAATTATCGCCTTCATTTGGGCTGGCGTAAAATCTGCTTCATTGTATTTAAGCTCGCTACGATCACCAAATAAAGCCATTAATTCTTTACTTAATGGCTTTTCGGTTGTTCTTAATACCTTGGTCGATTTGGCACGCATAACACTTGGTAACATCGTTAACACACAGCTAATTCGAAACGCAAATGTCGTTTTCGCCAACCAGGCAGAAAGTTGCAACATCTCAGAATTAACAGCAGGGGTTAAATCCATGATCGAATCAATGGGCTTGATTTCCCCGTCATAATCAACATGGTCAGTAAAACCAACAATGAAGCCCTGGACTTTTCGCTTTCCACGACCGAATGAAACGATCACTCGAATCCCTAACTTTAAGTCATCCGCTAGTGCATCTGGAATTTTGTAAGTGTATGGTTTGTCAGTTTGCATTGTCGGAACGTCTACTAACACTTGTGCAAATTTCACCGCAAATCGAATCCTTTCTTATTTTAAATCAGTGGCAATCAGCCGAACTAATTGATCTGCAATCTGTTGTTTAGGTAATACTGCAGTTTGAATTGGTTCGTGATCGTCCAAAAAGAACGTCACTTGGTTATCATCACTACTAAAGCCAATTTTTTGATTAGCAACATCATTTGCTACTAACATGTTCAACCCCTTGTCACGAAGCTTCTTTAACGCGTTTTGCTTTAGGTTATTAGTTTCAGCCGCAAAACCAACCGTATACTGATCAGGCCGTTTCACCTTGGCAACCGCCTTTAAAATATCGGCAGCTTCCCTAAATTGGAGGGTGAACGTTTCCGATTGGGCATTCTTTTTAATTTTTTGGTTTTGAACGTGCAGCGATTCAAAATCAGCAACAGCAGCAGTCATTACTAATACATCGTTTTCATTCATTAATTGTAGCACAGCGGTCTTCAATTCCGCACTAGTTACCACCCGAACTATTTTCATCCCGTCTGGAATCGCCACTCTAACGTCAGCACAGATTAAAGTAACATCAGCCCCTAGCTTAGCAGCTGCTTTGGCAACGGAAATCCCCATTTTACCTGAAGAAGCATTCGTAATAAATCTGACTGGATCGATTGGCTGGCGAGTGGCTCCCGCTGTTACTAGCACCCGTTTATGCTTTAAGGGCAATTCAGTCGGAGCATTCAATGCCATTAGTTGCTCAAGGACAAATTCAGGTTCAGCCATTCGGCCTTTAGCTTCATAGCCCTCTGCTAAAAAGCCAACCGTGGGGTCAATTATTATGCCCCCGTCAGCACGAACGGTCGCTAAATTACGCTGGGTCGCAGGATTTGCCAACATCTGATCGTTCATGGCAGGGACGAGTACCTTCTTTGCACTAGTAGCTAGTAAAGTCGTCAGCACCTCGTTATCAGCAATCCCGTTGGCCATCTTCGCAATCGTGTTCGCATCAGCAGGCATTACCAATGCTAAATCAGTCCACTGGGCTAATTCAATATGGGTAATTTGGTCATCATGCATCCCAGCAGATTGATTGGTTACGACTGGAAAATGAGAAAGGGCTTGAAAACTCAATGGCTGAATAAATTTACATGCACCATCGGTCATTAAGACCCGTACATGGGCCCCCGCTTTTACTAATAATCTAGTCATCAATAAACTCTTATAAGCAGCAATACTACCAGTGACATAAAGGGCAACGTTTAAATTTTGAATCATTTTAACCTCCGAATATTAAAAAAGCCCTTGTGAATTTCACAAAGGTTTCTAGAGTAAAACAATCAGTCTAACGGTCAATCTGAACAACGCCCGCAGCAATTTCTTCGAACGCCTTTCCGATTGATTTTTGTGACTTGTATTCTGATAATAATGGCTTAGCACCATCATCTAGTTCATGGGCACGCTTACTGGCCAACATGATTAAAGAATAACGAGAGTTAACTTGCGTTAGTAATTTATCAACAGATGGGTATAATAACATTAATTTTCATCTCCTAACATGGAAAGGTAATCGGGCATTACTCGAGTTACCTTTAGTCGTTCGCTTCTAACGATGTTTTTGATGTTAGCAACAGCATTTGCCACTTCATCGTTCAAAACCGCATAATCATAATTACGCATCATCTTAATTTCACCAACTGCAGTATGAATCCGCTTATTAATGACTTCCATTTCATCAGTCCCCCGGCCGATCAAACGGTTCTTTAATTCCAATAAATCAGGGGGAGTCAAAAATACGAATACCCCCTCAGGTGAATTAGCACGAACCTGCATCGCACCATTTACTTCAATCTCTAAAAAGACATCCTTGCCCGATTCAAGGGTTTGGTTAACGTATTCGAGTGGGGTGCCATAGTAGTTATCAACATACTTAGCATACTCTAGCATCTCACCATTTTTGATTTTTTCTTCGAATTCTTCTTTCGAAACAAAGAAGTAATCAACCCCGTTTTTTTCGCCATCCCGTGGTTTTCTAGTCGTCATAGAAATTGAATACTGAAAATCAACGTCTGGTTCATTAAAAAGCGCTTTTCTAACGGTTCCCTTCCCAACCCCAGAAGGCCCCGATAAAACAATTAACATTCCTCTTTTGACCATTTTTAGATATCCCCTCAAAATAAACTATTATTTATATTATCACTTTTTTTGACTAATTTATCAACCCATTATTAAGATTAAAGCTGTTTCTTTTCAGAGGCCATCTTTAACATTTCACCTGCGTGTTCGAGGGTCAACTTAGTTACCTTCTTACCTGCTAGCATTCTAGACAGTTCAGAGACCTGTTGATCATGGTCTAACTTTTTAATGGTCGTTTTGGTGCGGTCTTTTATGACCTGTTTGCCAATAAAGTAATGATGATCACCCATTGCAGCGACTTGGGGCAGGTGGGTAATACACAAGACTTGCTCGGTCTCAGCAATTGCACTGATTTTTTCGGCCATCGCTTGAGCGACCCGACCACTGACTCCAGTATCAACCTCATCAAAGATAATTGAAGTAATGCCCTGGGCACTAACGAAAATGGTCTTCAATGCCAACATGATTCTAGATAGTTCCCCACCAGATGCAATTTTAGATAATTCATGGAATCCTTCCCCCGGATTCGTTTGAATATAAAATGAGACGTTCTCAATCCCGCTACTGGTATAGTGATGGGCAGCCAATGGTTCAAAATGAACT
The DNA here is from genome assembly GCF_058509965.1 of Nicoliella sp. ESL1106. Classification (NCBI taxonomy): domain Bacteria; kingdom Bacillati; phylum Bacillota; class Bacilli; order Lactobacillales; family Lactobacillaceae; genus Nicoliella; species Nicoliella sp. ESL1106. Next base: position 1,075,822 of record NZ_CP196340.1, read on the forward strand.
TCAAAACGTGTTTGCGCCATGTATAAATCTGCTAACTGCTTATGAATCGATTGGGCCAGCTTAATCGCATACTGATGCCTAATGGTGCTCATTTGCTCACCTTGTTTTTGTAATTGCGTTTCAACTTTTAAAAGCTGCGCATCCAAATCACTGCTATCGCTTTGATCAGCTTCCGTTTGGGCGAGCTCGTCACTAATCCGCTCATAATAAGCTAAGATCTTATGAATTGAGTCTCCGTACTTCCGCTTGAGCTGATAGATCAAATCTAATCTGGATTCAATTTCAGAAAGGCGATTCGCATCAAATTCCTGTAAATCAGATTCATGTGAAATTTGATTAGAAGCATCTTGGAGGGCGTAATAAGCATTTTGTAAATCGGCACTAATCGCTTGATAATTTTCACCATATTGTTCGATCGACTGCATTGAATTCATCGCATCCCCGATCATATCCAACGGACTGAGCGTATCATCACCATTGATGTGCACAAAACTCCCCTTCAAGGCATCGCTAATGTTTTGATGGTTCAATAATTGGTCGCGCTCACTCACTAGTTCAGCCTCTTCGTTTTCCAAAAGGTTCGCTGAACTAATTTCATTGACTTGGAATTGAAGCATGTCAATGTGTTGAGCCCATTGTTGTTGGTTATTATTCTTATCTGCGACCAGTTGTTTTAACTTACGGAACCGTTGGTAACTTTCTTGGTATTGTTCCCGAATTTTTTTAATCGGCGTTCCAATGAATTCATCCAATAAATGTAGGTGTCGTTCGGGACGCAATAGTTCTTGGTGATCGTGTTGCCCTTCGATATCAACGATCGTTTGCCCAACACGCTTTAACGTATTCGTATTCACCAACATCCCATTAATCCGACAAACGTTCCGCCCATTTCGGGTAATCTCACGTTGTAAAATCACGTTATCATCATCATGATCGATCCCGAGCTCATCCAATAGTCGATAGGTTAATCCCGCCTTAGGAAAGACGAATTGCCCCTGAAGAACTAATTTGTCTGAACCAGTCCGAATCAAAGACTTAGAACCGCGACCACCAGCTAATAATCCGATCGCATCCATTACAATTGATTTTCCGGCTCCGGTTTCTCCGGTCAAAACGGTCATATGGTCTTCAAAATTAACATCAATATGATCAATAATCGCTAAATTTTTAATATTTAATTCCTGTAGCAATGGAGAAATCCCCCTATACTAAAAAAAGACTTGTTATCTAAGTCTTTTTATTTTACCACTAGTTGATTCAATTTGTCTCGTAATTGATTAGCGGCATCATCAGAAGTACAAATAATTAAGATCGTGCTATCATCAGAAAGCGTCCCAAAAATTTCATCATAGTTCATTTTACCTACTAATGAACTAATCACGGGCCCACTTCCGGGCGAGACCTTAATCATCACGTTTTTATCTTGCACCGCAATTGAGATCAAAGAATCCTCAACTGCTTGTTGGAGCTTCTTTTCAATATTGATTTTTTTCTCCTGTGGCAAACTATACTTATAGCCACCAGAGCGGGAGGGTACTTTTACTAACCGCATTTCTTTAATGTCACGAGAGACCGTCGCTTGGGTTACTTTAACGCCCACCGCATCCAGCATTTTAACAAATTCAGCCTGATTGCGAATTGCTTCCTTACTAATTAACTGTTTTATCATGTGTTGTCGATCTCTTTTTTTCAATTCAGAACCCCCCTTTGATCCTATTTTTTTACGTTCAACGTTTCATCAGCTCGTTGTAATACTTGATCAACGGAAACATCGGGTGAAATCATGGGCTGGTCAACTGACTTTAAATGAATCAAAAATTCAATATTGCCCTCGCCACCCTTAATCGGTGAGTAGTCTAGGCCTAATACAGAATAGCCACTCGCCACTGCAAATTGCACGATATCATTTAAGACGGCTACATGCACATTATGGTCACGAACGATCCCATGTTTCCCAACGTTTTCTCGACCAGCTTCGAATTGAGGCTTGACTAATGCCACGACCTCGCCATTCGGCTTAATGATCTGTTTTAATGGCGGTAAGATTAAGTGCAATGAAATAAATGAAACATCAATCGACGCAAATTCTGGTTGTCCATCAGTAAAGTCAGCTAGCTTACTATACCGAAAATTGGTGTGCTCCATTACGATTACTCGTGGGTCATTGCGCAGTTTCCAAACCAACTGGTTACTACCAACATCAAGGGCGTAACTTTGTTTAGCACCAGATTGGAGCATTACATCTGTAAAACCACCGGTCGAAGAACCAATGTCTAGAACGATTAGTCCACTAACATCAATTTTGAACACCCGTAGCGCTTTTTCAAGCTTTAAACCACCGCGACTAACGTATGGCAGAGCACGGCCCTTTAAGTGTAATTTGGTATCAATGGGGATCCGTTCACCGGGCTTGTCCAATCGTTCCTCATTTTTACCCAAGACTTCTCCGGCCATGACCGCCCGTTTAGCCTTTTCACGCGAGTCAAAAAGCCCCTGCGCAACTAACAAAATATCTACTCTTTGCTTTTCCATTTATGCTTCCGCTCCATTAAACTTGAAAATACGAAAAAAACGATGCCAATAGTGACGTATCAATATTTTTTTCGATTTGAATCTTCTGTAAGGCTGCCCGCCCAGTATCAATCGTCTTCGATAACTCTTGATAAGAACGGTCGAGCCCAAATAAATTCGGGTAGGTGTTCTTGATCGCATCCTGGTGAACCGGCTTGCCCAATTGCTTGGCAGTACTAGTCACATCTAAAATATCATCATAAATTTGAAATGCTAACCCGAACGCCTCTGCAAATTGATTCAATTCATCATTGCAGTCTTGATGATCAGCTAGTATGAACCCAGCTCTCACTGAATATATGATTAAGTCACCAGTCTTATGGCGATGCAGCTTCTTTAGATCACTAAATGCCAACTGCTGGTTTTCATAATAAATATCATCAGCTTGGCCTGCAACCATCCCAGATGGCCCGGCTAACTTGCTGAGTTCAGATACCAACGCCACCTTCGTTTCAGGGGATAAATCATTATCGACCAGCCACTGAAAAGCAAGCGTCAATAATCCATCACCCGCCAGCGTGGCCATTCCAGCCCCAAATCGGACGTGATTCGTGGGTTGGCCCCGCCTTAAATCATCGTTATCCATTGCGGGTAAATCATCGTGGATCAATGAATAGGTATGCAGTAATTCAACCGCACAGGCACCCTTTAATCGAGAATGATCAATTGGGACCCCAAACGTCTTTAGGACCGCTAGGGTCAATAGTGGCCGAAGCCGTTTTCCACCCGCTGCAACTGAATAAAGCATCGATTCTGATAGTCTTGGTTGATCAACATCCACTGGCAGGTTTTCAACTAAAAAGGAATTAATTTCAGCTCGATACCGAGCTTCAAAATCCCTTAACCGTTCATCAATGGGCATTTTAATTTCCCTGGTCCCTGTTAAAGTTACTTTGGGTCCCATCATCATTCATTACTTGGGTCAACTTATTCTCAGCATTAGCTAAGGTCATTTTTAATTCTCGGCTAATTTCGACCCCCCGTTGAAATTGATTCAACGCTTCTTCTAATGGCACGTCTCCTTGTCCCAATCGTTGAACGATTTGTTGTAATGCTTGCATATTGGCTTCAAAAGATGGTTTTTCTGGCATAATTAATCGAGCTCCCTATTTATAATTTGTTTAATTTCAGCTTTAGCAACCCCGTCGATAAACGTCAAATCAATTTGATCATTAACGTTCAAATCGGTGATTTTTTTAACTGCATAATCATTCTTTGATACAAAGGTGTAGCCCCGACTCATTGTTTGGAGCGGGCTTAAATGATTCAAATTACCAACGATTCTTCTAAAGGTATAGTCCTTATTATTGATAATGTTATTAATTTTAGATTGTAACTGCTGTTCAATCAGGTTCAATTGATTGCGTTCATTTTGAATCAAACTATTTGGTGATTGGTAGTTCAATTGATAAATTAAATTTTGTAACTGTTTTTGCTTATACTCTATCTGACCATACAAAGAACTATTTAATTGATCAACTAAAGTGTCTAATTGTTGAACGTATATCTCATATAAGCGTTGCGGTTGTTTAAAAATATATGAATTCATAATTTCATTTAATAAATTCTTTTGGCTACTAATGTAATTAGAAAAATTATTTATTAAAAATTCACTATTATTATTAATAAGTTTAGAGATACTTGCGAAATCGGGAACCGCTAATTCTGCAGCCGCAGTCGGTGTAGCTGCACGTCTATCAGCAACCAGATCAGCAATCGTATTGTCGGTCTCATGGCCTACCGATGATATTATCGGGATATTAGAGTTATAAATAGCGTCAATCACCGGTTGTTCATTGAAGGGCCAAAGGTCTTCAATAGACCCCCCACCACGACCAACGATCATTGTATCAAAATTACCTATTGAATTTACGCGTTTGATTTGGTTAGCGATGCTGTTAGCAGCTGCTTTTCCCTGCACTACGGCTGGAAACAACACTATTTGAGCAATTTTAAACCGTCTTCTCACGGTGGTAATAATATCCTTAATTACTGAACCACTTTCAGAGGTAACAACCGCAATTCGATTCGGATATTGTGGAAGTGGTTTCTTATGGGCTTCATTAAAATACCCTGCACTGTTCAGCTTATTTTTTAGCTGTTCGAAAGCTAGAAATAATGAACCAACGCCTTCTGGCTCAATTTTGGTAACATACAGTTGGTAGTTACCACCCACAGTGTAGGTAGAAACACGTCCAACAATATTAACTTTCATCCCATCTTTAGGTTCAAACATAACGTTCCTAAAATCGGATGCCCAAATCACGGCACTGATTTTACTTTTGTCATCCTTTATTGAAAAGTATTTATGGCCTTTGCGGTCCTTATAATTTGAAATTTCACCAGTAACATAAACCACTTTCAAGTAAGGATCTTTTTCAAACTTTAGATTAATATAATGGTTCAATGCAGTGACTGATAAATACTGTTGACTATCTACCATTCTTATTCTTCGCCCCCCATGATGCCAGTTCAACGGTTTGACGCATCAAGGTCGCAATTGTCATTGGGCCAACTCCACCTGGAACTGGTGTAATGTAGCCAGCAACTGGTTCAGCAGAGTCATAATCCACGTCCCCGACTAACTTGCCATCCTCATTTAAGTTTTGGCCAACATCAATTACAGTTGCCCCTGCTTTCAAGTCATCACCTGATACCATGTGCAACTTACCGGTCGCAGCAACGACTACATCGGCTTCCTTAATAAAGTGCTTAGCATCTTCTGAATAGTGATTGAGCACCGTAACCGTCGCATTCGCATTAATCAGCAATGCTGCCATTGGTCGCCCAACGATAGCACTTCTACCGATCACAACTGCTTTTTTACCAGTCAGATCAATGTCATATTCTTTAAACATTGCCATTATTCCCTTAGGGGTACAGGCAACGGGATAGTTCTTCGGTTCATTTAAAAATAGGTTCCCAACGTTAACGGGATGAAAACCATCAACATCTTTTTCAGGTTTGATCGTTCTGGTAATCAATTGTTCATCAATTTGTTTTGGTAGTGGGGATTGAACTAAGATCCCATCGATTGATGCATCGTCATTATATTCATTCACAACTTTTAATAATTCAGATTGTGTTGTTTCGGCAGGCAGGTGGTTCACGATGGATTCGATCCCTAATTGTTCTGCCTTTTTATGCTTATTTCTAACATAACGGGCACTAGCTTGATCGTCCCCAACTAAAATGACTGCTAAGCAGGGCTTAATCCCTAAAGTATGTAATTCATTAACCATTTGCTTAGTTTCGTCATTAGTTTTCTTTGCTAATGCTCTTCCATCAATAATTTGTGCCATGATTCCATTCAACCCCTTGATTTTTTATGAACTTAATTGTTTCGTACCCATCTTTATTTTAGCATAACCAAGATTAATTTAAAAAAGGATTCGCACAATGTACGAATCCTTTATAATAAAATTAAATTATTATTAATTTTCGAATTTGATTAGTCTTCGACCAAGTGGGAAAGCACGCCGCTAACAAAACGACGGGAACGATCGTCACTATACTTTTTAGCCAGTTCGATTGCTTCATTAATCGCAACTTTATCTGGAATATCATCAACATAATCGTGTTCGTAAAATGCAATTCGTAAGATGATCAGATCGACCTTGGCAATTCTGCTGATCGACCAGCGTTGCCCTAAGTATTGGCTAATCTGTGAATCTAATTCAGATTCATGATCTAACACACCGTCAACTAATTGACGTAAATAATCAGGGTAATTAGCTTCATCATCTTTTACAATTACATGGAAAAAACTTTCCTTATCAGTTTCCTTATTTGTATTAATTGCAAACAAGGTCTGAAAAGCAAGCTCTCTAATTTGGTGCCGATTTAAACTCACTTTTTACTCACCCTTACTCTTATCGTTATCCGCAAATAAATCATCAGGATCAATTTTGCTTTCAGAATGAGCATGCACAATCCCATCAACATGAACATTAACATCCAAGACATCCAATTCAGTCATGAACAATAACTGTTGTTTGACCTTATCTTGAATCTCTAATGCTACCTTAGGAACTGAGACACCATAATCAACATAGACATAGATGTCAACGCTAACTTGGTCTTGATCATTGAAGGAAAGCTTGATCCCCTTTCCAAAATCTTTATGACCAAATAATTCATTCACTCCCGTAGCAAATGAACCACGCATTCTTTCCACTCCGGGAACTTTAACGGCAGCAATGCTTGCAATAATTTCAAGCACCCGCGGGGCAATATTGATCGAACCGCCGTTTTCCTTGCTACCCTTTAATAAAGTGTTACTCTCTGCCATAAATATCACCCTTTCATTAAATGCCGGTATTGATATTGTAATTAAGCTCTGGAGATATAAGTCCCATCCGTAGTATTGATGGTCAACTTGTCACCAGAGTTAACGAAGAATGGGACTTGGACTACTAACCCAGTCGTCATGGTTGCGGGCTTAGAACCACCTGAAGCGGTATTTCCCTTGATACTTGGTTCAGTTTCAGCAACTTCCAAAACAACCGTATTTGGTAAGTCGACCCCAAGGGTTTCACTACCGTATTGAATCACGTTTACTTCCATGTTTTCTTGAAGGTAGTTCATTTCTTCTTCAATTTGGTTTTCTGGAATCGTGATTTGTTCGTAAGTATCCATATCCATGAAGACACAACCAGTTGGATCACCGTAAAGGTATTGCATCTTTCTAGTCGTAATTGGAGCTTGTTCCATCTTAGCCCCGGCACGGAAAGTCTTATCTTGAACGGCACCCGTTCTTAGGTTCTTTAACTTAGAACGAACAAAAGCGCCACCCTTTCCTGGCTTAACGTGTTGGAAACTGATGATCTTCCAAATTGCGTTATCCACTTCGATTGTTAAACCATTCTTAAATTGTGCAGTTGAAATTGTAGCCATTGTTATTCCTCCTATAGTAGAAACAATGATATTCATATCTTAATTATCTTGAATATTATAACATACTTGGCAACTATGTGATTATCGGTCACAAAATAAAAAGGAGCCCCTTAAGGCTCCTTAGTTATCTTTTATCCGTATTATTTAGCGACAGCTTCAGATACTGGGTATACTGAAACTTGACGACGGTTACGGCCTAAACGTTCAAACTTAACGATCCCGTCAGCAAGAGCAAATAAAGTGTCATCGCCACCACGCTTAACATTTTTACCTGGGTAAATATGAGTACCACGTTGACGGTAGATGATTGCACCCTTTGTAGCCATACCACCATCAGGAATCTTAGTTCCTAGACGACGACCAGCTGAGTCACGACCATTAGCAGTTGAACCTCCCCCTTTATGGTGAGAGAAGAATTGTAAGTTCATTTCTAACATTTGATTACACCTCCACGGATGGAAATTATCGATTTATTTTTAAATTAACGTATTGTGAATAACTATTCGCAATCTCAGTCATGCCTAATTCAAACGCTGCAAGCAACGTCTGGACTTTCAATGACTGCTCGTGATTACTAATGACTGGCACCTTGACGATCAATAATCCACCGTTAACGGCATCACTTTGAACATCAGGGGTAACTCCAGCAACCGTCCGTAAAGCATTCGTCGTAGTAATCGACAATGCCGAGACCGCTGAACAAACAATGTCTTGACCATATTCACCAGAATCAGCATGGCCTGTTAATTCGAATGAAGTGATCAAATCACCTTGATAATCAATAATTGTTTGTATCATTAATAACTCCTTAATTAAGCCTTGATTGAGTCAATCTTAACCTTAGTGTAAGGTTGTCTGTGACCCTTCTTGGATTGAGAACCCTTCTTAGGCTTGTATCTGAAAATGGTAATCTTCTTTTCACGACCTTGCTTTTCAACAGTTCCTGAAACAGAAGCACCATCAACTAGTGGAGCACCAACCTTAGCTGAGTCACCACCAACGAATACAACCTTGTCAAAGGTAACCTTATCACCTTCGTTAGCATTGAGCTTTTCAACGAAGATTGATTCACCTTCAGCAACCTTGTATTGCTTACCACCTGTAATAATAATAGCGTACATTTATGTGCACCTCCTTAAATAATTTGCTTAGACTCGCCGAAATTAAGCGTCGTAAAACGCGAACTTAATACTTAAATCGTGCGGTTGTAGCTGTGGAAGTCCACAAATACAACAATGACTAGTATAGCCTACCTAATCATCAAAAGTCAAGCCACAAAAAAACATTAGTCCAAAAAGACTAATGTTTTTTTAATGCCATCTTTAATGTCGCAGGAGAGACTCGAACTCTCGACCTACGGTTTAGAAGACCGTTGCTCTATCCAACTGGGCTACTGCGACATTCAAACAACATTAATGATTATACGAGATGAAACGAAATGTGTCAATCCATAATTTTAAATTATTTGGGATCAATCGCGGTCCAAATTAACCTGGTGGTTGAATTCAGTATTGATATCATCAACGCTGAACCCTAAATCAGCTAACCCTAGTTTCAAAAATAATTTCCACGCATGGTTAAAATCAGCTTGACTGTGTTTAAAGTAAGCAGCAAATAACATATTTTTAGTTGCTAGGTAAATCTTGCTTAGATCTGTTTTTGTAAATTGATGACTTAATTTAGTCAACTCTGCATCATCGATCAAAACATTACGATTCCAATTTCTCAGGTTGGCAACTAGTAAAAATGCCCGCATTACCTTTGCATATTGAGCCAATAATTCAGCAGAACTTTCGGTCGGACGCTCTGCTTTAGCAATAAACCAACCCATCATATCTGCAAGCTTAGCAAAAGAAACGTCCAATTCAACAAATGCATTCTTGAACCTGGTATCTGGTAAATATTGGAGTTGATTTTTTTGTTCATATTGACGGTAATAGTTTACCGCATTGATTAACAGCGTTTTAAAATCCAAATGAGCCCCTCCCTGTAATTATTTTGCGTCGATTTCTAAATCGGCAAGGTTATCTAAGTACCAATTCTTTAGAAAGTCGTACTTTAATAATAACTGGAACCAAGAAACGTTCTCGTGCTCATCCACTACCTGCAGACCCCAATCTGGTTGTTCATCATCACCGTTATTAAAGATGTTTAACTTCACACCATCTAAGTCCAATTGGGCTCCCGTAAATTGATATGACATTAGGGAATAGCCGCTTTGCGAAGCACTTATAAATAGCTCATCAATGATTCGAACCGGAATTTGAGGGTTTTTAAAGGCGTGAAAATGATTGTTGTTGACTGCTAAAATACTATAATCCACATCATACCCAAAATCATTTTGCATATACTTAGCAAACTCAATTAGGGTGTTCACTGCAATGATGATTGGAGTCGAGCCCACTTCTGGATTCAAGTTCACCACAAATAAGTTCACGAGTGAATCACTGTTAAATTGAGTTTGCTTCGTAGCAAAGTCTTGGTAGAAGATATGCTCACCATGCTTCACGTCAGTATATGCAACCGCACTTTCATTGACGATAAACTTAAATGCATCGCCATCATCCAATTGGGTTAGCCGTTGAACGACATCCCCTGCAGTCCCGTTCATATCCATTTGAATCATTGATGAAATATTATGCTCTTCTAATAACCGTGCCATAAAGATTAGGTACAGGTCAGCCTTAGAATATTTAACTGGATAAGTAACAAAATCCCCATCAAGCTTAAAGTCGATCAACTGGTTGATTGAATCTAATAATTCATTTTTATCATCAGTATAGATCATATTATCGAATATCTTAGTGTAGTCAGCCCCATTGCTCAGGCCCTTTTTTAGATTTTGATTATATTCAAATAGCGCAATGCTCATTTTCCGATCACTATCTTTCATTACTGTCCACCCCTTCGTGCTTAGCCAAACTGCTCATGTAGTCATGGTAAAGGTGTGATTGATTTTCCATGAAATCACTAAAAGTTTGAAAAGCATCCCGAATACTTTGCTTTTCATAACTAATGATCGTATCTTCCTTATTTAAATCGAGGATCTTAGATTCATTTTCCTTGATTTGTTTAGCCCCCGCTGAAGCCAATTCGTCTTCATGCACTAGTTTTTTATACTGCTTAGTCAATTGATGATGCTCTTCTTTAACCTTAGCTGCATCCCAAGGCATCGTGAACTTGGACTCGTTTTCACGGATTGCGACCTTCAATTCACTCTTCTTTTCATCACGATCATTTTTAGAATCAATCATGGTTTGTAATTCCTGGTTGTTATCAGTGATTTCCATGATTTGATCAGAGTAAAACGTTTTGTTTTCAGCTTCTAATTCAAATGAACGCTTTAATTGATCCAATTCAGCTTCTTTAAATTTGAAATTAACGTCTAAGACATCTAATTCACCGAATAACTTATGGTCCCACCAATTACCGAAGTAAATCAAAAAATGGCCGAATTTATATTCATTGTAATAAAAAAATGGATATGTTTGTGCTAAGTATTTAATTAACCGACGGCTTAAGTAGTGGCTTAGTTCAGTTCTTAAATCACTCACTAATAGTGAAACATCATATTTATCATCCAATGGTTCCGCTGGTTCCATAATGGAATTGAAACGTTCAGCGTTAATTAATTGATAGATAGTTAAATCGTCGTTTTGGTGCAAAGCATTCCGCAATGCATTTAGATGTTCGATTTTGGCATCTAAACTAGCACTGAGTTCATCAGCACTAGTGTCTAAATTATCATTATTCATTGTTTACCCTCGCTCTATTTCATGTTTTAAGACCACATTCGCTTTAAAACAAAAATGTAGCCAACTGGATATAGTTAACTACATTATATGATATCATAATTTAAAAATTTGGATAAATATTTTTGATTTTAAATTGTTTTAAGTTTGCCACGGAAATCGGCTAATGACTTATAGCCCTTATCAGCCATGATCCGTTCTAATTCTGCGGTGAGTCGTTGGTAGACACCCATGCCCTCCATTTGGAGTTGGGTCCCAACTGAAACCAATTCAGCACCACAAAGGATGTGGGCGAAAACATCTGCTCCCGTCTTGACACCCCCGGTCCCAATGATCTTGATCGAATCATTTAACCGTTGCCGTAAGGCCCGCACGTTAGCCAAGGCCGTTGGTAATACCATTTGGCCCCCTAAGCCACCAAAGCCACCCTTAGGCTTGATCACAACTGATTCACTGGCTACATCGACCCAAAGACCGTTACCAACTGAATTGATCGAATTGACATGCGTCAACGGGAATTGGTTCAAGACTTCAGCAATTTGATCGAAGTGCACTAGATCAAAGTATGGTGGTAATTTGACCCCGAGTGGCTTTTTGTAAAATGAAAAGATCTCATTCAATAAAGCTGCGGTCCCCTCAACATCATAAGCCATTTGGGGTTTGCCGATCACGTTCGGGCAGGAAAGATTTAATTCGGTCAAACCTTGATAGTCAGAATCTTGAATTTGGTGTAACAACTTCACATCATCAGCTGCTGATAGACCAGCCACTGATAAGATCGTTGGCTTTTGATGTTCACCTAATACATATTTAATGTAGTAGTCAAAGCCATAATTGGGTAGCCCCATTGAATTAATCGATCCCTGTTCGAATTCATAGTAGCGTGGCGCTGGATTTCCATCCCGCTTTTCAAGGGTGGCACTCTTGGTCACAATCCCCCCCATGTATTCATTGTTCAATAAATCATCTAGTTCTTCAGTGCTTTGGCAGTGCACCCCAGATGCGTTCAAGAACAATTGATCGAAAGTAACCCCGTTAATGTGGCCTGTTAAATCTAACTTAGTCATCGTGTTCCTCCTAATTATAATGGCTTGATCTCAAATGAACGTGCTTCTAACACATCCAAGAAGACTGAGACCGTGTCCAATGCAGTGAATAATGGCACTTCATTTTCGATTGCGGTCGCTCTGATCTGACTTTCGTCGTTTGCGGCCCGCTTCGTATTGTCAACGGTGTTCACTAATACTTGGAGCTGATCATCTTGTAGTTCGGTGATCGCATTGTTCTCAGACTCTTCTAATTTGTCAATCTTGTTGGCAGTCAAACCGTTTTGTTCAAAGAACTTAGCAGTTTGTTCGGTCCCTTGAATTTGGAAACCAAGCGCCTTGAACCGTTTAGCTAGTTCCAATGATTCCTGCTTGTCAGCATCAGCAACTGTAAAGAGAACGTTCCCGTGGTCTGGGACCTTTACTCCAGAAGCCACGAATGCCTTATACAGCGCCTTTGGGAAGGTGGTGTCTGAACCCATTACTTCCCCGGTCGACTTCATTTCAGGTCCTAAGGTACTGTTGACGGCTGGTAACTTGCTAAAGCTAAATACGGGGGCTTTAACATGGACGGTCTGTGGTTCTGGGACCAAGCCCTCTTCAAGCCCTAATTCTGGCAAGGTCTTGCCAAGCATTACTTGAGTCGCCACTTGCGCCATTGAAATGTGGGTGACCTTAGATAGGAATGGAACGGTTCTAGAGGCCCGTGGGTTAACTTCGATCACGTAGGCCTTGTTGTCATGGATTACAAATTGAATGTTCATTAAGCCGACCGTATTCAAGTCCTTTGCCAACTTGATCGAGTCTTCAATAATTTGTTCCTTGATGTTTGGTTGCATGTTCTGTGGTGGATAAACCCCCATTGAATCACCAGAATGGATTCCGGCCCGTTCAATGTGTTCCAAGATTCCCGGAATGACAACGTTCTTCCCATCAGAAATGACGTCGACTTCTGCTTCTGAACCCACGAGGTATGAATCGATCAAGACGGGATGTTCATTTGACACCTTTACGGCTCGGTTCATGTATTCGCGCAATGCGTCGTCTGAGGTAATGATTTCCATTGCCCGCCCACCGAGCACGTATGAAGGCCGAATCAAGATTGGGTAGCCAATTTCGTTGGCAACCTTCACGGCTCCATCAACGGTGGTGGCAGTCGCACCCTTTGGTTGTGGTAATTGCAATCGGTCGATTACTTCACCGAATAATTCCCGATCCTCACCACGGTTAATGTCTTCAACGGTGGTCCCTAGGATCTTGATGCCCCGTTCATGCAGTGGGGCTGCTAAATTAATGGCGGTCTGACCCCCAAATTGAACCACTACCCCTAGTGGCTTTTCGTGGTCAATAACGTTCAAGACGTCTTCAAGCGTCAATGGTTCAAAATATAGTTTATCTGAGATCGAGAAGTCAGTCGAAACCGTTTCTGGATTCGAATTCATAATAATGGCTTCGTAGCCCGCCTTTTGAATTGCTCTAACGCTGTGGACGGTGGCGTAGTCAAATTCCACACCTTGTCCAATTCTGATTGGACCAGAACCAATTACTAGAATCGATGGTTTATCAGTCACGACTGATTCATCTGAATCTTCGTAGGTGCCGTAGTAGTAAGGCGTCTTGGATTCAAATTCACCAGCGACCGTATCAACCATCTTGTAAACTGGTAACATAGCGGTTTGTTTTCTGAGCGCTCTGACTTCATCGCCAGTCTTGCCCCAGATTTTACCGATCACGTCGTCAGTAAACCCGTTTTGCTTGGCAAGCCGCAATGTCTCTTCATCTTGGTTGTTTTTCAACTGCGCTTCAATTTCAATAATGTGTAAGAACTTGTCCAAGAAGAATTCATTGATCTTAGTAATATCATGAATTTTTTCAAGTGCAACGCCCCTTCTTAACAGTTCGCAAATCACGAATAGCCGGTCATCTTGGGCTGGCACTAATTGATCCAATAAGTCCTGGGTATCAACCTTAGCCAAGCGTTGATCAAAGACGTACTTGTCATCGATTTCAAGTGAACGAACGGCCTTTAGGATCGATTCTTCAAAGTTTCGCCCAATCGCCATTACTTCACCGGTCGCCTTCATTTGCGTCCCTAATTTCCGACTGGCAGCGGGGAACTTATCGAATGGCCAACGAGGAATTTTTGTGACTACGTAGTCCAAAGCGGGTTCAAATTCAGCTAACGTGGTTCCAGTGATCGGATTCGTGATTTCATCCAAGTGAAGACCAACGGCAATCTTAGCGGCCATCTTGGCAATTGGATAACCAGTTGCCTTAGAAGCCAATGCCGATGAACGTGAAACCCGTGGGTTCACTTCAATAATGTAGTACTTGAAGCTATTCGGGTCTAGCGCCATTTGGATGTTGACCCCACCTTCGATCTCAAGGGCGCGAATGATCTTTAAGGCCACATCCCGCATCATTTGGTAATCACGGTCTGAAAGTGTCTGGGTTGGTGAGACCACCACTGAATCCCCAGTATGGATCCCGACTGGATCGACGTTTTCCATTGAAGCCACGATCAATGCATTATCAGAGGCATCCCGCATCACTTCAAATTCAATTTCCTTAAAACCAGCGATTGATCTTTCAACCAAGACCTGCGTCACTGGTGATAATTCCAACCCGTTGGTAGTGATTTCATTTAATTCGGCATCGTTATAGGCAAAACCACCACCGGTCCCACCAAGCGTGTAGGCCGGTCTGATCACAACTGGATAGCCCACTTCAGCCACAAACGCTTGGGCTTCCTCTAAGGTCGTTGCGATCCGTGATTCTGGGACTGGTTCGTGCAAGCGTTCCATTAAGTCCTTGAACAATTCACGGTCTTCGGCCTCTTCGATCGCATGCAGCTTAGTCCCCAATAATTCAATGTGGAGTTCCTTTAAGATTCCTGAATCAGCCAGTTGTTTGGCCATGTTCAAACCAGTTTGCCCTCCTAAGGTAGGTAAAATGGCGTCTGGCAACTCTTGTCTGATGATCTTGGAAACAAATTCTAACGTGATCGGTTCAACAAAGACCTTATCAGCAATTTCCTTATCGGTCATGATGGTGGCTGGATTGGAGTTGATCAAGATCACCTCATAGCCTTCTTCGCGTAGTGAAAGGCAGGCTTGTGAACCAGAATAATCGAACTCAGCAGCTTGACCGATCACAATGGGACCGGATCCGATGACCAGAATTTTATGAATATCAGTTCGCTTTGGCATTAGTTTTGACCTCCGTTGTTTTCCTTGATTAGTTGAATGAATTTATCAAACATGTATTCAGAATCATGTGGTCCAGGGCAGGCATCAGGATGAAATTGAACTGAGAATGCCTTGTGGCCCTTTAGTTTGACCCCTTCGACCGTGCCATCATTAATTTCTTCATGGGTAATGATCAAATCGGTATCTTTTAGTGATTCGCGATCAACGGCATACCCGTGGTTTTGGGAAGTAAAGTTCCGTCGGGTACACTCAATGTCGCTAACGGCATGGTTGAACCCACGGTGACCAAACTTCATCTTGTAAGTCTTCGCCCCGTTGGCAAGTGAGAATAATTGATGCCCTAAACAGATTCCCATCAATGGGTAGTGTTCTTGCAGCTCGCGAATCGTTTCGAGAGCATATGGGTATTGAGTAGGATCACCAGGCCCATTCGATAATAAGATCCCAGCTGGATGCGATTCCATAATTTCTTTAACGGGGGTGCTACCTGGGAACACGATCACGTTGGCATTCCGCTTCGTTAATGCTTTAACGATCGATTCCTTCAACCCAAAGTCGAGCAATGCGATCCGCACGCCATCACTGGGCGCTTGGTAAATGTTCTTAGTAGCGACTTGCCGTGCCTTGGCGATCAATTCAGATTGGTAATCACGTTGAAACATTTGATCGATCTTCTTTTGGTCTAATTCGCTAACGATCACCGCTGGCATCGAACCTTCGTTTCTGATTTCTTTCGCTAATTTCCGCGTATCAACACCTGTCAAGCCAGGTAAATCTTCTTGTTCAGCATATTGTGCTAGACTCATTACCGAACGGAAATTGCTAGGCCGTCGTGCTAATTCGTGGACGATGATCGCATCGACTGCGGGTTGGAAACTTTCAAAATCATCGCTGTTAATTCCATAGTTACCGATCAATGGGTATGTAAATACCATTGCTTGACCGTAGTAACTGGGATCAGTAATCGTTTCTTGGTAACCAGTCATCCCCGTACTAAAGACAACTTCAGTGAATACATCCTTATTAGATCCGAACCCTTCTCCAGAATATACAGATCCATTTTTCAATACTAAGTAACGCTTCATTGTGATCCTCCTCAAATGTGTGATTAATAAACTTGCTTGCCAGCTACGAATGTTGCAATCGTCTTCCCGTAAACTTGTTCACCAATGAATGGTGAATTTTTGCCCTTCGATAAAAAGTCAGCGGCATCGATTTGGAATGGGTGGTCTAGATCCATGATCGCCAAATCTGCAGCATCCCCAACTCGTAATTGACCCGCATCGGTCAAGTGAAATGCATTGATTGGGTTTTGAACCATCCACTTTAATGCGGTCTGCAAATCAACTAGGCCACTCTTTACAAAGTGAGTGTAAATCAAACCGAATGCAGTTTCAATCCCAACGATCCCAAATGAAGCCGTCTTCATTGAGCCACTTTTTTCTTCAACGCTGTGGGGCGCATGGTCAGTCGCTACCATGTCGATGGTGCCATCCAATAACCCAGCGATCAATGCGGCCCGATCTTTCGGACTACGCAATGGTGGGTTCATCTTCATCATTGGATTATCCATTTCAATCATTGAATCATCCAACAATAAGTGGTGTGGCGACACTTCTGCGGTCACGTGTAAGCCCTTGGCCTTGGCGATACGTAACAGTTCAACGGACTCTTTCGTTGAAATATGGGCAACGTGATAATGAACACCAGTCGCCTTGGCAAGCACTAAGTCACGGGCTAATTGAGCAGATTCACTCAAACTACTCATCCCTGGGAGCCCAAGCTTATCCGCTGCTGGCCCCGCATTCATCACTCCACCATGAATCAAGCTATCATCTTCAACATGGGCTACGATTGGCCGTTCAACTGACTTGGCTAATCGCATTGCTTGATACATCGTATCAGCAGTTTGCACCCCATGTCCATCATTGGTAAAGGCGATGGCGCCTTGGTCTGCCATATCACGCATATCAGTTACTTGATCTGCGGTTAAGTCCCCTGAGATCGCAGCGTATTGCTTGATTTTGATCACGCCATCCCGTTGGTTCTTAGTAACCATCTTCGCAAAATCAGCAGGGTTATCAACAACGGGCTTAACGTTCGGCATTGCAAAGACCGTCGTAAACCCACCATGCGCAGAGGCCTTACTACCAGTTTCGATCGTTTCTTTATAGGTCAAACCGGGGTCTCTGAAGTGCACGTGCACATCGACTAAGCCTGGGATGACCTGGTTGTTTTGTGCATCAAAGGTTTTATCGACTGCAACATCGATATTAGAATCGATCGCAGCAATCTGACCATCTTCGATCAAAATTGAAACGATTTGGTCATTCAAACGGGCATTCTTAATTAAGGTTTTCATCAATTAATCCTCCAATAATCCACGTTGGTCCAAAATAGTAGCTAAAATTGCCATGCGTGCGAACACCCCGTTATGCATCTGGGTAAAGATTCGCGACTGGGGAGCTTCTACTAATGAAGAAGCAATTTCGACCCCTCGATTAACGGGAGCGGGATGCATAATGATGGCACTATCCTTCATCAAATGCGCCCGTTCCTCGGACAGGCCATAGGTGTGATAGTAATCACTAGGGGTGAATGATGCGACTGCATTTTCATTCAAGCGTTCCAATTGCACCCGTAATAACATGACCACGTCTAAATTAGGTAGCATCTCATCCACATCACCACAGTAAGTTCCAAACTGATCAAAGTCTGCTGGATACCATTCCTTAGGCCCACTGAAGAAGACGTTGACGCCCAATCGATTTAAAATTTCGGCATCTGATCTGGCCACTCGTGAATGGGCAAGATCACCGATAATGCCAATGTTCAACCCTGCCAATGAACCGAATTCATCATGAATCGTCATCAAGTCTAGCAACGTTTGCGATGGATGTTGGCCACTGCCATCCCCTGCATTCACCAATGATAGTCTGATGTTTTCATCATCAACTAATTGTTGATACCAACCGGTTTTTGCATGGCGAACAACGGCGATGTCAATGCCGATTGCTTGTAGGGTCTTAATTGTATCACCCAGCGACTCACCCTTTTTAACCGAACTAGTGGCTGGATTGATACTAATTAATTCGATGCCTAGTTTTTTTTCAGCCATTTGAAACGAACTATGGGTGCGCGTACTATTTTCAAAAAATAAATTAGCAGCATAGACCGGCCTAGTTAGCTGGACCGTTTTTTTACCAGTTTTAAATTGTTCACCCAATTTAATCAAATCATTAATTTGTAAGTTTGATAAATCATTAATGTTTAAGAAATGGTGATCACTTGATACTTGAATCATTATATTTCCTCCTCAAAAAACAAATCAATTCGAAAGCGGTTAGGTAAGTTCAACTACCCTCGCTGGGGTTGCTTAGATGAGTTTGATATCGGTAAAAAATAAAAGGGCTTCCCGATTATGATAATCAGAAAAGCCCTTTGGTTTGGTCTTAAAGTATGTATCCAGTGCTATAGTCCACACCCATACCATCTCAAACCTTGGCGACTCTCTGGTCAACTCTTAAAGGATATCAACTTCATATGTTGTTTGTATTATAGCATTGAATCCAGCATAAGACAATCACAAAATTAAAAAGGGGGCCGATCAAATCGGCACCCCTTTTTAAAATGTTTTAATCAATAACTAGATGAACTTAACGAACTTCTTGTTACTGGTTAGGTACTTACCCTTTCCAATGTAGAAACGAGTAATTCCCTTGTACTTAACAACCTTGTTTACCTTGACCTTAGAACCAACCTTGTAGAATTTCTTGCTGGTCTTAAAGCCCTTTTCACCATGAACAATTGCACCCTTAGGATTGATAACCTTAACGGTATTGCTTCCATTCAGGTCTGATTGTTGATAGTAAACATTGGCTACATAAGCATGGTTCGCAGTGATGTAAGCACCCTTTGAACCAGAGATTACGTTCTTGATGTAGTAACGAACGAGGCCACTAGCAGAAACCGCAATCTTCTTGATCTTGAATCCATCGATGTTCTTACCGGACATCTTGCTAGACTTAGCTAACCGTTGATCAACTGCAAACGTTGCCTTGTCGTAAAGGTAAATCTTCTTCTTGTTGTAGACATATGATGAATGCTTAGCCAACTTAGCGTTGAATTCATTAACGTATCCATCAACATATCCCTTTGCCTTACCACGTAGCGACGATGTAGCAATCGTATCAGCCTTAGCAGCAGCTTTACCACGTGCGTATTCACTAGCATAATCACTTTGTCCGACTTCATAAGCTCTCGCAAAGTCACTAGCATAAACTGATGAAGCTCCAGAAGCAACAACCGATGAAGCATTGTTAGATCCAGCAACGTATCCATCATAAGCACCTTGGTAGGTCGCTTCACTAGCATATGAAGCATTCTTAGCAATGCCACTTTCGGCATCGTTCAATCCAGCACTGTAGTAATCAGCGGCAGAACTAGCATTAGATGAAGCGGAGCTAGTAGCTGATGAACTGGATGATGCGCTGCTAGCTGATGAACTAGCGGCACTAGATGCACTCGACTTAGCAGCACTAACTGATGCGCTGTAGCTAAGCGCAGCACTCGCAGCGGAGGAAACAACGCTGCTTCCACTGGATGCAAGAGCACTGTTCATACTGATCGTTCCAGCAAGCGATACTGCAATTGAATTAGCAACACTCGCAGCTGCAGCGGCACTGTTAGCAATGCTGTTCTTAACGACTGCATCACTAGCAGCAGCATCTGCAACTGAACGAGAGTAACTAGCAACGCTATTGTTACCAACGTTAGCAGCAGCACTGGCAGCTGAAGCAGCACTAGAAGCAGCAGCATTATCACTGTTTACATCAGTCCGCGCACTTTGTGCAACGCTGTTTGCTGAACTAGTGGTGCTGTTAGCGGAACTAACCGTAACCGCAACCGAAGCAGCAAAGATTGCAGCTGCATTCGTAACTGAAGCAGCGCTACTTGCTAATGAAGCAAGTGATGCAAGAGAAGCATCGCCTGAGTTAGCACTAGCAATTGAAGCCAAGAGGCTTGCTCCAGCAGCAGCTGAACTATTGTTAGCACTAATTACTGGCGTAGCAACGATTGCATTGGAGTTAATTACTGAGTCAACGCTAGATGCGTAGCTCGTAAATGCAGCAGCGCTATTAGTAGTGCTGTTTGCAGAACTAGTTACTACGGAATCACTAACGGCAACGCTAGCATTCGAAGCAGCTAGGTAAGCATCGTTTGCAAGACTCAATGCTGATGATGTCGTTGCATTCAACGAATCGGCTGCAACTTGATCAGCAAGTGCCTTAGCAGCAGCAGAACTAGCAACTTGTTGGTTAGAAGCAACTAACGAAGCAGCTGAGTTAACCAATGTGCTGTTAGTCATTGCATCCCTCATTGCTGAAGTAGCAAGACTGTTGTAAATATCACCAGCACTCCGGTTACCATTTACATAGTAAGAAGTAGCTTGAGCAGCGGTAGAACTAGCGAAAGTAGCATCCTTTTGAATGTCATTGTTAGCCGAACTTACAGCTGCACTAGCTGAATGAGCAACAGACTTAGCAGCACTTGCAATGCTGTTTTGAGTAGCGACATCACTATTCAAGCTATTTACAGCACTAGTAGCAGAGCTAGCAACGCTGGCTTGAGTAGCAAGAACACTATTCGTTGGGAATTGAGCAGTCATGCTTGCAATTGCATTATTTGCACTGGCAACCGAACCGTTATCAGTAGCGGTAGCCGTTGATGCTGAATTAGCAACGCTTGCATAACTATCAATTGCACTGGTGTTGATGTTAGCACCACTAGCCACACTCGCAGCAACTGAAGCAATAGAATTAGCAGAGCTATTCACTTGCGATGCAGTGTTAGTACCAGCATTCGCAGCAGCAATTTCATTGTTGATTGCGGAGTTTGCAGCACTCGCAACTGAACTAGCACTTTGCGCAACGTTGTTATCAGAAGTGGCAGTCGATTCAGCAGCTGAACCAACGGAAGCTAATGAAGCAGCTTCGCTAGCAGCGCTATCGGCTTGGTTTCTGTAAATTACAATCGTTGCAACAGCAGATTCAGCAACTGACCGTGCAGAACTGGCGGTCATGCTGTCACCACTTTGTGCAGCAACACTAGCTACTGAATCAGCACTTTGGGCTGAAGCATTGGCACTATTAGCAGCGCTCAATGCGGAATTAGCAGTTTGACTAGCACTCTTAGCTAATGCAGAAGCAGAACTAGCAACGCTGGCAGCCGATGAAGCTTGACTAGCAGCACTATTGGCAACTGAAGCAGCGGAGGAAGCAAGTTGAACGTTTGATTGAACAACTTGATCCTTAGGATAAGCAGTCGCAGCTGATGAAGCAGCGGCTGCATCCTTAGCAGCACCTTGAGCAGCGTTCATTGCACTTTGGGCTTGTTGTGAAGCAACCAAGCTATTCGATGCAGTTTGAACACTTACCGAACTAGTTACTTGTGAATCCTTAACAACTGCATCAACGTCTGATTGACCGTTTGCAGCAGCCGATGAGGCCCGTGCAGCATCACTAGCAGCCGAACTAGCTTGTTCAGCAGATTGCGTAGCAGCATTAACCACTGCTGACAATGAGTTAGCAGCACTTTCATCATTGACAGCTGCAATGGCTGCGGATGAAGCAACCGCGGAGTTAGCCTCAGCAACGCTGAATGCGCTTGATGCAATTGAGACCATTGCGCTTGCAGTCGCAGCATTAGTAGCAGCAGATGAATTGTACTTGCTTGCGTTTTGGTAATCGTGAACACCAGTAGCACTAGCAGCTAATGATGAGTAAATGTTAGCAACCCGTGCAGCTTCACTAGCAGTAGCATTGGCACTGTTAGCAACTACGGCAACTGAACTAACTTGAGCAGTCGCAGCATATGCCAAACTCTTTTGTGCAGAAGCATCGGCATTCAAGCTAGCCATTTGTGGTGCGACCGAGTTGATAACTTGAGCCGCAGCACTAATGGTAGCATTGCTGGAATTAGCAGCAACGATCGAGTTAACCAAGCTAGCAGAATTCAATGCTTGAGCAGAATCACTAGCAACGGCAACGGAAGCAGAAGCCGCAATTGAGGCATTGTTACTAGTGGCGTTAAAGTCATTAGCAACGTTAGATGCATAGTTCGAAGTCCCACTAGCAGCATTTGATGCGTTGGTGTTGTTGTTACCAGCATCGCTTTGGGCTGCAGAAGTAGCAGCGGAGTTAGCGGAACTAGCAACCGCAGCAGCGCTGGAAGCGACACTTTGATCACTGATTGCAGCTGAAGCAGCGGAACTAGCGATGGACTTAGCAGCACTGGCGATTGAAGCCTGAGCACTGGCATCGCTTTGAAGGCTATTCATTCCACTAGCAGTAGCGGAAGCTTGACTGTTGTAGATACTTCCGGCAGAAGTATCACCACCAGCAAAGGCGGAACTAGCAGCAGAACTTAAGCTGTTGACCGTGCTTGCGGCATCGCTGGCTGCCTTGGAATCGGCAGTCGCCTTCGAAGCAGCGGCACTGGCAGCACTAGCAGCACTATTAGCAGCACTGGATTGCTTATCAGCATCTGATTGAGCACTATTAGCGGTGTTTGCAGCATCCGAGGCAATTGAAGCTTGCGAGTGGATGAAGCTATCAGATGGATTTGCACTAGCAGCAGCACTGGCTTGTGAAGCATCGCTTTGGGCACTACTACTGATGCTGTTAGTAGCAGAAGCAGCGGAGTCAGCTTGACTAGCGTAACTAGATGCAGCAGATGCATCGTTGTTAGCGTTATTAGCAGCGCTACTTACGGCAGCCGATTGGCTACTTGCCACGCTGGAAGCGGCGGAGCCACTGTCGGCACCGGCACTTTGAGCAGCGGAAGCAGATGAAGCAACTGAGTTAGCGGAGCTAGCAACTGAAGCGGCACTGGTTGCAGTGCTATTTGCACTATCAGCCTTGGAAGCAGCAGAGCTAGCGGCACTAGCGGCACTAGCGGCAGCGGATGCAGCACTGTCGGCTCTGGACTTAGCAGCATTCGCAGAATTAGCGGCACTCGATGCAACTGAAGCAGCACTGGATGCGGTAGAACTGTCACCACTTTGGGCGGCAGAGCTAGCGGCAGCAGCGGCGCTGGATGCAATTGCTGAAGCCGTTGAAGCATCGTTTGAATCGGAACTGGCAGCAGAGTTAGCGCTCGTTGCAGTTGAGTTAGCACTCGATGCGATCGATGCAGCACTCGATGCTTCAGAAGAAGCTGAGTTAGCAGCACTGGCGGCACTGGTTGCGGTGCTTGCGGCAGAACTGATCAAACTGTTACCAGAGTGTGCGGAAGCCTGACTGTTAGCGGCAGAAGCAGCATTGTTGGCAGCGTTAGCAGCAGATGAAGTAGCCGAGCTATCAGAAGTAGCTTGACTGGCAGCGGAACTAGCGGCAGAAGCAGCGCTTGAAGTTACGCTGGTATCTGAGTTAGTAGCACTACTATCACCAGCAGCTTGGCTGGCAGCAGAGCTAGCAGCACTGGCATCACTAGCAGCGGCACTGGCGGTAGAAGCAGCGGCAACGGCCGAGTTAACAACACTGTTTTGAGCTGCGGCAGCGGCTGCAGTAGATGCAGCAGAATTAGCAGCAGCTTGTCCAGCTGCAGTAGCTAAGGCTGCAGTTTGACTTGCGGTCTTAGCATTATCAGCATTCGTAGCGGCAGCGGATGCGAAACTAGCGGCAGTCGAGTTGTAAGCACTGGCTTGTGAGTAGTTACCAGCGCTATTAGCTGAAATGGCTTGAATAGCGTTGGTGCTTGCAAGACTAGCGTTGGTCTTGGCATTGTTAGCTTCACTATCAGCAGTTGATGCAGCCGTGCTTGCAGCAATGTAAGCAGAGCTTGCAGCACTGGAGTAACCATCAGTGGCACTCTTATCGCTGTTAAGGGCTGAACTAGCACTTTGATATGCTGAGTTAGCACTGCTAATTGCAGCGTTGCTTGGGTTGTTAGAAACGTAGTTGCTCATTGCTGAAGATTGTTGAGTAGCATTGTTAGAGTAACTAGTTACCACACTATCAGCAGATGATGCGGTTTGACTAGCAATCTTAGCAGCGGAAGCATTCGCATCAGCACCACTTGCGTATGAAATAGCAGCAGAACTAGCGATTGCAGCCGTACTACTTGCACTATTAGCTGAATTGTTTCCGTTGCTTCCTTCGCTAGCAGCACTACTTGCAGCAGTAGATGCACTGGATGCAATTGAGTTAGCGGCAGATGCAGCCTTGCTATCGTTATCAGCTTGGGTAGAAGCTGAACTAGCGATCGCAGCGTGGGAACTAGCAGCACTAGCGGCACTGGCAGCAGCATCACTGGCAGACTTGGCAGCAGAAGCAGCAGAACTGGCAATTGATGCAGCTGATGATGCGGCACTACTATCACCAGTTGAGGCAGCCGTACTTGCTGCGGAAGCAGCACTACTTGCGGCACTGTTAGCATTGGATGCGGCACTATTAGCAGCATTCGCAGCGCTTGAATCATCAGCGGCAGCAGATGCGGCACTCGAAGCAGTTGATGCTTGATTACTTGCATCGCTAGCAGCTGAGTTGGCAGCGGAAGCAGCAGAGTTAGCTGCGGAAGCTGCGGAATTAATGACCGCATTGCTTGGGTTAGCAGAGGCAGCGGCATTTGCCGAAGCAGCAGCAGCACTTGCTGACTTAGCATCTGAACCAGCAGAAGTAGCAGAATTACTTGCAGCACTGGCATCTGATTTAGCACCACTCGCAGCACTAGCGGCCTTAGAGTTATCTCCGGAAGTTCCTGCAGAAGCGATTGCAGCAGCTTCTGAATCAGCACCGGCCTTAGCAGCAACCAATGAAAGCATTACGCCTGAAGCAGCACTTTCATCGTTAACGGCTTGACTAGCGGCACTTTGGGCAACCTTCGTCAAGCTAGTCGTTGCATCAGCAGCACTAGCGGCAGATGAAGCTTGTTGACTTGCAAAGGCAGCGGCAGATACGGCAATGGATGCGTAGCTTGATCCATTGACGTTATTACCAGTTGAGAATGCAAAGCCAGCTTGTACATTTGCACTAGAGATTGTATTGATAGCACTGGCAATTGCGGAACTAGCAGTCGTGATCACAGCAATTTGTGAAGTAACGGCACTCGATGCACTTCCAGCGATGTATCTTTGGGTTGCAGCATCGGAGTTGTAACTGTTAATTGCATTAACGGCGATGGATGCGTATGCAGCAGCACTACTGAAGACTGCATCACTAGAATTAGTGTTGAAGTAGGAGTTGATCGAACTAGCAATGACGCTAGCTGATTGAACGTAACCACTTACCGTGGTAGCAGCTGAACTAGCGATACTGTAAGCAGAACTTGCAGCGGCACTATTAGCATTGGCAGTCGAAGCGTCAGTTGAAGTAGCAGCAGATGCTGAACTAGCTTCAGATGAAGCCCCACTTCCGGCGGCGTTACCACTCGTTGCAGCACTGGCGGCACTATTAGCGGCACTAGCAGCACTGTTGAAGTTACTGATTTGAACGCCGATTTGAACAACATCATTAGCAGCCTTAGAAGCGGCATCACTAGCGATGTTAGTGTAACTAAAGATTGCACTGGAGTTGTTGATCATCGTTTGGGCAGTGACGCTAGCAGTAGAAGCAGCTTCACTAGCCGTCTTAGCATAGCTATCACCAGAAGTGGTGTTACCAGCCAAGTATGCGGAGTTAGCAGAAGCGACGTTCGTAGCAACTGCAACCGAAGCACTTGAAATCGTAGTTGAAAGTGAACCATCTGAACCATGAATGCTAGTAGCTGAAGCAGCAGCATTCGAAGCAATAGATGCTTGTGAACTTGCATCCACAGAGTATGAATTGATCATCGAGTTAGCCGTACTTGCAGAAGTCGCAGCACTCGCAATTGATTGGTTCAAGGAGTTGTTCTTGGCAAGCGTAGCGATACTATCGTTTACAGAATTGATGCTAGTTGCATTAGAACTAGCTAACTTAGCTGATGATGATGCATCAGAAGCGTATGAGTTAGCAGAAGCAACGTTGGTAGCATCACCTGAGTTGACACTTC
Source organism: Nicoliella sp. ESL1106 (assembly GCF_058509965.1). Lineage (NCBI taxonomy): Bacteria > Bacillati > Bacillota > Bacilli > Lactobacillales > Lactobacillaceae > Nicoliella > Nicoliella sp. ESL1106. The sequence goes on from NZ_CP196340.1 coordinate 1,102,327, forward strand.
CAGCAACCACATTAGCGGAACTAGCAGTACTGTTGTTAGCACTACCAGCACTAGCACCGTTGTTTGCAGCACTCGCAGCAGAACTAGCAGCACTTTCGGCAGCTGAGCCAGCACTGAGAGCAATCGAAGCACTACTTTCGTCAGCCTTAGCCTTAGCAGCGGCAGAAGATGCAACAACAGTTGCACTCGATGCAAGGGCAGCAGCTGATGCAACCGCAGAAGCTTGTGAACTCAATCCAGGAATGGCAGCAGATGCTTGGGCCGCGTAAACGGAACCGGTATTGGCATCACCCTTAGTGTAGGCACTATTAGCAGCGGAAACTAAGCTGTTAACGGTACTTACTGTCACACTAGCAGCATTCGAAATGGCAACGGCACTCGCAGCGGCGCTAGATGCAACTGCGTAAGCACTATTGGCAGTTGAAGATTGAACAGCTGCATCAGCACTGTAACTAGCAATCGCAGCAGAAGCTGAGTTAACCAATGATAATTGTGATTGAACATACGTGTTGCTTTGGTTAGCTGAAGCTAATGAGTTAGCGGAAGAAGCAAGCCCTTGGGCGTTACTACTAAAGCCACTCACAACTACGGCAGCGGAACTAGCTTCTGATGCAAAGATCGAAGCTTGGCTGGCATCGGTAGTCGCATTCGAAGTGTTAGTACCAATTACAGTTCCATAGCTATTGGCTGAAGATGAGGTGCCGGAGTTATTGCCAGCAGCAGCACTCGCAGCACTAGCGGTTGAACTAGCAGCATTGGAAGCACTCGTGGCAGCAGATTTGGCACTATCAGCATTACTACTGTCAGCTGAAGCTTGACTTGCAGCGGAATTAGCTTCTGAAGCGTGGTTCTTCGCAGCACTGGCAGCAGAGGAAGCAGCGGCGCTGGCACTATTAGCAGCACTGGCAGCAGAACTAGCAATGGATGATTGCTTAGATGCGGCACTACTATCACCACTTGCGGCAGCAGTACTTGCAGCACTGGCAGCAGTAGAAGCAGCAGCACTGGCACTATTAGCAGCATTATTAGCTGAGCTAGCAGCAGATGAATCAGCCGAAGCTTGACTTGCGGCAGAACTAGCAATTGAAGCATGTGAACTAGCAGCACTCGCAGCGGAACTAGCCGTTGACGCAGCGGAACTAGCTGTGGATGCATCCGAACTAATTGTAGAATTGCTTGGGTTAGCTGATGCAGTAGATGCAGCACTGGCAGCAGCTTTGCTTGCGTCTGCAGCAGAGTTAGATGCGGAACTAGCATCTGAATTAGCAGAAGTAGCGGCAGAACCAGCAGCGGCAGCAGCGCTGGATGCAGCACTACTATCACTATTAGCCCCTGCAGAAGCAATCTTAGCAGCTTCTGAATCTGCACCGGCCTTAGCAGCAGCCAAGGAAAGCATTACGCCTGAAGCGGCACTTTCATCGTTAACGGCTTGACTAGCAGCAGTACTTGCAACCTTAGTTAAGCTAGTCGTTGCATCAGCAGCACTAGCGGCAGATGAAGCTTGTTGACTTGCAGTGGAAGCGGCAGCTAAGGCAATTGCCGTGTAGCTGGAACCAGTGACATTATCACCAGTCTTGAAGGCAAAATCAGCTTGCGTATTAGCATTTGAAACAGCAATCACTGCACTTGCAATTGCAGAACTTGCATTCGTGATCACAGCAATTTGTGAAGTAACCGCAGACGATGCACTTCCAGCGATACTCTTTTGCGTAGCAGCATCGGAGTTGTAACTGCTAATTGCAGTTACGGCAATGGATGCGTATGAAGCAGCACTACTGAAGATGGCGTCACTAGAATTACTGTTGAAGTAGGAATTGATCGAACCAGCGATGACGCTAGCTGATTGAACGTAACCACTGACTAAGCTGGATGCGGAACTAGCGGTACTGTAAGCAGAACTTACAGCGGCACTATTAGCATTAGCAGTCGATGCGGCAGTAGATGTCGAAGCAGATGCGGAACTAGCTTCTGATGATGCCCCACTTCCGGCAGCGTTTCCACTCGTTGCAGCACTAGCGGCACTATTAGCAGCACTGGCAGCACTATTGAAGTTGCTGATTTGAACACCCATTTGTTGAACGTCATTAGCAGCGTTAGAAGCAGCCACACTGGCAACCGAAGTCAATGATGCAATTGCACTTGAGTTATTGATCATCGTTTGGGCAGTGGCACTAGCGGTGCTTGCAGCCGTACTTGCAACAGCAGCGTAGCTATCACCAGCACTGGTACTACCAGCAAGGTAAGCTGAGTTAGCGGAAGCTACGTTGTCAGAAACTGCAGTTGAAGCACTGGAAATTGTACCACTAAGTGCTGAATTAGAAGCATGAATAGCATTGGCAACGCTAGCAGCACTGGATGCCGTGATCTTTTGTGATTGAGCATCAGTATTGAGCGATGCAATTGCAGCATTTGCAGAAGCGGCAGCACTAGCAGCACTAGAGACGGATTGGTTAAGAGAATTACTCTTGAATAAACTAGCGATACTACTATTAACAACCGCAATACTATCAGCATTCGATGAAGCTAAACTAGCTGATGATGATGCATCGGAAGCATACGAGTTCGCTAGGCTAACGTTCTCAGCTTCACCACTGTAGACACTTCCGGCAACTGAATTAGCGGAACTAGCGGTACTGTTTTCGCTATTACCATTGGAGTTGGCCCCAGATGCTTGACTAGCGGCTGAATTAGCAGCACTAGTGGCACTTGCTAATGAAATTTCAACAATCGAAGCAGAGTTTTCAGCATTTACCGCATCGATAGCAGCTTTAGATGCTACTGCAGAAGCAGAGCTAGCAATTACAACTTGATTAGATGCATCACTTTGGTAATTAACTAGACTAACAGCGGCACTAGCGGCTTGAGAATTAAAGATTGCTCCAGCCGTTGGATTTCCATCGTTGTAGGCACTATTAGCTTGACTAGCAAACGCATTAACTGTAACTACCCCATTAGAAACGGCAACACTATCAGCGCTAGCTTGATTAGCAGCAGCCCTGGCGGCACTCGCAGCATTTGAAGCAACTGCATTAGCACTAGCAGCCGTATTGTTGTAACTAGCAACTTGACTAGCAAGCGAAGCAGCAACACTATTGGCACTAGATACTAAAGAGTTTCTTGGGTTAGCAGAAGCTAAACTAGCAACTGCAGCAGCTTGCGATGAAGCCGTACTGTTGTAACTACCGGTTACGGTCGCAGCGGAACTAGCGATCTTAGCAGATGATTCTGCCCCACTGGCATCAGTGTTAGCAGCACTAGCAGAAATGGCAACCGCACTCGCAATACTTGCAGCAGAACTATTAGCCTTTGCGGCACTGCTTTCCCCAGAACCAGATCCAGCAGCAGCGGAACTAGCAGCAGTCGAAGCACTGGCTGCAGTTGAGCTAGCACTAGCTGCAGTACTGCTGTCATTAGCAGCTTGGTTAGAAGCTGAACTAGCGATCGCAGCGTGGGAACTAGCAGCATTAGCGGCACTGGATGCAGCATCACTGGCAGCCTTGGCAGCAGCAGCAGCAGAACTGGCAATTGATGCTTGCGTGGATGCGGCACTACTATTCCCACTTTGGGCAGCAGTACTTGCAGCAGCAGCAGCAGAACTGGCAGCATTATTAGCATTAGATGCAGCATTATTAGCAGAACTGGCAGTGCTTGCATCACTAGAAGCAGCATTCGCAGCACTCGATGCGATTGATGCTTGGGAACTTGCATCGTTTGCAGCTGAGTTTGCAGCGGAAGCAGCGGAATTAGCGGCTGATGCAGCGGATCTAATTACAGCGTTACTTGGGTTAGCAGAGGCAGCTGAGTTGACAATAGCAGCACTAGCACTAGCAGCAGCTGCTGATGACTTAGCAGAATCAGCTGAGTTAGAAGCTGAACTAGCATCTGAACTAGCAGAACCAGCAGCAGCACTGGCCTTCGCATTATCCGATGAAGCCCCACTGGTAGCAGATGAAGCAACGCTAGAATCACTGCTTGCTTGGCTCGCATAACTAGCAGCGGCACTGGCGGTTGAAGCAGCGGCAACAGCAGAGTTAACGGTACTGTTCAAGCTAGAAGCAACCGATTCTTCGGAAGTTGCAGAACTAGCAGCAGCTTGTGCCGACTTAGTAGCAGTAGCTGCAGTGTCACTCGCATTATTAGCAGTAACCGCATTATTAGAAGCATCGGCAGCATTATTAGCAGCAGCAGAATTGTACTTGCTTGCTAATGAGTAGTTACCAGCACTATTAGCAGCAATGGCATTGCTTGCGTTAGAGTTAGCAAGACTAGCGTTGATACTTGCGGCTACACTAGCACTATTGGCAACGGAGGCTGCGGAGCTTGCGGTACTGTAAGCAGAACTTGCAGTATTTGAGTAACCATCAGTAGCACTCTTAGCACTTGATAATCCAGCACTAGCACTTTGATATGCTGAGTTAGCAGTACTAATAGCAGCGTTACTTGGGTTGTTTGAAACGTAATTGCTCATTGATGATGATTGTTGCGTAGCATTGTTGGAGTAGCTAGTAACAACACTATCAGCAGATGATGCAGTTGAATTAGCGATCGATGCAACGCTAGCGTTTGCATTGGCCCCATTAGCAGCGGTCGATGCAGCACTATTAGCTGAACTAGCTTCAGAACTGGCACTCGAGGCAGCCGAATTACCAGCACTTCCAGCATCGGCAGCAGCGGAACTAGTAGCTGAAGCAACGCTATTCAATGAACCAAGGGCAACGTTAGCATTACTTTCATCATCAACGGCTTGGCTAGCAGCAGTACTTGCAACCGTCGTTAAGCTAGTTGAAAGTGAAGCATAACCACTAGTTGCAACCGCAGTGGAACTAGCAAAGGCAGCGTATGATGCAGCACTGACCATCGCAGCACTACCACCTGAAGTATTGCCAGCTTCATAAGCTGAAACAGCAAGACTGTTGGCAACACTAGCAGCAAGAGAGGCATTGGATACCGCAGCGGAAGCGTTACTGATCAATGTGTAGTATGAGTTAACAGCAGAGTCAGCACTGGATGCGGTACTCTTTTGAGTTTGGGCATCAGTATTGAGGCTATTAATCGTAGCAGTAATGCTATTAGCAGATGAAGCGTAACTCTTGAATGCGGAGTTAGTTGGATCGTTGTTCAAGTAACTGTTAACGATACTATCTAAGCCGTTAGCTGAACTATTTACCCCACTAACCACACTAGCAGCACTCGATGCAACCGCGCTGTATGAGTTTGCAGATGTTACATCCGTTCCAGCAGTGCTAAAGTTGGCGTTAATTTGAGAAGTAGCTGAATTGTAGGCAGATGATGCTGAACTAGCAGCACTGTTTCCACCATTAGCGGCACTAGCTGCAGATGCTGCAGCTGATGATGCTGAGTTAAAGCTACTGATTTGAACCCCAATTTGAACCACGTCATTAGCAGCCTTAGAAGCGGCAAGGCTAGCGATGTTGGTCAACGAAAGAATTGCACTGGAGTTGTTGATCATCGTTTGGGCAGTGGTGCTAGCAGTTGCAGCAGCTTCACTAGCCGTCTTGGCATAACTATCACCCTCACTGGTGTTACCAGCTAGGTAAGCGGAGTTGGCAGATGCAACGTTGTTAGAAACCGCAACGGAGGCACTGGAGATCGCAGCACTAGCAGTACTATCACCATCACTGTGGATGCTAGTAGCAACGCTGGCAGCACTGGCAGCCGTACTCTTTTGAGATTGAGCATCGGTACTAAGTGATGCGATGGTGCTATTAGCTAAGCTAGCAGCAGTAGCGGCACTAGCAACGGATGCGTTTCCGGAGTTTGCGGATGAAAGACTCGCAACGTTACTGTTTACAGAATTGATGCTAGTAGCATTGGAACTAGCTAAGCTAGCTGATGATGAAGCATCGGCAGCGTATGAGTTAGCAGAAGCAACGTTGGTAGCATCGCCTGAGTTGACGCTTCCGGCAACCACGCTAGCTGAACCAGCAGCACTATTGTTAGAACTACCAGCATTTGCTCCATTATTTGCAGCACTCGCAGCAGAACTAGCAGCACTTTCGGCAGCTGAGCCAGCATTGAAGGCAGCTGAAGCATTACTTTCGTCAGCCTTAGCCTTAGCGGCAGCATTAGATGCAACAACAGTTGCACTCGATGCAATTGAAGCAGCTGCGGAAACCGCAGTAGCTTGGGAACTCAAGCCAGGAATGGCAGCAGAGGCTTGGGCTGCGTAAACGGAACCAGTATTAGCATCACCCTTAGTGTAGGCAATATTAGCAGCGGAAACTAAGCTGTTAACGGTACTTACGGTTACGCTGGCAGCATTCGAAATGGCAACGGCACTCGCAGCGGCGCTAGAAGCAACTGCGTAAGCACTATTTGCAGTTGAAGATTGAACAGCTGCATCGGCACTGTAACTAGCAATCGCAGCGGCAGCTGAGTTGACTAATGACACTTGTGATTGAACGTACGTGTTGCTTTGGTTAGCAGAAGCTAATGAGTTAGCGGAAGAAGCAAGCCCTTGGGCATTACTACTAAAGCCACTCACAACTACGGCAGCGGAACTAGCTTCTGATGCATAGGTGGAAGCTTGACTGGCATCAGTTGTTGCGTTCGAAGTGTTGGTACCAATTGCAGATCCATAGCTATTGGCTGCAGATGATGTGCCGGAGTTATTGCCAGCAGCATCGCTCGCAGCACTAGCGGTTGAGTTAGCAGCAGAGTTAGCATTTGAAGCAGCAGAGTTAGCACTATCAGCAGCATTGCTGTCATTAGCAGCTTGGTTAGAAGCGGAACTAGCAATTGCAGCGTGGGAACTAGCGGCATTAGCGGCACTAGCAGCAGCATCACTGGCAGACTTAGCGGCACTAGCAGCGGCACTAGCAATTGATGATTGCGCGGATGCAGTAGAACTATCGCCCTTTGCGGCAGCACTACTTGCAGTGGAAGCAGCATTACTTGCAGCACTATTAGCACTGGCAGCCGTGCTATTGGCAGCACTAGCATTGCTTGCATCACTAGAAGCATCAGATGCAGCACTAGATGCAATTGCAGCATGCGAACTAGCAGCGCTGGCAGCGGAACTAGCAATTACAGCAGCAGATGCAGCGGTTGATGCATCAGAGCTAATTGCAGCATTACTTGGGTTAGCAGAGGCGATTGAGCTTGCGGCAGAAGCAGCTGTACTAGCTGACTTAGCGGCTGAACCAGCAGCAGCAGCAGAATTACTTGCAGCACTGGCATCTGATTTAGCACCATTCGCAGCACCACTAGCGTTGGCATTATTACCTGAAGCACCAGATGCAGCAATCGAAGCAGCTTCTGAATCAGCACCGGCCTTAGCAGCAACCATTGAAAGGATAGCACCAGAAGCGGCACTTTCATCGGTAACGGCTTGACTAGCAGCAGTACTTGCAACCTTAGTTAAGCTAGTCGTTGCAGCAGCAGCACTAGCTGCACTATCGGCTTGTTGACTTGCAACAGTAGCAATAGATACTGCAATTGATGTGTAACTGGATCCATCCGAGTACTTACCAGTTGAAAATGCAAAGCTAGCTTGCGTATTAGCATTGGAAATGGCAGTGATGGCACTGGCAATTGCGGAACTAGCATTACTAATTACAGAAATTTGTGAAGTAACTGCAGTCGATGCGCTTCCAGCGATGCTCTTTTGCGTAGCAGCATCGGAGTTGTAACTGTTAATTGCGCTAACGGCACTGGATGCGACAGAAGATGCGCTTTGGAAGACGGAGTCACTAGAATTACTGTTGAAGTAGGAGTTGATCGAACCAGCGATGACACTAGCTGATTGAACGTAACCACTGACGACGTTGGAAGCAGAACTAGCGGTACTGTAAGCAGAACTTACAGCTGAGCTATTATTATTGGCAGTTGTAGCATCAGTTGACGTAGCAGATGCTGCGGAACCGGCTTCAGATGCAGCACTACTTCCGGCACTGTTTCCACTCGTTGCAGCATTAGCGGCACTGTTAGCAGCACTGGTAGCACTGTTGAATGAACTAACTTGAATTGCAATGCTTTGAACATCATCAGCAGCCTTAGAAGCAGCCACACTGGCTACAGAAGTGTAACTAGCGATGGCAGCGGAATTAGCAACCATTGATTGTGCATACGTGGAAGCATTGGATGCCTCAACACCAGCTTTTTTAGCATAACTGTCCCCAGCGGTATTGCTACCAGCAAGGTAAGCTGAATTAGCAGAAGCGATGTTGTTAGCAACGGCACTAGATGCAGATGCAATCGATGCACTAAGACTTTCATCAGTTGCTTTAACACTCGTAGCAGAAGCAGCGGCATTAGATGCAATTGACTTTTGACTTTGCGCATCAGCATTGTAACTAGCAATGGCAGTATTAGCCGAGTTAGCAGCACTGGCGGCACTGATAATCACTGGGTTAGTAGAGTTGCTTTGCACCAAACTAGCGAGACTGTTGTTAACACTATTAACACTAGAAGCACTGTCATTAGCAGTAGTTGCATAACTAGATGCAAGGGCTGCATATGAGTTAGCAGCGGAGACATTGGCGCTGTCACCTGCAGTTACACTAGCGGCAACTGAACTAGCTGAAGTAGCGGTACTAGAACCATTGTTGGCAGCGCTAGCAGCATTAGATGCGGTGCTATCAGCACTGGATAATGATACTTCGACACTTGATGCAGACTTTTCAGCATCAACCGCAATGGAAGCAGCTGTAGATGCAGCTGTAGATGCTGAAACAGCAATGCTAGATTGAGATTGCGCATCAGTTTGGTAAGCAACTAGACTAGCAGCAGCACTTGATGCTTGAGAATTAAAGATTGATCCACCAGTGGCATTTCCCTCTTTGTAGGCACTGTTAGCTTGACTAGCCAATGCACTAACGGTAGTTACCCCATTAGAAACGGCAACACTATCATTAGCAGCTTGAGATGCTGCAACAACAGCAGCACTAGCAGCATTAGAAGCAACTACATTGGCACTGGCAGCGGTGCTGTTGAAGCCGGAAATTTGCGTAGCAAGTGAAGCAGCAACGGTATTGGCACTGCTTACTACGGCATTGTTTGGGTTAGCAGAAGCTAAACTAGCAACCGCGGCAGCTTGTGATGAAGCAGTACTGTTGTAACCACTGGTTACGGTCGCAGCGGAACTAGCGAGCTTAGCAGATGCTTCTGCCCCACTAGCATCAGCACTCGCAGCACTAGCATCAGTGGAAACTACACTAGCGATACTTGCAGCGGAACTGTTAGCTTGTGATGCACTGCTTGATCCAGCAGTGGAACCTGATGCGGCTGTACTAGCAGCATTGGAAGCACTCGTGGCAGCAGAGTTAGCACTAGCAGCAGCACTACTGTCATTAGCAGCTTGGTTAGAAGCTGAACTTGCAATTGCAGCGTGGGAACTAGCGGCACTAGCGGCAGCTGATGCAGCATCACTGGCAGCCTTGGCAGCAGAAGCAGCTGAACTGGCAATCGAGGCTTGCTTGGATGCGGCACTACTATCACCAGTTGAGGCAGCAGTACTTGCAGCGGAAGCAGCAGTACTTGCAGCATTATTAGCATTAGATGCAGCATTATTAGCAGAACTGGCAGTGCTTGCATCACCAGAAGCAGCAGTCGCAGCACTCGATGCGATCGATGCTTGTGAACTTGCATCGTTTGCAGCTGAGTTGGCAGCGGAAGCAGCTGAATTAGCGGCAGCAGCTGCTGAACTAATTACCGTATTGCTTGGGTTTGCAGAGGCAGCGGCATTTGCCGAAGCAGCAGCAGCACTTGCTGACTTAGCAGCTGAATTTGCAGAAGTAGCAGAATTACCTGCAGCACTGGCATCGGAAGCAGCACCACTCGCAGCACCACTGGCCTTAGAGTTGTCTCCTGAAGCCCCTGAAGAAGCAATGGCGGCAGCTTCTGAATCAGCACCGGCCTTAGCAGCAACCATTGAAAGGATAGCACCAGAAGCGGCACTTTCATCCTTAACGGCTTGATCAGCAGCAGTTTGGGCAATTGTCGTTAAGCTAGTCGTTGCAGAAGCAGCACTAGCTGCAGATGAAGCTTGTTGACTTGCAACGGCAGCGGCAGATAAGGCTGTTGCGGTGTAGCTAGATCCATCAGCATAACTACCACCCTTATATGCAAAACTAGCATTCGAATTAGCATTTGCAATGACACTGATGGCACTGGCAATTGCGGAACTAGCATTACTAATTACAGCAATTTGTGAAGTAACCGCAGTCGATGCACTTCCAGCAATACTCTTTTGCGTAGCAGCATCGTAGTTGTAGCCGTTAATTGCGCTAACGGCACTGGATGCGACAGCAGATGCACTTTGGAAGACGGAGTCACTAGAATTACTGTTGAAGTAGGAGTTGATTGAACCAGCAATGACACTAGCTGATTGAACGTCGCCACTGACAACGCTAGAAGCGGAACTAGCGGTACTGTAAGCAGTACTTACAGCTGAGCTATTATTATTGGCAGTTGTAGCATCAGTTGAAGTAGCAGAGGCTGCGGAACTAGCTTCTGATGAAGCTCCACTTCCGGCACTGTTTCCACTCGTTGCAGCACTGGCAGCACTGTTAGCAGCACTGGCAGCACTGTTGAATGAACCGACTTGAACTGCAATGCTTTGAACATCATCAGCAGCCTTAGAAGCAGCCACACTGGCTACTGAAGTGTAACTAGCGATGGCAGAGGAATTAGCAACCATTGATTGTGCATACGTTGAAGCATTGGATGCTTCAACACCAGCTTGTTTAGCATAACTGTCCCCAGCGGTATTGCTACCAGCAAGGTAAGCTGAATTAGCAGCAGCGATGTTGTTAGCAACGGCACTAGATGCAGCTGCAATGGATGCACTAAGACTTTCATCAGTTGCTTTAACACTCGTTGCAGCAGAGGCGGCGCCAGATGCAATTGCCTTTTGACTTTGCGCATCAGCATTGTAACTAGCAATGGCAGTATTAGCCGAGTTAGCAGCACTAGCAGCACTAGTGATCAATGGGTTAACATTATTGCTTTGCGCCAAACTAGCGAGACTGTTGTTAACACTATTAACACTAGAAGCACTGTCATTAGCAGTAGTTGCATAACTAGATGCAAGGGCTGCATATGAGTTAGCAGCTGAAACATTGGCACTGTCACCTGCAGTTACACTAGCGGCAACTGAACTAGCTGAAGTAGCGGTACTAGAACCATTGTTGGCAGCGCTAGCAGCATTAGATGCAGTACTATCAGCACTGGATAATGATACTTCCACACTTGATGCAGAACTTTCAGCAGCAACCGCAATGGCTGCAGCAATAGATGCAGCTGTAGATGCTGAAGAAGCAATGCTAGATTGAGATTGCGCATCGGTTTGGTAAGCAACTAGACTGGCTGCGGCACTGGATGCTTGAACATTAAAGATCGATCCAGCAACTGTGTTTCCTTCACCATAAGCAGCGTTAGCTTGACTAGCCAATGCACTAACGGTAGTTACACCATTAGAAACGGCAACACTATCAGAACTGGCTTGGTTAGCAGCAGCTCTGGCGGCACTTGCAGCATTGGAAGCAACTGCATTAGCACTGGCAGCGGTGCTGTTGAAGCCGGAAATTTGCGTAGCAAGTGAAGCAGCAACACTATTGGCACTGCTTACTACGGAATTGTTTGGGTTAGCAGAAGCTAAACTAGCAATCGCAGCAGATTGTGATACAGCCGTACTATTGTAACCACTGGTTACGGTCGCAGCGGAACTAGCGAGCTTAGCAGATGCTTCTGCCCCACTAGCATCGGCATTAGCAACACTGGCAGCCGTATAAACTACACTAGCAATACTTGCAGCGGCACTGTTAGCTTGTGATGCACTGTTTGATCCAGATGCGGAACCAGATGCGGCTGAACTAGCAGCACTATTCGCACTGGATGCGGTGCTAGATGCAGAAGATGCAGTACTGTTAGCACTGGATGCGGTACTGTTAGCAGAACTAGCATCACTTGCGTATGAATCAGCAGCCTTCTTCGCAGCAGCGGCAGCGCTAGCGGCAGCTGATGCAGCATTCGCAGCAGAACTAGCAATCGATGCCTCTGTTGATGCAGTACTACTATCACCCTTTTGAGCAGCAGATGAAGCAGCGGAACTAGCACCAGCAGCCGTTGAATTAGCAGTTGATCCAGCAGCAGCAGCAGAACTAGCAATTGAGCTTTGCACGATTGCATTCGAGGAATCAGAAGCAGCCTGCGTATTAGCAGAACTAGCAACCGAAGCAGCGGCAGCAGCACTCGATGCAGCGGCAGCAGCACTCGATGCTAACGATTGAATTACAGGGTTGTCCTTGTTGGAACTGGCGGTTGCTGAAGCAGCACTGGCACTATCAGCAGCCGTTTTGGCAGTTGCTGATGCACTCGCTGCATTGTTAGATGCTGAAGTAGCGTTATTACTTGCGACAATAGCATCGCTTTGTACCGCAGCACTGTCGCTTTGGGCGTTGCTGTTGTAAATGGATGCTTGGCTAGAAGAAATTGCCGCAGCGCTTGCGTAACTTACAGCAGCACTAGCGTTTTCAGCACTTTGGTAAGCAGCAGCAGCGTCGCTGTTCAAGCCAGAAGCAACAACGGCTTCGGAACTAGCAGAACTAGCAGCACTGACCGCAGCAGGCGTAATTGAAGCAGCAACTGAACTAGCAGCATTCGCATCAGCAGCATTTTGCGCAGCTGCGGAGGCCGCAGCAGCTGCATTGGAGTTCAATGAATTAGCTTGGGCGTAGTTTCCAGCTGATGTTGCAGATGAAGCAGCAGCGGCGTTGGCACTCGCAATACTTGCGTTGATGCTGGCCATCGTGCTGGCACTATTAGCAACAGAAGCAGCGGAACTAACTGCACTGTAAGCGGAACTAGCGGTTGCAGAGTAACTATCAGCAGCGGTCTTGGCACTGGTCAAACCAGAACTAGCACTGTTGAAGACTGAATTAGCAGCACTAATTGCAGAATTGCTTGCGTTAGCGGAATTATTTACGATTGCACTCATGGCAGAGCTCATACCATTCGTGTTGTTGGAGTAACTAGTAACGGCAGCATCAGCGGATGAAGCAACTGAATTAGCACTCGATGCAACCTTGGCGTTCGCATTCGCACCGGATGCGGCACTAGATGCAGTGCTACTTGCGGATGAAGCTGTACTACTTGCACTGGAAGTAGCAGAAGATGTGCCTGATCCAGCATTGGATGCAGCAGATGAAGCGCCAGATGAAGCTGAAGTCATTGAAACAATAACGTTAGATGCACTAGCTAAATCTTTTCTAGCGTTGTCAGCAGCAATCGATGCCGTGGAAGCCCAACTAGTAACGTTGTTTGCCGCACTGGTAGCAATTGCTGCGATGGAACTAGCGTTATTAGCATAGCTAACTGCATTGCTGGTATAAATGGATCCACTAATCGTATCCCCGGTAGCGTATGCATTAAGGGCTTGACCATAGTAACTGTTAGCACTATTTACAGCCCCACTAACACTTGCACTTGCGGAAGCGATTAATGCCACCTGTGAAGTTCCGGCGGAAGAAGCCGTAGATGCAATACTATTTTGTAATGAAGCATCGGCATTAAAGCTATTAACCGCGGTAACAGCACTAGTAGCAACTGATGCTGCACTCTTAAAGATCGAGTTCGTTGGATCATTGTTAAGGTATGCATTGATCGAGTTTGCAATTGAGTTGGCGGAAGTAACATTGCTCGTCATTGTTCCAGCAACTGAACTTGTGACACTGTAAGCGGAGTTGATAACACTATCATTTATAGCGGCAATCGATCCGGAAGCTGAAGTTGCGGAACTAGCGGATGAAGCCTGACTACTTGCACTTGAACCGGTACTACCACCACTTTGGGCAGCGGAGTTTGCGGCACTGGCAGCACTAGCGGCACTATTAAATGAACTGATCTGAACGCCCATTTGTTGGACATCTTGAGCAGCCTTAGAAGCAGCCGTGCTGGCGATATTAGTGTAACTGAGGATGGCACTGGAATTATTGAGCATTGATTGAGCGGCAGTGCTTGCAGTTGCAGCAGCAGAACTTGCGGCAGCAGCAAAACTATCACCCGCACTGGTACTTCCAGCAAGGTAAGCTGAGTTAGCGGAAGCTACGTTATCGGAAACAGCGGTTGAAGCCGTTGAAATTGCGGCACTCAATGAACCATCAGAATTACTGTGAATTGAGTTGGCAACGCTCGCAGCACTGGAAGCCAAGCTCTTTTGTGTTTGCGCATCAGAATTAAATCCTGAAATGGCAACACTAGCCGAACTAGCTACAACAGCGTAACTAGCAAGTGATGCATTCGATGCATTAGCACTCACTAAGGAAGCAATACTATTGTTAACCGTGGTAACACTATCTGCATTTGAAGAAGCTAAGCTAGCGGATGATGATGCATTCGATGCATATGAGTTCGCCAAACTAGCGTTAGTTCCGTTCGCAGAGGCCACACTTCCGGCAACGGAATTAGCGTTGCTAGCAGTACTATTGTTGCTACTACCGTTCGAGTTAGCACCAGATGCTTGACTAGCGGCTGAACTAGCAGCACTAGTGGCACTGGCAACAACGCTGGCAGCGGATGAAGCAACGGCTTGATCAGAGATGGCAGCCAATGCAGCACTGGAAGCCAAAACAGTCGCGCTGGAAGCAGCAATCACGGCATTGGAAGCTGCAGTTGATAATGCAGCCATTCCAGAAGCAGTTGCAGATGCTTGGGAAGCAAAGATGGAACCGTTGGTAACGTCACCATTCGTGTAGTAGCTATTGGCAACACTAACTAAACTGTTAACGTTACTTACGGCCACACTGGCAGCGGTCGAAGCAGCGATCGCACTGGCAGCGGCGCTGGATGCATTCGCGTAGGCGCTGTTAGCAGCAGCGGATTGGTTGTTAGCATCAGAAAGAGCGCCAGCTGCGGCAGCAGAAGCAGAGTTAACCAACTTAGCTTGTGCTTGCACGATCTGGTTTTGCCCGTTAGCAGAAGCTAAGCTATTGGCAGCAGTCGCGTTGCTAGTAACTTGCGTATTGAAGTTACTTGTAGCTACGGCAGCAGAACTAGCTTCTGAAGCGTAGAACGATGCCGAGTTAGCGTATGATTTCGCGGTACTAGTGCTAATGCTAGTAGCGGAGTTCATGTTGCTTGCTTGACTAGAAGTTCCAGAGGTAGCACTTGAAGCCCCACTTCCGGCAGAAGCATTCGAACTAGCGGCACTATTTGCACTGGATGCGGTACTGGATGCAGAAGATGCAGTACTGTTGGCACTAGATGCGGTACTGTTGGCAGCACTAGCGTCACTTGCGTATGAGTCAGCAGACTTCTTCGCAGCAGCGGCAGCACTAGCGGCATTTGAGGCGTCGTTAGCAGCCGAACTGGCGATCGAACGCTCCGTACTTGCGGCCGAAGAATTACCAGATTGGGCAGCCGTTGATGCAGCACTAGCGGCGCTACTTGCAATACTGTTAGCCGTTGAGCCAGCATTGGCAGCTGAAGTAGCACTATTGCTTTGGACAATCGCATTCGATGAATCAGCAGCAGCCTGCTTATTAGCAGAACTAGCAACCGCAGCAGCTGAAGCAGCCGTTGAGGCAGCAGCGGAAGCACTCGATGCTAACGATTGAATTGCAGCGTTACTCTTGTTGGCATTCGCAGTTGATTGGGCAGCACTGGCACTCGCAGCAGCCGTACTTGCAGTCGTTGATGCGATCGCAGCATTGTTAGATGCCGAAGTAGCATTATTACTTGCCGCACTGGCATCGCTTTGGACCGCAGCACTATCGTTTTGCGCATTATTATTGTAACTGGATGCTTGATTTGCGTAACTAGATGCAGCACTGGCATCACTAGTGGCGGAAGCAGCCGCTTGGGCATTGGAAATCGCCACGCTAACGGAAGTATTGTATCCAGCTGCATCACTTTGGGCGGATTCTGCAGATGCAGCCGCAACCGAAGCCGCTTGCGTTGCAGTAGCAGCGTTTGAACTATCAGTTTGCGCAGCAGCAGCGGCAGACGAAGCAGCAGCCGCATAACTAGACGCATTCTCAACCAAGGAGGTTGCCTGCGTATAATTCTGGGCAGTATTAGCATCAATGGCCTGCGAAGCAGCTTGGTTCGCCAAACTAGCGTTAACACTGGCGGCCACACTGTCGTTGTTCGTCAAACTAGCCGCACTGCTGGCAATAATGTATTGCGAACTAGCGGTAGCAGCGTAAGAATCCGCACTGGTCTTAATACTGCCTAAGGCTGAACTAGCGGAACTGTATTGCAAACTAGCGCTGCTTAACGCCGCATTACTGGATCCGCTGAACTGACTAACGATGTTACTCATTACTGTTCCCTGTTGGGTCGCGTTATTGGAGTAGCTAGTAACGACTGAATCAGCAGATGAAGCGTCCTTGTTGTATTGAGAGGCCTTCGATGCATCAGCATTGGCTCCATTCACAGCAGTTGAAGCAACAGAGCTAGCGATACTAGCAGTACTTGAAGCTGAGTTTGCCGATGAAGTCCCACCACTAGTAGCGGCAGAGGCAGCGTTAGAAACCATTCCATATGCAGAGCTAATTGCAACTGAACCAGTCGAAGCAGTGGTGGAATCATCGTAAGCAGATACTACTGGCACGTAGGCAAAACTAGTTAATCTAGGCATTGTATAAGTAGCAATTTGCAAACTATTTGTCACTGAACTAGCAGCATTAACTAGGCTATTAACAAGAGTAATGTATCCATTAGCTGATGAAATATTACCAGCTGAATAGGCTTGACTAGCAGCTGTTGAAAATTGACTAATTCCAGATGCATAATCACTAATAGCACTACTTAATTGACTCAATTGAGATTCGAGAGAGAAAACGTTAACTGCTAAACTATCGACAACAACCCCCTGAGTAACCATATCCTTCTTTGCACCAGTTACATCAGAAAATCCACTATTAGCAATTGTATTAGCAGAACTAAACGTTGAATTGTTAGGATCCTTAACATAATAGGAATTAACATATGAAGTTTGACTACTTTCGGTTGGGTAAGCACTTGAAATTGAACTAGCAACGCTACTTACGATAGACTGATACTGCTTAACCTTATCTACATATGCAGCAGTGGTACTATCAATTGCATCACTAACTAAAGTAGCCATGCTTAAAATTGCAGTAGAAGCTGAATTAGCTGAACTAGCACCTCCACTCATCGCAGCACTAGCGCTAGAGAAAGCTGAGGAAGCACTATTAAATGAACCAATTTGAGTGGCAATCCCACTAGCATCAGCAGCAGCCTTAGAAGCAGCTGAACTAGCTGAGTTAGTCAAATCTTGAATTGAGCTGGAATTGTTCAGCATCGTTTGCGCAACATCACTAGCATTGCTTACCGCAGTCTTAGCATTCGAAGCCTCCGAATCACCACCGGAGACGTTCCCAGCTAGATAATAAGAATTGGCAGCTGAGTCGTATGAACTCACGGCCGCAGAATAGCTATTGACATTAGACAATAGAGACGCATCGGAGGCATGTAACGAACCGGCTGCACTCGCAGCACTGATAGCGATACTAGATTGAAGCCCAGCGTCACTATTGTAGCTACTGATAGCCACTTGAGCAGAATTAGCAGCGGAAGCGTAGGTAGATAGTGTTGAGTTTGCAGAATTGGAAGCAAAAACGCTTGCGATCGTAGCATTCGCAGCAGAAACACTGGCGAAGTTACTGCTTGCTTGACTAGCATATGAAATCGCGATGCTGGCGTATAAACTAGCAAGACTGGCATTCGTCGAGTTAGCACTGTTAACACTGTTAGCAACTGAGCTAGCACTGTTGGCAGATGAAGTGTTCGTAGATGCATTGCTAGAAGCAGATGAAGCCGTCGAATCGGCAGCAGAAGCCGAATTAAAGGCAACTGAAATTACAGACAATGCTTGGTTGGCATTGCTTTTATCAATGATGGCTTGATTAGCCGCAGAAGAAGCGGTATTTTGAGCCACTGAAGCTACTGATGACTGGTAACTAATGTCATTGGCTTGATCAGACATCGCAGCCGCAGCGTTCGAAGCGTTAGTAGCGAAGGAATCCCCGAGGCTAACGTTTCCGGCAGCATAGGCACTGTTAGCGGAAACGACCGCATTCGAAACCTTAACGTAGTTAGAAGAAGCAGCGGCAATGTCACGGTTAACTTGGTTGGAAGCCGCAACGGCGTCCCCAGCAGCAGAATTAGCAGTTGATGATTGGTTCACAGCATCAGCATACGCAATTGAAGCAACCCCACTTTGGACAACTGCAACTGAATTGGCGCTAGAAATAACCGTATTGTAGGAGTTCGCAGATGCTAAGGATGCAATCTGCGTTGCAATGCTCCCGACTGAACTATTGAGTCCACTGGTGGCAACGGCAGCCGAGCGAGCGGCGGAAGCGTAACTATTGGCGGCACTAACGTATCCGCTGAGTGCGCTAGCGTCATTTGCAATGGAATTATTATAAGAGGAAGCAGAACTATTGATCGAATTTGCGCTGGCGGATCCGCTCGTAGCAGCACTACTGTTCCCAGCAGCCGCACTGGCGGTACTCTTGGCAGCACTATCAGCTGAACTAGCGATAGCTGAAGCATTCGAAGCATCATTAGAAGCGTTGCTAGCATCAGCGGCAGCACTCGATGCGGTCGATGCCGCTACACTAGCGATGCTGGCCTGAGTACTTGCAGCAGAAGCAGCAGAACTAGCGGCACTCCGCGCAGAACTAGCTGTGGAACTATCCCCACTATTTGCAGCTGAAGAAGCCGCACTCGCAGCTGAAGAAGCCGCAGCTGAAGCCGAACTGGCACCAGCTGAAGCACTGGATGCAATCGCACTTTGCGAACTGGCCACTGAACTGGCACTATTAGCCCGACTAGCAGCAGAAGATGCTGTATTAGCGGCGCTGTTGGCAGCACTTGCTTCCGAACTTGCCTGGGAAGCATACGAACTATACGCTGCGTTACTAGATTGAGCAGAGGCCGCACTCGCCATTGAACTAGCGATTGAACTAGCATCAGCAGCATTACTTTTAGCAGTTGATGCCGAATTATTAGCACCACTAGCCGCACTCGATGCCGCAGTCGAGGCAGAGTTGGCCATCGAACTGGAGCTCTGTGCATTTCCAGAGTAGCTTCCGGCAGTACTAGAGTAGCTCCCCGCAGCACTGGCATCACTGTCAGCCGCACTGGCGGAGGCGGCGCTGTTGGTAAGAGCGGTGATCGAGGTATTTAAGCCTGCTGCGGCATTGGCATCTGAAACGGCTTGACTGGCATAGGATTGGGTTGAAGATGTATACCCTGCTACTTGATTAGCAAAACTTTGAGCAACACTCGCGTAAGCAGCAGTAATCCCAGCTGCGCTTGCGGTTAATGAGTTATAACTATTAACCGCTGAATTATTCCCTAAAGATGCTGCAGATTGAGCTAAGGCATAGTATGAAGATGCTGAAGCAGAATAAGACAAAATTCTACCATTATAAGAGTTTAACCTGTCATAAGCAGAAGAAGCATTAGTAGCTGCAATAGCTGCACTAGATACTTGAGCTGATGCATCGGCACTCAATAAACTGAGTTGGCTATTAATTGAAGTGATTGAATTCTGCGCACTAATAATTACTGGATTTCCAGAATTAACGGCATCGCTAGCGTAACTATTTACAATCGCAGCACTATTAATACCAGCATTTGAATAGCTAGTTACCACTATGGAAGCCGATTGAGCTTGATCATAAGCAGACTGGGCAATACTATTTTGGGCACTAGCCCCACTAGTGATAACCCCGACTTGAGCTGCAGCGTTACTAATTCCAGCACTTGCGGAGCTAGCAGCACTAGATCCACTAGTATTCGCATTATTAACCGCACTCGATGCAGTGTTGAAGGCGATATTAGCAGCATTGGCAGCTGAACTTGCGATTGAAGCATCAATTGATGCTCTAACCGATGCACTGGATGCTAGTGAAGCATAGGTTTGGGCACTAATCTTAGCAGCCGAGGCTGAATTGTCAGCAGCCTGAGCCGCACTCGCACTACTTGCAACCTGGGCACTATATGCTAAAGCAGAAGCACTATCACCAGTTGAGTATGCAGTACTTGCTAGGATTGCATTCGAAGAGGCTGCACTATACGCATTGCTTGCAGCACTTGCGTAGCTAGCAGCAGCAGTTGATGCAGCATTAGCTGATGAATTAGCACTCGATGCGTCCGTAGTAGCACTCGTTGCATCATTACTTGCGGAGCTTGCGACAGAAGAAGCACTCGCAATGGTCACAGCGGCACTCGAAACGACCGCAGCCACGCTCGAAGTCGTAGAATCACTCGACGCATTGACTGGGTACAAACTAGCCATTGAGCTGACAGCAGTACTTTGGGAGCTGATCGAGTTAACATAGGTTGTAGCCATGCTTGAAGAAGCACTTGCCGAAACCGAATAACCCGCCGCTTGCGCACTGTAACTAGATGCACTAGATGCTTGAACAGAATTAGCATCACTAGCGTAAATTTGGGCTGATGAAACGTTTTTATACATATTGCTGACATCGGCAGCAACGGAGGAAGCACTAGCAGCGGCGTTAGAAATGTTAGCTGATTCGGTGGCCATTTCATTTTTGATACTACTCAATTGGATGTTGAGTGTTGATAGGACGCTACCAGCTCCAGATAATGTATTATAGGCCCCTTGAGCAGCACCAGCAGATGCTTGCGCTGGCAGTAACTCAGCATATCCGACAGAATAATATGATTTAGTAGCGGAACTTAATTTAGCAGAAGCGGCACTGTAAGCAGCGCTCCCGTTACTATAAGCATTGCTAGCGTTGGCCAATGGAGTTGGACTACTGGAATTTATGGTTGCCAGAGATACATTGGCCAGAGACGCAACTGAACTTTGGTCAACAATTGCTTTACTAACTGAATCAGCTAGGGAGGCATATGATGCTAAATTAGATTCAGCAGTTGATCCTTGGCTAACGTAATTACTAATAAGGGCATTGTTCGGAGTAGAAGATTGTGCAATGGACAGCGTATTGGCAGGAGCACTCGCAGCATTTTTAACTGCACTAACGCTCGTAACTGTACTTTGTGCATTAACAGCCTGTGCAGACGCATTTTGCGAGACAAGCGGCATTGCATTGGAATAGCTTGTATAAGTACTCCCGGCAGCAGAGGCAAGAGCCATTAGATTGCTTGCATTGGATTCATCGCTGGTTGGATCATAATTGAATTGGTCTAAACTACCAGCAAGCCCAGCTAGTGAATTTGCTGCATTAGCTGCTGCAGCAGCGGCTTGTGAAGCTATTACTGCTTCTCCTTGTGCTGAAGTAACTGCCGCATTAACACTGTCAATAGCAGCTTGGATTGAGGACTGTTGATCCTGTGCAGCCTTTGCATATGACTCAGCACTACTTAGAGCAGATGCCGCAGCCGAAACATCAGCACCACTTAATGATGAAACGCTTTCGTAGTATGACTTAGCAATCGATGCAGTTGATACGGCAGAAGAAGCATTTGAAAAGATTCCAACTGCTGCAGAAGAAAGTGCGTCAGAAGCTGACGATGCAGAATTTGATTGAGCCGTAGCTGTTGATGAGGCCGAAGAAGCAAGTGAAGTTTGTTGTGATACTACCAAAGTGGCAGAACTAATTCCACTAGTAATTAAACTTAGGGTCGCCTGATTACTAGTATTACCATTTGCACTTGCAACACTCTCTGCACTGCTTGCCTTAGCATTAGCAGAAGAAGCAATGACTATGGCATTATTATAGGCGCTAGAAGCAGCACTATTGGCCGCTGATGCACTGCTAGTTTGATCAGCAGCGTTAGATTTAGCGTCGGTAGCAGCTTGTGATTTTGCTGAAGCAAACGTAGCTGCCCCAGAAGCCAAAGCAGCTGCGCTGTTAGCATTAGAAACCCCTGCAGCTGCTTGAGAAATCAGTTGATCAACAACGGCTGAATTTGAACTAGCAGTTGATGCAGCAACAGAAGCAGCAGAAACGGCTGTGGACAATGCTATATAACCAACTTGAGCAGCAGCCAGTGCGGATGAAGTAACTGAAGAATCCGAAGTGGTAACATTAGCAGTCCCTGATAAAATAGTTGCATATGAACTTGCTAATGTGATGTATGCCGAAGCGTTAATTGCAGTGGCAGCAGAAGCTGCTAAGGATCTGGCTTGGCTCATGTAAGAGAACGCATAGCTGGAATTGGTAGTAGCCGAAGCACTCGCAATTGCACCACTCGTAGCTGGGTTTGAAGCTGCATTCCCAAAGAATTGTAGATTCCCATCTGAATAAGCACTGGCAGCAACGCTTAAGTTATAAATTGCAGAAGAATAATTAGCGGCAATCGTCTTTTGTGCAGAAGCAATGGTACTAGCTTGAGTGGACTGAAGGCTATTGTAGTATGAAAGAAATGTAAAGTAGGAATATTGAGAGGCAGCACTAACGGCTTTAGACCAGGCTAATGACGTTGATGAGTAAGCCGAACTAGCAAATGAGGCGGCATTGTTAGCTACTGCTGCTTGGCTACTTCCAGCCGGCACAAATAAACTTTGGTTAGCAGTAACCGCACTTTTAGCGGTAGCATAGTAGCTACCAGCAAGTGTATCTGGCTTTGATGCGTACCCGTTTTCATACCCTAATTGATAATCAATTGTATTGTTGTAAATGGCATTGTTAAAGTTAATATCATTTTGACCTTGGTTATAACCCTTAGCATAGTTCGCACCAGCAGTATAATCATTATAAAGTGATCCACTACTGCTACTTTCATTGCTGTTAGCAGTCTGGCCATCCTTACCATCATCATATGCCATTACATTCACGGTAGCTTCCTTGGTTGCTTTAATGGTGTTCAAATGGGCAGTAACATAGAGCAGATAATTTTGATAAGCAGTATTAACAAGGTTCAATTGATTGCTAGGAATCGTATAGTTCCAATTTCCGTTGGCATCTGCTTTAGTAACATAAGCAAATCCACTACTGTCACTAATATCATCAGATTTTTCAAGATTAGATCCCGCATAGAAAGAGGTCCCTGCTTTTAAATCATCTTGAGAATTATAATATGGAATCTTAATGTAAGAACCTGGGGTAGCCCATCCAGAAATGTATCCAGTAGCAGAATTATAATTAACTCCCCCGATTTGAACATCTTGAACGTGGTCCATTTCGATATAACTGCTAAGTCCCTGACTAGCTCCTGTAAGAGGTGATAGTGATTGATTAAAGGTAGTTCCGTTCAAAATGTAACCAGTGGGGGTAGTAGATGTCTTTCCAGTCGTAGGATCAAAGTATTGAGCCGTGACCCCGGTACTACTACTAGCTTCGTTTAGAATAACCCCTGTATATGGTCCATATTTGTTACCATTAGCATCAACAAATGTAACCGCTTGTCCTTTAATGGTAACTGATCCAGACATCATTACAGAACCAGAAGCATTATTAGACTTCATCTTAACTGTTTGAGGGTCATTGATAACAACATTTCCTTGGGCGTTAATTAAAGTAATTGCACCTGTACCATCAACATTTACAGTAAAGACTGACTTACTAGATAAGTTCATGCTACTACTTCCAGAAATCAGAATTGCAGAAGTAGAGACACCCTGTAGATTCTTCCCAGTAATATTCAATTGTCCCTGGTTAGAAACGTTAATACTAGAAGCTCCATTTAGGTAGATAAATCCAGAACTATTTTGAGCCCCGGCATTTGTGACCGAAAGTTTAGCGCCGCTAGGAACGCTACCGTCCGAATTCACGTTTAACTGGGCCCCATTAACAACGTTAATGTTCCCACCACCAGCTGAATAAATTGCAACTGGTAGATAATAATTACTTCCCTGATTAAATGTCGCATTCGTGTTAACTCTGGGGTTGACGTTTAAAACTGCCCCGGCATTCACGTTCACGTTCCCAGTTCCCATTAAATAGATTCCAGCATTCGCAGCATTTGCTACTGGATCTTCACCATTTTGCCCAGCAGGCGATAGGGTAACGTTAGCCCCATGATCAATAGTGGCATTCCCACCAGCGGAAATTTCCAAAACGTTTCCATCGTAGGTAGATCCACTAAATGTAACCCCTGGTAAAAATTCCACGGAAGCCACTTGGAAGTTTTGTTGGTTCGAACCACCGTTAACAGACGAACCACCCATGGCATACCCTTCTGCTTGGGCAATTCCGTTGGTTAAATTTCCTACGTTATTATTCGTAGGCATCGTTCCGGTATTATATTGCGCATTTACAGCATAGGCATCGTAGTTTTGTCCACCGTTAATAATAACGGTACTCTTGACCGGATTATCATTAACATTGATGGATCCGCCGTTTTTAGTAGCGGTAGTATCAGCAATATTATTAGGGTTCCCTAAGTATAGGTTCGTAGTCGTTGCGTATGCTAGTTGGCTCCCAGTGTAGGTAAGATTATCATAATACAGATTCTGCCCACCAGTAGTCCGAGCGGTAATCGGTCCGTAGTAATCAGTCCCGAAAGCAGTTAGATTCTGCATTACCACCGTACTAGCTTTCTGAACATCATATGAAGCACCAGCAAAATCAATGGTGGATGTAGTCCCGTCATTTCTTAGCCCATTTACAACAAAAGAGTTACCATTATGGGAAGAAGCGATTTGATCAGTCCAGGAAGGATATTGACTCCATAAGTTAAAGTTACTATCGACATTAATGTGGGTTATACTGGCATTCCTCATTGCCGCATCAAATTGCGATGCCGTTGTAACGTTAATGAACCCACTGGCCGTCGCTGCACTATTGGCATTCACAGATGCCTGTGATGCTGTCGCACTGGTGGCACTGGAAACTATCGTAGCATAGCTGCTAACGGTTACCGTCCCAGCACTAAGGCTTGATAACGCATTACTATTGGCGGTGTAATAACCGTTAGTTGCTGATACAGCGGATGCGGCTGAACTATATAGACTCGTCATCGAAGAGGCGTCTAAAGTGGCCCCATTTGCCGAAGCACTTGAAGCAGCCGATAGTGCCGCCGATAACGAATTTAAAGTGGTTAGTACATTGGTTGCAAACACACTTTGTAGCGTCATTGTCGTAACGTAGGCAGATAAGCTACTGTAGGCTGAACTAGCGGACAATGCCCCATAACTAGCCGCTTGACTACTGGTATTGGTCGATGAATCGGCGTAACGAATCGACAAGATGTTCGCAGAATTTGCAACCGCAGAAGCTGAAGTTACTTGGCTACTTCCCTGTGAATATTGAGTCGCTACGTAATTAGCAGAAGCAATCGCTGCACTAACACTAGCGATGGCTGAAGTTAGGCTATTGGTATCAGTATCACCTAATCCATCATCAGCATCCCGATACAACAACTCCACGTTCGCCGCATCCGAAGCAGATAGCTTGTTAACGTCTAACGTTGAAACAACGTTATTGGAATTAGCTACTACCGTTTGTAAATCGGATATTTGAGAAGATGTAACATAAGCACTATCACTTACGTTAGCAGCACTAACTGAGATCACGCTAGATTGAACTGCATTGTCTGAAGCAGTACTAGATTGATCAGTAGTCGAACTGCTATCTTGTGAAGAGCTATTCGAAGTCGATGAACTATCAGTACTCTTAGTTGTACTACTAGATACAGTCGCCTTAGCAGCTAATGAAAGCGCAGCACTAGATAGACTAGCATCTTTACTGATACTGTCACTAGAAGTAGAGTTAGAACTGAGTGAACTAACACTGAGTGAACTAGCGTTATCGCCACTGGCACTACTTGCACTTTGCTCATTTGAAGAACTGCTGTTATTAGCAGAACTAGAAGCATTATTATCGCTTGATGAACTAGCAGAAGTCGTACTGCTGGAATCCTTAGCAGCACTCGTATCAGTCGCGCTACTTGTTGAATTACTGTTTTGATTAGAAGCATTAGTTAGGCTTGAACTAACGTTATTTCCACTATTATTAGCAGTACTAGAGTCAGCACTACTTGAACTACTAGTCGTGCTAGAACTTGCATTGGTGCTTGAGTCCGCATTATATTCATCACGATCCGCATTCGAACCGTCAGAAGTATAGTTAGCATCCCCAGTCGTGTCGGCATGAACCGTCTCGTTGGCGATGGCAGTTCCTCCACCAAGTACTGTTAACATTGATAAGGAAACAACAACCCATTGCTTCTTAACTTTTCTAAGTACTTTTTTATCATTTACTTTATTAAATTGATATTTGTTATAAAGCAAAGTAATTCCCCCTTATGTTTGGATATTACTATTGATACAATAATTAATCAATTGTCTCATTATACTGATCGATACATAATTCCTATTTAAATTTATCGTTAATTTTGCCCCTAAAAGGCGATAAAAATTATAACAGACAATAGATATTCAACTGTCATTATACCACCAGTTGACCTTATAACAATAGTAAATAGAATTATTATAATATTTCTGTGTAACAATTAGATACAACAGTATATTATTTGAATATCAAAAATCTTCATTAAAATAAAAAATAAGCAACTAACTTGTAAAGAAGCCAATTGCTTATTTATATTATTCGATTTTTTAATATTTTATTTATAGAGATATTTGTTTAATAAGTCTGTAACAGTGAAACAAATTTAATCACCCAACATTCCCCAAAATTTGGAATTACTTATTAAAAATGCACTTATTGTACGCTTTTTAATTTTTACTAATAAAGTGCATTGCCGACCAAAATGAATCGATCGCCGTCAACCCACTGCAATTTTTTAAACCCATGCCACTTAATTTTGCGGACATAGTATAACATTACAGTGCGGCGGTAGAGTCCCAAACGTTTCAAGCGGGCATCATAAAAACTGATTCTGGATTTATGACTAGCTTTTTTGCGTTGGCCATAACGAAAAATCGTTTTCCGATTATAAGAATCGTTCGGATGGATGATGAGCTTATTATTGAACGCTTCCACATACCCTTCCAGATAGGAACGGGATTTATTCGCTAGCTCCTTAGAGACAATGTGATCATCCCTAGCCTGGGCCTTCCCTGCTTGATATTCATTTTCAAAATTAGCATGGGCGTTTTGATACTCTTCGGCAAAATTGGCCTTGCCATCAGAAAAATCACCTAATTCAGCAGCCATCTGCAGTAATTGACTAATATCAGCCGCTGAATTAGCACTAGCAACGGCCTGCCCTAGCCTAGCAGTCTCACGACGCAATTCACTAATTGCACTATTCCCACTCGCAATCGTATCGACGTTCGCGGATACCATTTGGTTCGCATAGTGAATCCTTGATGCGTTCGAACTCATTTTATTTAATCCACTGTCAATGATACTCCCCGCCGTTGAGACCTTACTAGCCAGCTGATTCGTTGCAACGTAATTTCGATTCGTATAGGCCTTGCTAATTGAAACGTTGAACGAATTAATATTGGCAACCGCAAGGGACGTAATTTGATCAACATTTTGATTATCACTATTGAGTGAGTGAATCACCGCAACTAACGACTGGGTCTGTTCAAAAGCGGCTTGTGCACTATCTTGAAAGGATTGAGCTATAACTTGATGGCTCATCGCCTGTGAAGCTGCACTTGCAGCCATATTATCATGAGCTAACGAAGCAAAGTGCGTAAGCTTTTGTTGACTGTCGATCAGCATGTTAATATTTCTCATCGCAGTAGCAACCAATGATTTCGTCGTCAGCTGCTCATTATCGACCGCAGCGTTAATCGAGCTAGCCTCATGAATCGGAGCTGCGACTCGACTTAACACCCCTGCCAGCGAATTACTGAACGACTTAGCCGCTGAATTTGCGGACTGTGCACTTTGCATCAATTCACGTTCTTGGGCGAGACTATCGACCCTGTCAACGACTTGGTTGTAAGTCGAAAGCATGGTCGAACTATTTAATTTGATCGTGGCTAAGTCATCATAAAAATTGGTCCGTAGCTGGGATAGCTGGTGGCCAATCGATTGAATATCGATCAATAACGACTGCAATGAATCGTCATATGTGACCTTTCCAGATAGGGCTGCTGCAGAACTAGCTAAGCTCTTATAAACGTCGGCAATGCCAAAATTAAGCGCATCAGCATAGCTATTTGCCAATGCCATGTATGAATCCATCGTATGGTTCATTTGATCAGCGGATGCGGTTAGCGAGCGGGCCATTTGGTTATTACTATCGACCTGTTCTAAGTATTGATTAGTCAATCCTAAATTAGACTGTGCGATTTGGTTCAAGCTGTTCGCCTGGCTACCAGTCAAGCTTGCTTGCCAAATTTGATTTTTTAATTCGAGGTCATTGGAAAAATCACTAGTTAATTTATCGATCATATTAATCGTTCCAATAACGCCGTCATTAATATGGGAGGTATCTTGGGCGTAGGAACTAATTTCATTTCCAATACGACTAGCTTGACTAGCCGCATTATTAATTTCGTTTGCTAAACTATTCATTAAATCAACTTCCATACTATGCTTATTATGTTTTTATAATTGGATTCACTTTATTAATGATACATTAAGTTATTTCGGTTGTAAATTATTTTGCGAAGATATTAAGCACCCGTTAATCGCTAGCTGAAGCGCTTTAGAAGCAATTTTACAAAATGAAATAAAAAAACAGCCGTTATTAAACGACTGTTTTTTTAAACTGAGAATTCGTACACTAAATAAACTTAACGAATTTCTTATTACTTGTAATATAACGGTGGTTACCTAGGTAGAATCTAGTTAATCCCTTGTACTTAACGACCCGTTGAATCTTGATCTTAGAGCCGGTCTTAAAGTGACGGTTGTTCGTCTCGAACGTCTTATCACTGTGCGTCCAAGCCCCCTTCGGATTAATGACCCGAACCGTTTTACGACTGTGATTAGCAACATCACTTGATTGATAGTAAGCGTTCTTCACGAAACTAGGTTTGACGGTAATATAACCGCTAACGTTTTGTGATGAAAGGTGACTCTTAACGTAGTAACGAACTAACCCATTCTTTGAAAGCTTAATCTTCTTAATGGCAAATTCGTAGACCTTGTTTTGGGCAAGTTTAGCCCGTTTAACGATCCGACCATTATTCGTGAACGTTGCATCGTTATAAACGTAAAGCGTCTTAGTATTGTAAACGTACTTCGCATGTTGCTTGAACTTATTGTTGAAGGCGGCAACGTACCCGTTTTGATAGCCGAGGGCCTTGCCACTGACTGAACTAACTGGCATGCTTTGCGTCTTTGCTTTAGCTACTCCCGCTTTGTAGTCTCTAAGCCCTACTCGGTAAGCCTTTGCATAGTTAGCAGCATAAGTTGCATCGTCATTATCAATCCTTTGGGCCTGCTTCTTCGCACCGGCCATGTAACCATCATAAGCTCCCTTGTAACTTAAGTCATCAGCCAATGTGGAACGAACGTGCTTATTCAGCTTAGCATCTTTCATCCCAGTTGCATAGTAATCAGTAGTAGTGCTGGATGAATCACTAGTGCTACTACTTGAAGCACTAGCTGAACTAGTATTGGAACTGCTGGATTGCGCAGCACTAGCAGAACTAGCAGAACTACTGGTAACGAACGATGATTGAAGAGCCGTTGCTTGAGCCACTAAACTAGCAACTGCACTGGCATCGCTAACCGCCCGACTAGCCGCACTGGAAGCGATCGAGTTGACTGAATTCATAGCAACGGAATTGCTATTCATTCTCGCAATGCCGCTATCAGCAATGCTCAACGCTAGCTGAGCCGTATTGGCAAGACTATTTGCAGTACTTGAATCACCCTGAGCGTATGCCGAGCTAGCAGCGCTATTGATCGAGTTGGCCTGAGCGACTGCGGTCGTAACCACTTGGTTCGCACTACTGTTATCAGCGCTGATCGAAGCCGCATAGCTTGATGCCAAACTGGTTTGACTATTAGCACTAGCGGTATCGGAATTAAGCGCATTAACAACGGTGGCAATACTACTTACGCTACTGGTCATGCTTGCAATGCTATTGATCTGACGCGCCCCACTCGTTGTTTGGCTATTAGCGGAACTGGCCACACTAGCGTAGTAGCTAGTCTGATTGACCTGGGTGTTGACCCCTGAATAAGCGGATGAAGCAAGCATCGTGAACACTGAAGCTGAGTTCGCAAACGTACTAGTACGAACGGCAGTTGAACTAGCCGCCACTGCAGAACTAGCTGCTGATTGGGCGGTCACTAGGGCTGCATTGATGGTGGCACTAGCAGAACTGGCAGTCGAGCTGGCAGTTAAAGCTAATGAACGTGCCGTAGTGGCAAACGAATTAGCCGAGCTAGCGACCGATGCCATCTGACTAGCCGCATTCAAAGAAGTAGCAACGGTACTATAAGCGGACTGTGCTAAGCCTGCATAGACGCTACCCATTGCAGAACTGCCCTGGGCATAGTATTGACTAGCTTGACTAGCGTAGCTTTGCCCCACTGAAGCAACACTTTGAGCATTGCTATTGATCGTTGTAGCAACACTAGCAGCCCGATCAGCATTTGAAGCAGCTTGACTTGCGAGCAATGATTGTTGATTAGCAACACTGTTGGCACTGGCGAGTTGACTGGCGGCACTGTTGGCCACACTAGCTTGTTGAACCACTTGGCTAACGGCGGAATTGGCGGTTGCTACGCTATTAATAGCACTGAGCACCCCGCTGGCAGCGGTACTAATTTGATTAATCCCACTAGCGGTACTGCTTACGGTATTGCGACTTTGCTCAGCACTCACAGCCTGGCTATTCGCAAAGCTGGTAAGACTGGCCACTGACTGTGCAATTTGCCGTGCTTGATTGAGTTGATCAGCACTAACGGCCGATTGAGCAGCCACGACGGCGACACTGGCTGCACTAGCGGCTGAATCTGCAATGCTACGGGCATTACTATTTGCAGCATAGGCACTGGCAACGGCTTGGTTAGCTGAACTGAGCGCTGGACTGAGTTGGGTAGTAGCCTGAGCCGCAGAATTAACTAGCCCTAACGCAGCGTTGGCCAAACTATCATAAATGCTGGCAGCATGCTCATCACCAGTAGCAACTGCTGAACTGGCCTGAACAGCGTAGGAACGACCAACACTAGCGGATTGGGCAGCATTACTGCTCAACGATTGAAGCTGCAGGCTGATTCCTTGCGCCGTACTAGTGGCTTGACTAGCAACACTAGCGTTTGATTGCGCCACGGAATTAACTGAGCTGACAATGATCGCTACGGAACTTACGATCTGAGCTTGAGAATTGACCAAACTATTGTTAGCGTTACTTGCAACTAAGCTGTTCGCAATTGAACGTTGCCCATCAACAAACCCACTAGATTGGGCGGTCGCAGCAGCTAAACTAGCAATTGCACTGTTTTGGTCATTAACAGAACTATCGACACTGTTGAAGGTATTTTGTGCACTGTTTACCGCGCCTGCGTAACTAGTAGCAAAGCTAGTCTGACTAGCGATTCTCATCGCAGCAGTCACGGTAGCACTGGCGGAATTGATCACTTGCTGTGCAGTGGATACAACACTTTGGGCTGAACGTGCCGTTTCATTAGCTGTTTCAGCAACCCCTGATAGTTGATCAGCATTTGCTTGGGCGGAAGCAACGGCCGTTGAAGCAGCCTGCGCTAGGCTATGCAAAGTAACTGCTGCATTCGAATCACCACGACTATCGGCAACCGACGCAGCGGAAGCATAAGCTTTTCC
Organism: Nicoliella sp. ESL1106; assembly: GCF_058509965.1. Classification (NCBI taxonomy): domain Bacteria; kingdom Bacillati; phylum Bacillota; class Bacilli; order Lactobacillales; family Lactobacillaceae; genus Nicoliella; species Nicoliella sp. ESL1106. Next base: position 1,133,926 of record NZ_CP196340.1, read on the forward strand.
GGCACTGGCCGATTGAACGGCAGCATCCCTAAGCCCGTTGGCCACGCTGGTTGCACTATTGGCAGTTGAGGCAGCCGCACTGGCAATTTGGGATTGTTGTTGAACAACTTGATCAGCAGAATTAGCTTGACTAGCAGCAACGCTGGCAATCGAAGCCTGAGCACTAATGGCACTGTTGCTAGAAACGGAAGCGTTCAAGCTTGCGATTGCATCCGCAGCATTGTTAACGAAACTAGTAGTTTGACTAGCAGCGCTGGCCATTTGATCAGTTGCTGATTGTGCGTACCCAGTAGCACTGGCTGTCGTGTTAACAACACGGGCAACTGAACTAACGTGGGCTTGGCCACTATCGATCGAACGATCGTATGCACTCACCGCACTCGATTCCTTACGGGCGGCTTGTTCTGCAGCCTGTGCAGATGCAAACGCACTAAGGGCAGCTTGATGTGCGGTCGTGGCTACCGTAGAAGCAGAGTTAAAGGCGCTAGCGGCTGAATTAACCAAGCCATTGGCTGATGAAGCAACCGCCGTGAACGAATTGGCAGCCTGTGATGCAGCACTAGCGGCTGAATTAAAGACCGCAGCTTGACTAGCAGCTGCTGAAGCTGAATCGTTCGCCCCTCTGGCAGCCGCATTGATGGCAGCACTGGCGGCAGAACTAGCGGAACTGGCATTTAAACTAGCAATATTGGCATTAAAGGCTGCGCTTTGCTTAGCATTATTAACTACGTCATTTTCACTTGCAACGACCGTAGCAGCAGATGTGGCGGTCACTACTGCGGAATTTGCAACTACCCCAGCAGATTGAGCCACTTGATTAGCACTATTCACGACGCTATTCCCAACATTAGCGAAAGCAATCGATTGCGTAGCACTAGCCAAATCATTAGTAGCATTAGCAGTGGATTGCACTAAGCTTGAGTCGGCCTGCTTATTTTCACTGGCAGCACTCATACTCATTTGGGCTGCACTTTGGGCAACGCCAGATGCAAGATCGGCAGTCGTTGCAGCAGCTCTAGCAGCGGAAGTGGCAGCACTGACGTAATCAGCTGCCATGGCCGCAGCATCAGCTTTACCTACCGCAGCTGAAATATTAGCTGCGATCGAATCAGCAGTTGAGCGGGCAACATTGGCGGCACTGTAGGCATTTGCAGCACTGGTATTCGCAGCACTTGCACTGGCCATTAAGCCGGTCGCACTTTGCGCAGCGGATTGGACGTTGGTCAATGCAGAATTAGCTAAACTGGTGTAGGTTTGGGCGTTACGTGCATCGTTTTGGGCAGCCGCAGAACTAGCGAGGGCGGCAAATGCGCGTCCTGCCGAAGCATTCGAACTAGCTGCACTACTGAGCGATTGCACTTGACTAGTGATCGCACTAGCTGTAGATGCAGCAACACTAGCAACCTGAACTTGTGATTGAACAGCCCCGTTTGCACTCGCAACTTGTCCAGCTGCAGAACTAATGAATGTTGATTGAGCGTTCAACACGGCGTTGTCAGGATGAGCAGCACTCAAACTAGCAACGTGAGTGCCAGCTTGGTTAGCTGAGGCAACGACTTGATTAGTCGATTGGTTCGCTGATTGGACCTGGGCACTGGAATTAGCAGCATTGTTAGAAGCAGCATTCGCAAAGTTGCTTGCGCTCCCAATAATATTTTCAGCGCTGTTCATCGAATCGTCATAACCACTGATTGCGCTTTGGAGACTATTAGCAACGCTAACTGCTGAAGCAACTACCGAAGCATTTGAGCTAGCATTACTATGTGCACTAGCAATGGTACTGTTGGCAACACTGGATACGCTAGCAGCAGAGCTAACGAGCGAACTAGCGACACTAGCAACGTTGGTAGCGGAACTAACGACTGAAGCATTGTTGCTGGCAGCGACTTGATAAGCGCTGGCTTGGCTAGCGGCAACACTAGCGGTCGAAACATCACCATTTTGGACTGCTGTCGAAGCAACGTGTGCAGCAGAACTAGCCGCAACCGCATTTGAGTTTGCAGCAATGGTAGCACTTTGGGCCACCGAGTTAGCAACACTGGTCTGGACATTTGCAGATGCAGCCACGCTAGCAGCTGAATTGAACGTACTTGCTGCCTCACTGGCGACTGATGCAGCTGAATTAGCTGCGCTTGCAGCACTTTGCGCCGTCCCGTTAGCTGGGTTGGCAGATGCAATCGCATTGGCAACGCTAGCGGCACTCGTGGTCGCAGTAGCCATGCTTTGGGCTGCAGCACTGTTTGCTGATACAGATGCATTATTCGCACTCGCATTAATAGCAGCTTCGCTGGCTGTCTGTGCATTGGCGATCGCAGCACTAGCGTTAACACTAGCTGAATTAGCCGCATTGCTAGCGGCACTAGCATAACTGGTTTGTTGAGCGACAGTATTAGCAGTTGATTGGGCGTTTGCGATCGTCGTTGCAGCAGCACTAGCTACTGATTGAGCGGAATTAGCGACACTATTAGCAGCACCTTCTGCCGCGCGTGCTGCAGAAGCAGTCGCTGCTAATTGACTTGCAGCACTGGCAAGGGAAGTTACCTTGTTCAAGGCGGAATTAGCAAGACTCGTGTAAACGCTTTGGACGTTGTTATCACCACGGTTACCAGCTTCAATCGCAGCGGAGGCGTATTGTTGCCCATCACTTGTAGCTGCACTGGCAGTATCACTCAAGTATTGAACCGCATTGCTAGCACTATTGGCAACTTGATTGGCCGAACTAGCAACCGATGACTGCCGTTGCAATTCATCATTGGCACTAGCCAATTGGGTCGCTGCAGAATTAGCAACTGAAGCCTGCGTACTGATGGCACTGTTATTAGCAAATGCCCCACTCAGACTGTTGAGTTGGTCAGTAACACTGTGGGCAATAACATTGGCCTGAGCGGTCGATGAAGCAACTACACTGAACTGGGCATTAGCACTCGTTGTTGCACTAGCTGCCTGGCTGGCAACACTACTTGCGCTATTAATTACGGATTGAGCACTATTGGTCGTTTGAACATAACTACTAAATGCAACTGCATTGTTGCTGGCAGCATTGGTTGCAGAACTAGCGACACTAGCGTACGATCCAGCATCATTGTGGGCACTGATGGCCGTATTGTTGGCTGAAGTAGCGGCACTAGCGGCTTGGCTGGCAACTGAGTTCGCAGCCTGAGCTGTGTCCTTAGCGCTGCTTGCAACCATTGAATTGGCGCTGGCTACAGAATTAAAGGCACTGGCTTGACTAGCATATGAACTAGCAGCACTGGAATTCCCGTTATTCGCAGCTGAAGCCGCCTGACTGGCAGCAAAACTAGCCGCACTTGCATTTGAGTTAACGACGCTGGTTGCACTCGAAGCGATCGCACTAGCAGAGTTCGCCTGACTAGCGGCTGATGATGCAACACTACTTGCCGTTTGGGCGTTCGCATTCGCACTATTAGCAATTGCTGCAGCCGAACTAGCAGCACTGGCGGCGCTCTTCACAACGGCGGTCGCAGAATTGTTGTTAGCAACCGAACTAGCTAAGCTGGCCGCAGAATTGGCTGAAGCTGCTTGTGATTGCGCATTGGCAGCCGCAGAACTGGCGGTTGTACTTGCTGCATTCGCACTATTAGCAGCACTCGCAGCGGCACTGTTATCAGCATTTGCCGTGTTGGCAGCGCCAGAAGCATTCGATTGGTTACTATTTGCACTGATGGCAAAGTTAGCAGTCGATTGAGCTGCTGAGACCACCGCACTCGCAGAAAATGCGGTTGATTGGGCAGCGCTGGCAGCTGCATTGGCGCTACTTGCAGTGCTATTAGCACCACTGGCCACTACAGCTAGTTGACTAGCCGATTGCACGGAGTCATTCACATCACTGAGTGCGGAGCTAGCTAAGCTGTTATAGATGCTTGCAGCGTTCGAATCATTCTTGCTGGCAGCATCACTAGCAGCTGCCGCATATGATTTACCAACACTAGCGGTCTTAGCAGTAGCACTAGTAACTGATCCAACCGCACTATTGGCACTGGCGGCGATGGCAGCAGCAGAGCTGGCGGTAGCAACATCGCTTTGCGCATTTTGATTAGCAGCTGCAGCTTGATTGGCAGCTGAACTAGCAAGTGCTGCTTGAGTACTTACCACACTATTATTAGGATATTGTGAACTCAAACTGTTCAATTGACCAGTTGCACTGCCGACCGATTGGTTGGTAACACTAGTTAAACTAGCGTTGTTGACAGTATTGGTAGAATTATTACCAGCAACACTAGCGGCAACGGAAATGGCATTACTGATCCCACTTAGTTGACCTTGCGCATTACTCATTGAACCGTTATAGCTATCAACGGCACTGGAGTTAACGGCGGCTTGACTAGCGGAACTAGCTGCGGAATGGGCCGCTTGGTTGGCACTGGTAACGATTCCGTTGGCTGAACTGACCACACTGGCGGCCGAACTGGCAACGTTGCTTGCCGATGATGCCGTTACAGCAGCGGAACTGGCAGCCTTTGCCCCATCACTGGCGATGGAGTTATAGGCACTAGCTTGACTAGCAGCAACACTAGCCGTTGAAGCATCACCGTTATTAGCGGCAGAAGATGCGACAATGGCAGCCGAACTTGCGGCAGCCGCATTCGATTGGGCAACACTGTTGGCGGATGAAGCAATTACACTGGCTTGGCTAGCGGATTGTTGAGCAGCATTCGCAACGGAAGCAGTGGAACTAGCAACACTGGCGGCACTCGTAGCGTTGGCAGCGTTAGAACTGATCGTACTGTTGGTTGGGTTAGCTGATGCAATCGCATTCGCATCGTTGGCAGCCGATTGGGCAGCGGAAGCACTGGCAGCAGCGGATTGGGCAACGGTACTGGTTGCGGCACTCGCATTGCTTGTGGCCTGGTTATTTGAACCAGCGGCACTGGCGTTCGCATTAGCAGCATTCGCATTCGATGCAGCGGAACTAGCGTCGTTAGTAGCACTGGCGGCAGCACTAGCATTCGCACTGGCACTGGTAGCGATTGCACTGGCGGCGTTCACCACTGATTGAGCTGCACTAGCAGTCCCACTAGCAGCACTAGTAACGCTGTTCGCAGAATTAACCACTCCAGCTAATGAACTAGCAGCGCTTACAGCACTGCTGAGGCTGTTGATTGCCGAACTGGCCAAACTGTTAAAGACGCTCGCGACATTCGAGTTGCCTGCAGTGACAGCTGAACTAGCGGCAGCGGCGTATGACTTCCCGTCGGTAGCCGTTTGAGCAGCGGCACTGCTGAGCGAGTTGAGCGCACTGTTGGCACTATTAGCAACTGAATTAGCGGAGCTGGCAGTTTGGGATTGTTGTTGAACCACGCTGTTGGCACTGGCAGCTTGACTAGCAGCACTATTGGCTAGTGAGGCCTGTTGACTGACCGCACTGTTATCCTTGAACGCAGAACTGAGTGCATTCACCTGACTGGCGGTGCTGGAAACGGCACCGTTCGCCTGTGAAGTGGCGCTGGCATTACTACTTACCGCGCTATTGGTGTTATTGGCCGCAGTCGCAGATTGATCAGCGGAACTACTTGCTGCATTGATCTTTGATTGGGCCTGGTCGATAGCGGCGTTGTCATTATTGGTAACACTGGAGTTGACCACGGCATTGGAGATCACTTGGCTAGCGGAACTAGCGGTCTGACTAGCACTGGCAACGACACTGTTAGCAGAGCTGGCCAAACTTGCTTGGGCGCTCGCGGTAGCACTGGCGGATTGGGCATCGTTATTGGCAGCACTGGCAACGTCAGCCTGCTTACTTGCGGTGACACTGTTGGCACTGGCAACGCTAGCAGCGGAGCTAGCCGTACTTGAATCACCAGCCTGGGCCGCCGAAGAAGCAACGATAGCGGCGGAACTAGCGGCATTCGCTGCGGATTGAGCGACACTGTTAGCACTGGAAGCACTGGCGTGGGCGGAACTAGCATGAGCAGCGGCGGAACTAGCAGAATTGGCGGCATCATTGGCAACAATTGCGGCGCTGCTTGCTTGTGATGATGCTGAATTAGCAGCACTAGCGACACTTTGCGCCACACTGTTATCTGGATGGGCACTTGCAATCGAGTTGGCTTCGCTAGCTGCCGATTGCGCAGCACTAGCATTCGTATTCGCAGCTCCTGCACTGGCTTGAGCAGCACTGTTAGTAGCACTGGCACCATTAGCAGCAGTATTGGCAGCGGCGTTATTAGAATTTGCGGAGGCTGCATTGGAAGCGGCGGCACTCGCATTCGCTTCAGCACTAGCTGCGGAGTTAGCGGCACTAACGGCGGCGTTGGCACTGGCATGGGCCTGTGAAACGGCCTGACTAGCGACAGTCGCATTGGATTGAGCCGCAATAACAGCAGCCTTAGCATCATCTGCACTGTGGCGCGCAGCAGTGGCTTGATCAGCTAAGCTGCTTGCCGAACTAGCGGCATTGGCCATCTCACTTTGGGCAGAACTAGCCAAACTGTTGTAGATGCTGGCGGCATTCGAGTTACCACTTTGGGTCGCCACACTCGCAGCGGCGGCATAGGAAGCCCCATCTGAACTGGTCTTATTAGCAGCACTGCTGAGTGAACTAACGGCACTGGCCGCGCTACTAGCAACTGAAGCAGCGGAACTGGCGACCGTTGATTGACTTTGGGCCACTTGGTTGGCACTGTTGACCTGGCTAGCAGCAGAATTAGCGTTGGCGATCTGGGCACTGACCGCACCGTTACTTGAATATGCAGAACTCAAGCTGTTAACCTGGGCGTTTTCACTATTGGCAGCACTGGTCGTTTGTGCAGTGGCACTGGTAATCCCATCGGCATCCGAATGATCAGCAGAAGCACCACTCGCAGCCCCACTGGCGGTAGCGCTGGCACTGGTGAGCTTGGCTTGGTTATCGCTCATCGCACTATTGTAGCTATTGACCGAATTGGTGTTGGCACTCGCAGCAGAAGCCGCACTGTTAATGGCGCTGCTGTAAGAACCAGCGGCGGAACTGGCACTGTTGGCAGCGGAATTGGCCGAACTGACCACGCTGACTGCGGAACTAACGACCGCACTGGCCGATTGGGCAACACTAGCTGCTGAGCTGGCAGCCTTAGAATTATCGCTGGCGGCGGAATTAAATGAACTGGCCTGACTTGCATACGAACTAGCGGTGCTGGCATCACCATTGGAAGCCGCACTGGCCGCCTGACTGGCAGCAGAATTAGCGGCACTGGCGTTGGCACTAGCTGCAGAAACAGCATTGGAAGCACTGCTCTTAGCGGCGTTGGCTTGATCAGCTGCTGAAGAAGCGACCACGGAAGCGGCATTCGCCGAACTAGCGAGGCTGTTCGCCTGGGCAGCAGCAGAATTAGCAGCACTGGCAGCACTTTGCACCGCACTGTTATCTGGGTGGGCGGAAGCAGCAGCGTTCGCATTTTCGGCACTCGATTGTGCAGCACTGGCGGCGGCATTCGCACTTTGGGCCGTTGAACTAGTGGCTGCATTCGAATTAGTGGCACTGTTGGCAGCGCTGGCAGCGGCATCGCTACTGGATTTAGCAGCATTGGCGGTGGCGGAAGCAGAGCTGGCATTCGCATTCGCCTCACTCGCCGTTTGCCCTGCGGAAGCGGCAGCAGTTACAGCAGAATTAGCTGCAGCAATGACACTAGCAGCAGCACTGGCGGTGCTACTTGCCGAGTTAGCGGTGTTTTGAGCGCTATTAGCTATATTACCAGCATTGGTGGCCACGACTGCTTGCGAACTAGCAGCATTGTTATAACTACTTACGTCACTAGCAGCGGAGTTCGCCAAACTATTGTAGAAGCTTTCATCAGTCGTTTTACCGGCAGCAGAGGCTTGACTAGCTTGAGCGGCATACGACTTCCCGATTGCAGCGGAGCTTATGGCAGCGGAACTAAGTGCATCAACGGCACTGCGAGCACTATTGGCAACGACCGCAGCAGAACTGGCCGTTGAAGATTGTGCTTGGGCAACGCTGTTGGCACTGCTGAGTTGATCAGCGGCAGAACTAGCGGCCGCAGATTGCGAATTGATGACCGCATTACTAGGCACTGCCGAATTCAGGCTCGTGATGGCGCTGATCGTCCCTGCGGTACTGCTGGTCAGTTGACCAGTCGCACTGGCGATCGAACTAGTAACGGAACTGGCGTTATTAGCGGTGTTGGCCCCAGCAGTGGCGGTGTTGCTGGCACTCCCGATCTGAGTGGCGGCACTATTGAGCGAGCCGATGTAGCTATTGACGGATTGGGCATTGTTAGTAGCTGCGGAGGCTGCACTGGAAGCGACGCTATTGTATGAGCTGGTCGTACTATTAGCACTGGATGCCGTTTGGTTAGCGGAACTAGCCACACTCGCAGCGGAACTAGCGGTCGAACCTGCAGCTTGGGCGTTGGCGTTCGCGGAACTGACAACGTTAGCGTTCGAACTAGCGGCCGAATTAGCAGCACTGGCTTGGCTGGCGGCTGAATTAGCAGTATTGGAATCGCCATTTTGGGCTGCGGATGAAGCAACGCTGGCAGCGGAACTGGCGGCGTTGGCATTCGAGTTCGCAGCGGATGCAGCACTGGAGGCGATGCTAGATGCCGAGTTAGCCTGATCAGCGGCCGATGAAGCAGCATTATTCGCACTGTTTGCAGAACTAGCGGCACTATTAGCCTGTGCAGCCATCGAATTAGCATCACTGGCTGCACTTTGGGCGGCACTGTTGTTAGGTTGAGCAGATGCGATTGAGTTCGCCTCGCTCGCAGCAGCATTAGCAGCACTGGCGCTGGCATTGGCTGAATTAGCAGCCGAGCTAGCCGTACTGTGCGCCGAGTTGGCAGCCGAAGCTGCGGCACTAGCGGACTTACTGTTGTCATTGGCAGCACTGGCTTGTGATTGAGCAGCCGAAGCAGCACTGGCGGCAGAACTAGCAGCAGCGGCAGCATTGGCAGCTGCTGTGGCCTGCGATTGGGCAGTATTGACGGTTGCGCTAGCGGAACTAACGACTGATTGAGCAGATTGGGCACTACTTTGGGCTCCACTGGCAACCACGTTGGCTGAGCTGGCAATCGTTGCCAAGCTGTTGGCGGAGTTAGCGTAGCTATTGGCGTTACTCAAAGCAGAGCTAGCGAGACTATTGTAGATGCTAGCGGTCTTGGAATCGCCATCGTTAGCAGCACTATTGGCTGCTGAAACGTATGAATTCCCAGAAGCCACGTTTTGGTTGGCACTACTGCTAAGGGCGTTGATCCCACTATTGGCGGATTGGGCAACCGAAGCGGCTGAACTAGCAATTGCTGATTGTTGTTGAGCGACGCTGTTGGCACTAGAAACCTGGCCTGCAGCAGAGTTGGCCACACTGGCCTGACCACTAACGATACTATTATTGGAGTATGAAGAGGCCAAGCTATTGATTTGACCAGTCGCACTAGTAGCAGCCGAATTAGCCTGGCTCGTGGATCCAGCAATCTGGCTGGTAACTGAACTAGCGGATTGAGCTGCATTGGCTGCAGAACTAGCAGAGTTAGAAGCTGAATTAAACTGGCTTTGGGCGCTGCCCATCGAACCGTTGAAGGCACTGATCGAATTGGCATTATTGCTGGCACTAGCCGCTGTCGAAGAGGCTACGCTGTTGAATGAACTAGCGGCACTAGTGGCAGAGCTGAGCGCACTATTGGCGGAGCTGAACACATCAGCAGCCGAGCTAACGACCGCACTGGCCGATTGCGCAGATTGAGCAGCTGAGCTAGCAACAATTGCGTTCGAACTAGCGGCGCTGTTCGCATCAGCAGCAGCCGATGCAGCAGCACTGGCGGTCTTGAAATCACCAGCCTGGGCAGCTGAACTAGCCACACTCGCAGCCGAGCTGGCAACGTGGGCGTTGGAGCTGGCGGCACTAGCGGCATTGGATGCCTTTGATTGGGCTTGGCTGGCCTGATTAGCTGCAGATGATACTACACTAGCAGCAGAATTTGCTGAATTAGCCGCACTGCTGGCCTGTGTTGCTGCAGATTGAGCCGCATTGGCAGCACTTTGCGTCGCACTATTTGGATTAGCAGATGCGATTGAAGCTGCACTTTGGGCGGCAGAATTGGCAGCATCAGCAGAAGATTGAGCAGCGCTAGCGATTGATTGAGCTGCACTGTTGGTAGCACTAGCAGCATCGTTGGCACTTTGGGCAGTACTTTCATTAGAACCAGCAGTAGATGCCGTAGCACTAGCGGATTGCGCACTGTTGGTAGCAGCGGAAGCAAAGCTAGCGGCACTGGCAGCATCGTTAGCCTGCGATTGTGCCGTTGAAATGATGGAACTAGCGGAGTTTACCACCGATTGAGCGGAACTAGCAACGCTAGATGCCACATTAGCCACACTATTAGCATTGGTGGCGGTGGAAGCTAAGCTATTCGCATCGCTAGCATACCCACTCACGTCGCTGAGCGCGGAACTGGCCAAGCTATTGTAAATGCTTGCCATCTCTGAATCACCCTTGCTGGCAGCAACACTGGCGGCAGATGCGAATGAGTTCCCAGCACTCGCTGATTTAGTGGCCGTACTGTTGACCACGCTGGTGGCACTGGCGGCACTATTGGCGACTGAAGCTGCGGAACTGGCAATTCCAGATTGTTGTTGGGCAACCTGGTTGGCACTGGAAAGCACACCAGAACCAGAACTAACTGCTGATGATTGCGTGTTGATTGCAGCGTTGCTTGGGTAAGCAGAATTCAGGCTATTGACCTGGCTCGCCACTGAATTAGCGGAACCATTGGCCTGAGTGGTAGCACTAGCCACTTGGCTAGTGGCTACACTTGCGTTATTAGCACCATTCGCAGCGGCAGTGGCGGTGTTGCTAGCACTCCCGATCTGGGTCTGGGCACTTTGGACCGACCCGTTATAACCGTTAACAGAACCAGAGTTATTGTTAGCTGCTGAAGCAGCACTCGAAGCAACATTAATGTAAGAATTAGCGGTGCTATTAGCGTTCGAGGCAACACTATTCGCAGAACTAACTGCGCTGTTAGCGGAACTAACCGTTGATTGGGCACTATTAACATCACTGGTAGCGGAATTAGCGGCATTGGAGTTAACAATCGCATTCGAACTAAAGGCACTGGCTTGACTAGCAGCGGAACTAGCGGTACTTGAATCCCCACTTTGGGCGGCGTTTGAAGCAACGCTGGCAGCGGAACTAGCAGCGGCAGCATTCGAACTAGCAGCACTCGCAGCAGATGAGACCACGTCGGCAGCGGAACTAGCCTTAGCCTTCGCCGATGATGCGTCTGCGCTGGCGGAGCTGGCCTGGTTAGCAGCAGAACTGGCTTGACTAGCAGCTGATTGCGCATCACTGGCAGCACTTTGCGCCGCACTGTTGGATGGATTAGCACTCGCAATTGATTGTGCAGATTGGGCAGCAGAGTTAGCAGCATTGGCGTTCGATTGGGCAGCACTAGCGCTATTGGCAATCGTACTGTCACTGTTGATCGAACTAACCACGGAACTGGCAGCTTGATTACTACTTGCAGCTGAACTAGCGGTAACACCAGCTGATTGGGCCGCGGTAGAGGCACCATTGGCAATGCTTTGGGCAACCGCGGCATTGCTAACGACAATCGCAGCACTTGCGATTGCTGAACTAGCGGAATTAACGACTCCCTGGGCGGAAGTGGCCGCATTTTGTGCACCACTAGCGACAGTATTGGCAGAAGTGGCAACACTGGACAGACTGTTAGCAGAACCGACATAGCTGTTCACATCGCTGAGCGCAGAGCTGGCCAGGTTATTGTAGATACTTGTGGTGGTCGAATCATTGCGGTTAGCGGCATCACTAGCAGCGGCGGCATATGACTTCCCGACACTGGCCGATTTGTTAGCAACGCTGTTAAGAGCATCCATCGCACTGGAAGCACTATTAGCAACCGATGCAGCAGAACTGGCGAATGATGATTGCTGTTGGGCAACTGCATTGGCACTGCTTGCTTGGTCGGCTGCAGAGTTAGCCACTGAAGCTTGTGAGCTAATGGTAGCGTTATTCGGGTAGTTGGAAGTAACGCTGTTGATGGATCCCGTGGCACCAGCGACACTGCTGTTCGTTTGACTAGTGGCATTAGCGACTTCACTAGTATTAGTAGCTTGGCTGTTCGCACTGGTGGTGGCGGAATTAACGACATTGCTAGCGGCGGACAAACTATTTTGCGCCGATTGCATTGATTGATTATAACTATCAACGGCACTTGAGTTTACACTGGCGCTGTTGACAGCATTGTTGGTCACACTGCTGTATGAACCAGCGGCACTGTTGGCACTACCTGCGATCGAGTTAGCAGAACTCAAGTTAGCGTTGGCAGAACTAAGAGCCGCGCTCGCAGAAGTGGCTGAATTAACCGCAGAGTTAGCGGCGGCTGAATCTTGACTAGCTTGACTGGCGTATGAAGCAGCCTTGCTAGCCGCATCACTAGCAGCTGATGAATTCCCCGCTTGGGCGGCACTAGCGGCATCATTAGCAGCAGCACTAGCGGAACTGGCATGAGCATTAGCATTTGAAATTGCATCACTAGCAGTTGCACTAGCACTGTTGAGTTGAGAAGCGGCATTGGATGCAGCACTGGAAGCCGCTTGGGCTGAATCAGCAGCTGATTGGGCAGCGGATGCGACCGAATTAGCAGCACTGGCAGCACTTTGTGCCGTACTATCATTAGGGTGCAAAGAGGCGATCGAATTAGCAACGCTGGCAGCACTCTTCGCAGCATCAGCACTGGATTGGGCGGTGTTGCTAGTAACGGATGCCCCACTGGCAATTGAATCCATCGATGACTTCGTTGAACTAGTGGATTGGGCAGTATTAGCAGCCGAACTAGCGGCGCTGGAAGCTTGACTAGCAGCGTTGAGTGCATTTACGGTCGTATTGATTTGGGCGTTCAACGTGTTCGCACTGTTTTCATCAGATTGGGCTTGGGTCGCAGCACTCTTGGCACTGTTAGTAGCGGTGGTAACTTGACTAGCTAGTGTTGAAGCTGTCGTCGTAGCAGATTGGACCTGGTTCACCAAACCAGCCGCATTGGCGTTGAATTGGTCCCCGTACGATTGATTGCCGTCAGCATAGGCCTGGCTGGCTAGGCTGGTGTAGAAGTTCACCATGTTCGCGTTGGAAATGGTTGCTTGGTTCAAGCTATTAAAGTTGGCAGCAAGCCGTGCCGCATTCGATGCAGCCACACTTGCGTTGCTCCTTTGTGATGCTGCATCAGCATTCAAGCTGCTGATGCTACTGAACGTTGCACTGACACTGGCTACGGCGGCACTCACTGCAGGATTGTTGGAATAAGCTGACACTACCGATGAAGAAACGATATTGGCGTTAACGTAAACGCTATTGACCTGACCAGCAGCCGAACTAGCGGTACTTGATGCAGAAAGAGCTTGATCAGCATTGGTGCTAGCAGCATTAAAGCTGGCTTGAACCGTGGCAGATGCACTGGATGCCAGGTTGTTATTAGCGGATACCTGTGATGACGCCCCTGAATTAGCACTGCTGAGCGAACTAGCATCGCTATTAGCGGAACTGACCTGGGCATTAGCACTGGCAGCAGAACTATTGACGGTTGCTACCGAATTAGCAAGTGAATTCAAAGCACTCGAAGCGCTGTTAGCAGCGCTATCAGCACCAGATGCAATAGCATTGTATGATTCAGCAGATGAGTTAGCCTGACTAGCAATCACTGATTGATCTGATGCAGCAGAAGTATCGCCACGACTAAATGCAGAAGCGGCACTAGCGGCGGCATTGCTGGCAATGGTAGCCTCGGATCTGGCAGAATCCCGTGCAGAATTAGCAGCATTATTGGCAGATGTGATTGCACTACTCAAATCACTGGCGGTACTAGTGGCACCATTAACTGCGGAAGCCTGTTGACTAGCTACAGTTGCGGCACTGTTGGCAACAGAAGCGATTGATTGGGCCTTACTGTTGTTAGGGTTAGCGCTCGCCACCGAATTAGCATAACTAGCGGATTTGCTGGCAGCACTAGCGGTTTGAGCAGCTTGGTACGCATTCATGCTAACGTTGTTCGCACTGTTGGAAGCGTTAGTAACGCTATTAACGATATTGGAAGCATGGGCGCTAGCACTGTTGGCAGCGGTATTAGCTGCACTGGCATCGTTACCAGCGTTGGTGGCGTTCGCACTGGCTTGACTGGCGGCAATTAAGCTGGCCTTGATTTGTTCAGCAGCAGAACTAGCAAGTGAAGCATTCGTTGAGTCGGTCTGGGCCTGAGCTTGTGCACTCGCCCCCGCACTATTGGCGTTGCTAGCAGCGGTGGATTGGGCAGTAATTGTTGAATTAGCATTCGAGAGCTCGTCTAGAGCAGTGTAGGCCATGTTGCTGTAGAAATCACCAGTATCAGACTTCCCGTTCGCATAGGCACTATTGGCCTTGCTAGCGTAGGAGTTGACCTTGGAAACCGCCCCACTAGCAACCATTGAAGCGGATTTGGCAGCAATCGTGGCACTTTGCGCTGCTACGTCGGCACTACTTGCAAGACTCGATTGAATTTGAGCATTCGTATTCGCATTCGCTGCTTGACTCACGGCACTCGTCATGTCACCCGCCAAGCTATTAACAAAGCTATTTGAGGAGTTGGCACTAGTAAATGAGGCAACCGCACTGGCGTTTGATGCCACGCTTGAATTAGCTTGTGAAGTAGCGGCGGCCAGTGAACTAGTGGTAGCAGAGTGAGCTTGGGCACTGATGCCGCTCACGATCGACGCATTCGAACTGTTCAGACTACTTGCCTTGCTATTCGCACTGTTCATTGCAGTGCTTCCGATGGCTGCACTAGCACTAGCAGCACTAACGGCAGCCCCAATGGATGTGACCGAGGCATTGACCGATTGGGCGCTACTATCGTCTAATGCAGCTTTACTGGCAGCGCTGCTGGCGGTGCTGGTAGCAGCAGCAATGCTTGATGCTAGTTTACTAGCGTTTGTAGCCGCTGTTTGAACAGAAGCCGCATTACTATTGGCGGCACTCGTGTAGGAGTCCCCTGAACTTAATGAGCCTGCTTGGTAGGCGGATTGAGCTGAACTGGAGTTGGAATTAAATGATGCGTTAAAGCCATCAACAGCAGTATTAAGACTACCGATGGTCACCTTCATACTATCAACAGCTGAACTAGCCGATTTCGCAATGCTGGATTGTGAACTGGCATCCTTTTGGTATGACGATAGCGTTGAATTAGCGCTGCTTAGTTGAATGGCGTAACTCTGGTAAACAGCGTTACTAGGGTTGCTGCTCAACAATGTCCCTACGAAAGAAGCGTTGGAACTAGCGGTGCTACTATAATTGCTCACATTGTTAGCATGAGAAGACGCAGCGCTAGCGTATACACTAACGCTCGTTGTATAGGTAACCGCACTGCTATCCGCACTGACTACCAACCCCTTCGCTGAACTAACAACGGATTGGTTCGTGGAATTATTAGCTGCTGCTGATTGAGCGTGATTAAGGTTTGCAAGCGCATCTGAATAAGCACTCTTCGCAACACTTTGTAGCGCACTAGCAGAAGAGGCATCCCGAATGGCACTGGTAGCAGCAGTCGTAGCGGTACTCAATGCATCGGCAGTGATCTGGGCGTTACTATTTGCAACGGATTGATAGGAATTCATCGCAGCCACGTTTGAAGCAGCTTGGGATGCTAAGATCTTCCCTAAGTCAGTATTCCCAGTATTAAATGCAGCAGCGGCCTGACTATTGAGTGCGTTCACCTGCGAAGCGGTTTGAGCAGCGTTGTAGTTAGCCTGACTAACGTTCGAGTTTGCAGAGGAAGCTAGTTGACTAGCACTATTGGCGGCGCTGGCCCAGCCATTAGCAGTGCTGCTCAAGTTAGCAGCAGCTGTATTAGCAGATTGGACCACGCTATTTTGAGCAAAAACGACCGCATTAGAGGCGTTGTTAGATGCTAGCGGCGCAAGGCTATTTGCACTACTACTAATGTCGCTAGCGTATGAAGCCGTATTGCTGGCCGCACTGGATGCTAAATAAGCATTGAATGAGGCATTCGAATTATTGACCGATGCTGATTGGGCAACGATTGCGGTAGTCGATGCAATGCTAGAAGCAGACTGGGAGGTTTGGACCCCAGCATTATTACCAGAGATCGTAGTCGTAGCGATACTGTTGGCCAGGCTATTGGCAGCGGAGGCATTCGCAGCGTTTTGACTAGCGTTTTGGGCATCCACGATGCCTTGACTAGCAGCTGAACTAGCCACACTGGTTAACGATGCAATCGAACTGGCGGTGCCACTAGCTGAATTAGCAATGCTATTTGCAGTGGCAACCATCGAATTAGCGGTACTAATGTAGCTGTTTCCATCACTATCTTGCCCAGCATCAAATGCTGAATCAGCACTTGCTGAGAGACTCGCAACGCTGTTAGCAATATCATTAATGGAATTCTTGCCACTTGAGATGGCTGAATTTAAAGCATTGGCAACTGATGATGCTGAGTTAGCGATACTCGATTGTAAACTAGCATCAACTGAGTTTGAATGAGCACTACTTGCCGCCTGTTGAGCTTGGCTGGCCGCACTAACGATGGCTGAATTACTAGCGCTGCTTGTAGCCAGGGCCAAAGCTGATCCAGCAGCATTGGCTGCCGTAGAGTTATAAGCCGACGCCGCAGTGTTGGCGCTGTTTGCAGCACTGGCGTAACTATTAATTGCACTACCGTTCGCAATAGCGGCCCCACTAATCCCGTTAATTGCGGATTGGTTCGCGTTGACTGAACTAGCGTTATTATTACCGCTATTAGCAGCGTTGGCAGCGGCACTGGCCACTGAACTGGCAACGCTAATGGCATTGGCAGCTACCGAAGCGGCACTAGTTGCGCTGTTCATCGCGGCATTAGCGGCATTAAATGCAGAAGCAGCTGCAGTCTTATTAGCCGCAATCGTTTGTGACTGAACATTGATGTCGCTGTTCGACGATCCGATCGCATTAGACAGCGAAGTGATTTGTTGTTGATACAAACTCCCCAACTGATTGTTCCCGGTAGCGTAGGCATTGGCAGCTTGGGAACTCAGTTGATCAAGGGTATTCAACTTATCCTGGGCATTTTCCTGGTCACGACTGGCAATGGAAGCCGCCTTAGAGGCACTGAGGCTAGCTTGGGTGGCGATGCTATTTTGACTGCTTGCCACCGCATTAGCGCTGTTGGCAACGACGTTAGCAGAATTGACTAGGGCAACTTGACTACCAACGAAGCTGTTCTTAGGGTTGGCAGTGGCTAACGAACTGGCGATCGCACTATTACTATTGGCCACGCTGGTCGCACTACTGGTAACTGAAGCAGCGGAACTAGTGGCACTGGCGTACGAGCTCACTGATGATTGATCACTATTAAGAGCGTTCACGCTAGCACTTGCACCACTGTAACTATTGCTAGCTGCAGTAGTGGCGCTGTTAATTGCGTTATTAGCAGTTGCTGAATCGCTGGATAGCGAAGTAGCGGCAGCAGAAGCACTACTGATCAAAGCGTTCGCACTGGCGGCGTTACTAGCGTCGTTGCTAGCCTGACTGGCGGCGTTTTTAGCAATTTCAGTTTGCGTATTTACAACAACCGCTTGACTAGCGGCAACACTGGCCGCTGAAGCAGCGTTACTTGCAATTGAATTTGCATCAGCGGTAAAGCTATCACCCAACGATTGATTACCAGAGATGTAGGCACTAGCGGCCGAACTGGTGGCGGAACTTAAAGCACCAGGGGCTAATGCAATCGCTGAACTAGCACTAGCAATGCTACTTGCAGCCGAGGAAGCCACAGAGTAAGCACTAGATGTAATCCCCGATTGAACCGCAGCGTCTGAATTATAAAAACTAGCGTTATAGGCAGCGTTACTTGCCACGACGGCGTAGCTACTTAAAGCGTAGTTACTAGGGTTTTGACTTGCCAGGGTTTCAACTGCACTCGCACTGTTTGAGGCTGAGCTATTAATATCTTTGGTCGAACTTGCAGCATTTGAAGCAACAACGCTGTAAGAGCTAGCCGCACTAGCATTAACGGAGCCCACCGTCCCAATTTGGGTCGCGGCTGAACTCACCTGGTTGGCATTGCTCTGGTTAGCAGCAGCAATACTTGCGGTGGCCTGGGCGGAATTGAGGGCGGCGATGGCAGCAGCGGCAGCATCTTTAGCTTTGGTCTGTTCGGATTGGGCAGCAGAAGCATTGGAACTCGCTGAAACAGTAGCAATACTAGTTTGAATAGCCGCACTGCTTGCCTGACTAGCTGCTGAACTCGCCACTACATCGGCACTGGCAGCTTGGCTCCTGTAAATAGAAGATGCATCACCATTGCTAGCAGCAGCAGCAGCACTGGAAAGAGCATTATACGCAATAGTGGCACTGGTGTTCACCCCATTATAACTATCCGTTGCGGAAGCCGCGCTTTGCGCATCGTTGTAATTATTAGTTGCACTACTATAGTAACCATTTGCAGCATCCATTGCGGAAGTGGCAACACCTGCAGCTGAACTCGCAATACTACTTTGTAGCGAAAGGAGCGAAGTTAGTGAACCCGCACTCGATCCATTGGCTTGATTATTCAATTCGTTCGCAATACTAGTAGTGGCAGCAGCGGCTGAACTCGCCAGACTCTTATAGTAACTAGCTAAGCTAGAGTTAGCAAAGGCTAATGACGCCAAGATCTTAGCGGCATTGGCCTGACTAGCAGCGTTAGAAGCCCCCGCACTGGCATTTGCACTATTGTACGCGCTAAAGGCAGATGAAACCGCACTACCAATCGCATCATTGGCTGAACTAAGGATTGCATTCGCACTACTTAACACCGAATTAGCTGCAGAAGCAGATTGATTAGCGTTAGAGACATTGATCAAAGCCTGACTTGCGTTTGAATATTGACTAGCGGCGTTAGATGCTGCAGACGATGCCAACACTGAGTTGGATGAAGCGGTACTGTAATCACCATTTTGGGCGGCCGCTGATGCTGATGAGTAAGCCGTTGAAGCCTGGGCACTGGCAGTATCAGCATTACTGGAGGCAATAGACGCAGCCCGACTTTGTTGGGTGGCATAGCTACTAGCCGAGGTAACTACTGAGTAAGCAGAAGATGCTTGTTCAATGGCTGGATTGACAACTGAGGATTGGTAAGAAGTAATCTCGGAATAAGCCGTTGAAATCTGCGAATTACTAGAATAAGCGCTATAGTATTCACTGGCTTGACTGGCAATTTGGGAAGCCAGTGAGGCTGAGAATGAGACTTGCCCAGAAGTATTAGTAGCAACGGAATTAGCAGCATTAATTCCGTTGGAGAAGATACTTACTACAGCACTGGCGGAAGCGGTTTGGCGATCGTATGATGAAGCCTGACTAGATGCACTATTCGCCCCATTGGCATATGAATTAGCCGAACTAGCGTTGAGCACGGCTGAATAAGCACTGCTAATTGCACTAGCGGGGGCACTGGCTGCTGATTGATCTGAGCTAGCGCTGGAATTTGCATTGGCGGCCACGACCGAATTGCTGGCGGCAATTGAAGCTTGGGAGCTAGCTTGCAGGGCAGCACTAGCGGCAATGCTGGCGTAAGATGATGCAAATGAATTTTCGTTCGTTGCTCCAGAATAGTTCCCGTTCGAATTATATTGCACCGCTTGGTTCGCATGTGAACTGGCTTGGGAACTAGCAGAACTAATTACGGAATTCAAACTATTGATGGCACTAGCAGCACTGCCATATGCCATACTGGCACTGTTGGCCAAGCTACTCTGGTTATTAGCATCGGAATTCAACGAGTTTAACCCATTCCCATTGAAATTAGATGCAATCACATTTTGGGCGCTAGCGATGGCCGAATTCCCAGTGATGGTTGCAGCAATGCTATTGACGCTTCTGGAATTATCCATTGCAGAATTGTAGATACTATTCGTTCCACCAGTGGCTGAATTAGTAGCACTGGCGTCGCTACTAACGTTATTACTTGCACTGACAGCACTGACCGCACTATTCCCAGTTGTTGAAGCTGATTGAGCCGTGCTATTGGCAGAACTGGCGTTGGCTGAGGTATTTGCAGTTTGGGAAGCAACAACGACGCTGTTAGCCCCAGAATTGGCCTGGCTAATTGCGTTGGCAGCTGAACTAACAACGCTCATATAACTGTTTGCTTGGGATGCTGCAGTATCAGCAGCTGATCTTTGGCCACTGGCAATTTGGGAAAAGCTACTTGCCGATTGCGCATTTTGGCTCGCCAAAGAAGCGTAGCTAGAAGCGCTTTGGGCGGCAACTGAAGCGGCACTTGAGTTGCCCTGCGACATGTAGCTATTCGCACTACTGGTTTGTGCAGTGGCGGCTGCGTTATTGGAACTCGCCGAACTAGCGGCAGCACTCGCTGCATTTGCCGCTGATTGGGTATTGCTGGCAGCCACACTCGCCGTTGAACTTAAAACACTAATTTGAGCATTAGCACTTTGGGCCGATTGACTGGCAGTGCTGGCCTGGGAGGCATATGATTGCACCGCAGGATTACCAGAGTTAGCACTAGCTAACGAGCTTAGTTGTGAATTTTGGCTACTAGCGCTATTAACCGCATTGCTAGCGTTACTACTGTTATTTTGAACACTACTGGAATCCTGACTCGCAGTCGTTGCATCACTTTGGGCCCCTGAAGCATACGATGAGGCACTAGCAGAAGCGCTCGCGGCGTTGTTGGCGTACGATGAGGCTAAACTCCCCTGGTCAACGTTGTATACGACGGTCGTAACGATGTTGCCAGTGCTATCACTAACGTTACTAGTCGTTGCTACGCTAGTTTGATTTGCAGTATATCCGCTAATCGTTGGTGAAGGAACAGCGGCAAATGAATCGCTACCCTGAGCAGTCCATTTTCCGTCAGTGACCTTCCCAGTAACTTTATTAGTGGTCTGAATCTGGTTAAACGTAATCGTTTGGTTCACATCATTCGCAGCAGATGATCCATTTGCGTATTGATAATGGATGGTCCGATTTACGGTTTTAGTATTAGTTACCTGAGTAGTTCCTTCGTGCAAGAGCACGTAGTAGTTTTGATCCACTAAGTCGTTATTATCAAAGTAAGTATTGTCGGAGCTATTGGTAAAGCCATCACTATCTAAGACATAACCACTATTAAGATAACTATTCAGGCGATTCTTGGTGTTGTAGTTTAGACTTCCACCACTATCCCCTTCCAAAGTATCCCGTTGTAAAATTTGGCCAGTCGTCTGATCGACGTAGTTAATATTGGCTTTTTGAATCGAGGTGTAGGTCATGCTGTTTAACTTAATTGTTTGGGTCGCTGCAGAATAACCAGTCGCTGCCGTTAAGTTAAAGTAGGTTGCTGGATCGTTTTGATCATAGGTAATTCCCTGCGAAAATGTAACTGAGTTAGCACCACTACTATCATAGATGGTCGCAGTTAATGTTCCCTGTCCAGCAGTACTGGAAGGAGTGTAGGAAATCACGATCCGATGTGCATTCCCATCGGTTGCATTGATTCCACTATTGGCGTCAATACTTTGAACGGTATCTTCGTTAATATGTCCGTAACCGCTAGAATCGGTATTTACAAATGCCCCGTAGGGTGATGGATATGAATCTCCAGCAGACTTAATCTTGGTCCCGAAAATTCCGTTCAAATAGTTGCGATAAATATCTTTTTGATAGGTATCCAAATCCCCATCCAATTGCGTCGTCGTATTTCCGTTGGCAGGAATATCGGGGAACGTATCGAGCTTAAAACCAACGGCATTCGGAATTCCGTTGATCCCAATTCCACCACCAGCAAGCCCCTGTTGATTTCTAGAACCCTTGTAGAGCACGAACCCGATCCCATCAGCGTTACTACTGAGGGTCACATTACCGTCCAGTGTAAAGGACTGTCTTAGGTCCAGTGAACCATTGTAGGCAACATTGGTACTCTGGGATTTGTCATTAGTCAGAGTCAGGGTATTCGATGAAATGTCTAGGGATGGGACTGGATTATTTCCAGTTAGCGTGGAGGTCCCATTGGCAGTCCCGTTCAGAGTGAAGCTAGTTCCGAACTGTTGAGGACTATTCAAAGTCGTTTGGGTCCCAGAAAGATCTTTATTAACAGTGGTAGTGGTGTTATTTGGGGTCACTTTAGAATAGTCAGTCGTTTGGGTCGTGGTATCGCCAATTCGATCACTTAGCCCCGCAGCGTCCACTTGATCTGGATATTCACTGTTCATGACCACTACGGCGTTGCTGGCGGCCAGATAGGCGTTCGACATCATGGAATAGTAAGCCGAATTAGCAGCGACTAAAGAAGCCAGTGAATTTTGATCACTAGCATTAAGTACTTCGGCAGTGAGTTTGGTGGAAAGTAACTGCGCAGCAGTACTTTCGGCACTCCCGTTGGCGCTGTAGGATTGAGCCACTTGGTAGGCAGACGAAACAGCACTAACGTTACTATCGTTAGCGCTGATGGCTCCACTATTTTGAATCGTGACTAATGCCAAGCTATTAATGGCACTAGCATATGAGTCAATCTTTGCAAGGCTACTCTTCACCTGTGCAATCGCACTGGCATTGCTTTGGTGCGCAGCATCAGATTGGCTATCCGCTGATTGACTAGTGTTATCACTACTACTGGATTGATCGGCACTAGCACTCGATTGACTATCGTTGCTAGTACTATCCAATGCACTAGTCGTACTTGCTGAGCTCTGGGTATTACTGATAACACTCGAACTGGTGGTTGAATCAGCACTCACCGAAGCATCAGTGGTGCTGAGTGCAGAACTACTAGAGCTGGCACTTTGTACACTATCTCTCTGTTCGCTGTTACTATTTGTAGCATTAATCGAACTTGATTGCACTGCATTGGTTGATGATGAAGCAATACTTGACTCGTCATCATCGGCATTACTATCACTTGCCGATTGAGTTAGCGTACTGGCATTAGCGGTTGCATCTTCATGCGCGATTACGCTACCTCCGCCCATTACAGTCAGCATTGATAGCGATACCACTACCCAATGCTTTTTAATCTTTTTAAGCTTTTTCTTATCGTTTACCTTGTTAAATCTAAGTTTATTATAAAGCATTCTAACATTCCCTCTTCGCAATCCATTTACGGCACTATACACTTAATATCATACAAAATGAGCACTCACATGTAAAGGTCTTTATAATTATTAAAGGTAAACGAGGGCAATAAATATACATATTATATATATTCATCATATTTATAATCAATAAAAAAAGAGACCATGGAATAAAACCATAGTCTCATCGATAAATTAATTTTTATTTTAATAGTGTTCCATGTATTGCTTACGTTCCCATTCAGAAACTTGAATCTTGTATGCGTCATATTCAAGGTGCTTAGCAGTCGTGAAGCCCTTGATCAAACGTTCGCCAAGTGCGTTCTTAATAACGTCGTCCTTAGCTAATTCATTCAAAGCATCCTTTAATGTTTCTGGAAGACTTTCGATATCGTTATCAGATCTTTCTTCTGAATCCATCTTGTAGATATTACGGCTAGTTTCAGGCATTGGCTTGATCTTGTTCTTTAATCCATCTAAACCAGCTTCTAGTAGCACTGCAATGAACATGTATGGATTAGCAGTAGGATCACCACTCCGTAGTTCCAAACGAGTCCCCATTCCACGAGAAGCAGGGATCCGAACAAGTGGTGAACGGTTTGAAGCAGACCATGCAATGTAAACAGGAGCTTCATAACCAGGTACTAAACGCTTGTATGAGTTAACGGTTGGATCACCAATTGCAGCAATGGCCTTGGCATGCTTCAATAATCCACCCAAGAAGTAATAAGCAGTTTCTGATAATTCTAATTCACCATTTTTGTCAAAGAAGGTGTTACCATCTTCGTTAAATAATGACATGTTCATATGCATCCCTGAACCATTAATTCCACTAAGTGGCTTTGGCATAAAGGTTGCATATAAACCATGCTTCTTAGCAATCGTCTTAACCACGATCTTAAAGTTTTGGATATTATCTGCAGTTTCTAACGCATTTGCGTATTTGAAATCAACTTCATGTTGACCTGGAGCAACTTCGTGATGGGCAGCTTCAACATCAAAGCCCATCTTTTCCAATGTAAGCACAATTTCACGACGACAATCTTCACCTTGATCCATTGGAGCACGGTCAAAGTAACTACCTGAATCATTCAGCTTTGTAGTAGGATTGCCATTTTCATCCATCTTGAACAAGAAGAATTCTGGTTCTGGTCCAATGTTAAATGATGAAAAACCAGCCTTTTTCATGTCTGATAAGACCCGAACAAGGTTATTTCTAGGGTCCCCTTCAAAGTATTCTCCGTTTGGCTTTCTAACTGAACAAATCACTCCAGCAATCTTGCCATGTTCTTCACTCCATGGGAATGTCATCCAAGTAGAAAGGTCTGGGAATAGGTACATATCACTTTCTTCAATTCTAACGAATCCTTCAATTGAAGAACCATCGAACATAATCTTATCATCCAATAATTCATCTAATTGACTAATTGGTAATTCGACGTTCTTAACAGTTCCGAATAGGTCGGTAAACATTAATCTTAAAAAGTTAACGTTATCTTCCTTAACCATTCGTCTGATGTCATCTTTTGTGTAATCATGCTTAGTTGCCATAAATAAATCGCTCCTCACGTTGGAAATCAATTTTTACATCGGATTGTTAAAAGGGTTACCATTATCAGCTAGTCCACCGAGATTTAAAAACTCCTTATGCAATAAACGCCTTGCTTCATCATCTGAAATCGACTTCGATAATGATTCTTGTTCCTGCTTGCGTTTAGCCTCTCGTTTGGCAAAGACCGCTTGAATATCCGCAATGTTAAACCCTTCTCCTAAGAAGTCCTTAATCTCCAAGATTCGATCGATATCATTTAGAGAATACATGCGACGGTTCCCCTCGTTACGCTTGGGTAATACCAATCCCTGTTCCTCATAATATCTAATTTGTCTTGCAGTCAAGTCGGTTAATTTCATTACAGTTCCAATCGGCAATACCGATAATGAACGGCGTAGTTCTTTTTCGCTCATAACGTTTCCCTCCAACATCTATAATCATATCATCTTTTTTCCATCCGTCAAGGATTTATGTTACTTTTTATAACATCAGAACCCGTTTTATTTATTTAACCACGTTTGAACGGTTTCTTCAACCATTTTTAATGTCGTCGGGTGTTGTAATAAGTTAAACCACTTAACATTCATTTTATTCCGAAACCAGGTTAGTTGTCGTTTGGCATAGTGTCTTGAATCCTGTTTTATTTTAGCAACTGCGACGTCTCGTTCAATGGCTCCACTTAAGTATGGATACAGTTCTCGATAACCAATCCCCTTTCCAGCAGGTAAATCGGTTCCACCTTGTGCCAATAGCCACTGGGCTTCATCGAGCAATCCGTCTTGTAACATCAAATCAACGCGTTGGTTAATCCGCTCATAGACTAACGCACGTTCTGCATTCAATCCGATCAAAAGCGAGTCATATTGATTCGATGCCAATTGGGGTTGTTCAGAGAATCGGTGCCCCGTCTTTTGGTAAACCTCTAATGCCCGAATTACCCTGCGAACGTTGTTAACTGGAATTTGCGTTGCAGCAACGGGATCAACTTGCTTTAAACGTTGCCACATTGCGTAGTTACCAATCGACTGCGCCCGAGCTTTTAATTCAGTTCTGAGCTTTCGATCGGCTTCATCATCGCCCCCCAAAGCGAGGTTATCCAAGAGGGCCTGCAAATAAAAGCCAGTCCCGCCAACAATAATTGGTAACCGTCCCCGTGCGCTAATGTCATCGATCCAATGGGTCGCATCTGCAACAAAATCAGCAGCTGAGTAGCGTTCGTTAACATCTTTGATATCGATTAAATGATGGGTAACACCATTCATTTCCTGAGGCGTCACCTTAGCCGTTCCAATATCTAAATGACGATAAACCTGCATCGAATCTCCTGAAATAATCTCGCCATTGAATTGCTTTGCTAATTGAATGGATAATGCTGTTTTACCAACCGCAGTTGGCCCTACGATTCCTAATACCTTTTGCAATTAAATATCCCCTTGAATTTTTTTGCGCATTTGCAACGCTAGCCGCGGATAATCAGTGATCAATCCGTGATAGTGACGATGCAAACAAAATGCGATTTCGAACTTTTGGTTGACGGTCCACGGTCTGAAGTAACGATGGAAACTAAAAATGGGGTGGGCCATCAATATCCTAACTTCTGGATGAAAATTATGAATTAATTTTTGTTTAAATAGATGCCGCATCGAACGGTAATGATAAATCATCAGTCCCGCAGTTTCGACCTGCGGAGCTAGTCGAGCCATCTGCTCCGTAGTCGCCAGGTTAAAGCTAGAGTAAATCAAACTAAAATCATAATCATGGGTCGCAAAGTAGTTAGCAACTAATTCCTCAATCCCTTGATAATGAATATGATCAGTTTTAATTTCTAGGTTCAAGGCCCCCGTAAAATGATTTTGCACCAAGCATTGGACCATTTCATCCAATGTCGGAATCCTCTGCTTGCCTAATTTCGGATGGGTTTGATTAGCATTTAGCTGTTTTAATTCTGCCAAAGTAAAGTCCTTAACTAAACCATGCCCATTAGTGGTTCTTTGAACATCCTCATCATGAATAATAACTAACTGCCGATCCTTTGTTAAATGAACATCAGTTTCAATTCCATCTACGCCCATTTGAATCGCCATTTCAAATGCTACCAAGGTGTTTTCCGGTGCATCATGTTTAGCGCCACGGTGTGCAAAAATCATTGTTTTCATAATTAACAGCATCCTTTGCCTTAAATATTAAAATTCTTATCCATCATACTGGATAAATTACTATAAATAAAGCATAATATAATTGAAAGTAAATCTAAAGAGGAGGCTTTATTATGCGCAATTTCAGTAAAGGATTTTTAGCTGGCGTATTCGCAACTGTCGGTTGTGTTGCAGGTGCAATGTTTTCATTCAAAAAAGCAGTCGTTGATCCAATCGAAGATCAAGAAGCTAAGTATGAAGAAAACAGAAAGCGTTCATTAAGAAAGAGCCGTTCTGCACACCAAGGCTAAATCAATAATAACTAAAAAAAGAGGTGCTTATATTAAACTAAGCATCTCTTTTTTTAGTCTTGCCATTCCAATTTCGATAACCATTTTTTAAGACGTAGATCTGACGATACCCCTTTTTATGCAAAAGCAGTGCCGCGCGTGTACTAATGGTTTGCCCTTGATCATATAAAATGACTGGTAAATCAGGCCGAATATCGCCATAAAATTGACGAATAGTAGAATACGGAATACTCCGTGCTCCCAAGATATGGCCAGCGTTAAAATCACGTTTTTCACGCAGATCAACAATTTGGGCGCGTCGTTTTAACGCGTTAAATTGGGTTTCATCAATTACATTTGCGACTTGTTTTAGTCGGTAACGATTAATGAGAAACCATGCCCCCCAAACGGCTAAAATAACAATAAGCGTAATGAAAAATGTTAAGCCTGACAAAATTTAATCAGTCCCCTCATGCAAAAAATTATTTGCTACTTCCAAATGCCTTTTCAGCTAATTCGGCAGCTCCCATTACCCCTGCATCGTTCCCTAATTGGGCTAAACGAATGCGAGTAGAGTCACGAACTGGCTTAAATGCATTTTCTTGGAAGTATCTAGTCGTTGGTTGTAAGAGGGTATTTCCAGCGTTAGAAACCCCTCCACCAATCACGATACTTCCTGGGTTAAAGATGTTTCCGATGTTTCCTAATGCAAGTCCTAAGTATGAACAAACTTGATCTACGACTTGGTTAGCTAAAATGTCACCATTATCTGCTAAGTAGAAAATGATCTTAGAAGTAATTTCTTCGCGGGCATCTTCTAATTCCTTTAACCGAGAAGTCCCAGTAAAGTTAGCAGCTAAGTCCTTGGCAACGTGAACGATCCCAGTAGCAGAAGCGTATTGTTCTAGACAACCACGCTTTCCACAAGTACATAGGTAACCGTTTTGAACTACGGTAATGTGACCAATTTCACCAGCAGCACCGTTGATTCCGTGAACTAATTCACCATCAACGATAACTCCACCACCGACTCCGGTTCCTAAGGTAACGAAGACAACATCGCTTTCCTTACTTCCGGCCCCGCGCCATGATTCACCTAATGATGCAGCGTTGGCATCGTTATCAGCAACGAATGGAAGGCCAACACCCTTTTCAATTTGTTCCTTAATTGGTTGTGGAGTGGTCCAATTGAGGTTATATGCCCCTGTAACAGTTCCCTTTTCACGGTTTACAGTTCCTGGGGTCCCCATTCCAATTCCAATGAAATCACTTTTAACGTGGTTAGCATTATCCATGGTTTCATTGATTGACTTAATAATATTTGGAACGATGTGACTACCATTTTCACTAACGTCAGTATCAATTTTCCACTTGTCCAAAATTTGACCGTCAGTAGTTAAAAAAGCCATCTTGGTAGTAGTCCCACCTAAGTCAATTCCAATTAATTTATTTGCTGCCATTACTAAATTCCTCCTAAATCGTGTTTCCGCGCTTCTTTTCGTTCTTCAATCCTATGTTCATGATTCAGAACTAATTTTGCGTTGATAAAAGATTTGTCAGAAATAACGTGAGCCTCGTGTAAATGATCCAATTCGAGGGCCATTACTTCGATATCCCACAGTCGTTTTCCAACATAAACATAAATTCCAAATTGTTTTAGTAATTGTTGAACATCATACAACGTTTTCATTGTCCCACATCCTAAAGTAAAATGCACTAATAATTTAGTACTTTCCAACATATCCGACATAGAATAAGGCTACTGCGATGATAACTAGTGTGATTGTAGCTAAAATCTGCTTAGGTAATGAAATAAAGCGCTTTCTTGGTAGCCCAACAAAATAGGCGGATAGGAACCCACCTACTAAACCACCAATGTGCCCTGCGATATCGATGCTGGATGAAAAAAGATTAAATCCTAAGTTCAACAAAATAAAGAAAATAAATGATCTCGTCATTTGCTTAATATATGGATTTTCCCAAAAGACTTCTCCAATCATCAAAAAGGAGCCGAACAATCCAAAGATCGCAGTACTAGCCCCTGCGGACAGCCCATCATTAAATGCAAAACTAGCTAAATTACCAACAATTCCTGAGATAAAGAAAATCAAAGCGAACCGAGTGTGGCCAAATAACGTTTCTAGTTGAGTTCCCATATAGTATAACGTAATTCCGTTAAATAAAATATGGGTAATGCTCAGGTGAATAAAGATCGGGGTTACTAATCGCCAGAGCTGACCATCAATAATCAACGGATTATATTTAGCCCCGAAGCGAACTAGATTAGCAACATCGGCAGTTCCACCATCCAGACTCATCACTATGAACACCAATCCCATTATCCCTAATAGTGTATAGGTAACGAACGGTTTCGAATTGATTTGTGCTCCCCTATTTTTCAAAAATGCACCCCATTAGCTAATAATTGTTTTTACCCTTATATCATACTTGTTTACGTCCCAATTGGGAACCGCACACAATTGAGCAGGTAAAGCTAAGCTAATCGTATTGCCTAAATAATCAGCCAAGTAACGATCGTAAAATCCGCCCCCAAAGCCAAGTCGGTCATGGGTCTGGGTGGCAAACGAGAGCCCTGGTACAATGATCAGGTCAATCAAATGCTTTTCGATCACCAGTCCATTCGTTGGTTCCATAATCCCGAACTTCGTTTTAAACAGTTTTGTCGTGGCATCATAAGTAACAAATTCCATTTGAAAGTCGGGTAGCGTGCGCGGTACTACGACGCGTTTACCAGCCTTTAAAGCTTGTGCAATGATTGGAGCGGTATCAAGCTCAATCGCAGAACTAAGCGTAATTGCGACTGTCTTAGCAGATTGCCAATCTGGATGCGTAAATAGCTGTTGATATAAATTTTGATCTACATGCTGTGTGTTTTTTAAAGCCGCTATAATTTGATTTCTAAGTGCTTTTTTATTCATTTTAATTATCCTAGATAATAAAAAAGGTTTGGGTTAACCCCCAAGCCTTATTTTGTTTCACGGTGTAAAGTAACTTTACGGTCACGTGGACAATACTTCTTTAGTTCTAGACGATCGGGGTTGTTCCGACGGTTCTTGCTAGATAAGTAGTTACGTTCGTGACATTCAGTACATTCTAAGGTAATGTGTACGCGCATTATTATCCCCCCAAACATTAATTAGTTTTTTAATTGAGTTTAACAACTATTGACTAAATCATTCTATCATTTTTTCAGTCATTTTGCTAGTAATTTCAAAAAGATTGTTAAGGAAAATTACTTAACAGTTAATTTGCATTGCTCAATGTCGAAGTTGATTGGACATATTTCCAGTAAGCAGCGTAAATTTCCTTCGCCAAATTAGTGTTATTGTCTTCTGCATCGGTTGGCAAGTTCGGAATTGCTAGGGCCACCACCACTTGTGGATCTGATGAAGGGGCATACGAACCTAAACTCAGTGTAACCGTTTCGTTACCGTGTTTACCACCATAGTAAGTTTGCGCAGTCCCCGTCTTAGCTGATACGGATGGCTTGATCGTATTTAAGTTAATTCCAGTCTTGTACTCATTAGTCCCATGGACAACATCATAGAATCCATCGGTAACGACCTTCTTTTGGGCCTGCGTCATGTTGATTTCGTTCAAGACCTTTGGTTCGAATGAATACTTCACCCGTCCTAGCTTACCACTCGCAGTCGTTCCTCGAATCGATTGGACGATATGAGGTTGTAGGCGATAGCCACCATTTGCAATCGTCGAAATATATTGTGCAATCTGTAAAGTAGTGTATGCATCATAGTTCCCAAATGAAAGGTCTAAGGCATGCCCGATATTAGCAGCGCCACCTAGCCCTTGAATTCCGGCTGATTCTCCAGGAATATCAATTCCCGTTTTCACACCGA
The DNA here is from genome assembly GCF_058509965.1 of Nicoliella sp. ESL1106. Lineage (NCBI taxonomy): Bacteria > Bacillati > Bacillota > Bacilli > Lactobacillales > Lactobacillaceae > Nicoliella > Nicoliella sp. ESL1106. The sequence goes on from NZ_CP196340.1 coordinate 1,164,824, forward strand.
GACCAAATTGATTAAAGTAACCACGCATCGTATTAAAGACGTCTGGGTTCATGGTCAACGGACCACCTTCGACATACTTAAAGTGGCCTTCCTTCATGGCTAATTGCATCATATAGGAGTTAGATGAAACTTCCAAAGCGGTCGAAGCATCGATATTCATGTTCGCTTCACCATTTTTATTAAACCAAGAAGTCTTCTTAGTTCCACCAGTGATAATTGGTTTTTCAGTCAAAATATCGTTCGTCGGTGTAATCACACCATCCATCAACGCTCCTGACACGGTTGCTCCCTTTACCACGGACCCCATAACGATGGAGTTATTAATCGCCCCTAGTTCATTGGAAGTGACCTTACCAGTCTTTGGATCGCGATTGACACCGGCCATCCCGATGATCGCACCTGTATGGGGATTCATTACCACGGCATAAGCACCAGTTGAATCACCAACACTACCACTTTCAGCATCGCGCACTAAACTTTGCAATTTGTTTTGGAACTTATTATTGATGGTCAACTGCAGGTTATCACCCTTTTGTCCACCATACTTTTTAATTTCTTTGGTCACACTAGTGCCCCTTGTTACTTCCACTTGGGTCTGGGCCTTCGTTCCCATTAACGTTGGTTCATACAACTGTTCCAAATAACTTTGTCCAACGCTATCATTTCTAGAGTATCCTTCAGAAAGCAATTCATTGATCCGATCACTAGGCAAACCGACCTTTTCAGATGACACCGTTCCGATGATACTTTGAATGGCACTGCCCTGTGGATATTCACGTGACCAACTCGTCCCAATTTGAATCCCAGGCATTTCGGAGATGTGCTCACCGACTTCAGCCACTTCCTTGTTACTTACGTTATTGGTCTTAATGTAAGTCGTTGAAAGTTGATAAGCCCCGTTCATCTTGGTATAAATCGTTGCTGGATTCTCCATTTTACTATTTAAATCAACGTTTTTTAAAACGTAGTCGACTTCTTTTTCAGTCAAATTATCAGTCGTGTAATTACCATTGAGCTTATTTTTAACGTTTTCAGCGTTAGTAGGATTGGCAATATAGTAATTCGCCATTTGCCGTTTGGTTAAGGTATCGGTCGGTACGGTAATGTATTGACTTAATGCATTTGCAATTTCATACATTTTAGATGGTAAAACATTGATCCCCTTAGTGTATGTAATCGCGCGGTGTGTATTATTACCAACTAATAACTGTCCCGTCGAATCATAAATCATCCCCCGTTGGACATTATCAGTTTTGATCGTCGTATCTGAACGATTAACTTCAGCCTTGTATTGATTCCCATCGATCACTTGCAAATACGCTAATTTACCAATTAACGCAGCAAACAAGATTCCAACGATTACGAATATAAAATTCAATCGGAATGAAATCTTGGATTCACCATCTTTTTTATGGTGACTAAAAAGGCCCTTAAAAAAATTATTCAAAACAATTAAATCCCCTTACGCATTTCATAATTATTCCTATAATGATATTTTATTTACTTCTGATTGATTGTACAATAAAATTATTGCTTTTTTAACTTATTTTATATTTGAGGTGCGAAATTTAATGAAACGCTTTTGTAAAACTTATTGGTTCTTATTTCTCAGTTTTTTAATTCCATTTGTTATTATGGCATGTTACTTCGCTTATCGCAACATGGCGCCATTTGGTGACCAAAGTATTTTAACTGTCGATATGGGCCAACAATACGTCGATTTTTATGCCTATTTTAAGCACGCCATCATCTCAGACCCGACCAGCATCTTTTATTCATTCTCTAAAGCTCTCGGGGGTGAAATGGTCGGTTTATGGGCTTATTACTTAACTAGTCCCATTAACTTAATATTATTATTGTTCCCGTTAAAAAACCTCGCAAGCGGCATTTTATTGGTCACCTTAATCAAATACGGATTGTCAGGACTGAGCTTTGGTTATCTCGTTTTCAAAAAAACCGCTACTTCAAAGATTTTAATCCCAGGTTGGGCAACCGTATACGCACTGAACGGCTGGATCATCGCTAACCAACTTAACTTAATCTGGTTAGACGCAATGTATATGTTACCATTGATCGTCTTAGGAATTGAACTACTCATCGATGAACAAAAGTGGAAAACATACCTATTTAGTTTAGCAGCAATGCTCATCATTAACTACTATATGGCCTACATGATCTGTATTTTTTCAATTTTGTATTTTGCATACTATTCAATAACCAAATGGCATTCAAAACGCCAATTTATTGGCAATACAATTCGGTATGCAATCAGTTCCTTACTTGCGGGAGGACTGGCCGCCTGTTTATTAATGCCGACTTTTGCGGCCCTGTTAATCAGTAAGGCGAGTTACACGGTCACCAAATTCAAATGGCAGTTTGAATACGCTCCACTCAAGATGCTAGCTAAGTTCTTTAACGGCGCATTTAACTTTAACCAGATGCCGAACGGAACGCCGAACGTCTTTGTCGGTAGCGTTGCCATTATCGGATTCGTTTCATTTTTCTTTATCAATCGATTCAAACTTCGCCAAAGAATCGCTGCTGGAATGATCACTGGGTTTTTAGTTATCTCGATGATGTTCCAGCCACTCGATTTGTTCTGGCATGCAATGCAATTCCCAATCTGGTATCCATACCGCTTTTCATTTATCTTTTGTTTTTGGTTGGTCTGGATCGCTTGTCAAGCGCTTAATCAAATCGACTTCCTTCGCGAATGGGCCAAAGTAGTGGTAATTGCAATCATTGCTAGTGGGATCCTTTACATTACGTTCAATTTTAAGACCTTCAATAATTTCTTAACGGTAGAAAACGTTTCCATCGGGATTATCCTGATGATTGCAGCCACCCTATTGATATTTTGGGTGCGCAACAATAATTACTTTCCAGTCGCTATCATTATCCTGATCTGCGGAGAAATGGGTTATAACGTCTTTAGTTCATTGAACAATATTTCATACGTTACCAATTCCAATTACGTTGATTACACCAGCAACTTAAAACGGCCGGTCGATCAAATCAAGGATAATGACGATTCATTTTACCGTATCGGCAAAACATTTTACCGAACTAAGGATGATCCATTCGAGGTCAGCTATAATGGTGGTGACCATTTCTCCTCTACTTTCGAACGGGCCACGCCCCAGTTCATGGAAAACATTGGTCAACCAGATGGGGATGGCTTTACCGAATATTCGAACGGAACCGTGCTATCAGATTCACTGCTCTCAATGAAATATTGGCTCAATGCCGATAATCCCAGCTCTGATCAATATTTACAGCCACTTACGACTCGACCAGACTTGAATCGTTACCACCTTTTGCGAACTAGGGATCACGTGCAAACGTATGAAAACCAAGAAGCCCTCCCGATCGCTTTTGCAAGTAACAAACAGGTCTTCCAAAGTAATCTAGCGACTGATCCGACCCGTTATCAATCAAATATCATAAATAATATGATGGGTAACGATACCAATGATCGCCTATTTACAGCCATCAATTTTGATAGTTCAATCTTTAGAAACGTTCCACACCAATCCAATTTGACAGGGACGTTTATTCAAAAACAAGATCTATTAAAACCAGCCAGCATGATGCTGACGTTTACACCAAAGACTAATGACTCGTACTACCTAACGTTCGGCAGTTCAATCAACTTCGGTAGTTCTCAAGATAGCCAAAACGTGAAGGTCTATCGCAATGGATTGGTTTTAAATCAATACCCTACTTTTCGTAATACCGTGATTGCAAACGTAGCCTCAAATGACAAGGGTAAACCGATCACGATCAATATTGAATTATTGAAAACGAATTTATTATTGCAAAACTTTACGCTCTACCAATTCAACAACCAAGCCTTCGAAAAACAAGTAAATCAATTAAAACAACACGCCGCCAAGATCACCGCATTTAACAGCCGCATGTTCAAGGGGCAGATCGAGATCACAAAGAATCAACAAGCCCTAACAACAACGATTCCTTATTCGAAGGGCTGGCGATTGCTAGTGAACGGCAAACCACATCCAATTAAGAAGTGGTCGAATATGTTCATTGGGGCCCAGCTCAAACCAGGGAAGTATGATTTCGAACTATCATATTGGCCACCATTACTCACTCCAGGATTGATCATATCAGCCGTCTCTCTGATTATCATCGGTGGATTAATAATCATCAAACGCAAACCAAAAGCATAAAAAAAACGAGTTCAGCAAACTGAACTCGTTTTTTTTACGCTTATCTAAGCATTACTCAACCTTAGTGATCTTAACGGTCATATCACCGGCAGGAATTTTAATGGTCACAACATCATTGACCCGATTGCCTAATAGGGCCTTTGCAATTGGCGAATCGTTAGAAATCTTTCCTTCCAGTGGATCTGATTCAGCAGCTCCCACGATTTGGTAAGTTTCTGCATCACCATCTGGTTGTTCAACAAAGGTAACCTTTTTCCCAACGTTCACGATGTCAGAATCAGTATCTGCATTATCAACCACTTCTGAATATTGAAGCATGTGTTCAATGGTCGAAATACGCCCCTCTAGCATACTTTGTTCATTCTTAGCGGATTCGTATTCGGAGTTTTCTGATAAATCACCATAACTCCGTGCAATCTTAATTCTTTCAATAATTTGGGGCCGTTGATTCAAGCGAAGATCGTCTAATTCCTTTTCGAGGTTCGCTTTCCCCTCAGCAGTCATTGGAAATTTTTCATCAGCTGGCATTTAAATCATCCTTTCAAGTTTAATTAAATTGATGTGTCAATGTTATTTTCAACACGATGATCACCGTGTTGAATTAAAATGGACTTAATTTTAGTGGTTAATAAATCAATTGCCACTTCGTTCTTTCCACCTTCAGGAATAATGATATCTGCATTCCGTTTAGTTGGTTCGATAAATTCATGATACATTGGACGAACCGTATCCAAATATTGCTGGATTACTTCATCCACCGTCCGTCCCCGTTCTTGGGTATCACGTCTAATTCTTCTGATCAGTCGAATATCATCATCAGTATCAACGAACACCTTGATGTCCATTAGGTCACGAAGTCTTTTATCATCCAAAACTAAAATTCCCTCTAAGATGATAACATCCATTGGGTCTTGATGCACAGTTTCGGTACTTCTTGTTAAATGGGTGTAATCATAGACTGGCTTTTCAATGGATTTATAATCCAGTAGTTGATTGATTTGTTCAATCAATAAATCAGTATCAAAAGCTAATGGATGGTCATAATTGGTTAATTCACGCTGTGCCATCGTTTTATGTGATTGATCCTTATAATAAGCATCTTGTTGTAAAATCATTAGCGAATTGCCTAGTAAGTGGTTAAAAATGGCCCGACTAACAGTTGTCTTACCACTTCCGGAACCACCAGTAACACCAATTACAACCGGCCGTTTTCTTTTTTCTGTCATAATTATAAATCTCCCCTAGTCATCTTGCTTCGTCGTGTCTTTACTAATGCTTTTTAGTGAACTGATCTGATTTTGAGAATAAAAGACGCGCTTATTGCTCTGATCATTTAAATAATACAAATAACCCTTTGATTGTTCCTTGGGATTTAATGCCGCAAGGATAAAGTTTAAACTGGGGTTATTGACCGGACCTGGTCCGAACCCAGTGTAAATCGAAAGGTTATATTCTGATTTTACCAGATAATCGCTTTTGGTCAATTTATGCAAATAATTATTCGAAGCATATGCTACCGCAATTGAAGAATTCAAAGGTAATCCAGCATTGATTTTATTATATAAAACTCCAGCAATAATTGCACCGTTTTTAGTATTAACATTTTCCCCCTGTACTAGTGAGGCAATCGTCAATAGCTGTTGAACGGTTAAATTCTTTTTCTTGATTTGATTATAGTATGGTTTTAATTCCGCATCGGACTTAGCAACCATCTGGGTAACTAATTGCTTCAAATTACTGGTGCCATTCGCACTATAAGTAGCAGGGTATAAATACCCTTCTAATTGATAGCGTAAATCCTTACTCTTAGTCTGTGAAGATAGCAGTTTTGGATAACGTTTAGCAAGTTCCTTAACAAAGCTTTTATCATTGACTAAACTAAGGAATTCGTTACGACTGTAATTAGTTCGTTGGGCCACCGTATCGGCAATCGTCGATATATTGTCACCCTCTTTGATCACTACCTTACCACGTAACGCCCGAATGGATTCAGCAGAGCCACCCTTTTTTAAAAGACTCGCAATTTGGTGCAAGCTCATTGAGGGTGAAAATTCATAGTACCCGGAACGAAAATTATTAATATTATGGGCTTTTACATAATAATTAAATACGATCCCGCTTTTCACGATCCCTTGATCTTGCAAAATCGAACCAATTTTTTTATCCGAGGCCCCCATTGGAATATTGACCTCAGTTGTTTGGTGATTGTTTGGATTCAAAGGCTTTAAAGATGTTTTAATGTAATTATGCCCCAAAAATACAATGAATATGAATAAAATGATTAAAATCGAAACGATCCAAAGAATGATCTTTTTACCAAATTTAGCAACTTCCTGCGGATCTTGATCAGAATCAGAATGATGTTCGCTCAATTAATCCGCCCCCAATCGTTTTGAACATTTGAGCGGGTTCAAATTAACGAATTGTGACATCAAATTCATTTTGCAGTGCCTTTGTAACCTTTTCAAATGCTTTATTAACATCATCATCAACCATTGTATCATGCTTATTTTGATAGGTAAGTGAATATGCAACTGATTTTTTACCAGCTGGAATCCCCTTGCCTTCGAAAATATCAAAGAGGTGGACGTCAGTTAAAAATGCGCCCCCCCGTTTCTTGATGACGGATACGATCTGTTGGTTCGTAACCGATTGATCAACTAGCATTGCGATATCACGACTAACTGAAGGATATTTAGAAATGGCTGTTGATTGTTGGTCTTGTTTAGGCATATCAATTAGCTGTTGTAGATCAAATTCAAATCCATAGGTCGCCTTGATCTTGTATTGCTTAGCGACACTCGGATGAATCTGGCCCACAAACCCTACAAAGTGTCCGTGGACATAAACGTTAGCTGTCCGCCCTGGGTGCATATCTGAATATTGATCGGTAGCCTTATACTCAACATCCCCAGCAACGTTCAATTCAGCTAACAATAAATCGACAATTCCCTTAATTTGATAGAAGTCGGTCTCAGTCGACTTGTGATCCCAAGCACTAGGGGTCAAAGAACCCGTAATTACCCCGGCAACGTGTTCCACTTCAATTGGCCGTGATTGTGATTCTTCATCCTTATAAAAAACGCGTCCTTGTTCATATAAAGCTACATCGTTGACGCTGCGGGCTTGATTATATGCAATATCATCCAATAACCCACTTAAGAGGTTCATCCGAAGGGTCGTATGATCGCTACTCATTGGGAAACTTAGGTTCGTAGCAAAACTTGGCCGCATCATAAATGAATCTGCCTTATCAGCGGAAGTTAACGCATATGAAATCGCATGGGTCAATCCAGCGCCCTCTAAAACGTTGCGCGTTTTTCTAATTAGCGCTTGTTTAGGCGTTAGGCGCCCAACCGTCGTCCGACTAAGTGGCAATGTACTAGGGATGTTATCGTAGCCATAAATTCTTGCGACTTCTTCGAACAGGTCAGCTGGGATACTGATGTCCCAACGTCTCACTGGGACGGTCACGGTATATTCACCACTATTTTCCACAACTGAAAAGCCTAACCGTTCAAAGATTGCAGTGATTTGAGCAATGCTTAGTTCAGTTCCTAATACCTGATTGATCCGCGCAGCAGTGGTTTTAACCACGCGTGGTTGGGCATGGTCATCGCTGGCCGTTACCATTCCATTTTCAACGACCGCGTTCCCATCAGTACTAATCAACTCAGCAGCGGCATTCAAAGCTTCTTGAACACTACCATGATCAACACCTCTTTCAAAGCGTTGGGAAGCATCGGTATGAATCAAATGACGTTGTGCAGTCTTTCTGACCTTAACTGGATCAAAAGTAGCACTTTCTAACACAACGGTCTTGGTATCAGCAGTCACTTGGCTATCAAAACCACCCATTACTCCAGCTAACGCCACTGGTTGCTTAGCATCTGCCACCACGATGTCATCTGCCACCAATTCATTATCATTTTCATTTAGGGTCTTTAATTGTTCCCCGTCCTTGGCGTGCCGAACGACCAACTGATGATCCACGAGTTGATCGTAATCATAAGCATGCATCGGTTGTCCATACTTGAGCATGATGTAATTAGTAGCATCAACAACGTTATTAATTGGTTTAATTCCAGCATTCCAAAGCCGAATCTGCAACCAGAGGGGACTACTTTGAACCTTGACGTTCGATAATACCCGTACATTAAAGTTCGGTGCGATGGAATCATCAGCAGTAGCACTAATCAGATCGCTAGTTTTATTGCTACCAGTTTCCTTTAAATCAGGATGGTCTAATTTCAGTGGTAAATCATAGATCGCTGCTAGTTCATGGGCCGTGCCGTAAATGCTCAACATATCTCCACGGTTAGGGGTAACGTCTAGGTCGATCAATTCATCGTCCATCCCGATGTATGGATAAACATCATCGCCCACCTTAGCATCTGATGGCAGGAAGTAAATTCCTTCTGACCATTCCTTTGGGACCACATCCTTAGCAAAACCAATTTCATCTAACGCACAAAGCATCCCGTTGGAAACTACGCCCCGCATTTTACTACGTTTGATTTTTAAGTTATCGCCAACCCTAGCGCCTACTTCAGCGACGATCACCTTTTTATCAACTTGAACGTTCGGTGCTCCACACACGATTTGAATCGGTTCATCTTCACCGACGTCAACTTGGCAAATATGCAGGTGATCTGAATCGGGATGGTCTTCCATTGAAACGACCTTCCCAACTACTAATTTTTTAAGCCCATCAGCTGGACGCACTACGCCATCAACTTCAACGGCCGTTCTTTCGATCTTTTCGGCTAATTTATCGACAGGGACGTTCAAGTCCAGGTATTCTTTTAGCCATTTATAAGAAACAAGCATGTTTTAACACTCCTTAGTTAAATTGAGATAGGAAGCGGACATCATCTAAATAGAAGTCCCGAATATCTGAGACCCCGTATTTCAACATTGCAAGCCGATCAGGTCCTAAACCGAATGCAAAGCCAGTGTATTTTTCAGGATCGACGCCTGCATTTTTCAAGACGTTTGGGTGCACCATTCCAGCCCCCAAAACTTCAATCCAGCCGCTGCCCTTACATACGCTACAACCCTTACCCATACAATTAAAACAGGTAATATCAGCCTCAACTGATGGTTCGGTAAATGGGAAGTAACTTGGCCGTAGCCGCACGTTAAATTTATCGCCAAATAACTCATGGGTCAATAGTTCCAAGGTCCCCTTTAGATCACTCATCGTAACGTTTTCAGAAACCACCATTCCTTCAACTTGATGGAATTGATGTGAGTGAGTGGGATCATCAGTATCACGTCGATAAACAACCCCTGGTGAGATCATCTTTAGTGGACCCTTGGCGAAGTCATGCTTTTCAAGCGTCCGCGCCTGCATTGGTGATGTTTGGGTCCGCATCAAGATTTCATCTGTAATGTAAAAAGTATCTTGCATATCACGTGCTGGATGGTCCTTTGGTAGGTTCATCATTTCGAAGTTATACTTATCTTCTTCCACTTCGGGACCGCTAAGCACTGAATAACCCATCCCTAAGAACAAGTCCGTAATTTCATCAATGATCGACTGAATGACATGGGGATGACCCTTGGCTACTGGTGTACCAGGCAACGTCACGTCAATTTTTTCATTAGCCAATTGAGCATTCAATCGCTTGGCTTCTAATTCAGCGACCTTAGCATCCAATGCAGTTTGTAGGTCATCTCTAATCTTATTAGCATAGCTACCGACCTTGGGCCGTTCTTCAACTGCAAGGTCTTTGATCCCCCGTAACGCCTTAGTAATGGGACCCTTTTTCCCCAATAGCTTTACCTTTATATTTTCATGAATCGCTTTAATATCAGTCGCATCATTGATGGCTTTAATTCCACGATCATGAATTTGACTTAATTCATCCTTTAAACTCATCTTTATCCTCCTTAATTGCACAAAAAAAGCCTCATCCCTACAAAAAGGGACGAAGCTGCGCGGTACCACCCTACTTTAGATGCTAGATCAAAGCCATCTACTCTCAAAATCAATAACGGTGATCACCGGATATTTTTTGTTCATTAACAAACTCCCAATATCTGTTCAGAAAATGAATTCAATCGACCTATAGCTACTTTCAGCATCTATAGCTTCTCTGTGAAACGGTCAACCTACTAATTTTTCATCGAAACATATCTAGTTTGATATTAAACTATTCATAGCAATTAATCAAGCCTATTTTTAGGCGAACCACTTATTCGCCCAATTATGAACTGAGCTCATAATGGGCTCTAGCTCTAGTCCCTTTGCGGTCAATTGATATTGGATCAATGAAGAATCCTTAAATGTATTTCTGGAAACGATTCCTTCGGCCTCTAGTTCTTTAAGGCGTTCAACTAAAACTCGATCACTACACTTACTAATCGTCTTAGCAATGTTCTTAAATCTGAGGGGGCCTTCATTTAGTAATGTTTCGATGATCAATCCATTCCATTTTTTGCCTAAAATCGCAAATGTCTTTTGAAACTTTGGGCAAAGGTGAAAATCTGGAGCACATTGATCAGCTTTTAATTCGTCCATAAAAAATCCCTCCTGTAATAAATAATCATGTATTATCCATTTTATCGATATTTCAAATTTTTTCAAATATTTTCCTTACTTTTCGGTTAAACGGTCCTAAAAATTCATGAATTGCTGCATAATCATCGACTAATGATACAATAACGCTCTCTTTGTATTTTGGTCGTGCCAATGTAAAGCCCCACATATGTTTTAATATAATATCGCGTTCCATTGGTGAAAGATCAGTTATTTTTTCAGCGTTCTTTAATGCTACGCGGGGATGAATAAAGGCGTGCGAACCTAAATTGAACTTGGTGACCCGCCAGTCATAAAAGAAAAAATCGTGTAACAATCCCCCACGCGCGGTGGCCCGATAGTTCAAATGGAATTTTTTAGCAATTCGATAGCTAACGTATGAAACGTAAATCGAATGATTAAGCCTAGTAGAGTGATGGTGTTGGACGATCGTGGCCATCCGCTTTACTAACGGTTGCGCCAATAAATCTGAAACGATTGAGACGTACTCCTTATCATTGCGCCAATTAGAAGCATCCAAAATGATTCCTCCCTACTTTTGTAAGTGAAACATTACGATTCCAGCAGCAATCGCCACGTTCAAGGATTCGGCATTTCCCTTCATTGGGATAAATAAATTAGCATCAGTGGTCGCAAGCAACGCCGATTGCATTCCATTCCCCTCGTTGCCCATTACCAATGCAAAGTTGGATTGTGGAGTAATTGTACTTAGCGCAACGGCGTTCGGATTTAACTCAGTCCCATAAACTGGATAACCCTGTTCATGATATTCGTTAATCCATTCAGCGAGGTCTGCTTCAGCAATTTGAACGTGGAACTGGCTGCCCTGCATTGCTCGTGATACCTTTGGAGAATACTGACTAGCCGTTCCAGAACCAAAAACGACTCCAGTTAGCCCCATTGCATCGGCAGTCCGAACCATCGTTCCGATATTACCTGGATCTTGAACTTGATCCAATAGTAGCCATCCGCCTTGAGCATAATTAGCTGCTACTTGGGAACTCGGCTGAATTTCAACCACGGCAAAAATGCCCTGGGGGGTTTTAGTATCACTAATGTGGTTCGCAACTTCATTAGTCACTACGACATAATCATATTTATCAACAAAGAAATCCCCGTCAGCATCTAGCCGCGCTTGGGTCACGATTATCGTAACGATTGGTTGATCATAATTAATGGCTTCAGAAACTAAGTGCCATCCTTCTAATAGGTATTGGCCAGCCCCTTGACGCCCGTGTTTGGTTTTTAATTTCGTCCAGGCTTTGACCTGGCGATTTTGATTTGATGTAATTTTTTCCATTATTTTCTCCTGTATAATCCGCAATTAATATTCTAACATATTTATTGTGATATAATTTTATTGTTAACTATTTTTTAAGTAAGAGGTAATGAAATGAAACCAACTTTAGAATTAATCGTTTATGGAACCGTCCAGGGGGTCGGGTTCAGATGGGCAACCAAACAAGTTGCTGAACAACTCAATATTAATGGTTCCGTCGAGAACCTAGCGGATGGATCAGTACGGATTTTGGCTCAAGGTGAGCACAAACAATTAGATCAATTCGTAGATCAAGTTAGACAACCATCAAACAGTGCTGCAGAGGTAACTGATATTAACCTTAGTTTCACTAAGCACGATGCTTTTCATAATTTTACCACGATTTAATTTGCAAATTCACCGTGATTAAATTACGATATTTAAATAGCATATTATGATGATTATAGGAAGGATTTTTGATTTAAATGAAAAAGTTAAAACGACTGAGTGCACTAGCAATGGCTGGTTCATTAGTCCTATTATTAAGTGGTTGTGTCCAAACCGATAAGAACGGCCAACCATACGGATGGTATTATGATCTATTCGGTAAGACAGGCGAAAGCATCATGAATTTGATCGCTAAGTTCGTTGGTGGTTATGGTTGGGCATTGATCGTCCTTACCGTATTAGTTAGATTAGTGCTATTGCCACTGATGGTTAATCAAATGCGTAAGTCTACTACTCAACAAGAAAAGATGAGCCTGTTAAAACCACAACTAGATGAAATCAAAAAACATCAAAAGGCTGCTAAAACCCAAGAAGAACAGGCAGCTGCCAGCCAAGCAATGATGTCGCTATACCGTGAAAATGGGGTCAGCATGACTGGTGGAATCGGATGTTTACCAATTTTGATTCAATTACCAGTGTTCGCCGCACTGTACGAAGCAATTCGATTCTCACCCGAACTTTCCAAAACCATTTTCTTTGGAATCAAGCTTGGCGATAAAAACATCGCATTAGCAATCCTCTCATTCGTTGCTTATATTATTCAGGCCTTATTATCCAAACAGGGACTACCAAAAGAACAACAAAAACAAATGCAGGCAATGCTATTCATTAGTCCCATCTTCATATTAATAATTGCCTTTCAAGCTCCTGCTGGATTGGGAATCTACTTCTTCATTGGCGGAATTTTTGCATGTATCCAAACCCTGATCATTAATCTGTACCGTCCAAAGATCAGAAGAGAAGTGGCCGAAGCTGCTAAAAAAAATCCACCGAAAAAAGTTGATTTATCATCCTTAGTAGCCACAGAAAATAAGCCTAAGCAAACTAATCAATCCAGTAATAATAAACAGAGAAATCGGAACCGTAATGCTGGAAAACAAAATCGCAAGTAAATAAAAAGAATTGATAATTTTAAAATTATCAATTCTTTTTTTATCTACAGGTTAGCTTCATTATTATTTTCAGCATCCCTTGCTTCTAACGCCAATCGTTGTTCCTTGCTTAAAATTGGCAATGAGACACTAAAAATCGAACCCGAACCAACTGAACTTTCGACGGCAATCTTACCATGGTAAGCCTCAACCAATCGTTTTGCGATCGATAGACCTAATCCATTACCACCTTGATCACGGCTTCTTGACTTATCAACTCGATAGAAACGATCAAAAACATTGCGCATATTTTCTTGACTGATTCCTTCACCGAAGTCTTGAACCGATAATTCAACACTTCGCATATTGCGGGATAATGAAACGTGAATGATCTTACGCTCGGCTGAATATTTAACCGCATTGTCCAGAAGAATGATCAATAACTGTTCGAGATGGTTACGGTAGATCTGTGCATAAACCGGTTTTCTAACGTCATTATCAAACGTGAAGTTAAAGTCTGGATGCAACATCTTAAAATCATTAAATTGCTGTTCCACCACTTCTTCCACATTCGTGATGCGATCTCGATAATTTAAACTGGCCTGTTCCACACGGGATAGCTCAAGCATCTCATTAATCAAGCTTTTCATTCGATTAATTTCAGCAATCGATGAATCAATCGACTCATCAAGCACGACTTGATCTTTTTTCCCCCAACGCTTTAGTAGGTCCATGTGGCCTTGAATCACCGCCACAGGCGTCCTTAATTCATGTGAAACGTCTTCTACAAAGCGTTGTTGTTGCTCAATATAACGTTGCATCGTATCAAGCATTTCATTGAACAGGGTCCCTAAATCAGTTAATTCATCATTTTGATTTAGCTTGGGCACCCGCTTAGAAGTCTTCGGGGAATCACTAACTTCATCGATGGTGCGCCTAATTTTATTAATTGGTCGTAGCAAGTAAGCAGCCATAGCATACGCTAGTAGTGATGATATCGCAGTTGTCATGATCAATAATAATAGTAAAATAGCGACTAACTTGTTCGTTGATGAGTGATAATCATTTAACTGATCAACGATTCGAACGTAACCAACCACGCTCCGCGTTCCCCGTTTAAAGATGGGAGCATCGCCAATTAACACAAGTGAATGGTTCACTCGATCGCTGTACACCCGTTTACTAGTGATCGAATGCGTCAACGGCTTCGGATTAGAATTACCCACCATAAATAAAGACTGTTTTTTCGCATCAGAAACACTGATCGAAGTGTTATTACGCGATAAATCGTTGAACACTGAATCAGGAGCCACTAATTGGTCATCGCGCTGATTTGGATTTAAGCGCGGTGATAATACATTGTAAACGTTATCGTGATCGAACTTATCGAGTGATTCCAAACGATTCGTAACGCTATTCAAAGTACTTTTGACATGGTCCATTTCCTGATCTAATAATACATCAGAAAAGCGATTATAAATTAAGAATGAAAAAATTGATACAACTAGAAAAACAACTACCGACGTGCCGACAGACCATTTCCATTTTAAGGAAATCCATCTTCTCCCGTTACTAACGTCATCAGATGATGCGTTTTGTGATTGTTGCTTATCTTGTTTTGAAATCATGAACGCATCACGTATCCTGTCCCACGCACGGTTTGAATGTAACTCTTGTCGCCGTCGCGATCAATTTTATTTCTCAGGTAACGAATGTAAACATCAACCACGTTCGTTTCAGCATCTGAATCGTAACCCCACACCTTGTTCAAGAGAACGTCACGTGCTAAGACAACGTTTACATTTTCCATTAACGTTAGTAGTAATTCGTACTCCCGCTTGGTAAGGTCAATTACCTCATCACCGCGCCGCACGATTCGACTTTCCTTTTCGATCGTAAGGTCCTTAAAGTGAACCACCTTTTGTTCTTGGGCTTTTTGATGACCTTCGATCTTAATTCTCCGTAAGAGGGCCCGAATCCGCGCAAGTAATTCTTCAATTGCAAATGGCTTTACGATGTAATCATCGGCTCCATGATCGAATCCAGATACACGATCAATTACTGAGTCACGTGCGGTCATCATAATAATTGGGGTATCCTTCTTTTCACGTAATCGCCGTGCCACTTCCATTCCGTTCAATTTAGGAAGCATTAAATCGAGTAAAATGACATCAAAGTCATCATTAATTGCTTCTTCAAGTCCATCCCGACCGTTTCCAGCAACCGTAACGTCATATCCTTCATGCTTTAGCTCTAATTCAACGAAACGAGAGAGACTTTTTTCATCTTCAACAATCAATACATTGGTCATAACTGTCCCACCTTCAATTTTTTCATATAATTCCATTTTAACATAAATTAGATATTTTTAAGCAACGTCTAATCGTTTTAGCAGAAAAATAAAAAGCTTTCAGAACCCATGGTGTTCTGAAAGCTTTTTTAATCCTGATAATTAGTTATTAGTGTTACTAATAACATCTTTACCATCGTAATAACCACAACTTGGGCAAACGAAGTGTGACTTACGTAATTCACCACAATTTGGGCATGGAGTCAAACCAGGGACATTCAACTTAATGTGACCCCGACGCATGCGCTTCTTAGCTTTAGAAGTTCTTCTTGCTGGTACAGCCAATATAAACCCCTCCTTCTTTTTAAAATATCCACTAGTGAAATTTTTAAGCCTTACTAATCTTGATTAAAGAAATCTTTTAACTTGGTAAGACGTGGATCAACTGGTTTATCATCTGTCTTAGGATGTTTATAGTCATCCTCCGAAATTACTTGCCAATCATCACCTTCTGGCATAATGTTTAGTTCGGACTCTTTCGGTGACAGAATATGCATTGGGATTTGCAGAATGATATTATCAGCTACGGATTTATCAAAATCAATGGCCCCATCTTCATCGGTGACCAATGCAATCTCGTTAGCGTTACTATCATCTTGTTCGAAGCTCCTTAAGGTAGCTTCATCTGGAACATAGACTTCATTAATGCTAAAGTCTAATGGCAATTTAACAGGCGTTAATGAACGAGATGACGGAACCGTAATTTCGCCCTTGACCTGTGCATTCACAATTGCCTTCCCCTGATTATAAAAAACATATGATTCAACATTTACAGGCTGAACATCAATGATTTGATCAGAGTATCTAGATAAAAGGTCATCCTTTAAATCTAATTCAACTTTTTCAGAAAGTGGTACAGCTTTGTAATCTTTTAAATCACTCAAATACCATTTCATAGCAGTTCCTCCTAATGCAACGTGATTAATTATACATATTAGCAATTTTAATGTCAAGGTAATTTCCTTGATAGCTTCATTTTTTAATAATTGGGTGCCGATACAAATCCTCGAACTGATTGGTTTGCATCTGAATCAACATCCCAGCCTTAAATTCAACTGCCAACTGTGATTGTAGCACTGATTGACTTATCTTTGAAATAATTGGCCACTCAATTTGTTTTTTGACCTGATTTAAATACTGTTGACCAAGTGGACTAAAACCTAATACCCGAATGTATGGAGATTGACCAAGCATTTGGTGTGCGTCCAATTTTAATAATGTGGCCACTAATAACCGCTGAATCCGCGGATAGGTATAGCGCTTGGTCTTAACGGCATCAATAAAGTCAGTGAAACGAGCATTTTGAATGGCAGCTTGTTTTAGCCTTGATTCAATACCCTCGGTCATTTGATAAACCGATCGTAAATCAGCCAGTGAAGTCGTTAATAACTGATAACGCAACTGGGGCCAAAAAAGTGACCAATCCAACAGCTGCGGTGTTGATGATAACAATAGCTTCCGCGAACTTGCTGGCAACACTTCTGATAACCCTGCATCATCGTTCTTCGCCAATAGTGCACGACGAATGGCAGTTGCACTAGCAAATTTAGTCTGCCAATTTTGATCATGATGTTGACTACCGATTCGCTCGATGGGCACCAATTTAATCGGACTCGCCAATTTATGAACTGCACGCGCATAGTTAAAAGCCAAGATATCATTAGGTTGGTCGATTGCCACCCCTAACTGAGATTTAACCGCTGCTTGCAATAAAGCAGGATAGCTCTGCTGATAATCTTTAAAGTGCTGTTGATCACCCTTCATTTTAAATTGGCCCAGCCGTTTAAAATCATAGTTCGAATGTTCACAGCCGAACGCTAAGGCATCACACTTTAATTGATCAACGATCCGAATGGCTTCATACGCGAAGATATCAGCAGGCTGAACTGCTCCAAAAACTGGTAACTCGACTACTAGATCGACGCCACCCGCCAATGCCATTTCAGTCCGCTGCCACTTATCAACAATTGAAGGAGCGCCTCTTTGCACCCAATTACCACTCATTACGGCAACTGTAACGTCAGCGTGGACTAAGCGTTTTGCCATTTGGAGCTGGTAAAGATGCCCGTTATGAAACGGATTATATTCTGCAACAATGCCGACAGCCGATAACATCAGTTACTCCTTTTTCGCAACGAAAAACCACCGTGTCGTATCAGGTTGAACCTCGGCATCACCGAAATCAGCACTAGGTTTAACGTTAGTGAATCCCGCCTTCTTGAGCGTCTTAAGATAGGTTGGCATTGGATAGGTCCGTTCTAAATGTAATTCAGATATCTCATCGTAGGCTTCTTTAGCTGGATTATAGTTAAAAAACGATAGATCATGTTCGACCGAATGGGGGGCATCCCCTGAATATGAACGCCACATGAAGGCCCTTGATTCATCATGATAATTATACATATACCCTGGATAAACGACATCGGTCTGATAAGGGGTGATCACATCGAACAAGAAGACCCCATCTGCACTCAAGTGTTGTGCGACCTGGGTAAACATTTGTAACAACTGGTCTGCATCTTCTAGATAACAAATTGAATCATCAAAACAAGTGATGGTCTGAAAGGCATCCAAGCCCTCTAGATCAAGCATATTCCCATTTAACAAGGGGAAATGCACTCCGCTTTGATCCGCCTTTTGACTGGCAATCGCTAGCATGTCGGTGGATAAATCTAGCCCTACTGGTTCAAACCCCCGCTTGGCAAGTTCGATATCCATTCGTCCGTTCCCACATGCTAAGTCTAAAAATGCTTTGGACTTAGCATATTTTTCAACAAAGCCAACCCACTTCACGTACATTTCTGGATCGAACAATTCGTCGTATAACTCAGCGAATTCACTGTAGATCATTATTCAACGACCCAGCTGCTCAAATCTAATTCAGCAGCGTCAGACCATAATTTTTCAATGTCATAAAATTCACGTTGTTCCTTTTGGAAAACATGAACGATAACATCCCCTAAGTCGATCAAAATCCACTTAGCTTCATTCTTGCCCTCAACTTGTTTAACATTGATCGATGCTTTTTCTGATTCATCAACGATCGCTTCAGCAATTGCTTTTACCTGCCGATTAGAAGCAGCGTCCATAATCACAAAATAATCAGCCATCAAACTGACTTGTTCAACGTTTAGAGCCACGATATCGTGAGCTCTTTTATCATCAGCAGCTTTTACAACGACTTCTAATTTTTCTTTACTATTCATCATTTATTATTTATCCTCTCTGTACAATGCGGAGTTAGGTACCCAAGCATTAAAAGTATCAATTGTTTTTGGAAAAACCGCAACATGTTGATTGACTAGATAATCTAACGTATGGAAGGTTTGATAAGCCACTCCATTCGCTAAATTGTCAAACGTAATCGCACGGGCTTCTTCCACCCCAGGAAAATCACGACCGGTTTCGATATAATCGGCCATGTAGACAATTTGTGCCAACTTACTCATGTATGGAGCACCAATCGTGTGATACTTAACGGCATTTAAAACATCAATATTGTGAATGCCCAATTCATTTTTAACTAGGATCCAACCAACGTAACCATGCCAAACTGCATTACCGTAGTTGAGCAAAGTGGGGTCTAATCGATATTCCTTAATCGTTTTCACAAAGTCCTCATCGGGGCGTTGTTTCGCGTAATCATGAACTAATCCGGCGATACTGGCCATTTCTGTATCCACGCCATTCAATTGGGCTAATTTAATCGCCATTTGTTCAACTCTTTGCACATGGGCAAATCGCTTAGGACGCAGTGCCGCATTTAAACGCTTTAATAATTCGGCTCGATCATACGAAACAATATTTTCTTGATAATTCAAAAATACTTCACTCATAAAGATGATTCTCCCTTATATAATTAGTAACTGCACTGGGTACTAAATAACGAATCGACTGGCCTTGGTGAACCTTGCTCCTAATCAGCGTTGAAGAAACATCCATCATCGGAACATCGACCCAAACCACTGGGTACTTGGAAGTGATTGGATAGCCACTTCGCTTAACCCCAACGAATTGGACCATCTTAATCAAGTCATTGATTCGGTACCATTTTGGAAGATACTCTACCATATCACCACCAATAATAAAGTAATAGTTATTATTAGGAAAGCGTTGGGTCAACTCCTTAATCGTATCAAAACTAAAACTCTTCCCGCCCCGCAGGACTTCGGATAATTCAATCCCTAATTTAGGGTTATCCTCTGTTGCTAATCGTAACATATTAACCCGATGGCTCGCATCAATTGCGCGCTTTGGATCAACATGTGGGGGGACGGCATCTGGCATTAATAAGACTCGATCCAAGCCCAGTTGGCTTCTCACTTGATCTGCAATAATTAAATGACCAGTATGCACTGGGTTAAAAGTCCCACCCAATAAACCAATGTTTTGCCCATTTTCACGATGACCAATTATTTGCGTTAGCGTTTTAACATTACTTTGATATACGACCTTATTCATCATCAATTACCTCTAGATTTGTTTAACATCCTCAGAAATATGCCGATTTTTAGCTTGATCCGCAATCTTAAATAATAAGACCGTGCGGCCAATTGTTTGGACTACTTGAATTTCACTATTATGTTCCACAAATTCACGAACATCTTCGGGTTCTACCGCAGAGTTTTGTAAGATGTTGACCTTCATTAATTCGCGATTGTTCAACGCATCATTAACTTGGTTCAACCAATTATCACTGAGCCCTTCCTTACCAATCGAAAACAATGGTCTCATTCGGTTCGCCTTCGCTCTTAAAAATCGTTTTTGTTTCCCTCTTAAGTTCATTTAAATTCTCCTATATCATTGAACGCCGCATTAAAACGGCAACCTGCTTGGGAGCCCATCCTGCAACCACTACGCCTGCAGGAACGGTTACCCAACCTAATCCTTCAATTACTAAATCACTTTTTTCAGTGGTTTTAAACTCATGCCGCACTAATTTCGGAAATTGCTTTAGATCATCCCCACTTGGCGGGGTCAATAGATCACCAAGGTGTTTTTCATAAAATGCATCAGCATTCATTAACTTCGTCCGATGGACAAAAAGATTATTCTCAACGTATGCAGTAAAACCATGCTTACGATCACCTACAACATAGTCAAAGCGTGCCACGCCACCAAAGAAAAGCGTCTGTTCTGGATTTAATTGGTATGAACGTGGCTTAATTTTTTTCTGTGGTGCCACGATTTTTAAATCCCGTCCGTTCAAATAATGGGCCATCTGTTGAGCGTGAATGATCCCTGGAGTATCAATAATCTGTTTCCCATCGGCTAGTGGGATTTCAATTTTATCTAACGTTGTCCCAGGAAAACGGGAAGTCGTAATCAATTCCTTAATCCCCGTGCTTTGTCTAATAATTTGGTTAATCAAGGTCGACTTACCAACGTTGGTCACCCCAACTACGTAAACGTCGCGACCCTTGCGTTTCTTATCGATCACTTCTAGTAGGTGGTCAACCGAATCGTTAGTTTTAGCGGACACCAATTCAACATCAATTGGCCGAATCCCATTTTTATTGGCCTGCTGGCGAATCCAGTCAGCCAATTTACTCCGCTTAAATGAACTAGGTAATAAATCAGACTTATTTCCCACCATCAAGATGGGGTTATCACCGACGAAACGATGTAATCCTGGAATTAAGCTTCCGTTAAAATCAAAGATATCCACTACATAGACGATCAAGGCATCGGTATCTTGAATTTGACTTAGCAACATTCTAAAATCATCATCAGTCAAACTTACTGGTGAAATCTCATTATAATGACGCAATCTAAAACACCGTTTACAGTAAACATCCTCATCATTATCAACTGCATTTTTAAGGGCTGATGCAGGAACAAATCCCAAACCATCTGGGTCCGTGGTCTGAATCTTAGCTCCACAGCCAACACATCTTAATTCTTCATCTTCCATTATTAATTAATATCCTCCTGCCATTTAAGATTCGGGTACTTTTGTTGTAACTTTCTTATTACCCGTTTTTCAATTTTACGATTCACTCCGGTAATCCAAGCATCACTATTCACGAGTGGCTTGACCAATACACTCCGCACGCCAGCATTATTTGCGGACCAAACATCGGTCATGATTTGATCTCCGACCATAATGACTTGATCACGATCAAGTTGATATTGTTTTAAAGCCCGCTTGATGCCATTCGGCAGCGGCTTCATCGCCCGTGAAATAAATGATAATTTTAAATTACTAACCGCACGCTTAACTCGTGAATGCTTGTTATTAGAAATGACCACAAGGCGAATATTGAACTCGGCTAAAGTCGAAAGCCAAGCTCGTAATTGAGGAGTGCCGTCTGGATTGTTCCAAGGGATAACCGTATTATCCAAATCTGTGAATACTGCTTTAATCCCCATTGATTGTAAACGCGCCGGCTTTAAATCATAAATTGCTGAAACCATCCAGGTTGGTTTTAATTTTTCGATCATAGCTTCTCCCCATAGTTAAATATTATGTAACCGTGTTTAGTGTAAACAACACGGCAATCCAATTTAGATAAAAAAACTTTCACCAAGTAAAATGTCTGGTGAAAGTTTTAATTTCTGTTATGCTAAAGCTTTTTTAGCAGCTTCTGCGAATGCCTTAAATGCATCTGCATCGTTAACAGCTAAATCAGCTAACATTTTACGGTTAACTTCGATATTTGCTAACTTCAAACCGTGCATAAGCTTGCTGTAGCTTAAGCCATTAATTCTGGAAGCAGCATTGATCCGTGCAATCCAAAGCTTTCTGAAGTTGATTTTGTTGTTACGACGGTCACGGAATGCATAAGTACGTGACTTCATAACTTGGTCTTTAGCAGTCTTGAACAAACGGCTCTTAGCACCGCGGTATCCCTTAGCTGCTTTTAGCATGCGCTTACGGCGTGCATGTGTAACGGTTCCACCTTTAACTCGTGGCATATTAAATTCCTCCTAAATAATGGTTCTCAAATTAAATTACTTTAATAACTTAAGGTACTTCTTAGTGTTTGATGCTGAGATTACGTGAGTTCCACGTAATTGACGACGTTGCTTCTTAGTCTTACCGTGGAAACGGTGACTAGTAAAAGCATGCGCACTCTTTAAACCACCCTTAGCAGTCTTCTTGAAACGCTTTGCTACGGCGCGGTTAGTTTTGATCTTAGGCATTATAAATATCCTCCTTCAAAAATAATAATAATTATAATTTTAATAATTATTTCTTTTCATTGTCGTTTGGGGCAAGCATTAAGAACATGCTCCGCCCTTCCATTTTAGCTCTTTGAGTAACAACCGCAACATTCTTAGTTGCATCGGCCATCTTATTTAAGACATCCCGACCAATTTCTTTATGGGTAATTGCACGCCCCTTGAAACGAATTGAAACTCGCACTTTAGCACCCTTGCTTAAGAATGTTTGAACACGCTTTAACTTCGTATTAAAGTCATTCGTGTCGATGGTTGGACTTAAACGAATTTCTTTGACGCTGATTGTCTTTTGACTTTGACGAGACTTGCGAGCCTTTTTTTGTTGTTCGAAACGGTACTTACCGTAATCGAGAATCTTTGCAACTGGTGGCTTTGCTTTAGGTGCAACTAAAACAAGATCTAAATTAGCATCCTCTGCTAACTTCAATGCTTCAGCCTTAGTCTTCACACCGAGTTGTTCGCCTTGAGCGTCAATTAAACGGACATCGCGAGACCGAATTCCTTCATTGACCATCATATCGTTTGCTATGGTAATCCACCTCCAAATAATTTAAAAAGCAGAAAAAGCGGGCGCACTAAGGCACCCGCTTTTTAATCCGAATCAAATTCAGATTTTTTACCGTACATTTGCCCAGCGACAATTATCACTCAGGCGAGAAGCGGGATGCTTCTGCTTTTTATCGTTACTAATAATATAACAGTTTCTAACTAATCCGTCAAGAATGAATTAATCTTCTCGAGAATAGTTATTGATATCATTTTTAATTTGTGATTCAAAATCAGCAAATGATTCTGTATTACTTTCTTCATGTCCATAACGACGAACGGAAACGTTTTCGTTCTTCACTTCTTCGTCACCGACCACGATCGTGTATGGAATCTTATGGGTTTGGGCATCACGAATCAAGTAGCCCATCTTTTCAGCCCGTTCGTCAACTTCGGAACGAATTCCTTCCTTGCGAAGTTTTTCGTTAACCTTGCGAGCGTAGTCACCATGTTTTTCTTCACTAACTGGGATAATCTTAACTTGCTTTGGTGCTAGCCAAGTTGGGAATGCACCCTTGTATTGTTCGATCAAGTAAGCCACGAATCTTTCCATCGTTGATACTAATCCACGGTGAATCATAACTGGACGGTGTTCCTTACCATCTTCTCCAACGTAATGAAGATCAAAACGTTCTGGTAACATGAAGTCTAATTGGATCGTGGAAAGCGTTTCTTCATTACCTAAAGCAGTGTAAGTTTGAACATCAAGTTTTGGACCGTAGAATGCAGCTTCCCCTTCGGCTTCCACGTAGTCTAAGCCAAGTTCATCCATGGCACCCTTAAGCATTGATTGAGACTTGTTCCACATTTCATCATCATCAAAGTACTTTTCAGTATTCTTAGGATCACGGTAACTTAATCTGAAGTGGTATTCCTTAATGTCAAAGTCAGCGTAAACTTCCATCATTAAGTGCAAGATTTTCTTGAATTCTTCTTGGATTTGGTCTGGTGCAACGAAGGTATGACCATCATTTAAGGTCATTTCACGAACCCGTTGTAAACCACTTAATGCTCCTGACTTTTCAAATCTGTGCATCATTCCTAATTCAGCTACCCGCATTGGAAGGTCACGGTATGAACGGATATGGTGGTTATAGATTTGAATATGACTAGGACAGTTCATTGGCCGTAATTCTAGTTGTTCACCATCACCCATGTCCATTGGTGGGAACATGTCTTCACGATAGTGTGCCCAGTGTCCTGAAGTCTTGTAAACGTCTAGATTCATCAATACTGGCGTAACAACGTGTTGGTAGCCGTTGTTTACTTCCTTGTCGATAATGTAACGTTCGATGACCCGACGGACCGTAGCACCATTTGGCATCCAATAAGCAAGCCCAGCACCCACTTTAGGGTCAACGAAGAAGAGGTCCAATTGGTTACCGATTACTCGGTGGTCACGTTCCTTTGCTTCTTGGCGTTGCTTTAAGTCTGCTTCTAAATCATCCTTCTTAAAGAATGCAGTTGCGTAGATTCTTTGTAACATTGGGTTAGATGACTTCCCTTCCCAATAAGCACCAGCAACTGAAAGGAGCTTGAAGAACTTAAGTGGTTTAGCATCTGGTAATACGACCCCTTCGCCTAAGCTCAAGTAATCGCCGATTTGATAGAAGACCACCTTATCGTCCTTAGCTAACTTACGAACTAAAACAGCTTGGTAAGGATCACCATCAACTTGCTTTAAAGCATCTTCAAGTGATAATTCCTTGCGTTCTAATTGTACATCATCCTTAACTAATTGGTTGATCTTATCAGCTAAACCATCTAATTCATCAGCACTGACTTGACGATCGTTCTTATCAGTATCAACAAAGAAACCATCTTCATCAGAAGTACTTTCCCCGAAGCGAATGTCTGCGAATGAGTCTGCTAATACGGCCTTTAATAATTGTGCAGCAGTCCGCCGTAAAACAGTCAAACCTTCTGCATCGTCCTTAGTAACAATTTCAATCTTACCACCCTTTTGAAGTGGTGTTTTCAAACCAAATGATTGTCCATCAACCTTACCAGCAACTGACTTTTTAGCCAAACTGATTGAAATTGACTTTGCGATATCTTCTGTCGTAACGCCAGCGTCAAATTCTTTTACGCTGCCGTCTGGAAATTCAAATGAAAGTTGAGCCATATTTATGATCCCCTTTAATATTATTATCTTTACTAGACTAAAAAACGTCCCATGCGTACTTCAATGAGCACACATGGGACGTCGTAATAAGCGCGGTTCCACCCAATTATCCATAGTAAATAAGCCTATGAACACTTAATTTAGTATCTAACGTTAACCAAACGACCTATTATTTCCAATAGGCAGTCAAATGAAGTGGTAACTTCCGACCAAATTAGAAGGACTTTCAGCAAATGCCCCTCTTCCCTAATAAATTTGGATTCGCAAATCATGTCTTCAAACACTTTTAGCTAGTAAAGATTTTTCAATTATCATTAAACTATTATTTAGCAATAATGTCAAGTAAAACACCTAGCTTACTGCAAACGCATATTTTTACCATCCATCTGGTACTCATTCGCTAGAAAACGAATTCTTTGCATAATTCTTCCAGAACGGACCTTATCTTCTTGATTCCGTTTATCGTAGGGTAAATGATCTTCTTCTAGGGCATTCATCGAATAATTTGAGCTAAATAGTGTCGGCAACTCATTTTGCATTCGATACTCTAAAATAACTCCCAATACTTCATCTCGAATCCATTCAGAAAGCACGTCGGCTCCAATATCATCAATCATTAAAATTGGGGCCTTCTTGACTGAATCAATTTTAGCACCAGTCGTATTAAATTGAATTGAATTTTTTAATTCAACCGTGAAACTAGGAAAGTTAATCAAAGTCGAAGATAAGCCTTTTTTAGCAAGCTCATTTGCGATTGCTCCGAGGGTATATGTCTTACCAACCCCAAACGTTCCCCAAAGATACAGCCCCTTAACAAATTGATCAGGATGATCAGATAAACGATGGATAAAATCCATTGCAACTTCTAGGAGGTGCACCCGTGCGTCACTGCTCATTAGATAACTGTCAAAACTAGCATCACGAGTTTGCTTTGGCATTGCAATCGACTTAACCCGATCCTTCATTGCCTTCGTCTTTTGTTTTTCAATCGTCGCTAGGGTCGGTGAGTAGGTAATATCGATCAACTTCCCATCAAATGTCAATTGTGGTTGATATCCAGGGATCATTTCCCCACCGCGTGATAACTTATTCTTTTGTTGAACGTATTCATAAATGCGGGAGGCAGAATGGCGAACCGCATCGTTACTAATATGATGTTCATTAATAAACTTTTTAACATCAGGATCAGAGCAAGCTTGATTCATTAAATCACGGTAACTACTTTCATTGCCAGTATGATTTTTCAACACGTTCTGTAATTCTTCTTCCAACTTTTTAATATTTACACCCCCTAATTATCTTCACGGAATTTTCTAAGCATTTCCTTGCCCTTCTTTAGGCTTTCCTCACTGATTGGCTTTACATCGGGTTGATAGTCCTTTCTTAGCCAATATGGGACCGGCTTTTTGACCATTGGTTGCTTTCTGCGATAGCCACCATTTCCCTGAAAATTACGGCTACCATTATTACTGCTAGCCTCTTTTTTACGATTGTAATCCTTAATGGCAAGCATTGCATCCCGCGTCGTTTTAACATGATATTTTTGAACCCACTCGTTTGCGATTCGTTCAAAGCTATCTTGATAAAGCTGGGTTTTGTTCATATCCACTAAAATGTGGTAGACCAACATATTGATTACGCTCGTGTTCATTACGTTACGGTTCAACATTTCTTCAATCATTTTATTTTCAGAACTGGAGGGAAAACCACCCAGTTGATGTTTTAAATTCTGTAAAAATTGAAGTGGTGGAAATTGATTTACATTTTTTAATAGTAATTTTTCCTGATCACTAAAATCATCATTTTGAGTTTCAGCATCATTATTAGCACTTTGATTAGGTGGCACCGATTGTTTTACTGGCGCTTTTTGATACATCCGATTGACCAAAATCTTTAATTTTTCAGGATCAAAAACATTGTTCTTAATGTTAGTCGACTGAATGATCAACCTAGCCAATGAGAGCTCGTCAATGCCATACAAACGGTGTTCATTCAAGATTAAATTATAGTTCTTTTTCACCTGATCAATCCGCACATACGACTTTGCAACACTGTCTAAGACCAATTGAAAATCAAAATCATCACTAGCCGTTAATTGAGGCTGTGAATTAGGGGTTGGTTTCTGGGTATCATTCAAATCGTATTCTTGCTTTAAATTACCAATCGTATTCGGTTGATTGGTGAGTTGATCAGCATCGATCTGAAATGAATCCAAGAAATCTTGAGTAATTTCTGACGCATGTTCCATTGGAAAGGGCTTGATCAACAGGCGGTCGGCAAGCTCGTGATACATCTTTTCACCAATGTTTTCCAATAGTGCCAAGCTTAATAAATCGTCATTAAAAAACTGGCGATTCGTTAGTGGGGGCACTAGTTGATATAACATTATCGGTTTAGCATCCGTTGGTTGCACGAACGTTTTCAAAAGCCCCGCCCCTTCTAATTTGATGCGACATTCCGTAAACTCCCTAAAATCAAATTGAAGAAACGAAAATAAGTCATAGTGAGAGCGTTGTCTATAATCAACCTTTTGTTCATTACTATATCTCCAAAACAAGCGAATCAATGCAGTCGCATTGCAGCCAATTATTGGTTGATACAACAAATCAATGGATTCACTCGCTAAATCAGATAATCGTTCATTTTTAACAACAATAAAGCCTGCCTGAGGATCATTTTGTGTTAATTGATTAGCCATTATTTATCATTATCCTTTGATTCCTTATCATGATCACGGTTCATGACTTCTTTCATTTCATTATAAAATACCGTCATATCCTTAAACTGCCGATAAACACTTGCAAAACGAATATACGCAATTTCATCAACATCTGATAAAGCCTTCATCACATACTCACCAATTAGTTGGCTGGAAACCTCTGTTTCGCCGATCGATCTAACCTTAGCTTCAACTTCATCAACGATTTTAGTCATTTTATCCATTGAAACGGGTCTTTTCTCGGCAGAGCGAATAATCCCGCGTAACATCTTATCACGACTAAATTCCTCACGATTCCCATTATGCTTAATCACTAATAGTGGTGCCGACTCAATTCGTTCAAAAGTGGTATAGCGATATCCACATTTTTCACATTCACGGCGTCTTCTAATTACAGTCCCATCATTGGTAGGTCTGGAATCAACTACCTTTGAACTATTTTTATGACAATGGGGACATTTCATCTTAATCACCTCATCGTTTTATCGTAATTTATCCAGTAATTTTAACACTTGTTGGCTAGTTTGACTAATCGAACCTGAGTTATTAATGACCACATCTGCTAAATTTTGCTTAATTGATTGCGGCCACTGCTTACCAATTAAACGAACTGCTTGTGCGGTACTAATGTGATTACGCATTTTAAGTCGCGAAACTTGAATTGTTGGATCACATGTAACCATCACTACCAAATCAACATAATTTGCATACCCTAATTCATATAACAAAGGTGCATCTAAGACCACCAAGTCAATTTGTTTTAGGCTATAATCATGAATTTGATCTAAAATCATCCCACGAATGTATATATCCATCGTCCGATTCAATAACAACAGTTTAGCAGGGTCTGCGAAAACGATTTCCCCCAAGCGTTTTCGATCGATGGAATATTCGCCCGCAATCTCATTGCCAAATTTTTCTACAAGCTCATTATAACAATCGGTCCCCCTTAACTGGAGGGTGTGGGCAATTGCATCCGCATCGATAATTGGAACGCCATGGGCTGACAATTCCCTACTAACGGTCGATTTACCAGTCCCAATGCTACCAGTTAAGCCTAATAACTTAGTCATTAGCACTTACGATTCGTTGACAATTGGGACAAAAGCTAGTCCCCCGTTGAGCAACTTTGATTTTTTCAATCGGGGTTCCACAACATTCACAAGGTTGGCCCTTTTTGCCGTACACATGCAATTGACTTTGGAACTGGCCTGCTTCACCAAAGGCATTCGAATAAGAATGAACGGTCGTTCCATGCCCCTTAATTGCCAGGGCAATTTCTTTAATAATATTCTTCCGTAATTCGCTGATCTGTTCATCTGAAATCAAATTAGTCTGTTGTTCTGGATGAATTTTACTCATCCAAAGGACCTCATCAGTATAAATATTACCTAATCCAGAAATATGGTCTTGGTTCAATAAAAATGGCTTGATTTTCCCACGACTTTTATTCATGATCCGTTTCATGTAATCAAACGTTAAATCTGATTCGGTTGGTTCGGGACCAATCGTTCCTAATCCTGAAAGGGTCTTTTCGTCACCATTTTTAATTAAATACATACGACCAAATTTCCGACTGTCGTTATATCTTAATTCCCGACCATCGGCCAAATGCATAATAATATGGGTGTGCTTACTAGGCTTAGTGCCGTCTTTTTCAACGTCGTACTTACCTTCCATTCGTAAATGTGAAACAACGGTATGCCCATTGTCCAACCTAAATAATAGGTACTTCCCCCGTCTGTCAATCTTAGTAATTGTACTATCAGTTAGGCAGTCGATAAATGTTTTCGGTTCTACGTTTAGCATCTTAGGGTAAATTACATCAACACTTTTGATGTGAGCACCCTTAACTAATTCGGTCAGTCCCTTACGGACGGTTTCAACTTCTGGTAATTCTGGCATTTTTTAACCTCTCTTTATTTACTTGCATCGTACCAAGTAGCGCCAAAGTGACTAGCTACCTTTAGCGGTACATGTAACTTAACTGCGGAATCCATTACCTTAGGAACCAGCTTTTCGAGAACGGGAATTTCTTCCGCTGGGGCCTCAAAAACTAATTCATCATGGATTTGTAATAACATCTTTGCTTGCATCCCACTAATTGCTTTTTCCATATTAATCATCGCAATCTTAATAATATCAGCGGCACTTCCCTGAATTGGTGAGTTCATCGCCGTTCTTTCAGCAAATGAACGAAGGTTGAAATTACGAGAATTAATATCTGGCAAATAGCGCCTACGGTTGGTCAGCGTTTCAACATACCCCTTTTCATGGGCCTGTTCAACTGAATCTTGCATATATTTGTGAACGTTTGGATATTCAGCAAAGTACTTCTCAATGAACTGTTTAGCATCAGCACGGCTAATCCCTGTATTACGAGCTAATCCGTAGTCACTGATTCCATAAACAATCCCAAAGTTAACGGCCTTAGCCTGTCTTCTTAAATTAGGGGTCACTTCATCGTTAGAAGTCAATCCAAAAATCCGCCGAGCAGTTGAAGCGTGAATATCATCATTGTGCAAAAATTCGTCTTGCATATTGGTATCACCACTGATCGATGCCAAGACCCTTAATTCAATTTGTGAGTAATCAGAAGTAAAGATCTGCCAATCGGGATGGCTAGGGACGAACGCGCGTCTAATCTGGCGGCCTTCATCAGTCCGAATCGGAATATTTTGTAAGTTCGGATCAACTGAAGACAGTCTTCCCGTTTGTGTTAAAGTCTGCAAATAACGCGTATGGACCTTATTATCTGCGGATGAAACCACTTTTAGGAGCCCATCAACATAAGTCGATGATAGTTTCGCTAATTGACGATATTTTAAAATATCATCAACGATTGGCGCATCAGGAGCTAACTTTTCTAAAACGTCCACTGAGGTGGAATAACCCGTCTTAGTTCGCTTAATAACTGGTAATTTTAATTTCTCAAATAAAATGGTGCCGAGTTGTTTGGGTGAGCCAATATTAAATTCTACGCCAGCTTCATTATAGATGGCCTGTTCAAATTCGGCAATCCGCTCAGATAGCTTACTGCCCATTGCGCTCAATTGATCTTGGTCGACTGCGATTCCATTAATTTCCATCCGTGCCAAAACGAATGCAATTGGCAGTTCAATTTGCTCGTAGAGTTTCGTTTGATCGTGATCGGCTAGTTCTTGAAACATTTTCGTCTTTAATTCTGAAATCGCATTTGCCTTGGCTGCCAAGTGGCCAAATAAAACGTCATCATCTGCTGGAATGGTGCGTTTAGCACCCTTCCCATAGACGGTTTCATCACTTTGAACATTGTAGTAACCATGTTCACTAGCAACCCTACTTAAATCATTCCGATTATCATTAGTATTCAAAAGATAAGAAACCAATAGCATATCAAAATCAACATGATTAAGCTCAACGCCAAGCCGATGTAATCCTACATAGGCCCGCTTAGCATCAAAAACATCAATCTTAATGGCAGAATCAGCCAATAAATCCGCTAGCGGGGATTGCTTTAATAATTCCACATTCCTCGATACGTACCAACCAGCACTCGTACCAATTACAAACCCTACAAACGGTGCGGTGTGATAATTATCACCATCCATCGCTAGGTAAAAAGTCAATTCTGAGCCTAAGTCCGATAATTCATTAATATTATTTTCATCTAGGACCGTAAATTGAACATCAGGATCGGGTTGACTATCCATTTCACTTAGGAATTTTCTGAAATCCATTTTTTGATAAAAAGCAGTTAATTCAGCTGATTGATCTCCTAAATAAGCCAAATCAGATACGCCAATTTTAATCGGTGCATTACGGTCAATAGTAGCCAATTGCTTAGATAATAACGCCTGGTCATGATCTTCAATCAAGTGCTCCTTTAACTTTTTAGCGGTAATTTCATCAATATGCGCATATAAGTTTTCGATCGAACCGTACTGCTTAATTAATTTATCAGCTGTCTTGGGTCCCACCTTATTAACACCAGGATAATTATCGGAAGTATCC
This sequence comes from Nicoliella sp. ESL1106, assembly GCF_058509965.1. NCBI lineage: Bacteria > Bacillati > Bacillota > Bacilli > Lactobacillales > Lactobacillaceae > Nicoliella > Nicoliella sp. ESL1106. Next base: position 1,197,113 of record NZ_CP196340.1, read on the forward strand.
CCCTGTAAGCCTTTTAAATCAATGATTTGAGCTGGTGTAATCCCCATCGTTTCTTTCACGTAATCCGCAGTGTAATGTTGAGTTTGACTAACACCAGTCTTAGAAATGCTAACAGTAGTTTTGTCAGAACATAGCTGGGTGAGATCGCGATCCCCAGTAACGATGGTCACTTCATAGCCATCAGCTTCGGCCTGTTTAGCGAGCGTCCCGATAATATCGTCTGCTTCATAGTCTGGTAACTTGTAACTTTTAATTCCGCGAGCATGCAAAAGCTCTTCAATATATGGGAACTGTTCTATCAATTCTACTGGTGTTTTTTTACGACCACCTTTGTATTCATGGAACAACTTAGTCCTAAAAGTAGTTTTACCAGCATCAAATGCAGCCAATGCAGCAGTGGGCTTAACAACATCTAACATATTGTCTAACATTGTGTTAAATCCGTAGATGGCGCTAGTATGTAAGCCATCATGATTAGTAAATCGATCGTCATATTGATAGAGGGCATAAAAAGCTTTAAATGCGATGCTATTACCATCAATTAATAGTAGTCTCTTATCAGCCATGTATAATCTCCTTAGTCGTTATTTTCGAATTATTCCTTATAACATTATATAACAATTCAAAGCGATTTAAAAAAGAGACCTTCGATATTATCATCGAAAGTCCCTTCTTTTTAGTAATGATTAGTTACGGTTATTACCGCCTGCTCCAAAGATTTGTAATAAGCTCAAGAACAAGTTAATGAAATTCAAGTAAAGCATCAATGCTCCACCAATAGCAATTCCAGTAGCGGAGCTACTATCACCATTTTGGTTATAGAATTGCTTTAGCATTTGCGTATCGTAAGCAGTCAATCCGGTAAAGATCACCACTGAAACGATTGAGATGATAAGTGATAACATCCCGATGTGTAAGAACATGTTAATCAACATCGCCACGATGATGGCGATCAATGCCGCCGTCAAGATCGTGCCCATCTTAGCTAAACTCTTCTTCGTGATAAATCCATACACACTCATCGTAATGAATAGGCTCGCACTCGAAACGAATGCTGCTACGATCGATGTACTCGTGTAGACCATCAAGATGTTCGAGAATACGAACCCGGTCATTGCCGAATAAATAAACAATAACGCCAAGCCTAACCCGGCATTACGCATCGCTGCGTGTTGAATGAAGAATGGGATAAACGCCCAAACTAACATTAGTACTAGTGCGGCACCACCAGACATCGAAATCCCATTTTTAACTACTAAGAATGCAACCAATGCTGAAATTAAAATCGAAGAACCCATCCAACCGTAAACACGGGCAAAAAATGAATTGACCCCGACGGCGTTGTTAACAGCTCTTCTATCTGTTGGTTGATCAAAATTATTCAAGGAAATCCCTCTTTTCTATAAATTACATCTATATAAACTATTTAGACAATTATACCAAACTAATTGGTAATCATAAATCATTTTAACCATTAATTTACGTTTGGCCGTAAATCATTTAACAAATTTTCATAAATTTTTTCATACTTTTGAATATCACCAGCCCCCATAAAGATGATTACGGCATTTTTATAATCGAGCAGTGGTGATAGGTTTTCAGCTTGAATCAATCCACCGTCCTTAGTGATTTTATTAACTAAATCTTGACTCGAAACATTCCCCGTTTTTTCACGTGGTGAACCATAGATTTTAGTAACGTAGACTTTATCCGCCTTATTCAAGCTCTTAGCAAAGTCATCTAAATAGGCAATCGTCCGACTAAAAGTGTGGGGTTGGAAAACCGCAACAATTTCTTTATTAGGGTATTCTTGTCTAGCAGCATCCAAAGTGGCATTGATTTCCGATGGGTGGTGCGCATAATCATCAATAATGACCATGTCTGAGACCTTGCGCTGTGCAAACCGTCTTTTAACCCCCTTGAAAGTTAAAAGCTCGTTTCTAATTTCAGCCAAATTAACATCTTCAAAGTATGAAACCGCAATGACTGCAAGTGAGTTCAAGATGTTATGTTCACCAAACAGTGGAATCTTAAAGTTACCTAGTTCCTTGTCATTGTGAATGACATCAAAAGTTGATCCCTCAGTTGTCCGTTTAATATTTACGGCTCTAAAATCATCATCCTTATTAGTCCCATAAGAGTAAATCGGCACGTTAGCAGTTAATTTCCGTAGGTTTTGGTCATCACCCCAAATAAAGATTCCCTTCTTAACCTGATTAGCAAAAGTTTGAAAAGCATCGAATACATCATCGATTCCAGTATAGTAATCGGGATGATCAAAATCAATGTTAGTCATAATTGCGTAATCTGGGCTAGTGGCTAGGAAATGACGACGATATTCATCAGCTTCATAAACAAAGAATCTAGCATCTGGCACACCCTTCCCACTACCGTCACCAATTAGGTAATCAGTAGCAGAAATCCCACTCAAAACATGGGCTAATAAACCAGTTGTACTGGTCTTACCATGGGCACCAGCGATTCCAATGCTAGTATAGCCATTGATCATTTCACCAAGTAGTTCATGATAGCGATAAATCCTTAAACCCATTTCACGGGCCTTCGCAATTTCTGGATGATCATCTTTAAATGCATTTCCAGCAACGATGGTGAGTCCTTCATGAATATTATCAGGATCAAATGGTAAAATATCGATCCCTGCTTGTTCCAATCCCCGTTGCGTAAAAGTATATTGGTCAATATCAGAACCCTGAACTTGATAACCCTGATCATGTAAGATCAAAGCCATCGCACTCATCCCAGTTCCTTTAATCCCAACAAAATGGTAAATTGTATTCTTATCCAACTTTATTTCCCCCTACCTATTCTGGCACTCTTTTATATTAGCAGAATCCCCCTGAATAGCTACTAATTATTATTAAAGATTTAATTTTTTATAGTCATCTTCAGTAAGATATACTTCACGTGGCTTAGAACCATGTTGACCAGAAATATAATTCTGTTGTTCTAAATCATCGATCAAAGTGGCTGCACGGTTATAGCCAATTGAAAAGACCCGTTGTAATTTCGAAGTGGAAACCGTATTTTCCTTTGCAATATAAGCCAATACTTCAGGCATTAGTTCATCTTGTTGCTGAACCATATTGACCTTTTTCAACAACGACTTCGGATTAAACGCATACTTAGGCGTCCCTTGGGTCCTAACCGCAGCAGTGATGCGCTCAATTTCTTCATTGGTAACGAACGTTCCTTGAATCCGCAACGGCTGACTCTTTCCATTGCCTAAATAGAGCATGTCACCACGTCCCAAAAGACGTTCCGCACCCGCAGTATCAATAATCGTTCTAGAGTCAACTTGACTTGAAACCATGAACGCAATTCGAGTTGGAATGTTGTTCTTAATGGTCCCCGTAACAATATCAACACTTGGCCGTTGTGTGGCAACGATCAAATGAATTCCCGCTGCCCGAGCCTTTTGGGTGATTCTAACGATGTAATCCTGCACCTCAGTTGATGCCACCATCATTAAGTCAGCCAACTCATCAATGATGATCACAATGTATGGCATTTTCAATTCAGGTTGATTATTTTCATCAGCCTTGGTATTGAACTGCTCAATATTCCTAGCACCACCAGCGGCTAGCTTTTCATAACGTTCATCCATCTCCTTGACAGCCCACTTCAAAGCAGCGGAAGCCTCATTTGGTTCTGATATTACTGGGGCCAAGAGGTGTGGAAGCTTATTATAAGGGGCTAGTTCGACCGCCTTTGGATCAATCAATAATAACCGCAGTTGCGCTGGGGTCGCTTTATAAAGCAGCGATACCAATAGGCTGTTGATGAACACACTCTTCCCTGAACCAGTGGCACCGGCAATTAACCCATGGGGCATTTTTGAAATATCGGTTACCTGTGGCTTTCCAGTTAGATCGACCCCCAAAGCAATCGTCAACGGTGATTGTGCATTTTTAAATGATTGATCATCTAAAACTTCTGATAGCATTACTGGGCGCGGCTTGGGATTTGGAATTTCGACCCCCACCGTCGTCCGCCCAGGGATTGGGGCTTCAATTCGGATGTCCTTGGCGGCTAGCGCTAGTTTTAAGTCATCGTTTAGATTAGTAATTTTACTAACCTTAACCCCCAACGCTAACTTCACTTGGAACTGGGTAACGGTCGGCCCATTGGTCCAATCAACAACTTCAGCGTTAACGTGAAATGCATGTAAAGTTCGATCTAAAATTTCTGATTGTTTGATGATCCAATCATCCAAATCATCATCATCTTGGAAGTGCGGTTCATTTAACATGCTAAAGCGCGGGAACTGATAACCATGCTCGTATTCAGTCCCGCTGCTTAATAGTTCATGGCCAGATTTATCACTATCATTATTATTTGCTGGTTCGTCAGTCGGCTCATCATCAGGTGTTGGTTGCAGTGTTTTTACATCCGATGGTCGTGCGATAGCCTTAGGGTGTTCATCTTCCTGGGCTGCTTTCACTTCTTTCAAACCATCTTTGAAAAATTCCACATCTTTTTGGGCATCTTGTTCATTATTTAAGATCGCAGAAAGCGGATGCCCTAACCCACGCTTAGGGGTTTTAGAATTAGCGGACTGTTTGGTATCAACAAATGCCGATTCAGAACGCTGCGTCTTATCCTGCGGGGTTGCTTCGCTACTACTTTTACTTCGATCAACGGAATCATTCATTTCATCGGCATCGTTATCACCAACCTCAACTGATTGAGAATCAGGTTCAAAATGATGCGATGCTTTAGAAGACGGCGCTACATCAGAAGCAGACTGGATCCCCTTATCTGCATCGGATTGCTCATTTTGTAAGCGTTGATAGTATTCCTCATCACTTGTCGGATTAGCATAATGACTGCTGGCTGCTGATTCAAACCCACTGACATTTTCACTAGCATCGCTAGTGAAATCATCTGAAAATTGCTCAGCAGCAACACTTTCTGGATGTTCATCAACAGCGCCAAATTGAATTAGATCCGAATTGGCACGTGTATCCAACCCATCGTCAAATAAAATACAATCAAAATCCTGCTTATCTAATTGCTGAATTATTTTCAGATAGTAACGGCCCAGCTTAGACTCGTTTAAATATTCATCACCAACGACTCTTTTCGCATAATTGCCCTTTGGCGTAAAGGCATTTGTCATTTTAGAAATCATGTTCTCACCATTAGTTCTAAAATTCCCACTACTAGAGTCACCCGTGCCTCGGATATCTTTTCGATTGCCCCTAGTCATCTTATTGTTAGAATAACTATCTTGATTATCATTTGATTTTGGTTTTTGTAAAAAGCGTCTATAAAACGCTGGTCCATCATAGTGATTCATTTTATTCACCCTTAATTTACGTTAAATTATTAGATTATGTAAAAATAAGGAGTGACCAACTCCTTATTCAAATAGATTTTGTGCTTTTATAAAATCAAATTTAGTGCCAACTTGGTAATCATCAGGTAAGATCAACGCCCCAGGTTTTTGAGGCGCGTTCGGCAACCTAAGTTCCCTTCCAGAACAGATCATCCCATCGCTTGTAACGCCCTTTAATTCACCAGGCCAAATTATCAAGCCACTTGGCATCATCGTCCCGACTTCTGCAACCACAACTTTGATGTCTGCTTGCATGTTCGGAGAACCGCTGACAATTTGAAGGGTCTTGCCATCTTGGACCTCAGTTTCAGTGATTTTAAGGTGGGTCGACTTAGGATGGTCAGTAACCGTCTTTACGTACCCCACCACGAATTTAGGCTCTTCATCAACGACTAGTTGATCTGTAAAACCAGCATCCTTTAGAACAACGTTCAATTTAGCAACGTCATCTGCGGTCATAGTTACTTGTCCGTTTTGATCCTTTAACGCTGGTAAAATCTGACTCGCTGCAAAAAAGTTAAATCCCAAAGTTTGTCCAGATTCTGCTGCTGAGACTTTGAAAACATCACCTTTATGTTCAACGACTTGGTCTTCAACATCTGGGTGCATTATTACAACTAAAACATCCCCCATTTGGGATGGATTATAACTTGCTATCACTTTTGTATCATTCCTTCTAAAATTAGTTTAAAGAGCCGATAAAGTTTTCGACTTGCGCTTGCGTCTTGCGTTCCTTATTAACGTATCTGCCCACTTCTTCACCGTTTTCAAAGGCAACGAAGCTGGGAATGCCAAAAATATTTAATTCAGCAGCTAAATCAATGTTATCATCTCGATCAACTGAAAGAAAAGTGTATTCGGGGTGATTGGCAACAATTTCAGGCATTGCTGGTTTAATAACAGTACAGTCAGGACACCAACTAGCGGTGAAAAAAAGCATGTACTTACCGTTGGCAATCTTTTGCTTTAGTTCTGATAAGTTCATTGGTTGTAATTCTTCCATGGTTATTCCTCCCTTTAAATCCATGCTAATAATTATAACTTAAATCACAAGCAAATTATTCTGTTTTGATTATAATAATAGTATAGCGTCAAATTCAATAGAAATCAGGTGTAATTATTGAAAAATAGAACGAAAATGAAAATGGGGCTCAGCATTATTGCTGTTGCAGCTTTAGGATTTATCAAAGCAGGCGTGCACGCTAAAATTGAAAAAAGAATCTATCAACAACTCCACCGCCAGTTTGCGCTTCAAAAGATCTATGGAACATGGTTACGGCCCGAATATCAATTAATTACCGAAAATTATTACCTCGGTGGGATCAACATCTTAGATCATCAAACAATTATTGAATATCAATTTACTGCCAATCAACGAGGTCAAATCATCGATCTTTATAAAACAGATATACACCCAATTAAGCAGTTTTAAACGTTATCACAATTTTATAGATTGGGCCGTTTTGACTAAACTTAGCTTCGTATTCAGTTTCAACGTTTTCAGCCTGTTCAGGACTATTGTGTAGATCTAAAGATACAAACTCAAAGTTGGTCCCAAACTGATTGAACGAAATCAATGAATATTCAAACAGTCCCCGATTATCAGTCTTAAATTCAAGTTGATGACCAGCTTTTAATACGTCTCGATAGCTAGCTAAGAAATCAGGTGAGGTCAATCTGCGCTTGGCATGCCGCTTTTTAGGCCAGGGGTCAGAAAAGTTAAGGTACATCTTATCAATTTCTCCCGCCTTGAACAGCGTATTGACCAAAGCGCCGTCGGTTTCCACTAATTGAACGTTGGTCAGACCCTCTTCGACTAACTTCCGCAAGGCGACCGCAATTACTGACTCTTGTAGTTCGATTCCGATGAAATTGATTTCGGGATTGCGTTTGGCCATTTCAATGATGAATTGCCCCTTCCCAATCCCGATTTCTAAGTGGATCGGTTGTTGCTTTGTAAAGCGTTGGTTCCATTTTCCCACCCATTCTTCGGCATTGGTAACGATTAGTTCAGGTTTAGATTCGATGTAGGGCTTGGCCCATGATTTATGTCTTACTCGCATTTGAAACTCCTTTAGTTTAACTTCTTGTTAATTTTATTAGTGATCAATTGATTCGTGAGCGCCCAAACCTCAGCAAGATTTAAAATCAAGCTAAGCCCAGCTGTGACGATTGAATGACTTCCAATCAAGGTCATGATCGAGAAAATAACGGCTGAAACCAGCAATAAGATTGAAATAATCCTTTTAAAACTGGCAATTTGGAGCTGGGGAGCAACTGGATAGACGTGGGTGAACACATTGTTAGCAAAGTGAAAATAAAATGGAATTAATTGAAAACCGATCAAGTACAGGAACAACAACCCAATTAAAATTGGGAGGTAGGTCCCACCAACCCCAACTAATAGGATTGCGCCAATCACCGTTAACCTAATGTGTAAGCCACTATATTCACCATTTCTGACGATTGAGCGCCCGTAAAGGTATAAATAAACGTTCTTGGGCGTCACTTTGATTCTATTGATCAAGAAATCAAGGTAGCGGCGCCGTTTAGTCGTCCCTTGAATGTTTGGAACGTCGGTAAAGAGGTTGAAGAACTTGTAAAGCGCAAGCATTCGCGTATCTTCCATTTCGATTAAATAACGCCAATCAAGCGATTTATTAGCAAGGTGCCGTTGTTTAGCAGCTGTCATAACCAGATATAAAGCGCTGATCAGCATCCCTAAAGCGGGAATTAAAACTGTAATCCCTAGTGCAACCACGTTTAGCAGCCACTTAAGTCGCAGATGCGATTGGTGGTAGTAAGCTTGATTCAAAGCTCCATCAATGTCGGCACTCTTCAAGAAGACCATCGTCAATAAAACCCCCACCAGATCGAACAAACTCCAATTCATCGTTACCCGCATAAATGGTAATAACACGAACCAAATTGCTAATTGGGGGAGCAACGCCATTAAAATACTATAATTACGTGCTGATTTTAAATAATTGACCATCTCGGCTTCCCGTGGAATTAAGAAAACCCGATCAGCTGGTTCGATCAGCGTTGCGAGGTGACTAAAAACTTGGCCCATTAGGGTCACTAATAAAATAACGATTCCTGACCACCAAAGCCCAGGGTGCAATTGCTTCAAGAGGTTCGAATATGATAGTCCCAGCCCCCCGATCAAAAACATCAGTGCAATCACAAAAAAGTCATTGAATACATAACGCATATACTTGGCCATTTCACCTAGATGGTGGGCTAAACGTTGTTTAAATAAATCGCTCATTACGCCTCACCCTTGGCTAGCGCAAGATAGATGTTGTTCAAAGAATCGCCCGCATTCGGGAATGCTTCCTTGATTTTAGCTAGGTCCCCTTCAATCTTAATTTGACCATCGTTGATCAATACAAAGCGATCACAAAAGCGTTCGGCAGTGTCTAAAACGTGCGTTGACATTAAAATACTGCAGCCCTGTTTTTTACGATCTTTAATCAACGCCAATAAATCGTTAACTGCCAGCGGATCAAGCCCTAAGAATGGTTCGTCGATCACGAACATCTTGGCATCGGTCATAAACGCACAAACGATCATCACCTTTTGCTTCATCCCCTTGGAAAAGTCAACGGGGAACCATTCCAGTTTGTTATCGAGTCGAAACGTTTTTAATAGCTGGTGGGCCTTTTCCCACGCCTGATCATGGTCAAGTGAATACGCCATGATCGTCATTTCAATGTGTTCACGCAGCGTTAATTCGTTATATAACACCGGAATTTCTGGAATGTAGGCGAGCTGTTGTTTATACTTTTCATTATTGTTGGTAATTTGATACCCGTTAATCTCGATCGACCCTGAAAATGGGGTTAATAACCCGATAATGTGGTTGATCGTAGTGGACTTTCCAGCTCCGTTGAGCCCAATCAATCCCACTAGTTCACCGTCTTGAACGTCAAATGAAACATCCTTTAATACGGGAACTTGTGAATAGCCCCCAATTACGTTTTTTACCTCTAAGGACAATTCAATTCCTCCTCTATTTTTGGTTTAACTATATTATAGCATAATGAAAAGATGACCCTTTATTTTCAAAAGCATTTTTGGATAGTGTATAATTAACTTAATAAATAATAAGGTAGGTAATTAATATGACTGATTGTATCTTTTGTAAAATTATCAACGGGGATATCCCCAGCTACACTGTTTATGAAGACGACGTTATCAAAGCGTTTTTAGACATCTCACAAGCCACTCCTGGCCACACGTTAGTGATTCCTAAAAAGCACGTTCCAAACATCTATGAATATGATGCTGACTTTGCCAGCCAGGTCTTTGCCCGCATCCCTAAGATCGCCCGTGGAATCCGTAAATTCAACCCTGATATCAAAGGGATGAATATCGTCAACAACAATGGTGAAGTGGCCTACCAATCCGTATTTCACTCCCATTTTCATTTAATTCCTAGATATTCAAATAAGGACGGCTTCAGCATGGACTTTGCGGATAATTCTGGGCAATACGATGACGCTAAATATAATGAAATTGCACATGCAATTAAGGAACAAGTGGAGGAATAAGCATGAAGGGATTAGCCAAGTTAGTCGGTGTTTCAGCTGGTGCGCTGGTGGTCTATTTAGTGGCAAACCGTGAATCACCTCAACAATTCTTTACGAATGTTAAAAATTTTGCAATTCAAAAAACTGAGCAAGCCCAAAAATTTAATCATGACCGCGCTCAATTCACGGATGCGTTGAATAAATTCAAAGCTGAATTAACCAGAAGTCAAAAAACAATTAATGACGTTCAAACTATCATCAGCGAATATTCATTTGAAATTCAACCCCACCTCGATATCATCAATCAAACGATCAAAAAGTTAAAATAGTCGTTTCATTTAATTTTTGTTTAAGGTCAATTTTGCATGTGTCGATGAAATCCGAATTGTGTTATATTGGAACATGTTGAATATCAATACTTATATTAATTTTGTACGAATGGATGTGTTTTTTTTATGAAAAAATGGCTAGTTGGAGTAGCCGGAGTATTTTTGAGTTTAACCTTAGCAGCCTGTGGTAGTTCCGCTGTTGCAACTACTAATGGTGGTAAGATTACTCAAAGCCAATACTACAGTAGCTTGAAGGAAACTTCTAATGGTAAACAAGTCCTTCAACAAATGATTTTGAACAAGGTACTTGAAAAAAACTATGGTAGCAAGGTTAAAGATTCACAGGTTAACAAGCTATTTAATCAATACAAGTCCCAATATGGATCACAATTTAGTGCAGTTCTTCAACAACAAGGACTTACTAATTCAACTTTCAAGGGCCAAATTAGAGATAACCTCTTGTTAGAACAAGCAGTTCGGGCTAACACTAATTTCTCCGATTCAGCACTTCAAAAGCAATTCAAGAGTTACCAACCTAAGATTACTGTTAACACGATCTTAGTTGCTAAGAAGTCAACCGCTGAAACTGTAATTAGCCAACTTAAGAGCGGCACTAGTTTCGCTACCTTAGCTAAGAAGTACTCTACTGATACTTCCACTAAGAACAAGGGTGGACGGCTACCAGCATTTGATAACACTTCATCATCTGTTGACTCCGCATTCAAGAAGGCAGCATATAAGCTTGAAAAGAAGGGTGACTACACTACTACCCCTGTTAAGACTCAATATGGTTACCAAGTAATTCAAATGGTTAACCACCCTGCTAAGGGGAGTTACAAGGATCACGTTAGCGAATTGAAGGATCAAATCGTAACTTCAGAAATGTCAGATAGTACTGTATTACACAACATCGTTGCGAAAGTACTTAGAAACGGTAACGTTGACATCAAGGATAACCAATTAAAGGATATTCTAGCTAGTTACATCACTTCAGAAAGCTCCGATTCATCAAGTAGCAAAAAATAATTAACCAAAAAAAGTCCTACTGAATTTAATATTCAGTAGGACTTTTTTAGTCCGTAATTTTACTTGCCACCAAGGAATTGTTTAGCATCATTGAACCATTTACTAGTTTGTTTTTTCACTTTATCAAAACCACTTTCAATGTTCTTACCAATGCTATTGCTGCCATTCTTAACATTATCCCAAATGTTAGAACTACTACTACTGTTATTACTACTGTTTCGTTCATCAATAATCGTTTGGGCATCCTTAACGTCAAATTGAGTCTGCTTAGTAGTCGGAATGATTGAGGTCATTTCACTCTTAAATAGAGGCCCAATTCCAGTTCCACTAAGGTTTTCAAGATGATGATTGCTATTGGTATCATCAAAGCCTTCCCAAGTAGCGACCACCGCATTCGGCGTATAACCAATGATCCACTTATCACGAGTTGCATCAGCATCGGCTGTCGAATCGGCCTCTGTACTACCAGTTTTTCCGGCCACTTGATAGCCATATGGCTTTGCATCGACTCCGGTTCCGTTATCAAAAACGCCTAGCATCATACTAGTCATATTTTTAGCGGTCGTCGCAGACATCACCCGCGTCCCCTTTTGTTGCGCAGTATTATCAATCACCACGTTCCCAGAGGCATCAACGATTTTACGAATATAGTAAGGTTTGGTAGCTACCCCATCATTGGCAAACGCTGTATATGCACCAGCCATTTGTTGGGGAGAAACCCCAGTTGAAAGTCCACCTAGTGCTAATGAAAGGTTCTTATCACTATTAGAAAGCGGAATTCCAAATTTCTTTACCGATTCATAACCACTTTGAATCCCGATCTTGTTTAATAACCAAACTGCAGGCGCATTCATACTTTGGGCCAATGCTTCATACATTGGGACCTTCCCAGTATATTGGTCGTCATAATTTTGTGGGGTATATTTATTTTTACCATACGACTTCTTTGCGTTGACTAGTTCTGAGTCAAAATTATAGCCATTCTCCAACGCTGGAGTATAGACCGCAAGTGGCTTCATGGTCGAACCAGGTTGACGTTTCATCTGGGTAGCACGATTATAACCCCTAAAAACGTGTTTACCACGACCACCCACCACTGCATTTACGCCCCCAGTTTGTGGATTGACAGAGATCGAAGCCGCTTGGACCTTGGTTCCATCAGCAGCATTGTTCGGGAACATGCTAGGATCATTAAAGTTATTTTGCATTGCAGTTTGCTGACTTTGGTTCAAGTTAGTATAAATTTTATATCCACGGTTCATAATATCAGCTTCACTCAGCCCGTACTTACTAATCGCTTCATTGATAACTGCATCAAAGTAATAAGGATAACGATAACTATCCTTATAGGTATAATTATCCTTAACTTCAATTGGTTGCGCCTTGTACCTAGCAGCTGCCGCCCTAGTCAGTTTGCCATTTTCGACCATTAAGTCCAAGACGGTATTCCGACGTTGTAAAGCTAATCTAGGGTGATCAATCGGATTATAACCACTCGGATTCGTCAACATCCCTGCTAGCACCGCTGCATCTTGAACTGGTAGGTTCTTGACCGATGTCCCAAAGTAACGCTCTGCGGCATCGCTGACCCCATAGACGCCATTACCAAAGTAGGCATTATTCATGTACATCGTTAAAATTTGATTTTTAGAATAGACGTTTTCAACCTGAATCGAAATAAACAGTTCCTTCAACTTTCGAGAAAAGGTTTGTTCTTGTGATAGATAGGCGTTCTTCACTAGTTGTTGGGTGATCGTACTTCCCCCACCACTAATGTAATCATGCCCTAAAACTTTATTTTTCAACCACAAGAGGCCGGCACGGCCAAACCCGCTAACTGAAAAACCATGTTCACTATAGAAATGCCGATCTTCAGTAGATAGGATCGCATCTGGAACGTTTTGCGAAATGTTTTTCATTCCAACGTAGGTTCCCTTTTGAGAGTATAACTCCCCAGCCTTTTTATTACTAACATCGTAGATAACAGTTGAACGTTTTAACGATGAATTAAGATTTTGAACGTCCATTGTTTTGGCAACGAACGTTAAATAGGTGCTCATCGAAAAAATAATTCCCATTACGACCATAATAATCCAACGATTAATATGATAACGATGCCAAATATACTTTTGCACTTTTCTAAATTTTTGCCAGTAGGTGTGTGTGAATTCCCCCACCGAACTAGATTGATTCTGTTTCATTAAAGGCATTTCGCCCCCTTCAAATATTAACCTTAATTGTACCATAATTAAGATATTTGATATGATTTTGGTAATAATTTTAACGATTTAAACCAAAAAATCTGCCATTATAAAATGACAGATTTTTAATAAATTACATTTCATCGGGTGACTTAACACCTAATAGTCTTAATGATTCCTTCAATACGATTGAGACACTCTTAACTAATGATAAACGGGCATTTAGCATTTGCTTATCATCAAGGATGCGAGTATGGGCGTAATATTTATTGAATGCCTTTGCTAAGCGTAAGGAATACTTCGCAATTACTGATGGTTCAAAGTCAGCACATGCGTCCTTAACGATCATTGGGAAGTCATTCAATAATTTGATGATCTCCCATGATTCAGGATCGTCTAAGTCACGGCTGCTACTGTCTGCATTGAATTCTGGAACCCGTCTTAAAATACTTTCTGCCCGCACTCTGGAATATTGAACGTATGGACCTGTTTCCCCTTCAAATCTTAGTTGATCTTCTAGCACAAAGTCGATACTATCCATCTTATCGTTCTTCAAGTCACCAAAGATAATGGCTCCCACACCAACTTCTTGAGCCACTGTATCCTTGTTCTTAAGATCTGGATTTTTCTCTTCGATTTGTTGCTTAGCCAATGCAATCGAATCATTCAATACTTCGTCCAATAGGATGATCCGCCCAGAACGCGTTGAGAGCTTCTTACCGTTCACAGTGATCAAGCCAAATGGAATGTGGTGTAAGTCCTTAGCAGAAGGCACACCCATTTCTTCTAGGACGGCCTTTAGTTGCTTGAAGTAATAAGTTTGTTCTGAACCAACCACGTAGAGGTTCATTGCGGGATGGTATTCACGATCACGGTAAATTGCAGTCGTAATATCACGGGTAATGTATAGTGAAGCCCCATCGCTCTTTAAGATCAAGGCAGGGTTTAAGTTATACTTGCTCAAGTCAACGATTTGCGCCCCCTGTGATTCCTTTAAAAGATGCTTATCTTTTAACATTTGAATCACTTCTGGCATCTTGTCATTGTAAAATGCTTCCCCATTATAGGTATCAAACGTAACACCTAATTTAGCGTAAATTTGGTTGAAGGCTTCCAATGATACGGAGCGGAACCACTTCCATAGTTCAGTGGCTTGCTTATCACCATGTTCTAGCTTACTGAACCATTCCCGAGCTTCATCGTCTAATTCTGGGTGTTCAACGTCTTCCTTATGGAATTTAACGTAGTATTTCACTAAGTAGTTGATTGGATCGCGTTTAACGTCTTCTTCGTTCCCCCACTTCAGATAAGCGGTGATCAACTTCCCAAATTGGGTCCCCCAATCACCTAAATGGTTATCCTTGATTGGGTGGTAGCCGTTCTTAGCTAAAATGTTGGCAACGGCGTTTCCAATTACAGTTGAACGCAAGTGCCCCATTGAAATGGGCTTGGCAATGTTTGGTGATGACATATCAATTGGCACGTTCCCATTTTTACCATCTTGATTTTGACCGTAATCTGCTTTTTGGGATAGAACGGTCGTTAAAACATCACGACTAAATTCAGGCTTGCTCAGGAAAAAGTTAACATATGGTCCCATTGCAACGACCTTTTCAAAACCAGTTGCATCGATCTTATCAACTAGGTCATTGGCAATCATTTGCGGTGCCTTGCGTAAGACCTTCGCCAATGTAAAGGTAGGAAAGGCAAGGTCCCCCATCTTGGAGTCCTTGGGCCGTTCGATTTTTTGTAATACGGTTTCTTGGTCTAAGCCAGATTCAGCATCAAGTGCAGAACTAATCAACGCAGCAACTTGTTGTTTGTATTTATCCATGTCATTTCCTCCTGAAAAATTAAAAAGTCCCTTGCAAATAAAATTTGCAAGAGACGGATGGTTTTATAATCCGCGGTACCACTCTAATTGATATGATTATCCGCTTAATATTCAAAATTTAAAATCTAAAAAGCACGCCTTCAAGACCATGGATAATTCGGCTCGCACCATCCCGAAATCGCTACATATTCATAAGTCCCTACTACTCTTTTATCATTGATTGATTTATCGAAGATTCGATAAAGCGGGTAACGAGAATCGAACTCGCGACCTAAGCTTGGGAAGCTCATATTTTACCACTAAACTATACCCGCATTACAATAAAATATTGTAACACATTCAAAATAAAAAGTCACTACCTAAATGGTAATGACTTTTTATTTTTAGCTATACTTCTTTACGTTCCCCTTGATAAAGTCAGCTGATTTTTGTAACTTGGCTTGTTCTTCAGGAGTTAAGTCTAATTCAACTCGTTTTACAACACCCTTCCGACCAACAACGGCTGGATATGATAAGTAAACGTCTAAATCAGGTTGATAGTTAGAAACTGGTAACACGCTCAATGAATTGGATAAAACAGCATTGGCTAATTTAACTGCGGCAGTGGCCACCCCGTAATTAGTGTATTGCTTCCCCTTGAAGACTTCGAAACCACCCTTACGAGCACCATCATCTAAAGCATCTAGATCTAGGCCGTTTTCAGCAGCTAATTCTGTGATTGGCTTATCAAAAACGGTTACGGTCGACCAAGCAGTAAATTGAGAATTACCGTGTTCCCCTAAGTTGTAACCATGAACTGAATGGGGGTCAACGTGTAATTGTTCACTGACTTCACGTAACATTCGTGCTGAATCCAATAAAGTTCCAGTCCCGATCACTTGATTCTTTGGTAAGCCAGTGTATTTTTGATAGAATGAAGTAATTACATCACAAGGGTTAGAAATATCAACTAACACCCCGTTAAAACCAGATTCTTTAAGGTTTTCAGCAACTTCTTTTACCTGAGCACTGGTAAATGGTAATTCAGCAAATCGGTCTGAAGATTCACTACTTTGTAAGCTAACCTTCCCCATTGCTGAGATCACTACGTCGGCATCCTTTAATGCTGAATAATCATTAACCGTAATATTTGTATGGAATGGTAAATTAGGCATTGCATCTCTTAAATCAACTGCATCTGAGACGACCTTGGCTTCATTGGTGTCGATCATCACCAATTCATCCGCAAATCCTGCTGAAACTATGTAATGGGCAACCGTTGAACCAACGTGCCCACTTCCGATTACACCGATCTTTCTTGTCATAAACAATCACCTCAAAAATTAATTTTTAATTAGAATACAGTAACAATATAACACTTATATTATTATTTTGCACGCATCCTTTAATAATTCTTAAATTTAAGTATGCTAAAATGAGAATATAATTTAATTTTAAAGGGGGCCATCTCGATGTGGGTCACATTGAACTTTGTGCTATGGGGATTATTGATTATTTCACTCATCACTGGTTTCACTCGCGACTATGCAAAACGAATTATTCAATCGCTGATTTGGTCCAGGATCTTTTATTTTTTGATCATCAGTAGTCAATTCGTGATTAGCATTCGGATCTTTCACCATAGTGCGATTTCCGTTATCATTAGTGACGTGCTTTGCATTATCTCAGTCGCAGTGATCGAACGGAGTTATCAAAAATTAGAATCACAAGTCCTAACGCGCTTGGATACACTTGGATTATCTTGCACTATTTTAGCGGCAATCATTGCCCAATCACTTGCACTAAGGTAAAAAAAGATCCCAAAAGTTATTTCAACTTTTGGGATCTTTTTATTTTGCTTTTCGATACTGTTCAGCTAGTGCGATCGTGCGATCTACTAATACTGATTGCGCATCCATTACGGGATAGGAATGGTTACCAGCCCGTTCTTCAGCAACAGATAACTCGGTACAGCCCAGGATGACGATGTCACTTTTTAATTCGTTGACCATTCGATCTAAAATATGGTGATAACGCTCCTCATTGACCGTCCCGTTTTCCTTGATGTCATGATAGATCAGGTTCATGGTCTCATTTCTGATCTCATCAGTAGGCTTCACGACTGTTAAACCGGCCGCCTTGATTTCATGGTCATAAACCCCGTCATGTAGCGTTCCGTTAGTGGCAATCAATCCGACACGCTTAACAGCTGGATACTTATTTTTGATCTCCTTTACCGCTTCACGGGGCATGTGTAAAATTGGCACGTCCGTTTGCGACTGTAACTCATCAAAAAAGTAGTGCGCCGTATTACAGGGTAACGTAAAAAAGGCGGGATGCAACTGTGATTGTTGTTTAATATCTTCAATTAAATCAGGGAGCGGACTGGGTTTGGTATGGTCCAAAATGTACTCAGTCCGATCTGGGACCGTCGCATGGTTAACCAAGATATAATTTAAATAGTCTTGATCGCGATGGGCCGGTGTCCGTTGATTCAAAAGGTGGATATAACTTTCAGTCGCTTCGGTCCCCATTCCCCCGATAATCGAAAAAAAGTGCTTCATTCGAACTACCCCTTATTAATTGCAAAGTACTTCGCAAAATTCTTACTATAATTGTGGAACATCCACTTCATCAATGCCCACCGTTTTAAATTGCGGTCCTTGGAATACCAGAATGTCGTGCCGTATTGATGCTTATCAATCAGTTTCAGCGCGGCATGCTTTTCAACATTGTCCTTGGCGTATTGCTTGAAAACTGAAACACTGACCCCTAACCAGAGGTAATATTTTTCAGGATCATCATTCGCATAGACGGTTGGCTTAGTATCGAGGGAGTCAAAGGCGTAGTCTTGGACGACCCAATCCGCTAAATTATAGCCATTCAAGGTAACAAAGAAACTACTCCGCCCTTGCCGCAGATTAATTTCAAATAACTTGAACGAACCATCCCGCACGTCGTATTTCATATCAAAATTAGCGTACCCAGTAAAACCAATCTTTTCTAAAAACGTTTTAATTTGATCATAGATGACCTGGTTGTACTCTGGAATAATCGCAACGTAATTGCCGATCGCAGATGGTGCACAATCTTCTAATAACGGATGACCTAAACACATCATCTTAACATGGTGGTTCTTATCCACATAGGCATTCAAGACCCGCATATTACTGTCGTCACCCGGAATGAAGTCCTGCAAGATCAAATCAGATTGGTACCCATTATCATAAATCTTGCCAACGATTTCATTAAATTCCTTTTCAGACTTGATCGTAAACGCCTTTTTGCGTCCCTCGAAGTGCACATCGAGCCATTCCACACTGTTCGTCGGTTTCAAAGCGACTGGATAGCCAAATGGTTGCTCGATTGGCTCAGCGTCTTCATACATATCCTTGCTGATGATCTTAGTCTTTGGGTAGGGCAGGTCATACTTATCACAGGTCTTGTAAAAATTTTCCTTACTGTTCAATTGCCGAATCAAATCATAATCTACGTACGGACAAACGAACACATCTTCTAACTCTTTTTTATGCTTCGAGATCAATTCAGCATAACCATCCCCACACCCAATTAAGATGACGGGTTCTGGATGATTAGCATAACGTTCTTTTAATTTTAACATTGCTTGGATCCATGCTGGATCTTCACTAAAGCCTGGAATCAGCTCTAAATCAACGATCTTAGTGAACCGTGTCGGCGCTAACTGAATTTCGGCATACGCCTTCACTGGTTTACCATACTTTTCATAAAGTGAGCGTGCCATTCCATAACAATTAAAATCACTCCCCAACAAAATCGGGGTAAATTCTGTTTCACTCATTATTTTAGAATCCCTTCAAGATATTTTTAACTACTACCGAATCGGTTTCGTAGGGCACATCGACGCCATTGATCTTTTGATATGGATCGCGTCCCTTACCAGCGACTACGACCATGTCGTGTTCACCAGCTGCATTGATTGCCCGTTCAATCGCTTGTTTGCGGTCCATTTCAAAGTGCACCTCAACTCGGTGATGATCAATGTGGGCATCGATTTCATTTGCAATTGCTTTTGGATCTTCAAATGCTGGATCATCAGTCGTAAGAAAAGCCACATCGGCGCTTTCGGTCAAGGCCTTGCCGAACCCTTCACGCCGATCTTCACCCTTATTTCCAGGACTACCGACCACAACGATTACCCTCCCTGCTGGATTTTCACGTTTTAAGAATCCTAGCAGGGCGTGCATACTAGCGTAGTTATGGGCATAATCAACGTAAACCGTTCCATGGCCATTAGCATGATAACTTTCCATTCGTCCAGGAATCAAAACGCTAGCCAGCCCGCGATCAATCTGCTCTGCATTGGCACCAGCCAAAGCAGCGGCAATGATTGCAGCCATCGCATTCGATTCATTATAATCACCAGCAAGCGCTAGTTGATAATCAGCTGCAATTGATAACCGCTTTGCCCGTTCATCATTTGCAAATACCTTAATTGCATTATGTTCCAGGGTATCTGCAGTACTGATGTAACTAAAATCGATCGGTAACGGTAATTGAGTTTTAGCATGTTTACGAGCGAACAAATAGATATCAGCTGGTTGAGAAGTCGCCTTGGCAGTTTGATAAACGTCATTCAAGTAATCAGTCTCAGCATTAATAATGCAGACCTTCGAATTGACCAATAGTTGTTCTTTGCAATGCAAGTAATCAGCAAACGTCGGGTGTTCATTGGCTCCGATATGATCTGGTGAAATGTTCAAGAAGATTCCGACGTCAAAGTGTAATCCATAGACCCGATTTTTCTTGTATGCTTGCGATGATACTTCCATCACCAAAGTTGTCATCCCGTTAGTAACTGCCATTCGCATATTCTTAAAAACATCTAGTGATTCTGGAGTAGTCAGATGGGACTTAAAACGTTGACTCGCTTTGGGCCCAACGACCGTATCAATGGTTGAAAACATTGCGGTCCGCCCGTTCGTTACTTCCTGCAAACTAGCATCGGTAAAGTAAGAAGCAGTCGTTTTCCCCTTCGTCCCAGTATAGGCGATAATGAATAGCTCATTTTGGGGATAACCATAAAATGCCGCTCCTAATAAGGCCATTGCTTTTTGCACATCACTGACAATGATTGCAGGTAAGGAAGCCGCAGCAGTGGGCTGTTCTTGTTCAGCTAAGTAACCAGTGGCACCATTGTTAACGGCAGCCGTCAGGTATTCGGGTTTAAAATTGCCCTTGCAACAGAATAACCCATTGGCTTTGATCGCCCGAGAGTCATATTCAATATTTGTAAAGCTAACTTGGTCGATCGGCCCTACGACCTTGGTCAACAGTGCGTGCTCTTGTAGTAGTGTGATAATTTCCGCGCTTTTTAAAGCCACTGCAATTCACCCTTCCTAAAACAAAATTATTTTGTTTTATGAACTTTTTTGATCGTATCAGCAGATGTATTTTCTGGGAAAAATACTTCGTACCAAAGAATGAAAGTATAAATTGTGAAAATCTTTTGCATATTTGATTTTCCGCTTGCGTGTTCCTTTACGATTCGTTGTAATTCATCAACATTAAAGAACCGTTGCGCAACGTCAGAAGTGAACGCTTCTTCAATTTGTTCGTGGAATTTAGGCATGTTCATCCATGAAGCAATTGGGGATGGGAAACCTAATTTTTCCTTATTAGCAACCTTTTCGGGTAACGCAGCCATTGCTGCTCTACGCAATGAGACCTTAGTTTCCCCCTTATGGATTCGGGTCTTGATTGGCATCGTAGCAGCAAACGCAGCCACTTCACGATCGACCAATGGAGTCCGCACTTCCAAGGAGTTACACATGCTCATTCGATCGGCCTTGTGCAAAATATCAAATGGTAACCACGTATTGATATCGAAGTATTGCATTTGCGTCATTTCATCCTTACCACTGACTTCATCAAAGATGTGCTTAGTGAATTGTCCTGAATCCTGGTTGAGCGATGGATCCTTCAAGACTTTGGCACGGTCATCGTAGTTAAAGACGTAGTTGACCCGATAGTAACGTTCACTAAGTGGTTGGGCCCCTCTGATCAAGAAGCGCCGACCATGGAACCGTGGCATTTTTTCAGCCACTGCAGCCAAGCCCTTCCGAACTGCCTTAGGAACCCATTTTTGGTAGCGTTCAAACGGAAATGCTTCTAAGTAAGTATTGTAACCACCGAAAAATTCATCGGCTCCTTCACCAGATAGTGCGGCTTTTACATCTTGGCGCGTCCGCTTGGATAAGTAGTAAAGTTGGACGGCGGATGGGTTGGAGAGCGGTTCGTCCATGTAATACATCATGGTTGGTAAGAAATTAAAGTAATCATCCCCATTAATGTATACGGGTGTGTTCTTTTGACCAATTTCCTTCGCAAATTCTGTTGACCATGCTAATTCACTGTACTTAGAGTTTTTAAAACCAAGTGAAAATGATTGAATTGGCTTTAGCTTCGAAGCCTCATTCAATACGTAACTGGAATCAACACCACTTGATAAAAAGCTCCCCACTGGAACATCTGAGATCATGTGTTTTTCAACGGAGTCCTTAACGATCTTACTAATTTGCTTAGCGTCACCATCAATGGTTTGATTTTCATCAACGTGATCGTAATTAAATCTAAAGTAGCGGTGCAATTCAGTCTCGCCGCCAATGTGGTGAATAAAGTATTGTCCTGGCAATACCTTATAAACATTTTTGAACATGGTATCGCGAGATGGAATAAATTCAAAACTTAAGTGGATTGGCAACATATCAATATTTAACTCTTTATTGAACATTGGGTTATCCAAGAAAGCCTTAATTTCTGAACCCCACATGAAGGCATCACCATCATCGTAGTAATAAAGTGGCTTAATCCCAAAGTGATCACGAACCCCAAAGATTTCTTGCTTCTTGCTATCATAGATAACAAATGCGTACATTCCACGGAGCTTTTTAAGTAGTTCTGGACCCCATGCTTCATAACCGCGAATTAAAACTTCAGAGTCAACGTCAGTATAGAACTTGTAACCCTTTTGCTTTAATTCTTCTCTGATTTCTTCATAATTATAAATTTCACCATTAAAAGTCAAGACCTTAGTATTGTCCTCACTAAACATTGGTTGCCCACCATGTGCTAAATCAAGGAAGGATAAGCGCCGAAATCCCATCGAAATATGATCATCTTGAAAGTATTGTTCGTCATCAGGACCTCTATGTCTGATCCGATTTGCCATATTAACGATCGTATTGCTAGGGACATCCTTTTGATTTACATAACCAGTGAATCCACACATATTAATTTTCCCCTTTGTTATTATCAATTCTTATTTATTTTTAAATTAAGTTTAAATATTCTTCAAATACTAATTGTATCAAAAAATAGTTTAGCAAACTACCAACGTTGCCATTTCTTAACAAAAGTTGAAAAGCAGTTTACCATAATTCCTAGTTATTTATAATAACCATTTCTCGTAATTTAGCAACTAAATTATGATAATCAGCTTTATTTTATTTCCAAACTATAGTAAAATGAATGTTGCTTTGCCCCAATGGCGGAATTGGCAGACGCGCAGCGTTCAGGTCGCTGTTTGATTTTATCAAGTACAGGTTCGAATCCTGCTTGGGGCATTCTAATAAAAAGGAGAAGACAGTTGTCTTCTCCTTTTTATTTTCGCTGATCAAAATATTTATGAAATTCACCTGGGGCTTCACAACGATCAATCAAAAAACTAGGCAGTTCGGCTTGGGCCCGTTGTTGGGAACTAATCGCTAATTCATACCGCAAATCAACGTGAAAATGAGCCCCCTCATTTTTTAATGGATTAGCAGGAATCGAAATGATATTTAAGTCCCGCAAGCCGTTCAATGAATCATTGATTGGATGGGTCGCAAAGCCAGTCTCTTCACGATACTCACGCTGCGCAGTCATTAATGGAGTCTCACCCAGTTCGACGTGCCCCGCTGGTAATAAGATCGTGTGGAGGTAGGGATGCTTAATGAACCAAATCGATTGATCCTGCCAAGCAAACGCACTGGCGCTAAAGTGACCATGCATGTTTTTACGATCGAACATTGCGGCTGAATTTTGTTGAATGAATTGCCGCGCCGTTTGGTAAGCGGTCTCTTTGATCTGGTATCTAGAATCATGGAGCCGCTCAATTAATTGAAGCATTGCACGCGCGTCCATCCTATTGGTTGCTCCTTGGAAATTCCAGTTGCTTACGCATCTGTAACATTAGGTTGGTCTCTTCATAATCGTGCACCCGAATGATTTGGCCCCCCATGTGGACCATCATCAATTCTGCCACCAGGGTGGACCAAATGTTTTGCGAAGCATCGATGCCAAACAACTTCTTGAACATGCTCTTGCGCGAGATGGCAATTAACGTTGGGATGTTCATTTCACTCAATTCCCGAATCGTTCTGATCAAGTCGATATCTGTGGCCTGACTATCCTTAGCCAAGAACCCAACTCCTGGATCAATGACCCAGTTATCATCATGAATGCCAATTTCAGCGAACATCTTTTTCCGATTGGCAAAGAACTTCGGTAGTTGGTCTGGTCCCCATTGACTAATCCGATTATTATACATCGCAACCAATGCGGGATGGTATTCTTCAACCAATTTTAGCTTGGCGGGATTATCTTCAAATCCGTTCACATCGTTAATGATGTCAGCCCCAGCATCCAAGACAGCCTTAATTACATCGGGCTTATATGAATCGACAGAAATGATGGCCTCAGGGAAGGCTTTTTTGATCATTTTAATGTATGGAACGGTTCTTTTAATCTCCACTGCGGGAGTGATCTCTTGATAACCAGGGCGCGTTGATTGGCCCCCTAGATCAATAATCTTAGTGTTATTAGCCATAAATGATTCGACCTTGGTCAAAATCTTTTGATCGTTTAGGGTCGCATCGCCGTCAAAAAAGGAATCAGGACTAGTATTCAAAATGGCCATTACCGCAGGATCGATGGTAAGGTCCAACGCAAAGTTAGCCCCCCGCAGCATAATTTGGTGGCGCTTGTAAATGGCGGTCAGCTCAGTAACTAAATCGGGATGCAAGATTTCCTTGCTATTTAGGAGTTGGTGTAGTTGAACCTTGCTAATCACCATTGATAGTGGATCGGCCCCCCAGTTGTTAATGTGTAAGAGCTGCAACAAATTACGTAGTCGCTCATTCACATAGGCTTGTGGAATCTCAATGTTGATTAAATCATTTTGGTTTTGCATGGGTACTTCTTTAACTGGCATGTTAAGCTTCCTTTCCGTTGATCACTTCCATCACGCCCCTGACCGTATAAAAGGAGCCAACGACTAATTTTAAATCTTCTGATTTTGGATCAACTTCATCAAATGTTTTGGCCGCCTCAGCAATGGTTTCCACATTAAAGACCGAATTGGTACCAGATTTGACTTCCGGTTCATTTTGGAACAATTTGTATAGTTCTTTGGCAGGTAAGCTGCGATCTGGATTATCAGGTGTCACGGTCAAAAAAATGGCGTGTTTGATCCCCTGTAATTCATGAACACATTGTTCGACTTCCTTATCAGCTAAAAAACCGACCATAATCAATTTAACTTGTTGTGTCCCTAACTCATTAACGGTATCTACGAATGCACGGATGGCATCTCGATTATGAGCCCCGTCAACGATCCACCCATTCGAAAGGGTGCTAAAGCATCCGAGCTTTTCAGTCACTTCAATTCCTTTTGATAATTCCCCCCTATCAATTGAATCGGGGTGATCACGTTCATAGACTTCCCACCACTTAATGGCCAGCTTGATGTTTTCAGACTGTGCCCTACCGTGTAAATTAGTGGTGAGTGGCAGCACATAATCATGATAGACCAATAATAAAGCCATGAAATCAGTAGGAGAACTCATTATCACATCGAATGTTTTAATATCATTAGCAACGTTAACCGAAGCGTGGCGGGCATTGGCCACTTGGTCAATAATTTTCGCCACTACGGGAGGCTGGTTCGGATAACTGATGACCTGTTCTCCTTCACGAATCATCCGCGCCTTCGTTGTCGCAATCTGTTCGAGCGTGTCCCCCAAGAATTTAAAATGGTCCAACCCAATCAAAGTAAAAATGCTATAGTCCGAGTGGTCAATCGCATTGGTCGCATCCAACTCACCACCCATTCCACATTCCAAGATCATGAAATCGACCTTGGCCATAATGAACGACTGCACCGCAATCAAAAACCAGGTCTCAAATTCCGAAATGTCATTTTCAAAATCGATTCCCAGTTGGCTTACCTTCGTTCGAACTGCTTTTTCGGCTGATAAGAATTGATCTGAAGTGATTTGGTGGCCCTGCAAATGAATTTGTTCTAGGGGATCTAGGATGTATGGACTGGTAAATAGCCCAACTGATTTGTTAGCTGATAATAAAATATTATTGATCAGCTGAGCCGTGCTTCCCTTTCCATTAGTTCCAGCCACACGAATAACGGTTCTTTTCGGCTGATTTTCAACCATCTTATTAACAATTTTGCTGAGCAGGTCGATCCGTTCCATTCCATCGTATTTCATAGTGTGGTTAATTTGATTGAGTCCATCTTGATATTCCTTATTCAACTAGTTCAGCCTCATTTCTTCTAACAATTCACGTTTAGTGGTTGGATCCTTAAAAATGCCTCGATAATAAGTGGTTCTAGTGCTGCCGGCTTCTTTTTTGACCCCCCGCATCTCCATGCACATGTGGCGAGCATCGGCAATTACGGCGACCCCCTTTGGATGAAGAATGTCATCTAGTTGGACCCCAATTTGGTGGGTAATGTTTTCCTGAACGCTGGGCCGACTAGCCACAAAGTCGACTAAGCGCGGAATCTTGCTTAATCCGATAATTTTGCCATCCCGTGGGACGTATGCCACGGTCACCTTGCCAAAGAATGGTAATAAGTGGTGTTCGCACATCGAATAAAATGGGATGTCACGGACGATCACGGTCCCGTTATCCTCAACGTCTGAATTAAAGACCTTATAATTAGTAAACTGGTTATTGAGGGATGAAAAAACCTCCCCGTACATCTTGGCCACCCGCTTGGGGGTTTCAACTAGGCCCTCACGATCGGGATCTTCGCCGACCGCTGTTAGGATGTCCCTAACTGCTGATTCGATTTTATTTTGTTGTTCTTCATTCATAACTTGATCAAACTTCCAATCCCTTCAATTTCTTGGCCATCGATTCGATCATAGGCCGCTTGTAATTTAGTAGCATCACCGTCATAGATCTGCATCAATGGTCGTAAAACAAACTTACGATTATTCATTTCTGGGTGGGGAACCACCAGTGTCTCGCTAACGATACGTTCGTTGCTGAATAAAATAATATCAATATCCAACGTCCGAGGTCCCCAGTGAATTTTTCTGACCCGATGTAGTTTTTGTTCGATTGAATGAATCAAACTCAACAGCAGTTCGGCACTCAAACTAGTTTGAACTTGGGCCGCAATGTTATAAAAGTCATCCTGCTTCACCCCACCGACTGGCGATGTTTGATAAACATCAGAGACCTTAGTAACGGTGACGTTAGCAGCTTGATTCAATAGGTCGATGGCTTGTTGAAGCTCATTTAGCTTATCGCCTAGGTTACTCCCTAAACTTAAATATGCAGTTGTCAAAATAATTACCCTTCCAATTCAATTTCCACGTTATCCAAAACCCCGTCGATCGGCAGGGCGATTTTTCTGATCTTGACGATCAGGCGATCCAATTGCGCACCGTGGTGCTTTTGAACCTCGGCAATGATGCTTGCCCCTAAGGTTTCAATTAATTCGACTCGGCTGTTGGCCACTACGGAAGCGACCTCATCAAATACCAAACCGTAGTTCAAAGTATCCTTTACGTCATCAGATGTTACTAGTTGTTTAAAGTTGGTTTTCATTATCACATCGATTTGAATATCCTGCCCGACAACGCGTTCTTCAGGCAATACCCCAATGTGGGAATGAAATTGCATGTTGTTCAAACGAATCGTTTCCATTTTTTTCACCCACTAATTTTGTTTATATACAGTCTATCATGCCAAATCATAAAAGAAAAAACAACAAAAAAAGAAGCTAGATTTTAAAAAATCCAGCTTCTTTTGGATTATTATTTAAAAGCTTTACTACCAATATCAGTTCGGTACTCATAGTCATTAGAATTAACAAATTGGCTCAGTGCTGAATTTACTTTGGTTTGAGCTTGCTTTAAGTCTGAATCGTTAGCAATGACCATCAACACTCGGCCACCATGGCTGACAAGTTGGTTGTCAACTTCAGCGACCCCGGCATAACTAACGCTGATCTGATCATCATTAAACCGTGGCAATGGTAAGTGGTCCTTATGTTCAGCTGGATAACCGGCAGCGGCAATCACTGCTCCTAAGTAGTATTGACCAGTCTGCCACTTTGGTTTCACAGTTTTTCCTGCCATTAATTGTTCAATTACGGACCCGAAGTCATCCTCTAATTGGGGTAAAATAACCTGGGTTTCTGGATCACCCATCCGCACGTTGAATTCAATGACCTTAGTGCCGTTCTTAGTTTGAATCAAGCCGGCATAGAGAAATCCGGTAAAGGGATGCCCCTGGGCCTTCATTTCTTCTAAGACGGGCATGATGATGTCCTTCATTGCCCCGTCCACTACGGACTGGCTAAACTGCGGAACGGGACTGTAAGCCCCCATCCCACCGGTGTTAGGTCCTTGGTCGTCGTTTTTAAGCCGCTTGTGATCTTGGGCAATCCGCATTGGGACCACATTAGTACCGTTCGCCATTACGATAAAGGAAAATTCTTGCCCCGCCATGAATTCTTCGATCAATACTTCAGAATCAGGTTTGAGTTCAAAAAGGTGGTTAATCGAATCCACGGCATTCGCTTCGTCCTTAGCGATGATGACACCCTTCCCAGCGGCAAGGCCGTTCGCCTTGATCACCACCGGAAAGCTGCCCTTGCGAACGTATTCGATTGCTGCAGCTGCCGATTGAAATTCCTGGTAGGAAGCGGTAGCCACGCCACGATTTGCCATGATCTGCTTTGCATAGGCCTTGGAGCTTTCCAATTGGGCAGCAACCTTAGTCGGGCCAAAGATATTGAGACCATTTTCCCTAAAAACATCCACGATTCCCATCGATAATGGGGCTTCGGGGCCCACGATCGTCCAGTCAATGTGATTTTGCTTTGCAAATTCCACCAGGGCTTGAAAGTCCATTTCATCAATGTCAACGGTCCCCACGTTTTGAATCTGATTCATCATTGGGTTTCCTGGAGCTACGTAAACGTTGCGATCGCCATTTTCAACTAACTTCTTTGCGATTGAATATTCACGGCCACCAGAACCAACCAAAAGCCAATTTTCCATCATAATCTCTCCCAAATATATTAGTGCTTAAAGTGACGGGCGCCACTGAATACTAATGCGATACCGAGTTCATCGGCCTTTGCAATTGAATCTTTGTCCTTAATACTTCCCCCTGGTTCAACGATGGCCTTGATGCCATGCTTAGCGGCAAATTCAACACAATCATCCATTGGGAAGAATGCATCGGAAGCAAGAATGGCGTTAGCAAAGTTAGGCTTGTCAGCAGCCTTTTCGATCGCAATCTTAGTTGAATCGATTCGGTTCGGTTGCCCAGCCCCTACTCCTAGGGTTTGGCTATCAGTCGTAACAACGATGGCGTTACTCTTAACGTGTTTAACGGCGTTTTGACCAAATGCCAATGCCTTTAATTGAGCCTCGGTTGGTTGAACCTTGGAAACAACCTTGAAGTTAGCTGGCGCTTCGTGAAGAAGATCGCGGTCTTGAACTAACATCCCACCGAGCACACTCACTTCGTCCTTGCCCTTAGGATCGATTGGGCCAAATGGCAATGTCAATAGTCGAATGTTCTTCTTCTTAGCTAAAACGTCGTAGGCTTCATCAGTGAATGAAGGAGCAATGACGATTTCTAGGAAGATTGCGTGCATCTTTTCAGCAGTGGCTAGGTCGACTTCGCGGTTCAAAGCGATGATTCCACCAAAGATGGAAACAGGATCTGATTCATAAGCCAGGTTCCAAGCAGTTAATAGGTCATCAGCAGTCCCGATTCCACATGGGTTCATGTGCTTTAATGCCACTACCGCAGGCTTTTCTGGGAATTCAGCGATAATCCGCAGCGCAGCATCTGCATCACGGACGTTGTTGTATGATAATTCTTTCCCGTGGAGTTGCTTTGCGTTTGCAAGTGAGTACTTTTCAGGAATTGGTTCACTGTAGTAAGCAGCCTTTTGGTGACTGTTTTCACCATAACGCATGTCTTGAACCTTTTCGTAAGTTAAAGTGAGCTTTTCTGGGAATTCTTCCTTGGTTAAGTATTGAGCGATCAAGGCATCGTATGCTGCAGTGTGACGAAAGACCTTCGCAGCCAAGTGGCGATGGTAAGCAGCATCTAATTCATCGGCGTCGTAGCGCTTAATGAATTCAGAATAGTCGTTCACGTCGGTAATGACGATCACATCTTGGCTGTTCTTAGCAGCTGCTCTTAACATTGAAGGACCACCAATATCGATGTTTTCGATTGCATCAGCATCGGTTACGTCTGGTTTTTCAATCGTTTCTTTGAATGGGTAGAGGTTCACACATACTAAGTCGATTGGATCGATGCCTTGATCTTTAATTTGTTGCATATGTTCTTTGTTATCACGACGCGCTAAGATTCCAGCGTGAATGCGGGGGTGTAAAGTCTTAACCCGACCATCAAGCATTTCATCAAAATTCGTAATTTTTTCAACTGAGATTGCGTCAACCCCACCATCCAATAATGCTTTCAAAGTTCCGCCAGTGGAAACCACTTCGTAGTCACGTTCTTCCAGTTGTTTGGCGAAATCGACGATTCCAGTTTTATCAGAAACACTTAATAATGCTAACTTTTTCAATTTAGAGCACTCCTTTTTTTATTAGTTCAAAAATTGTGTTTGGATATAGTTGATGTTCAACATCATGGATCCTAGTTTCTAAATCTTCAATCTTATCATCTGGGTACCGATCAACACTTTGTTGGGCGATAATTTGACCCGTGTCGACCCCAGAATCAATATAGTGAATTGTCACCCCAGTTTTGGAAACGTTGGCTGCATAAGCATCCTCAATTCCGTGCAATCCTGGAAAATTAGGCAGTAATGCCGGGTGAATATTGATGATTTTCTTGGGGTAAGCATCCAATAAAGTCGGGCCAATGATGCGCATGTAGCCAGCTAAAAAGATGGCCTCGACCCCAGCGGCCCGTAAGTGGGTCAACATGATCGATTCGCGATGTTGCTTAGTAACACCCTTCTTTGCTTCCACCACCAATGCTGGGACGCCGAACTTAGCGGCCCGCGTTAAAACGTATGCATCATGGTGATCACAGATCAATAGTTTAATATCGATCGGTAAATCAGCCTTCGCAATCGCTTCAAAATTGGTCCCGTTCCCAGAGGCGAAAATGGCGACTGGAAGGGGCTTGGCATTAGTTGATTTCGACTGCTGCTGCATTGCGTTTCACCACCTTACCAATTTGATAATATGCTTGTGATTGTGCCGCTAAGTTCTTTTCAACGGCGGCCACGTTTGTTTTTGGAACCACTAATACCATTCCAATTCCCTGGTTGAAGACCTGGTCCATATCACTTGTGTCCAAGTGACCCCATTCTTGCAGTGCCTTAAAGAGCGTTGGGACTTGCCAGCTACTGCGGTCAATCTGGGCGGTCAAGTCATCTGGAATGCTGCGTGAAAGGTTATCAGCGATCCCCCCACCCGTAATGTGGGCGATCGAGTGAATCAAATCGGCTTGAATCGATGGGTTGACCGCATGGTAGTAGAGCTTAGTGGGTTCTAATAACGCGTTAATCAACGGCTGATCGAACCCAGGATAGGTCTTATCAACGTCTAGCTTTGCGTCTTTGATGATCTTACGGACCAACGAGAAACCATTTGAATGCACCCCGCTAGAAGCCAGGCCAATCAAGACATCGCCTTCCCTAACGTTATCGGCACTCAACAATTCATCCTTATCACCAATCCCAACGGCAAATCCACTTAAATCGTAGTCGCCATTGGTATAGATGCCGGGCATTTCAGCCATCTCACCACCAATTAGTGATAAGCCAGCTTGCTTACACCCATCCGCGATTCCAGAAACAATCTCCTTCATTTGAGCAGGGTCTAGTTTGCCGACCCCGACATAATCCAAGAAGAAGAGTGGTTCTGCACCCTGGGCCAAAATGTCATTTGCACACATTGCAACTAAATCGATTCCGATCGTGTTGTGGAGGTGGGCTTGAATTGCTAACAACAACTTCGTCCCCACCCCGTCAGTTCCAGAGATCAAAACTGGGTTTTTGAACTTCGTAAAGCTGTCCTTCAAACTATATTCGGCACCAAACCCACCGATGCCACCAATCACATTTGCATCCTGGGTGGCTTTTACGATCGATTTGATCTGGTTAACCGCTTGGGCGCCACTTTCAATGTCAACGCCCGCTTCTTTATATTGGTCGGCCATCTAATTCATCCCTTCATATAGGTGTAAACGCTTTGCTTCCTTTGCATACATTTCTTCATAATCATAAAGTGGGGTGGGGTACTTACCATCAAAGTAGGCCGTACATAACCCGTGGTACTTGTTATTAGACTTTAAGCCGATCGAATCGATCAACCCTTCTACACTAAGGTAGCCGAGTGAGTCGGCACCGATTTGGTCACGAATGCCATCAACACTGTAGTTAGCCCCGATCAATTCACTTGGCTTTTGAATGTCGATTCCGTAAAAACATGGGAACTTCAAGTCAGGAGACGCAATCCGCACGTGAATCGACTTTGCACCCGCATCCCGCAATAATTGTACGATGTAGCGACTAGTGGTTCCACGCACGATCGAATCATCGACTAAGACGATGTCCTTGCCTTCAATAACGGGCTTGACCACGGATAGTTTCATTGAAACCCCGCGTTCACGCTTCTTTTGGGTTGGTTCGATGAAGGTTCTAGCAACGTATTGGTTCTTGATCATTCCCATATCGTATGGGATTCCACTTTCGTTGGCATACCCAATCGCAGCGGAAAGTGATGAATTGGGCACCCCGATTACGACGTCAGCCTTAACGGGATGTTCGCGGGCAACTTGGGCTCCCATGCGCTTTCTAGCTTCGTGGACGCTGACCCCGTGAATTACGGAGTCTGGACGGGCAAAGTAAACGTATTCCATCGAACACACTGTTAATTCGGTGTCAGTTGTATAATGGTCGATCTTAATCCCGTCGTTGTCGACCTTGATCAATTCCCCTGGTTCGAGGTCACGGATAAATTCGGCCTTGACTTGGTCTAGGGCACAGGTTTCACTACAGATCACGACACTACCGTCGGCGCGCTTCCCCATTACCAATGGCCGTAAGCCGTTAGGGTCACTAATCGCATACATTGCATCGGTTGACATCAAGACGTATGCAAAACCACCGTGCATTCGGTTCGCAGCATCCTTGATTTTGTCAGTGAAGTCATCCATTTCAGAAACTTCGATCAAGTCCCCGAAGAGTTCACTATCGGAGTCGGATTGGAATTGAACGCCCTTGGCCTTTAATTCCTTCTTTAACGTATCCGCATTCGTCAAGTTCCCGTTATGCGAAATGGCGAAGTGATTCTTGGTGTTTTCAAATAAGAATGGTTGGATGTTGTTAATGCTGTGACTTCCAGCAGTGGCATAGCGAATATGACCAATTGCTGAATTTCCATTCAAGATTTCCAACGTTTGTGGGTCTTCAAATACTTGGGCCAATAAACCTAAACCGCGGTATCTATGAAGTTGGTTATGGTCATTAGAGGCAATTCCAGCCCCTTCTTGCCCCCGGTGTTGTAATGCATGTAACCCGTCGTACGTTAAGCGGGTTGCATCAGGAGTCCCCCAGATTCCAAAGACACCACATTCATCATTTAAGCTTTTGACTTCATTAGCCATGAGAGTCCCTCTTTCCAAATTTGATTCATTTCATTTACATCTAATTTTAAATTATCGTTGCTTAATGCTAGGTTCAATTCATGATCATCAGTGGTCGTTCCTAATAATGTCGCGTGATCACCAACTAGTTGTTCAAATGCTGCTTGGTCGGCTTTGGCAACGGTGATCACAAAGCGGGATTGGGTTTCCGCAAATAGTTGTTCACGGGTCAAGTCAGCCTTCCCGTTAAAGCCGAGACCGTTTGCAAATAGGGTTTCTAAGAGGGTTACGATCAGTCCCCCTTCGCTAACGTCATGGACACTGTCAACGAGCTTGTTGACAATTGCTTCATGAACGAGCTTTTGGTTTTCAGCCTCAGTTGCTAAGTCAAAGTGGTCGATCTTACCACTGATCTTACCAGCTAATAACTTTTGAATTTCTGAACCACTGTAGTCATCAAAGGTTTTGCCGACTACGTAGACGAGTTCATCAGCAGCCTTAGCATCCGACTTAGTAATATTGTCGTTTGATTCGATCAACCCGACCATCCCAATCAATGGGGTTGGGTAAATCGCTTGATTATCAGTTTCATTATAAAGTGAAACGTTCCCGCCAATTACGGGTGCATCGAATTGTTCACAGGCCTTTGCGATTCCTTCAGCAGACTTGCTCATTTCGAAGTAGCTTTCAGGATCATCGGGGTTACCAAAGTTCAAACAATCGGTAATCCCAATTGGCAGCGCGCCACTCGCCACGATATTTCTAGCGGCTTCGGCAACGGCGATCTGACCCCCTTGGAATGGATCCAAGTAGATGTAACGGGCGTTACAGTCAGTTGTCATCGCAAGCGCCTTCTTAGTGCCACGGATCCGAACCACTGCGGAATCACTTCCGGGTGCTAAGACGGTGTTGGCTTGAACCCGACTATCGTATTGGCGATAAACAGACTGCTTCGAAGCAATCGTTGCTTGGCCTAAAATTTGCTTGACCATTGCCCCTAAATCATCAAATTCAGGTGTAAATTCAGCAGCGGGGGCTTTGAGCCGAGCTGGTTCAACTAGTGGGTGGGTGTATTCTGGAACGTCATCGACTAAGGTCTTGGTTGGAATATCACAAACCAATTGACCGTGTTGAGAAAGTCGGTATTGGCCATCATCATTAACGTTCCCAATTACGACTGCATCTAAACCGTACTTTTCAAAAACATCTAAAACGACTTGTTCATGGCCCTTCTTAACACAGAGGAGCATTCTTTCTTGTGATTCGGAAAGCATGATTTCATAAGGCGTCATCCCCTGTTCGCGTTGGGGAACGAGGTCCAAGTTCAAATCAACTCCACTGTCAGCCTTAGCGGCCATTTCAGCAGAAGATGAGACCAACCCAGCGGCTCCCATATCTTGAATCCCGACTAGGATATCACTGTGGTTGTGCGTAATTTTGAGACAGGCATCGACCAAGAGCTTTTCCATGAATGGATCCCCGACTTGAACGGCAGAACGGTCGGATTCTTCTTCCTTACTGAATTGACTAGAAGCAAAGGTCGCACCATTGATTCCATCGCGCCCAGTCTTTGCACCAACATAGATAATCGAGTTCCCAGTTCCATGGGCCCGACCAGCTTCAATATCAGCTTGATCCATGATTCCGACACACATAACGTTAACAAGTGGGTTACCATCGTAGCACTGGTCAAAACTAATTTCACCACCGACGGTTGGAATCCCGATACAGTTACCGTAACCGGCAATTCCAGCTACGACCTTATCTAATAAAAAGCGGTTCTTAGGGTTAGACAATTCACCAAAGCGGAGGCTATCAAGTGAAGCAATTGGCTTGGCACCCATTGAGAAGATGTCACGGATAATGCCCCCCACTCCGGTCGCAGCCCCTTCGTATGGTTCCACGAAACTTGGGTGATTATGACTTTCGGCCTTGAAGACAACGGCTTGGCCATCGTTAATGTCTAACACCCCAGCCCCTTCACCAGGCCCTTGAATCACGCGGGAGCCCTTGGTCCAAAACTTACGTAGAATGGGCTTGGAGTTCTTATAAGAACAATGTTCACTCCACATTCCAGAATACAAACCAGTTTCAGTAAAATTTGGGAGGCGTTTTAAAAGTTTTTTGGAAATTAAATCATATTCACCATCAGTTAATCCCCAGTCACGATAAATTTTTTGATCTCTAATTTCTTCGGGGGAAAGTTCAACTTGTTTTTGCACTGCTATTAGCTCCTCACTTGATTTAAGATTGATTGGAATAAAGTTAGGCCGTCGGTCCCACCTAAGATGGCTTCAACCGCTCTTTCAGGATGGGGCATCATTCCCAAGACGTTCCCTGCTTTGTTGGTAATTCCAGCAATGTTTTCGTAACTGCCGTTCGGATTATCTTCGTAAGTAAAGACAATTTGATGGTTATCCTTTAATTCTTGTAACGTTGCATCATCACAGTAGTAATTTCCTTCCCCATGGGCGATGGGAATGTTAATGACTTGATTTGGTTGATAGCCGTTCGTGAACATCGTATTAGGGTTGACCACCTTCAAAGGGGCCCAATCAGAAATAAATTCCATGCTAACGTTATTTTGCAGTGACCCTGGTAATAACCCAGCTTCAACTAAGATTTGAAATCCATTGCAGACCCCAAGGACTGGCTTACCAGCATCTGCCAACTTCTTGACTGCTGGCATAACGGGTGCAAAACGAGCAATCGCACCACTTCTTAAGTAGTCACCATAAGAAAAGCCACCAGGAATCATTACGCCATCGTATTGATCCAAATTAGTTTCATCTGATCTGACCATGTCAACATCTTCACCAAGCGCATCTTTAATTGCGTAATACATATCCCAATCACAGTTAGAACCGGGAAAACTAATTACAGCGAATTTCATTGGTCTCTATCCTTCCTCTACTTCATAACGGTAGGTTTCCATGTTTTGGTTCACTAACAAATCTTTACAAATTGATTCGATCGTTTTAACCGCAGCATCCTTACTATCAGCCTTGATCTTTACTTCAAAGAACTTTCCTTGTGAAATGGATTCGATTGAAGTGTAATCCAAACGGTGTAAAGCATTCTTCACAGCTTCACCTTGTGGATCTAGAATTGATGGTTTGTGCGTAACGTAGATTTTAGCTAAATACATTTTAAGAATCCCCCTATTGTAGCGCTGCTTGTAATTTTGATAGAATTTCGCGATAACCAGTCATCATGTCACCAGTTTGCTTTCTGAACACATCCTTATCTAGGGATTGCTTTGTGTCAGCATCTAAAAGACGACATGAATCGGGTGAAATTTCATCAGCAAGGATAATTTGGCCGTCATCAGTGATCCCAAATTCAACTTTAAAGTCAACTAGGATGATGTTCATTGATTCAAATAGTTGCTTCATTAACTGGTTAACCTTTAAGGCGGTCTCACGCATCGTTACCAATTGGTCTTCACTCGCAATATCAAGTGCTTCGGCATCAGAATCGTTAACCAATGGATCGTGGAGTTCGTCGCTCTTAAAGAAGTATTCTACGACTGGCTTCTTTAGGGCTTGTAAATACTTAGTTCCAAACCGTTTTTGGAAATGCCCTGAAGCAAGGTTTCTAATTACCACTTCTAGTGGAATCATGTGAACGCTCTTGTTCAATTGATCAGTGGCGTCCAATTGTTTCACGAAGTGGGTCGCAACGCCCTTGGAATTCAAGTAGCCAAAAATCAAACTCGAAATTTGGTTATTGACTGCTCCCTTATCTTCGATCAATTCATTTCTTTCCCCATCACCTGCAGTGGTGTGGTTAGTGTAGTGAACGCGTAATACTTTCGGATCGTCTGTAGTGTATAATTCTTTGGTTTTTCCTGAAGCAACTAATGCCATTTGAATGCACTCCTTATTTAAATTGGTTAACTTGTGCTAATAAATCGTCGAATGAATCCCCGATTACGGTGATGTGGCCCATCTTGCGACCTGGTCTAATTTCAGCCTTCCCATAATCATGGAAGTGCCATGCGGGGTTCTTTGGTAAATCTTCGCGCGCTTTTGTAAGGTTATCACCTAATAAATTGACCATCACTGCTTTGTGGTCTTGGGTAATTGTGGGAATTTCGAGTCCACAAATACTTCTGATGTGGGCCTCAAATTGTGAAACATTGCAGGCCTCAATCGAATAATGGCCTGAATTATGGGGCCGTGGTGCCAATTCGTTGACCAATAGTCGTCCATCAGCCATTAAGAAAAATTCAATCCCTAATACCCCAACGAGTGCTAAGCCATCGGCAATTTTAGTTGCAATTTGACTGGCTTGTTCGTGCACTTCTGAATCGACGCGCGCTGGAACGATACTGGTATGAAGGATGTGGTGTTTGTGGATATTTTCACTCAATGGGAATGGAATGATCTTGCCACTAGCATCCCTTGTGACCATGATTGAAACTTCCTTTACAAATGGTTGTTTCTTTTCAAAGATCCATTCACGATCGTTCAACTGGCTAAGCGCTTTTTCAACATCTGATTGATCATTGATGTCGATTTGGTCATGGCCATCATAACCACCCTCACAGGTCTTGAGAATGCCTGGAAAACCAATCGTTGCAACCGCTTGTTTTAGATCATCAGCCGTGTTGACAGCGGCAAATTCAGTCACTGGAACGCCATTATCCTTTAAGAAATTCTTTTCATGCAGCCGATGACTAGTAATCGTTAGTTCATCGATTGCTTGGGGGACATCAGTTAAGTTCGTCACTTTTGAAAGGGCTTTTTGATCAACGTTTTCAAATTCATAGGTTAAAACGTCTGATTTTTGAGCCAATTCTTCGAGTGCGGCTTGATCATCATAATCAGCCACGACTTGAAAGTCAGAAACTTGGGCTGCAGGTGCCCCTGGGGTTGGATCTAAGATGCCCACTTTATATCCCATTGACTTAGCGGCTAGTGCCATCATTTGGCCTAATTGGCCACCCCCTAAGATTCCAATGGTGGCTGGTGGCAAAATAGTCTTAATTGAGTTGGTCATTACTCTTGATAGCCTCCTCGGTTTGTTCATTTCTGAACTGAACTAGTTTTTGATTTACATCTTGATTGTGTAATGCAATGATCTGAGCAGCTAAAATTGCTGCGTTCTTAGCACCAGCATTACCAATCGCAACGGTCGCAACTGGAACTCCAGATGGCATTTGAACCATTGATAACAATGAATCCATCCCGTTCAAAGCCTTGGTCTGAACAGGGATTCCAATCACTGGAAGCGTAGTATTAGCAGCCATCATCCCAGGGAGATGGGCAGCACCGCCAGCAGCAGCAATAATCAACTGATAATGTTCGTCTTTTGCTTTAGAGCCAAATTCCTGTAATTGTTCTGGCATCCGATGAGCAGAAATGACGTGCTTATCATAACTAACTCCTAATCTATCAAGCATTTCAGCAGTTTGCTTTACTACTGGCCAATCTGAGATTGATCCCATTACGAGTGCAACTTCCATCAAAAAGTCTCCTTTATTAATTTGGTACTTTAATGATACCAATTGAATGGAAATCCGTCAACAAAAACACGAACAATTAGAAATAAAGATCATCTTAAAGTTCGGTTTACTGTAAAAAGGCTGTAAAAATATTGTAAAAAAATAACGCCCACCATGGGCGTTATTTTTATTTTTGATTGCTAAAGGCAGTATTTAATTTACCAAAGTCAACCGTTCCTAATCCAGTTGCTTGGTTATATAATTTACCAGGTTGTCCCGTATAGTAAAGATTATTATTATTAGTCGCGCTATCTAACGGGGTAAATGGTGAGTTAGAAGCCGCTGCAAACCGATAAATTTGCGGATTCCAAAAGCCCATTCTTTTCCCCTGCGCACTGTTGATAACAGCAGCCATCCCTGCAATTTGGGGACTGACCACGCTAGTGCCACCTGTAACGAACCATTTTCCATTATGATAAGAAGAATAGCCTGTATTTGGATCAGCATTGGCAGAAATATCAGGAAGGTTCCGTCCTTCACGAGTTCCAATGATCGTTTGGGGATTATTTAAGCGGTTCAAATAGCCCTTACTATATTCCCAAATTTGACTCGCCCGAAATGTTCCAACCCCACTAAAGCCAGATTGGTAATCAGGGACAGAATTGAGGGTACTAAAGCCCCCACCACCACCTGAAAAGTAACTTGTTATCCACTTGGCAGGGTTCTTAGTAGGTGTTAGCGTTGGTTGATTATCAAATTTAGGATATAGAAAGTCATTACTCCATGCCCGTTCTTGAGCAACAGTATATTTCTTTCCATTAATAGTGTAGTTTCTTGGTAACGTTGTTCCACCAACTGCAGTTACATATGGTGAGTTAGCTGGTGTATCAACCGTTAACTTCGGGTACCGATTCTCACCCATCCCATCATAAGCACCGTTATCACCAGAAGAAGCAAATACGCTAATCCCTTGAACCGCAGCTTGTTGGAATAATAAATTCATAATTTGATTATAGTTAGCTGGTAGTAGCCCACTTTTAATCTGACTTTTAACCTGGTTTTCACTTTGTCCCCAACTAACCGATAGGGTGCTGACCACATTTTTGGAAATCGCAGTTGCAAATGAATTGATCATTCCAGTTGCGGATGGATTGCTTACGTAAACATTAATATTGGCTTTAGGAGCAACTGCACCAGCTTGCTCAACATCCATTGCAGTTTCATCCTCACCATTATAGGAACTCTTCCCAATTTGATAGGTTTTGATTCGGTTCGCCTTGGCAGGAATTCCTTCTGAGTCCCAAAACTTATTTGCATCGCTAGCATGGAACTTCGCAAATGAAATAATTCCGATGGTTTGCCCTGCGCCAACGTGGTTATTCTTATAAAGTGCTCCTGCATTATAGGTATCCATAAATTTTTGAGGCGCTCCCTGATAAGTATTAATTTTGCTTTGTTGACTAGATAGTTTTGCAGTGATTGTTTTTTCAGGATTAGTATAAGTATTATTATTCAATCCAAATATGCCTAACGTCTTGTTGTTAATATTGTTAGGTAACTTATACTTATGATTAGTTTTTTGATAACTATCCCCAGTTACCTTAATATTATTTAGCTTAACTTTGAATGCCTTTTCAACATTCTTAGTTTTACCGGTAATCTTAACGTTTAAGTTCCCAGAATACACGGTCGTCTTAAGATGATACTTTTTAAAATACTTAGTAATAACGTTAATCGTCCCACTAGACTGACCATATGTTTTAGCAAACTGTTTGGGGGTTAAGTACTTACGGTAATTATCGTTACCCGGCGTAACAGTGCGATCGATATAATTACTCAGTTGATTTTCAGAGCGTGGTTTTAAAATTAAGTTAATCGTTTGGCTTTGATTACCATTAACGGCTGTTACCACTTTTTTAGTTGTAACTTTTTTAGCGTAAACACTAGTTTCTAAAACTGAAAAAGTCGTTACACTAAAAGTAGCGATTACTCCGAATCGCATGAACGACTTTAAAATTTGTGAATATTTATCTTTAATTTTAATCATTCCTCATCTTCAGATTTATGTTGCTGTTTTATTTTTTGTTTAGTTTTGATAATAATTACTGAAGTTAAAGTAATCTGTAACAAAATACAAACAATTACCCACGTTGTAATGATTTGAAATTCGCTAATGTTTAAATTCATCGTGATTACAAAAGTAGTAATTACCACTATCAATATGAAAACAATTAGCCAAATATAATCCTTTTTATTCAATAAACCACCATTTCTACATTTTATTATAAGATTTACAAATTATCTGTTAGAATATAAATATATTATATAATATCTAGCTATGCTAAACAAAGGAGAGTCATTATGCTTAAAGATTTTAAAGCTTTTATTGCTAGAGGAAATGTAATTGATTTAGCCGTCGGGGTCATTATTGGATCTGCATTCACTGCTATCGTTAAGTCCCTTACTTCTGACTTGATCAATCCATTAATTGGAATTTTCTTAGGAAAAATTGATCTATCCGGAATCGTGTTCACAGTGGGCAAAGCCCACTTTAAGCTAGGTTCTTTTATTAACTCCATCATTAACTTCTTAATTATCGCATTTGTAGTTTTCATAATTGTTAAAGTCGTTAATAAACTTGTTAAACGCGATACTAGTACTAAGATCAGTACTACCGATCAATTATTAACTGATATTAAGGGGTTAATTCAAACGAATGGTCAAAACCCAAATGGAGATTCTAATGCTGACTCTGCTAGTAATGCTTCAAGCAGTGCTGCTGATTCATCATCAGCAACTAGTCAAAACTCTAGCAAATAGCCCATTAAAAATGGCATTTAACTAATTAAATTGGTTAAGTGCCTTCTATTTTATGTTGTTAAGTAAAGGAAGGTTAAATTTTGATAATTACTTCTGGAATGATCGGCGTTGGTAAAACGACCCTGACCGGTAAACTTGCTAAGCACTTCAATAGCCGCCCTTATTATGAACCTGTAGGTGACAACCCCGTATTACCATTATACTATCGTGATCCAAAGCGATATGGTTTTCTACTACAAATTTTCTTTTTGAACAAACGTTTTAAGATGATCAAAAGGGCATTAAAACAAAATCACAATGTTTTAGACCGTTCAATGTATGAAGACGCCCTGTTTACAAAACAGAATAATATCGATGGTAATATCTCAGATACCGAACTTGCGGTCTACAATGAACTATTAATGAACATGCGCAGTGATCTTTCTTCGATTCCCAATTCTCATCAAGACCTCATGGTATATGCTTATGCTGATTTTGATACGATTCTTAATCGAATCAAAAAAAGAGGGCGTGAATATGAACAATTTGATACAAATCCGGAATTAAAGAACTATTATTATCGATTATGGAAAGCATACCAAAATTGGTTTGCTGAATATGATGAAAGTCCTAAGATTAAAATCGACCTTCAAAAATATGATTTATCCAATCCAAGTAATCTGCCCATTGTATTAAAACAAATTGATGCTGCCGTGCTAAAATTTAATGTTTAAAAATTAAAATCCGTCTAAAGTTGAATTCACCCTGAATTTAACCTTAGACGGATTTTTGATTTAGTTATTATTCATTCAATTTAGCTAAAGCTTTACCATAAATCGCCATTGCTAACATTAAATCATCAATTGGCTGAAATTCATTAGCTTGGTGCATCGTATTCTTAGTCCATGGGAAAAGGGCTCCGAAAGCGACCCCTCTTTCCATTAGCCGTGCAAATGATCCTCCACCAACAACGTGTGGCTTTGCTTCATCATCGCCACTTAGGTCTTTGTATACAGAGACCAATGTTTTAACGATTGGATCATCGGCTGATACATAGTGGGGACCCATATCATCTTCTTGGGTCACTTTGCCACCCTTAGCACCTGCATTTAACCCCTTCATAATATCAGCGGGTCCCATGCCCTTTGGATATCTGAAATTAGTGTTGACCATTCCACCATCCTTAATATCGAAACGCATGATTCCAATGTTCATTGTTAGATCACCCATTACATCGTCAGTTAAGTTAATCCCTAAATGGTGACCTCTGGAATCGTTGTGCAGTTTATTAACAATAAATGAAATAAAGTTATTTGCATCACCCGCAAATTGGTATTGACTGAGGAACAGTGCTAAATAAGTCCCCGCATTTACACCATCGTCTGGTTCCATTCCGTGAGCAGATTTACCAATCACGTGCAATTGCAAGCCCCCATCGGTAACTTGAGAATCACCGCTAACTGGGTATGAATCCAAGAATTTAGTAAAATCATCTGAAACCTTTTCATTATTATCAGATTCCAATACTGCAAACGCATCTCTTGGGACCATATTATCACGTAATCCGGATTTAAAACTACGGAGGGTAAATTCGGTATCTTCTTCACCATTATTATTACCACTAAATGTGGTTACAAAAGTAGTGTTTCCCTTCTCACCATTAATGACTGGAAATTCAGCATCAGGAGAAAAGCCAAAGTCAGGTGCTGGTTCTAATGATAAATAGTGTTTGATTCCAGTCCAGTTACTTTCTTCATCAGTCCCAATTAAGAAGCGGATCTTAAATTTAGGTTTAATCCCAGCATCTTTTAACATCTTTAATCCGTAATAAGCTGCTAGTCCTGGGCCCTTGTCATCAGAAGTTCCCCGCCCGTAAAGAACGTTATCCTTAGTCGTTAATTCAAATGGATCGGTGTTCCAACCTTCACCAGCTGGCATTACATCGGCATGCACAATGATTCCTAGGGTCTGATCACCATCACCGTATTCAATATAACCAGCTAAGTTATCATAGTTTTTGGTTTTAAAACCATCCCGTTGCCCAATTTCTAAGTACTTAGCCAATGCAGCTGCAGGACCTGGTCCAAGTGGAAATTCATCAGTTGCATGTTCATCATCACGTTCACTATCAATTGATACGAGTTCCTTTAAATCTTGTAAATAATCTTCTTGATAAGCCTTTGCTTTTTGTTTCCAATCAACAGTCATAAAGATTAACCTCCTAAATTTATGTAGCTATTTCAATTTTAGCATAACTTAAAATAGTTGACATGTTTAAAGCAGCTAAAATAGAATGGTATAATAAATTCAAGAGGTGGAAACAATGAAATACATTAATAAATCGATCGTCGAACAAACGATTAGAGTTAGACCTGATAATAGTTTTAAGGGTACGTACGGCCATATCACGCTAGTTGGTGGCAACGCTAATTTCGGTGGTGCGATTATTATGGCCACAATGGCCGCCGTCTATTCAGGAGCGGGATTAGTCACGACTTTGACCGATCCTGTCAATCGCACCAGCATTCACTCCCAACTACCAGAAGCAATGGTGGCCGATTATCATGACTCGGCTACT
This sequence comes from Nicoliella sp. ESL1106, assembly GCF_058509965.1. Taxonomy (NCBI): domain Bacteria; kingdom Bacillati; phylum Bacillota; class Bacilli; order Lactobacillales; family Lactobacillaceae; genus Nicoliella; species Nicoliella sp. ESL1106. Next base: position 1,241,127 of record NZ_CP196340.1, read on the forward strand.
TTAAAGACCTCAATAAGTGGTGCAGATGTAATCGTAATTGGGTGCGGACTTGGTACTGATGATGAAGCGTTAGCGGTTTTAAAGGCGGTTTTTGAAACCGTTAAGCCGAACCAATTTTTAGTGATTGACGGATCTGCGATCACAATGGTAGCTAACCAGCACTTATCCTTGCCAGATGCCCACCTAATCTTTACTCCCCATCAAGTTGAATGGCAACGATTATCTGGAATCAAACTTGCTGATCAGTCAGATACTAATAAGAACCGCTCCGTTCGCGATCAACTAAATGCCATTGTTGTTTTAAAGTCGCATCGAACCCAAGTCTATACTAAAGACGCGGTTTATGAAAATACAGTTGGTACTCCTGCTCAAGCCACTGGTGGAATGGGTGATACGCTTGCTGGCATGGTCGGTGGCTTTGTTGCTCAATTCGCTAATAAGGAAAATGCCGTCGTTGCTGCAGTTTATACCCATAGTGCCATTGCAGATCAACTAGCTAAAAGCCAATACGTTGTTTTACCACATCAAATTATTCATCACATTCCCCAATTTATGAAGACGTACGAAGCATAATAAAAATCCTCCTAAGCCATTAGCTTAGGGGGATTTTTATTTAATGTGTAGCGTCGTTCTTAAGCGCCCGATGCGAGCACCTAGGACTTGATCTGCGATACGCGTCTTTAAGGTTAAGTATAAATAAACAAAGCCACCCAGGCAGACAGCAAAAAGGGTCACGATTCCACTCCCCACCGTGGATTGAATATTCATAAAGTGTCCTAATGACCAGTTAAGCGCAAAAACTGATATCAAAGCAGTAACGTATGTCAAAATCGAAAACAGCAAAATTTGATTAGTTCTCTTAACCACTAGCCGATAACTAATATGAAATTGGCGCGTCAAGGAACGCAGAATTAACCAATTTGTTACTAAGAAGCCCAGCAAAGTTGATACTAACGGCCCGAAAGTTCCAAACATTGCAACTGCTGGAACCTGACAGATTAATTTGACAATGGTCCCAATAATAAAGAACTTAACCGCCAATTTATTTTGATAAATCCCCTGCATGATAGCAGAAATGACCGTGAATAAACCGAGGACGATCGAGACAATTGAATAAAACGAAAGGATATTAGCAGATAAATGGCCATAACCAGTTCCGTTAAATAAACGGTTCAACGGTCCTGCAATGGCAGCCATCCCCAACGCTGATGGAATCATAATAAATTCAAATAGAATCAATCCACTAATAATTTCACGACGAATTCCGTCAGTATCATTATTAGTATAAGCTTTAGACAGCAACGGTACTACTGTAATTGCCAATGCAGAAGCTAATGAAATCGTAATCATCACTAACTTATTAGCATTTCCCGCATAAATGGCAAAGAGTTTTTGTAAAACAACTTCTGGATAATTCCTGAAAATCCGCATTAAATCAAAAAAGGTAAACTGATCGATCAATTGAAAAATCAAAACGCCGGCTCCCAATATAATGAATGGAACGGCTTGGGTGATGATTTCTCGATATAGTTGAATGGTCTTAACTTCTAATTGATTGTTACTATTATCAACTAGGCGACGGTAGTAATTCCGCCGTTTAAAATAGTAATAACCTAAAACTAACAATCCCGCTACCGCACCCATAAAGGCAGCAAAAGTAGACTGAGACACAGCGGTGATCCAATCACCCTTGATCACGCCAAGATGCATAATCAATAGCGCTGTTACCAACATGTAAGCAACCCGAACTAATTGTTCCACGAATTGCGAAATTGCTGAAGGCGCCATGTCTTGATACCCTTGAAAAAAGCCCCGCGTTAAACTCATTGTAGGAATGATTAAGATTGCCCACGCTAACGCTCGCATTACCGGAATTACATTTTGATCGCCATTATCTAAAAACGGTGCTGCAAAGTATAACAATCCCGCAAAGATGACCCCGGTACTGATCGATAATAACAGCCCCCGTTTATAAAGCTTAAAGCCGATTCCATATTCATTTAAAGTATTATAATGAGCCACCTGTTTAGCAACCGCAGATGGAATCCCTGCAATGGCTGCAATCAATAACACTCCATAAACGTTATATCCCTGAACATAGAGGGCGTTCGCCTGAAAGAAGAATCCTGCAAACCAAATTCGCCATGGAATGATGTACACTGCTCCCAAGATCCTAGATAAAATACTACCAGCGGTCATCCAAGCGGAGCCCCTTAGCATTGTATCTCGCGATTCTGTATCCCCAGAAGCTAATTCCACTTCAGATTCCCTTTGACTTTCTTGCATTTTTATTTCCTACTTTCTAACCCGATTTCTTGATAAAAAATTACATAACTTGTTTATTCTAATCAAAAAAGCAAGCGATATCAATATCTATTTGCCATTTGATAATAAAGCTTAAATAAAAAAGTCCACCATTTGGCGGACTTTTAAAAAATGAAAATTATTTTAATCAGTGACGATATTAACGATTTTACCAGGAACTACAATTACCTTTTGAACCGTCTTACCATCAGTAAATTCTTTTACCTTTGGATCTGCTAAGGATTGCTTTTCAACTGAATCCTTGTCAGCATCCTTAGATGTCTTGATGTGGGCACGGACCTTCCCGTTGACTTGAACTACCATTTGCACAGTGGATTCAACTAACTTACTTTCATCATAAGTTGGCCATTCTTCGTATGCAATTGATTCATCGTTACCACACTTGCTCCATAGTTCTTCAGCAATGTGGGGAGCAATTGGTGAAAGCATCTTAATAAAGCCTTCCACATAAGCAAATGGTAAACTATCAGCCTTGTATGCTTCATTGATGAAAACCATCATTTGTGAAATTGCAACGTTAAACCGCATCTTTTCAATGTCATTAGTTACGGTTTTAACAGTTTGGTTATAAACCTTATCTAATTTACCATCATTAAAGTTCGTTACCCGATCACGGAGATGGTTATTATCATCCATGAATAACCGCCAAACACGGTTCAACCAACGATATGAACCTTGAATTCCTTCGGTACTCCAAGGTTTGGCTTCAGTCAATGGTCCCATGAACATTTCGTAAAGCCGCAGCGTATCAGCACCATATTCCTTCACGATATCATCAGGGTTAATAACATTGCCCTTGGACTTGGACATCTTTTCGTGATTGGTTCCTAGGATCATCCCTTGATTAACTAACTTTTGGAATGGTTCCTTGGTTGGAACGACGCCGAGATCGTACAATACCTTGTGCCAGAACCGTGCATACAATAAGTGCAAGACCGCATGTTCAGCTCCCCCAACGTAGAGATCAACTGGTAGCCAGTACTTTAATTTTTTAGGATCTGCTAGTTGCTTGTCGTTATGCGGATCGATGTAGCGTAAGAAGTACCATGAACTCCCAGCCCATTGTGGCATGGTGTTGGTTTCACGCTTCCCCTTCCGACCGTTTTTATCAACAACGTTGACCCAGTCAGATACATTAGCAAGTGGACTTTCACCAGTTCCAGATGGCTTTAGATCACTGACATCTGGTAGTTTCAATGGTAATTCATCTTCTGGTACTAAAGTGGTTTCACCATCTTCCCAGTGGATAACTGGAATTGGTTCTCCCCAATATCTTTGCCGTGAGAAAATCCAATCACGAAGTCGGTAGTTGACCTTCTTATGTCCAGCATCATGTTCAGTTAACCAATCAATGGCGGCCTTAATGGCGGTCTTTTTATCCATTCCATCTAAGAAGCCTGAATTAACGTGCTTTCCATCACCAGTGTATGCTTCCTTAGTGGTATCGCCACCTTCGATGACTGGCTTAATTGGTAAATCAAACTTCTTAGCGAATTCATAATCACGGTCATCATGGGCAGGAACAGCCATGATGGCACCAGTTCCGTATGATGAAAGAACGTAATCACCAATCCAAATTGGCACTTCTTCACCGTTAATTGGGTTGATTCCGTAAGCTCCAGTGAAGACCCCGCTCTTATTCTTGTTCAAATCGGTTCTTTCCAAATCGGACTTGGTTGAAACTTCCTTGCGGTATGCAGCAACGGCATCCTTTTGGTCAGGGGTGGTAATTTGATCAACTAAGTCGTGTTCTGGAGCTAAAACCATGTATGTAGCCCCAAATAAAGTATCTGGACGGGTGGTAAATACTTCTACCTTCTTGTCTTCATGACCCTTAACCTTAAAATCAACACTCGCTCCAACGGAACGGCCGATCCAGTTACGTTGTTGTTCCTTGATGCTTTCAGGCCAATCCAAGTCGTCTAAGTCATCGATCAAGCGATCAGCATAGGCAGTAATTCGTAAGACCCATTGGCGCATTGGAACCCGATAAACAGGGAAGCCACCCCGTTCGGTCTTACCGTTGATTACTTCTTCGTTGGCAACCACGGTCCCACCCATTAAATCAGGTGCCCAGTTTACTTCGATTTCATCTTCGTAGGCTAAGCCCTTCTTATATAATTGTTCGAAAATCCATTGGGTCCACTTGTAGTACTTAGGATCCGTGGTATTCACTTCACGATGCCAATCATATGAGAAACCAAGCGATTTAATTTGTTTTTTAAAGGTTTGAATATTTTCTTCAGTAAACTTACCAGGATGGTGGCCAGTCTTCATTGCGTATTGTTCAGCAGGGAGCCCAAATGCATCCCACCCCATTGGATGTAAGACGTTCTTACCCTGCATCCGCTTCATCCGCGCCATAATATCGGTAGCGGTGTATCCTTCTGGATGACCAACGTGTAGTCCTTTTCCAGATGGATAAGGGAACATATCCAAAACGTAGTATTTTTCTTTATCATAATCATCACTGGTTGCAAAAGTATCATGCTTATCCCAGTAGCGTTGCCATTTCTTTTCAATATCTGTGTGATCGTAAGGCATTTATATTCCTCCCTTTTCTTAAACAACAAAAAAGCCCCATAGAAAAAAATTCTATAGGACGATTATTCCGCGTTACCACCTAAATTCTTTACCCAAAAAGGCAAAGCACTCGAGTCCTTAACGCGGAAAACGTTTTAATCTACTTATTTATTAGTTTCAATTAAGAATTAATAACGATGAGTTCGTCGGTTAATTATCTAAATTCACACTAACCATTTAGTCTCTGAAAAAAATTAAGCCCACTACTATTTCGTCTAATTTATGTTGTTCAATTTAATGTTATAATAGCAAAGTTAACTCATAAAAGCAAGCGAACTACTCATTTAATTTTAATGAAGGGACGAATCGTTATCATGAAAATCAAACCCGCTTTATATTACAGCCATTCATTACTCCAAACGGTCGTTGAACCCGATGATACCGTTATTGATGCAACCGTAGGCAACGGCAATGACACAGAATTTTTAGCAAATTTGGTAGGACCCAATGGAATGGTTTATGGTTTTGACATTCAAGAATTAGCAATTGAGCATACCAATAAACGACTGGCAGAGCAAAATTTATTGAACCAAGTAAAACTTTATCATCGCGGTCATGAACAAATAAATAATACCCTTCCACCTGAACAACTAATTCGGGCTGCAACCTTTAATTTAGGCTATCTGCCAGGTAGTGACCATAAAAAAATTACTACTGCTAATACAACCATTCCAGCAATCAAGGCGTGCCTGGCACGGTTACAGCCAAATGGTATCATAACGATCGTTTTATACTATGGACACCCTGGGGGTAAAAATGAAAAAGAACTTGTAATTCAATTTTCTGAACAACTCAATCAAAAAGAGTTCACAGTATTAAAATATCAATTCATCAATCAGGTCAATAATCCACCCATTTTGATTGCCATCCAAAAAAGATGATGCCTAAATTCTAGGCAACATCTTTTTTACGATAGGTAATATTAATAATTAAAGCTAAAGCCACAATAACCGTCCCCACTAAAAAGACATCATGCAGGGAGTTATACAAAATATTTTTTAAATTAGGGAGTAACTTAGCCGGAAGTGTTGCTGCTGTGACTGGATCCATTAACTTGTTAATCATTTTAATTGAAGTTCCAGAAACTTGCAGGGTCCCGACCCTTAATGAAGTATTCATAAAGATTCCAAAAATTGCAATAAATAAGGTTTGTCCAACCGTTCGACACAAAACATTAAATGAAGTGGCAGCCCCAACATTATTGTCAGCAACTTTATTTTGTACTACGACAATCGGATTCGTAGTGGCAATCCCAAATCCTAACCCACAAATTGATGTTAATAAGATAAATAAATTAAATGCCATTGTTTGTGGAGCAAGCACTAATCCAAAAGCACCTATTAATACTAAAACGATTCCAATGGTCGTAACATCTCTGGAATGTAATCGCGTAATTAACCAACCTGATACAAATGAACCTAATATCCAAAGAATCGAGCTAGGTGTAATTGCTAATCCAGCAAGGGACGCCCTTAATCCCATTAATCCTTGAATCCAGTTGGGAACATAAACTTCAATACACATTACAAAGCCACTAATAAAAAACGTTACAATATTTTGAGCAACAAAGGAACGATGTTTAAACATGCCCATCGGAATAATTGGTTCGACACATGAATGTTCTCTTCGAATAAATAAAATAAAGCTAACGAACAAAATAACAAATAAAAACGCTAGTCGACCTAAATTAATATTGCGATCACCAATGAGTTGAATCATTGCCATCAAGGATAATAGAATTACTGCTAAATAAATCGTCCCTAAGTAATCAATATTCATTGTCTTTCGATCATGATCTTCATTCAAATAGAATGCAATTACCCCTAATATAATTAAACCAATTGGAATATTTAATAGAAAAATCCAACGCCAATTAAATGTATCAACGATAAATCCTCCCAATAATGGTGCAATTACAGCTGAAATCCCCCACCCTGCTCCGTTTAAGCCAATTACTTTAGAACGTTTGGAAAATGGATAGATATCAGCAATTATTGCATATGAAATGGGTAAAATCACGCCCGCACCAATTCCTTGAATTGCACGCCAAATAATCAACGTTTGCATACTAGTAGCTAATCCAGATAATAATGAACCAGCAATAAAGACACTCAATCCAGTAATTAAAACTCTTTTTCTGCCAAGTTGATCAGATAATTTCCCATAAATGGGGGTTGCAACTGAACTGGTTAATAAATAAATAGAAAAGACCCAATTCATTAGTGAAACTCCATGTAGTTCTCCAACGATCGTTGGCATTGCTGTTGACACAATTGTTCCTTCGATCGAGCTTAAAAAAGTTCCAACAAATAACGCAATTGTAATAATTAAGGTATTCTTTTCACTATTTTGTTCGTTATTCATATTTCCACCTATCTTAAATAATAAAAAGCCCACCCGTTAATATAGGTGGGCTTTTTATTTAATTATTTATTAAATAATGATTTTAATTCATCAACTTTATCTGTGTGTTCCCATGGTAGATCAACATCAGTTCTACCAAAGTGTCCATAAGCAGCAGTTGGTTCATAAATTGGTCTTTGAAGATCAAGCATTTTAATAATTCCAGCAGGTCTCAAATCAAATACCTTTCGAACAGCTGTCGTTAAAGCTTCCTCTGAAAATTCACTCGTGTCATAAGTATCAATTGAAATCGAAACAGGTTCTGCAACCCCAATGGCATAAGCAAGTTGAATTTCAACTTTATGAGCAAGCCCTGCTGCAACGATATTTTTAGCAATGTATCTTGCAGCATAACTAGCAGAACGGTCTACCTTAGTAGCATCCTTACCTGAAAAAGCTCCTCCACCATGATGAGCAGCCCCACCATAGGTATCAACAATAATCTTTCGACCAGTTAAACCAGCATCACCCTGTGGACCACCAATTACGAAACGACCAGTTGGATTAATGAAATACTTGGTTTTATCATCGAGTAAATCATTAGGGATAACTACTTTAATGACTTTATTTATAATATCTTCCCTAATTTGATCTAAATTAGCCTCTGGACTGTGTTGAGTACTAATAACAACTGTATCAACTCTAAATGGTTTATCGTTGTCATCATATTCGACCGTAACTTCAGCCTTAGCATCAGGTCTTAAATAAGAAATGGTACCATTTTTTCTAACTTCTGCAGTTTTGCGCATCAATTTATGGCTAAGTGAAATTGGAAGTGGCATTAATTCAGGAGTTTCGTCAATCGCATACCCAAACATAATTCCTTGATCACCAGCACCAATTTTATTTAAAATATCGTCGTCTGATCCTTCACGGCTTTCAAGAGCATCATCAACCCCTTGTGCAATATCTGGTGATTGTTCATCAATTGCAACCATTACAGCACAAGTATCAGCATCAAAGCCTAAAGAACTGTTAGTATAACCAATTCTTCTAATTGTATCTCTAACTACTTTCTGAATATTTACATATGCAGTCGTAGAAATTTCACCAAATACAAGCACTAATCCAGTTGTGACTGAAGTTTCACAAGCAACCCGTGCATTTGGATCCTTTGCAAGTAGTGCATCTAAAATTGCATCACTAATCTGATCAGCAATTTTATCTGGATGGCCTTCAGAAACAGATTCTGAAGTAAATAAATGTCTTTCTCTCATAATATATTAATTCCCCCTAATTATTTTGGTTACAAGGCAGCTTCACTGAATGTGAATCCTATCGGGAATAGACTCATAACTATATAAGAGTATCATAAAAGTAATCGAATTAAAAGAATGGTATGATTCAATTGTTCAAAAATTAATCAAAAGCACAAAAAAAGATTCTCATAGTAAATATGAGAATCTTTTTTAAGATACCGGAGGTGGGGTTCGAACCCACACGACCTAAACGGTCACTGGATTTTGAGTCCAGCGCGTCTGCCAATTCCGCCACTCCGGCAAAAAATATAAAACAAAGGCGGTAACCGGATTTGAACCGGTGATAAAGGTTTTGCAGACCTCTGCCTTACCACTTGGCTATACCGCCATTTCAAACTATTAAAGAAAGTTATCACCATGGGATAAAGCCTAATAATCAAACTATTTAGTTTGAATTAAGGGCGGTATGTGGGAATCGAACCCACGCGTGTCGGATCCACAAACCGATGTGTTAACCACTTCACCAATACCGCCATAGCATTAAACAGGGATAGTAGGAATCGAACCCACATCAACGGTTTTGGAGACCGGTATTCTGCCCTTGAACTATATCCCTAAATTATGGAGGGGAGTGGATTCGAACCACCGAACCCGAAGGAGCGGATTTACAGTCCGCCGCGTTTAGCCAGACTTCGCTACCCCTCCGTAAATGGCGCGGGACAGAATCGAACTGCCGACACACGGAGCTTCAATCCGTTGCTCTACCAACTGAGCTACCGAGCCAAAAAAATTGCTAGGGTAAATATTTAATTTTTGAATTAATCAAAAAACGGTCCGTACGAGACTCGAACTCGTGATCTCCGCCGTGACAGGGCGGCGTCATAACCAACTGGACCAACGGACCATTTTTTTGCAATTTTATATCATTAGTAAAATTAATTACTAATGACCCGTACGGGATTCGAACCCATGTTACTGCCGTGAAAGGGCAGTGTCTTAACCACTTGACCAACGGGTCATACAACATAGTATGGAGAGTGAGGGATTCGAACCCTCGAAACAGGCTTTAACCCGTTTACATCATTTCCAATGATGCTCCTTCGGCCTCTCGGACAACTCTCCAAGAACTCCGGCAGGCGGGCTCGAACCGTCGACAACCTGATTAACAGTCAGGTGCTCTACCAACTGAGCTATGCCGGAATAATTGCGTGGCAACGTCCTATCCTTGCAGGGGGCGATCCCCCAACTACTTTTGGCGTTCAAAAGCTTAACTTCTGTGTTCGACATGGGAACAGGTGTATCCTTCTGGCCATCATCACCACACTATTTATCTGTGAGAACTTCGTTCTCTCAAAACTAGATAATATTTTATTCTTCCGTGAGAACAACCTTACTTGGTTAAGTCCTCGACCAATTAGTACTGGTCCGCTCCATGCATCACTGCACTTCCACTTCCAGCCTATCTACCTGATCATCTTTCAGGGGTCTTACTTCCATAAAGGAATGGGAAATCTCATCTCGAGGTGGGTTTCACACTTAGATGCTTTCAGCGTTTATCTCATCCATACATAGCTACCCAGCGATGCGCCTGGCGGCACAACTGGTACACCAGCGGTATGTCCACTCCGGTCCTCTCGTACTAAGAGCAGCTCCTCTCAAATTTCCTACGCCCGCGACGGATAGGGACCGAACTGTCTCACGACGTTCTGAACCCAGCTCGCGTACCGCTTTAATGGGCGAACAGCCCAACCCTTGGGACCAACTACAGCCCCAGGATGCGATGAGCCGACATCGAGGTGCCAAACCTCCCCGTCGATGTGAACTCTTGGGGGAGATAAGCCTGTTATCCCCAGGGTAGCTTTTATCCGTTGAGCGATGGCCCTTCCATACGGTACCACCGGATCACTAAGCCCGACTTTCGTCCCTGCTCGACCTGTATGTCTCGCAGTCAAGCTCCCTTCTGCCTTTACACTCGTCGAATGATTTCCAACCATTCTGAGGGAACCTTTGGGCGCCTCCGTTACTGTTTAGGAGGCGACCGCCCCAGTCAAACTGCCAACCAGACACTGTCTCCCACCACGATCAGTGGTGCGGGTTAGAGTGTTCATACAGCGAGGGTAGTATCCCACCAATGCCTCCATCGAGACTAGCGTCCCGACTTCTATGGCTCCTACCTATCCTGTACAAGCTATACAAACACCCAATATCAAGTTACAGTAAAGCTCCATGGGGTCTTTCCGTCCTGTCGCGGGTAACCTGCTTCTTCACAGGTATCTCAATTTCACCGAGTCTCTCGTTGAGACAGTGCTCAGATCGTTACGCCTTTCGTGCGGGTCGGAACTTACCCGACAAGGAATTTCGCTACCTTAGGACCGTTATAGTTACGGCCGCCGTTTACTGGGGCTTCGTTTCTGGGCTTCGCCGAAGCTAACTCATCCACTTAACCTTCCAGCACCGGGCAGGCGTCAGCCCCTATACTTCATCTTACGATTTTGCAGAAACCTGTGTTTTTGATAAACAGTCGCCTGAGCTTTTTCACTGCGGCTGCACATAGTGCAGCACCCCTTCTCCCGAAGTTACGGGGTCATTTTGCCGAGTTCCTTAACGAGAGTTCACTCGCTCACCTTAGGATTCTCTCCTCGACTACCTGTGTCGGTTTGCGGTACGGGTAGTTAACTACTAACTAGAAACTTTTCTCGGTAGTGTGACATCAACGACTTCCCTACTAAATTTCGGTCCTCATCACACCTTGTCAACACGGTATTAAGCATTTGACTCAATACCTGACTTAGTGCTTGAACATCCATATCCAACAGGATGCTACGTTTAGCCTCCTACGTCCTTCCATCGGTCAAACATAGTTAACTAGTACAGGAATCTCAACCTGTTATCCATCGCCTACGCCTCTCGGCCTCGGCTTAGGTCCCGACTAACCCTGGGAGGACGAGCCTTCCCCAGGAAACCTTAGTCATTCGGTGGATCAGATTCTCACTGATCTTTCGCTACTCATACCGGCATTCTCACTTCTAAGCGCTCCACCAGTCCTTACGGTCTGGCTTCATTGCCCTTAGAACGCTCTCCTATCACGCAACATAAGTTGCGTCCACAATCTCGGTAATATGCTTAGCCCCGGTAAATTTTCGGCGCAGGATCACTCGACTAGTGAGCTATTACGCACTCTTTAAATGGTGGCTGCTTCTGAGCCAACATCCTAGTTGTCTATGCAACTCCACATCCTTTTCCACTCAGCATATATTTAGGGACCTTAATTGGTGGTCTGGGCTGTTCCCCTTTCGACGGTGGATCTTATCACTCATCGTCTGACTCCTGGATATAAATCAATGGCATTCGGAGTTTATCTGAATTTAGTAACCCAAGACGGGCCCCTCACCCAAACAGTGCTCTACCTCCATGATTCTCGACTCCAAGGCTAACCCTAAAGCTATTTCGGAGAGAACCAGCTATCTCCAAGTTCGTTTGGAATTTCACCGCTACCCACACCTCATCCCAGCACTTTTCAACGTACACGGGTTCGGCCCTCCGGTGTGTTTTACCACACTTTCAGCCTGGACATGGGTAGATCACCTGGTTTCGGGTCTATCACAACATACTATGGCGCCCTATTCAGACTCGCTTTCGCTACGGCTCCGACTTTTCATCTTAACCTTGCATGTTATCATAACTCGCCGGTTCATTCTGCAAGAGGCACGCTATCACCCATTAACGGGCTCTAACTGCTTGTAGGCACATGGTTTCAGGAACTATTTCACTCCCCTTCCGGGGTGCTTTTCACCTTTCCCTCACGGTACTGGTTCACTATCGGTCACTAGGGAGTATTTAGCCTTGGGAGATGGTCCTCCCGGATTCCGGCAATGTTTCACGTGTATTGCCGTACTCAGGATCCTGAACTGAGGGAATTAGATTTCGTCTACAGGGCTATCACCTTGTGTCGCAGAACTTCCCAGATCTTTCGACTATCTAATTCTTTGGTAACTCAAATGTTCAGTCCTACAACCCCACCGAGTAAACTCGATGGTTTGGGCTGTTCCCCGTTCGCTCGCCGCTACTGAGGGAATCGAATTTTCTTTCTCTTCCTGTGGGTACTTAGATGTTTCAGTTCCCCACGTCTGCCTTTCAATGAGTATGAATTCGTCATTGAATAATAAACGATTAAATTTATTGGGTTTCCCCATTCGGAAATCTCCGGATCAAAGCTTACGTACAGCTCCCCGAAGCATATCGGCGTTAGTCCCGTCCTTCATCGGCTCCTAGTACCAAGGCATCCACCATGCGCCCTTAATAACTTAACCTATTACCACGTAGTGGTATTTGGTTAATTGAGTAAATACGAATAAAACTAATTTAAAAAACTCAAAATAACGCGGTGTTCTCGGTTGAAATTGTATTTAATACAATTCAATAATTTGGAAAAATTAAAATATTATCTAGTTTTCAAAGAACCAAGTTTGAGAGTAGACCTCTCAAAACTAAACAAAACTATGACTGTGTAAGGTTCCGAATTATTCCTTAGAAAGGAGGTGATCCAGCCGCAGGTTCTCCTACGGCTACCTTGTTACGACTTCACCCTAATCATCAGTCCTACCTTAGGCGGCTAGCTCCTCAAAAGAGGTTACTGCACCGACTTTGGGTATTACTAACTCTCATGGTGTGACGGGCGGTGTGTACAAGACCCGGGAACGTATTCACCGTGGCATGCTGATCCACGATTACTAGTGATTCCAACTTCATGCAGGCGAGTTGCAGCCTGCAATCCGAACTGAGAACGGCTTTAAGAGATTAGCTTGACCTCGCGGTTTCGCAACTCGTTGTACCGTCCATTGTAGCACGTGTGTAGCCCAGGCCATAAGGGGCATGATGATTTGACGTCGTCCCCACCTTCCTCCGGTTTGTCACCGGCAGTCTCACTAGAGTGCCCAACTGAATGCTGGCAACTAATAATAGGGGTTGCGCTCGTTGCGGGACTTAACCCAACATCTCACGACACGAGCTGACGACAACCATGCACCACCTGTCATCCTGTCCCCGAAGGGAACGGCTAATCTCTTAGCTTTGCAGGAGATGTCAAGGCCTGGTAAGGTTCTTCGCGTAGCATCGAATTAAACCACATGCTCCACCACTTGTGCGGGTCCCCGTCAATTCCTTTGAGTTTCAACCTTGCGGTCGTACTCCCCAGGCGGAATGCTTAATGCGTTAGCTGCGGCACTAAAGGGCGGAAACCCTCTAACACCTAGCATTCATCGTTTACGGCATGGACTACCAGGGTATCTAATCCTGTTTGCTACCCATGCTTTCGAGCCTCAGCGTCAGTTACAGACCAGACAGCCGCCTTCGCCACTGGTGTTCTTCCATATATCTACGCATTTCACCGCTACACATGGAGTTCCACTGTCCTCTTCTGCACTCAAGTTTTTCAGTTTCCGATGCACTTCTCCGGTTAAGCCGAAGGCTTTCACATCAGACTTAAAAAACCGCCTGCGCTCGCTTTACGCCCAATAAATCCGGACAACGTTTGCCACCTACGTATTACCGCGGCTGCTGGCACGTAGTTAGCCGTGACTTTCTGGTTAAATACCGTCAAAGCTTGATCATTTCCTATCAAACTTGTTCTTCTTTAACAACAGAGTTTTACGAGCCGAAACCCTTCTTCACTCACGCGGCGTTGCTCCATCAGACTTGCGTCCATTGTGGAAGATTCCCTACTGCTGCCTCCCGTAGGAGTATGGGCCGTGTCTCAGTCCCATTGTGGCCGATTACCCTCTCAGGTCGGCTACGTATCATTGCCTTGGTAGGCCATTACCCCACCAACAAGCTAATACGCCGCAGGTCCATCCTAAAGTGATGCAAACGCATCTTTCAAACAAAAACCATGCGGTTTTTGTTGTTATGCGGTATTAGCACTTGTTTCCAAATGTTATCCCCCGCTTTAGGGCAAGTTACCTACGTGTTACTCACCAGTTCGCCACTCACTTCGATGTTAAGTCAAGTTAATGCAAGCATCAACTATCATTAACGGAAGTTCGTTCGACTTGCATGTATTAGGCACGCCGCCAACGTTCGTCCTGAGCCAGGATCAAACTCTCATCTTATGATGAAAAGCTTAACGTTAGCTCTTCTTAATTTTGTTACTTTTTAAAGCGAATTGACTTCGCATAAGTTTTTTGTACTTCATTTAAAATGAAGTTCCTTACACATTTTTTGTCATAATTTTGTTCAGTTTTCAAAGATCTACTTCAGTCAGCTTCTTTTATGATTTGAAACTAACTATTAAATGTTATCACAAAGTGTTGATTAATGTCAACATCTTTTGAATTTATTTTATAAATCAATCGATGTCTTTATGACAACAAAAAATATCTTAACAAGATTAACAGTTTAAGTCAACCCTTTTTATTTAGAAATTTTAATTTGATCAATTAAAACATCTTGCAATGGTTTGTCAGCTGAATCAACCTTAACATTAGCTATCTTGTCAACAACGTTCATTCCACTAACCACTTGGCCAAAAACAGTGTGTCTAAAATCTAACCACGGGGTCCCACCATTCTTCTTATAAGCATCAATAATTGGTTTTGGAAAATTAGCGTCTTCAAGTTGATTTAATATTTCAGCATTGATTTTCTTACTTTGAACAATAAAGAATTGACTTCCATTTGTATTCGGACCAGCATTAGCCATCGATACTGCACCACGAATATTATAGAGTTGATCAGAAAATTCATCTTCAAATGGTTGATGCCAAATACTTTCACCACCATTACCCGTTCCGGTTGGATCGCCAGTTTGAATCATAAAATCATTAATCACCCTATGAAAGCTACAATGATCATAATAATTAGCATTAGCTAATTCAACAAAATTTTTTACAGTATTAGGGGCTTCATCAGGAAATAGTTGAATTTTAATGTTTCCCTTGCTGGTTTCGATAGTAGCATATAACCCATTTGCTTTATTCGTTTCTAATTGTGGGTATTCAGTCATTTTAATCCTCCTACTTGTTCAAAATTAATTAATCAAACACTAAATATTATCCATGGTTTTGCAGATAAAATCAAATGCTATCTTTTATTTTTTTATAAATTAGATTGCAAAAGCGAATCGGCTATTACCTTTTCTGCTAGAATGTAATTACTAAAATTTATGAGGAGCGAGTCTTTTGGGACAATTAATCGATTTCACACTAAACATTGATAAACATATTATCAATATTGTTAACAACTTTGGAAACTGGACTTATTTAATTTTATTTCTAGTCATATTAATTGAAACTGGTGCAGTCATCCTACCGTTTTTACCGGGGGATTCATTATTATTTGCTGCTGCAGCACTATCTGCAAATGCTAGTTATTCTTTAAATATTTGGATTTTTATTGGATTATTTTTAATTGCATCAATCGCTGGAGATTCAATTAATTTCTTAATTGGTTCGAAAGTAGGAACAAAAATGCTAAATAACAAATGGGTGCAAAAAGTAATTAAACCAGAACAGATCGAAAAAACAAACTACTTTTTTAAAAAGCACGGTTCTGCAGCAATCTTTTTAGCTAGATTTATGCCGATCATTCGGACATTAATCCCATTCGTTGCTGCTAGCAGTAAAATGAATTACAAACGATTCGCTATCCACAACATTCCTGCATGTTTCACCTGGGTATTAATATGTTGCGGTGCTGGATACTTCTTCGGTAATATTCCTTTTATCAAAGAACATTTTTCAGCAGTTATTTTAGGAATTATTTTGATTTCATTAATGCCAGCGATCATCGGGCTAATCAAAGAAAAAATTAGTAAATAAAAACCACCGTAACGGTGGTTTTTTTATTTTAGATCGCGTTTACCAAGATAATACAATAAGCAATTTAAAACGGCGATGAAAATAATTAATAGCAAAAATGATTGAACGAAAAAACCAATTGGCAGTGCATTAATAATGGGATCGTAATCGGGATTAAAAATCCAATCTTGGTTTCTAAAAACCAATTTGTGAAAAAGGATAAACCACTTATCAAAATTAACTAATACAACCGTTACCAATGCTAATAACGTAATCATTAACACCTTAATCGGTACCATCATTCTCCATCGCTGCTTTAACAATGATAATTTTATTATTCCCCTCAAAGTAAACAACCCTGAAACAACCATAAAAAGATTGTTGAAAATAATTAAATGTTTAACATCACTAAAATGCTTGATTCCATTAGCAGTTGAGGCAAAATGATGAAATTTTAAGTGTTGATAAAAAGGATTTTGAATATAGTTTATGATTCTTAAATAATCACCCATAATAAAATTCGCTTTGATTCCAGTTGACCGTTCTAAATTCATTAAATGAATATCAATCCAGTAAAGCGGTGTTAAATTAACGACTAAAAAAATTGCTAAACTTAAACAAAAAAGCTCTAATAATAGGCAAAAAAGATAATCTCGCCAATTGCTAATCATTAGTTAATTTCCAATCATCCAAAGAATTAATTTGCCAAGTTGGCTTAATATCCTTTTGAGCAATCTGTTCTCTAGTTGATACTCCTGTATATACTAATAAAGTATCAATTCCGAAGTTGATTCCAGCCGAAATATCAGTCATATAGTTATCACCAACCATCACCACTTCTTCTTTTTTTAAGCCAATAATTTTTAAAGCATTTTCTAAAATGATTGCCTTAGGCTTTCCGATTAAAGTGGGAACAGTTTGAGTTGCATAACGAACTAAGTCTACTAATGATCCAGCACCTGGCAACATTCCGCGTTCATTTGGGATATTAGTATCTGGATTGGTTCCAATGAACTTAGCCCCATGTTGAATCGCAAGGGTCGCTACACAAAATTTTTCATAAGTGACCTCAGTATCTAATCCAACTACTACATAATCAGGATCATCACTAGTAATTTCAAAATTGCGGGCTTCAAGTGCATCTACCAAACCTGTTTCCCCAATTACATATGCCTTACGATGAGTAGCATCTGCATCATCATTCATAAAATCAGCAGTCGCTAGCCCAGCTGTATATACATTTGATTCATCAACATGAATATCGTGGTTTTCTGATAAATTTGCGACCACATCCCTAGGTAACTTGGTCGTATTATTAGTAACAAATAAAAACGGAATTCCTGCTGCCTGAAGCCGCTCAATAAAACGCTTAGCCGCTGGAATCCTTTTTTTACCAGCATAAATGGTCCCGTCTAAATCAATAAAGTATCCCTTATAACGTTTCATAAATTAAATTGATTCTCCTTTACTTTTGCTTCTGTCTAATTTTGAAATGTCGTTTGCCCTTTTCCTTTGATTCAGAAACGATCATTGACTTTCGTTTTTCCAACGGCGGCTTTCTTTTAGTCACTTTCTCCTCAATAAAAGCATGCTTAGCACTTGTCCTCCGACTGCGGCCTCGATTGCTATTGGTTGAGCGACTATTACGATTACCCCTCCGTTTAGTTGGTTTTACTCTCTTTACTTCTTGATTGTGTAAAATAAAATATGGAGCACCAAAATTACAATATTCAACTAAAAAATCGCTTACTGCACTAATCTTATTAGTCGGATTAACATTTCGATCATCAGAATAAAAACCCGTTAAACGTAGTTGACCATATCCAATATCACCCAAAATATAATCATACTTACTAAAAAAGGTATTGTAAGCAAGCCTTAATTCTTCAATATCGAACGCTTCGCCCTTATTCGTAACTAATTGATAATGATAGCCATTAATCAATAAATCCGTATCATTCGTTTGGCTAATTTCTGCCAATGGTTTTCGACTGGTTCGACTTTCTTCAAATAGTTCTTCAATTTTGTTTCGGTCCAAGATACTCCTCCGCTCTAATTTTTATTCAGTGGATATTGAGTTGCTAAATAATCACTGAAGACATCCCGTAATGGTTGATCATAATACATGTGATTCTCACCCGCAATTGATACAGTTGGAAAAAATGGAATAAATAAATAGTGGTCCAACAATGCGATCGAGTAGCGTTCTTCATTTTTTACCACTGTCCCATCAAATTTTACAATATCATTTTCAGCATCATATTCAATCCCTGATAACTCTATTTTACCAAAAATATCACCTCGAAAGCCCATTCCCTTTTGCGGAAAACGACTTAAAAAGCGTTTATTTTTTTCAACTTCCCTCATCAAGCGCCATAAGTTATAGCCACTTAACGTCGTTTTCATTACATGCATAGAATGGGGCAGCAATTTATGAATTTGATTTTTATCAACTACCCCCGCTGGTAAATCGGTCAAAAATAAACCCGCATTGATAATTGCCGCCTTAGTGCCTGCCTTGTGTTTCATTGCAGCGAGCCCAATTTGACTGAATTCTCCACCATGAACCCAGTCCATCTTCATCTGATGGTCAATTGCTGCTACTTTGCGGTTCGCCA
The DNA here is from genome assembly GCF_058509965.1 of Nicoliella sp. ESL1106. Taxonomy (NCBI): domain Bacteria; kingdom Bacillati; phylum Bacillota; class Bacilli; order Lactobacillales; family Lactobacillaceae; genus Nicoliella; species Nicoliella sp. ESL1106. The sequence continues at coordinate 1,260,047 of NZ_CP196340.1, forward strand.
AGAGTTGCTCGCCCTTTAGTTCATATCCATCAATTTTGGCTTGATCACTAGCCAGTGTCGGTAAATCAGCTGTTTTTACAACGGAAGCCGATTTACTTATGACTTTATGATCATCGCCAATTTCTAGTTTTACCGTTCCAACATAATGACCCCACTTTTCACAACCAGTAAGGAGGGTATCATTATCCAATTCACCATTTACTAATAAGTGATGCGTATGTGAACCGAAAATAACATCAAATTGAGGATACTTAACTGCATTGGAGCGATCATTTCCAATCCCTAGATGCGATAACATAAACAAGACATCATATTGGCCCTTATATTGTTCAAGCATTTTTTGAATGGCCACTTGCTCATTAATAGGCTGCCACCCCACTAGCGGATAGGTCAATATGTATGGAGCTGTGAACCCCATAATCAATACTCGCGTCCCCTGCTTCGTTACGATTTGCTTGACGGGTTTAGCCCATTTCGGTTGTTCGCCAGTCTTTAAATCCTTTAAATTGCCCAACACAACGTCAAAATTCGCATCATCATAAAGATGATTCATTTGAGAATGTGTATTCGTGAGCCCCTCGTTATTACCAATCGTAACGGCATCATATTTAACTTCGTTCATTAGATGGATGTTGGCTTGACCGTTAGTCGCTTCCGTTAGTGGGTGGGCCCGATCAAAAGCATCTCCAACGTCAAAAACTAACACCTGATAACCATCAGCCTCTAATTTATTACGCTGGTTATTGATGTAACGTCTAATCTTTGGCCAATTTTCAAAATGTGAATGCATATCATTGGTATGCAGAATTGCTATTTTTTCTGTCAACGAAATCATCCCTTCTAATGTCTTTTTGCAAAATCAATTGCCTTTTGCTCAATTATCGTTTCGATTTCTGCTTCAGATAATGGGGCGCCAAATGGGGGGCGCTTTGCCAGGTAATCCAATTCTGGACTATCAATGCCGACGTTAATGTTCTCCTTAATTGGAACTGCGTAATGATGAATATGCCCATGTAAATTAATGATTTGATGAACAATTCCTAACATCATTGGGTAATGAGTCATATAGTATTGCCGATGATTGAACTTAATGATTACGCCTACGTCATGGAATTGAAACTTAGGTTTTCCATTCACAATAAAATTATGTTTATCTAAGTACTTAAAAAAATCACGACTATCATGATTACCCTTGATCAAAATTAAATTACCGTTTAATTGTTTAAGCACTTCAAAAATCTGTCGATAGGCTTCTTTTATGGGCTTAATAAAATATAGGGCAATGTCACCTAGATGATAAACGGTATCGGTTGGCTTGACGCGTTCATTCCAGTTTTGAATAATGGTTTGATTCATTTCAAAAACATCTTTGAACGGCCGTGGTGCAAAGTCATTAAAACCTAAAATATCCTTATGAAAAAAATGCGTATCTGCTGTAAAATAATTCATCTCAATCACCCTCATATTTAACATTATATTACATCGTTTTCGGTTTTTTCAAAAAGAAGCTACAAAAAAACTACTTTCCAAATTGAAAGTAGCTTTGCAAAATTATTTATTTCTTTTGGTACCGATCACGTAAACCATGTAAATTACGATCAACCAAATAATCGAACCAACCAACGCAATTAAAGTATCAAATTTAAATAGTAACACAACTGCGACCATTCCTAAGAATGCAATTACAAAATAGTCGGATAACGGGAACCAAGGGGTCTTAAATTTTAGTTTATCCTCTTGATTATCAGCTTTGACTTGCTTTCTGTACTTAATATGGGTAACTACGATCGAGCCCCAAATAAAGATGAAACAAGTCGTTGCCACACTGGCGATGAACGTAAAGACTCCTTCTGGAATCACCATGTTCAAGATTACGGCAATCGCAATGATTAAAGTCGAAGCTAAAATGGCGTTGCTCGGGACCTTTTTCTTAGAAAGTCGATGCATCTTTTTACTGAACCGATTTGATTCGTTGCCAGTCAACGAATAAAGCATCCGCCCAGTGGTAAAGACCGCACTGTTACATGCCGAAGCAGCGGCGGTTAAAACCACGAAGTTAATGATCGCAGCCGCAGAAGTAATTCCAATGTTTTCAAATACTTGGACGAACGGACTGGCATTTTGACTAATATCGTTCCAAGGATAAATCACCATCAAAGCCATTAATGATCCAATGTAAAAGAGCAGGATTCTAACTGGTACCGAATTAATACTCTTTGGAATGACCCGCTCTGGATTCTTCGTTTCAGAAGCGGTCATCCCAATTATTTCAATTCCCACAAAACTAAAGATCACCATTTGAAAAGAAAGAAAGAAGCCCGCTGCCCCGTTGGCAAAGAACTTACCATGGGTTAAATTACCAATGCTAACTGCTCCCACTGAAGTTTGGTAATGAATCAAAAGTAATACGACTCCAACAACAATCAGAGAAATAATTGCCACCACCTTAACGATTGCAAACCAAAATTCAGTTTCACCAAAAGCAGATACGGTAATCGAATTTAATAAGAATAAAATAATCAAAATTACCAACGCGGGTAGCCATTGTGGCATCCACGGAAACCAGAATTTCATATACAGACCAGCGGCAGTGACTTCCGCCATCGCAATTGCAATCCATGAGACCCAATAGGTCCATCCAGTAATGAATCCCCATTTAGGACCCAAGTATTTAGCAATAAAATCAATATATGAGGTACTATCAGGATTGGACATCAATAGTTCCCCTAGTGAACGCATTAAAAAGAAACAGGCAATTCCAGCAACTATGTATGCAAGTAGAATTGATGGCCCAGCAAAATGAATTGACTGACCAGCTCCTAAAAATAGTCCCGTTCCAATCGTTCCGCCAAGCGCAATTAGCTGAACATGGCGTTCTTTAAGTTCTTTGGACATTTGTTCATCTTTTTGTCCCATTTTAAACACTCCTTTATAATGTAAATTAGTATAAACTGGGTTCATAAAAAATCACAACCAAGTTAAAAAAACGCTAGCACCAAGCGAGAGAGTAATTTAGCGTTATATCAATAATAATTCACTTTATAAAAAGTTAAATGAATTTATTTCACTTTTAGTTGAAATAAAAAAAGTAGCCGATCAGCTACCTTTTTTATTTGATAATGATTTAGTTCTTTTTCAATCTTTCAACATCCCGAACAATCATTAATTCTTCATTAGTAGGAATCAACAAAGTCTTAACCTTAGCATCATCAGTACTAATATCACGTTCTTCACCGCGAATATCATTCTTCTTTGGATCAACTGCAATGCCAAAGTAGCCTAATTCGTCGGTAACTTCTTGTCTAATCATGATATCATTTTCACCAACACCGGCAGTGAATACGATCGCATCAACACCATTCATTTCAGCAATGTATTGACCAATGTAGCGAATGATTCTATTCTTGTACATTTCTCTTGAAAGATAAGCCCGATGATTCTTATCTTGAACCCCTTCGATTTCACGCATATCAGCAGAAACGCCTGATACACCAAGTAATCCAGATTTGTTGTTCAAGATCGTGATCATGTCACTAAGCTTATCAATGCCTTCCTTTTCCATTACGTATGAAAGAACGGAAGGATCAACATCCCCAGAACGAGTGGCCATCATCACACCAGTAAGTGGGGTAAATCCCATTGAGGTATCGTATGACTTACCACCCTTAACGGCACACATTGAAGCTCCTGCACCAATATGCATGATGATCAACTTAAGGTCTTCAACTGGCTTACCAAGCATTGCGGCAGCTCGTTGGCTAACGTAACGGTAACTAGTTCCGTGAGCACCGTACTTACGAGCACCATATTTTTCATAATATTCATAAGGAATTCCATAGGTATAGTTCTTTTCAGGAATTGTGGTATGGAATGAAGTATCAAACACAGCAACACTAATAACGTTTGGTAAAATCTTCTTAAATGCCTTAATCCCTAAGATATTAGCAGGTTCATGAAGTGGTGCTAATTCTGATAAGTCTGCTAGCTTTTGTAAGACATCATCATCAATAACAACTGAATCTTTAAATTCTTCTCCACCAGCAACGACCCGATGACCAACCCCAGTGATTTCATTGTAATCACTAATAATGTCAAGGCTCAATAGCTTGTCTAATACCAACTTGATTGCTTCTTCATGGTCCTTAACATCTAGGGTATCCTTATATTTCTTTCCGTCTCCATACTTAATCGATACGGTTGAATCGGGCATCCCAATTCTTGCGATATCCCCACTAGAAATTAATTTTTCAGATGGCATTTCGAACAATTTGTACTTCAAAGTTGAACTACCAGCGTTAATTGCAATTGATTTTCCCATAATTATTCTCCTTAAAAATAGTATTATGACTTAGCTAATAAATCCTTTTGTTCCCATTCAACGATTTCTGCAATAAATTTTTGAAATGCAGATTGATCCTTGAATGAAGGAAATTCACCAATCATGATTTTATTCACTTGCTTTGCACCATCACCGTGGCGTTGTAAGATCATAATTGCCTTTTGAGTATTTTGATTTGAAAATAGCTCACGAGGCAGGTTCAACATCCCTTGCAGGTATGCATTATCTTGCATCCACTTCAATAGTGTTTTTGACTCCTCAGTTTGAAATAAATTACTAGGAACCAAGAATACCCCAAAACCACCTGGTTTAACATGGTTCATTCCCTGCTCGATCAATAGATGATGGGCGAAAGAATGACCATTTTTAGAACTAGTGGCATAATTTCGTACGTTTTCATCAATCGGATAATATCCAATTGGTAGATCTGAAATTACTAAGTCCACATTGTTTACCAAAATGTTATTGATCGAATCTTGGTGGATTAATTCTACTGGTAATTGTTGCATCTCAGCGTTAATCCCAGCAATTGATAATAGTGAATCGTCATTATCGATTCCAATGCCATGCACATCCGCATGTAATTCAGAAGATAATTGATGCATCACTGCCATTAATAAATTCCCACTACCAACTGCTAAATCCAAAATATTAATCTTAGACTGGGACTTAAAGATCCGCGTAAGCAAATAGCCAATGATGAACGCAATTGTATCAGGTGTTAATTGGTGGTTAGCCTGAATTTTATCCTGAACGACTGCCTTAATCATAATCATTTGAATGGCCTTACGAACATCTTCAGAATCCATATTTTGATAATCAACCTGTTCATATAGTGACTTTAATTGGTCAGCAACATCGGAATTTGGTTGATTATTTTCAATATGAACATTATTATTATCTAACATGTTATTTCCATTTTCAATAAATGAATCTAGATAAGATAAATTCAATGCTTTTTGCAATAACTCAGTCGATTGATCCAATACCTTAAAAAGAGTCTCAGTATCTTTTTTAGCCAGTATTCTCAACCTCCTTAGGTAAAGTGATTAGACAATAACCAACATCAATATTACCAGAAAATTGTGAATAAATTCAAGATTGACAACGATTTAATTATTTTTGCGATTTTAAAACCAATTCCACCCGTTTTTGATAGTCGAGACTAATTGAGTTATTAGTACGAATCTCCCCATTGATTGCCTTAATTTGAAAATATAGCAGTGTTGTCATTAACAATAAAATAATTATTGCAATCAAAGTCATTGAAGCTGTTCTCATTATTGACTACCCCGTTTTTGGTAATAATGATCTGGCATTAAATACATCCCCATTTTCCATTATTAACTTACTTTTTAAAATTCGATTATGATAACTCCATTCAACACGACTAACCCCATCGATTAATGGGACGTATCCACCATGATCGGTAGTCATTTTAATACTATTATTTGATAATGAAAGCTGATATTTTTTATGGTGAGCAGTTAAATTAAGCCTGTCTAATTCATTTGAAACGTACTTAAATCGATATTCATCAGATTCGAGCATTTGTAAATACATATGAAAAGCAGTCAGATGATTCTCCTGCTGGCGTCGATTCAAGCTATAGTTGATAATTATTCCACAAAGTAAAACCACCATTGAGGCAATCATCAATGAAATAATACTTTCTACGATGGTAAAGGCGTTTCTAGTGCCTACTTTGTTCCATAATAACTTTTTCATACCGTTCCCGTTCTCGTTCCATTCTAATCCTACTATTCATCAATTTAACATTAATCGTTTGCAAAAACGTCAAATAAAAGGTTACTGCTGTGCTGATGATCAATAACGCTAATAATGAATCGGCTAAAGTAAATCCATCCCTATTATTCATACTTGATTCGATAAACTCCCCACCCTAATTGAAAAGTTTGTTTGACTTTTCGTTGATAATTTTGTGAATCCCAATTAATCGTTTTGGGGCTAACGTGCCCATTACTTTTGATAATCACTTCTTCTCTTGGCTGTAAATTAACCAGTCCCTTTGGGTAGTTCAGTTGTTCTAATGGCGTATCATTAGCATAAATAAACTGTAGCTGATGTTTATAAAAAACAACCCTTACCTTAATTTGTTTTTCAACCGCTAAGCGTTCTGAATATTGCCACTGTTTTTGAAAAGATTGCCAAAAGATTCGTTCTTGCATTCGACCAGCGCTATGACCATTCACACCAATTATTCCAATCATTAATACCATAATTGCAATCACCATTACGATCAAAGATTCTAGCAGTGTGAATCCAGATCTATTTTTGAGCATTATTGTCAACAATTCGAATCCCATTTTGCTGGGCTTGTTTAGCTTGTTTTTCACTTAAGTATCCATTGCTTACTAGCATTGCATAGGTGACCTTATCATCACTGTTTTCATTCAAATAACTATCAATTTGGGTTTGCACCACTGATTCCATCGCAGTACCATGAATTGATTTGGCATTGTTTCTTTGGTTGGTTAAATTCGGAATAACGATTAAAATCAAAAGGGAAATAATGAATAACACGATCGTCATTTCAATTAATGTGAATGCTTCTCTTTGGCTTTTAAATTTAAATTTCATTACTTATAAACCTCGCTTAATGTATCGTACATCGGTAACAACATATTTAAATAGGTGATTACGATTACCGCTCCAATCACCACAAAAATAACTGGTTGAACAATTGAAATGAGGCGTTGAGACTGATTCCACATCTTATCAAAAGATAATTTAGAATAAACAGCTAGTTTCTTAGCAACTAACTGAGCTTGATCGCCATGATCAAAGAATAGTCCCGCCTCATTCGGTAAAAAAGCATGTCGTTCAATAATACTATTAATTGAGCGACCAGACTGAATCGATAATTCCAACTCCCTGCCAATTTCAAATAAAATTGAATTAGCTTGAAATCGTTTTAAAACAGTGGCAATCGATCTGGCTTCTAAACCACTGGCCATTAATAATGAAATGTTACTTGCAAAAAAGTATGCATAATATGATTGAATGATTCCACCAATAATAGGCACCCGCGCATAAAACTCAGCTCGCTTAATTCGAGTTTGTTGGCGCAGCCACATTCCAAAACAAATTAGGCTGCCACAAAAAAGCGGTAACAATAGCCACCACCAAATTTGACCATTATTTTTTATTGAATCTGAACCACCAATCATGCTTAATTGGGGACTTACGAATAACTTAATTCCCACAATAATGATCATCAATAAGCCCACTAGGAAGAACGGATAAATCAATAGTGCATTCAGTTTAGTTCGCTGCTTATTACGTTCTTCAATAAATTTTTGGATGCTTTGAAGGGTATTAACTAGCTGTCCATGTTGTTCAGCAATTTCAATTTGATTAACGATATCAACTGGAATGTAGTTAATCAATCCGTTGGCAAAGGATTCCCCAGCATTCAATTGATTTATTATGTTATCAATAAATTGATCCTTAACATGTAATTCACTGATTAATTTAATTGCCTCACCAATCGAAAATCCGTTTTGTAAAAGTGCATTTAAGGATTCAAAAAATTGTAATTGCTTTTTAATTGAAAGTCGCTTATCCATACCACACCCGCTTTCGCTCCTCATCACCAATTAGTTTAGCGCTCACTAGTTGATCTAAATCAGTGCGCCAGGTTTTAATTGAATCGGTTTGGGTTAAATGTTGTTCAAAAATGTCTTCAGCCGTGACTAAATTAAAGAGGGCCTTAGGTTGCTCATCGTTGCTAAACAAGAGCCGTTGATATGAAATTGTATTTAAACATTGTTTTAAATAATCGAGCTGCACCCCTAAATTAGTTAAACGCTCGATCACGCCTAATGGACTTTTAGCATGCAGGGTGGTCAACACTAAATGACCACTTAAAGCAGCCTGAACTGCTGCTTGAGCGGTACTGGCATCACGAATTTCACCAATGATAAATATATCAGGTCGATTTCTAAGTCCTACCTTTAACAGTTCTTGATAGCTCATCAAAGCATCCGAATTAACCTGTAGCTGTAAAAAACTAGGTTCGTAAACTTCGACTGGATCTTCGATTGTCATAACCTTTTGATTTACGCTATATTCACGTGCCAAATGATAGATCGTAGTCGTCTTTCCAGAACCAGTGGGCCCTGCAAAAACAATTAACCCTCTTTGAACGGACCGCTGCTTTAAACTTTGGTATTGTTCAGGTTTTAAAAAATGAAGCGAATGGCTATCCAGCGGATAAATAAGTCTAATTACCATTGCTTCACGACTTTTAAAATCCCCAACGGTTGAAAATCGTAGATAACAATGATAATTTTCATGGTGCCACTCCATTGCTCCCATCTGCGGACGGCGATGTTCACTAATTAACATGTTCCCATTATATTTAAAGTAATTAATTATTTTCAGTCCAATTGATTTAGGAATTGATTTAACAGTGATGATTTGATTATTATAATGACGTTCGATCGTGTAATTAGTTTGCTTGGGTACAATATACACATCTGCTGAGCGCGCTTGATAAGCTTCTATCAAGACTGAAGTAATCAGCGTTTTAACATCCATAATATCCCCTCCTTAATAATTAATTACGCAATTTATATTTATCCCAATCAAAAAATCCCCAACCAACTAAAAAAGTTGATTGGGGATTTACAAATAAATATTAAGTTAATTATTCAACGTTATCTGGTAATTCAGCGGCTTCGTAAACATCTTGAACGTCATCGTTTTCAGATAGTTCATCGATTAAGCCAGTGTATTGTGATAACTTAGCTTCTGGAACTTCGGTTGTTGTATTTGGAATCATCTTCACTTCAGCAGTATCTAAATCATACTTTTCTTGAAGTGCATCCCTAACTGCTTGCATGTTCGATGGGTCGGTGAAGACTTCAAAACGATCATCGCTAGCCTTCATATCATCGGCACCTGCATCCAAAGCATCCATTAACATCGTATCTTCATCCACATCTAAACCATCGCGAAGGATCACAATGTATCCCTTACGGTCGAATAGGTATGAAACGGAACCAGAGGCACCTAATGAACCACCATGGTGGGTGAATGCAGAACGGATTGCAGAAGCAGTCCGATTCTTATTATCAGTCAAGGCGGAAACCATTACGGCAGTTCCACCAGGTCCATAACCTTCGTAAGTAATTTCTTCGAACTTAGCTCCACCAACACCGGAAGCCTTGTCCAATGCACGTTGAACGTTTGCCTTTGGCATATTAGCTGCCTTAGCTTTGTCCATTTCTAGCCGCAATTGGGGGTTACCGTCTGGGTCAACACCACCAGCCTTCGCAGCTTGGTATAAGTTACGTGATATTTTTTGGAAAATCTTTCCACGCTTAGCATCTTGAGCACCTTTACGTCCCTGGATGTTATGCCATTTTGAATGTCCTGACATAAATTAAGCACTCCTCTCTTTATAATCCTAAATTAAACAAATACAATTATAGCAATATCTAAAAAGCTAATCAAGGTAACAACCCTAATCAACCACTTTTGCGCCTAAACAATTTTGAAAATGATTCAAAGCCCAACTCTGCGCTTCATCTGACAGTGTTGCCACACATGATTTGTGAACTACTAAATTATAACAACGATTGTACGCATCCATTGCCGTGTGTAATACACAAATATCAGTACAAACTCCCGTTAAGTGGAGCGTATCAACATGGCGTTCACGTAACCTTAAATCAAGGTCAGTCCCAGCAAACGAACTATAACGGGTCTTATCAAAAAGGTGAACCTTTTCATCCCCTTGGTTTTGTTGATACCAATCATCAACATGCCCGAATAACTGCCGACCCCATGAATCGCGAACGTTATGGGGTGGGTATAGCTTAGCTTCAGGATGGTAAGGATCATTAGGGGTATGAACATCGGTCGGAAAATAGATCCAAGCCCCTTGTTTCTTCATTTCATCAGCTAACTGAACAATTGAATCGTCAAGTTCTTGAGCTGGCTTTCCACATGTCAAAGCACCCTTATCAGCTACAAAATCATTTGTGTAATCAATAATCAATAGCGCCTCATTTGATTTCATAATTATCATTCCATTCTAAATTAATTTGACTTAGTTGAATCACGTTTAATAATTTGGTGAGAAAGTCGTACGTTTTTTTCGTCAACCTCATCATGATTCATCAGCTTAGTTAATAATCGCATTGCGACTGCCCCAATATCATAAAGAGGTTGAACTACTGAAGATAATTGAGGGCGCACAACACGAGTAAACTTAGTATCATTACCAGTTATAATTTGAAAATCATTGGGAACTTTAACCCCATTATCAGTTAGTCCATTCAAGATACCAGCTGCTAGTTCATCATCACTAACAAAGACCCCTTCGATTCCCGCTTGAACTAAGCGAAGTGCTAAATCATAACCAGATTGATAACTTTCATCCGTAGAAAAAATAAAATCACTATTAAAATGGATATCATTGTCAGCAAGTCCCCTCCGATAACCAACTACTCGATAATCAGCATTGATTGCATAATCTAGTGAACCACAAACCAGCCCCACCTTAGAACAACCATTTGCCACTAAGTTACTAACCGCTTCTGAAGCAGCTGCTTGATAGTCAATATTAACACTTGCTTCTAGTTGATTTTTACTAACCGTTCCAGCCAATACGACCGGAACAGTCGATCCTTCAAATAGACCCCTAAGCGTCGGTTCAACATCATGACCCATAAAAATAATTCCATCAACTTGCTTAGTCATCAAAGAATTAAAGACCCGCTTTTCCTTTTCCTCATTCCCGTCGGAACTAGCTAAGATAATATTATATTTGTACATTGCAGCAATATCATCAATCCCACGGGCTAACTCAGAAAAATAAATATTAGTAACATCTGGTACAATTACCCCAATAGTAGTGGTTTTCTTACTGGCTAACCCTCTTGCAACTGCATTAGGATGATAATTTAACTTTTTAATTGCACCCAATACCTTATCACGCGTATTTTTACGAACATTACTATTTCCATTTACCACCCGTGAAACAGTTGCCATGGAAACATTTGCTTCCCTAGCAACGTCGTATATGGTAACCGTTTGTTTTTCCATGAAATAGCCTTCCTTTTCTTTATAATAGCGCTTACATATAAATTAATCCTTTTTAATATAACAAATATCATCACTGCAATCAATTTATAAATAAAAAAGCCTCTCAATATTGAGAGGGCTTGAAACTAAGTATATTAAGTTATTTGGAAGTGCCATTGGGATAAAAGGTTTCCACTTTTTTGTCATTTTTGAAGACATCATCAGCATTAACAACGATATCATCTTGGGCATCTTCAGATGTACTCCCTAGTTCGTCTCTTAAACGATCTGCGGCAGTGTGAAATTGAGTAGTGTTACTTTCATCATTATCATCATCAGAAGCCTCTTGGAAACGATCATTAATCTTATCAGTAGCGGAGTTAAACGCTTGCTTTGCGTTATCGGTAACTTCATTTGTTTTTTGTCCTAACGTTTCCTTGGCATCGGAAAGCGCATCGTTAGCATAAAATGCATAGTCAACTGCTCGATCCTTTAAATCATGGGCAGTATTATTTACCTTTGTAACAATTTCCTTTTGTTTGGCTGGGTCTAAACGCTTAAATGCAAAGTATGCAGCGGCACCAGTCAATCCTAAAAATAAACCAAATCCGAATCCTGCTTTTTTACTCATAACAAACACCTCTAAAATTGATTATTTTTTACTTTTCTTTTTCTTGTTACCAAAAGCGGACTTACCAACTAAGCTTAAGACTTTTCCACCAAAGCCTAATTTACCACCATTTTTAACCCGACTTGTAAGGTTTTTAGTAGAATCATTTAATTCTGACACACTAACCCCTAAGTCAGCTGCTGCTTGAAAGACAGGATCAATTGTATTGACCTTGTCGTTTAAATCCTTAAGCATTGAATTAGAACTTGCCAAAATCTTTTCAGTTTGATTAGAAAGTACATCCACATCATTGGTAATTGATTTTAAGCTTTGATTAACTTCATTTAAGGTCGTAACCAATTTCAATAAAAATACACCAATGAAAATTACTAATAATAGAAAAGCTAAAGCGGCAATAATACCTGCAGTCATCTAAATCCCTCCCAACAATTAATTATTAAACCTACAATTAAGAATATCATTTTAACCAAAGTTTGACAATTAAAGTTAATTACTAATTATATTGATAAATCTGTGTTAAAATACTGTTATTATATCTAAGGAGGAATTAGTTAATGTTTTTCGCAGAATCTGTGATTACTAAAAATAGTTCATTTATTCAAAAATACTTAGCAACATTCAAATGGGATAAAATATTAAACAACTTAACTAGTACGATTTTTTCAGTCGTTATCATTTCGATTTTTTTCATTATCATTAGTCGGTTGGGAAAGTTCTTTATCAATAAGGCTTTTAAACAATATGGAAAAAGCAATAACACTAAAAATTCAAGCAAGCGAATCACGACCTTACACGTAGTTGCCAAGAACTCATTTCAATACGGATTAGTGTTCTTCTGGATCTACTCGGTACTATCCGAAGTGGGCGTACCAATCGGTACCTTACTTGCCAGTGCTAGTATCTTCAGTGTGGCAATCGGGATCGGGGCTCAAGGACTGGTTACCGATATCGTTACTGGATTTTTGATCCTATTCGAAAAACAAATCGATGTAGGTGAATACGCAACCTTGACCCTTACCAACGGTTCATCGATCGAAGGAACGGTAACATCAGTTAATTTAAGAACGACTGAATTAACTAGTTTTAATGGATATGTTAACTACATTCCAAACCGTCAAGTTGCTGCGATCACTAATCGGAATCGGAGTGAAACACGGGCCATTATCCAAATTAGAATCAATGGTAATACTCCAGTAGAAAAAACGATTGATATCATTAATAAAGTCAATGATGAATACGTTAAGCAATATCCAGACATCATCGCTGCTCCAGATGTTTGGGGAGCTACCAACACTCCTGACGGTAACGTTGCAATTCAAGTCAACATCCAAACTAAGAATGGTCAACAACTATACATTCAACACGAATTCTTAGGGCACTACTTAGATGCAATTTCAGATGCTGGCATCGAGTTACCAAAGAGTCCATTAGTATTAAACTAATTAAAATAACCAATAAAAAAAGACGATTTAAAATCGTCTTTTTTTATTGGTTATTTTTCCACCATTCGTCAATTTGATCCACTAATTTTTGAGTAGCTCGGCCCCGATGACTAATCGCATTTTTTTGCTCATCAGTCATCTCACCCATTGAAAGCTGCTTTTCGGGAACGTAAAATAGTGAATCATATCCAAAGCCATTGTTCCCACGCGGTGATTCTAAAATTTCTCCATGAATATCACCATTTACAACTAATTTAGCGCCACTAGGCTTGAACAACACTAAACAAGTCCTAAACGTTGCCGAACGGTCTTGTTTCCCCTTTAAATTTGCCAATAATTTGCGATTATTAGCTTCATCATCATGATCACCTGCATAACGCGCTGAATAGACACCTGGAGCATTATTTAGGGCTGCTACTTGCAGTCCTGAATCATCAGCTAAAACAGAATGCCCAGTAATTTTAGCAACTGTACTAGCCTTAATGGTCGCGTTTTCCTCAAAAGTAGTCCCGTTTTCTTCAATTTCACCAATTGATGGAAAATCAGCTAAAGTCTTAATATTAAATCCATGCGGGGCAAGCATTTCCTTAAATTCTCGAGCCTTGTTTTGGTTATTAGTGGCAATGATTAAATCCGTCATTATTCATCCTCCAATTCTGTTAATTCAACATGACTAGCGGTAATTGAACGTTGAAGCCAATCTTCGGCAATCGTTACAAATTTATCAATTGAACCAGTGGTAAAAAATTGATAAGTCGCCAAATGATCTGCAGGCGCTGAAAGGCCTGACTGGCGTAACACCTCAACTACTTGTTCACATACCGCTATTCCTGGATCAACTAATTTAATATCATTTCCAATTGCTTTTTGAATCAACGATCGCATAATGGGATAGTGAGTGCACCCCATTATTAAGGTATCAATATCATGGCCTAGCATCGGCTTGACATCAACATCTACAATTGATTGATCTAACGGGCTATGGTACTTACCGTCCTCAACCATGGGGATAAATCGTGGACATCCTAGACTAAAGACATCCACGTTCTTGTTCAACCTTTTTAATTCCTGCTCATAAGCATGGCTCTTGACGGTTCCATTAGTTGCAATTACCCCAATGCGATTATTTTGCGTCGTTTTAACTGCTAATTGACTTCCGGGATCGATCACACCAATTACTGGAATTGACAGTGCGCGCTGTAAAACAGGAAGTGCCTGAGCAGTAGCTGTATTACAAGCGACCACCAACAGCTTAATATCTTTTTTTATTAAAAAATGTGCAATCTGCATTGCAAAAACTTGAATCTGTGATTGGCTTTTTTCACCATATGGTAATCTGGCTTCGTCACCGAAATAAACAATTGATTCGTTCGGCAGCTTGGTAATGACCTCTTTGGCAACCGTCAGGCCACCAACTCCAGAATCCATGAATCCAATTGGTTGTGAATTCATTGTTGATCCCTCTTTCGAATGTTATGAAACTATATTATCTAACATTTTTAACCAACCTTCAAGATATAAGATAGTTTAAAAGGTTCGCCAAAAATGTTTTAGTGCGTGTATAATGGAATTCATAAATGAAAAAGAATTGAGGTTGAGAACGGATATGACTAAAGAATTATATCAAAAATTCATTACCAATCCGAAAATAAAAAATAATTGGCCAGCAGCTTTCCTACGCGATGAAGTAATTACTGACCTGCTAGGTGATGACGTTCATAGTATTCTTTACTGGGCTGGCAAACGAATGGCGCGCAAATACGCCACTAATAATCAATCCGAATTGGCCATCTTCTTTGAGCAATCAGGACTAGGCCATCTTACAATGAATAAGGAAAGTGAAAATCTAATTGAGTGGTTAGTGAGTGGTCCAATCGTTGATGCTAGAATTAATGCTGATCATGATGCCGATTTCATGTTTGAATCTGGATTCTTAGCCCAATCAATTGAACAACAACGTGGATTAGTCACTGAAGCAGAGCTTGATAAAAAGAAACTTAAAAAGGGACAAGTAATCGTTAGCGTTCATATTGATCCCCAAAATACCACTGATGAATTTGAAGCAGTTGCCCCATTTGATGTCATTTCAGATCAAATTCAAGAAAATAACGATTCTGAAGATAGTGAGCAAGAATAAACAAAAAAAATCATGATGATCTGACCCCTATAGGTTGGACTAATACTTTTTGCTAGGATATCAATCCCAAATATTGATTTGGTGATTGGTATCCTAGTTTTTCTTTTAATCTATTGTTATTGTAATCCTTAATCCATGTTTTCATCGCATTGATTAAGGATTTTTTGGTATCATAATGCGTATTCATCATTTCAATTTTCATGATATGGAAAAATGATTCCATTTGAGCATTATCTAAACATGTCCCCTTACGGGACATGGACTGAATAGCTTCATATTTGTTTAGTGTTTGAACCCAGCTATGACTCTGGTATTGAATTCCTTGATCACTATGCACAATTGAATGCTTAACAGTGTTCTGGATTCTTTTTAGTGCCTGGTTCAACGGCTTTAATGTTAGTTCAACTGTTGGATGGCTGCTAATTCCATATGAAATGATTTTATCAGAATATAAATCCATCACTGGAGAAAGATAAACCCGATGGTTTATATCTTCATTTCCATATCTAAATTCACTTACATCTGTTGTTATCTTCTCTCCAAAACTATTAGATGAAAAATCACCATTTAAAACATTATCAGCAACATGGCCTACTTGGCCATGGTAAGAGTTATATTTACGTTTTCTTTTTCCAAATAGTTGGCACTGTAAACTGTATTTTTGCATAATTCTCTGGACTCTTTTGTGATTAACATGGTATCCATTATTGTTAAATAATGCTGTTATTCTTCTATAACCATAAGCAGGATGATCCTTAACAGCCTTTTTCACCTCAGTATCAAACTCATCATTTATTTTCGAAAGCGAAGCTTTTCTATGATGATAATAACTACTTTTAGGGAATGAAATTGATGATAATATTCTAGAAATTGCAACATCACTAAATTTTTTCACTAATAAATCAATACTTTCGTATTGATTATTAGTGCTTAGTAATTTTTCATAGGATAGTTTAATCGATAAAGCTAAATTTTGCTTTTTTAACAGTTTAATTTGCTTTACAGCGCTATTTGTGAGAACATTCTTTTGATGGGACTTACGTTTATTCATTAAATATAGGCTTCCATTCTCTAATCTCCGTTGCCATGTAAAGATGCTCGACGGAGATGCAATATTAAAATGAAGTGCTGTTTCTGGATACGACTTGTGGTAGAGGTGCATCCATTTCAGCACTTTTAATTTATACATATAAGAATATTCTTGATTATAATGTTTTGCAATAAGCGCTTTTTTACCAAATTTTTTATACGTCTTTACCCACGAGTAGATTGTTGCAACACCCTTAATGCCATATTTATGGTTCAACGTAGTTGATCCAACTCCAGAAAGGTATTCTAAAACAACTTTCAATCTAAATTCATAACTATATTTTGCCAAAATAAAGACCCCCGTATGCTGAACATTTTCTGTCCAACATACGGGGGTCTCTTCATGACTAACATTAGCCATGATTTTTTATTTATTCAATTATTAATCAACGTATTGATCCAATACCTTAGCAAGTTGTTCTTTACTATGGTACCCAACAATACTATCAACTACCTTACCGTCTTTTTTAACCAATAGGGTTGGGATACTCATAATCCCAAATTTTTGAGGCGTTTCTTGGTTTTGGTCAACATCCATTTTATTGAACGTAACCTTATCACCCATTTCCTCAGAAAGTTGATCAACAACTGGTGATTGCATTCTGCAAGGACCACACCATGTTGCCCAAAAATCAGTTAGAGTAACACCCTTAGCAGTATCTTGTTCAAAGGTTTTATCAGTCGTTTCCGTAACCATCAAATTACCTCCTAAAATTCTTATTTTTAACTAGTTTAACACGGTTTCAATTAAATGCAATTAAAAAGCATTGTACACTATTTAAATTTAACAACGGTCGAACCATCCCCACCTGCATTAGCTGGTGAATAGCCAAAACTCTTTACCCGTCGATTGCGCTTTAAATAGTCGGTAACACCCTTTCTAAGTGCACCCGTCCCCTTCCCATGAATGATCGTCACAGACGGATAACCAGCTAGTAGCGCTGCATCAATATAACGATCAACTTCATGCATCGCCTCATCATACCGATGACCCCTAAGGTCTAGCGAAGAAGACATTCCTGAAGACTTAGTCCGTCTAACTGTATTGTATTGACGCTTGGGTTCTTTTTTGGGTTGGCTCAACTTTTCTAGGTCGGATTCGTCAATTTTCATTTTAAGAATACCCATTTGGACTTCCCAATTATGATTACCAATTTTATCAACTAAAACACCAGGTTGACCATATGACTTAACCATCACATCGTCACCCTTGTGAAAATCATGCTTAGCCTTTTCACGTTTTAAAACTCGGTTATTCTTCAAACTCAAATCATTATGCAAAGAGTTTAACTTTCCCTTAGCATCCATTAATTCATTTTCCTTAACGGCTGTTTCAGAAAGGTGCTTTTGCTTTTCATGAAGCTCGGCAATAATTTTATCCGCTTGCTTCTTAGCTTTAGCAACAACCTCATTGGCTTTTTCTTTTGCGGATTGATTCAACCGTTCACGTTGGTGCTCGTATTGGTTAAACTTATCGGTCAATTCTTGGTGTAACTTAGTCGCATCGTTCAACTGAATCCGTAGTTGTTCAGCATCTTCACGAGCCTGCTTAGTTTGATCAGCTAGTTGTTTAATCATATTATTGATTTCTTGACTACTTGTATCAGTAAATGAACGGGCCTCTTGAATAACGCTTTTTTTCATTCCAAGGCGTTCTGCAATATTTAGCCCATTACTTTGCCCAGGCACTCCCACCAAGAGATGATAGGTGGGCTTGAGCGTTTCAATATCAAATTCCATTGAGGCATTGATCGTCTGGGGACGATTATAAGCATACGCCTTTAGCTCAGGATAATGAGTCGTAGCAATCACTTCACTATCGACGACTCCAATTTGGTCTAAAATGGCAATTGCTAAGGCCGCACCTTCCTTAGGATCGGTTCCAGCACCCACTTCATCAAGCAGAACGAGACTGTTTTTAGTGATGTTACGCAAAATTTTAATGATGTTATCCATATGGGATGAAAAAGTACTCAAATTATTTTCAATTGATTGTGCATCCCCAATATCGGCAAAAATATTATCAAAAACAGCCACCTGACTGCCCTCATTAACAGGAATAAACAAACCTGATTGAGCCATTAGTTGTAGTAATCCAATCGTTTTAATCGTAATTGTTTTCCCACCAGTATTAGGACCAGTCACAATAATTGCCCGATACTCATCACCAAGCACAATCGTATTACCAACGACTTTATTAACATCGATCAATGGATGTCTAGCATTTTTTAGATTTAAAACATTCTTTGCAGAAATTTGTGGCAAGGTAGCCTTAATTTGTTTAGCATAACGAGCCTTTGCATTAATCAAATCTAAATGACCAATGATTTTGAAATTAGCAATAATTTCGTCTTGGTACGGAGCGACCATCGCGGAAAGTTCAGCTAAAATCTTAACTTCCTCATGGCGAGCAGCCAATTGATCACGCCGTAATTGATTATTGAGCTCAACTACTGCAGCAGGTTCGATGTATAAAGTCTGTCCAGAAGCACTTTGATCATGAACGATTCCGCCAAACTTAGATTTGGCTTCAGCTTTCACTGGAATTACATACCGTTCGTCACGAATTGTAATGATCGATTCACTAAGGAACTTAGCTTGATTGCCCCGCAGGTATTTGCCCATCCGATTACGAATGTTATTTTCAGTCCGTGAAATTCGCTTTCTTAAGCCATATAGTTCCTCAGAAGCTGAATCCAAAAGCCGTCCATCAGGGTTTAAAGCTTTTTGCAACCTTGTTGTAATTTCTGGAATCAACGCAAACGATTGAATCAAATCATAAAGACGATGAAGTTCCACTTTATTTGCCTGTAAATTATCAAAAAAAGTCATTAATCGATTAACAGTGATTAATACTTGCATAATTTGAGCTAGTTCAGTTCCATTCAAACTAGCGTTAATCGTTAAGCGCTTCATATAGGGACGAATATCATTTAACGTCACTAATGGCATTGCTTTTTGTAATCTTAATATATGTGCACCATCATCAGTTTCTAATAGTGCGGTTTTGATTAGCTTTCGATCACTAATGGGTTTTAAGCGACGCAATTCGCTATTCCCAGTACTAGTTGATAAAAAGCCATGAATCGCTTCTTTAATTTTATTATACTCAAGGGTATCAAGAACCTTTGAATTCATAATTCAATCCTCCTTAATTAGAGTTTAACCAGTGATAAACTACATTAGGGGTAATGATTGGGGTTTGATTTACAATCATTTGGGCAATTCCAGAGTTAACGTATTGAGTTGCAAACCAAGTTCCATCAGCCTTTAATAACAAGTTTAAAATGATCAAAATCATTCCATAGCACATTAAAAAACCACTAAATGCACCTAAAATACCATCTAGCTGTTTTAAAATCGGTAGTTTCGTAATGGTTCGTAATATTCGTCTAATTCGCATCATTATTAAATAGCAAACTACAAAAGTCCCCAAGAATGCAATTATACTAACTATTGATGAATCAGCACTATTGAAAATAGCTAAAATCCAACTTTTAGGGTATTCAGCAAAGTGCAATGCGATCCAAAATGAAACAATGTAACTAGCAATCATAAATAAGCTAGCCACCAATCCCCTTCTATAACCAATAATGGTACTAATAAATAGTAATAGTAATATTATAATCGTCAACATCATTATTCATTTTTTGATTTGGATTCAATTTGATCCAATTGTCCTTGTAATTTTAATTGATCTGAAATTGCATTAAAGGCTAGTAATACCATTGCATCTTCATAACTAATACTTGAAGATAGTTGATTTAATTGGTTCAATTGCTTATTCATCAAATCTGTTACTGCATGCATATGCTCCATTGAACTTTTGCCAACGAACGTATACGTTCGATTACCAATCTTAGCTTTGAACCGCTTTTTAGTTTCACTCATTATTAAATTCCCTCCAAATACTTCATGCATTATTTTATCATGAAACATTATTGCAGTTAGTAATTCACAAAAAAACTCCCAACAATTAGCTGGGAGTCGTTATATTATTCGTCTGAATCATTATCTAAAAATGTATTTAGAACGGATTCAACAATATCCCATTCTTTCTCAGACTCAATCGGCATTAACTGGCCACCTTGAGGATCAGCAGGATCTTCACCCTTTGGTAGTGCATACGCCTCAATGTCCACTTCATCGTCATCTTCTTTACCAGCAGGGTAAACTAAGATGTAGGACTTGCCCATATCTTCTGATTCAAATGTGAATAAAATCGTGTAAAGCTCCTCATTCCCCTGGTCATCAACTAGGGTAATTTGTTGCTTACCATCTTCATTTGTTGTTTCAGTCATTATATTCTCCTTTATTCGTTCGTTAATTTTCCCTTACGGTCTAAATAACCCTGCAGAATTAATTCCGCAGCAACTTTATCGATTACTTTCTTACGCTTTTTTCTAGAAGTATCTGCTTCTTCAACTAGCATTCTTTCGGCTTCTACGGTCGTTAATCGTTCATCTTGAAAATCAAATGGAATGCCAAATCGCTGATTAGCCATCCATGCATACTTTCGACAAGCATCCACCCGTGGGCCAGAAGTGTTATTCATGTTTTTAGGGAGGCCAATAACGAATCCAGTCACCTCATATTTAGCAACTAGTTCCCCTAAACGATGCCACCCAAACTCTTGATTATCTTCATTGATCGGTATAATTTCAACACCCTGTGCTGTCCAGCCGAGCGGATCGCTAACCGCAATTCCAACGGTTCTTGAACCAACATCTAATCCCATTAACCTCATTTATTTATATCCTCATTTTTTTTATTCTTATCAAGATAAAAACGCACTAATTCTTCAATGATTTCATCACGTTCATGACGTCGAATCAAATTTCGAGCATCGTTAAAACGAGGAATATATGCTGGATCTCCTGAAATTAAATAACCAACAATTTGATTATATGGATTATAACCCTTTTCTTCTAGGGTTTTGTACACAATTAAAAGTGTATCATGTACATCTTTCGGTGCTTTATTAAAATCGAAGTACATCGTTTTATCTAAAGAAGACATCTACAACACCTCACAAATTATAACATTCAACTTAATTTTACTAAAAATCAATATAAATCTCAAATTGAATCAAAACATTAATTAATTCGTTCATTATTAACCAGTTGTCTTATTATAGCATACATAACGAAAAAAACTCTAATGGTTGAATGATTTTCAACCATTAGAGTCTTTTTATTTAACTATTTTTGTTCTTTAAGCCAATCTAATGCAGCACTCATCGCGTCGTTTAAACCAGCAGGATTCGTCCCACCAGCTTGCGCCATGTTAGGACGGCCGCCCCCACCACCATTGATGTTAGCAGAGATTGCCTTGATCAAATCGCCAGCCTTTAAGCCAGCCTTGACCTTTTCATCACTAACGGCAGCGATTAGGTTCGCCTTATCCTTACTGTTAGTTCCAAGCACTAATACATCGGACAGACCCTTTGTCCGCCAGGTATCAGCTAGTTGACGAAGTTGGTTCATTCCAGAATCCTTAATAATCCCAGTAATGATCTTAACGCCATTAACGTCCTTTACATTTTCAAAAACGTTGTTAGCTTGTTGACCAGCAATTTTAGCTTCAAGTGATTCTTGCTTTTGTTGTAGTTCCTTAACTTCTGATTGAAGTTGAGTTACCTTATTTGGCACGTCCTTGATTTGCTTAGTCTTCAATTCAACTGCAATCTTGTTCAATAGGGATTGTTTGTCATTCAGAAATTCGTATGCTTCTTGGGAAGTAACGGCTTCGATTCTCCGCACTCCAGCACCCACTCCTGATTCTGAAACGATCTTGAACAAGCCAATTTCATTCGTGTTCTTAACGTGATCACCACCACAGAATTCGATTGAGAAATCTCCAGCACTAACCACTCTGACCTTCTTACCGTACTTAGAACTAAATACGGCTACGGCACCCATTTCCTTCCCAGTCTTTGGATCAGTTTCGATCGTGGTCACTGGTAGTTCCGCAAAGATCTGGTCGTTGACCATTTGTTCAACCTTCTTCAAGTCTTCATCAGTCACAGAACCAAAGTGGTTAAAGTCAAACCGCAAGTAGTCTGGTTCCACTAGTGAACCAGCTTGTTGAGTATGACCACCAAGTACGTTTCTTAATGATTGATCCAACAAGTGGGTTGCCGTATGGTTCTTTTCCACCTTGCTGTGGAAGTGACGGTCAACGACTAACTTGTAAGTCGCACCCTTTTGCATTGGTTCAAATAGTTCAACGGTGTGTAAGTTTTGGTTGTTCGGTGCATGCTGAACATCGAGCACCTTGGCAACTAGGTTCCCATCGTGATCTTCGATGACCCCTTGGTCGGCCACTTGACCACCCATTTCAGCATAGAACGGCGTCTTATCAAAGATAATTTCAGCCTTCCCCGCTTTGACTTGATCCACAAGCTTTTCATCAAACACGATGTCTTCGACCTTCGCGTTTTCGACGATCAATTGGGTGTAACCAACGTATTCACTAGGGGTCTTAATGTCAACTAGCAAGTCGCGTTGAACACTCATGGCATTGCCATCGTCACGGGCGTTACGTGCCCGATCCTTTTGCTTTTGCATTTCATTCTTGAACCCTTCAGCATCCACGCTCATTCCAGCGTCAGCCAAGTATTCTTGAGTCAATTCAAACGGGAATCCATAGGTATCGTAAAGCTTAAATGCATCGGCTCCACTCATTTGCTTACCATCTGAAGCCCGCACTTGATCCATCAAGTCGTTCAAGAGGTTCAAACCATCTGATAGGGTGTCATTGAAACGATTTTCTTCTGATTTGATAACCTTTTCAATGTAATCAGCATTCTTCAATACTTCTGGGTAGAACGCCTTCATGATTTCACCAACTACTGGGACGAGCTTATACAAGAAGTTTTCAGTAATCCCAAGATCTCGACCAGCGACGATTGCCCGCCGAATCAATCGGCGAATCACATATCCACGACCAACGTTGGATGGAATCGCACCATCATTGATGGCAAACGTAATTGCCCGAGCGTGATCAGCAATGATCTTAAATGAAATATCATCAGCGTGCACCTTACCATATTCACGGCCATCACTGAGTACTTGCGTCTTTTCAATAATTGGTAAGAATAAGTCGGTTTCAAAATTCGTAGGTGCATCTTGGAAAATTGAAACCACCCGTTCGAGTCCCATCCCCGTATCAATGTTTTTCCGAGGAAGTGGTTCGTAGGTATCATCTGGTTTGTGGTTAAATTGGGAGAACACGATGTTCCAAACTTCAAGGTAACGTTCGTTTTCCCCACCAGGATAGTTTTCTGGATCATCGGGTGCTAAGTCGTTGAACTTTTCGCCACGGTCATAGAAAATTTCTGAATCGGGACCTGAAGGCCCTTGGCCAACATCCCAGAAATTATCTTCCATGTCGATCAAATGACTAGGATCAACTCCTGCTTCGATCCAAAAGTTTCTGGCATCTTCATCTTCAGGATAAACGGTCATGTAAAGCTTATCTTTATCCCAACCGAAATACTTTTCTGAAGTTAGCAATTCGAACGCCCAATGGATGGCTTCTTTTTTAAAGTAATCCCCCACTGAGAAGTTCCCTAACATTTCAAATAGCGTTTGATGCCGAGCAGTCTTTCCGACATTTTCGATATCGTTAGTCCGAATACTTTTTTGGGAACTAGTCATCCGACGATTCTTAGGAACAACCCGTCCTTCAAAATACTTCTTCATGGTGGCAACCCCAGAGTTAATCCATAATAATGATGGATCATCAACTGGAATCAATGATGCACTTGGCATGATCGTGTGACCACGTTCTTCAAAGAAGTCCAAGTACATTTGGCGAATTTCACTACTACTTAATTTTTTCATCAATAAACCCCTCCAAAGGCACAAAAACACCGTTGCTAGTAAAGACGCTTTTAACGCGGTACCACTTTACTTGCAACGATGTTTTCGTTTACCTCTTTAATTCTCAATAACGCTGAGTAGCGTAACTTTGAAATGGATAGCCCGCAATCTAAACTTGCAGACCTTGCAATAACCGACCTGTCCCTAATTTCCATTTAGATTTTGGATGTTCCAATTTGTTATTTGTATTTTTATTCAACTCAATTATACAATATTTTTAACTATTGAGCCAACTTTTACACTGAAAAATTAACGGTATCGTTGGGAACTTTGCTTCTTTTGCTTCCGTTGTTGACGGGCTTCATTACGTTGTTCAACCCGCCGATTAAATTCATCATTTCGTTTAATGGCGTTCTTAATGCGCCGCTTGTAGCCCGGCTTGACCTTCCGCTTATTCTTCTTCACCATCCCAATCATAGTTGGTTCTAGCTTTTTAGAACGATTACGGTGGGTCTTACGGCGATTACGGTCATATGAATCAACGATTTCATGGTCCTTAATCGCCTTAGGTTGAAACTTAATTCCCATGTTTTCAAGTTCAGCAACGCGTTCTTCTTCACCAGGTTGATAAAGCGTAATGGCAGTTCCAGCCATCCCCTTGCGACCAGTTCGACCAACACGGTGAATAAAGTAGTCCAAGTCCTCTGGGATATCATCGTTGATCACGTCAGAAACCCCATCGATATCGATTCCCCGTGCAGCTAAATCAGTCGCTACTACGAACTGAAATTCAAGGCGTTGGACCTGCTTCATGATGCGCTTGCGTTCTCGCGGCTTCATTCCACCTTGGATCATTCCGACTTTGAGTCCCTGTCCTACTAAATAGTCGTGGATTTCTTGGACCCGTGTTCTGGTATTAGCAAAGATCAACACCAAATACGGTTCACCAATCGTTAACAGTTGATAGATCAAATCATTTTTATCCTGACCCTTAGTAGAAATCAAAAAGTTATCAACGGTAGGGCTAATCACTGATTCGACTGGGATTTCTTCTAAGACTGGTTGATTCATGTACTTCTTCAAAAATGGTTCTAGTTTTTGTGGAATCGTAGCTGAAAAGACCATCATTTGTAGGTCATCGCCAAAACTAGCCGCAATTTTGTCCACTTCGCCTAAGAACCCCAGGTCTAGGGTCATATCAGCTTCATCGACTACTAAACGATTCGCAGTGTGTAAATCGAGGGCTTGGGTGTTAACTAAGTCCAAGATTCTCCCAGGCGTTCCAATGATAATTTGAGGTTGTTCGTGCTCTAATTTTTCAATCTGGCGTTGCTTATCAGTTCCACCCACGTAATTAGCAATGTGAATTGGCTTGTCGCTATGGCTAGCTAACTGCTTAGCATTTTCATAGATTTGATAGGCTAACTCCCGACTAGGGGTGGTAATTACAGCTTGAACAACCTGCTTATCTAGATTTAATTGATCAAAAATTGGAAGTAAAAAAGCGTGGGTCTTACCGCTTCCAGTAGCGGATTGACCAATAACGTCCTTCCCCTTTCTAATCACTGGAATCATTTTAGCTTGAACCGGTGTTGGTTCGGTAAATTTTAATTCTTCCAATGCTTCGTTGATAAACGGCTTGAAGTTGAACTGTTTAAAAGTGGTACTCATATTAGGCAATTACTCCTTTATAATTCTGTGCAGCATCACTGATTGCTGCAATTACCTGCTTAATTTCTGCATCATCTTTAGCAACCGCACCACTCGCTAATGGATGGCCACCCCCACCGAAATGTTTCGCAATTTCATTGATCACGGGACCCTTAGAACGCAACCGCACCCGATAGGTTTCATCTTTTTGTTGAACGAAAATGGCCCAGTTCTTCACTTCCTTAAGCTTACCAGGGAGGGGAACTACTGCAGATGTACTTTCGTCACCTAACTCTAAATCCTTTAAAATTTGGTTGGTCAAGATAATATAACCCGCACCACTATCCAAGATTTGAAGATTTTGGTAAACATATGCAGATAGGCGCGCTAATGGTAGATCGATTTCATCTTCAATTTGATTGACATCACTAGTTGAAAAGTCTAATTGCGCAAGTCCAGCGGCCACGGCGAACGTATGGGCAGAAGTAGAAGGATACTTAAAACGACCGGTATCGCCAACGATTCCGGCATACAATAACCGTCCAGCTTCAGCATTGATCTTTAAATCAGCACTTGCGCTGTAAAGATCATAAACAAGCTCACTAGTACTGGAGGCTTCTGGTTGGACCCACATTAAATCACCAAATTGGTCATCATTGGGGTGGTGGTCGATCTTAATCAACATTTTCCCCTTAGTGTAACGATCATCGTCAACGCGGGGTTGATTAGCGGTATCTAATACCATTACCAAAGCATCTTTATAAACATCATCATCAATCTCATCAACAGTCCCTAACCAATTAAAACCTGTGTACTGTTTTCCAACACAGTACACATGCTTATTTGGAAATGATTCCTTAATAATATTGGCTAGTCCCATCTGTGAGCCGATCGCATCTGGGTCTGGATGTTGGTGTCGATGGATAATAATTGTATCGAATTGTTTAATTGCATTAACGATTTTTTCTTGAGTATTCATAATGCCATCCTTTTTTATTTGTTAACTGAATTATAACATTAAAAAAAGCCTGAGTAACTTCAGGCTTTCCAAAGGTCAATTAAAATTATTTTGCTGATTCATCTGACTTAGCAGCACTATCATCAGCAGCTGAATCAGTATCATTTGATTCTGATTTTGAATCATCTTGACTAGCAGCTACTGGAGCAGCAGTAACACTAGCAATTGCGTTTAGATCGAATTCAAGAAAGATGCCGTCACAATCCAATGTTACGGTCTTATTTTCTCGATCGATAGAATCAACGACACCGTGAAGACGACCAATGGTTACAACCTTGTCGCCTTGCTTAATGTTATTAATAGTTTGTTGGTGTTCTTGTTGCCGCTTCTTTTGTGGCCGAATCATGGTGAAGTACATCACAACAATGATTAGCGCGATAAAAATAAAACTTGAATATTGCATAATTAATTACACTCCTTATTTATATACTACTTTAACAAAAATCAGCCAATTAGTCTACTGGTTTTAAGTGAAAATGCTCATAGGCCTCATTAGTAACCATTCGACCACGAGCAGTCCGTTTTAAAAATCCAATCTGCAACAGGTATGGCTCATACATTGATTCGATCGTATCGGATTCTTCACCAATATTAGCAGCAATCGTATTCAACCCGACCGGACCACCATTATAAATCTTGATCATCGTAGTCAACAGTTTTTTATCGGTTGCATCAAGGCCCATTTCATCAACTTTTAATAACTCTAATGCACGCGCTACAACTGGTAATTCAATACTTGATTGACCAGAAACCTGTGTAAAATCACGAACCCGTTTTAATAAGCGATTCGCTATCCGTGGCGTTCCGCGTGATCTTCTAGCGATTTCATGGGCGGCTTGCTCTTTAATCTTTGTATGAAAAATATCAGCAGTTCGCTTAACAATTTCCTGTAAATCAGCAACTTCATAATAATTCATATGTTCTATGATCCCAAATCGATCCCGCAACGGGGCCGCTAAAATTCCAGCACGGGTCGTAGCTCCTACTAACGTGAACGGTGGCAGTGGAAAGTGAACTGGATGGGCGGTTGGCCCTTGACCAACAACGATATCGATATAAAAGTCCTCCATTGCCGAATACAACATTTCTTCCACTACCTTAGGTAACCGATGAATTTCATCAATAAACAAAACATCCCCAGGCCGCAACTCATTTAATAGCGCCACTAAATCGCCAGGTTTTTCAATCGCAGGCCCACTGGTGGTTTTAATATTAACCCCCATTTCACGTGCGATGATCATTGCTAAGGTCGTTTTCCCCAGTCCAGGTGGTCCGTACAACAATACATGATCTAATGACTCCTCTCGTTGCTTAGCCGCTTGAATATAAATTGATAGTTCATGCTTCAATTGTTCTTGACCAATATATTGGCTTAACGTTTGTGGGCGCAACGACTTTTCAACTGCAGATTCATCATTTCCTTGAGAACTACCAGATACGATTCGATTATCATCTGCCATCATAAATCCTCCCTTCTAATATTGAGTTAACAGTTTCAATCCTTCACTTAAATACTGATTGGTATCCATGGGTTCATTAAATGCCAATAGTTGCTTTTCAACCCTTTTTATATCCCTAGCAGAATACCCTAGTGCACTTAATGCACCTAAGGCGTCCTTTAATTCCTTAGTATCATTATTAGCTAACGAATCATCTGCAGAATCCGCAGGCGTTGATTCCACCGCCTGAAACAAATCATCAATTTTACCCTTTAAGTCTAAAACGATTTGCTTTGCAGTTTTTTTACCAACTCCTGGAAATTTCGTCAAAAAGGTAATATTTTCTTCGTTAATTGCCCGCAAAAGGCCCTGGTTTTGATTGCCCGCCATAATTGCATTCGCACTTTTGGGGCCGATTCCAGAAACGTTAATCAACTTTTCGAACAATGCTTTATCATCGCGGCTTTGAAAAGCGTATAGCGATTGAAATGAATCCGTTACAACCTGATGAATGTAAATTCGGACCTTCGTTTGGGTATCAACTTGATAGCGGTATGGATCAGCAGTGAACAATAAATAACCAACGTCATTTACGTCCAATACAATGTAGCTGGGGGTAACGACTGTCACGTAGCCGTTCAAATATTCATACATTTAATTTTACCTTCCTTAATCCCGTTTATTCTGGCTTTGATGTGGGTCTTGAATCCGTTTGAACATTTTTTCCATATCGTAATTCGTAAAATGAACCAACACCGGACGACCATGGGGACAATTGAATGGATCTTCGGCTTTCTCCAGTTGTGCAAGTAGTGATACTGCTTGTTTACGATCCAAATGATGGTTAGCCTTAATTGCCTGTTTACAACTCATCATAATTGCAGTTTGAGCCCTAAATTGAGCAACCGTGATTTTACCATTATTCAAAACGCTATCCACCATGTTGCGAATCGTTGCCTCTTCTTGCCCAGCAACGAACCAAGTCGGGTGATGACGAATAATAAAGCTATTCTTACCGAAAGGTTCCAAAAAGATCCCAATTCCTTGAAGTAAATCTAAACGTTCAGACAATTTAATTGCTTCAGTTGTGGAATACTCCAACACGATCGGCACTAATAAATCCTGTTGATCATTGGCAACATTCCCTATCGATTTACGAAACCGTTCATAGTTAATTCGCTCTTGAGCAGCATGCTGGTCAACAATATACAGCCCATCATCAGATTCTGCCAATAAATATGTTCCATGCATTTGTCCAATGTAAATCAAATTCGGAAACTTAGTTGATGAATCGACATTATGAACCTCACTTGACGTTTGGTTGGGGGTTGACTGCATTTCAGCAAACGGCCTAGTCATGGCCAATGGTTCATTCCGATAATGTTCAACAAAGTTATCAACGGCGGTGCCAAATAAATCTTTTCTTGTGTTGATTTTTATCAGCTTGGGGGGCGTTGTTTGCTGGTCTGGTTCAATAACCGTAGGATTTATATTCTCTGCCTTGGCTACCGTTTTAGAATCATGGTCTGTATCAACATGATAATGTTTAGGCTGACGATTAAGATCAAATGCTGTTTGATCATTATGGTAGCGTGGCTTTACCGAACGCTCACGGTTCATTACATCTGGAATTAAATTTTGATTTAAGAACCGCTTCGCAATCGTATTTGTAATTAGATTACAAAGTGCATCCTCCTTGCTGACGCGGACAGTTTGCTTCGTTGGATGAACATTCACATCCACTAGGGTGGGGTCAACTTGAATGTTAATTACTGCGATTGGGTAGCGACCCACCATTAATTTAGAGCCATATCCAGCAACAATGGCTCTGACGATTTGATAATTTTTAATGAAGCGCCCGTTCAAAATCACCACTACGTAATTCCGATTTGCCCGCGTCAATTCGGGCAGGCTGAAATAGCCACTAATTTTAAAATCTAAATCATGACCCTCAAAGGCAAGCATTTTTTGTGCTTTTTTAGCACCATAAATGCCGCCTAGGACTTGAAGCTGATCTCCCCGTCCAGAGGTTCTGAGCAACTCTCGACCATTGTGAACCAAGGAAAATGAAATTTCTGGATGCCCCAGTGCAATTTGATTTAAAACATCGGTAATTTTTGATAATTCCGTAGAAGGCGTCTTCATATACTTCAGCCGTGCGGGCGTATTAAAAAATAGGTTTTGCACTATTAGGGTAGTCCCACGCCGTAGTTCGGCTGGCTTATTATCAATTTCTTTGCCGCCGCGAACATGATATTCGACTCCCTGGGTCCCGTTAGAAGTCTTTACGATTACATCAGAAACAGAGGCAATACTTGGTAGGGCTTCACCCCGAAAACCGAGCGAATGCACATTAAATAGATCACGACGATCGCTAATTTTACTAGTTGCATGACGAGTAAAAGCTAAGGGCAGATCATCTGGATCCATTCCCTTACCATCATCAATCACTTGGATGCTATTAAATCCAGAATCAGTAACGTTGATATCAATTTGGGTACTATCCGCATCGATTGCATTTTCGACTAGTTCCTTAACTACAGAAGCTGGTCTTTCAACTACTTCCCCAGCTGCAATTTGGTTCGATAAAATTGGTGATAATTTATGAATCGCTCCCATCGAACTGCCCCCTTCTTAATTAATCATTCAACCGTTTTTTCCATTGGTAAACCTTATTCATAATATCCATTGGTGTCATTCCCATTAAATCAGTTTTAGCTAAATCGACCAAAACTTGCTTTTCAATTTTGCTATGCTTAACTAATTTATCATCAGCTAGTGGTTCTGAAAATAACGCCAGTTGCTGATCTTGTTGTGCTAACTCATCTGGCTGCGGCTGTGGTTGTGCATCCAAGGCAGGAGAATTTATTTCTTCATGATTAGAGTGTGCCTCTAAGTCCTTTAAAATCACGTCTGCGCGTTTTAAAAGCGGGCTTGGTAGTCCAGCAATTTTAGCAACATGAATTCCGTATGACTTATCAGCTGCTCCTGGTTTTACCTTGTGTAAAAACACTAGTTCACCATTTTTTTCACTAGCCCCCACATGCACATTTTTCAGATGTGGAAGCTCCTGGTTCAAGGCTGTTAATTCATGGTAATGAGTGGAAAACAGGGTCTTCGCATGAATTTGATCATGAACGTATTCAATAATCGCCTGTGCTAAAGCCATCCCGTCGTAGGTCGCAGTCCCCCGTCCTAGTTCATCAAATAGGATTAAGCTATTGGGCGTTGCCTGTTGCAAAGCTTGATTAGATTCCTTCATTTCGACCATAAAGGTACTTTCGCCACTAATTAAATCATCAGCTGCACCAATTCTAGTAAATATTTGATCAAAAATTGGCATTTGTGCTGATTTGGCGGGGACAAAGCACCCCATCTGAGCCATTATAACCGTTAATGCTAATTGACGCATATAAGTGCTTTTCCCAGACATGTTAGGCCCTGTAATCAATAACACGTTCGTATCATGATCCATCTCAATGTTATTAGGAACATAAACTTGCCGCCCCATTACCTTTTCAACTACCGGATGGCGTCCATCAATAATTTCTAAGTCATGATTATCATCTAATGTGGGGCGGACCCAGCGGTATTCTTCACTAATGCTAGCAAAGCTTTGGAGTACGTCTAACGTAGAAATTGCATCCGCTAATTTTTGAAGCCGTTGAATCGATTTTTTGACCTGTTCCCTAATTTCAGAGAATAAATCGTACTCTAAACTCTTTGATTTTTCCTGAGCTTCTAAGATTAACGATTCCTTCTCCTTCAATTCTGGTGTAGAAAAGCGTTCTGCATTGGTTAAGGTCTGTTTTCGTTCATA
The DNA here is from genome assembly GCF_058509965.1 of Nicoliella sp. ESL1106. Classification (NCBI taxonomy): domain Bacteria; kingdom Bacillati; phylum Bacillota; class Bacilli; order Lactobacillales; family Lactobacillaceae; genus Nicoliella; species Nicoliella sp. ESL1106. The sequence continues at coordinate 1,292,494 of NZ_CP196340.1, forward strand.
GCGGTCGCGTGGTAACTTATTCAAGTTCACCTTAGTCACTTCAATATAATAACCAAAAACATGGTTATAGCCAATCTTTAAGTTATTAATACCAGTTGCCTTTCGTTCACGCGCCTCTAAATCAGCTAACCATTGCTTACCGTTTTTCATTGCATCTCGATACTGGTCCAATTGACGACTGTAGCCATCTTGAATCACCCCACCCTCGGTAACTGAGATCGGTGGTTGTTCAACGATTGCAGCATCAATCAAGTTCGCAACATCGTCAACAGGTTCGATATTTTGGTAAATCCCTCCTAATACTTTGGGATTGAGTTGCTCTAAACAATACTTAATTTGTGGAATTTGATTCAGAGAAGTTTTTAATTGAATTAGATCACGACCATTAACGTTTCCAAAAGCTACCCGACCAGAAAGGCGTTCTAAATCATAAACCTTAATCAAAGCCTCTTGAAGTTGACTCCGTTCAAAATAGTGGTCCAATAGTTCTTGAACTGCATTTTGTCGCTCAACGATCGCCTGTTTCTTAATCAGCGGACGCGTTAACCACCGCTTTAATTTCCGTCCACCCATTGCTGTTTTAGTGTTATCCAGTAACCACAATAAAGTTCCGGACCTTTTCTTCGTTCGAATATTTTGTGACAGTTCCAAATTATACTGAGAATTATGATCCATTTTTAAAAAATATGAAGGTTCATACGAAATTGCCTGCTGGAGATGGGCTAGATCCCTTTTTTGCGTTTCAGTAATATATGTCAAAAGAATTGCGACGCTTCTTTTTTGAACATCAGTCGGCAATTTTTGGGTTAGATAGCTAGTTTCAGCCATTTTTTTGACACCCTTTTGGTGTGAAACTAAGATTCCTAACTTTTCGAATTTCTTGATCAATTCAGCGCTAACCATATCATCAACAACAATTTCCTTGGTTTGTAAGCTAAGGGACTCATTAATAATGGCGGCTTCACTATTTAAAGCACTTGCACGTAGCTCCCCAGTTGAAAGCTCAGAATATGCAAAACCATATTGATTGTTCTGAGCATCGTAAACTAACGAAGTAAGGTAGTTATTATTTTTGGCATTCGCAACCCCTGATTCAGTTCTTGTTCCTGGTGTAATCAACTGGGTTACTGAACGCTTGACCATTCCCTTAGCTGATTTAGGATCTTCCATCTGTTCACAGATCGCGACCTTATAACCCTTATCCACTAAAATATCAACGTAGTTTTGAATCGCCCGATGTGGCACCCCACACATTGGAATGGGGTCTTTAGAATTACGGTTGCGACTAGTAAGGGTTAATTCTAAAATTTGTGAGCCTTTAACAGCATCATCATTAAACAATTCATAAAAATCCCCCAATCGATACATCAAAAAAGCATCTGGATATTGATCCTTAACTGCTTGGTATTGTTGCATCATCGGCGTTAGTTTCGCTGCACTTGCCATTATAAAGTTCCTTTCATTCTGTTATTTATCATACGGGTGATCTGGATTGATTAAGATGGGGCGAATTTTTGTAGCAAGCCCAGTACGATCACTAATATCGATAACACAACCAGATAAGATTCCAGCCCCATTTTCTTCAACCGCAAATCGCACTGGACGCTGAGTAATAAACCGCTTCAAGATTAAATCAGTCTGCATCCCTAATACGCTATCGTATGGACCAGTCATCCCAGCATCACTCATAAACGCAGTTCCACCAGGTAAAATACGGTAGTCATTAGTTTGCACATGGGTATGCGTTCCGATCAATGCCGAAATGCGCCCGTCTAAGTAGCGTGCAATTGCTGTCTTTTCGCTAGTGGTTTCAGCATGAAAGTCAATCAAACAATAATCAATGTCATTTTTAAGTGCATCTAAAATCCCATCAATCGTATCAAATGGATTGTTTAGATTATCCATAAAAACTAACCCCTGCAAATTAATCACAGCCACTTTTTTACCATTTACGTTAATAACCGTATAACCCTTTCCGGGGACATCTGGGCCAGGATAATTAGCTGGACGAATTAAGTTGGGCGTATCATCGATAAAGTCTAACAGCTCAGCATTGTTCCAGGCATGGTTACCTAAGGTGATCACATCTGCTCCAGCATTCATAATTTGCTTGTATCCCTTGTGACTAATTCCCCTACCCACTGAAGTGGAATTTTCTCCATTAACAATGGTAAGCTGCGGCTTTAAGTCCTTCTTTAACTTTGGTAGATATTCTTGTAGCATCGACACTCCGATATTACCAACAGTATCACCAACAAATAATAATCTCATCTAATCTGGGTCCTCGTTTCTTTTTTCGAAAGCATTTTATTTAATTTTAACACGGAAGAAAGTAAATAAAAAAGACCACTGCATGGTCTTTTCTACTTAGCATATTCAACTGATCGAACTTCACGAATAATCGTAACCTTAATGTGACCTGGGTATTCCATGTCAGACTCGATCTTACGTTTAATATTGCGAGCTAATACAACTGCTTGGGTATCTGAAACTTTTTCAGGATTAACGATGACCCTAATTTCACGCCCAGCTTGAATTGCATAGCTTTGTTTTACTTCTTTAAAACTATTACTAATTTTTTCTAAACTATCCAAACGGTGAACAAAGCTTTCTAATGACTTACTCTTTGCTCCTGGTCTGGAAATCGAAATCTTTTCAGCAACGGCAACTAATTCTGAAATCACATAACGTGGTTTTGTCGAATTAGTACTGTCATCAGCTTGAATAGAATCGATAATCACTGGACTTTCGTGGTATTTTTTAGCTAAATCAGCACCGATTTTAACGTGCGATCCATCAGCTTCGTGATCCACAGCCAGTCCAATTTCGTGTAATAATCCTGCGCGTTTTGCTAATGTAACATCCTCACCCAATTCAGCAGCTAATACTCCAGTGAGCTTTGCTACCTCAATCGACCGACTTAAAGCATTTTGTCCGAAGTACATTTTATACTTCAATTTACCAACTAACTTAATCAATTCGTGATTCATTGAATGAATTCCTAAGTCAAAAATGACATCTTCGCCAACTTCTTGAATGTGTTGATCTAATTCACGACGACTTTTCTCAACCATCTCTTCGATCCGAGCTGGATGAATTCGGCCATCCTTAATCAATTTTTCCAAGGCAATTTTGGCAACTTCCCTTCGAATTGGATCAAAACCACTTAGGATAACGGCTTCTGGAGTATCATCAATTACTAAATCAATTCCAGTTAACGTTTCAAAAGTCCGAATGTTCCGACCTTCGCGTCCGATAATCCGTCCCTTCATGTCATCACTTGGTAAGTTAACCACAGACACCGTTGTTTCTGAAACGGTATCAGCAGCGCTTTGTTGAATTGCCTGAACGATCAAATCCTTAGCATTTTCATTTGCATCATGATGCGCCTGATCATAACTAGATTTAATCATCTTGGCTCGCTCGTCAGCTAATTGATTCTTGGTCTCCTTGATAATCAAGTCGCGTGCTTCATCTTGTGATAGAGATGAAACCCTTTCGACTTCAAGTTGACGTTTTTCAACGAGTGATTCTGCTTCTTGTTGTCGCTTGGCAATTTGTTTTTCGTCTGCGTTAAGACGGGCTTCCTTTTTAGTAAACCAATTGTCACGTTTCTCTAATGATGATTCCTTGCGATCGAGGGAATCTTCACGTTGTAATAATCGATCTTCTTGCTTTTGAATTTCAGAACGGCGATCCTTTAATTCTTTTTCAATTTTTGATCGATAGTCATTACTTTCTTCACGTGCTTCAAGAATTGATTCTTTCTTAGTAGTCTCTGCCTGACGCTTTGCCTCAGCTAAAATGTCATCGACATTTTGATGGGCAGCGTTAAGACGCTTTTCAGTTGCACTTTGATGCACTGCTTTTCCAACAAAAAAACCAACGATAATAGCGATGATTGCGACGAGGATTAAATAAATAAATGGCACTATAACACCTCCGCATCATCAAACAATGATTAATTAATCAGTATTTTAGATGTTATTGATTACTATCACACTTACCCATTTTAAATTTTAGAAAGCAAAGTGTCAACTAACTTATAACCATTTCAAAATAAAAAGGTAAATTAAGTTAACTCAATTTACCTATCTTATTATTTATTTATCTTTTTGATTATCGGCATCAGACTTAGCATTACCATCCTTAGGAGTGCCTTCAGCAGCTTCTTTTTCAGCAGCACCGCCCATATTATAAGCTACGCGAACCTTATTGTAGATTTCAGCTTTAACATCAGGATGTTCAACTAAATATTGTTTAGCATTTTCACGCCCTTGACCAATACGATCTTCTCCGTACGAGTACCAAGAACCAGCTTTATTAATGATATCCTTATCAGCAGCCATATCAATTAATTCACCGTCTTGAGAAACCCCTTTTCCATACATGATATCCACTTCACAACGCTTAAATGGAGGAGCAACCTTGTTTTTGGCAACTTTGATCTTAGCGCGACTTCCGATAATATCAGTACCATCTTTAATTTGTTCACCACGCCGAATTTCTAGGCGGATCGTGGAGTAGAACTTAAGGGCCCGTCCACCAGGGGTCGTTTCTGGGTTCCCGAACATCACGCCGACCTTTTCACGAATTTGGTTAATAAATAATGCAATCGTTTTGGTCTTATTGATCGTCCCAGATAGCTTTCTTAAAGCTTGTGACATCAAACGCGCTTGTAAACCAACGTGGGTGTCACCCATTTCACCTTCAATTTCAGCTCTTGGAACTAGTGCAGCCACTGAATCGATTACCACGATATCAATCGCTCCACTAGATACTAGGGCATCGGCTATTTGTAACCCTTGTTCACCCGTATCAGGTTGGGAGAGCAATAAGTCATCAATATTAACCCCTAAGTTAGTTGCATATTCAGGGTCTAAGGCGTTTTCTGCATCAATGTATGCTGCAGTCCCACCTTGCTTTTGAACTTCTGCTACGGCTTGCAAAGCAATCGTAGTTTTACCAGAACTTTCAGGTCCATAGATTTCAACAATCCGTCCACGTGGATATCCACCTACACCAAGTGCATTATCTAAAACTAATGAACCTGATGGAACAGTCGAAATCCGCGTATCACCGCGGTCTCCCATCCGCATAATGGAACCTTTACCGAACTCCTTCACAATTCGCTTTAATGCACCGTCAAGTGCTGCCTTGCGTTCGTCAGCCATTCATTTTCCTCCTTATCGTTTCCAAAAAATCATCTTTATATACTATACTAATCAATTATCAAAAATGCAAACAAAAGTTCGTTTTTTATTGTTCTAATCGTTGAGCAAGCATTTCAAATCCCTTTGCAACCGCTGATCTTCTAACTTCGTCTCGATTGCCTTGAAAGTGATAAACGCTAGCAATCGTTGGATGGCCCACAAAACTCAGGCCAATCCAAACCGTTCCCGCAGGATTTCCTTCCAGTGAATCTGGCCCAGCGACTCCCGTAAATGAAACTGCGACCTTAGTATTTAAAATCTGACTCGCCCCACTTGCCATCTCAATTGCAGTTTCTTCGGAAACGACCCCAAATTGCTTGATTGTTTCATCATCAACCCCAACTAACTGATGCTTCACTTCATTAGCATAGGTAACAAATCCGCCCGGAAAAATCGCTGATACGCCAGCGACATCCCCTAACGTGCTTTGAAACATGCCAGCAGTCAAACTTTCTGCAGCTGTGATGGTAAGGCCAGAAGCAATCATCTTTTTAACTAACTGTGTTTGAAACCGATTTGCCATTTTATCACCCTCAATATTTAAATACGTAATAATTTTAAATTGAATTTTTAAATACAGATCCACTTTTAATAAAGTATTCCACACCAGAGTAAACGGTAAAAAACAAACAAATATATAGTAAAATTTCACCAATCGGCACTTTAATTAAGCTAAAAATAAAGTTATTCATAAATAAGAAAATGATCGAAAACATCTGTGAAGCCGTCTTAATTTTACCAGGCCAAGCTGCAGCAATCACTTCACCGTCGTTTTCAACTACGATCAATCTTAACCCCGTGACTGCAAGTTCGCGACAAACAATAATTGCTGCAACCCAAGCTGGAACTTTGCCATATGAAACTAAAATAATAAAGGCACTCATCACGATCATTTTATCAGCTAGTGGATCTGCAAATTTGCCAAAATTAGTAACAAGATGCTGTCTTCTTGCAATTTGACCATCTAAGAAGTCAGTAATTGTTGCCACGGCAAAGATTATTGCCCCAAGCAAGCTATTAATCGCAATCGTACTACCTAGAATGGTAACTGACCCCCAACTAATCGGCAGTACTAAAACTAAAATAAAAATGGGAATTAAAAAGATTCTTAACAGCGTTAATTTATTTGGTAAATTCATTAAAAAACCTCCAAATAAAAAGCCGGGTAAAACTACCCCGCTTTTTATCAATATTATTTACTAAAGTTAAAAGTAATGTTTTGAACTTGTGAATTGCTAGTTAATTTAACAGCTTTTCCGTTAATGTAAAGCTTAGTAGCAGTTGCATTCCCTAAGTTAAGGGTTGCAGAAGTCGTGTTACTTGGTAGCTTAACGGTATGGTTAACGTTTGCATCTTGTGATGCTTGATAAACATTACTACTATTTGCATTAATACTTACCCATGCCTTAGCAGAAGTTTCAATCTTGATTTCACTAGCGGACTTCTTAGTCGTAACACTATAAGTCCCACCATCAGTAGATGTACTTTCAGATTTGATCGTAGTATTTGATGCAGGTGCTTTTTTAGTTGTCTTTTTAGTCACCTTTTTGGCACTGATGGATTCACTACTAGAACTAGACGATCCAGAAACTGAAACCGAACTACCACTATTAATGTTAGTTTGTTGAGAATTCTTAGAACTCTTGGCAGCAGCAAACCAAATCACTAGGATCACTAGGACCACCGCAACAGAAATGATCGTCACTGGAATGTATCTTCTAATCGTCATATTACGATCGTCTACTTTCCGTTGTGCCGTTCTGCTAGCGATTTTATCTTCACTGACTTTATCAACATATTCTGGGTTTTGAGTTTCAGGAAGTGCCTCATCGAATTGTTTCAATAATTCGGTGCCATCTAACCCAACAGCATCAGCATATTGCTTAACGAACGCCCGAACATAAAAATCACCGGGTAGTTCATCAAATTTATCTTCATCAATTGCAATTAAGTACCGCTTTTGAATTTTAGTATTATTTTGAAGATCATCAATTGTAAGTCCCTTTTTCACACGGGCATCGTGTAATGTTTGACCAATTGATGTTGTTCCTTTTTTATCTTCTTCACTCATCAAAATTACCTCAATATATTTTAAATTTTCACATTATTAAGTATATCATAACAATTGTTGCTAGATAACACTAGTTTGTAGATTGAACAATTTCTTAATCAAAAATATTAGTTGTAACTGCTTTTAAGTCAAATAACTGATCAGCAGCAGCCTTTATATCGGATATTTGAATTGAATTTGTAATCTCTATTTCATCATATAGATTCGTGAAATCATTCATTTGATTGCCTAATCTTGTGGCAATTGTTTCTAGTGAGTTCATCATTAAGACCCGTTGGCCAAGCTTTTCTTTTTTAATCAATTCAAAATCAGCTTTCAAGTCATCTAAGTGAGTATTTACATTTTTAAGCACTTCTAAGATGCGATCGATAAATGCTTGTGGATGGTTAGTATTAACGGACAAAAATAAAAAGTAAAATTCACGTTCACAATCTAATTCATAACCAAATGAATCGTCAATGATTCCCTCATCGTATAGTTCAGAATATAACCGCGAATTTTCGGAGAATAATACGCTCAAAAGTAGGGTCATTGCAATTTCTTGTTTGGCTTCGTTTGCACCCTTGGCGAGTGGTTGAATCCCCTTAATCGCAAGTGCGACTTTGGGTCTTGATATTCCAATATGTTCATGGTGTGAAGCTAAAAATTGGTAAGGGGCTTGTTTTGGAAAAATTCGTTCGATCTTGACGGGGGCTGCAAATTGCTTCTTTGATTGATCAGCTTCAATAAATTGAATAATTTCTGCAAAATCAACGTTACCAACTATTTTAAGCGTCATATTGCTAGGTTGATAAAAGACCCGATATGCCAAATTTAAATCTTCAGCAGTGATTTTAGCAATTGATTCGACCGAACCGGCAATGTCTTGATTCAATGGAAAATCGGGGTAGAGGTTCCGTAACGTTTGGAAAAAGATGCGTGAGTTCGGTTCATCATTGTACATTTGAATTTCTTGGCCAATAATCCCCTTTTCCTTCTCCACTTTTGCTTGGGTAAAGTATGGAATTTGAACATAGTCCAATAGGATCTTTAAATTTTCTTTCACGTGATTAGTCGTTGAAAATAGGTAGTTCGTATCCGTAAAACTAGTGTAAGCATTGGCATTACTTCCGTATTTATTAAATAGGTCGAATGCATCGTATCCATCTTTATCGAACATTTTATGTTCCAAGAAGTGCGCGATTCCAGCTGGAAGCTTCACTGTTTTGCCTGTATCAGGATGAATGAACTCGTTATCAATTGAACCATAATTAACCTCAAGCGTAGCATAGGTCCGATGGTAATCAGGCTTTGGTACCACAATTACCAATAATCCATTTGCTAAGCGCTTGGAGTAAACAGTATCTCCATATACAGGGTAGTGTTTTTTATTCATCGTCATCATCAGCCTGCCCTTCTAAGAAATAAATCGCTTGCATTTTAACTTGTTTGGCCACTTTAATAATATCCGCCTTGGTTACATTATTCACACGGTTACACCATTCCGAAACAGAAATATTTTGATGGGTCAAAGCATCCGAACTGGCCTTCCCAATTAGGTAAAACGGGCTATCTAAACCAGACAACCGTCTGCTGATCAACTCCGCCTTGCCACTTTCGATATCTTCATTAGTAAAATCACCGTTCTGCATCGCAGTTAGTTGTTCAGCAATAATTTTTAAGACCTGATCATAATTCTTAGCGTCAATTCCAGATTGAACGATCACAATCCCATAAGCAGCAGTATATAAACTATCTGCGTAATATGCCAAACTATTCTTTTCTCGAACGTTCTTGAATAGCTTTGAATTAGGCGTTCCACCGAACAAACTGTTAAATAACATCGCGGCGTATTTTAAATCGTCATCATATAAAACAGGAAGGTAGTACGCAATATCCAATTTACTTTGATTTATCTTTTGAACTTCAGTCTTTTTACGAACCGATTGAACAGGCTGGTATGAAGTCTTTAGGTCTAACTGCTCTTCATTTCGTGGCGTAAAATCCATTTTAGTGAACGCTTGTTGGACCTTTGATTCTTCAACGTTACCCAGTACATAAATTTGAATCTGTGAATTAGCTAGCGCTGATTGGTAGATTTCAAACGTTCTTTTCGGATCTGTAGCCATTAACTGATCCACCGTTCCATATAATAATTGAGCATAATCAGGATTATCTTGATAGTACAAATCCATTAACTGATTGGATGCGTAGTATTGCTTATTATCTGGAATCGACTTTACATAATTAATGATGTTTCGCTTTTTAATTTCAAAAGCATCTGAATCAAACGCCCCATTCTTGGCAAGTGGTTTAAAAATGACGGCATTTAAAAAACTAACCGCCATTTCAAAAATTGATTCATCTGTTGGTAAGTATTTTTGGTTCGGAAAAGACATGTTGATTCTCAATACATGCAAATGACCACGCCTAAGGACATCCGTCTCAAAGTTAGCCCCGTACATATTCGAAAGCTGCTTTGCTAATAAGGATTGTTCTGGATATTCTTGGTTCCCACTATGCATCATTTCAGAAATAATTGAAAACGCTGCAAATTTTTTATGATCGAGAGGTTCGATAAAATCAATCATAATGCTGTTACTCTTAAACTTATCATTTGAAATTACTTCTAGGTTTACACCATTAATCAATTTCAAATATAATTCCCCCTTTAAAAACTACATAATGTAATATTAAATTATGCCCCATAAAATATCAAACAAAAAAACGAGCAACCGCCCGCTTATTATTTATCATATTTATTAAGTAATGGTGAGTTATATTGATTCCCGAACCATTTTTGCGTGATTTTCTTGAGTTCACCATTTTTAGCCATGCGATTCAATGATTGGTTAATTTTATTTCTCAAGGTTTTATCACCCTTACGAACCCCAACCGCTAGCTTAGATTTAGGAAATGATCCAACGTAAGTATTATACTTATCAGGTGTCGCCTCATGATTAATATAGTAGTTAGCATAAGTACTATCAATCAACAAACCACTGACCCGCTTAGCATTTAGATCAATAAATGCATTGGTAAATGAATCGTACAAAATCGGTTGTTTGTTTTTGATCTTATCCTTCAAAATCTTTGGTTGTTGATCTAAACTGATAATTTCAGCAGACCCAGTCTGGGTCCCTAATTCTTTGCCCTGCATCTCATTAAAATTCTTAATATTAGAGCTCTTTAACGTTACCAACTCTTGATCATTATAAAGATAGGGTTCCGAAAATGAAATATTTTTAGCCCGCTCTGCGGTTACGGTCAACCCATTCCAAATTAAATCAATCGTTCCATTCCGTAGTTCAGTTACATTCATAGACCAGTCGATTGGCTGAAAATCCACCTTAATGCCATACTGCTTAAATACAGCTCTAGCAAGATCGATATCATAACCAGTTATTTTACCTGCCTTGGTTTCAAAACCAAATGGAACAAAGCTGTCATCTAATCCAATCACAATTTTCTTTTTCTGATTGATTTTATTCCATGTATTTTCTGTATTAGCACGCTGGGTCACTGATTCACAACCGCTCAGACTAATCGCAGCCACCAATATCAGGGCAATTGATAACCATTTATAAATTTTTTTCATGTTATCCCTCCCTACTTAATTGGTTGAACCTTCAGCATATCATCTGCAACCTTCTTAGCAAAATCCATATCATGAGTAATCACGATTTGGGTCACTTCAGTTTGTTTTAAATCAATAATAATTTTAGCAACTTCATCCCGTAAATTAGGATCAAGCGCAGACGTTGGTTCATCATAACAAATAATCTTTGGATTCATCGCAAGGGCCCGCACAATTGCGACCCGTTGCTTTTGCCCACCAGAGAGTTGGAATGGGTAAAGCGATTCCTTACCATCTAAGTTCAATTTATTGATTAATGCCTGTGCCTTTTCACGTGCAGTCGCCTTATCTTGTTTTAAAACTAACTCGGGAGCTAACGTAATGTTTTGCATTACCGTTAAATTAGGAAATAGTTGAAAATCTTGGAAAACGACCCCCACTAAATTATTTTCAGTTGCTGATGGATCAAATCGTTGCCCATCTAATATAAATTCGCCGCCATTAATTTTTTCTAATCCGCTAATACAACGTAGCAAGGTCGTTTTCCCAGCTCCAGATGGTCCTACGATACACATAATCTCATTATCTTTGATTTCAGCATTTAAACCATCAATAATTGTTCGATCACCATATTTTTTAGTAATATTTTTTAATTCAAGCATTTGTAATTCCCCCTTTTTAATTATTTCCAGTAACTATAGTGTTTTTCAACCCGCCGTAAAATGAACGTCAAAATGGCAGTTAAAGCTAAGTAAATAATGGCAACTAGTACCAATGGTAATAAGGTAACGTCACGTGCAGATGCAACGTTTCCGGCTCTAAGTAAATCTCCGATTCCAATGACATAAACCAATGACGAATCTTTGACAAGGTTAATTACTTCGTTACCAATCGATGGAATTACAATTTTAACCACTTGTGGCACGATAATCTTTCTAAACGTTTGCCAATATGATAACCTCAATACCCGTGCGCTTTCGTATTGGCCTGCAGGGATCGATTGTAATCCCCCTCTAAAGATTTCGGCAAAGTATGCAGTATAATTCAAAACAAAGGCAAACAGTGCCGCATCAAATCGTGGAAAAACAATTTGAATCCCAGGCATCATTGGCAATCCATAGAATACAAATATCAATTGTAGTAGTAGTGGACTTCCCCGCATGATCCAAACATAAAATTCCAGTACCGCTTTTAACGGCTTAAATTTGGAAATTAATCCAACCCCAGCAACGATTCCTAATGGAATTGAAAAAATAAGGGTCAAAAAGAAAATTTGGAGGGTCATTTTAACCCCTGATAGTAGTGATGGTAAAATCTCAATAATATAATTAAGCATTTAATTAGCTCCCTTCTATAAATAAAAACGTCCTCCTAGAAATTAATCTAAGAGGACGTGTCCAACGTGGTTCCACCTCAATTTATAGCCTGCTCAAGCAAACTACCTTAGTGAGTTTAGTAAATAAAAAAAGTCCTCTTAAGTCAGGGACTTAAGAGGACGATTTAATCGTGGTTCCACCTCAGATTTTTCCATTGCTCACACAATGAAACTCAATGAGTTTATTTACTAAACTACAACAATAACGCGTTAAAACGGTAATCTCCTAATAATCTTCAGAGATAACGACTCACAGGCGTGAAAGATTCGCATTATTCATCTACATCTCATCATCGTAGATTTTCTGTGGAATAATGATGAACAAATTCCTGATCAATGTCTTTAATTTAATTACTGGAATTATAAAACATTATCATCATTTCGTCAAGATTTACCTTAATCTTTTTTAGAAAATAGGTTCCCTAGTTTATTCCAAAATGATTTTTTGGACCCACTTGTTTCTTCAATTTGCATTAACGGAACGGTTTCACCATTAACCCTTCTTGCAATGTTTCGATAACCCTGTGAAGCTTGATTATCAGGATTCATTACAATTGGTTCTCCATGGTTAGAAGTACGAATTACGGCATCATCATCGACAACAATTCCCAACAATTGAATGCCCAAGTGTTGAGTGATTTCATCAATATCCATTGTATCGCCGTTTTCCATCATGTTTTTTCTAATTCGGTTGATAATCAGCTTTGGTTGTTCCTTAAGTGGATGTTGTTCTAATAGTCCGATTACTCGATCAGCATCCCGAACCGCAGAAATTTCTGGAGTTGTGACCACAATTGCACCATCTGCACCCGCAACTGCGTTTAAGAATCCCTGTTCGATCCCAGCAGGACAGTCAATAAATACGTATTCAAATTCCTGTTTTAATTCAGAAACGATTCCCTTAACTTGTTCGGGATTTAAAGCGTTTTTATTGGTATTTTGTGCTGCAGGCAAGACATATAGGCTATCGAATCTTTTATCCTTAACTAATGCTTGACGTAATTTAGCACGACCGCTAGCAACGTCAACAATGTCATAGATAATTCGATTATCTAACCCTAAAATAACATCTAGATTACGTAATCCGATATCCAAGTCCATTAGACAAACTTTTTTACCCATCAGGGCTAAAGCTACCCCCAGGTTTGCAGAAGTGGTCGTTTTACCAACCCCACCCTTACCAGAGGTAACGACGATTGCTCTCCCCATTACATAATTCCTCCAATTCGATTGTAAAATTTAGGGTTAATTTTTTTTAACTCCTTTATTTTACCATAATCTAATGTGTGCAAATCATTTACATATGCAACATTTTGAAAAGAACCACCAATTTGTTTATCAGCAACGATATCAAATTGTTCACCAATTCTTATTTGTTGCGCATTATGTAAATCACCAACGATTAATCTATCTTCAGAATTAGGGAAACCAGCTTGAACGATTCCATAAACGCTTCCTAAAACATAGATATTACCGTTAGTAACTAATTTACCACCTTCATGAATCGTTCCCAAGAATAACACATCACCAGTTGCTTCAAAAACCTGGCCATTTCTAATCGTTTGCACAATAACATGAACGTTTTCCGATTCCTTAATTTGATTAGCACGTTCAATCGTAATCACTTCACTGCTAATTTGATTGATCAATAAGTGCTTATAATTATTAAATAGTTGCCGAATGTTATTCAATTGTTCTTTAGAAAGTAATCGTTTCCCAGTAACAATGTCTAAATGCATTCGCTTAGTTGGATAATCATGATCCAATTGGTTCAGCATTACTTCTAATTCACTAAGAATCGCTGTCATTGACGCCGATTCATCTAACACTACTTCATAACCATTTTTAGTCCCTTTTAAGCTAACTGCTTTCAAATCAATTTCCCCCTATGACTTTTCCCGATAGCGGTTAAATAACACTGAAATCGGGTAATAAGTGATAATAAATAGAACTAGATTAAATGCAAGGCTAGGTCCCAAAACAGACACTAAAAAATTGGATACCGTAATATTAGCTAGATGAACAAAGCGATTTGCAAAAAATGAAAATGACATTGTCAACGTAAGCCCAATGAAATAAATTAAAAATCCAGAAATAAACGTTGCCGATAGATAACGATATAGGAATCGGCTAATGTAAATTGTAAGTGGGAGGATAAATAAAAAGACCCCCAATGTTCCAAAGTAGAATAAGTCCATTATAAATCCAACCAAAGCTGCCCATAATCCCAAGTGTAAATTAATTTCATTTTCAAATAGCAAGCCAAAGATCAACCATAGTAATGTTAAATTGGGAACAAACGACTGGGCACCAAATAACTGCTTACTAAAAATTTGACTAACTGATCCATCTAAGCAAAATGCAACGTATAAGCCAATGGGAAATAAAAACCTTAGTGGTGAATTCCTTAGCATTTCAATCCCCCCTACTGAGCACGGCTAGCTACGGTCACTGCTTCGATATCGTTTAGATCGGCAGCAGGGCTAATATAGATCTTATATGACAAACCGTAGTCATCAGTTGAAACCTTAGCCACTTTTCCAATGTATAGACCCTTAGGTGTGATTCCACCTAATCCACTAGTATATGCCCGTTGGCCAACTTTAATCTTAGATTTAGTCGTAATATTGCCCATTTCAACTAACCCAGTTGTTTTATTGTAGCCAGAAATAATTCCGTTGACGACCTTTCCGTTAGTGGCATTCACCTGAATCGCAAAACGGTTCGTCGCTGCATTATTATTAGTAATCAATTCAACCTTACTATTAGTTTTATTGACTTCAGAAACCCGACCAGCTAATCCAGTATCGACTAATACTGGCATATTTTTTTTAACGCCCGCATTTGCACCACGGTTAATAATAATTTGATTTTGCCATGATGAAGGGGTTCTCGTAATTACAGCTGCATTAATCGCTTTATAGCTAGTAAGAGTATCGTTTAATTTTAATTGACTCTTTAATTTTGCATTTTCACGTTGTAACGCTTCATCACGAACTTGAGTTGAAGTAATCTCATTAACCCGTTTACTTAGAATTTGGTTTTCTTGATAGGTGTTCAACAAGCTACCGATCGAACCAAATCCATTGCTTATAATATTCACTGGTGTTGACACGACAGTATTAGTGAATCCAGCAACGTCATTACCAAATTGTTGGATTAACGGCGGAGTGGCTTTACGATTCCGCACCGCAACTGAAAACGTCATTAAGCCAATACTGATAACAACGCACACCATGACAATTACCAATTTTCGATTGGAGAAAAATTTGTGCATAATTGCCCCTCCATAAATTTTGATTTATAAAAACAAAAGCGGGAAGCATAAGCCCTCCCGCAGTGATTGTTTTTTTATTTTTTCTTCATTACGTCAATACTCTTTAGTGATTCACCAGTTCCGATTGCGACACAATCAAGCGGGTCTTTAGCAATTGATACTGGAACCTGAGTTTCATCTGAAATAACTTCAGCAAGATTTTTAAGTAATGCACCCCCACCGGTAAGTACGATCCCATGATCGATAACATCGGCAGCGATTTCTGGAGAAGTTTCTTCAAGCGTTTCCTTAACGGTTCCGATAATTTCCAAGATCGGTTCATGAATGGCAGTCGAAATGTCTTCAGCTGATATTTCAACGGCCTTTGGTAAACCAGTAAGCAGGTAACGACCACGTACGGTTGTTCCTTCGATGTTCTTAGCATCTTCTAATGATGCAGAACCAATTTCCCATTTAAGCCGTTCGGCAGTTCTTTCACCGATCAATAAATTATGCTTTTTACGAACATAAGTAGCAATCGCTTCGTTAAGCTTGTCACCAGCAACACGAACTGAGCGGCTAGAAACAATTCCACCCAGTGAGATTGTAGCAACGTCAGTAGTTCCACCACCAATATCAACTACCATGCTACCAGTTGGATCCATGATTGGTAATCCAGCACCAATCGCAGCTGCAAATGGTTCTTCGATTACATAAGCATCACGAGCTCCTGCAACCCGAGTAGCATCAATAACTGCACGTTTTTCAACTTCAGTAATCCCACTTGGTACACAAACCATAACATATGGCTTACCACTTGAATGCCCTAAGGTCTTAGCGATGTAGTACTTCAACATAGCTACAGTGGTATCGTAATCAGCGATTACCCCATCTTTCATTGGGCGAATTGCCTTGATACTAGCAGGTGTTCTACCGATCATATTCCGAGCTTCTTCACCAACTGCCACAATTGAGCCAGTTTTAGTATTTTTAGCAACAACGGAAGGTTCTCTTAAAACAATTCCCTTTCCTTCAACATACACAATGGTATTAGCTGTCCCTAAATCAATCCCAATGTTTTTTGTTCCAAATCCAAACACGACGTTCATCCCTTCGTATTCATATATACTAATATGAATTTATCATTTTTAGTATATCATATTTTCTTCAACTTGAATTAAATCACTCGTGATTAATTTTAACTAAATTAACACTAATAATAAAAGGTTTTTCAAATAACTTAATCTTAAGTTAAACAATTAGTTATCAATCTGTAAATAATGCTCGCACATCAGATATAAAGTACAACGATCCAGTGATCAATAACACATCATCTTGGCCCATTTGACTAGTCACTCTTAAAATGGCTTCCTTCCAATTATTCACGAATTCAATTTGATTGACCGATTCAACTTTACTAACGATCGTTGATAAATCTGCTGCGGAGCGCTTATTAGGTCCCTCAAATTCGGTTAAAACTAAATGCACATTTTTAATTTGTGCAAGCGCTTCAATCATTGGTAAATATTGTTTATCTGCCAATATAGCAAGTATAATATAAATTTCACGATCTGAAAAATGATTTTTAATATTTTTTTCAATTTCTTTGATGGCGGGCATATTATGAGCTCCATCAATAATCACTAGGGGCTGATCGTTTAATTTTTCAAACCGTCCTGCCCACTGGGTATTTAGGATGCCCGCTTTGATCATTTTATTGTTAAACGGAGTCTTTTGCTTATTCATCAAGGTGATAAACGCTTCAATCGCTACTGCTGCATTATCGATCTGAAAATCACCCATCATATTCAAAACGATCCCCTTGATTTGTTCATTCTCACTCGCGAAATCAAATTGTTCATGCCAACCTGCAATCGAATGGGGATGAACATCAAAATCGGTCCCTAACATCTTAATGTCAGAATGTTCATCCGTGGCACGGTCGATAATAACCTTTCGGGGCCCAGGTTCAATCCTACCAATTACCACGGGGACGTTCGGTTTGATAATGCCTGCTTTATGCCCTGCAATCGATTCCAATGTATTGCCCAAAAATTGCATGTGATCATACCCGATCGTGGTAATCACTGATAAGTCAGGAGTGATCACATTCGTTGAATCATTATCACCACCGATACCGACTTCGACAATCACAACATCTGCATGGCCCTCCGCAAAGTAAGCAAACATCATTGCGGTCAAGACTTCAAATTCGGTCGGTCCTTCGTTTGGCATTGCTGCATCGATTTCTGCAACGATTGGCTGTACCTTTTCAACTAAGCGCACAATTTCATCATCACTGATCGGGGTGCCATCAACACTGATCCGCTCGTTGAACCGCACTAAAAAAGGCGAGGTGAACGTGCCGACCGTAAGTCCGCTTTCTTGAAGCAGATTACTTAAAAATGCTACGACCGAACCCTTCCCATTCGTACCAGCAACATGGATCGCATGAATTTGCCGCTCTGGATGACCAAGTTTTTCCATTAATATTTGCATTCGTTGCATCGTCGCATCTTTGTGTGCCTTGACCCGTCCGTGAATGTAGGCTAGTGCTTCTTGATAGTCCATTGTTTTTCGTTCCTCCCTACAAAAAAGCCCCGTAACATCGACTGCCCGGGGCTTAGTTGCTAAATCATAATTAATTATTGTGCTTTTAAATCGGCTTGGCGTTGCTTGGTTGCAGCTAACTTCGCCTTGTTATCTTCTAGCTTTTCACGTTCTGAATTAACCACTGCTTCAGGGGCGTTTTGCACGAACCGTTCGTTCGCTAATTTCTTTTCAGCCCGTTGAACTTCAAAATTGAATTGTTCGATTTCGCCATCCAAACGCTTGATTTCATCGTCTAAGTTAACTAATTCTGCTAATGGGATGCTAACTTCAGCATCAGTCATCACACTCGTCATCGCTAACTTAGGCACTTGAACGTCACTACCGACTTCTAGGGTCTTAGGGTGACAGAAGCGTTCGATGTAGCCTTGGTTGCCTTCAAAAATGTCCTTTAGGTTTTGGTTATCAGTCTTAATTAAGATATCGACCGCACTAGACATTTTGGCGTTGGCTTCAGAACGAATATTTCTAACCGCCTTGATCAAATCAATGAGGCTATCCATATCAGCTTCTGACTTAGGATCATTAAAGTCAGGGTGATCAACTGGGTATGCAGCAACCACTAATGACTTGCCTTCATGTGGCATTGTTTGCCAGATGTTTTCAGTTACGAATGGCATGATTGGTTGTAATAACCGCAATGTTTGGTCTAAGACGTAGGCTAACACGTTGCGGGTGTTTTGCTTAGCTTCTTCATCGTCACCAGTAAGGGTTTCCTTACTCATTTCAATGTACCAATCACAGAAATCATCCCAGATGAAGTTGTAAAGGGCCCGACCAGCTTCACCAAAGTTGTACTTATCAAATTGATCAGTCACTTGGTTGACAAGGCCGTTTAGCTTACTTAGGATCCAGCGGTCAGCTAAGTTCCATTTGGCGGGGTCTGGTAATTCAGGCTTTTCCATGTCGCCTAAGTTCATGATAACGTAACGACTGGCGTTCCAGATCTTGTTGATGAAGTTCCAAGCGGATTCGATCTTAGCGTAACTGAACCGCACGTCTTGTCCTGCCGTAGAACCATTAGATAAGAACCACCGCAATGCATCGGCACCGTACTTATCGATCACGTCCATTGGATCGATCCCGTTACCAAGCGACTTACTCATCTTGCGGCCCTGTTCATCACGAATCAAACCGTGGAGTAAGACATCCTTGAACGGCCGACGACCGGTAAATTCAAGACTTTGGAAGATCATCCGAGAAACCCAGAAGAAGATGATGTCATAACCAGTAACTAACGTGTTGGTTGGGAAGTAACGCTTGAAGTCTGGGGAATCAGTGTCTGGCCAACCCATGGTTGAAAATGGCCACAATGCAGATGAGAACCACGTATCTAAGACATCCTTATCTTGTTCCCAGTTTTCGATATCCTTAGGTGCTTCTTCACCAACGTAGGTTTCACCAGTTTGCTTGTTATACCAAGCAGGAATCCGATGACCCCACCATAGTTGACGGGAGATAACCCAATCATGGATGTTGTCCATCCATTGTTCGAAGGTGTGTTCAAATCTTTCTGGCACGAAGTTGACCCGATCATCTGTTTCTTGATTCTTCAAAGCTTGTTCAGCAAGTGGTTTCATCTTAACGAACCACTGGGTCGAAAGACGGGATTCAACTTGGACCCCGGTTCTTTCAGAATGCCCAACAGCATGGACGATTGGGTCGACCTTTAGCATGTAGCCGCCAGCTTCCAAGTCATCAGTCATGGCCTTTCTAGCTTCGAATCTGTCCATGCCCTTGTACTTACCAGCATTTTCATTCATCGTAGCGTCTTCGTTCATCGTGTTGATCCGCTTCAAATCATGACGGTTACCAACGTTAAAGTCATTTGGGTCGTGGGCAGGAGTGATCTTCACCATCCCAGTTCCAAATTCCTTATCTACGTATTCATCGGCAATGATCGGAATTTCACGATCAACTAATGGCACTCGAATGTGCTTGCCAACGATGTCCTTGTAACGTTCGTCGGTTGGGTTAACGGCCACCGCAACGTCCCCAAACATCGTTTCAGGACGGGTGGTTGCAATTTCAATATAGTCCTTACCATTAAAATCAGTTCCGTCAGTGAATGGGTACTTAACGTGGTAGAAGGCCCCCTTGTCATCCTTATGGATAACTTCGATATCGGACAACGCAGTCCGCGCCTTTGGATCCCAGTTAATGATGTATTCACCACGGTAGATGAGCCCCTTCTTGTAGAGGGTCACGAACACCTTGCGCACGGCAGCTGATAGTCCATCATCTAATGTGAAGCGTTCCCGACTATAATCAAGGGAGAGGCCTAACTTACCCCATTGTTTCTTAATGGTGGCGGCATAGTCATCCTTCCATTCCCACACCTTTTCGATGAACTTTTCGCGTCCTAAGTCATATCTGGTGATGCCTTCGCTATTAAGCTTAGCTTCCACCTTCGCTTGGGTCGCAATTCCGGCATGGTCCATCCCTGGTAACCAAAGTGTGTCATAACCTAACATCCGCTTTTGGCGAATTAAAATATCTTGTAAAGTCGTATCCCAAGCATGGCCTAAATGCAGTTTTCCAGTAACATTAGGCGGCGGAATTACGATTGAGTATGGTTTTGCTTTTTGATCACCACTAGGTTTGAAGACATCTTCATCAAGCCATTCTTGGTATTGGCCATCTTCAACTGCATTATGGTCATACTTTGGTGGCATTTTAATATCCTTAGTCATAAAAAACACCTCATTTAATTTTAAATTTTGCAAACAAAAAAGCACTTCGTCGAATAGGACGAAGTGCTTCGCGGTACCACCTAAATTAAACCGATCAAATCGATTTCTCTCATGTGACAGCTTAACGGGGTCAACCGAATTTACCTACTAGGCTTCAGTAAATCAACTCCCAAGGTACCTTCATTTAAAATGGTGAAAACCCTCGCAACAATGCAGGTCTCTTTCTGGACACCAATTTAAATTACTCTCTTGTTCGCAGTATTTTACTTCTTGGTAACTATCATAATCAATCAGCGTCTAATCGTCAACTAATTTTATAATAATTCTGAAAATACATCTTGATTTTGGTTCAAGAATTCTTCGCCTGGCTTGATATCAGTGACCTTAATCCCAGCAATGGCCTTCTTGGTCAAAGCATCCACGTCAATATAGGTTTCATAATGACGGGTCTTTTCAAGGTCCGGCTTGGTTTTAGGCGAAGGCGGCGTAAAGATAGTACAACAATCTTCAAATGGCATGATTGAAAGATCGTAAGTACCAATTTTTTCAGCGATCCGAATAATTTCCGTCTTATCCATCGATACCAATGGACGTAACACGGGCAGGTTCGTAACGTCGTTAATAGCCATCATGCTTTCTAAGGTCTGGGAAGCTACTTGCCCTAATGATTCACCGGTAAAGACACCCTTGCAATGACGATTTCGGGTAATTTCAGAAGCAATCCTAAGCATCATCCGCCGTTGAATCGTCATCAAATAACTTTCTGGGACCTTTTCCTTCACCGTTTCTTGAACTTCCGTGAATGGCACTTCGATAAATTGGATATTACCACCGAACTTCGCAACTTGAGAAGTTAGTTCCTTGGCCTTTGCTAAGGCTTGGGGGCTAGTATATGGGGGGCTGAAGAAATGGATCATATCGACCTTGACCCCGCGCTTCATGGCTAGGTAGGTCGCCACTGGTGAATCGATTCCACCAGATAGCATCATTGTTGCTCGACCACCAGTTCCAACTGGTAGGCCTCCTGCACCCTTGATTGTTTCACTGGAGAGAAAGATTCCGTTCATCCGAATTTCCACTCGGATCTCAATGTCTGGTTGCTTCATCTTGGCCTTGATACCGTCAACGTTCTCGATGATGTAACCACCCATTTTATCGTTAATATCATAAGTATCTAGTGGATAGTTCTTGTCTTGTCTGATCGTGTTGATCTTAAAGGTCATGCCTGGTTGGTATTGGTCCTTGACCATTTGAAGAGCGACTTCTTTGGCATGGTCAATATCTTTATCCAACTTGATCGAAGGTGACAGGGTCTCAATTCCAAACACCCCTTCAAGCCGTTCAATTACCTTATCGTAATCCTCACCATGTAGATCCACGTGCAAGCGATCTTGTTGCGGATTAACATGGATATCCTTGAAATCATGCAACACATGGCGGATGTTCTTCCCTAGTTGCTTAATAAAGTCTTTTCGGTTCTTACCCTTGGTGGATAATTCACCGTATCTGACCATAATTTCACTATATTGCATTGGTACCTCCTTAGCTTAATTTGCTAAATTTCTTGTATAGTTGATCGAAAACGCGGTTAAATTCAACTGCTTCTTCGATTGTATTATTCGCATCCAATGACACACGTACCGCACTGGTACATAGTTCTGTTGGTTCTTGCATTGCAGTCAACGTGGCTGATGGCACGTGATCCTTTGAAGAACATGCACTCGTCGTCGAAATGTAAATATCATGGTCTTCGAATGCATGGACGATCGTTTCACCACGAACCCCTAAAATTGAGAAACACAGAATGTGGGAAGCAAAATTAGGTTGATTTTTAGAAAAAATCGTTACCTTATCAAAATCCTTAATATGATTATAAATCGTTGATTTAATATCAGCTTGTTTTTTGGCCTTGGCTTTTTCGTCGGTCAACAAGAGTCTGACCGCCTTAGCCATTGCAGCGATTGCTGGCAAGTTTTCAGTCCCACTTCTGAGGTTGTGTTCTTGGCCCCCACCAGTCATTAATGGCGCAATTTTCTTTCCAGCGCGCTTGTAGATAAAGCCAATTCCACGGGGGGCATGAAACTTGTGGCCGGAGAACGTGATAAAGTCAACGCGGTCATTCATGATCAAATCAGAAATGCCCTTTCCGATTCCCTGCACGGCATCAATGTGGTAATGAATACTAGGGTATTGCTTTAACACTTCAGCCGCCTCTTTAATTGGTTGAATCGTTCCAATTTCATTATTAACGGCCATGATCGACACTAAAATCGTATCCTTGCGAATTGCCGCTTTTAGATCAGCGATTGAAATCCGCCCCTCCTTATCAACAGGAAGGTAGGTAACATCATACCCTAATTGTTTGAGTTGTTCACAAGTTTCATGAATCGCTGGATGTTCAACAGCAGTCGTAATGATATGCTTACCAAACTTCCGTTTTTCAATGGCAGTCCCCTTTAAGACCCAATTATCACCCTCAGTTCCACCACTGGTAAAAAAGATTTCATTTGATTGAACACCTAATAAATCAGCAATTTGTTTGCGTGATTGATTCAATAAATTAAATGCTTCTTCACCAAAGCGATGTAAACTAGAAGGATTCCCCCAAATCTTATCACTTACTTGATCGTAAGTATTTAATACTGCAGGATCCACCTTAGTAGTTGCACTATTATCAAAATAAATCATAATAAACCTTCTTTTAAATTATTAGTCCGGCCAATTTAAAATTCTAACTTTATATTATAACAGAAAAAAACCATTTATGTTATTAGATTAACATAAATGGTTACTTTTAGTTAGCTAATTATTTATGACGATAATAAGCATCTTGAATTCTTTGATAAATCGAAGGATCGATCGTATTCAAAGCCGTTACGATTACGTTTAAACTTTCTTCGTACTGATACTCCCTATCGAATAAATAATGAGCCCGTTGACTTGCTTGTGCAATATCAGGATGGCTATTGCGATAGCGGTTCGCATATTGCATCATTTGCTCAGATAATACTGCGCTATCTAATAGCGTATTCGTTCGTTCCAATAAATTATCGACGTCGGACTTAATTACACTAATTTGCTCGTTGATGGTGTCCATACTAATTTTAGTTTGATTCATATCTTGGGATAGTTGTTGAATTTCGCGACTAACCAATGTATAGGCATCCATATAATCATCTGGAATCCCAGGCAAATTGAGATTTTCCATTTTTCGCTTCATGGTGTGCATTTGCAATTCAAAATTTTGGATGGCATTTACGGCCGCTTCTTCTTCTTCGTTTAAATTAGAAACGGAAGCGTCAATTTCTCTTTGTTGAGCCTCAATTTGACTTAACGCTTTTTTAGCATCACTAATGTGTTCCGAAATTTTAGAATAAACAGCATCATTATCAGCAATTGATTGTAAATCATTTTGATTCGTGATGTCGATTGCTTTGATTTGTTCTGCTAATTCACGGGTCGTTTCAATTTCTTGATGATCTAAATCATAGTTCTTATCAAGTTGTTTCAACTCACTCATCAAAGCAATATTTTGCTTTTGGGCGTGTGAAATAAACGCTGAAATAACGTCAATTTGTTTTTGGACGCGCTTTTTAGAAGTGATTTCTAATTCCATCGCATCGTAGAGTTGATCGATCATTTTATCAATTTGATGATTGCTGCTCTTAGTTTGGGCTAACTCTAAATCCTTTAAGTTATCTAAGCTCTTTTGAATTTGTTGATTAACAAATTCAATCGCTCCCTCAATGTTATCATCAGCAAAATGATACCCAGCAGCGACCATCTCTTGATGCCCCTGCTTAATTTCTGCAACTTGTTCTGGATACTCAGCGGTCAAACTTTTGTAGATCTTAGGAATTTCATCTAAAAAAGCCTGTAATTGATCAGTTTGCCCAGATAATTCTGGTAATTGCTTCTCAGCACTTTCATAATCACCAGATTCAGATAATTCCTTAAACTGACTAAACTTTTCTTCCGCCTTAGTCAAACGAATTTCCAAGTTGTCAGTAGTGGGACCATAAAGATAGTTCTTACTAAGCAATGTTGAATGCATCTGCTTGTATTTTTGATTCAAATCCTGAATGATTTTTTGATGACGCTTATCCAAATCCTTAATTTGAGCTAATCCCGCTTGAATCATTTGCACCCGCTGGGTAACATCACCGATCAATCGATTGATTGAATGGTAAATTTGATTCGTCCGTAAGAAATTCAAAGTCTTGCTAATCTTGATTGCTTCTTTTAGATGTTCAGTAATCGTAACGAAATCATCACTAATGATCTCTTTGTACCCTTCATCATATCCATTCAATTGCTCCAGGGTTTCTCCGGATAGATTCATTTTTTTAGCATCATCCAGTTCATCTTGAATTGGCACTGATTGAACCTGCTCGAACTTAGCTTCAAGCACCCTCATTTGTTTTAATATGTAATGTTGGTAAGCAACAATTGCAAGATAGATGACTAGGACTACCACTACAATCGCAACCAATATCCCTACAGCTGAATTTTCCATATACGCTCCCACACCTTTGTTAAACATAAATAGCCGTTTTAGTTTATTTCTCGTCCGTAAATTGATACTATTCATTATATTATAGCCAATATTGAGATAAAAATCACTAATCAATTAAAATTATAACATATGATATTTTTTTAAGTTTATTTTGGAGGAATTTAAAATAATGAGTTCTAAATCAATGCTTGTACAACAACTAGATGCACTATTAACTAACGAAACAGATTCCGTCGCCAACATGGCTAATGCATCCGCTCTTCTCTTCGAATCACTTGATCAGATCAACTGGGCGGGCTTTTATCGCTACGTCAAGAAGAACGATGAATTGCTGTTAGGTCCATTTCAAGGAAAGGTCGCATGCGTCCACATTCAAAATGGAAATGGGGTCTGTGGAACCGCATTCAAAAATAATGAAATTTTAAGAATTGCTGATGTTCATCAATTTCCAGGACACATTGCATGCGATGCAAATAGTAAATCTGAAATCGTGCTACCAATCAATTTTTCGAACGGTGAACCATTTGGGGTTTTGGACATCGATGCGCCAGTTGAAAATCGGTTTTCAGCTCAAGATGAGGCCGTCTTAAGCCAATTTGTAAGTACTTTTGCTGAACATTTGACAAAATAGTTAGATCCAGATACAATAGGTAATTGTGTAAAATAATGCAGCAGTACACGGTAAGCTCGTCAACATATTGTTGCCACTCTGGTTCAATAAGTAACCCTCCGGCTGCTGAGGTGAACATTGCAAAGCAATATGCACGAATACTAAGTGTATATACGGATTATTTTACTCCAAAAAATAATTGGAGGAATTTATTTATGTCAAGATATACAGGTCCAAGTTGGAGAATTTCTCGCCGTCTTGGTGTATCTTTATCAGGAACTGGTAAAGAATTAGCTCGTCGTCCTTACGCACCTGGTGATCATGGTCAAGGTCGTCGTCAAAAACTTTCAGAATATGGTACTCAATTACGTGAAAAGCAAAAGCTTCGTTACATGTACGGTATGACTGAACGTCAATTCTCAAACTTATTCGTTCGTGCGGGTAAGGTTAAGGAAGGAACCCATGGGGATAACTTCTTAATCCTTCTTGAACGTCGTTTAGATAACGTTGTTTACCGTTTAGGTTTAGCAACTACTCGTCGTCAAGCACGTCAATTAGTTAACCACGGTCACATTACTGTTGATGGTAAGCGTGTTGATATTCCATCATATGAAGTAGAACCTAACCAAGTGGTTGCCGTTCGTGAAAAGTCAAAAGACTTACAAATCATCAAGGATGCTGTTGAAGCCGTTGTTGGTCGTCCAGCATACGTTACCTTTGATGCAGATAAGCTTGAAGGTTCATTAAACCGTTTACCACAACGGGATGACCTTAACGCTGATATCGATTCATCACTTATTGTTGAATACTACAACAAGCTATAGGATGAATTTCGATTCAAAAAAGTGTTTCGCTTTCGCGAAACACTTTTTTTGTTATACAATCTAACTATCAAATAATTAAAGCGAGGGATTCAAATGTCAGATAATGATAACTCAGTAAACAATCGATTAGAGCAATCTTCAGTTGGTACTCCAAAATTAAATCCAGATGAACAAAGAAAGTACCTTGGAACATTTAGAGAACGGGTTTCTTTAGCAATCACCATTCAAGATCTAGGGACACAACAGGCCCAACAAGCCCTCCAAACTGAAATTAAGAACCATCCTGATTACCAAGTCTTGGTAAACGGACAGGCTGGCCAAGATGCCATTGGCCCCTTCATGAAGATTGCATCTCAAAACAACGTAAAATTCACAATTAGAAACGATTCGTTTTACTTCAATAAACCAGATAGTTACGGAGTCATTTATGCCGCTTCTGATGCAATCAACGTTAGCCCCGTTGAACTACGTCAAAAGTACCCTAACTTATTTAATTCCGAACAATCTAATAATAATCAAGATCAAAAACCAACTTCATTTATTGATAAAATTAAAAATCTATTTAAGTAGGAGGCCATTTTTTGCAGCAACCCTTAGCATATCGTATGCGTCCTCAAAAAATTGAGGACATTGTGGGTCAACAAGGCTTAGTTGGCCCAGGCAAAATTATCAGTCGAATGGTAAAAGCAAAGACCCTCTCATCAATGATCCTATATGGTCCCCCTGGTACAGGTAAAACCAGTATCGCCAGTGCCATTGCCGGTTCTACTAAATATGCATTTCGCAAACTAAACGCCGCAACTGATTCTAAAAAAGACCTACAAATCGTTGCCGAAGAGGCTAAAATGAGTGGCACCGTGGTTTTGTTATTAGATGAAATCCATCGATTAGATAAAACAAAACAAGATTTCTTATTACCACTCCTAGAGAGTGGGCGCATCATTTTAATTGGTGCTACTACCGAAAACCCATATATTAATATTAGTCCAGCAATTAGAAGCCGAACTGCAATTTTTCAAGTATACCCGCTCACCCCATCAGATATTAAAAGTGCGATCAATCGAGCATTAAATGATTCTGAGCATGGACTCGGTAAGTTATCGATTCAATTAGATGAAGACTCACTAGCGCTACTAACTACCGCTACCAATGGTGACTTAAGAAGTTCATTGAACGCTTTGGAACTAGCAGCTAATTCAACTGACCCTAGTAAAGATGGTATAATCCACATTCGATTATCAGACGTTGAGGATTGTTTACAAAAAAAGCTGCTCAGTGCTGATAAAAATGGAGATGCCCATTATGATGTTATTTCAGCATTTCAAAAATCAATCCGTGGGTCTGACGCTAATGCCGCTCTTCATTATGCAGCACGATTAATCGAAGCTGGTGATATCAACTCTTTAACGCGTAGATTAATGGTGATTGCATATGAAGACATCGGTCTAGCAAACCCACCATTGTGTGCTAGGACTGTAACGGCAGTGCAAGCAGTGGATAAACTCGGTTTACCAGAGGGACGGATTCCGCTTGCAGACGTTATTATTGAACTTTGCGTCTCGCCAAAATCAAATTCTGGAATCTCAGCAATTGATGCTGCTATTAAAGATGTTAAAAATGGTAACTTTGGTGAAATTCCACCCTACCTTAAGGATGCCCATTATCAGGGTGCTAAAAAGTTAGGCCATGGGCTTAACTACCAATATCCACATGATTTCCCTAGTGATTGGGTAAAACAACAATATCTACCTGATCAGATTAAAAACGCTAATTACTACCAACCAAAGGCTAATGGGAAATATGAAAGAGCCTTTGGTAATCAGTATCAAAAAATTCAGAATGCCCAACGTGGCTATCTGAAATAGAATGGAGAAATTTATGTTAGTCATCATCTTAACGATTATTTTTGCGGCACTTATGTTTGGAATTGGTATCTTTTTATTTAGACATCAAAACAAACCATTCTTAGTGTTCCATCCCGAAAGCATTCCCGCACTGAGTTTATTAGTAAAGGTTTTTGGGATCATTTTCATCATCTGTGGGGGATGTTTTCTAATTCCCCTCTTCATTGCTAATGATAAACTATTATTTTGGATGATGATCATTGCCTGCTTTTTAGTCATTGGTTTTCAGATTGCAATGGCACAATACTTTGGCAAAAAATAAAGTTGCTTTAGCTTGATTTAATTACTAACTAATTTAAAATATATTTGGAGGCGATAGTATGCTAAGTAACTACCAAAACATTTTAGTTCCTGTTGATGGTTCCAAGGAGGCTAAACTAGCTTTCGATAAAGCCGTTGCAATTGCTAGTGAAACTAAGGCTAGTATCCACATGGTCCACGTAATCGATACGCGTTCATTTCAAAATATTTCTAGCTTTGATAGCTCGATGATTGAAGAAGCAACCGAAAACGTTAAAAAAATCCTTGATGATTATCTAGATCAAGCCAATCGATCAGGAGTTACTAACATTGACTATTCAATTGAATATGGAGCTCCCAAAGTAGTCATCGCAAGAGAAGTCCCAGAAAGATACCATACAGATGTAATCATTATGGGTGCCACTGGTTTAAGTGCATTTGAACGGTTAATGATGGGATCAGTTACTGATTATGTCAGTAAAGCTGCTAACTGTGATGTTTTAATCGTTAGAACTGATCAAAATAACCAACCGATTAATAAAAAGAAATAACAATCATAAAAAATCACCTTCCTCGAACGTTCAAGGAAGGTGATTTTTATTTAATAACTTGATTTCTAAGCTGATGAACTTGATCAACAATGTGGGAGTCATCGTTGACATCTCCAAAATGATGGGCTCGATCTAAATAACTAATTGCTTTTTGATGCGCATTGGATGCAATCAAGCTCCGTGCCATTGCTAAGTTCAATGCTCCTAATTGATACATTGAATCTACAGAAAGCAAAAATTGACATGCCACTGTGCTTAAGAGCATTGCTTCATCGTATTTTAATAATTCATGGTGCAAATTAATCGCTTCAACGTAAATATTCACTAGTAATTTAAAATTTTTACGTAAGCTAAACTGATGCAGTTCAAGATATGCACGTGCTAATTCATTAAATTGATTTGCTTGATTTTGGTTTTTAAGCATCAAATAGGCCTTAGCAATTCCAATATGGGCCCAAGTTGTATAAAGGTTTTGTTTATTGATGCCACTATACTTGATTAACACTTCGTTAAAGTTTTTAATCGCAGCTTCATAGTCTAAGTTCAGCTTGTATTGAATATCTCCTAAGTAGCAATAATAGCGACATTTCAGTTCTCGATTGGCTAAGTTAGTAACATTAATTTGTTGGATCAACTGATCGGCATTAGCATACTGACGATTCCAAATAGCTGATTCAACTTTATCTAAGGTCTTGTTTTTAGTTTTTCCCTTTGTAATTACATCATGAACACTTAAGTCTAAGCGTTCACAAATTTTATAAATGGTGTCAATGCTCGGCGAAATATTTTTATTTTCAATCTGACTGATCAATCCCTGCGTACAAATCCCCTCGGCAAGTTCAGATTGAGAAATAGCAAGTTGTTTACGTTTTCTCCTAATTTGGCTACCTAATATTTTAATAGAGCCATTATCAATATTATACGTATTAATTGGTTCCATGAATGTCTCCTATTCCTTTTAGATCATCATAATATATATTAACTAAAATTAGCAATCTCTTTTATCAAAATTTATGATTTGTTGGTATCTAAAACACTTGGTCTCATGGTCATTAACGACCCCAGCAGCCTGCAAAAAAGAATACATCGTTGTTGGCCCTAAGCGCTTAAAGCCCAGTTGTTTGAACTGTTTAACGTACGGTTTAACAAAATCAGTTACATCTAATTCTTCAACAGTTTTTCTAAAATGATTTAGCGGTTTTTTATTGGTATTTTGCCACAAAAGATCAGAAAGGGATTGTCCAGATGTTGATAACGATTGCACGACCTTAGCATTATCGATCGTGGCTTGAATCTTCGCGCGATTTCTAATAATGGCTGCATCACCCATCAATCTTTCAAAATCATCATCACCATATTTACTAACCACTTCAAAATCAAAGTTAGCAAAATCATTGCGTAACGCCGCCCGCTTTTTTAGCACCGTCAGCCAACTCAATCCCGCTTGAAAAATTTCTAACGTCATTAACTCAAACAATTTTTGATCATCATACTCTGGGACCCCCCACTCAACATCGTGATAGACCATTAACTGCGGATCCTTTTGCGCCCATTTACAACGATATACCATTGCATTTGCCCCCTTTAATTTAGTCCCATATTATTAAATACGCTAATAATGAAAAAAACATCCAAAAATGGATGTTTTTTTACTATTTAGATAACTTTTCCTTCCCAAGGGGAGTAAAGTCATAATGGAGCTTTTGTCTTCTCGCATATTCAGCGAAGGCCAATTCAATTAAGCGATCAATTAATTCGGTGTAAGAAATTCCAGAAGCACCCCATAGTTGTGGATATAAACTAATGTTAGTGAACCCAGGAAGGGTATTAACTTCTCCCAAGTAAGGTTCTTCATCCTTAGAAACTAAGAAGTCGATCCGTGCCATTCCCTTTAAACCGAGTGCCTTATAGGCAGTCAATGCCATATCGGTAATTCGATTGGCTAGTTTTTCAGAAACTTGCACTGGGATATCGAACTTCACTTCACTGGCATCCACGAATTTGTTTTCGTAAGTATAGAATTCGTCGTTCTCTGGTACCCGAATCGCCCCTAACTTAGAAGCAATTGGCTTTTCGTTCCCTAAAATGGAAATTTCAAGCTCTTCAGGACCTTCGATGGCTTCTTCTGCCAAGACCTTGTAATCATATCTAAAAGCATCTGCTAAGCTAGCTTGGTATTCCTCAGCATTGTTCACCTCATGAATCCCAACTGATGAACCTTGGTTAGCAGGCTTTAAGAAGATTTTAGGACCAAGTTCTTTGGCCAGGCGGTCGTATGAATAGTCCTGTTCGTTATCAGGAGTCAATAAAACATACTTGGTATTTTGAACGCCGTAAAGGTTGAGCATCTTTTTAGTGATGTCCTTATCATAAGCCATTGCGGATTCCAAGATTCCACTGCCGACCCATGGCTTTTGCAGGAGTCTAAAGAGGCCTTGAATCGTCCCATCTTCCCCCAAATTTCCGTGAATTACAGGAAAGAAAACGTCTACATCCTTGATCTTACCAAGGTTAGCAATATTAGCCAATGGATCTGATTGGTCAACATTAGGCATTACAGATGCCACTACTGTATCTTCATCTTCACCATCAAAAACGCGATGGGAATCTTCATCGCTAAGGATATAGCCATCCTTAGTCACTAAGAATAAGCTGACTTCGTACTTATTCTTATCCATTGCATCGTAAATATTATGAGCTGAACGCTTCGAAACATCGTGTTCTGAAGAGTTACCCCCAAAGAGGAGTGCAACGTGCATTTTCTTTGTCATTTTTTTACCGTCCTATCTATCGTTCTCAGAAACTTCATTATAGCATATTAATTAATAGAATAGTTACGTTTCAGGATAATTTTTAGTTCCGATGGAGTTGTAAGTGACGAATAATAAACCGAATTAACAAAGTTAAAATGCCGTTCAGCACTAGTAATGTGATGATCAAATTAATTGGATTAGATGGTGCATCACGCCGATAGCCGAACAATAAATTAAAAATAGCTGTCAAAACATTATCAATAGTATCGGAGTCAATCGAATGGTTGGCAACGAATATTTCGATTCCAATTGCAGTAATGCTAAACAACGCAACCGTTACCATTACCCACCCGACAAAGAATAGAATCACAATCCACTTTCTAATTTTCTTAGAAAATAAATTGAAGAACGCTCCTAAAAATTCACCAATTGAAAGTAAAAAGTAGCCATATAGGATACTGATAATAAAAATAGTGATCACATTCAAAAAGCCAATTGAAAAGAAACCATTATATGAATTAAACGTATCGTCAATCAAACTAAAATTAAAAACCCGATTTAAAAATGCAATCACAACCGATAACGCAACAATCAATAACATATCATTCTTAAATAGTTGGGTTCTAGAAAAGCTGTTTTGAATTTTACTTTTAAAAGCTAAATCAAAGTTAATCCCAATAAAGACCGTACTAAGTAATAGTATCAATTCAGGAATTGAAGAAACATCATTCTTTGACAACCATAAGCCATGGCCACTAGCTAAACTAAATCCCCCAGGAATAATTAATTTAACTAATAATAGGCCCAAAATAAAACAACCCAAGTATTTTAAAAAGCTCTTAAGGTCAATTTTCAAACTCGCCTTTAATCGACTATCCATTATTAATCCCCCCTCTCTTTTTCGACACCCTAACTTCTGCGAACCTGGACGCGCAAGATAATAAAGCGAGCCAACCAAGTCAGCAATCCAGCACCCACCAACATCGTCACGATCATGTTGAGTGGGTTCCAGGCGCCGTGTTCGTTAAACCCAAATAATACGCTCATCGTTAATTTCAAGATGTTTTCAACCGTCTGAGTATCAATAACGTGATTCGAGACCAACATTCCAACTCCAAACGCCGCTTCATTAAATAAAGAGATACTAACGAACAAAAAGCCAGATACAATTAATATTGCAATCCAATTCCGTATTTTCTTCGAAAACAGGTTCAAAAACGCCCCTAAAGATTCGGCTGCAATAAATAATAAGTAGTTCCCTAAAAATGATATAATCAAAAGGGCTAAAAAGTTTACCAATGGATTCGTAAAAAAGCCATTGTAAGTAGGATTAGAACCCAGCCAACTTAGGTGCAAAATGCGTTCCAAAATGGTAACGAAAGCAGTAATTAATGTAATCATCCAGAAATCATTCTTAAAAATCTGGCCCCTAGCAAAACCATTTTGCACCTTCATCAAGAACCATTGATCAAAGTAACTAAAAATCAACGCTGCCGAAAATAAAAGCGGAAAATTAAAATAAGTTAGCATCGAGCGGATCGAAGGTGCATCACCACCGTCAAATAAATTGTCAAAGATTAAAAGGACAGCTAAAAAAGCGATAAATAATAAGGCCAGGAATCCAAAAACCTTTAAATAGTCCTTGATGCTCACGACGAGTAAGTCTTTCATTCGATTAGTCATCATTTTCTAACTCCCCCTTCCGTTTCGTTAGGTAGATGAACAGCGTTTGTAAATCCAGCCCTTCGATCTTGACCGTATCAGGAATCCGTTGGTCATCATTGAGTGGTCCGTAAACGTAGTTCGTCTTTAAGTTCGCCAATTGCTTAGTACCGATAACGTTCAACCCGGCACAGTACTCGTCGAGCTCTTTTTCCGGTCCCGTGATCGTATGGGCGTTCTTTAAAACCGATTCGTTGTCCCCACTCACGATTACATCACCATGGTCAATAATGGCAACGTCACTAACGATGTTGGCCACTTCGTCGATCAAATGTGTCGAGATGATGAACGTCCGTGGATGGTCACTGTAGGATTGAATCAATTCGGAATAGAACAACTCACGGTGGTTAGCATCAAGGCCTAATGTCGGTTCATCGAGGATCACCACTTCGGCTGGCACACATAGTGCAATAATCAGCTTCACGATTGAATGGTACCCGGTCGATAACTTGCCGAACTTAGTCTTAACGTTCACATCGAACTTATGGATCAACTCGTCAGCTAAGCGTTGGTCAAAGCCGTCGTAAACCGCAGCAGTCGTCTTGATGATGGTTTTGACCTTCGTTGATTCTTGGTACAAATTATCCTGACTCATCATAAAGACCTTGGACAACGCATCGCCGTTATCGTGCATCACGGCCCCATCCAGCTTCACCTGCCCGGAATTAGCAAAGATACGGTCGGTAACGATGTTCAACAAGGTACTCTTCCCTGCTCCATTCCGCCCCAATAAGCCGTAAATTTGATTGGATTCAAACGTTAAGTTAATATCATTCAATACGCTTTGTTTGTGAAAATGCTTGTTTAAATGCTCAATTTTAATCGTGCTCATTTTGATACCCCCGTTGAATTAATTTCAAAACATCATCTTGATTTAGCTTTAATTTATCGGCCTCATTAATTAGGTCTAAGATAAAATCGTCATAGAACTTAGCCCGCCGTTTTTCAACCACCTTTTTTTGACCGTCAATGGTAACGAACGTCCCCATTCCACGCCGTTTTTCTAATAGTCCTTCACTCACCAATATGTTCATCCCCTTTAATACCGTCGCTGGATTAATATGAAACTGTTTTGATATTTCAGTCGTCGATGGAATCTGTTCATTCTCGGGAAACGCTCCCGTAAAGATAGCATCTTCAATCTGGTTAGCCACTTGTAAATAAATCGGCTCTGCACTATCAAAGTCAAACTGCATTGATTCTCACATCCTTCAAAACTTCACTGTTAATAATCAGTTAATTACTTATGTAACTAACTATACATATAGATATTAAAAAAGTCAAACAAAAAAGGACTGGAAAAAATTTCCAATCCTTTTGCGTATTAATACTTATGAGCAGGAACAACCCCACCCTTATAGTGATCATAAATCCATTTTTGAACTGGTTTGGATTCCAGCACCTTCATTAATTTCTTAATTTGTGGTTTATTCCGATCTTCTTTTCTGACTACGACGATGTTATTGTATGGCGAATGTGGATCACTCTTTTGAAGCGCGATCGCTTGTTTCTTAGGATTCAAACCACTTTGCACCGCGTAGTTAGCGTTGATTGCGACCGCATCACCTTCACCGTTTTCATAGATCTCGGGAAGTAGCTTTGGTTCATATCCAGTCTTGAAATTCAAGTGCTTGGGATTGCTTACGATATCTGAGAAGTTCGCTTGTTCGATGCTAACGCCAGGTTTGATTTTGATTAATCCCGCCTGTTGGAACAATTGTAAAATTCTTCCATAATCAGGAGCGTTATTACTTACCAAGATGGTAGCGTTATCCTTTAAGCCCTTCAGACTTTTGACCTTCTTAGAATAAATTCCCATTGGTTCCAAATGAACGGCCCCCACATCAACTAAGTCGCCATTATTTTGCTTATTCCATTGATCCAAAAATGGAATCGTTTGGAAGTAATTGGCATCTAGTTCACCAGAAGCAAGTGCCTTATTTGGCAATACGTAGTCTTGGAAAACTCGGATGTTCAAATGAATCCCCTCTTTTTCCAATTCTGGTTTAATGTGATTCAAAATTTGGGCGTGGGGCACATTTGAAGCCCCAATGGTCAATGAATTTTTAGAATGTGTTTCACCGGGTCCAATCACTAGCAACGCAATAAACGCAATAATTAAGGAAAGAAAGAAACCGACTTTTTTCATTGTTGTACCCCCTTAATTATAGTCCTCGTTTATCAGTGCCCTTAACGAATGCATCCCCAACGTATTGCACAATAAAGACAAAAATCAAAATAATGACAGTTGCCACTAAGGTAATACTATTATTGTTCGATTGGAATCCATCAAGGTAGGCTAGGTTTCCTAAACCACCAGCACCGATGGCTCCGGCCATGGCAGTGTATGAAATCAATGAAATCGTAGTCACGGTCGCACCGGCAATCAATGCAGGAGTACTTTCTGGAATCAATACCTTCCAGATAATTTCCCAGTTCGTGGCTCCCATTGACTTCACTGCTTCGATCACGCCATTGTCAATTTCACGGAAGTTAGATTCAACGATTCGCGCATAAAATGGTGCTGCTGAAATGACCAATGAAGGAATTGCAGCGGTGGGGCCAATAATCGTTCCCACGATGTTCTTTGTAATTGGTAATAACAACACGATCAAAATAATGTATGGAATCGATCTAAAGATATTGACCAATACTGAAACTACGATATTCAATACTCGATACCAAAATCCCTTTTTATCGCGTGTTTCAAACAAGATGAGCCCCAATACGATTCCGATTACCGCAACTAAAATCATTGCCACTAAAGTCATCCAAATCGTTTCCCAGGTTGCTGCCCACATATTTGGCCAATTAACGTTTTTAAATTGAAAATAAGAACTTAACCCTTGATTACCCACGGCTAATGACCTCCGTTTCTACTTTTAATTCTTTAAAGTCTTGTAATGCTTTTCTTTGTTCTTCTGAATCACCAAGTAATTGAATGACTAATACCCCAATCGTTCCATTTTGAGTTGGGTGTAAAGCCCCCTCAATAATGTTAATTTCTAGGTTTGGCCGTTGTTTAGCAACTTGTGATACCACTGGTGATTGCGAACGTTCACCACTGAAGATCAACTTAATGATCGATCCATTTGGATAACGGCTCACTAACTCATCCAATGCCATCATCGTGTCGCTACCATCAGGAGTATCATTCTCACTAACGAAGCGCTTGGTAATTGCTTGCTTGGGATGATTAAAGATTTCACTCACCGTCCCGCGTTCTACGATCTCACCATTTTCCATTACGGCCACGATTTTAGCAACCTTTCTAATCGCATGCATTTCATGCGTAATTAGAACAATTGAGATGCCGAGATCCTTATTGATCTTAATCAATAGGTCTAAGATTTCATCGGTGGTTTGGGGATCCAAAGCACTAGTTGCTTCATCAGAAATTAAAATCTTAGGATCGTTGGCCAACGCCCTAGCAATCCCAACTCTTTGCTTTTGACCACCTGATAATTCTGAAGGATAGTCTGATTCACGACCCTTTAAGCCCACTAATGCTAGTAGCTTTTTGGCCTTTTGTTCACGCGTTGCCTTATCCACATGGGCGAGTTCTAGGGGTAACGTCACGTTTTCAATGATCGTCCGTGACCATAGTAGGTTAAAGTGTTGGAAAATCATCCCAATTTGCTTTTGTTGTTCTCGCAAATCACGCCCACTTAGCTTGGCAATATCATGACCATTGATTTCAACAGACCCTGTGGTTGGAGTTTCCAAACCATTTAACATTCTCACTAACGTACTCTTCCCAGCTCCAGAATAACCAATAATTCCAAAGATATCACCGTCGTCAATCGTTAAATTAACGTCGTTGACCGCCATTAATTGGTTGTTCTTAAGCTGAAAGACCTTTGATACATCTTTAAACTTAATCAACTTAATTTCCTCCTCAAATAAAAAAACTCTTCATCCTAGGGAAAGGACGAAGAGTTTTCGTGGTACCACCTTTTATTTACCACTACTTCGCAGTAGCAGTCTTAACAAGTAATTTTACTTAACGATATAATGGTCGTTAATCATTGACGGCTAATCGATCGACTCACCGTAAACTATTTTGTAAAGACCATCTTCAATGAATGCAACGCTTTCTCACATCGACCGAAAGCTTTCTGACTGTTTGCTAACCATTTACTCATCTTTAACTTACTAATTTATAGTATACAAATTAACTAATCTAATGTCAATCTAGTTATGAAAAATTCTTAGGCCGTCGACTGAACATATAGCTTCTATTATGGTATTGCATCGACATTATCAATCCAATTCCCATCATGTTACCAATCAACGAAGATCCACCCTGACTAATGAACGGAAGTGGAATCCCAGTCAATGGTAATAGTCCGATACTCATTCCAATATTTTCGAAAACGTGGAATAAGATCATCATGATAACCCCAGTCGAAATATATGCATAAAAAACGTTTCTAGTATCGAAAGTAACTCGAATCATTTGATAAATTAAGAGGAAGTAAATAAAAATTAAAATACAACCCCCAATAAAACCAAAGTTCTCTCCGATGACTGAAAAGATCATATCTGATTCACGAACTGGAACGTATACCTTAGAAACATTAAATCCAGTTCCAGTAATCCCCCCTGAACCAACGGCTTTAATACTTTGCCATAGTTGATAACCTTGGTTAGTGGTATCAGCAGAAGGGTTCAACCAACTATCAATTCGTTGGAATTGATAGAGTTGAAAACCAAAATGGGTCAATAAATTACGTCCTGGAGTGGAGGTCACTAACCACAATGTAGCCAATCCGACAAGTGCTCCCGCCCCAAATAGTGGCGCTAAAAGCTTCCAAGTAATTTCAGAAACAACCATAAACCCAACAAAGATGGCAACGAACACCAAAATAGTCCCAAAGTCATTTTGTAACTTCATTAAAATAACAATTGGTAAGGTCCAAAGAACCATCCGCCATAATAAAAGTAAATCGTTTTTGGGGGTATGGGTGTATTTATCATTATGTTCAACGGTTACCTTTGCCAGCATCAGAATATATGCTGGCTTCATTACTTCCGATGGTTGAAAAGTAAAGGGCCCAATTGCAAACCAGTTTTTCGCCCCCGTCTGTGCAGCGTACGCTCGACTATAGAAGAAGAGCACTAACACCAATAACGCAATTCCGAACCAATAAGCTAATGGTGCTAATTTCCAAAGTTGTTCAGAATCAAATTGCATGATCACGACTACAGCTACCGCTCCAATTGCATACCACAGAACTTGCGGAATCAACTTACTAACTACACTCGAAGAATTATTATCGTGTGACACGGCAACATAAATCGAAGCGATCCCAATTACCGCTAGAAGCATTACACTTAAAATGATTCCCCAATCAATTCGATTATCTCTATCGTTTTTGCTATTTTCATCATCAGTCCGATCCAATGAAATCAAGCCTCCTCGACTATCATATTGACGTTAATTATTAATGGTGTAAATTATACTCACTAATTAACTTTTCAATTCCTTCATCAACTGATTTTACAGGAAAGGTTTTTTTATGACGATAATCAGCTACAATTCCAGTATCTGAGGTTGTAATCTCACCAATAACGTCTGAATTAATTTTTAACGTTTGAATTAAAAATCCCTTCGAATTAGTTTTTTCAGTAATATTAACTTCAATATTTTGTTTCTTTTTACTCATGATATCCCCCCTAAAAAGAAAAGTAGTCGGATCACATGAGCGACTACTTTAAATTCATTGAACGCCGATATTCATCACGTGCGCGCTTATTTCTAAAAATTGTAAAGTACTTTGGAACGGGATCGTAACCACCCTTAACAAAGGGATTGCACCTTAAAATACGTGCCATCCCCATGATGATTCCCTTAAGTGCCCCGTGTTCCTTAATTGCAGTAATCGTATATGCAGAGCATGTTGGTGAGTAGCGGCAACTAGGCGGCAATAACGGTGAAATAATTTTTTGATACCCGCGCACCATCATAATTAAAAGCCTACGCAAATAAACACCTACTCTCTAATATAATTATTTGCTTTCAGTTTTATCAATATGTTCAAGCAGTGCTCCAGCACCCCTTGCAACGTTATCAAGTGGTTTTTCAGAAATAACCACAGGTACCGTTAAAGCATCTGATATTCTTTGATCAATTTTACGTAATAATGCACCACCACCGGTGAGCATTACTCCACGATCAACAATATCCGAAGCCAATTCTGGTGGGATCACCTCTAAGACGTCCTTTGCACCACTTACAATGGTATCAACGGCATCTGAAAGTGCATCACAGATTTCATTACTATCAATTGTAATCGAGCGTGGCATTCCAGAGAGTGCATCCCGTCCCCGCACTTCCATAGTGCGAATTTCATCTTTTTTATCCTTAACAGCAGTCCCGATCTCGATCTTGATGCGTTCTGAAGTATGATCACCAATAATCAAACCATGATTATCCTTAATGTAGCTAACGATCATATTGTTCATCTTATCACCAGCAATCCGAATCGAATTACTTGCAACGATATCACCAAGTGAAATGACTGCGATATCACTAGTTCCACCACCCATATCGATTACCATGTTTCCAAATGGTTGGAAAATATCCATTCCAGCACCGATTGCAGCAACCTTTGGTTCTTCTTCTAGATAGACCTTACCGCCACCAGATTTTTCAGCGGCTTGGATGATTGCCTTTCTTTCAATGTTAGTGATATTAGTAGGCGCACAAATCATAATTTTTGGTTTGGACATAACGCCCTTTACGTTCAATTTATTAATAAAATAAGAAAGCATTTTTTCAGTAACGTCAAAGTCAGAAATAACCCCATCTTTTAGAGGTCTGATGGCCCGGATGTTACTAGGTGTCCGCCCCACCATCCGATAAGCTTCGCTTCCTACTGATAATACTTTTTCAGTTTTAACGTCCACAGCTACAACTGAGGGTTCGTTTAAAACAATTCCCTTACCAACAACATATATCAAAACGTTGGCAGTCCCTAAATCAATGCCGATGTCTTTTGCCATCTTGCAATTTCCTCCTGAAAAAAACTTTTAATGCAACTAATTAATTATAGCATAGTTTATATTAGTTAACATATACAAAAAGGAGTTCTAAAGAACTCCTTTACAATTCAAAACAATTATTATCTATTTTCCTTAGTCCCTTGTTTTAAAATGATTTTACCATCTTCACTAACATTAATTCGCTTAATCTTAGCACCAAGAGCAGCTAATTTACCATGGAAGTTATAGTATCCACGGTCCAAGTACTGTAGATGACCAACAGTTGTAATTCCTTTAGCAGCCAATCCAGCAATTACCAATGCCGCACCAGCTCTTAAATCAGTTGCAGAAACTTCAGCTCCGTTAAAATCAGTTGGACCCTGCATTACGACGGTCCGACCATTAATTGTATAATGAGCATTCATCCGCCGTAGTTCCTCTAAATGCATGAAACGATTTTCAAAAACCGTTTCAGTCATCGTACTGGTCCCATTGGCTAACAATTGCAAAATTGTCATTTGCGGTTGCATATCAGTCGGAAAACCAGGATAAGGCATCGTTTTAACATCGGTCGGCTTTAGCTGCTTAGGACCAATTACCTCAATTCCTTCATCTCTTTCGATGATCGTAACGCCCATTTCACGCATTTTAACGATCAATGGCTTATTGTGTTCAGCAATCGCATCCAGAACCAAAACGTCACCTTGGGTGGCTGCAGCCGCCACCATAAAAGTCCCAGCTTCAATCCGATCCTGTACAACACTGTGTTCAGCACCGTGCAACTCTTTAACACCTTCAATTTTAAGTGTTTCAGTCCCAGCACCAACCACTTTTGCACCCATTAAATTAAGGAGCATTGCCAGATCAACAATTTCTGGCTCACGGGCAACATTGCGAATGGTGGTCTTCCCCTTAGCAAGGGTAGCAGCCATCATAATGTTTTGAGTAGCACCAACACTTGGAAAATCAAGGTAAATATCACTACCGACAAGGCCGTCCTCAGCAAAAGCTTCGACATACCCGTCATGTTGTTCAATCCGAGCCCCTAATTTTTCAAACCCCTTTAAATGTAAATCAATTGGTCGCGATCCAATCGCACAACCACCTGGTAGGGCAATCTTTGCATGACCCAAGCGGGCTAATAATGGACCCATCACAACAATTGAAGCTCTCATTTTTGATACATATTCAAAAGGTGCTTCTGATGAAATATTCTTAGAAGCATCCAAAATAATTTGATTTTTATTTTTATTGAATTCAATTTTAATGTTTAAAAAACGAAGGACTTCGTTCATTGTATATACATCTGATAACAATGGAACGTTATCGAGGGTTACTCTATCTTTACTAGCGAGGATCGAAGCAGCTAACAAAGGCAAAACAGCATTTTTAGCACCTTCGATATGTACTTCACCAGTTAAACGATTGCCACCCTGCACAACAATCTTATCCAAAACAACAAAACCTCCTAGAGCAATTTAGTGAAAGCGGACAAGCCTAAAATCGCATTAATAATGTCGATAAAAAATGAACTACAGATGAATCCAACAA
Organism: Nicoliella sp. ESL1106; assembly: GCF_058509965.1. NCBI lineage: Bacteria > Bacillati > Bacillota > Bacilli > Lactobacillales > Lactobacillaceae > Nicoliella > Nicoliella sp. ESL1106. The sequence goes on from NZ_CP196340.1 coordinate 1,334,926, forward strand.
CTACGGATAACATCACGATCATCATTTTTGCTTGTGGTTCATGCATCCTAATGTATCGCTCAATGTGAATATCTTGAATCCACCAAAAAGCAATTGAAATAAAAAACAAATGACTAACAATTGTTACAATTGAAATAATCAAACTAGAATGTACCATAAATCCGACCTTCCCTATTTCACTACTATATCACATTTTATACTAAATATCTTTTATATTCCTTAATTGTAACATAGCAAAAAAAGAGACCACAAAAGTTATTACTCTTTTGCGATCTCTTTTATTAAAATTTATTAATGACGAGCAACGTGAATCCGGTTGACGGCACGTTGTAAGGCAATTTGACTACGGGTAATAGTCTGATTGTCATGTTTACTTTGTGCTTCTTCCAGTCTTTGTTTAGCCCGATCACGTGCCCGTTCAGCACGTTCAACATCAATATCGCCTTGCTTTTCAGCACTATCGGCAATAATGGTTAAAACGTTATTGGAGAATTCAACAAAACCACCATTAACGGCAATTTCATCTTCTTTACCATTATCGTATTTAACTCGCGCTTCGTCTACTTCTAGAGAAGCGATAACAGGAAGATGGTCATGCATAATCCCAAGTTCACCAGTTTTGGTTTTAACAATTACTAGATAAGCTTGGTCATTTTGATAGACCATTCCATCAGGAGTAACGATACTAATGGTTAATACTGAGTTATCAGCCAATTAGAACCCTCCTTAGTTGTTAGCGTTTGCCTTCATCTTTTTAGCGTTTTCTTCAACGTCTTCGATTGGACCACAGTTTCTAAATGCATCTTCTGGGATGTCATCGTATTTACCATCTAAGATGGCTTTGAAACTGTCAACAGTCTTTTCGACAGGAACGTACTTACCAGGAAGACCAGTAAATTGTTCAGCAACACTAAAGCTTTGTGATAAGAAGAATTGAATCCGACGAGCACGGTTAACGATCGTCTTTTCTTCATCTGACAATTCATCCATCCCTAAGATAGAGATAATGTCTTGTAGTTCACGGTATCTTTGAAGTACTTGTTGAACTTCATTGGCAACTTCATAGTGCTTTTGACCAATAATAGCAGGGTCAAGTGCAGAAGAAGTAGATGCCAATGGATCCACGGCTGGATAAATCCCTTGTTGAGTTAATGAACGCGTCAAGTTAGTAGTGGCATCCAAGTGAGCAAAAGTAGTTGCTGGAGCAGGGTCGGTATAATCATCGGCAGGAACATAAACAGCTTGGATGGATGTAATGGCACCCTTCTTAGTTGATGTGATCCGTTCTTGTAATTGACCCATTTCAGTAGCTAACGTTGGTTGATAACCAACGGCTGATGGAATCCGTCCTAGCAAGGCAGAAACTTCCATTCCGGCTTGGGTAAATCTGAAGATGTTATCGATGAACAATAGCACGTCAGAACCCTTAGCATCACGGAAGTATTCAGCAATTGTTAAACCAGTCAAGGCAACCCGCATACGGGCACCAGGTGGCTCGTTCATTTGTCCATACACCATGGCAGTTTGCTTAAGAACACCCGAACCCTTCATTTCGAAGTACATATCGTTACCTTCACGAGTCCGTTCACCAACACCGGTGAAAACAGAAATTCCGTTGTGTCCTTGAGCAATATTATGGATTAATTCTTGAATTAAAACAGTCTTACCAACACCGGCACCACCGAAAAGTCCAACTTTACCACCACGAATGTATGGTGCTAATAAGTCGATAACCTTAATTCCGGTTTCAAGCACTTCAGTTGAAGTACTTAATTCGTCGTATGCTGGTGCGTCTCTATGAATTGGCCAACGTTCAGCGTCTGGACCGAATTCAGGGCCGTTATCGATTGTATCACCGAGAACGTTAAAGACCCGACCTAAAGTATCGTCACCAACAGGTACTGAAATTGGGGCTTCAGTATCTTCGACTTCCATTCCACGACGTAAACCATCGGTTCCGTCCATGGCAATGGTCCGAACAACACCGTTACCTAATTCCAACATAACTTCAGTAACTAAATCTTTATCATCATTACCACTCTTAATCTTAAGGGCAGTATTGATATCAGGTAATTTAACATCCGCAGGGAATTCAACGTCAATAACTGGTCCGATTACTTGGATAACTTTTCCAGTACTCATTATTCGTTAATTCCTCCCATATTAATGCTTCAAGGCTTCTTGACCACCTGTAATTTCAGTAATTTCAGTGGTAATTGCAGCTTGACGAGCTCTATTATATTGTAATTGTAACTTTCCAATTAAATCTTCCGCATTATCAGATGCAGCACTCATGGCAGTTGAACTAGAAGCATGTTCAGAAGTTTTGGCATCTAGGATCGCTCCAAAGATCAACCCTTCAGTGTATTGGGGAATTACAACCCGCAATACGGAACCTTCATCTGGTTCAACGTCATAAGTAGGACCGATTTCGGATGCTTTCACATCCCCACTCTTTCCAGTATTAATTGTTTCGTCATCCAATGGCAACATTTTTTCAGCCCGAAAGTTTGAAGTCATTCGGTTCACAAAATGACTATAACAAACGTAAAGTTCGCTAAAGACACCATCATTATACATCGAAGTTACCGTATCAACAATTTCCTTTACTTCTCTAAAAGTAGGAATATCAGAAACGCCCCGGTATTCATAAGCAACGTTTGCACCACGCTTCTTATAAAAATCAGCACCGTTTCCACCAACTGCTAATAATAGGTAATCGTCGTTGTTTGGTGTGTGCTCTTGAATAAATTCATTCGCACCGCGAATCACATTACTATTATAACTTCCAACCATTCCACGATCAGACGTAATAACTAGATAGGCAGTCTTACCCTTGGAGTTTGACTTACTTGAGGAATTAAAGTTATCTAATAAATGAGTCTTAGCTAAATGCAATACAACCGCTTTAACACGTGAAACATATTGTTCATAACTAACCGCATGCTTTTGGATTTGGGTCAACTTTGCAGTTTGCACCATTTCCATCGCAGTGGTAATTTGATGTGTTTTTTTAGTTGATTGAATGCGATGTTTAACATCATTCAAAGACATTGTTTCACCATCCCTTCAAGCTAGTTAGTTTGTTTATCGTCTTCTTGAGATTGACTTGGTTGGAAATTTTGAGCAAATTCCTTAACAGCACTACTAAATGTATCTTCATCTGGTAAGTTACCAGTTTTAACAATACTGTCTAAGATATCTTGATGGTTAGACTTGAAGAAGTCGATTACTTCTTCTTGATAACGTTGGATATCACCTAATTGAACCTTGTCCAAGAATCCACGAGTTAAACAGAAAAGTACAAGGACTTGTTGTTCAACTGGCATTGGATCATGAAGTGGTTGCTTAAGAACTTCAACGGTTCTAGCACCACGGTTCAACTTAGCTTGGGTTGCAGAATCCAAATCAGAACCAAATTGAGCAAATGATTCCAATTCACGATATGATGCAAGATCCAAACGAAGGGTCCCACCAACCTTCTTCATCGCTTTGATTTGGGCATCCCCACCAACACGGGAAACAGAAGTTCCGGCATCGATGGCTGGACGAATTCCAGAGTAGAATGAATCAGCGTTCAAGAAGATTTGACCATCAGTGATGGAAATAACGTTGGTTGGGATATATGCTGAAACGTCCCCTGCTTGAGTTTCAACGATTGGAAGTCCGGTAATTGAACCGCCACCTAACTTATCGTTCAACTTAGCACAACGTTCTAGTAAACGGGAGTGGGTGTAGAAGATATCACCAGGATAAGCTTCACGACCTGGAGGACGACGCAAGATCAATGAAAGTTCACGATAAGCATTAGCTTGCTTAGTAAGATCATCGTAGATAATCAAAACATGCTTACCCTTATTCATGAAGTATTCACCCATTGCAGTCCCAGCATAAGGTGCGATGTAAAGTAATGGAGCTGGTTCTGATGGACCAGCAGAAACAACGATCGTGTAATCCATTGCCCCAAACTTTTCAAGCGTATTCACTTGACTCCGCACAGTTGAATCCTTTTGTCCAATGGCAACGTAGATACAGATCATGTCTTGATCCTTTTGGTTCAAGATCGTATCAATTGCGATTGAAGTCTTACCAGTCTTACGGTCACCGATAATTAATTCACGTTGACCACGACCAATTGGAACTAATGCATCAATGGCTTTAATCCCAGTTTGTAATGGTTCTTCAACACTTTGACGGTCCATGATTCCAGGAGCTTTACGTTCAATTGGTAGGGTTCCATCGCTTTTAATGTCGCCTTTACCATCGATTGGTTGACCAAGGGCGTTAACGACCCGTCCAACCATTGATTCACCTACTGGAACTTCCATGATTCGGCCAGTCCGCTTAACGGAATCGCCTTCACGAATACCATCAAAATCACCTAAAACAACGATACCAACATCATTGCTTTCGAGGTTTTGAACCATTCCATAAACGCCATCTGAGAATTCAAGTAATTCACCAGATAGTGCATTATTTAGACCGTGAGCACGAGCAATCCCGTCACCAACGTAGGTAACGACACCAGTTTCTTCAACTGAGAGCTCGTCCTTGTATCCGGCTAATTGTTGCTTGATTAAAGCACTAATTTCCTCAGCCTTAATGCTCATAAAAGTTTTCACCTCTTCGATTTAGATATCGTTTACTTTAATAGGAGTTGCTTTACGCGATTAAGTTTTGACTTAACGCTCCCATCAAAGGTAACATCTGCTGATTTAATAATTAAACCACCAATAATACTTGGATCGACCTTGCTATCCAAAACAACCTTCTTGGCACCAGTGCGCTTAGCAAAGGCGTCCTTTAATTTAGATTGTTGTTCAGCGTCAAGAGCAACGGCACTGATTAGTTCAGCGTGAACAATATGGTTATATTCATCATAAATGTCAGTAAAGGCATCAATGGTCGCAACCATTTTATCCATATTATCACTACCAGCTAAAACCTGAATTAAGTTTTGAATGTATTTTGAACTAGCACTATCAATCATTGACTTAACTAATTTAGCTTTATCAGCTTCTGGAAAGCTAACGTTGCTCAATACCGGAGCAAAACTAGGGTTATCTTCAAAGACCGCCTTAATTGACTGTAAGTCTTCATAACCAGAATCTAGTTCATTATCAGCCTTTAGTAAGTCGAATAACGCTTTCGCGTAGCGTTTTGAAAATGTAACTTTATCTAGACTCATTTTGCTTCCCCAACCCTTCGATGTAAGAATCAATTAGCGCCTTCTGGTCGTTTGCGTTTAATTCTTTTTGAATGATCTTAGAAGCGATTTCAATAGATAAGTTTGCCACATCATTTTTGGTATTTGCTAAGACGTCTTGACGTTCTTGTTCAATACTCTTGTGAGCATTGTCCTTGATGGTTTGAGCATCGTTTTGTGCGTCAGAGACGATTTGTTCTTGTTGCTTTTGACCTGATTGCTTAGCGTTACTAATAATCGTACTTGCTTCATCATGTGACTTGTCAAGTTCTGCTTGACGTTGCTTAGCTAAACTATCGGCTTCTTGATTTTTTTGCTTTGCAGAATCAATATCGCTAACGATTTGTTGAGTCCGTTCGTTCAACATTTTGTTGATCGGTTTCCAAGCAAAAATTTTAATCAAGAATACTAGAACTAAGAACAAGATTAAGTAGTAAAGCATTGTTCCGTAAGCTAATTCAGCTCCGAATACCAACTGTGAAAGCATCTATTGACACCTCCTTACGTCAATGTAATGTTTGAGTTTTAAATTACTTACCCATAAGAATGAAACCAACAACGACAGCTAAGATAGGCATAGCTTCAACCAAACCAACACCAATAAACATGTTAGTAAATAACTTACCTTGCATTTCTGGTTGACGAACCATTCCTTCTAGTAACTTAGAAGCAACGATACCATCACCGATACCACCACCGATGGCAGCACCTGCTAAAGCAATACCAGCTCCGATTAATCCCATAACTATAGTCCTCCTTATTTATAGACAATTTAAAAAAATATTATTCAGCAGATATTTTTCCATTAATATATACTGAAGTTAAGGTTACAAACACGTAGGCTTGGATCGCACCTAGGAAAATTGAGAACGCTTGCCAGATTAGCTCAATTGGTGCTAACCCGATAATGGTGACAATTCCATCTGAGAATGCCAAACCACCGACAAGTTTCAAAAGAATTTCACCGGCATAAATAACCCCGAATAAACGAAGTCCTAAGGTTAGGAAATTCGAAAATTCTTCAAACAATGCGAGTGGGAACCAGAATACGAATGGTTCTAGATACGTATTCTTAAAGTACCCCCCAAACCCAAGCTTCTTAACACCTACGTAGTGAGATAGCGTAATTGTGAACAATGCTAATGTCATCGTAAACATTGGATCCGCAGTTGGACTCTTAATGTAAGTGACACCATTTACATCTACTTGAAGCATTAAACCTAATTGGTTTGACACAAAAATTAAGACAAATAAAACAAATCCATAGAGTTTAAAACTAGCAGCATCGTTATCGCTCATTGAACCACGCGTAGTCGTATTAGAAAAATCAATTAATGATTCTAACACCGCTTGTTTCTTACTAGTGGGACGCACTTGCAAATTACGCGACAACCAAACTACGATCACTAATACGATTGCTGCAGCAACTGTTGCCGCAACCATATTACCAATATTAAATGTTAATCCACCAAGGTGGAAAGTTGAAATTTTATCATTCAAGAATTTCACCTCTTTTCATGTAACCTATCCAACTATGATACACCTATTACAATTCAAATGTAATAAATATACAAGATTATTTATTCAAAAGTGAATTTGTATTTATCTTAATAAATACACTAGAAATATTACCACTGTTTTAAAATTATTTCAAAGCAAAAAGTAAATTTGCGTTAATTTACATTACAAACATCTTAAAGAATATCAAATAAAAAAGTATCGCCTAAAACTAGGCGATACTTTCCTTTATTTCTATTTCGTGCCAAATAAGCGGTCCCCTGCATCACCAAGTCCAGGAAAAATATACCCGTCTTCGAGGTGATCATCGAGGGCTGCTGCAATGATGTCGACATCTGGATGGGCATCTTGAAGCGCTTTGACTCCCTCTGGAGCAGCAACTAAGCAAATAAATTTAATGTTTTCGGGTTTAGCACCACGCTTTTTAAGCGCATCGATTGCCATATTTGCGGAACCACCAGTTGCAAGCATTGGATCCACAACAAAAATTTGCCGTTGGTCAATATCGGAAGGTAATTTCACAAAATATTCATGTGGTTCGAAAGTTTCTTCATCCCGATACATCCCAATATGGCCAACTTTAGCGGCTGGAATCAAATCAAGCATTCCATCGACCATTCCAATGCCGGCCCGTAAAATGGGCACCACGGCCAATTTTTTACCCGCTAATTGCTTTGAGGTCGTCTTCCCCATTGGGGTTTCAATCTCGACATTTTCAACGGGTAAATCACGCGATGCTTCAAAGGCTAGGAGCCGTGCAATCTCATTCGTCACCTCACGAAATTCACGCGTTCCACAATTTTTGTCCCTAATAATCGTTAATTTATGTTGAATCAATGGATGATTCATCACTTCAAGTTTACCCATTATAAATCTCCTTTAGCTTACCATTCGATTGGGTGAGCGTCAGTCAATCCTTGAACTCCAGCGCGAACTTCCTTCATTACTTGGTCATCGTCATGTCCATTAATCACGTCCAAGATTAATTCAGCAACCCGAGTGGCATCGGCTTCTTTAAATCCACGGGTCGTGATGGCAGGAGTCCCAATTCTAATTCCACTGGTTTCTGTTGGCTTGCGCTTATCATTTGGAAGCATTTCTTTATTGGTAGTAATCATAACTGATTCTAACATTTCTTGTAGTTGACGACCAGAAATATCAGTCTTACTTAAGTCTAAGTTTAACAAGTGGTTATCAGTTCCACCGGATACAACACTTACGTTATCGGAATCGTTGAATACCTTTGCCATTGCCTTGGCATTCTTGATGATTTGTTCACAATAAGTCTTGTATTCTGGTTGTAAGTCTTCGTAGAAGGTTTCAGCCTTAGCGGCGATCACGTGTTCTAGTGGACCCCCTTGAGTTCCTGGGAAGACTGCGGAATTGATCTTTTTAGCATACTTTTCTTGGGATAGAATTAAACCACCACGAGGTCCACGAAGAGTTTTATGGGTAGTAGTGGTAACAACATCGGCAATGCCAACTGGACTTGGGTGTAAACCAGTGGCAACTAATCCAGCGATGTGAGCCATATCTACCATTAAATATGCACCGACAGCATCAGCAATTTCTCTGAACTTCTTCCAGTCAATGATTCGGCTGTAAGCAGAAGCTCCGGCAACGATCATCTTAGGTTGAACTTCCTTAGCGGCTTCCATAATGGCGTCATAGTCCAATTCTTCACTGTTAGGGTCCAAACCGTAAGTGAAAGTGTCATAAATCTTTCCTGAGAAGTTAAACTTCGCACCGTGGCTCAAATGACCACCGGCGTTTAGGTCCATTCCTAAAATTCTGTCACCAGGCTTTAAGAAAGCAGCGTAAGCAGCTTGGTTGGCTTGGGAACCAGAATGGGGTTGAACATTGGCAAATTCGGCACCAAAAAGCTTCTTGGCACGATCAATGGCAAGTTGTTCAACAACGTCGATAAATTCACAACCACCGTAGTAACGCTTTTCAGGAAGCCCTTCTGCGTACTTGTTGGTCAAAACAGTCCCTTGGGCTGCCATAACGGCATCGGAAGTGATGTTTTCGGATGCGATCAATTCAATGTTATCTTGTTGGCGATTCTTTTCATTGTCAATTGCTGCCCATAGTTCTGGATCTGCTGCACGATAATCATATTTAATCATTATTAAAACCCCTCATGTTTTATATTCCAAAAATGATACTTGTAAACAACCAGTTATTTTTTAATCTCAAAATGCATTTGACCAGCTGATTTGTTCAACCGATTCATGTATGCTTCACCTAATCCATCCGCTTTGAACCCCTCAGTTAAAATCGCTTTAACGTCGGGTTCGTCATCAAAGTGCCGTAAACCCTTGAACAACAAGTGGCTGGCTGACTTTACATCAGCTCCTAAGCTAAATAGTTCAACGTTTGCGGGCCACTTTGCACTGTTCATTACTGCATCGGTAGTCATTACGCCGACCTTAGTAGGTTGAGCAGCGGCCCATTGACTAGCTTGTTGCCAATCAGCATCGTGATCAACGATGTAGACCTGTGCATTTGGTGCATAGTGTTTATACTTCATGCCCGGCGCTTTAGGCGCTTCGCTGCCAGACACACTATGTTTTTCGTCGTCAACGGTGCCCAGGACCGCACGTAGCTGTTCTGCAGTCACGCCCCCTGGCCTTAAAATGGCTGGCACGTCAGTTGACATGTCTAAAACGGTTGATTCGACCCCAATGTCAGTGGGGCCATCGTCAATGACCCCCGCAATCTTACCATTTAAATCATGATAAACATGCATTGCAGTGGTTGGACTAGGCTTGCCTGAAGTATTCGCAGATGGACCAACTAATGGTACGCCAGCGGTTTTAATCAAATCAATCGTAACTTGATTTTTAGGATTTCTAAACGCTGCAGTATCTAGACCACCAGTGACCGCTTTCGAAAGACTATCAGGCTTTAATTTAAAGATTATTGTTAAAGGGCCAGGCCAAAATGTCTTAATCAATTGCTTAGCAGGTTCGGAAAGTGGTTCTGCGTATTTTTCAACCGCCTCAATTCCAGAAACATGCACGATCAATGGATTATCACTTGGTCGTCCCTTTGCCGCATAAACTTTTTTTACCGCCGCTTCATTAGTTGCATCAGCGCCAAGTCCATAAACCGTCTCAGTCGGAAAGGCAACTAAATCACCGCGCTTAATATCTTCAGCAGCCTGTTTAATTTCATTAGGCTGATAAATGTGAGTTTCCAAACTCCAATCCCTCCTTAATATTTGATTCTAACCATTCTTTGATTACCATTAAAATCCCTTCTGGTCTCAATTTTAGCATCGGGAACTGCATGTTCAAAAATTGCAACTACTGCGGACTCCTGATGAAAACCAATTTCCAAAAAGATTTCACCATGCGGCTTGGCGACGGATCTAAAATGATCAGCAATACCTTGATAAAGCGCAAGACCGTTATTTTTAGCAAACAAAGCTAAATGTGGTTCAAAATTAATAACGCTCTCATCCATATATTTTACCTCATTTTCCGAAATATATGGGGGATTACTGACAATTAAATCGTATTTTTTATAAAAAATTGAAGAAAAAAGGTCGCTTTGCACGAATTTTATTGGTAATTTACGAACGTTCGCGTTTTGTTCAGCTACTTTTAAAGCTGATTCCGAAATATCTGATCCAGTAATCGACCATTTTTTTCGTTCCGCTTGCAAGGCGATTGCAATCGCACCGCTCCCAGTGCCAACATCTAAAACTGATATAGGTTCATCATCGTGCGTTTCTAAAATCCAGTCAACTAGCTCTTCAGTTTCTGGACGGGGAATCAAAACAGCTGGGTCAACATTGAGCGTGTGCCCATAAAAATCAGCAGTTCCAATAATGTATTGAGGGGGTTGTCCGTCTAGATAACGGTTAATATCTTCTTGATACTGGGCTAATTGACTTTCAGACATGAAATCACGATAGTGTAATAATAAATCCGTGTCAGACCACTTCAATCGATGAATCAATAGGTAGTTAGCTACCGATTCATCCATGTTATGGTCCTTAATACACAAAGAAGCCCTTTTCTGGGCTTCAAAAAAAGTAATTGAATTAACCATTGCTCAATTGCTCCAACTTATGGGCTTGATCAGAAATAATCAAAGCATCGATAATTTCTTCCAAATCACCGTTCATGATCTTATCCAACTTATTTAGTGTCAGACCAATCCGATGATCAGTGACCCGATTTTGTGGGTAGTTATAGGTCCTAATCCGTTCGGAACGATCACCAGTTCCGACAGCGTTTTTTCTTTGTTCATCATACGCTGCGGTTTCTTTTTGTTGGTAATAATCATAAACCCGCGCCCGTAGGATTTGCATTGCTTTAGCACGGTTTTGTTGTTGGGAACGTTGATCTTGCATCGTTACCACGATTCCAGTGGGCAAATGCGTCATCCGCACAGCCGATGAAGTCTTATTAATATGTTGACCACCAGCTCCAGAAGAACGGTAAACATCCACTCTGATATCCTTTGGATCAATATCGATATCGACGTCTTCTGCTTCAGGCATGACCCCAACTGTAGCAGTGGAGGTATGAATTCGACCAGCTGATTCGGTTGAAGGAATTCTTTGCACCCGATGGGCTCCGTTTTCAAACTTCAGTTTAGAATAGACCTTACTTCCTGTGATCATCAGGGTGATTTCCTTAAATCCACCAACTTCAGTTTCATTTTTATCAATCACTTCAGTGGTCCATCCCTGCTTTTCAGCATACTTGGAATACATATTGAATAAATCAGCAGCAAAAAGGCTTCCTTCGTCACCACCAGCGGCTCCGTGAATTTCCATAATGATATTTTTATCATCATTCGGATCTTGTGGTAGTAACATGATCTTGATCTTTTCTTCGATCTCTTCATCCTGTTGGGTCAGATCATTTAATTCATCCTTGACCATTTCGGTCATATCATCATCTAAATTATCATTTAACATTGCCTTATCTTCAGCAATCGCATCCGTGATCTGTTTGTACTTATTATATGCAGCAACTAGATCACGCAAACTCCCCTCTTCCTTAGAGAGCTTCATAAACCGTGGTGTGTCAGCAATCACTTCTGGGTCACTGATTAATTCGTTCAACTCGTCATAACGGTCAACTGCGGCTTGCAGTTTATCAAAAATCTTCTCAAAATCGCTACTCATTAATGGTGCGCCTCACTTTCTATATTTTATCTAACGGTGGATTAAAGTAATGCTTACGGCAAACTGGATAGTATGATTCATTACCACCTACTTGAATTTGTTCACCCTCATAAACTGGATGATGATCTTGAAAGCGCAATGGCATCGTGGCCTTGCGATCGCAGAACCAACAAACGGTTTTCATCTCTTCGATCTTATCAGCAAAGATCAACAATGCCTCAGAACCCTCGAACAAATGGTTCTGAAAGTCATTTTTGAGGCCGAATGCCATTACCGGAATCCCTAATTCATCAACGATCCGCGTTAGTTGTAAAACATGGTCCCGTTTTAAGAACTGGGCTTCATCAACTAATACACAGTTAGCATCTGGATTCGTTTGCTTAACGTATTCAAACACGTTCGTATCGTCCATGATTGGCACGGCCTTGCGTTTCAACCCGATCCGCGATGCCACCATGCCAAAACCATCCCGTGTGTCTAAGCCGCTCGTCATAATTATGACCGATTTACCCTCTTCTTCATAATTATGGGCCACCTTAATAATTTCAATTGTTTTACCACTATTCATTGCACCATAGCGGAAATAAAGCTGGGCCATTTAAAAATCCCTCTCTCATATAAATAAACTACTATCCTATTATAGCTGATTTATAAATGAATTTCGATAGCTATGTATTTTTGATTTTCCGTAAAATTAGTCCCTTTTTAGTGGGTTTCAATTTAAAATATGTTAAAATTATCATTTGATTAAATCAATTGGAGGAATGGCGCAGATGTCATTAAGAAGTGAAATTGCTACTTTAGTCGGTAAATCTTCATACTGGTTCTTACACACCTTTTTAAAGGGTGGAAGTTCACTCCCAGGTAAGATTACCACCAAGATCGACCCCGAAGTGTTAAAATCAATGGGTCAAAATTACGATGTAATCATCATTACTGGTACGAACGGTAAGACTTTGACAACCGCTCTAACGGTGCAGGTCCTTAAACAAAAGTATCAAAATGTATTAACAAACCCATCTGGTTCTAACATGGAACAGGGAATCGTGACGACGTTCTTAAGAGCCAAGAATACTAAGGATGCTAAACCAGTCGCCGTCTTAGAAGTCGATGAAGCCAATGTAATCAAGGTTACTAAGTATATCAAACCAAAGGCCATGGTCTTTACCAATATTTTCCGTGACCAAATGGATCGCTACGGTGAAATTTATACTACCTATCAAAAGATTTTAGATGGTGCTAAGTTAGCTCCTGACGCTACAATCATCGCTAATGGCGATGCGCCAATCTTTAATTCTGATGATTTACCAAATAAGCGGCTGTTCTATGGATTCAACGATCACCCAGAACTAGCTGAAAATGATATTAAAGCCAAACCCAATACCGATGGAGTGCTCTGCCCTAAGTGCGAGAACATCCTCCACTACCATTCAATTACTTACAGTAATTTAGGCAATTACTTTTGTCCTAATTGTGGTTATAAGCGCCCCCACCTTGATTTTCAACTAACCAAGATCAATGAATTATTACCGACATCATCTCAATTTGACATTGAAGGTGACCATTTCCAAATTGATATTGGTGGAATCTATAATATTTATAACGCCCTTGCTGCTTACTCAGTCGGACGCATCATGGGGGTTAAACCAGAAAAAATTGCAAAAGCCTTCCATAATAATGAACACATTTTTGGTCGCCAAGAAATCATTAAAGTTGGTGATAAGGAAGTTACGTTAATTTTAGTGAAAAACCCAGTTGGGCTTAATCAAGTCATTGATATGATTTCTACCGATCGAGATCCATTCTCATTCATTGGGTTATTGAACGCTAACTATGCGGATGGGATTGACACCAGTTGGATCTGGGACGGTGATTTTGAACGGTTGCCTCACATGAACATCAAAAAATTTATTACTGGTGGAGAACGGTATAAAGACATTACCTTCCGACTTAAAATTGCTGGGGTGCCAGATGACAAACACGAAGTCCAACCCAACCTAGAAAAAATCGTTGCTGAAATTCCTAACCTCCCGACTAAGAAGGTCTACATCCTTGCTACCTACACTGCAATGATTCAGATTCGCAATGATTTTGCAACCAAGGGTTACATCAAAAGGGGGATTGAATAATGGCTAAATACGAATTAAGAATCGCCCACCTTTATGGTGATTTAATGAATACCTATGGTGATTATGGCAATATTTTAGCGCTCAAATACTATGGTAAACAAATGGGCGTCCAAGTCGACTCAGATGTCGTGAGTTTAGACACCAATTTTAAGGCTGATGATTACGATCTTGCTGTCTTTGGTGGTGGCCAGGATTTTGAACAATCAATCGTCTCCAAGGACCTTCAAAAGAAAAAGGCAGAATTGATCAAATACATCGAAGCAGGCAAGCCAATGGTCGCAATTTGCGGTGGTTTCCAAATGCTTGGTAAATACTACGTTAATGCTAACGGTGATAAAATCCCTGGAATCGGGGCATTAAACCACCACACTGAACAACAACATGATAATCGCTTCATTGGTAACATCTCGATCCATAATGGTGAAAATGGTGATACCTACAAGGGCTTTGAAAATCACCAAGGAGTTACCTATTTAGGTGCGGGTGAAAAACCACTTGGTAAGATCATCAAAGGGTATGGTAATAATGGAAAGGACCAATCAGAAGGTGCCATTTATAAGAATGTTTATTGCACTTACTTTCATGGACCGATCCTAGCTCGAAATGGTCAATTAGCAAAGCGGATGCTGCTAACGGCCCTGCATAATAAATATCCAGACCAAGATTTCAGTAAACAAGCTGCAATTGAAGTTCCAGAATCATACTAATAAAAGACCGTTCGGCAATTGTCGAACGGTCTTTTTAGTTAAGGTTTAAAAATGAATCAATAATCTGATTGCGCTTAGCAATAAATGGTTCATTCGGCGCATTGGGATGAATGCGGTTGGTTAATAAGATCAATGCTTGATCGTTCACCGCATCAATAACCATGGCGGTGCCAGTATAGCCAGTTTGCCAAATATAATCAGTCTTAAAATGATCAACAGCCCAACCATATGAACGACCCAATTTTCCATTAATCGTATGGTCACTATACAGACTATTAATCGTTGTTGGGCTTAAAATGCGGCCAGTCGGATGTAGCATCTCATCAGTAAATTTAATCAAATCCCCCATCGTAGTGAACAATCCTGCTGAACCACAATCAGCCCCTAACACGCTTGCCTTAGGATCATCGACTCGTCCTTGCAGCACCACATCGTTAGCTAGCACTTCGGTTGCAACGCATTCAGACGGTGTGGGGGTAAACGTAGAATGTTTCATCGCTAATGGTTTAAAAACCCGATCGACAGCTAATTGCTGAATTGGCGCTCCTAGGATTCGACTTGCAATCCAACCTAAAAAGATAAAGTTAACATCAGCATAGACCATTTTATGATTTAAATTAGGTCCAACGTGTAACTGACTTAACAATGCATTAGTCAATTCCGCTTTATTTAATTGATTGCGATTTGGAATATAACCCTCAATTCCAGAAGTATGCGTCAATAAATTAAAAATCTTAACTTCAGGAAATTGCCACTCGGGCAAATAGGCGCTAACTGAATCTTGTAGTCCCAAGCGATCTTCTTCTATCAACTGTAAAATTACGGGAAGCGTTGCTACCACCTTGGTTAATGAAGCAACATCATATGTTAACCCCCGCTTTAGTTGAATCGACTTAGGAATCCATTGACGATCGCCATAGACAGCATCGCACCATTTATGACCATCATAAAATGCGTATGCTGCCCCTGGAACCGTACGATCATCGACTAATTTATGGATAAGGGCAACCGTTGAATCAAATTTCATCAACGTCACCTTCTACCAAACAGAAAAAGTTAAATTAATTTGGTTTGGATCGTTAATAAATAGTAGATGATCAACTTGGTCATAGTGAACCCCACCATCAATCGACTCGATCTGGTGGTAGAGGCCATCAACATCATTGCTACGAATCATCTTAAAGCTAATGTAGTCGATTCCTAAACCTTCGTAATCATGGTCAGCAACATCAGGTTTTTCAGTTAAAACGATTTGTTGAGAATGATCATTGGGGAGGACCAACGTCTTAGTATCCTTTCGATCGGTAGGTAAGATATCCATTCCGACCGATGCTTGATAAAAAGCTAGCGCCTTTTCAATACTACTAATCCCTAGCTCAATCCAAGATAGTTCGGCATCATCTGGAATGCGTTTGAGACGGGTATCTTCATCACGCAAAAAGCGATTCACTGGAATCGTATCTTCTTCTTCATGATGCCATTGAATCGAATGGTCATCAACCAAGGTCACCCCATTAATTTCAGCGTATAAAATAATGTGATTTCCTTCTGGGTCTGTTAATTCAATCCATTCAAAGTTATGGTTATATTGAATTGGCGATAACTTCACTCCCAAGTTTTTAACGTGTAATAGCAATTGCTTCAAGCTCTTGCTAGAGGGAAATTTAAATGCAAATCGATCAACATTTGCGGCATTATGTTCCTTAACTGGATTATCAACCTTCCTAAGAGTCAACGAAACCTGGTGTTCATTGGTTCCTAAATAGGCAATATTTTCAGTTCTTTTAACTGATGTTAATCCGACGATTTGAGTATAAAAATCAATCATCGAATCCAAATCACTCACACGAAGTGCAATCAATTTGATTTTAGATCCTGCAGGCAATTGATATTTCATTATGTAATCCACCATCCCTTTTTTACTATTATAACGATTTTGCACACATAAATAAAAAAGAACGACCATAAGTCATTCTTTCTTTAATAATTATTCAACTTTAAGATCATTGCCAGAGAATTGAGCGTTATATAAATCAGCGTAAAAACCGCCAGCTGCCAATAATTGGTCATGATTACCAGTTTCGATAATGTGTCCATGTGCCATGACCACGATCTTATCAGAATTTTGAATCGTAGAAAGTCGATGGGCAACCACAAAACTAGTCCGCCCCTTGATCAACTTATCCATTGCATGTTGAATTAACATTTCAGTTCTAGTATCAACTGAACTGGTTGCTTCATCCAGAATCAATATTTCTGGATTAGCAATGAATGCTCGCGCAATCGTTATTAACTGGCGTTGCCCTTGTGAAATATTAGAAGCACTTTCGTTCAAAATCGTATCATAGCCATCAGGTAATTTACGAATAAATTCATCGGCATGGGCTTCGCGTGAAGCTTTATAGACATCTGCGTCAGTGGCATTTGCATTTCCATATTTAATATTATCAAAAATCGTTCCTGTAAATAACCACGTATCTTGAAGTACCATCGCAATGTGAGAACGCAATGACGGCCGCGGCATCCGTTGGGTATCCAAGCCATCCATTCTAATGGCCCCACCATCAACATCATAAAAACGTTCTAATAGGTTAATGATGGTCGTTTTACCAGCCCCGGTCGGTCCTACAATCGCAACACTAGAACCCTTCGGCACATCTAAATTAAAACCTTCAATTAACGGAACGTTAGGATCATAACTAAAATCAACATCTGAAAATTGAATCTTATCCCCATTATCAACTTTATTCTGGTGTTTTGTATCTGAGGGTTTCATTTCAGATTCATCTAGCACCTCAAAAATCCGTTCAGCAGAAGCAATGGTCGATTGAATCGTATTGGTAATATTGGCTAATGATGTAATCGGTTGGGAAAACATATCGGTATATTGTAAAAACGCCTGAACGTTCCCAATCGTAACGGAACCAGAGATCACTTGAACTGCACCGATAATCGCAACAAAAACGTAGTCTAAGTTCTTGATGAAGTTCATCATTGGAAACATAAAACTAGAGATGAATTGCGCCTTCCAAGCAGATTTATAGTAGGCCTCATTTTGTTCTTCAAAGTTTTGAATCGCCTCGTCTTCACGATTAAACGTTTTAACAACGTTGTGACCAGCAAAGTTTTCTTCTACCTGGCCATTCACTAACCCCAAGTGTTTTTGTTGAGCACTAAAGTAGCGTTGTGAACGTGGCGCTAAGAAGCCCACGGAAAGTAAACTTAATGGCACCGTGATCAACGCACCCAGCGTCAACTGCCAACTAATCGTTAGCATCATCACAACTACCCCAATGATCATCACAATGCTGTTGATCAATTGACTTAAGTTCGATTGCAGCATCGTTGAGATATTATCCATATCATTCACAGCCCGCGACATGATATCACCATGCGAGTGTTGATCATAGTAGGATACTGGTAATCTTTTCATCTTTGCTTTGAGGTCTTTTCTTAGCTTGTAAACTACTTTTTGTGAAATTGAGGCCATGATGCGTTGGACCCCAACGTTTAAAATTCCAGAAACTAGGAATAAAGTCCCAGTTAAAATTAAGATTTTAACGATTGCACCAAAATTGATGGCCAACAAGCCATTACTGGTCTTAATCCCCTTTGCAACCCCATTAAAGATGATGGTAGTAGCTTCACCTAATAATTTAGGAGTAATGATATCCAAAAGAACGAACAAAATCGTCATTATAAAAACACCAATTAGACTAATTCGCCATGGCTTAAGATATTTAATTAATCTGAAGGTCGACTGCCAAAAGTTCTGGGCCTTACGAGGTTTCTTAAAATTATTTCTTGGCATTCGATTCACCTCCTGACTTAATCTGAGAACTTACAATTGATTGATAAGTATCATTATTAGCTAACAATTGCTTATGGGTACCTTGGCCAACCACCTTACCGTCATCTAGGACAATGATTTCATCGGCATTCGCAATCGTTGAAACCCGTTGGGCAACAATGACTGAAATTGCATTCTGGATTTGTGAATCCGTCTTCAACCCTGCTCTTAAATTAGCATCGGTCTTAAAATCTAAGGCGGAGAAAGAATCATCGAACACATAAATCTGCGCTTTTTTGATAATGGTTCTAGCAATCGCTAAACGTTGCTTTTGCCCACCAGAGAAATTCTCACCATTTTGTTCTACCTTGGTATCAAGCCCATCTTCAGCCTTGATGAAATCAGATGCTTGAGCAACATCTAACGCATGCCAAATTTCATCATCGCTAGCATGTTCATTACCGAACTGCATGTTGCTTCTAACGGTCCCCTTAAATAAAACCGCCTTTTGTTGCGTAATTGAAACTAACTTGTGCAATTCATGTTGCGTCATTTTATTAATGGCTAATCCATCAATCTTAATGGTCCCCTTTTCAGGTTCGATCAGGCGCGGAATTAAATTGACTAAGGTGGATTTACCAGAACCAGTCCCCCCAATGATCGCTAACGTCTGTCCAGAATGGACCTTAAATGAAACTCCAGATAATGCACACTCTTCAGCATGTTCATAACGATAACTCACATCATCAAATTCTAAAGTTGCTTGACCACTTTCATTTGGTTGAATCGGCTGAGCAGGATCAGTGATTGTATTTTCCTGCTCCAATACTTCATTAATCCGAGCTGCTGAAGCAGATGCCCTTGGTAAAAAGACAAAGACAAATGATAGCATGGTGAAACTGATTAAAATTTGTGTCGAATAGCTCATGAACGCTACTAGGTTTCCAACTGCAAAGGATTGACCAGCAATCAATTGACTACCGAACCAAATAATTCCAATGTTCGTAAAATTCAATATCACGGTAAGAAGCGGAAACAACATTGCGGTTAAACGATAAACCTTTAACCCCGTATTCATATAATTATGATTATAGTGATCAAAACGCTCTTGTTCATAATCATCGCGGTTAAACGCCCGAATTACCCGCACTCCCGTCAAGCCCTCGCGAAAAGCAAGGTTCAAATCATCAGTCTTATCTTGAATACTCTTAAATAATGGAATTGCTTGATGCATAATTAAGTAAATAACAACCACCAAAATAATCAACGAGATTAGAAAAATGATCGTTAACTTAGGGCTCATTGTAAATGCCAAAATAATGGCCGTGATCAACATAAGCGGTGACATGATCATCATTCTAAGCATATTGACCATTACGTTTTGAATTTGCACCACGTCATTAGTGGCCCGCGTAATTAATGAAGAATCACCAAAACGACCCAGGTCTTGTTCAGAAAAATAAATTACCTTCCGATAAATTGCAGAACGAATTTTTTTACCCATCAATTGCGATTGGGTAGCTGCAAAATAAATATTACCAGCTGCCGCAGCTACGGATAAGATCGAAAGGAAAAACATTATGGTCCCTTGACCAATAATGTAATTTATATCATGTTTTGCGATTCCTTGGTTAATTATCCCAGCGGTCAAAGTAGGTAAATATAAGAAGGTTATTACTTGAACAACCATAAATAAAACAGCCCCGAGGGCTGCCCACTTGTTTAAAAAGCGCTTTGCAAGCTTTATCATTTCATCACTACTTTCTAATAATATATAAACATAGGATTATAAGAGACATCAAAATAATAATTATAGATGGTTTACTTTCAAAAGGAAAGTAAATTGACACAAAATATAATAGAGCAATTGTCAATCCTTCAAAAGCAACTATTAAAAAGCAAAATAAGCCGCTGCATCCTATAAATACAGCGACTTAATAACCGATTGGGTATACTGGAATCGAACCAGTAAATTAAGGATTCAGAGTCCTCTGCCTTACCGTTTGGCGAATACCCAATAATTGTTACCTAACTATAATAACGGTTTTTAAAAAATCTGTCAAACCAAAATCTAGCTAACAATACTTAATTGACAAGTTTTAGGGATTAATCTATACTAATTGGTGTTCTAGTTTTTGCCCGCTGGTCAAACTGGTTTAAGACGTCGCCCTCTCAAGGCGGAGTTACGGGTTCGATTCCCGTGCGGGTGATATGCAAAGCCACTTCTGATCAGAAGTGGCTTTTTTGATTTCATTTCACTATGTTTTTATTAAATCACCATGATTAGAATTGACATTCAAATCTAAAACCAATATTCTGAAAATTAATGAATTATCGTTTTAGTTAAGGGAGATTTTAATAATGAAAAAAGGACTATTGATAGGAGTCGCCTCACTGACTTTACTATTAGCTGCTTGTGGGAAAGCTTCCGATCAGTCAGGGTCAACAATGGTAAAATATTCACACATTGATACCACTCAATATAAACCAATTAACAAAAGTATCTCAGTTAAAAAATTAAAGGCATTAAAACCGAACAACACCATTTACTTCCACAAAAAATACTCAATTAAGGGTGAAATTGTGAAGGTCGGTAAGAAATTCCAAGGCAGCGCTACGTTTGTCATTAAAGATTCCAAAACTAACTTGACCTATGCTTCCGTCACTAGTGGTACCAAGACTTTTGATGGATTTAAAGTCGGGGATAAAGCAACGTTTGCAATTAATGGGTTAACTAGAATCGCAAAGACAAATAACTTAAATGGCATTACCACTAAGGAAAACCCGAGTCGGCTAAGTACCGTGACGATTAAGATTGGTAAATACTAGTTCCAAGCTAAAATTGAATATTAAATAGCGTTTGAAAGACTGAGATCAATATAATGTGAGCTCAGTTTTTTATTTCAACCCTTTTTAATTAAATCGTTCAATTAATGCTATAATATTCATGGTTACATAATTCAAAAAAATCAGATGGGAATGAACTTATTATTAACTTTAAGACAAAATCAATCGCAATTATAACCGTAGTCATTACCATATTCACTTTTGGTATGACTGAAGCCGGCGTTCATGCTGATAATAATCCGTTAGCAGGCCAATCATCGGACACTATTAACCTCGTATTAAATGATTTTAATGCTAACGTTACAGATCGTTATAAAGTATTTGATCCCAATCCATATCTAAGTAATTCTAACTATCCTAACGGGACCAAGGTGATTTATCAATTTGCCAGTACTAATTTGCAATTTACCCAATTCCCCACTGGTGAGACATCAACTGATTATGGTGTCCAAAAAGTTAAAGATATGACCAAGGGAACCATCGTTGATGGACAAATGAGTGACTGGGGCATTAAATACTATCTGGTCAAATTTAAAAAGGCCAAGTTATTATACTGGGTCTTAGCTGCTGATTTAATGTTGCAAAAGCCCAGCGGAAGCATCCAGAGAACGTTCAATACTGATAGTAATCAAAACGTGGCTTTAAACTATGTTAATTATTTGAGATATCAAAATGGCAAAGATCCCCTAACTTGGAATAGCCACCTTTATACATTAGCTAAGAAGCGTAACAACGAGTTACACAACGAATACGTCAAAAATGGTGAAATTACCCACTATAATTCAGACGGTACTTGGAAAGTTGACTCGCTGCGCGAAAAACTAGGCTGGTCAGATTACATCCTTGGAGAAAATATTCAAATATTAAGCTCAACGGATAGTCCAGCAACCACCACGATTAATCTAATTAATGAATATATGTACAATGATGCTGTTGGTGAAAAATGGGGCCACCGCAAAAACATCTTAAATAGTAACGCAACGCAAATGGCGATGGCTACCAAGTATATTCATGGTAATTACTACAACACGATGTTATTTGAATAATGTTCAAATTGCTAAATAGCGATGCCATTTGCAATCGATGGAATAACTAGGGTTGCTAAGGATAACAACAGTTCTTCCTTGCATTTAATAACAATTTCTTTTAAGAATAAAAGCGGTTTCCGATAGACCCGTTAACGTCTAGTGAATGAATTTTTTATTTCATTCGGGTTTGCACCGCGGGGAAGATCGTCCAAATTATAATCTATTTGGGCGGTCTTTTTTTATTCAGGGAAAGTAATTTGTTAAGCGATTTAATCTAACATTAGTTCCAAACGGAGGGCAAAATATGAAAAATTATAAAAGTTATGAAGGGCTACTAATTGGCATGCTCTTAGCAATGGTTAGCGGTAGTATCGATAGCTATACGTTTTTAGACCACGGCGGTGTGTTTGCAGGATTACAAACTGGGAATAATATTTTATTGGGGATTAGTTTAAGCCAACTTCAATTTGGTAAATCCTTGCAATATATTATCTCAATTCTGTTCTTTGCCCTAGGCATATTGATCGTTAAATTAATTCAACACCAAATTGAACAGGAAAGTACCCGCAAGCGAGTGATCATCATTTATGAAATGATGATCTTATTAATTTCAGGCAGCTTGGCGAAGCTGCTCCCCGACATGCTTATCGTTGGCCTACTAGCCATCGCAGCCTCAGCTCAATTACAAGAGTTTAAAATATTAAAGGGCAATAGCTTTAATCCACTAATGATGACGGGCAACGTTAGCAAAACAATGAATAACCTATACGAAACTTTAAAGAATAAAGATCCAAAGCCCCGCGGCATTTTATTCGATACGTTAATAATCATGTTCAGTTTTATTCTGGGAGCGCTATTAATGGGCGTGGTTAATAACTTTGCGAATGTTTTTTCAATTTTAGCCGCAATCCTACCATTATTAGTTGTTTTGTTTTCGATCAAGGAATAGGGCTGAATTCTCCAGAACATTTGACTTACAGCTAACTATAAGTTTTATCATAATCCTAATAATTAATTAGGGGTTGAATAATTTTGAAAACAATTAAAAGTTTTGGCATTATCTTACCAATTGTTTTGATTAGCTACTTTATAATCATACTAGATATTTCCGTTGTCTTTACTAGCACCGTCAATATATCTAGAGAGCTTCACATGAATTCACAATCTGTAACTTGGATTACTAACATCTACTCGTTGATGTTTGGTAGCCTGCTTCTTTTAGGCGGGCGCCTCGGCGATATTTATGGTAGAAAACGCATTTTTTTAACAGGTCTAACCATATTTAGCACTAGTTCATTTTTAGTGGGAATATCAACAACTAGTGGAATATTAATCACCATGAGAGCATTTCAGGGAATTGGTGCCGCAATATTAGCTCCCACGTCACTTGCGTTGATCCTTGATAACTACAACGGCGATAAGCAGGCCAAAGCAATTGCCTATTATGGAATTACAGCAGGATTGGGAACCAGTGTAGGCCTAGTAATTGGTGGAATTATTGCCACATTCACCTCTTGGCGTCTGGGCTTTTTTATTAACGTGCCAATCGGCATCATTCTCTTCATCATTACCATTTTATTTGTTCCTAGCAAAGCCCCCAATTCAAGGGGAAAATTAGATTACTTAGGCTCAGTATTATCATTTTTAGGCTTTTTAGCAATCGTATATAGTATTGATGGTAGTAATTACCAACTACCTTCTGGAATTATTGGCGTATTGCTCATCGTTATTTTTATAATCAGGGAATTCAAAACCAACCACCCCATTATGCCGCTCAAACTATTTCAAGATCCAGAAAGAGTTTCCGCATATATATCCAGATTTTTCTACATTGGTGTAATGATTTGTTATTTCTTCATCATTCCACGAGTAATGCAGTTTTACTATGGATATACACCATTAATTGCTGCATTTTGCTACATGCCAGAAACAATCGCTCAGTTTATTTTTGGATCAGTGCAATCTAAAATGGCAAGTCGATTTAAGAATTCTACGATTTTATTTTTAGGGATGTTCGTCACGTTTACCGGGGTTTTATTAACCGCATTAATTAATTTAAAATATGGCTATTGGATTAGCGTTGGTTTCCCAATGATTGTTATTGGAATTGGTCAAGGACTATCCTTTGGTCCACTAACCACGGCTGGAGTTGCTAACACTAGCCCCAACATTGCTGGAGCAGCTTCAGGAACCCTCAATGTTTTTCATCAAATTGGTAGCTCCGTTATTCTATCAGTCGTGATTTCGGTCACTGCTAGCTACCGTCCCATTTTAAATGCATATCAACACCAAACCATTTTAATGAGTATTCTAATGGTCATTCCGTTGATAATGGTTTGGAATATTTATCGAATCCATAAGTAGGAACCTCGTTTAAAAATTAAAAGCTTCTCCGATCTTAATTAATCGAAGAAGCTTCTAATTGTTTCATAAACATTATTTTAGTAACTAATCGCCAGATAGCCAGCCGCTTTCCAACGTTTAACTAGTGCTTTTTTCGTCATGGTGTGCACCCCACCCGTTCGCGGATCAATATAGAAAAATAACTTTTTATTAAAGCCCGTCAACAAAATTGCCGAATTGTCAGCATTTTTACTTCCTGACACCCATAATATAATGGGCCGTTCCCGACGCAGATGATTCCGCAACCGCCGTAATTTTTTATTAGATAAATTTTTAAAGGACCCTGTGCGTTCAACAATAATCGTAAAAAGGTCTGATGGCATTGGATAATCCATTTGAGAATTACTAAATAAACTATCCAATTCATCGACGCTAAAATCACTACCTGAGTATTGAAACAACATTAAAACGGCCGCTAAGTAACTATCTTGAATCGTATCAGATTTTTGTTCAACCGCAGTAACTGCTAACCGCCGATAATTCTCGCGAACACTCTTTAGCGGTAACCATCCTGAGACAGAATCGTTACTAAAAAAGTACCAAGCATGCTTATTGAAATAGCCAAACCTGGTTACCTTAAACTCATTCTTCAAAGAATGCTTAGGTAGCTTTACTTTATTAACCTTAACTTGATGTTCTAATTCGGGAACGAACCAGTCTGCCATTGGCGAACGCTTTAATTTAATATAAAAAGCATGCGTCTTCTCGCTGGCAATCGTAGTCGATTTCAATTACTTCACCCCATTAAAATTTTGACGCCTAGTATTTTTATTATATCGTAATTTCAGATTTAAGTGGGACATTTTATAATTTGATAATAAAAGCTTATCATTTTGACATTGTTATAAATTATGCTAAGATATTATGAGTACTATATCGGGGTCGTTATGGATTCGACGGGTATAGGTTGAGCCTGAATTGCGCTCCGTGGCATCGACCACGTTAAAAACGCTCAGTTTTCTATTATAACTGCAAACAATAATACAAACAACTACGCCGTAGCTGCCTAAACAGTATGCTCAGCGTGATCCGTCTAGCCTCGTCCATGGGTTAGTGCCGGGTCCTAAATTAAGTGGACTTACGCTAATTGCTCACACCTGAAGTAATTAGAAGAGACTAATCAGGTTAGCTAGCCATGTCTGCCTTGGAATGCGGCGTTTTGACTAGTGAACGCGCAAATAGTATCCCTATGAACGTAGATATTCGGGTGGCAATATGCTCGGACGCGGGTTCGACTCCCGCCGACTCCATTTGTCATTAAAGGCCTGTTATAATAGCGTAAGATAAACGTTATTATAGCGGGCTTTTTGCTTGGTTTGGTATCTATACGTTACATTTAAATAAGACGTTTTGGTAGTCATTTTGGTAGTCATTGGTAGTCATTTTGGTAGTCAAAACAATTAAACAGTATTCGGGATTAGGGGGGGATGTAAAGGCCATTCAGTAAAATGAATGGTCTTTTATTGTGGTCACTCACACGCTGTCAGCAGTCAAGTTCATTTAAATAGGTAGATAATTGGTAATAAAAAGACACCTAGCATTAACTGGGTGTCTTAGTCGTTATATAAACATCTTTTGTAGATAGCCTACCTTTAGTTGCTTAAGTTTTGTTAGCTTGGCTGCTTGTAGTTCAATTTGATGATCTAAGGTGCTGAATAGCTGCCCTATCTTTTGTTGCTCTTGGATACTGGGGATTTTTATTTTAGTGTTTTGTACCACTGAAATATAGTGTCTTGCGTGTCCTTCCTGTATTAAAGGTGTGTTTCTTAGCAGTTCATAATCAAATGATAAAACAGAATCTTTAGATTGTAATATCTTTATAGCTGAAGACTTAACCATAAATTTAAATTTAACTAGCTTACTATCTAATGTAAAATCATCAAAAATAATGCAATTTTCATCATGAGTATTTTTTTCGTTGGTATATCCTAAAATAAAAGACTTGTTAGCAGTTAAAACTGGCGTTCCACTATCTAAATACTTATCACTTTTTACAGTGTATTTTGTTGGTTGCTGATAACTAAAAATATCCTTAAAAGTACAATTTTTCCATTCATCCCGAAAACCCTTAAATCTAAGTTCTGGTATGCTATTGCCCTGCTTAGTAAATAACTTTTGTAAATAGCCCTTTTTAAGCTGTTTAAGGTGGTTTACTTTATCAGTTTGCAAGTTAATTAGCTGATCTAACTTAGTGAAGAATTGGCCTATTTTTTGTTGTTCTTTTAATTTAGGTTTTAAAAAAATTATTTTATTAATATCATTATTAGAAATATTTCTTTGTGCACCCCTAGTTTTTATTGAAGATATTAAATTACTAATTTGAGAACTATTGACTAAACTAAAGATAAAATAATTATCATTATTATGATTAGTTTGAAAATATCCTATTCTTTGGTTTTGATAGTATTTTTTGTTATCTTTAATAATTGCTACTTTACCAGATGACATTCCAGAAAGTGTAATTAAGATGCTGTTCTTTAACAAAACAAAATCATTAAATTTAATATTTTCGCATACATACACAAATTCACCACCAATTACTTTTGACTGAAGAACATTTAAAACTTTAACCAAAGGAATCCCGCAAGAAATTATTTCATCACTTTTAAATGCATAACCGTTTCTTACAGGTGCAGTATTTTTAAAATTGCTTTCCTGCCACTCATCCCCGAACTCCCTAAATCTCAACTTAGGCACTACCATACTCCATCACTCCTAATTTTATGTATAGGTTAATTCTAACTGGTTTACGCCACTTAATAAAGTAGTTTCTAGGAATGCACCTAACTTACAAGCCCCCCTTATTGATCTAGCTCAATAATTGCCACGGTCATAATAAAATAGTAACCGTTCACGGCTACTCTTTGAGTTGTTTTTCACGTTGTAAGATTAAATGTTTTAAGCAAGCTAAATCAGCTAGGTTAGCATATTTAATAATGTAAACTTTAGCACGGGAACGGTAATTAATTTTTTTTCAGCTTTCGAATAAAATTAAGCAAACCAATACCAGAATGACAACAACCAAATGGCTATTCTGGCAACAATCTTTTATGAATTTTCCGAATGCTTATGATGAAATTCAAATGGCTGGAATTTAAAAAGTTTTTGGATAATTTTAGCATTTAGAACTTAGCCACTGTTAAACAAAAATTCATGTTGCATCACAAAACACTAACGATTGATCCAAAATTTGAAGGCAATCTACTTAGTGAGTGCCAAGGAATTGAAGCGACGGCGGAGTATCGTTCTAATATCCCTATCATCCATTACCTTCAACGTTGATGATAACAAATGCAAGTCCAAACATAGAAACCCACTTCCACCATCAACATTAATCCTAATTAATTTATCAACAAAAAATAATTAATTAATACAACTATTCAAATATCAAAACTAGGTTAAATTTATAGTATTATAAACTATAAATTGTTATAATTAATTTTGGAAATAGATTTACAAAATTTACATAGGAGTGATTTTAATGAATTTAAAAAAGTTATTATTAACATCATTAGTTTTCGTAACTTTTGGAAGCGTAACTTCAGCTACAGTAAATGCTGATTCATGGAAAAGTGGAACTCCAAGCGAATTTAAAGGAACTTGGGTTGCATCTAAACATAACGCTGTTGATAAAAGCGAAGCTAAGTACGGTAAGTACTACCGTACTTCATTTACCATTAGTAAGGATAATTTTACTATTGGAAACCTTTACTATGGGGCAAACAAAAAGTATAAGACTTCCCAATCTGTAACAGGTGCTGATCCAAAATATAAAGTAACCAATGGGACCTACTACATTGAAGCAAACTATAATAACTCCAAGGAAGAGGTCTTTACTTTTAAGAAGCAAGGATCAGGTATTAAAGCAAAGGGATTTGGTACTTTTTACCTATCTAAGTCAACTCCAAAAACTTTGAACGCAAAATAGCATTTAATATTATCAATTTTAAAATAGTCTTCGATAACTAAATTGTATTTATCGAAGGCTATTTTTTATTTCTAAAATAACTTACCAATCTAAACAGCTTTAAATTTATCATTCCACAAAAAAAGATTGCTAAATTAGCAATCTTTTTCACTTTATATAAAAGTATATGCCACTACAAATTAAAATTAACTGAAGGATTTGTTTAACCGTTTAATTAGTTCTTGATAGGTTAATGGGTCTGGATGATCATCGAAGTCCAGATTAATAACTTGTTGCTTATCATAAATGATGTCAGAATTTTGACTATTCAGTATCCCTTCGACGGCCTTCATCGCATTATCTAATTTCTTAATCTCTGGATTAGTTTCAAATTGATCATAATCATCAATTCGTTGATCATAACCATAGTCAGGACATTCTGACATTGATTTTAAAGTGCCATTCAACGTTTTATACATACTAACATTTTGGTAGTACCTAAAAACCGAAGTCGCAGCAACTGAAACCACCCGACTCGTTCTAAATCCTGGTATAACATCGATCTGGTTCAAAATGCGATTCCAGATTTTGTTATTATCCAAATAATTATCAGGTACCGTATAATCATCGGAAATTTCAGAATATAAAACCATTGCACTGGGGTGTTCCTCAGCATTCTTAGATATTAAAGTAAGGGCCTTGAGAAAACTAAACTTATCGTCGAAACTACCGTCCATCATAAAGATGTTTCTTTGCAACTGAGCTGCGCATAATTTTTCCATACCTTTACTTCCCTTCAATTATTAATTTGTGGTGCAAGGGCTAATGAGCGAATCGAACGCTCACGAGTTCACCAGAATTAGCTAACTGGATATAAAAAACCAGATATTCGATCGACTATCTGGTTACTGAATTGATATTTCTGAAAAGACAGGAACATAATTCTACCCCTAAACAAATAAAGTGTCAATGGCCCCCATAAAATCGATAAAAACAAGCTTAAATCAGGTTCCTAGAGACACAAAAAATTATCTGTCTCTAATGGGGCTTATTTAACAATCTACTATTTCTTTATGATAAAATGAACTTGGTCAAAAAATAATAGGGGTGTGTCATTATGAATGATAGAAAAAATTTAAATGCTGTTAACAACAATCAAGAAGAGAATGGCCTTGATGATTTTGAAAAAATCATCAAAGCGACTAAAATAGAATTATATTTAGATTCGATTAAAAATCAAGCAGGAATTGGGATTTAATCATCATTAAAAAAATAATAGTAACTGATTTCGATCTTCAATCGAGATCAGTTTTTTTATTGGGGAAGTGTATCTTGTTCTTGCCAATTTGGTGGAAATCCTAACGAATCTAAAATACAATTAATATCAATTGAATCCAGCTTATTAGATAGGGTTCTAAAGCGCTTCCTAATCGTATTATTCAGCGTTGCATATTCCACCCTACTTAAGAAACACTGCATACTAATAAAGGTCGAAAAAGTCTTTCTTCTTTGCATATCCTTTGTAATTCCGTATTGATTATGTAAGAAGGGAAAATAAACAGAATCGGAACGACAGGTAAACCCAATCAAACGGTTATTGTGTGCACAAACATTTCTAATTTCATGAATATTTTTGATAAAGGAGAGCATACATTTGGGTGTAAATTGATCATTAAAATCATGATTGTTCGTAAGAATAAAATCACTTAAATCCAGCGCAATCTTATTTTGCATATTTTTGTTCAAACCCTTGATCAGATTATATAACGTTCCAAAATCCAAAAATTCAACTAACACCCATGTAGGGACATCGTCATATGCATGAACATAATGATAGATTGCATTATTTTTATACCTGGCGTTATTACTGATCACACGAGTTAGTCTGGAAAGTGTATATCCCATTTCCAAAGTTTGGGCGTGATCATAAAAATTAATGTTCAAATAGGGGTACCTAATTTTCTGGTGTTCTTCAGAGAATCGATATGAAAAAATTGATCTTAAATGATGTTCAACGTTAATAATACTGTTAAATAAAGTTTGTTTGATTTTCTTATCAAAAAAGTAAAGATTACACACTTCATCGAACGTAGCATTCGATAAATAAAGATCATCATGTGAGCTCGGATCCTTTTGAAAATACTTGCTATAGCCATTAATAATGTCATAGTAATTATTAGTCAATAAATATTTAAAGGCCCGTTCCTCATCATTAATCACTAGCCCACGACTTTTAAGCAACTCAATTTGTTCATCAATCGCTAGAAAATATTTGTGATTTGCCAATCTTACCCACCCCTTAAACAAAAAAGCCCCTTCATCAAGAAGATGAAAGGACTTTTAGCGTAATAGGCTCCGTAGAGTATCTACCACTCATTCTTGACTACAATTATATCCGTTTTTTTATAAATGTCAATCAATTGCTTATCTCAGATATTTATTCCTATATCTTTAATAATACTATAAAATAAATATTATGCAATTTTAGTTATTTTATAATCACATCCAAATAATCTATCTATTTAAATTAATATTATTATTATGGTATAATTATGATATAAAAATCGTTATTGGAGATGGTTAAATGAAAAAGCAAATTTTGTCCTTATCAGCTTTAATTACATTAACATTTGGTGGATTCGTGGCAGTAAATAGCTTTAATCTTGTGCCCAACGAAATTACCGTGCATGCCGAACATGCAGGACTACCATTGCAAGGAGCTCATGGTGTCGTTTCATTTAAATATACCCCCGGTTATGGATACAATGATCCCAAAGCAGGGCAAACCGTAAAGTTTTCGTCTCAAGCCCAGGTCAACAAAGCACTCAATTCGGCCCCCGCTCGCAATGAATCTGATCCAAGCAAGAACATCGGATTTAACATTGATTCTAATAATTTTATTTGGTATCGTAACTACTCCACTAATGAGGATAAGGATACGATTGCCCATTCATTCCAAGAGTTCTTCACGCTTTTCAATAAGGAAAAAACCGATCCCAAGTTAATCAAATATGATAATGAATCCAAAAAACTATTCAAACAAATCCAACGCTTAAAAAAGCAAAAGGCAAGTAAAACTAAAATCAATAAATTACAAAATAAGCTCAACAAGTTATATTCTCAACTTGAAAAATACGTTCAATCAATCGAAAATTAATTAAAATATTGCAACAAATTAGGATGCTTGATTTCGATTTCAATTAGCTGTATATTAAACATACTTAACGCAATGGCATTTTCCAGCAATGCTAGTTTACTACCAAGTATGAAGCGTTAAACTCAGACAATTCGTAAGTTCGTTATGTCGATGTCTATCTATAATGAAAACTAATTTAGAACGGAGGGAATCTTTCCTTCCCGGGTAGCTTAATTGATTATCGGAGCTCTCCTTGCTGGAATTATAATTAAATCGTTGATTATATTTGTGACAGAGCGTTAGACACAGTTAACTGCTTATTACGATTCTATCCGTCGTATGTTAACTGATGATTTCCGGTGGACCCGCATTTTGTGGGTCTTTTTTTATTTGCTAGGAGTGAAATGATATGGATGAAGAAAAAGTACTTAGTAACGTCATCAACAAGCGCTATAAACACTTTGATCGTAATTTAAGTCCTAAAAACGCTAAACGGTTCTTCGATTCCGTTGTAACCAACAAAGACAAAATTGCTAGTTATCGATTCCACCCCTTGATTTTAAAATATAAGGAAAGCAAGATTTATCATCGGGCCAAACATCAATTCAAGGGGTACGTAAAATCTAAGAAACGCCCTATTTCATTGGTTGCTCACCACGATGAGCTAGTTTATTCATACTACGCTAATGAACTAAGTGCAAAGTACGAAGATTACATTAATGATTTAGGGCTATTCAAAGTTCCGACTGCATATCGTAAATTCCTTAAGGGATCTAATATCACTGCTGCCAAGGAAGTTTTTGATGAAGTCATCACATTAAAAGATTGTTGGATCATTAAGGGTGATTTTAAAAGCTTCTTTAACAATATTAGACATAAAAAATTAGCCACGGCCCTTTGTAAGGTGCTAAAAGTCAATGCTTTACCATCTGACTGGAAACGAGTTTTTAAATCGATCACTGCATATCGATACGTAAATGAATCTGAAATCAGCCCCGCGCTTAAGCGACTTGGGTTAAATCGTAATCAAGCTCCATATTACACAAAAAGCCACCGTGAACTTGGTAATTTGATTCATTCGGGTCAATTAAAAGTCAATGGCCCCAATTCAGTGGGCATCCCTCAAGGAACTGCAATCAGTGCCATCCTCGCAAATGTATACATGATTGAATTTGATAAGCAAATAAATCAATTAGTTGCCAAAAACAACGGTATGTATCGCAGATACTCAGATGATTTCGTAATTGTTATCCCTAAGTTAGCAGACCAAAAAGAAGTTGATATTCATGATTTTATCAATTTGGTTAAGTCTATTTGTACTACTGAAACAAAGTTAACGATCGAAACGAACAAGACGAAGGTCTTTAATTATGATGCCGTTGATGGGACTAAGCGATTATTCAATAACGAATTCCATCAAGCATGGTTTGACTACCTTGGCTTTTTATTTAACGGTAAAGTGGTTACAATGAGGCCTAAATCAGTTTATAAATTCCATTATAAAAGTAAGAAAATGTTGCGTCATATCCGTAGATTGCAGGTTGATAAGTATAAATTTGATAACCATAAAAGTTTTTATTGGAATATTAACTATCGGATGGTCTGGGATCAAAATGAACGGGTAATCCGCTCAAAATCTGATTTTCATAAGCAACTAACTAGTGAGCATATCAACCAAAATAAACAAAAATTAGCACATTGCATCCCACAAAAGAAAATCGCCACTAAAATGTACCTCACCCACAAAAGATATGGTGAAAAGTACTCAATGGCTGGCTACGCTAAAAGAGCCCAACGGATCATGATCCGTAATAACAATCAGTATCAAGTGAAAATATGGCAACCCATTAGTGATCAAATCACTAAAAATCAAAATTATCGAAAAGATAACTTTTAGCAAAAATCCTAGTTCCAGCAATTAAGCGGAACTAGGATTTTTAGATTGATTCGAAATTATCAATAATTGAGTGCAATTTCATTAAATGAATCGAATGGAACCATCTGAACAAATATCTTGCAATAAATTAGCAGTTTTTGGATTTTTATAAACTAACATTAGAATTTTTTCAGCTCTGGTAATTGAAACATACTGTTGAGCATAAAAAATATTGGCTTCCTCATCGTTCATTAAATCATAGTTAACGGTTCCATCAGAATCGACAATTTCTTCACGGTTAATATCGGCATCCATAGAATCAAAACAATAAACAATAACATTTGGGAATTGCAATCCCTTTATCCTTTTCATGGATAAAACAAAAACTTTATTATTACCATTGTCTTCATCATAAGAACTGCTGTATGATATGAACTTTCCATCCAGTAGTTCGATTATTTTTTTACGATCATCCTTACTGCGATACGTTATCAATATATTTTCGTCATTTTTTAAAGCCATTTTAACCATTCTAATCACCATTTCGTCGTCATCATTCACAGCAAATACTGGATGACCATTTTGATTAGAGGATAAATCTGGTTCGATGAATGCTGAATCAGTTTCCCGATATGAATCGGATTCAACATCAAAAGAGTAGTACAACTTACAATAATCTAGTAAGTCTTTTCCAACCTTTGAAATCTGATACGTGTTCCGATAATTATGCTTGATGCGATGACTATTACCACGGTTAATTTGAAGTCCCAAGCTCTTCCATGACATCCGTCGACCGTAAATGTTTTGGGAAAGGTCTCCCAGTAATGTAAAGTAAGTGTGCCCATTAGTTTTCCGCAAATAACTTAATGCATCGAACATCGCTGGTGAAAGGTCTTGCACCTCATCAACAATGATATAATCATATTTTTGACTTTCGGGAATCTGAATATACTTTACTAACCGATAAACATCGGAATAGCTAAATATCCTAGATTCACCATTCGAATTACGATAAGCATCACGTTTTTGATAGTATTTGTGGTAAATATCATATACTAATTTTCGTTGATTACCACCTTTTTTACCAAGGTTAAAAGAGCTCCGCCCTACCCTACTTACTTGTAAGTAACTTTCTTCATCATTGTATGCAATTTCATTATCCTGCATCCATTTGATTTCATCTTTAATCGCCTTTTTAACATCATCTAGGCTTAGGTTATCTTTTTTCCAAATGTTATTATCAGGATTATCAAGATAGGCTTCATTTACAAGGCCATTAATAATCTTATTATTTATTGTTTCCGCAATTGCAGTTGCTTTGCGACTAACATCATGATTGGCGGCACATTGATTATCAGCGTAGTATCGATTAGCGGACACTAAATAGTCATACTCATGCTTATTTAATAACTTTAATTCTTCTTTCGGAGAACAACTATTTACGATATCCCTAAAGTATGTATAGACCGTATTAACATCAATATTATCTTCACCATTAGCAATCTGATTAATATTATTCTTGATAAATGAATGGATTGCATTATTAAAAGTTAAGATCAGGACTTTTTGTTTGTCAAAAAATAAACTGTCAATATCGGCTAAGAGGTCAACTGCACGATATATAGCAATCACCGTTTTACCACCACCAGCGACCCCTAATATAATTTGATCTTGATTTTTATTAGAAGCTAATGCTTCAATTTGTTCTGAATGTAATTGTTCCCTGGCGGGTAGTTGCCCCATTAAAAACACCCCTCTTAATTAATAATTTTCCGAAAATATTTATAGTAATTATACATCATTAATAAATTAATAATCAACGATATCTAAGTACACTACTTAACCAACTAATTACCTGTTTAATAAGGATAATCCAATTATTAAGGTGTTGATTTGCGTCTCGATAAATGAGCGTAAATTTTGATTGTCGTCACCAGGAATTGTTAAAACTGGTTCAATTCCATTCAACATACTAGTGGTCTCTGCAACGGGATTGATTATCCCAACTTTACTAATAATCCTAAATAGATTTATTGGTAAATTTTTTGGATATCGATCCGATTTAAAAATAACCGAACTATTAACCTTGTAATAATAATCTAGTAACTGTTCGCGAACACCTTTATTATCTTGGGCGTATTTATCGTTTTTATCATATTTTAAGATGTTTTCCATTGCTCGATATTTAGTATCCATAATAAAGCTACCTACAAAAACATTATCCACGTCAAAAAGATCCACTCTAATGTCGGGTTTGTAGTGGATACTATCAATCCAAATATATTTACTAGAAACTTTATTATATTTTTGCTTCTTTTTGTTAAATGGACTAAGCATTACATCGTTGTAAACAACTACAGCGGTAATATCAAATGACTGACCTGCCAACTGAATTGTTTTAGCCATTTTAACCTGGGTTTCTTTCGGCAAACCTAGTCGAATGTTCTTAATTTTTGTTAGCTGATCAGCTAAGCTCCACCCCGAGACATCCCGAAACCCTAGTTGGTTCAGTGCCAATAATGTTCTGATGTAGCCCCAATATTCATATAGATCATAGCTACTCCTTTTTGCTAGTGCAAAATGATTAGACTTAGCGGCTAATGTAATTTGGGATTGGCTTAGTTCGATCAACTGATTTAAAAAATTACTAATAAAGCGATAGCTATAGTTAATCTGATGTGGTTGCCCATTAATTTGAACATCACTAACGGAACTCATCCATGAGTTGCTCAAAAAGTCATTAATCAAATCGCAGTAACCACTAATCAAAGTGTAAGTGTTCTTATTAAAGTGTTCATTTAAAATCATACATATCTGTCGTAAATTCGCCTTCAAGGCTTGATTAGTGCGATTATTGAAGTTAACGGTGTTGTTTTGAATAAAATAATTTTGATTTCCGTGGCGATTCATCATCCTTAAGGACCGATTATCCAGACGCCCCCGTAATGAATGGCTCCAATTATATTGACGTAATAGATCAATATGCGGATGTTTGCGTAAATCAACCAATACATTTTGAAAAATAGCGAAATTTTGATCTAAAAATCGGGCTAAATCATCCAATGCAGTTATATATCTAACCCGTGATTTGCGATCGATCGCCGTTTTAGATAAATCCTTAAAAGCCCGCTCAATATCAATCACCATTTGATTGTATCGTTTGTCAGCATCAAAAAACTTACTATCTATTTTTAACCAAGCGTAGCCAATTTGTTCCCCATTAGTAACCATCATCTTATAGTAGCCTTTTAAATAAGCATCCTTATTCAATTTATTATCATAAAGTGGGATTTCCAGGTCTTGATCAATATAGTAACGCCCGTTTTTGGCGCGTTTTTTATCAATTCCATCGATATTTTCAAGGCCTTCTAAATAAAAGCGTTCGTCTTTGCCAATCTTTACGCTTAGGTAGGTATAGGTATTCTCCTTGGCTATCACCACGTTATCACCCGCAGGGGTAAATCCTATCAAATCACCATGGCCTGGCTTTAAGACAACCCTAGTTTGCAAATCCAATCACCTTTATCTCTCTTAATTTTTGTGTTAATTGCTGTTTCGTTACACTAAAATCTGAAATATCTGCGTATTTATTAAATAGGTTGATCAGATTATTATTATCCAACAATGGTGCTAACATCTGTCTATTCCCACGAATCTTAGGTAAGATTCTTTGGGCGATTTGATAGTCAAATGCAACCCTGGTATCAAAACCGTAGTTATCATTATTGTATGCATTAACATTCGACATAAATACCCTGATGTTATTAATGGTTCGCCAGCTAAACCCGACCGTAGGCATTGCTTTATTAATTGCATCGTATAGTTCATCAAAAAAATTCAAGTAGTTCATTTCAAATGTAAATTGATCATTATGAATCATCTTTTGATAAGTATCAAAAGAGATTTCTTCAGTTCGAACTGCTTTTTTAGCTGGTAAGTTATCCAATTCTGTAAATGGAACCCTTGATAACTTAATTAAGTTAGCCCGATCTAAGACCTTATCTGACAATTCAAAGGTCGATTCATCAATATTAATGGTTCCAATAAACCGAACGTTATCTGAAATAAAGACTTCATGAGGATACACATCACTATTGGTAATCATCGATTGTTCATTAGAATTATAGAGCTTAATTTTACGCTCATTAGGATCTCTTTCTATGGCTGATAGAAACTGTGCAAAGTAATGTTCAACCTTGGAAAGGTTCATTTCATCCAACACGATCAAATATATTTTGTTGGGGTTTCTATTCGCTGCAATTAAGGTATCCGCAATTCCTGAAGCACTCGGTCTATAAATATTTTTAACAACATCAACATAGCCAAGTAGGTCTGAATCACTCTGCCATTCTGGAATTACTGAAACCAAATTAAATTGATCATCATTTTTAATCCCCATTGCATCAGCATATGCCGTTGCAATCTTAGATTTTCCAGAGCCACTAAGACCAGCTAAGATGGTTAATGGAAAGCTTTTAACGGAGTTATGAAAGTTAGCGATATCTTGCTCATTAAATAAAAACGAATATTTATGGTCTAAAACGTCTACAAAGTGGGCTAAGATCGCATCACCCTTAGTGTTCAATAGTTCTTGATTATATTCATTATTGACTACTGCGGATTGATCAATTGTTTTTTGAGCAACTTGATGTTGATAACTATTACTAGGGACGAAAAAGGCATCACATGAATTGTTTAGTGAAGAAAATAAGCCATCCGAAATAGGCGTAGCTTGATAATTAGCATTTGAATCTAAATCATATAGTTCATAATTATCATTAATTTTAAATTGCCCGTTAATCGAAAAGTAGTTATTACCATCACGCCAAATTAACCCATCAACGTTTACTTGATCATCAATCTTTAAATATGAATCGATTTTAATTGGTTTACGGGCGTTAAGTAAACTTAAGAGATTATTAACGTCATTAATGTCTTTAACAGAATTAGGGTTTAACACTAACGATGCAGCATTGAAATCAAGCTTCCCATTATCATTAATAACCGCAATCAAAGAATTATTAGAATTAAAATCATTGATCCCATTACTAAAATCCATATCAATAATGAAAGCTTTACCACTACACCTACTTATCAATTCGTTTTCAAATTTATGTGATTTTTTCTTATCACTAAAATAATCGTTATTAAAAATTTTGCGTTCTTTAAGTAATGCATTTAAATTGAGTCCGCCTACCTTAGTATCAAGATCTTTAATTGAAGTAAACTTTAAATATATATACGGCTTCAATTTACTATGGTACTGCTTATCAAGCATTCCCTTATAGACTAATCTAATTACTGTCTCAACATTACTACTAGTAGGTATATAATTAATAAAAACATTTTCTACTTTCGCAACTGCTTCATGTGCCATTATCATTCTCTCCCTAATAGTTGTTTGAATTTTTTATGTAAACAAGTATTTTTAATAATCATATTATAATGTTAATATCTAATCAATTGATTTTATATTTATTAATCATTTCAAAATTAACATTAAAAAGAGGGTTACTTGGAAAAAATCCAAGTAACCCCCTATTTTTTACATCAATACGTTTGAATTCGCTGATTTTTGATTTGAATACTTCTTAGCTAACTGTTTAGTTTGATAGTATGTTCCTGAATCAACGTTCGATTGCATCGATCTGATTGATAACGTCTTATGCTTATTGACAGTTTGAACCTTAAAATAGCTGCCTGAGCCATATTGTTGATCCCAATCATAAGTCTCTAGCCAGCCACCAGTTTGCCAGGCATAAATCCAATTTTCCTGATCCTTGGTAACCTTTTTAGCATCATGTTGTTTATAAGCATGTAATGTAATCTTAGCATTCGTTTTGCCGTTATTCGTTACGGTCAGTTGATTCTTAGTCAGTTTTACAGCCGTATAACCAGTCTTTTTATTGTATGAATACCAAGTCGTCTGCATTGCCTTTGGAAAAGTCTTTACGTACTTTTTAGTTTCTGCAGTCGTATTGGTCGTGGATGAAGAATTTGAAGTTGCAGCATTTACCGCAGTAACACCAGTGCCCAACAATAACAAACTAGCTGATAAAGTAGTAAACACCATTTTTCTTAATTTCATAATCTATCTCCTTTAGTTTCAAGCTAAATGTTAGTTTACACGAATTCAACGCTAAAGCAACAATATGATATCAATCCTTAATCATTAATTTCCAAACAGCAATCAAATAAAGGGACGAATTTAGTCAACGAACCCCTTTGATTTTACGGTGAAATAATACCGCTGCCCGCCACTAATCGCAAAGTTATCATCCTCATTATCGCTTAAATAAATATCATAATTTTCAATAAATCGATGTGCTAAAGTTGCAATTGCTTCGTTAGTAGCGACCCCAAATAAGTCTTTATCCTCTTCAAATGGTTGATTGACCACATCATCGTGACGATATTTCTTTCCAAGATAAACACTAGCTAAACCCTGGTAAAAAGCAGCAGATAGCAAATCTTCTTGACTAGTGGCAAAGCTAGTTAAATGCCCGTCAAAGCGTTTTAGGTCAATCAAATAATATTTATATGCATCAGCAGTGACTTTCTGTAAATTCATTTGCATCCCCCCATGGTTTTAAAACAAGCATAGGTGAATTTAGTAATTGAATCAATCAATAGTATCCTTGCCAATCTAAAAAGCCCATTAATCCACCCTAGGATAGACTAATGAGCTTTTATTAATGGTCAACTAAATTCTTTCACCAGTTTCTTTATCAAAAACAATTATTTTCTGATTATTAAATGAAACGCTAACTTCTTTATTACTGCCATCCCAATCGCTTACGTTCGCTTTAAACGTTGTTCCATTCTTAGTTTCAAGGGTTAGCTCGTAATACTTTCCATAATCGACTACATATTTAACGTTCGCCTTAATTCCAGAATCTGAATTATTAACTAAAACATTTTCGGATCTGATCCCTAAAACATAACTTTTACTATTATCTAATTTAATCTTATCAGGTAATATTTTTGCCAATGAATATTCATTTTCAAGGTATGGAGTCGCATTTTGGAATGTAATATCAAAAAGATTAATCCTTGGCGTTCCAATAAACTTAGCAACAAACAGATTAGCGGGTTCTTCATAAATCTTCTTAGGACTATCGATCATTTGAATTTTACCGTCATTGATTACAGCGATTCGATCACCCAAAGCCATTGCTTCCATTTGATCATGGGTAACGTAAATAATCGTCTGTTCACTATCGTTATGAAGCCGAATGATTTCATCCCGTGCCTTTTCACGTAATTGAACATCAATATTGGATAACGGTTCATCAAGTAAAAAGATCCGACTCTTCTTAGCCATCCCCCTGCCAAGGGCCACCCGTTGCTTTTGTCCCCCTGACAACTGAGCAGGATATTTCTTCTGGTGGTCAACTAAGTCGAGTGACTCAAGAATCTTTTCAACCCGATTCTTGATTTCTGTTTTACTAACCTTGTGAACCTTAAGTGCGTATTCGATATTTTGTCTAACCGTCATATTTGGATAGAGCGCATAATCTTGAAATACCATGGCAATGTTTCTTTCACCACTTGCGGTATTCTTAACATCCTTACCATCAAAAAGGATTTCACCATCGCTTGGTGTTTCAAGTCCCGCAATCATTCTTAAGGTAGTAGACTTTCCGCATCCTGAAGGCCCTAGTAGAACCAAGAATTCACTGGGGTTAATCTTTAAATTCATATCTTTGATTACTGAACTATTTTTAAAGTTTTTAGAAACATCTTTTAATTCAACGCTTGATCCTGAAGTACTCATTTAAAATCCCTCTCTTATTTTAGTCCCGCACTACTGATATTGTTCAAAATGTATCTTTGAAGCGCAATATAAATCAATAGTGGTGGAATAATCATAATTGTTGCGACAGCCATTGCCAGTGGGAAGTTAGTTCCCCCTTCGCTGGAGATATAGTTCTGTAATGCTAATGGCAGTGTAAAGCTACCAGTATTCTTCAAAATCAAGGTTGGCCATACATACTCATTCCATGAATTAATGAAGAACAACGCACCCATACTGATGATACTTGGTCTCAATAATGGTAGAACGATATTTCTAAAAATCCTAAAATCACCCACATTATCGATCTTAGCAGACTCAATCAAACTATATGGAATCTTACCCATTGATTTAACAAATAACATGATCCCAGAAGCATCACATAGTTGTGGTAAAACGACCCCGATAATTGTATTCAAAAGGTGCGCTCTCGAAATAACTAAGTAGTTCGGAATCATTGTCATTGTAAATGGAACAAACATCGTTGCCATAAATACAAAGTAAATCCATTTCTTACCCTTAAAAGCATGGTACTTAAAGGCATAGGCTGCTAATAATCCTGTAAATACCTTTCCCAAGGTTACCAAACTAGCCATAAAAAAGGTGTTCCAGATCAATTGAATGATATTTAATTGTTTCGCAAGGGTAATATAATTAGCTAACGAAGGGTGACTAGGGATAAATTGCAGTGGAGTTTGATACGATTCTTGGACCGTTTTAAATGAATTCCCAATCATAAAGATAACGGGTAAAATTGCAACTAAACATACGATAATTAAAATCACGTGCCAAGCGGTGTATTTATTAACCTTCATTGCCAAAAATCTCCTTTCCTTCAACAAATTTAATTTCTAAGAATAAAAAGATGAGGAAAATAATAAAAGTAAAGATTGCCATTGCAGCGGAATCACCGGTCTTATATAAAACAAAGGCGTTTAAATAAGTGTGATAAATCACATTGGATGATCCATAATTAGGACCCCCTTGAGTAATTACACTAATTGGGGTAAATACATATTGCAGCCCCTGCACGACGGTCAAAATCAACACGTACATACTAATGCTTTTGTTCATTGGCATAACAATGTCTTTCACCATCCGCCATTTAGGAATTGCATCCATCTTAGCTGCATTTAAAATATTCTCAGGAATTGCTCCCAATCCAGTTAAGAGCAAAATAAAGTTATAACCGAACACCTTCCAGTTAGCAATCAAACAAAGCACCGTAACTGCCATCCCACCAGAATTGGTCCATTGCGGTAGTTTGACTCCAATCGTGTGAAAGAGCTCAGCAACTGGTCCAGCCACCGGATTCAATAACCAAGAAAATAGCATTGCACCAACCACTAATGAAAATAAACTTGGAATGAAAAAGATGATCTTATAAATTCCCTTCATTTTGGAAATAAAATACTGAACGATAATTGAAATGAAATAAGGAACAATAAAGTTCAAAATTAATAGGAAAATAATATAAACAACCGTATTAAGGATTACTTTTAAATTAGTTGGGTCTGTAAATAATGAAATATAGTTTTTTAGCCCGACAAAGTTTTTATCTGGTGAGATCAAATTCCAATCGCAGAAACTTAAATAAATAGTATACAAAATTGGTATGATCAGAAAAATTAACATTATCAGTCCGGCTGGGGTTAAGTATAGAAAAGATTTCCAACTCCCCTTTTTATTATTAGTCATTTAACCGCTCCCGTTTTATTAAATACTTTCATTAACAACGCGACCTCCTAAATAATTAGGAGGTCAGTTCGTTGCACTATTTAAATTTACCTTTATCTAAAAATTCAATGTCCTCAACTTTAATGTGTCCATTAATATTGCTAGGGCCATGGCCATCGCTTAATAGCTGAACCAAAGTCGTCCCGATATTATTATCGTCAATATCAATGACATTATAGCTAGTTGCGTCACAATAAACGTGATCGTATGGGTCTCGACAATCGA
The DNA here is from genome assembly GCF_058509965.1 of Nicoliella sp. ESL1106. Classification (NCBI taxonomy): domain Bacteria; kingdom Bacillati; phylum Bacillota; class Bacilli; order Lactobacillales; family Lactobacillaceae; genus Nicoliella; species Nicoliella sp. ESL1106. The sequence goes on from NZ_CP196340.1 coordinate 1,378,379, forward strand.
TATGGTAGGCAGTCGAATCACCGATTACATTAAAGATGCCGTTATAGTTATAACTCGTTGGAAAATGAACATGTCCCGAGAATACTCCAATAACGTTTTTACCATTAATGATGTCGTAAAATTCATCACCATTTTGTAAAATACTATACTTCATGTACTTTAATGGTGCCCCATAGGCTGGGTGGTGCATAAAGATAATTGAACTCTTGTCTGATTTGCTTAACTCATTAGATAACCAATCTAATTGATCACTGCTTAGATATCCCTGTTCAATATTGCCATGCTTAGTATCTAAAAAGTAATAATCATAATCAGGTGAGGAAACTTTATAGTAGTACTTATCCTTAGCTTCTTGATTTAAATATCCCTTATAGAAATCAGCAGTGCGATCATGATTACCTAACGTTACGTAAATCGGCATTCCTATCTTTTCACTTTGTTGATCAAGATAACGTCTCAACATTTTGTAGTCCGTCTGATTGCCTTCGTGAATAAGGTCACCAGTAATCACAATAAACTCAGCTTTTGAATTATTTTTTTCAATATCATCAAACACTAGTTGTAGTTTATCATTTGGGCTAAATTGTTGTTTCATTTGCTTAGCACCAGTGGTGTTTTTTAAATGAGTGTCTGTTATCTGAATTATCTGATGAAGCATCTTTAAACCCCCATTTAAACTATTATTGTTGAGAATTAATCTTATCTTGAGCTTCCTTTAGTGCTGAAGAAACATTGCTACCTGCAAGAATCTTACTTTTAGCATCGATCAATGTTTGTTCTGCTTGTAAACCATTCTTAGGGAATGAAGTCCAAGGAACAGCGTTGCCCAATTCTGAGTTAGCAGCCTTTAGTAATGGCATCTTAGTAAAGTATTGCTTAAATTCAGTTGAGTTAGCGGCATCCTTAGTTGGTGGTAAATAACCAGTTGCCTTAGTCCAATCAACAAGTGATGAGTTCTTGTAAAGGAACTTTTCAAATGTCCAAGCAGCCTTTTGCTTAGCTGAATCTTGGGAAGTAATTGCAAGCATTGACCCACCAACTGGAACCTTCAATTCGTGACCAGAGAAGGTAGGTGCAGTTTGAGAAGTTACATCGAACTTAGCACCACTCTTAATGTGAGAAGCTTGGGCAACGGTCGTGAACATCATTGCAACCTTACCAGTGATAAAGTCATCAATTCCTTGATCCCATTGAGTATGCAATGCAGATTTGTCCTTATTAACCATGTCTTGGTAGAATTGCATAGCCTTGATTCCTTGGGAACTAGCAAATGTTGCCTTTCCATTTTCTTGGATATTAGCACCATTACTTAACATCATTGCTTGTTGAGCCCAAGTGTCACTAGGTTCTTGAATGTATACCCCGTAGGTATTACCACTACTTGCTGATTTAATCTTATTAGCAGCGGTTCTAACCCCTTCCCAAGTACTTAAACTACTGGACTTAATGCCATACTTTTTAAGTAGGTCATTGTTCACATATAGGATAGGAGTACTTAATGAATAAGGTAATCCAACTAATTTACCATCACTGTTCTTTGCGAATGATAAAGTCTTGGATGAGAAATTATTGTTAATAAAGTTACTTCCTGAATCAAATTTGCTTTGTGCATCGGTTGGTGTCATATATTTAAATGTCTTAGAGAAGTAGTTGGAATATGACCATCCAACTTGTACAATATCTGGAACCGTTCCAGATGCTTGTGCAGATTGCAGGTTTTGCATTAATCCTTGGTACATATTAGGATTATACTTTGCGGTCACCTTAATGTTCTTATGTGTATCGTTAAATTCCTTAACTAATTTGTTAACAGTTTGTCCACCCATTGTCTGGGCGTTAACATGCCAATAAGTAATATTTGTTACCTTATCTGAATCTGATGATTTACTTGAGCTACACGCAGCAAGCGTAGCCCCTAAAGTCAAAACTGATAAAACTCCTGCCAAAAATTTTAAAGCTTTATTAGCTCTCATAATTATATCTCCTCGCTTTCAAGAACAATATTATCAAATGAAATTAAACTTAAAGTAAATTTAATGTATTAAGTTTGTAAAGATTATAATTTAATATTGTAAATAAATTAGAATCATAAAAGATATATATGAAGATAAAATATGCAAAAAAAGATCCTAGCCCCGTTAAATCAACGATGCTAGGATCATATTTTTGAAAATATTATTTTAAATTCAACCGATTGTCCTTTAATTCATTTAATTTAACGGCTTTATAGCCATCCTATCTCAATAATAAAAGGGGTGCCCCAATCGGACACCCCCCTTATTATTTAAAGCTAATTTCGAACTTTTTGTCAGCCCATTCAAAATTAATTTTAGTTTCAAAAACCTGGCTCATATAAAATTCAGTGGTACTGATTTCATCATCACCAGCAGTAATTAAAAATCTTAATTCATCATCATCGTTAGGATCCTTAATTAACTCTTCGTTGGTTTTGTTAATTCCAGATAGGTCGATCGTGAGCCCTTCTAAATCATCAACCCCGGTAAATACTTCATCTGGCTTAAACTTACCCCTACGTAAACACATTAAAAATGGCATTTGTAATCTTTTCAAAATAATTCAACTCCTATTTAATAGTACTTATATCATATCATTATTTAACACGTTTTAAGAGAAATTCGTCATCTCGTTTTATATCACGTACAAAAATTGACGTGCTAAGGGTTGCATAGATTACTAATAAAATTCCACTAACGATCAAGACGTAACTGCCATGCTTAAAAATATCGAACAGCAGCGTATAAACCAACGTCCCCACTGGCATGATTGCAAAACTAGCGGTATAAAGCGTCGCACTAACCCGACCTAAAATATGGGTATGCACGGTACTTTGTAGTCTAATCTCAATTGCAAGATCGAAGATGGCAAATGCAAAGTCCATTAATAGTGCTAATAATAATCCAAAAATGCCCACCATCAAAGGGCTCGGCTTTATTGCAAATAACGTTCCTAGGCCTAGTAACGACAGTCCATTCAATATCAATGCTGCAATCACCTTCTCGGCAAAATGACGCTGGTTTTTAGTGAACGTCATCAATAGACTCCCCAGTAGATAGCCGATCGAATAACCCATTTCAACGAACACCACGGTTTGATTGCTCATATGCAATTCGTTCACAATGATGAATGGACTCCCCGTCACAACAGCGGTAAAGAAGAAATTGACTACGATTTCTGAAATAATCGTATCCCTAATAAACGGTCGTTTCTTCATGTAATGCAACGTTTCTGTGAATTGTTGCAGCTGTGAAGCCCCCTGTGCTGTTTTTTCACTGGGTTCTGCCTTATAAAAATGAAGTGACATCATAATCAGAAGTGCAATTACAGTTGCAACCATTTCCAGGATTATCAATCCTTCAATACTGATCAATGAATATAAAAGGACCCCAAACACTGGTGATAAAATCCGCGAAGCCGATGCACAGGCAGTGGTCAAAGAACTCAGTTTAGCAATTTGACTTCGGTTCACCAATTGCTTAATCGATGCTGAATAGGCAGTGTTTCTGACGTTAACTAGTAACGAATCAATTGCGATGAATAACCCTACTGGAATCAATAATCCCATTCCGTGAAAGTGTGGCAATGCAATTGCTAATAACCCAAACCCAAATAAGCGTAATAAAAATCCCCAAAAGATGATTCGTTTATGATCATGAGTATCCACAAAGTTACCAATTGGAATAAAAAAGATCAAACTCATTAAGGGGGCCACTACCAATCCCATTCCAAAGCTCAGTGGCGAGTTAGTGGCATGCAGTAACATAAAGCTGATTCCATAATCGAAAATCCCAAAACTAAATGCCCCTAATCCATTACTAGCAATCGCCTTTAAAATCTGTAAGTTAGATTCCTTATCAGTTAACGCTAGTCCTCCTTGGTTATCCATTATTAAACACCTCCTCATAAAGGATTTAATAACTATTCTAAAATTTTACAGAATAAAAGACAACTAAATTGGAATCAAAAAACTCCTGAATGCCAAAACACTCAGGAGCCCTAATAATCATTTTGAAGGTTAATCTAAATCAACATCATTTGGATAGTGAGCAACGGGGGTTAAATCATGCATTGCTTCTTCAATCCTTAAAATATCATTGTATTTTTCAACCCGTTCTGAACGAGCCATTGCTCCAGCCTTCAATTCGCCACCATTAACGGCAACGGCAAAGTCTGCAACGAATGTATCACCAGTTTCACCAGAGCGGTGACTGATCATCGTTCTAAAGTTGTTCTTCCGCGCTAATCGAACTGCTTCTAGGGTTTCAGAAACCGTTCCAATTTGGTTCAATTTAATCAAGAGGGTGTTACCAGCACCCAATTTAATTGCCTTACGGATAAACTTAGGGTTCGTAACAATCAAGTCATCATCAACGATTTGAACTCTGTCACCCAAACGCTTAGTAGCGGTAACAAAGTCATCCCATGAGTTTTCATCCATTGGATCTTCAACTGACATAATTGCGGGGTACTTATCAACTAAATCACTAACGTAGTCAATGAACTGTTCAGGCGTATAAGTCTTGCCTTCAAAGTTATAGTTACCACTATCTTTGTCGTAGAAAGAGGATGCTGCAAAGTCCATCGCAATTCCGATGTCTTCACCTGGAACGTAACCAGCTTGCTTGATTGCCTTGTAAAGGGCTTCCACGGCTTCTTCAGTGTGCTTCATGTTTGGTGCGAATCCACCTTCATCACCAACACCAGTTTCAAAGCCTTCAGCTTCTAAGACCTTCTTTAAGGTGTGATAAACATCAGCGATTTTATTGATTCCATCACGGAAAGAAGTCTTTTTAAGTGGTGTAATCATGAATTCTTGTGCATCAATATCGTTATCGGCATGTTCACCACCGTTAATAACGTTGTGGAATGACTGTGGTAATTCAATGTCAACCCCACCAAGGTAGCGATACAATGGTTCGTTAAAGTATTCAGCAGCAGCACGAGCAGTTGCCATTGAGACTCCTAAGATTGCATTGGCCCCTAACTTAGCCTTATTAGGCGTCCCGTCTAATTCGATCATGATTTGGTCGACTTGGCGTTGATCAAATGGGCTGACTCCATGAAGAGCGTTACTAATTTCGTTGTTAATATGACCAACGGCCTTGGTAACCCCCTTACCCATTAAACGTTTGCCACCATCACGAAGTTCAATCGCTTCGTTTTCACCAGTTGAAGCTCCAGATGGTACTTCGGCTCTTCCCAACGTACCGTCAGTTAAAATAACGTCGGCTTCAACCGTAGGATTACCACGAGAATCAAAAACTTCCCGTCCCTTAACTCTTTCAATATAAACTTCGTTCAAATGCATAACACCAAATCCTCTCGTTTTTTATTTTTAACTTTAGATTCAATTCAATCACTATATTAAAACAGCCGATTTTAAAACACAAAAATAATGGCTCTAATATTAAGTAAGTTTAAAGCTAAAATAGTAAAATAAAAGTAATACTAAATTAAGGAGATTTTATTTTTGACATTTTTAATTGGAATCATCGCTGGGCTGGTGTTGCCTATTCAAACATCAATTAACACCAAATTAAAAAACACCATGCAAGGTTCCCCCTTTTTAGCATCAATGACATCATTTACAATTGGAACGATCACGCTATTGATCGCTAATCTAGTCTTAGGTGGCTCACTACTGGTCCCTGGGAACCTCTTTGTTAACCAACCTGCTTGGATCTGGCTAGGCGGAGCACTCGGGGTAATCGGATTGACTGCCAACATCATTATTTTTCCTTATTTAGGCGCGGTCCAAACGGTGGTCATGCCAATTTTAGGTCAAATACTGATGGGAATGATCATCGATAATTTCGGGCTATTCAAAGCCCCCGTTCATCCATTCACCATCATTCGCCTCATTGGAATCATCATTTTACTAAGTGGTATTTTTATGATCGTCATTAAAAAAGATGAGGAAAACGATGTTAAACATGGTAAACACGTTTGGCAATTCATCGGGCTAATCGCTGGAATGTTTCAAGCATCCCAAACCCCAATCAACGGACACTTGGGAATAGTGCTTGGTTCTTCAATCCATGCAGCGCTCGTTTCATTTTTAGTGGGAACGGTGATTCTATTCATCATTGCCGTATTTACAGATCATGGCTACCGAAAAGTTGGTAATGCTTTTGGTACTGGTCATCATTGGTGGATCTGGATCGGTGGAGTCCTCGGAGCTTTTTACGTCCTAGCCAATGCATACCTCAGCCCAATTATCGGGGCTGGAACCGCAGTCATATTGACGCTGTTAGGGAATTTATTTGGTGGGGTCATTTTTGACCGATTCGGAATCATGGGAGCAACCAAGAAGCATATTACCATCATTCAATATGCGGGGATTATAATCATGTTAGCGGGGGTCATCATTATCAAACTGTTCTAAGCCTACTTAAATGGATGGGCTTTCAATAAGTCCGTGTAAAATGCAATCTTTCTGGCTGTTTGTAACAATTTCTTTCCATAGTAATCACCAGATGGCGCATCGGGTAACAAGGATCCATCGGCTGCAAAGTTATTTTGAACACTGCCGATTAATACTTGTGGTGGTAACACTAATGCCCCTAACCTCGTTAATACGGGACCCAATTCGAGTCCCCCAAACTGACCGCCCCGACCATTATTAGAATAAGAAACGATCATTGTCGGCTTATTATTGATCTCACCTGCCAAATAATCAATCGCATTTTTTAACACCGCGGGAAACGAATGGTTGTATTCAGGCGTTAAGAAGATGTATCCATCGGCAGCTTGCATGTCGTCTAACCATTGTTGTTCGTTCGTTTTCAAATGACGAGCTGGGTTATTCAACGGTGGTAACGCTTCATAGAAGAATGGTAATTGATAGCTCCCCACCTCTAATAATCTAAATTGGTCGCCAGTTGCTTTTTCATATTCGGTTTGATGATTTTTAAAATAGTTAATTAGATTTTTACCCAAGGCGGTTTCACGCGAACTGCCTAAAATAACATTAATTTTGTTCATAATTATTCCTTCATCCATTTTCAATTTGTATTCATATGAATACATTTTCAGTATATCATTAAATAATTTAAAAGCAATTTTTATTCATGCGAATAAAACAGAAAGGAGTCGCAAATGAGTTCATCAGAACAGGTAATGAGCATCATCAGTCAAATGCTCGCGCAAGATTCAAAGGACGATAATGAAAAACAATGGTTAAAAAAACATGCACCAAGTAAAGATATCGCTGATGCAATTAATAATCTCACTACTCGTGATATGCACGTAATCGCAGCGGTTGGTAAGTTGCAAAGCGCATATGCCAAACAGCTGCCTGAAATCCTGCACCTATCGCAACCCACTATTTCTAGGGCTATCAAAAAATTATGTGACCATCAGATTCTGCTTCGCTATTCAACGCCCCAAAATAGTAAGGATATTATAGTGAAGTTAACCCCAAGCGGAATGGAAATTGCCAAGGTCCAGGTCCAATTAAGAAAGCGCATCAATGATAAATTAGCCAATATTATGAATCGATTATCAAAAGCAGAGGCCCAGCAATTCATTACCACCCTAACCCAGATCAAGAACATAGACATCTTTAATTAGTTTTATACCAATCATTTGACAATCAGCTCCTAAAAAGCTAATGTATTTTAAAAGTAAAATAATATTTAGTAAGGGAGCTAACACCATGAAAGCAGTAACAATTCATAGTTTAAAGCAGGCCAATCCCATCGTTGACGTACCAATGCCCGCTGTACCTAGTGGCAATGTTTTAATTAAGGTGCATGCGACTGGCGTTAATCATGTTGACCTGGCATGGGCCAATGGCCACCGTAAGGATGATGACACCATTTTTGGCCTGGAAGTTGCCGGTGAAGTTGTTGAATCAAATTCAGCAGCTGTTAAGGTGGGCCAACGAGTCGCTGCACTAGTTGATGAAGGCGGCTATGCAGAATTTGTTTCAGTCTCTGCCAACCGAATTATCCCCATTCCAGATGACTTCAGTTACTCGCAGGGAGCTAGTTTGCCCGAAAGCTATATTACCGCATACCAAACCCTCTTTTGGATCGGTAACTTACAGGCTAATCAAACCGTCTTGATCCATGCAGGTGCTAGTGGCGTCGGTACTGCTGCTATTCAATTAGCCAAAGCGCTGAAAAATGCAACCGTTATCACGACTTCCAGCACTGCTAAGACTGCCATCTGCAAGCAAAACGGTGCTGATTACGCAATCGATTATCAAACGCAAGATTTCGAAACTGAAGTAGATAAGATTACTGACCATAAGGGCGTTGACCTAATCCTCGACTTTATCGGAGCAGATTACTTTCAACATAATTTGAACGCAGTTGCTACTGATGGTCACATTGTTTTGATTGGTGATTTAAGCGGTAGTATCGTTAATGACGTTAACCTTCGCTACATCATGATTAAACGGGTTAGCATCACTGGAACGCTCCTCTCCACTCGATCAGCAGAATACAAGGCGCAATTAATTACCGACTTTGTTGATAAGACCAGTAAATTATTCGAAAGTGGTAAAATAAAGCCATTGGTCAGTGATGCCTTTGATTTACAGGACGCTAAAGCCGCCCAAGAATACATGTTAGATAAGAAGAATATTGGTAAGATCGTTATCAAAGTATAATTTAAGAGTCCATAGTGCTAATTTTTTGAGCATTATGGGCTTTTATTAATTTGATAATGAGTTATTATTAGGGAAAGGAGGGATTTATATGAAATTGAAATCCTTGATTGTCATTTTAGGGACAGTATCATTTGGGCTATTTACATACCATAACGTGGCAAGTGCATCTGGTTATGATTATGCTAATACGGCCACCCATAGTGTCAAAACCACCAAAACGGTCAAGGTATATCGAGTCACAGTTGGTAAAGATGAGGCCGACAATCAATTCCACAATGCTGGTAAAATTAAAAAGGGCACTCATTTATCAGTTAGTGATTGGGTCATGAGTACTGGAGGCGGTTACGTTGTTACTGGTAAACATAAATGGAAAGCAACAAGTAAAACGTTCTACTTTGTTCTTGACGAAAAACAAACCAAATGGTTTAAGTAAAAATAAATTACATAGGAGCTGATAATATGAAAAACAATAAATTTTTAAAGGGATTAATCTTTATTATTGCACTATTTACAGTCGGAGTATCAACAAATTACGTTGCTAATGCTGCAACGTGGCATAAGGGAACCCCTTCTGCATTACACGGAACCTGGGAAACGACGCGAATTAAAAAGGACGGCTATCAATCAAGTAATGGTCGCACCGTAATTAAGAAGAACAGTATTTATTCGACCCATCGCTTTGCGCCGATAAACCCTGATTCTGTAGATGCATTGAGCTATAAAAAAACAGGATCTAATTCATACACTGTTAAGGGGACTTACCATAATAATGGTGTTGGTAGCACTCAGTATCAATTTAAGATCTATAGTAAAGATAAAATCTACTTTAGTGGTAACAGAAGTGGTAAGTTTGGGGACGCCGCTACTTACTACCGTAAATAACATTTAATTTAACAGCATTCAGTGAATGAAATAGCTCACTGAATGCTGTTTTTTTATAACTTTACAACAATTAAATCATTTTTTTACATTAAAATTACATAAGTGTGGTATCATTTAATTGTAATTAAATTCTAATTACATAATTATCGAATTCTGAATGAATTGGAGGTTTTATTATGACAAAAATTAATTTTTTCAAGAATTTGAAGAAGGCATTTTCTTTAATGGTAATGACTGCTTCAGTTGCCACCGTTGGCGGATTTGCTACTCAGTCATTTTATGAAGCTAACGCAGCTTCACAGAATTATACTGAAAATCATAAATCTCAAAAGACAACTAATTCTAATGAAAATCCTAATTATTCGAATAAAAAACGTTCCTCCGAGTCAGAAAAAAGCAAAACCCCTGCATCTGACTTCTCAAAATAAATATTTATTTCATTCAGAATGATAGATAATTATCCTTCATAAGGATTTTATTCCCTCATTGATATACATTTCACTAAAAAGTGGTTGCATTGTCCCCCCTTTGCAGCCACTTTTATATATATAAATCCCCATTCAAAAGTTTGACTTAGATCGAAATCTAACTGCCAAACTTTTTAATTTATATAAAATAAACATCAACAGTTCTCGCAAATTGACATTATTTTGCTGAATCAATACAATTAAGTTATCTTTTCACATTAAATTAAGGGAACTGAGGTTATTTAAATGGAATTTAACGATAACAATTTAAAGAAAGTCATTGTCGAACTCAAAAACAATCTTTTACCAGGTTATCAATACGTTCAGGATAATAAAAGTGCGTCTTTATTACCTGGACACATAATTGAATTAGAGCAAAGTACGTTCCCATTCGATGCCAAAGCAGATAACTACGTTAAAACTAATATTTTTTTATCCCATAAGCGTTCAAGTTTAGTAACCATCACTGATTCCAACTCCATCAAGCCAGACGTTGAAAACACCTATGATTTTATTTCAGGTAATGTTAAACCCATGTCAGTTGATGAGTTTAAAGCGCTTTGTGAAAGAACCGTCCCAATTGATAGTAATAAATATCAAATTGATGATAACGGCGGATTAAGTATCACCGTTCCATTTGAAGATAGCGTTATGCTAGTTGATAACATTAATCGATTGCTTAGCTTAAGAACACTATTGATTACCGCTGTAATCTAGAAAGAAGGGACTCCTAATTCATGTTTGTTAATCCAGAACAACTAAACTTTATTAATCAGCGATTAGATGTAGATACCATCATGGGATATACATATAGGGGCTGTGAACAAGTCAAACTGAAAGCTGATGAGAATCAAACTGTCGAAACGTTGATCTTTCACTTTTCCCAATCATTGAAGCCCTATTTTAAAGATAATCGTAAAAACGATTCCATTAGTGCAGACATTGCCCTATATCCACTGGGCGGCCAATATGCAATTTCGGAAATTGCAGTTCAACCAGGAGCGATCACTTGCTTACAATTTCTACAGTCCCTCCCTGAATTCCAAAATAACCCCATTCAATTACCGGGATTAATGGCTTCAATCCCATCTATTTTAGACGATCGTTTCTTCTTCAACGAAAGATCAGAAACGTTCAATTTACAATCAGATAAGTATCTAAAATCATTTATTTATGGAATTAATGCATTATTAGGCGCTAGAGCCATTATTTTAACGATGGGCACAAAGTTGACCCAACAGTAAGTTTGCGTAAAAACAATATAAGAGGTGCACAAAATGAAATTAAATAACTCAAGCGTTGACCCAATAATTGAATGTTTAGAAAAGTTTATCCTACCTGGGTATCAATTTTCAGATTGTTTAGTCCGAAATGCTGAATTAGGGGAAGATGCCGTTGAATACTTTATGCTCATTGAACAAAAAATGAATCAATTCAATGAAATAAATGATGAGAATGTGATGCTAGGCATTATTCTTACTAACGACAGTACTTCCAATGCTGTTATCATCAATGAGGCCACCCCTAGTCCTGCTGAATACGGATTAAATAATGCATATAGTTTGATTTGTAATCTTTTAGGCAATCAAATCAGCGACGATCAGTTTAATCAACTATGTAACCAAATTGAACCCATGGATAGTTATAAATATTTCATTGATCAACATGGCTGTCTAACGACGATGGCAGATGAAATCAATCCGATCAAAGTAGTCAGTGGAATTAACATTCTTTTAAGTCTAAGAAGTAATTTGATTACTTCGATATTTGAATAAGGAGGTTCTTAATTATGGACTTTTTTAACGACCAAGTGATTAGTGAAATACGCAGCTTTGCCGAAAATGATTTAATTGCTGGTTACACATACCAGGATTTAAAAACCATCGATTTAAATGTGGAAGATCAAAAGACTCCTGCCATTGCGATTGAATTAAAACAACCATTGTTTCCATTCTTTAATGATGAACGCCAAAATTACTTTGTGAATGCGGAACTTATCATTTTTGTTTCCCCAAATAATGGTGCTTTTATTTACGAAGGTTCATATTTTAACGATTCACTTACAGCCTTCAACCTTTTGAATTCATTACCAGAATATATCGATAACCCAGTTAATCATGAATATTTTGATAACTTAATTCCGAATGTCGTTGACAATCGAATTGGTTTTAATCGGCTGCAAAATACACTATTCGTTCCTTCAAACGTCAGTCTCCCAGAAATTATTTTAAACATTAATGTCCTTTTAGGAGCTCGTAATGCCATGTTAACCTTTGGCATTCTAAGCCACTAGTGCCACTGATTCCAGAATCAAATTTTACAGAATGGATGTGAATATAACGAAATTTAATGATCAAGATATTATTAACGCCCTTGATGAGATCAAGGAAAATATTATTCCAGGATATGAATACACAATCTGTTCAGAGACTGAGTGTGAATATAATGGAAATAAAATTCCAGGATATTTAATCGAACTCGAACAAAAAACATATCCATTTGATGCTCGGAAAAATCATTATCATCATTTAGGTATTTTTTTAGCCCAAATTAATCCCAATTATGTTACATTTATGAATACTAGTTCCAACCGCTATCAGTTTGATAGTACATACCAAACCATCTGTAAGATGCTAAATAAAACAATTGATATCAATGCATTTCGCGAAATGTGTGATGCCATCGCGCCCATTAGTAATAAATATATGGTTAATAATAATGGCGATTTAATTACCCAGGCCCAATTAATCGATAATTCTAGTTTAGTTGATGGTATTAACATCATTCTTGGGCTTCGTACTGCTTTAATGGCATCAGCGTTAAAAAGGAAGTGAGCTAGATTGTTTATAGATAATGAGCAATATGATTTTATTAATAAAAAATTGCAAAATTGCACGATTCCTGGTTATGAGTACCAAGGTTGTGGGATTTTTCCAATGAATGTCGATAACAATACACAGATGCAAACGGTCATATATCAATTTAGTCAGCGGCTTACCCCGTTTTTTAATGATGATCGAAAAAATAAGTATACTAATGTTGAAATTGTGCTGTATCTTTTAAATCGTCAATTTTTTGTTTCAGAAGTTGATTACCATAGTGATGCTTCATCCACAGTTCGCTTTTTAAATTCATTAGTTGAATATCAACAAAACATGTTTAACATGACTGAGTTTAAAGCCTCCCTGCCAAATGCATTAGACGATAGATTCTACTTTAATGAAGTGACCAATACGTTAAACCTCAAAGTGAATAATAATTTAAATTCAATCGTCTATGGAATCAATGATTTATTAGGGGCGCGGGAGATTATATTGACGATTGGGACGAAGTTGCAGGGATAAAAAATAATTAAAATGGAACTCACCTTTTGAAGGCGGGTTCCATTTTTTAATTATATAAACATATTTTGAAGATAGCCTTTTTTAAGCCGTTCTAGGTGATCGAGTTTGGATTGTTGGAGTTCGATTTGGTGGTCAAGATTTTCAAATATTTTACTAATCTGCTTTTGTTCATCTAAGTTTGGAATACTAATAATCATCTTTGATAATTGATTAAACGAAAGAGTATCTATGACTCCACCTTCAGATAATCTTTTCCTTTGTCTATTAAAGGAATCTGTTTTAAACCAATTTAAAAAGTACTTTGAATCTAACTTATCATTCGTTTTAAAAGAAACATATAAAGGTGAAACAACTGAAGTATCTCCATCATCTTTATATGCTATTGATCCAACATTTATTCTGGAAGGATTGTAAGCAAAGTAACCCCTTTTTATAACATAGTAATTAGATAGGTCTTTACTTGCAACTGAATAGTTATTGAATTGATCCATTTGGTTTATAAAACCGTGTTTATTTGAAACGCTTTCCACATGGTCATATTTTAAATGAATATTCTTACAACCATTTTTTATTAATAAATCATATAAATGGTAGTTCCTATTAAATAGGCTAATTGATGGCACGGTTTCTCCAAAACATGTTCATCTAAAAAAGGCGTGCCCTCAATATCTGAGAGCACGCCTTTACTGGTTATTTTTACTTATCCTGTTGATCCGTCCAAACTAAGTCAGCCTTCATCTTATTAAATTCCGCTTCAACCTTTTGGTATTCAGCATCAATTTCAGCAATCTTTTGTTCCTCAGCCTCAATATCAATTTCAGGTTCTGGTTCAAAAGTATCTACATATCGTGGAATGTTTAGGTTAAAGTCATTTTCTTCAATTTCTTGGGGCGTTGCAACGTGGGCATACTTATCAACGTCCTTACGATTCCTGTAAGTTTCAACAATCTTATCCAGGTCTTCTGGCCGTAAAATATTTTGATTCTTGCCCTTTTCAAAATCATTGCTAGCATCAATAAATAGCACGTCACGGTTATCCCGTTGCTTTTTCAAAACAATTACCACAGTTGGGATTGATGTAGAATAGAATAACTTTTCAGGTAACCCAATTACTGCATCAATTTGATTCTTATTTAGGAGTCCTTCCCGAATTTTGCCTTCCTTTGCGCCTCGGAATAGCACCCCGTGTGGTAGGACGATGGCCATAGAACCAGTTGGTTTCAAATGGTATAACCCATGAAGCAAGAAGGCATAGTCAGCCTTACTCTTTGGTGGCAACGCACCGTATTCCTTGAAACGCGGATCCTTTAATTTTCCTTCATTGTTGTCCCAGTGAGCAGAGTAGGGAGGGTTTTCCACAACTGCATCTACGAAACGGGGGTGTTCGATCCCGTTTTCATCGATTCCGTCAGGCCAATCGCCCTCGAGAGTATCACCGTTTCGTAACTGCATGTTTTGATAACCAATTCCATGCATCATTAGGTTCATCCGCGCCAAGTTGTAGGTCGTGGTATTCAGCTCTTGACCATGGAAACGAACCTTCCCCTTCTTTTGGCCGTTTGGCACTTCGCCTTGAACCGTTAGTAGTAATGAACCAGAACCCATTGCTGGATCCAATACATCAAATGGTTCATCGTTATCTGGTAACCCAATTGTAACCAACTTAGCCAGTACTTCAGAAACTTCATGGGGAGTGTAGAATTCCCCAGCCTTCTTCCCAGAGTTAGAAGCAAATTGAGCAATTAGATATTCGTAGACATCCCCTAAGATATCATGACCATCTTCATCATTATAGTTAAATTTATCAACCAAGTTGACGATCTTACTCAATGCCTTGGCCCGATCGTTCGTGTTGCTTCCCAATCGACTGTTACCAAGGTTAATATCCGCAAACACACCTCGGAAATCCTTTTCAGCACCGTGGTTCAAAGAAGCATTTTCATTAAAGTGATCAAACATGTTTTGGTAGTCTTCAGGAACAACGGTCCCGTTTTCCACCTTATTGACGATACTTTCCCACGTGTCTTCCGGCCGAATTGCGTAACCATCACGTTCCGCAATTGCTTCTAGATAGTCCTCTACGCCATCTTCCTTAGCTGCTTCAGCGTAGGCATCATTAATATCTTGGCCTGGTTTAACTTCAAAGAAGTCTTGGGACTTCAAGAATAATTCTTGGTGTTCTGATAGGTATCGGTAGAACATGAATCCTAAAATATAAGTTTGAAAATCGACCGCATCCATGTTTCCACGTAATTCGTTAGCCATATTCCATAATTGACCAGTAATGTCTTGTGCCTTGTTTTCTGCCATTATTAACACTCCTAAATTTGTTTTTTAATTCTATCGGCGAGTTTTTTAAATGCCTCTTTCATCTTATTATAATACCTGATTTTACTTAACTTTCTGACGGCTTCATCATTAGCATCCTGCTTATATGCGGATTTACCACGGTTGATCACCGTTTCCAGCTTATCAGAATGTTGCAAATCATCCTTTTCAACGTGGTGCTGGCTAATTAAATCTTCAATTAACTTCTGCACATCCGCGTTTTCCAGCCCCCATTGGTTAATAAAGTTTTTGATTTCAGTTTGTGACCAACTCTGGCCGCTACTTTTAATTAATTCCTCAATTTGGTCTGGTTGCAATGGATACTTAACTTCAGTTCTAAAGTCCTTATCCATCAAAGTACGGACCTGCCGTGAGTACTTTTGATCGGTTTGATCAAGTGAATCGAGCATCTTTAAAATTTCGTTCCTTAACTTATCTAATTCCGCATCGCTCACGTCTTGATTATGAACGTGATTAGCATATTCAGCAATTAACTGGTGAAGGTAATCGTAATTAACAGTAACTTCTTTGACGTGTTCCATTTTCATTTCGAGTTCGATTGGATCAAGGTGTTCCCGTTCAGCAATATCTTTTTTAACATCATATGCAATTGCCCCAGTCAATCGGGCTTCATCATCTGGTGTCATCCCAACAGATTTGAGAACCTGTTCGCCACCCTCATCAACGAACTCATCGTATTGCTTGAGTTTTGATAAGATTCGGTTGTACTTATTTAGTTGATTATAAGTTTCATTCTGCTTATCTTCACTCTTCGGCGCTGCTCTAAAATGATCAGTTAGGTTAGCTAACTCAGCTACCGTTTGCCTTAATTCTTCTTTAACATCATTGTATTTTTTGGCTAATACAGTATCATCATCAGGCAAAATGACACCATTTGAGTCAGCTGAATCCGGATTAGAGTAGACTGCTAATGCTTGACGCATCAATTTCTCGCTATTAAATGGCCACCGATAATTAACGATATGTCCATATGGCTTATGAAGCATGTTTTGGATTCGATTGGTTCTAGAGTATGCTTGAATCAAGTTAGCACCCTTTAGCGTCCGATCAACATAGAGCGTGTTTAAATATGGCGCATCAAATCCGGTTAATAGTTGATTAATCACAATCACTAAGTCCAAGTAATTTTTATCGTTAGCAGTACGGTTCAGTCGACTACATACGTCTTCAAAGTACTCGCTAACAGTCTTACTATCAAACTTAGTGTTAAATTTTTGGTTATATTCATCCATCAGCATTGATAATCCACGATTATTTTCCAGTTGGTTATCATCATTAGAAGTGTTTTGGCTAAAGGTAACCGCAATCTTTAGGTGTTTACCAGTTGCCGCCATTTGCTTTTTAAATTCATTATAATAGGCAATGGCCATTGGCGAAGAAGCCACTCTTCCACCCATGTTGGTTGTAAACATTGCGTTGTAGCGACCGTTGACAGAACGGCTATCCCAATACTTCAAAATGTCACTAACCACTTCGGTAATGTGGGCCGGTTGCATATCGTAAACACTACTGCCAAGCGCATCATCCATATCCTCATCGGTTAATGAATTAATTCGATGATGAATATCGGTATTGGACCATTCAGGATACTTATCGTGGAAATATTTTGGTAGATATTTTTCCTTAAGCTCATCGTAAGGCAGCGTAGTTTGAAAATCGACCTTAAAGCCTAATACATTCTTGTCGGCAATGGCATCGCTAATTACGTAGCGATGGAGCGGTTCCCCAAACACCTGTTGAGTCGTGGGGCCATTCTTAGGGTCAAAGTTAGGAGTTCCCGTATAACCAATCCAAGCAGACTTTTTAAACGCCTCCCTGATTTCATTTAGCATATCACCACTGGCTGAACGGTGGGCTTCATCAACAATAAAAACGGTTCTTTTATCATCAGAAGTAAAATCATCCCTGCTGACCAATCGATACATTTTCTGGGTAGAAGTAACCACAATGTCAGTCTTATTTTTAGACTTAAGCTTGCGTTTCAAATCATAAACATTGGCAGTATCAGACACGATACCACCCTTATTATCTGCGTTCGCATTCGGATCGTATGCTTTATACTCTTCAGCAGTTTGATTCGTTAGTGCGATTCTATCAACCAAGAACACTACCTTATCAACATTAGGAAGTCGAGATGCCAAAAAAGCGGCCTTAAAAGAACTAATCGTTTTACCAGAACCAGTAGTATGCCAAATATACCCAACTTTTTTATTATCATTATTTTGATCACTAAAATCATGCTTTTTCAATTCCTGAATAATGGTTTGAGTAGCATAAACTTGATAATAACGCATTACCTTAATCGATTGGCGATTAGGTGTATTATCTAAAATCATGTAGTTGGTTGCCATTCGATGGGCCATTGGAATCGATAGGAATTGATCAGCAAATTCCTTCCAGTCTTGAATTGGTAATTGATTACCACCATTTTGTTTCCACCGAAATGCAAAGTCAGTATTAAAGTCTTCGGAAGTGGTGTTTGCCATGTAACGAACATCATGCGGGGTCATGGCAATTAAAATTTGTACCGTTGAAAAAATGTCAGAATATTGATTTTCATCAATATATTGATGCATTTGATTTAACGCTTCTTTTGCACTTCTCCCATCCGCCTTCTCCTCAATCTGAATAATCGGCAGACCGTTAATCAACAGCGTCGTATCAAAACGACGATCTCGTTTTCCGCTAATGACGTTCTTTCTTTGCACCTGGCGCACAATTTGGTACACCGTGTTTCCGGCACCAATTTCATCTTGATCAAACAGCGTTAAATAAACATGCTTGCCATCGTCTCGGTCAATTTCCACCTGCGACTTTCCGCCAACACCATATAAAAATACCCCAGCATAATAAGGTGTCTTAGTCTGGCTGATCAACTCTGCTTTAACTTGGTTAAATTCTGCATCGCTCAAAGGCTGCATGAGCTTATCCTGATTCAATTGGTAAACAATCTTACGGAAGTTTGACCAAAGATCATCAGTAGTTTTAATTGAATCAACTTGTTGCCATTGCTTAGTCCCACCTAGGTTAGCCAAGTAATCATATATTTTTTGTTCAAATTGCAATTCGTCTTTTTCTACAGCCATGTGCTTCTCCTGTTTTATGTAAAATTATTAATATATTTATTTTATCATTGATTTAATGGTGATTGTTAAAATCAATAAATATAAACCTGATTTTCATACCATAACAACAATGGCTAAAGCATTCACATTTTTTATTGACATTGCTATCAAAGCAGGCATAAAATTATTTTAAACTCAATATTAATTAGGAAGTGTTGGTAATGGTAGAAAATTCCAAGTGGCAGATTTTTAAATCTGGATGGCAATTGGCTAGCCACCCTACCAAATTAGCCTCAGCAGTACAAAACATGCGTAAACCATTGTTAATTGAATTAGTAGTCCTACTAATTCTACAGGTCTGCTCGTGGTTCTTACTGTTTAATAATAATCACTTTTCAATTGCCCCTGATTTAACGATTATCGGGTTAGTCAGCTTATTTTCCGGTGTCACGAACATCATGAGTGTCGTATTAGACTCAGATGGTAACATGACGAATTTTTTCTGGGGAATGCTTAGCAACATCACTTACATCTACGTTTCATTCAAAGCACATCTATACGGTGAAGTTTATCTATATACATACTTCTTTATTTCTCAATTTGTTGGGATCTATGCATGGAACAAGCGTAATATTGAACATCCCGTGGGGGATAACAATGAAGTTCAGGTCAAGGAACTGTCTGTGCGGGGCTGGTTGTTCCTAACAGTTGCCGTACTCGTTGGCTGGGTCATCTTGGGAATGTTTTTACAACGGGTCCCATTGATCACACCGACTTTAGATCCCCATCCTTGGATTGATTCAATGAGCACGGTCGTCCAGGTCTTTGCTCAAATCCTGCTTATTTGTCGCTTCAGCAGTAGCCAATTCATTCTTTGGATCATTGGAAATTCATTGGAAATCGTTCTTTGGACGGTTAGTTTCAACCCCATCATGATTATGTTGTTCATTGCCTGCAACGTGAACTCATTCTTTGGTTGGTACGTTTGGAATCAAAAATTAAAACAACAAGCTCAGGTTGAATAATGATAATAAAAGGGATTCTACTATAAAGTGGAATCCCTTTTACTATGACTCGGTAAAGACATCTTTATCTACAAAGTCAGTACTCCCAATTTTCATATGGCCATTAACATTATCAACGAATTTATTGTCACTAACCAAATAGACGCTGCGTACCCCGATATTATCGCCATCAATGTCTACGATGTTATAGCTAGTTGAATCTTTATAAACATGATCATGGGCATTACGACAATCAATGTGATATGCAGTAGAATCACCAATCACATTCATTACGCCCTCCCGATAAAAGATTGCTGGAAAATGAACATGCCCAGTAAACATCCCTAGCACGTTATATCCGCGAATAATATCGTACAATTCATCACTATTTTGTAAAATACTAAAATTCATGTTACCCATTGGAACGCCTGCCGAAGGATGGTGCATAAACATTAAAGAATGGGGATTACTGGATTTTAACAATTCGGCCTTTAACCAAGTTAGTTGCTTCGCATCTAAATAGCCTTGCGACATATTTTTAAACTTAGTATCTAAAAAGTAAAGGTCATAATCATCAATCTCAATTTTATAATAATAATGATCTTTTGCTGGTTCATTTAAATACCCACTAAAAAATTCACTAGTGCGATCATGATTCCCTAAAGTAACGAAAATTGGCACCCCAATTCGATCACTTTGCTGATTTAGGTATTTTCTTAAGTTCTTATAGTCTAACTTATTCCCCTCGTGAATCAAATCACCAGTAATCGCAATCAACGAGGCATCATAATCATTGCGATGCTTAAAGATGTCATCAAATACCAATTGCAGCTTATCGTTCGGACTATACTGCTGTAGCATTTCCTTGACTCCGTTAGTATTGTGTAAATGAGTATCAGTGATCTGAATTATCCTGTATGCCAATAACGCCACGCTTCCTTCGTAATTAATAAGTTCCTCATTAAAAGATTATCATTTTAAATTATAAATTAAGTAAATTATTTGTATTTTTTTCGTAATAACCAAAAAGAGCAGTTGCCCAAATATGAGCAGCTGCTCTTTAATTATTTACGCTTAGTTAATACATCCCTTAAATGAATAATCTCATTTGGTAAGAACTTCATCAATGGAGTTCCCTGCTTAGGATAAAGCGTCAATACTAAATCACCGTTAATAATTTGTCCTAAATAAACATCCTTAATGTCATGATGTTGTTTGGCTAACAGTTGCATTAGCCAATCTTGATTTTTCTGAATATGATCTAAAACGTCCTCATTAACGTTCCCATCGGTAATAATCGGTAAATTAGTTGTCGTATCATGGTAATTATTAATATTCAATTCACCATTTTGTTCCAAGGTGACCTTGCTAACTTGTTGTAAATCATTCACCCCAGAATTATTTAATTTGAACACTAGATCACTTGCAGAAACCCCACTTTTAAGTGCTGTCGCAACATCAATCCGCCCCTTATTAATTAATACCTTCGGGCTTCCGTTCATCAAGTTTTTAAAGAAATCGCTTTCGTTGATCAAGACCTTGCTACTAAAAATAATCATTGTCCATATCAGAACGATGACAATAAATTCCAAAATCGAAATGCTAAGGTTAAAAACGGTTCCCCCAACAATTCCACCTAAGACGTAGTTTTGCAACTCATCAACTGCATTGGCTGGATCCAAGTTCCCCTTACCAGAAAGGTTAATCTGGAATACTAACATTAAAAAACCAATCAATAGTTTTCCAGCAATGTTTAGATATTGACTGCCACTAACGCTTAAGTTTAAACCACCCTTTTTTACATACTCGATTTTATTCGCAAACGGATGCACCCGCTTAGTTGAGTAAACATCAGTCGTCGAATTAATATCGACCTCATAGTATTTATCGTTAACCTTCATGACTAGTTGCTTGCTAATCGTCGGGGAACTGGAGTAGATATTATTAAGCGAAACATGTTGATCCTGACTTACTTTTTGCATAATTCTAGCAATTTGAATCGCATCACTTTGTGTAGATGCCTGATTTTGCAGCTTGCCAACCTCCAAGCAAATCACTGCCGCCGCAAATGCGAACATTACAATTAGGATATTGCGAAATTTTAAATTAGTTCGATCCTTAGAATATTTAATTCCAATCACGATAATCATTAAACTAATTAACAAGCCCAAACCAATAAACAAGTAATCTAATAGGTGTGAATTATGAGTTAAATATTGATATGAATAAAATTTGATAGCCAATCACTTCTTACGTTCTGATTTATTTTAATATTCAAACAAAAAGGATGCCAAAATCATAACGGCATCCCTCTCTTGTTGATTAAAAATTAATTAATTTCTTTTTCTGATATATAGGCCACCAAAGATGCCCGCAAATGAAAGCATGATCAATCCTAACAATACTTCTGCTTGAACGTCATTCTCTTCACCTGTTTGTGGTAGCTTACTCTTCTTGCTACTATTCTTTGCGCTAGTGCCATTGGTACCCGCACTCTTGGTACTGGTTGAACTAGTTTTATCAGTAGTGGAACCATCGGCACTGTTAGTGTCATCAGTACCATCATCTGAACTCAAGGTAGTATTATCATCCTTAACATCAGTGCTTCCATCGCTAGCGCTATTATCATCACTAGTGGTGTCATCATCTGCACTTGAAGTTGTTGATGAGTCAGAATCACTCGTATCGTCATCTGCAGTTGAATCACTGGTACTAGTGTCAGTAGCAGTCGATGAATCAGTAGTACTAGTAGCCGTTGAATCACTAGCACTTGAAGTAGCTGATGAACTAGCACTAGAAGCATCACTAGTGGTTGAACTAGTTGCAGAACTACTTGAAGTCGATGAACTGGAACTAGAAGCACTTGATGAAGAAGATGATGCAGATGAACTAGTATCGGAGCTAGAACTACTAGTGCTTGTACTATCATTAGCATGGGTAACTGACTTGTATGCAAATAATGATCCATTATTGCTAGTCAAGTCATTAACAACACTCTGCCAATTACTTAAAACATCAAGACTGTAGTCGCTACCAAATGCACTGAGCAATGCGCTTTGGGTAACTGAATTACTATTCGTAAACCATTCATTTCCATTGTTACCAGTAGCATCAACAGCTGTTTGGGCATTTGCGACCCCACTCTTATCTAGTGAGTAACCTGTAAAAGTCCCATTTTTATAAACAGCTGAACGATAGTAAGTTACTGGAACTGAGACCTGTTTAATAATTTGACCACTGTTATTATAAAGGCTAAATGACTTGTTAAACGTCCGCGTTAAGTCAGAAGCATTTAAGCCAGATGGTAAATTAGTCGAATTATAACTGTAAATAGCATACGAATCAGCACTGGACGATGCGGATGAAGAGCCACTGGCACTCGAAGATGCCGTAGAACTAGCGGATGAGGTCGAACTGCTGGTACTAGATGATGAAGCAGAACTGCCCGTTCCATAAGTCACGGTAATATTATCTTGACTGTACTTATAATCTGCTGGAACATCAACAGCAGCAACTGAACTTTGTGAAGGTGTCAAGCTTGCAACCGATGGTGATGTAACAGCGGCAAAACTGCTAGCACTCCCAGTTACCTGCCAATTAGTATAAGTGATCACTTTAGTAACATAATCATAAGTTGCAGAACGAGTGTAAGATACAACCTGTGTTACTGGATTAGCAACTTGCTTACCATTAGCATCAACGTAGTTAATCGTTCTAGTAAAGGTCTTAGCTAAGTTATCCTTAGTAACCCCATTTGAAAAACTACTATCTGCAGCGGTATAAGATGCTGTACTGTGGGTAAAATCAAATTCATAGTTATTGTTATCAGCATTTAAAATAATTTGATCTGATGATGGCACCTTGCTTGCATCAGTGATCAGCTTGTAACCAATATTTTCCAAACTTTGCACTGCACTTGAAACAGAGTATTTAACCGCTCCACCGATTACACCACTATAATTGACCCCACCAATTACCGCATTACTATTCGCTGTATCGATTAATTTAACACTTCCGCTAACGGTGGCTGAATTTGAACTGCCCGATGCATTACTACCTGCAGAGCTAGTATTGCTTGATGCACTACTGGTCGCAGCGGTCTTATTATAGTAAACAGTAATCGTAGGACTAGTAGCATAATTACTATAGGTAATTCCAGAATTTATAACGGTGTTCCCTGAAGCAAAAATCGATTTACTAACGTTATTCGTAGCACTAGAATAAGTGTACCCACTAGGAGTATCAACATTAACCGAGTATGAATTACCAACATATAGGTTATCAGCAGTTACATATGCGCTCGAAAAGATACTGCCACCTTCTACATAATTAACAACGATTGGAGTGGGTTGAACTTTAGAAACCCCAACGGTGGGTTGAATTGGTCCAACATTCGCACTACTGAAGGCGGTATTACTTTGAACATCGAACGTCCACCATGATTTATCGCCATCATAATAATAGCCGTTAGCACTAGTTACTAGTGGGCCCTGACTAATCGTTACAATTGTGTAGGTTGAACCTGGTGCAGTCGTAGTGGAAGCACTATAGTTAATGGAAACATAGCTACTTGCATCAACGGAAGAAGAAGTTTCTGTTCCATTAATCAATTGGTGTTGAACTAGGTTAGCAATTCCCTTAACTGGAGAAACTCCGTTACTATTAGCGTAAACCAGGTTGTCAGACCCATTCGCTACAGCTGCATGGTAAACAGCAGAATTAGTGCCACTAACGGAAAATCCCAATGAAACGCTACTGCCAGATAAAGAATAGAATGCAGATGGTGCTAACTGGTTTGAAGCTGCTGGCGCACTAGATACCAGCGAAACATTCGTTACAGCTGATCCAGTAGGTCTATCTGTCGAACTAGCGGTGTCTTCGACCCCTAAACGATATGATAGTAAGTCATCAGCAGATGATTGAGATGCTGAATCGGAACTGGAGCTCGTCTGGGCACTGCTACTAGATTCACTTTGTGCTGATGAACTAGCAGAAGCCACACTTGAAGCACTTGTTGAACTATTGGTATCACTACTAGTGGCTGATGATGCCGAAGAAGCAGTGCTACTTCCCGCACTTGAATCATTCGCTGAATCGACAGCGCTACTATTAGCTTGACTACTGGAAACGTTTGCTGAAGTATCAGCATGAACAACTTCAGGAGCAGCTCCTGCCGCCATCAATGCCAATGCTGCAGTCCCTACGACGACCCATTGTTTCTTTACTTTATGTAATACTTTTTTGTTATTAACTTTGCGATATTTCATTTTATTAATCACTTTAATCACAGTCCTTTCCTACATAATATGTTATATACAATTTTATATTATTTGTAAATGAAAAGACACCAAAAAGCACCCATCAATATAAATTATCGATGGGTGCTTTTGGTAATCAAAATTAACATAAATTAGAACTTAAGTTATCGTTGCTAATAATTAGATTATTTCTCAGCAGCGTACAACTTAGCAACCTTAGTGTATTTCTTTTCGGCCTTGGCTAATTTAACCTTAGCAGTCTTCTTAGCCTTAGCTGTTTTAGCCTTTGCTAATTTTGCCTTAGCCTTCTTAACTGCGTTTTTAGCCTTGGTAACTTCTTCCTTAGTCGTGCCCGTGCCCCGCTTAAATTCAGATGCTTTTGATAATGAATCATTTTTAACTTTTTCCATATATTGTGGAAAATCAGTTGATGGGACAAAACCAACGGCAGATGATGAGCTATCATTCGATGATGAAGCATTAGTTGTCGAAGTAGCGCTAGCTGATGAATAATTGCTATCAGTCACAAAACTACCATTCAATGATGAGATCACAAAAGCTCCAGACAATCTACCAACGCTATTAGCATAAGATACATAGCCATCATCGGATGATGAAGACTGGGTGGCACTCGTAGATGATGCCGCCGGATTCTTAGAATAGGTAACATCAACACTAGATGTAAAGTCGGCACCATTAGGATTAACTGTTGATACTGGTGCTGATGATACTACTTGATAACCGCTAATTGAAGGAGCGACTGCGGCAAAAGAAGAGCTTTCTGGACTCCAACTAGTATAGCTAGATTGCTTAGTAACGTAATCGTAAACGCCTTCACGAGTAAACGTTACCGTCTCCGTTGTTGCTGGCTGCAATGAATTATTAGTCCCAGAAACCAAGTAATTAACCGTTCTCGTGTAAGTTTGTGTAAAGTCACCAGCAGAAAAGCTAGTTCCACTAAAGTTAGTATCACCAGCAGAGAACGTCTTGGTCTTGTGAGCTAACGAAACTGCATATGATCCTGCAGAGGTGCCAAACGTTAAACTATCTAAAGATTTAGCTACTCCTGAAGCTAATTCATAGTTTTCAGGAACGGAATCAGTAATCGTTTTTACATCAACCACACTGGATGGATAACCAGAAACGGTAACTGTTGATCCAACGACACTATTGCCATCGTAGTAGTTAAAGGTATCAGCAACTGAATTCTCTGAATAAAGCACCGCTGTTGATACTGCAGTATTAGAATCATTTGCTGAAACCGTTTGTGCAGCTGCGGATGAAGTAACCGTGTATCCAGCTACTGAAGTATCAACTGATGAGAAAGATGCACTAGATGGAGACCAATCTGAATAAGCAGTGGACTTAGTTACGTAGTTATAAGTTCCACCACGCGTGAACGTTACTGAAGATGATGTTGCTGATTGTACTGGAGTATTAGTGCCAGCAACCAAGTAGCTAACCGTTTGGGTAACGGTCTTTGAAAAGTCACCTGCGGAAAGGGTGGTACCACTAAAGTCACTATCACCTGCTGAGAATGATTGGGTCTTATCAGCCAATGAAACCGTGTATGTGGAACCACTGGATCCGAATGTCAAGTCAGCAAAGGAAGTATTGGCACCTGATGCAAAGACATAGTTTGATGGTGCTGAACTCAACAGGCTATTGGTGTCAACAATACTAGATGGGTATCCAGAAACGCTAACTGAGGCAACCACGCTGTTGTTTGAATCTACATAGTTAAAGGTATCAACAACTGAATTCTCTGAATAAAGCACCGCTGTTGATACTGCAGTATCAGAGTCGTTTGCCAAAACCGTTTGTGCAGCTGCGGATGAAGTAACCGTGTATCCAGCTACTGAAGTATCAACTGATGAGAAAGATGCACTAGATGGAGACCAATCTGAATAAGCAGTGGACTTAGTTACGTAGTTATAAGTTCCACCACGCGTGAACGTTACTGAAGATGATGTTGCTGATTGTACTGGAGTATTAGTACCAGAAACCAAGTAACTGACCGTTTGGGTAACGGTCTTTGAAAAGTCACCTGCGGAAAGGTTGGTGCCACTAAAGTCACTATCACCTGCTGAGAATGATTGCGTCTTATCGGCCAATGAAACCGTGTATGTGGAACCATTGGATCCGAATGTCAAGCCAGAAAAGGAAGTATTCGCACCGGATGCAAAGACGTAGTTTGATGGTGCTGAACTCAACAGACTAGTGGTGTTAACGCTACTAGCTGGGTATCCTGAAACGCTAACTGAGGCAACCACGCTGTTGTTAGAATCTACATAGTTAAAGGTATCAACAACTGAATTCTCTGAATAAAGCACCGCTGTTGATACTGCAGTATTAGAATCGTTTGCCAAAACCGTTTGTGCAGCTGCGGATGAAGTAACCGTGTATCCAGCTACTGAAGTATCAACTGATGAGAAAGATGCACTAGATGGAGACCAATCAGAATAAGCAGTGGACTTAGTTACGTAGTTATAAGTTCCACCACGCGTGAACGTTACTGAAGATGACGTTGCTGATTGCACTGGAGTATTAGTACCAGAAACCAAGTAACTTACCGTTTGGGTAACGGTCTTTGAAAAGTCACCTGCGGAAAGGTTGGTGCCACTAAAGTCACTGTCACCTGCTGAGAATGATTGGGTCTTATCAGCCAATGAAACCGTGTATGTGGAACCGCTGGTTCCGAATTTCAAGCCAGAAAAGGAGGTATTGGCACCTGATGCAAAGACATAGTTTGATGGTGCTGAACTCAACAGGCTAGTAGTGTCAACATATTTATCCGGGTATCCTGAAACGCTAACCGAGGCGACCACGCTGTTGTTTGAATCTACATAGTTAAAGGTATCAGCAACTGAGTTTTCTGAATAAACAACATTCACGGAGAATGCAGATTCATTATCGTTTAAAGTAACGTTTTGTTCAGGAGCAGAGCTTGTTAACGTGTATCCCGTAATCGAATCTGAAACCGCTGGAAATACTAATGAGCCCGGTGTCCAATCACCATAAGCAGTTACTTGCTTGGTAACTGCATCATAAGAAGTTGCAGTCTGGGTAAATGCAGAAGTGAAAGTCGATGCGGCTCTAATTGCACTACCATTATTGTCTACGTAGTTAACGGTTCTAGTATATGCTTGTGATTTAGTAGCATCCGCAACCCCACTTACTCCAGCAGAATAAGACAGGATCTGGTGTTTCAAATAAACCGAATAAGTAGCGTTAGAAGTCCCGAAGGTCAAGCCATTTAAAGAATTGTTATCAGCATTGGAGCCTAATTCATACCCAGCTGGTAATGCTAAACTACCGACTGCAGATGAATAATCACCACTTACCGTTACCGAAGAAGCGCTTGGCAATGCTGCATTCGAATTATTTTCATCATAGAAATTAAAGGTATCTGAAACCGTAACTGGATTATAGTATAAAGAAACCAACTGCATATAGCCAATCGTTCCAGTGACGTAACTAGATCCAGATGCATCTGCGGACGCACTAACGTTACCCACGTTAGCAGCTGCGCTAGTGAACGTGTAGCCAGCAATAGATGGCACGGCTACTGAGAAGCTATTACCAGAATAAATATAACTACCAGTTAAGTACTGAGTGGAAGGAAGCCCATTAGCGGATGAATTACCTGCAAAGTGATAATCGAAGGTTGCAACTGAACCAACATCTTGATTAAATGAAGCACCACCACCAACTGGGCTAATAGTAGGATCAGAATGGTTATTAGTATTACGATCATTAGCTGCTCTTGAATTATAATCGGAATTCAATCCAGCACTGTGGTCAAAAGTAATCGACCAGCCAGCCGTTTCACCTAGCTTCAAATCAATATTGCTATTAAAGTCGGAAGGCATGCTAAATAACAACACCGACGCTGTACTATTAGATGAGAAATCAGCATTTGAATAAATAAACGTAAAGTAACTTCCCATTTGATCACTAGGGATTGCCGAACTACTAATAACGCTATTTGCACTATCAGCGTAGTAAACACTCAAATTAGAAAATGCACTGGCAGCACCACTGGTAAAGAATGGATTGCCACTTGCATCGTTAGCAAATACAATCGCTTCATTGTATGAATAAGTTTGTCCATTGATGGTTTTACTTGCTGGTTGAAGAGTCATTTTAGCGTTATAAACACTAGCAGCCCCACTAAGAGCATGCTGCATGAAAAAACTATAGGTCGTACTGGAATTATTTCCAGTATATGAGTATCCAGAACCAACATAAAATGCTTTTTCAATTGATGGCGCACTATCCACCAATGAAGCATTACTTACAACATTGGAATCAGGCGTGCTGGCAGCATCTACTCCCTCTAACCGATATTCCAACAATCCGTCTTCAGCAGGCGTTGATGATGGTGCGCTTACTTGAAAGTCGTTACTAGTTACAGCAGTGCTGCTGGTGGTTACACTAGCGCTACTGCTAGTAGCATTGCTATCAGTTGATGAATTTGCGCTACTACCTGTGGATGCACTACTAGTTGAAGTACTGCCACTTGATGATTCAGCAGCGCTACTCTTAGTCGTCTCCGCCGAAGATCCCTCATCCCCACTGCTAGTCTGATTGTTAGTTAGGTTCGAGCTAACGTTAGCATCCGCATTCACTACTTCTGGCGAACCAGCTCCTGCAGCTAAAATCGTTAAGGCTGCTGTCCCTAAAACAACCCATTGTTTCTTTACTTTATGTAAAACCTTTTTTTCTTTGGTTTTCCGATATTTTAACTTATTAACTAACATTTATATCACACCCTTTTCTTAATACAATTTTAATCTATTTAAAATAAAATGCAAAATATAATACACCAAAAATGGATATTAAAAATTGTTATTTATAATAAAAACCGTCAGCCATTTAATTTAATAGCTGACGATCCTTTATAAAATTAATTATTTATTTTTAAATGTCTTTCTAATCAATAATGCAGCGAGTCCTAGAATAAAAATTCCTAATAGATAAACGTAAAGATTATTCGTATCGCCAGTTTGTGGGAGCCGATTAATGTTTGGTTTTGATCGATTAGATGAATTATTACTTGAAGACCCATGCACTACGGATGCTGAACTACTAGAATCACTTGAACCGACAGGTGTACTAGAGTCACTTTGTGAATTAGTAGTGCTTGAGGATGAATCACTATTACTGGATGAGCTATCACTACTCATTGAATCGCTACTACTATTGGTGGTACTTGAACTTGATTGACTTGAACTAGTTGAACTGCTATTGGAACTAGATGCACTAGAACTACTCGTGGAACTACTACTTAAAGCACTGCTACTAGAAGAAGTATTGTTAGAACTTTGTGAACTAGCTGAACTGGAGCTACTGTTCGTAGAACTAGTCGAGCTTTGTGAACTAGTTGTACTAGAGCTACTGTTCGTAGAACTAGTCGAACTTTGCGAACTAGTTGAACTAGAGCCGCTGTTAGTAGAACTAGCAGTTGAACTACCAGAAGTATTGTTTGAACTTCCCGTACTGTCAGTTGAACTAGAACTACCAGTAGAATCAGTGCTGCTAGCATTATTGCTAGAACTAGTTGAGCCACCAGAACTTCCTGAATCACTGCCAGTAGATGCAGAACTACTTGCACTATATGAATTAATAATATCCATGTCACTACCGCTACTAGAATAGCTAGTAACGTAGTTAGGAACACTATTTTCATTAACTGCGTATTTGTACGCTTTACCACTCTTATCATAAACTGGTAAATCATTAAAACTATAACGCCAATTATTATCCGCTGAAATCGTTTGGCTTAGGAACTGTATATCGTTTCTAAATAAGTACACTACGATTGAAGATGGTCTAACCTTATATTGATTATTATTATCCTGCCAGATCTTATTACCAGTTTCGTTGAATAAATTATTCAATGTTCCAGAGCCGGTCTGAATTTCAGCCGTTGTTGATTTCGTTTGACTAGAAATATTACTACCACTTAGGACCCCGGTATTCGCATAATCTTTAGCTTTACCATCATCATTAACTCGCGTGTCATAAGTAACCACATATAAGCTATTAATATTCCCCAATTGAACGTTAAAACCGCCGTTGCCTTCAGTAATGGCACTGGCGTCAACCGTTGAAATCGGTTTATATGGTAAGCCGTCCCAATTAGCGTCCGGATCGAAAGTCACCTTTGTAACATTTTCAGAACCAGGAATGAGTTGTTGACCATCACCTAGCGTGTCAGTATAAACGGCATTATCCACTTGTGCTTGAGCATAATTAACTCTAACCACCCAGTGAATTAAGTACGGATCAGATGTATCTGCATATCCATACTTAAATACTTTTTCACTACTGTCAGGAGTCCCAGCCCCTGCAACGTTATATGAAACATTCCCTGTGACTGGCCAATTAATGGTGATCGTCTGCGGAAAAGTGGATTCTTTAGATACCCAATTCACCCCGACTGTAAAGGAACCCGTAACATCTGAGTTCAGATTATCAACGTTGGAGTTAAAAGTAATGGTAATTTTATTATTATATGCATCAACAGCTGCATTTGCATACGTTTTGCCATCTTTACCAACGATATCAAAATTATAGTCACTTTGCACCCTCAGCTGTGGGGGGATCGTAACGGTAATTTGATCACCGTTCTTGGCCTTACCAGCTGGAATATTGAAACCCCAAGTGGCGTTGACTCCCTTATAGTAGTCGTAGTTTCCAGAACTATCCTTATTTCCAGAAATGCTGGCTCCAGTTACAAACGAATCTTGCAACATAGCATTGGTATTATCAGCATGCGTTTGCGTTCCTAAAAACAAACTAAATAACGCAATAAAACCTAATGATAAAAACATTAAAAAACTCTTTTTTAAAATTGACTGTTTTTTCAAAATTACACCTCCTTATCCGTAAAAAAGTATATATTAAAGCGATTGCTATTACAATCATCGTACATTAAATAATATCCAACGATTTTTTACTGGTTGGCTTTGGAAATGCCTGGTCCAACAATGCTAGATCATCACTACTCAATGCAATGTCTGCGGCCGCAAGATTGGATCGCATATGGTCTTCATCACTGGTTTGTGGAATCGCCAGGGTTTGGCCATCGCGGATCGCCCAGGCCAACATGATCTGAAATTCAGTCGCGTTATGCCGCCGTGCCACTTCCACCAATGCTTGTTGCCTAGTAATCTTAGCCCCGCGGCGATCAGCCTGATCGATCGGTGCATAGGCAATCAACGGTACTTTATGATCGCGTTGCCAAGGCAGTAAGTCATAATCGATCCCCCGTGAACCAATGTTATAAAGGTCTTCATTTGCCATTACCTCCTGACCATGTGGGACCGCCCAAAGCTCTTGCATATCACTAAGGTCAAAATTCGAGACCCCCCAGTGCTTGATCTTGCCACTTTGTTTCATGGCCACCATGTTATCCACAACTTCGGCTAACGGCGTGCTCCCTGGCCAGTGGTAGAGGTATAGATCCAAGTAGTCAGTCCCAAGCCGTTGTAAACTATCATCTAGTGCTTTTTGCATTTGCTTACGCTGCGCATGGAATGGGTAGAATTTGGAGATGATGAATAACGAATCCCGATCAAAATCTTTGATGACATCCCCCACTAACCGTTCTGAATCACCATTCCCATATTGTTCAGCGGTATCGATGACGGTCGCACCATGTGTGATCCCGAATTGTAAGGTCGTTTTTTGTTGCGCATAATTAGCTTCTGTGCTCCCCATGTGCCAAGTGCCCATGCCAATTGCTGGTAGTGAAACGCCATTAAAATTAATTTTTTTCATTTAAAAGCCTCCTGATTAGATACAAAAAAGGACCGCTCAAAGCGATCCCACGAATCATCAATATTAGTTCACTATTCACCCTTATCGAACTTAAGCGTTCCATACAGAGCTTCCCCATATTGGGTCAACATTAAATTATTATTATCAGCCTTTTGGGCAAAATCAGGAACTACATATCCATATTCTTCAACATTAATTGCAAAATTAAAAATCCCCTTCGGGTGGTTACAATCTAACTTCACAAGTTCTGCAACATATTCGTCCCGACTAATGTCATCTTCGTATTCAGCATGAATACTTTTGGCGAGATTAATAAATTCTTCATTTGCTAGTGTAACTGAAACCCGACTATCCGTGTTGGGCTTTTGTTGATTATAAAACTTATCCATAAAATCTTCTTCAATTTTTTCAATTACTTTTTCTTTGTACATTAATAATCATTCCTTTACTTGTAACTAAATTATAACAAGGAATGATTGTGAAATGCTGAAATATGCTCACTCTTTACTTTTTAATAACAAAATCGGTTGATTTCACAATCAACCGATTCAAAGATTATTCTAAATTGGCATGGTTGAGTTGCATCGCATGCTCAGTGATTTGGTACTGATGCATGTATTCTAAGGTAACGGAATCTCCGAACAGCCACACCGCTTGTTCGAAAAGTGCGCCCATCGGTTGGACCGTATCCTTATTAGTTGTGAACTTACCCTTGCCAGGTAAAACGGTAACGTGATCAACGAAATGCGCTAACTCACTGTCCCTTGTCGCCGTCAGTAGCCAGACTTGACCGCCCAACTGCTGCGCTCTTTGCACCAGTGCAACGATCGATGGCGTCTTAGCCGAACCGCTAGCTACAATTAATAAGTCGGCATTCGTAAACGCTGGGGCCGTCGTTTCCCCCACCACGGTGACTGGTTTACCGAGCTGACCGATCCGCATTGCAAATGCACTGCTGGCCAACCCAGAACGTCCCGCCCCAGCAACGAAAATCCGCTCAGCAGAATGGATCAAGGTCAGCGCAGCGTCATCAACTTCTACATCCGCAGTATTTAATTCTGCTAAGATCGTTTTCCATGAACTAGTTGGCAATTTATTCACCCGTTTCGATCATGGTCTTAATTTCACGCGCCGCCTTTGCTGGGTCATCGGCAGTCGCGATTCCACCACCAACGATCAATAGGTCTGGTTGTTCGGCAATGATCTTAGCGGCTGTATCAAGCTTAATCCCACCAGCCACGGCGGTTTTCGTGTTCTTCACGTTTGCCTTGACCGTGTTAAACGTTTCGAATGGGGTTTGGCCTAATGCTTGTAAGTCATAACCAGTATGGGTGGCGATGTAATCAGCCCCCATTGCATCGATCTCACGCGCCCGCGTTGCCACGTCTTCGATGCCGATCATGTCAACGAGCAGTTCCTTGCCATCTTTATGGGCCTCTTCCACGGCATCCTTGATCGATTGATCTTCTGCGGCGGCTAAGATGGTGGTAATGTCTGCGCCGTACTTGACTGCTTGGCCAACTTCGTAAGCTGCCACATCCATGATCTTAACATCAGCTAGTAATGTGATGTCTGGGAACGTGTCGCGAATCTTCTTAAATCCTTCTAGACCAAAGTTGATCACTAACGGGGTCCCGTATTCAAAGACATCGACACTGTCCTTGGTCTTTTTGATCAATTCGATTGCGCCATCCACGTCTTCTAAATCGATTGCTAATTGTAACTTCATATAATAATTCCTCCATTAATTTATGATTTAATAGTAGGATATCAGAGACGTTACTTACTAACAATTAGTTACTTTTAGGTAACTACCTAGACGTTCGGATGAAAATTCTTGGTCTGATAGATTGGATCCAGCTTTAATTGATCGATCCTTTTTTCGCCCCATTCATACATCATCGTCAATATCGGCAGCAGACTCTTCCCGATCGCGGTCAATTGATAGCTGGCCCGTTTGACCTTGCCCTCGTTGTAATCGTGTTTTTCAACGATGCTATCTTGGATCAATTCGTTGAGTTGATTGGTCAATACCTTGCGGCTAACGTTTGGAATAATTCTGGTAAATTGGTTAAAGTGAATCGCATCCCCATGCCGCAGTTCCCATAAAATATACATTTTATGCTTTCCGCTGAACATCGAAAGCGTTAGTTCCTTGGCACAATCAAAATTACCAGACTGCAACTTGTTGCGCACGTCTTGGCGAATATCAGTTTCCATGAAATCTTCATCTCCCTTTGAACTATCTATTTTACGCTCAATTGCCTTTGAGTTCATTATCTTTGCCCAACCCCTGCATTAATTATAAGATTAGGATAATAATTAATTGAGGAGGAAGTTTTATGTCCGAAAGTCAATTCATCGTTGTTCATAATGCACATCAGAACAACCTAAAAGACATTAGTTTAAAGATTCATAAGCACGCAATTACCGTTTTTACCGGTTTGTCTGGGGCTGGAAAATCATCACTGGTTTTTGATACAATCGCCGCTAACTCACGGCGGGAATTGAACGAAACGTTCCCTAGTTTTACCCAGCAATACCTACCTAAGTATGGTCAACCCCACGTTGATAAGATCGATAACCTCCCCGTTGCGATCGTGATTCAACAAAAAAAGATTGGCAAGAACCCGCGTTCGACACTTGCTACATACACTGGAATCTATTCATTGATGCGCCTGTTGTTCTCACGGGACGGTAAGCCCTGGGTCGGGTATTCAGATACGTTCTCATTTAATTTGCCCCAGGGGATGTGTCCGAACTGCCAAGGACTGGGCTATGTTGATGATATCAATCCCGACAAAATTTTAGATTACAATAAATCATTAAATGAAGGGGCAATCACCTTCGTTAGTTTCGGTCCGCACACGTGGCGGTGGAACCGCTATGCCCACACGGGATTATTCGATAACGATAAACCGATCAAGGACTACACAAAGCACGAATTAGATCTATTGTTGTACGCTCCCCAACAAAAGCTAACGGATGCCCCAAAGATTTGGCGGAAGAGCATCTTATATGAAGGATTAATCCCGCGGATCAAACGTTCGATCATCAACAGTGCCGAGGGTAAACACCACCAAAAGGCGATCCAAGAAATCGTTGACCACCACGCCTGTCCAGTTTGTCATGGTACCAAGCTCAGAAAGCCGGTCTTGGGTTGTAAGATCAACGGCAAGAACATTGCTGATGTCTTACAGATGGATCTAATTCACGGTCTCGCATTTTTAAAGACCATCAAGACCCCGTTGGTCCAAGGAATTATCCGCGAACTATCGACCAAGATTGCATCACTGATCGACTTGGGGCTGGGCTATCTGACTTTGGATCGGACGACCGAAACGCTTTCTGGCGGTGAGACCCAGCGGATCAAGATCGCAAAGTTCATGAACAGCTCGCTAGTCGATATGGTCTACATCCTAGACGAACCCAGTGTCGGTCTGCATCCCAAGGACATCCAGTTGATCAAACACGCCCTGACCAAGTTGCGCGATAATGGCAATACGGTCTTGATCGTCGAACACAATCCAGAATTGATTCCGATTGCCCAATACGTCGTTGAGATCGGCCCTAAAGCGGGAGCGGAAGGTGGCCACATTACCTTTGACGGTACCTATGATGAACTCTTAAAATCAGACACGTTGACGGGTAAATGCCTGCGCGCTAAATTAAAATTTAATGAACACCCCCGTAAAGCTACCCAGACGCTCGATTTAAAAAACGTCTCAGTCCACAACCTAAAAGACGTCAGCGTCCAAATTCCCCTCGGTGTTGAGACCGTCATTTCTGGGGTCGCTGGTTCAGGAAAGAGCTCGTTGATGCAAGCCATCAAGGACCACCTGACCGAACCTTACATCGACCTATCACAAGACGCAGTCGGTGCAAATATTCGCGCCACTCCTGCCACCTACCTCGATATTTTAAATGAGATCCGCAAGTTGTTCGGCGATGCCAACCATGTTTCACGGACCCTCTTTAGCTACAACGGAAAGGGAAAGTGTCCCGTCTGTAAGGGGAAGGGTGTCGTGATCACCAACATGGCGTTCATGGACCCAGTTATTCAGACCTGTGAGGCATGTAACGGGAAACGCTACAACGACGAAGCCCTCAAATATCAATACCAGGGTAAAGACATCAGCCAAGTCTTGAACATGTCGATTGCCCAGGCAATTCCGTTTTTCAAGCAAACCGCCAAAATCGAAAAACCATTAATCAATATGCAAAGGGTCGGTTTGGACTACCTTTCACTCGGTCAATCATTAGATACCCTATCTGGCGGGGAGTTACAACGCCTAAAGCTTGCCTTGCAATTGAATCAAACGGGTAAAATCTACCTTTTGGATGAACCGACCGCTGGATTGCACATGTTCAATGTTGGCACGATCATTAAGTTATTCAAGGAACTCGTGGCTGCTAATAACACATTGATCATCGTAGAACATAACATTGAAGTGATCAGTTCCGCCGATTGGCTAATCGATGTCGGCCCAGCAGCGGGGCGCTACGGTGGTGAAATCCTTTATTCGGGAACGCCAATTGATTCGATTAAATCTAAAAAATCGGTTACTGGCCAAGCCATGTTGGAGTATAATAGACTGCGTAGCTAATTTTTTATAGATAGAAGGAAAGATTTTGGATATTCTAATTGGATTAATTCCCGCATTGCTTTGGGGAATCACCCCGTTGTGGGTCCACTTCATGGGTGGTAAGCCGATCCAACAACTATTGGGAACGACTTATGGAGCCCTCGTTGTTGGAATCCTAGTGTGGTTGATCAAAAAGCCAACCATCACCGTAGATGATGTATTCTGGTGTGTCTTGGGTGGGGCCTGCTGGTCGCTTGGACAGTTGACTCAGTACAATGCATTCCGTAAGCTAGGGGTTTCGACCACCACCCCAATCGTTACTGGCCTTCAATTAGTCGGGGTTAACATCATTGGAGTCCTCTTCTTTGGTAGTTGGGAATCTGGCTTTGCAAAGGGTATCGGTTTTACCGCCGTGATCCTAGTGGTTATCGGGGTCGTATTAACCACTAGAACCGGTAATGGTGGCCATGAAAATTCGATCAGCAAGCGTGAGTTTACCAAGAGCTTGATCGAATTGATCGTCGGTTCTGGAATTGGGTACACTGCCTGTTCAACCTTCCCTAAGATTACTGGTTCTGACGGTTGGTCGACGTTCCCACCCCAATCGTTAGGGATGTTTATTGGTGCGATTATCTTTTCGCTTTTGATCAAGGATTTTCGCGAACAAAAGCCCCTGTTTCAAAAGGCCACCTTCAAAAACATCCTGACCGGATTTAACTCAGGGATTGGGACGGCTGGATACTTAATCTCGATTACCTTAAACGGGGTTTCAACTGGATTCACCCTTTCCCAAATGTGCGTGGTGGTTTCCACGTTCGGTGGGCTGGTCATTCTTCGTGAACACA
The DNA here is from genome assembly GCF_058509965.1 of Nicoliella sp. ESL1106. Taxonomy (NCBI): domain Bacteria; kingdom Bacillati; phylum Bacillota; class Bacilli; order Lactobacillales; family Lactobacillaceae; genus Nicoliella; species Nicoliella sp. ESL1106. Next base: position 1,416,602 of record NZ_CP196340.1, read on the forward strand.
AGACTGGCAAGGCACTAGTTTATACAGTTGGTGGTGTCGCCATGGTGTTAATTGGTGGGATTATGACTAGTTTTATTAGATAATATTAAAAAAAGTTGGGCAAGCGTCCAACTTTTTTAATTTTATTTTAATTTTTTTATTAAAAAAAGGTTGACTTATAATCATTTTACCGATATGATTGTTATAAATAAAAGAGACATGCTTTGAGAAAGAAAAGTAATCATGATGGCGAATTCAGCGAGCTCCGTTAGGTGAGAGGGAGTATTCATATTCATGACGAACAATCACTTTCGAGCAATGTGACGAAATCAGTAATCTACATTGGGTACGCCCATTACAGCGTTAGCGTATGTTAGTACGTATTTAGCGACGAGTGTTTTTGTGCTCGTAATTAAGGTGGTACCGTGTGTGAGCACCCTTATTCTTTTGGATAAGGGTGCTTTTTTTATTGCAATTTAAGGGGGTGGTTTCATTGGAAAGCGACATTAGTCCGATTCAGATTATTAATTCACAGTTAGGTTTCAAAAAATATATTACGGAGGCATCATTTTATGCAAGATACAGATTTAAATCCCAATCCATTGACTTGGAAACAATATTTAACCGTCAGTTCGTTACTATTCGCGCTTTTCTTTGGAGCCGGTAACCTCATTTTCCCAATTCACTTGGGGCAAATGTCAGGTGCAAACTGGGTGGTCGCCACCCTCGGCTTCCTTTGTACGGGGGTCGTATTACCCCTCCTTTCGGTCCTTGCGATCAGCATTACTCGTTCTGAAGGAGTTTATGACATCGGTAAACCCCTCGGCCCTGCCTTTGCCGTCACGTTCATGGTTTTGATTCATGCGACCATCGGACCATTATTCGGAACCCCCAGAACTGCATCGGTTCCATTCACCGTTGGGGTGGCACCATTTTTACCAGCTAAGTACGACACGGTTGGATTGTTAGTCTTTTCCGCCCTATTCTTCGGGTTCGCATATTTCATTTCATATCGTGAATCGTCCATCATGGATAAGGTCGGCAAGGTTTTAAATCCGCTCTTCTTATTAATGCTATTCGCAATTTTCCTATTCGCTTTCGCTTCACCAATGGGGAAAGCCAACTTACAAGCAGTAACCGCTCCATACCAACACAACGGATTTTTGAACGGGTTCTTAGAAGGTTATAACACCATGGATGCCCTTGCTGGTTTAGCATTTGGGGTTACAGTAGTCCAAGCCGTCCGCCAACTCGGGAAGACCAAGGCTACTAGCAATGCCAAGGTCACTGCAAAAGCTGGGGTCCTCTCTGTAAGCGTGGAAGGCCTGATCTATGTTGTTTTGATCTGGCTCGGTGCAACTAGTCTGAACGATTACAAGCTCGGTCCAGATGGTGGGGGCACATTCTCCCAGATTATGACTCACTACTTTGGTAGTGCCGGGCAAGCTGCATTAGCCGCATTGATCACGTTAACTTGTTTAACCACTGCCGTTGGACTAGTAGCTGCATTTGCTCAAGATTTCCACAAGCACTTCCCAGTGTTTAGTTACCATGCTTGGTTAACATTCATCTGTTTAGCATCGTTCTTAACTGCTAACTTAGGATTAGACCAAATCATCTTATGGTCCACTCCAATGCTAATGTTCCTCTATCCATTCTCAATGGTACTGATCTTATTATCAGTTACCTCCCCACTATTCAAGCGCGACCCAGTCGTATACGGAATGGTCGTATTGTTCACAGCGGTTCCCGCCCTGTTCGATATGTTCGCAGCATTCCCACCAGTCGTTAGCCAAAGCGGTTTCGCATTGGCACTCGCTAAGTTCCAACAAGGCTTCTTCCCATTTGCCAGTGTCGGAATGGATTGGGTCGTTCCAGCACTGCTCGGTGCAGTCTTAGGACTAGCTTGGCACCTTGTTAGAGTAAGAAAAGGTGTCTTTGCCAACGCATAATCAATTTCCCACATAGCTTCACGACATAGTTTCACCACATAATTACAACTGCATTTAATATCATAGTTTCATATATCATAGCTTTAATCACATATTAATCCATCAAATCAATAATTAAATCTTTAAATACAGGCGTCAATAATTACTCAATTGTGATTATTGACGCCTTTTAATTAGCATTATTTCGATTGTAAAGTCGTCCTAACAATAAGATCTTAGTACAATGGACCGCCTTTAGTAGCCATCATCGACCAATTAAGCCCAAATTAAAAAGCCTTCAAAACGAATTGATCAGTTTTGAAGGCTTTTTAATTATTTCCGTCTCTTCCGCTTATATGCGGCGAAGAAGAATCCAGATAATCCTAATGCAAGTGCTCCCAACAAACTATAACGAACCGTTGTTTGACTTTCGCCAGTTTGTGGTAACTTACCCTGCTTATTATTAGAAGCTACGTTGGAATCATGACTAGCATGTAATCCATGTTTAGATTCATAATATCCACTTGAATTAGGTCTAGATGGACCAATTGCAGTACTTCCATGATGGTTAGTGGTTCCAGCACTATTTGCTGAAGAGTGCGCATTCGAAGCATGACTATGGCTATGACTAGCATGACTAGCATGGCTACTGTGTTTTGATCCACTCGCAGCACTACTTGCCGCGGAATGGTTGCTAGCTGCAGCGGATGAATGTGCAGATGCAGACGCACTCGCTGATGCAGATGCACTTGCCGAGGCCGACGCACTTGCTGATGCTGATGCACTTGCTGATGCTGATGCACTTGCCGAGGCCGATGCACTTGCCGAGGCCGAAGCACTTGCTGATGCGGACGCACTTGCCGAGGCGGATGCACTTGCTGATGCGGACTGTGAATCAGCAGTTGAGGCACTGGAAGCAGTGCTGCTAGCACTATCAGCAACCGAACTAGCTGATTTAACTAGCTTAGCCAATGATGAAATTGCAGCTGAAGCGGAACTAGCAACTGAAGCAGCAGAAGAAACAACGATCGATTCACTACTTGCCTCACTAGCAATTGATTCAGCAATCGAAGCCTCGCTAACGGCTTTTGAAACATCATGCGCAGCAGATGCTGACGATGCTGCAGCACTAGCACTAGCAGTGAGCTTAGCATAACTACTCATTGCTTGATTTGCAGAACTAAGAACGCTTGCAGCACTCTTAGCAATTTCTGCATTACTGTTCATGTTGCTTGCCAATGAATGGTTATAAGCAGCGGCTGAACTAGCATCAGCAGCAGCCTTAGTAATGGCTGAGTTACTTGCATCCATGTTAGCAGTAGCTGCCGTTTCACTAGCAATCTTATCAGTATTGCTAATTTCAGAACTAGCAGTATTGATGGCCGTACTATTTGTAATTACGGCTGCACTTGCCTCATTAGCATGTGAACTAGCGGTCGCTGAATCGTGATCAACGTTAGAATTAGCGGAACTAGCCCGTCCACTAGCAAGACTATCATTATAAGAAATGGCTTGACTAGCGGCTTGACTAGCAGTTGATGCTGCATTTGAAGCAGCTGTAGAAGCGCTGGCTACCTCAGAGCTCAAGTTATTAGTTGCACTCTGGGCACTATTGGCAACGCTAGCATCACTGGCGCTGCTGACAACGTTCTTGGCACTACTAATGGCATTATTAGCACTACTAATAAATGCAGAAGCGGAGTCAACCGTACTGTTAGCAGAACTAGTAACACTGGCATAGCTGGATACCACGCTGTTGTTAGAAGCCGAAGTAACTGAATCTGCTGCAGATTTAGCTGACTGAGTTGCACTGGCAGCTTCACTAGCAGCAGCACTAGCCTGACTGATGGCAATTGAGTCGGCAATGATCTTCGCACGATCATATTGCACTTGGGCGTCGTTTGCATCTTGGCTTGCGATGTTGGCATCACTTTGCGCCCGACTAGCGGCACTCGATGCAGATGCATTTTCGGATTGCACCGCACTGGAGTGAGCAGAAGCGCTGGCAGCAGAAGCACTGGCTGCGGAAGCGGCACTCGCCGCAATGCTGGCCTTTTCGACAGCCAACGGTGCGTTACTTGCTTGCGCAGCTGAACTAGCGGCAGATGATGCTGAATTAGCTAGTGATGCGTCGTTCGATGCATCATTTGAATAACTATTGGCAGCAGCGGCATCACTCTTGGCGGCGCTCATAATGCTGTTAGCATCACTCTTAGCAATGATCACATCGGCTGACTTAACAACTGCATCAGAAGCATCTAATGATGCTTGTGATTTAGCACTCTCAATTGCAGAATCGCTGGTGGTAATCGTTTGGGCATGTTGATTAGCAGATTGCGCATCAACCGCCTTAGATGAAGTTACTACCGCATTCGATTCCGCACTATCATTAGCAGCAATTGCATACGAAGGATTAGCACTGGCAGCAGGAGCTGCGATCGAATTAGCACTCGCCGCCTGACTGCTTGCACTGTTGGCAACCGCTTCGGCACTAGCAATCACGGAAGCAACAATACTGGATGCCGCACTGGCCGCAGTCGAAGCAGCAGTCACGTTCGCACTCGCGGTTTGTGAAGCACTGGTCGTTGAATCGTTCAAGCTATCTAATTGAGCCTTGAGGGATGTAATCGCAGCGGAGGCAGATTGGACAGCTGCATTTTCATTTGAAGCAGCAATGGATGCCGTTTGAGCACTGCTTAATTCACTGGCAGCACCACTAGCATCCCCTGCCGTTGATGCATAGCTAGATGCGGCAATGTAAGCTGATTTGGCGGCACTACTATTAGCAGCAGCACTGGCGGCATTTTGGCTCGCAACGCCAGAAAGGGATGCAATTTGACTTTCAATCCCACTGGCTGCAGATACAGCTGAACTAGCGACCGAACTAGCATTACTGAACGCTGCTTTGGCACTACTCATCGCGCTCATTTGACTACTGATGTAGGTGCTATTGAAGTTGTTGAGACTGTTGACCAATGAATCAGCACTACTCAAAGCTGGTGATTGGCTATTGATAGCCGTTGAAGAATTATTGATCTGATCAGCAGTCGAGCTAGCAACGATGGACGTTGATCCGATAATAATACTAGCAATCCCAGCGGATTTAGCATTATCACTAGCTGAGCTAGCAACAGCATCAGCGGAATCGGCATCACTATTAGCTACTGCCGCATTGCTGATGGCAACACTGGCACTTTTAACGGTAGCATTAGCACTGTTGACCACGCTAGCAGCGGAAACGGCAACTAAACTAGCTGAACTAGCCTTAGCTGCAGCAATCGATGCATTATCGGCTTGAGTAGCAGCAGCGGTGCTGGCAGCAGCAGCAATTGATGCCATTGAATTAGCATTACTGCGCAGCGATGCCGTTTCAGCACTAGTAACCCCAGCTGAATTGGCGCTGCTGAGGTCTGCGCTAGCTTGTGCGGAGGCAGAACTAGCAATCGATGCTTGATGACTGGCTTCCAAAGAGGCACTATCAGCAGCGGATTGAGCAGAACTAGCATCTGAACTAGCACTGTTCAATACGGACGTAGCATTAGTAGCATTTAAAAATGCAACGCTAGCAACAGAGCTCTGAATTGAATTGTAGCTACCAACTCTAGTGTCAACGTAGCTACCTGCCTGGCTATCAGCAGCGCTGTTAGTTGATGAATTCGTTACTGAAACGCTCGAATTAGCGGTTGATAATGAATTAACCCCGCTGTTAAAACTATGGGCAACACTGGTGCTTGAGTTCACTAATGAAGTGCTGCTATCAGTTCCACTATTAGCAACGCTAGCATGGTATGAATTAACCACAATATGGGCACGATCATTGTTGATAACGGCATCGTTGGCTAGCGAACTAGCTACTAGTGAATCATCAGTGGCATTGCTTTGTGCCTGTTGGGCAGTGGAAGTGGCAACAACCGCTTGGCTACTAGCTACTGAAGCAGCATTAACAGCTGAAGCCGCTTGACTTTCGGCAGCAACTATCACACTGATCAATGACGTGATGTTTGGAGCCTTACTGTTAGCAATAGCATTGGATACCGCAGCGGAAGCAGATGCGACCGTGGAACGTGCAGAAGACACGACCACTGCAGCTGAGCTAGTTGCAATAACGGCACTCGATGCAGTTGCAAAGGCACTCGATGCTAATGAATCCTGGTTAGCAGCATTGGAAAGCGCACTGGAAGCACTCGCGTTGTCGTTGCTAGTGGTGCTATTAAGGGATGCTAACGCACTACTGATTGGTGCATTTGAATATTGACTAGCAACCGTCTGCGTATCGGCGTTGGCTGATGATGCAACGGATGCACTAGAACTAGTAGTGGAGTGCAATGAACTAGTGGCCACACTAGCAACGGATGCGGAACGGTCATCGGCTTGAGCAGCTGAATAGTTGTTCACTGAAACCGTAGCGTTTGAAATAATAGAGCCTGCAGAAGAAGCCACCGAACTAGCCACCGCTGCACTCGCACTATCGGCAACCGAACTAGCTGATTGAATCAACGCGGTGAACGAAGAAATTGCAGATGATGCAGAACTAGCAGCAGCTGAGGCACTCGAAACAATTGCCGATTCAGAACTAGCTTGGCTAGCATATGATTCGGCCGCAGAGGCAGCACTAACCGCTGCTGAAACATTTCCAGCGGTAGATGCTGATGAAGCAGCGGCACTTTCACTAGCTGCTTGACTTGCATAACTGCCCATGGCCTGGTTGGCAGCACTAAGCGTTCCAGCAGCACTTACCGCAGCACTAGATTGAATCGTAACCTGGCTCGATAACGATTGGTTAGTAGCTGCAGCTGAGCTAGCGTCTGCTGCAGCCTTAGAAACCACGGCATTGCTAGGATCATTGCTTGCGGTAATCGCAGTTTCACTCGCCACGGTGGCGGTATTGTTAGTTGCGGATGAAACGAATGCACTCGATGATGTATTCGATGAAACATCAGCACTAGCGGTACTGTTAGCAGCGCTGGCGACACTGGCATTACTATCAGCAGCACTAGTAGCAACGCTGGCCCGCTGACTAGCATCGGAATCGTTGTAAGAAACAGCGGCACTAGCGGCTGAACTTGCGGTCGCAGCAGCACTTGAAATGGAAGCTGCCATGCTAGATACCAAAGAGGTCAGACTAGCAGTTTGTTGTTGAGCAGCACTAGCGGTACTTGCATCTGCAGGATTACTGTTTGTCGCTCCACTAGTGACCGACTTTGCAGAAGCAATCGCACTTTGCGCTGAGTTGATTGATGAAGTGATTGAGGCAATCGTACTGTTAGCTGAACTAACGGTTGAAGCCTGGGTCGAAACAAAACTATTGTTCGATGCTGAGACGACCGAGTTAACTGAACTAGCAGCTTGATTAGCAGCCGTAGAACTATTAGCAGCATCTGAACTGGCTTGGCTAATCGCAACTGAATTCGAAGTCGTTGCAGCATGGGCCGAAGCAATCGTTGCCCCATCAGCATCGGCACTCGTAATCTGTGCATCGGAACTGGCTAATGAGGATAGACTATTGGCCGATTTGAGATTATCGCTTGCAGCAGTGGAATATGAACTAGCTAGCGAAGCAAATGAGCTAGCGGATACCGCTGCTGTTGATGCTAAACTAGCGTTACTTTGAGCCGTTGGCCCGTCGCTTTTATCTGCAACCGCGCTGTTCGTGTTGTTCAAATACGAACTGGCTAGCGAAGCCTCAGATGCAGCTTGGGAAGCTGCAGTACTGGCAGCCGCAGCGTTACTATTAGCACTGCTTACAAAGTTGACTGCGTTACTTGCTGCGGAACTAGCTTCAGCGGTCTTTGAGACTGCATCAGAAGCGTATGAAGAAGCACTTGCCTTCGCACTGGCAATTTCAGAATTACTGCCAGCCGAAATGGTTTGAGCATGGCTGTTCGTAGCAACTGCATTTGAAGCCCGACTCGATGCTAAACTAGCTGATGATGATGCCGAAACTTGGGCGTCACTGGTGCTATTTGCATCCGTGTTGGCACCCTTCGCATCTGAATCAGCACTAGTGGCGCTGGATGCTGCAGAATGACTGGCAGCACTAGCAGTTGAACTAGCTGATGAAACAACAGAACTCACATAACTAGTTGCCAAACTAGCAGCGGAGCTAGCTTTAGAAGCTTGTTGGCTAGCATCGGTCATGGCCGTTTGGGCGGCTGAGTTTGCGGATGCTAACTGGTCCGTCAAGGATTGTACAGCGGAAGCGTGGGCACTAGCGGAACTAGCTTGATCACTTACCCCACTGGCTGGAGAAATGGTGTTATTGTTGGCAGTCGAAGCAGCGTTAGAATCACCACTCTGGGCTGCGGCAGCGGATGCAGAGGTTGCAGCAGATTGGACACTGCTATTGAATGATTCCGCACTGGTAACGTTCGAGGTAGTTGAAGCGGAAAGCTGTGCAATCTGAGCCGTAATAGAATTGGCTAAGCTAGCAGCTGAACTAGCAGTGCTGACATCCTTACTGTAGGCGGAATTAGCGCTACTTACTGCGCTTGCGGCACTAGAAACGTCAGAATAACTACTATTATTAGAATTTAGAGTTGCTATTACTGACACTGCATTTGAAACCGATGCAGATTGACCCTGGACCGCAGCAGAAGCATTACTAATGCTATCTGAATCAGTATTGGCAGTTGCAGAGTTCGTGCTAATAGCACTTGAATCAGATTGTGCTTGAGCTACGTTTGAATTAGCGGTCGATGCCGTAGTGGAAGCATCATCGGCATAGCTATTGGCAATGATGGCGTTGCTAATGGCAGCGTTGGCGCTGGTAAGCGTCACGTTAGCATCTGAAATCTTTTGTTTATCAGTATTAACTGCCATTGAAGCCGCCTTGGCACTATCAAAAGCCGCACTCGCAGCACTCGCAGCACTAGATGCCGTTGCTTGGGCAGATTGGGCAGCCGATGCCAACGAACTAGCACTTTCCTTCAATGCAATTGCGGACGCACTAGTGATCGATGGTGAATTAGCAGCGCTTAAAGCAGCAGCAGCATTTGATGATGCCACACTAGCGGTTGATTCCGCAACGCTGGCGGTAGTCGAAGCTGCGTTAGCATTGCTAAGAGCAGTCGAAGCACTAGCGCTTTGTTGAGTCGCATCCGCGATGGCGTTGCTATTTTCAGCGGCAGCACTAGCAGCAATGGATAGTTGATTAGCATTGTAGCTGCTGATCCGCGGTGCGGAACTCCCTGCTGCTTGACTGGCTTGACTAAAGATGGATTGATTAGATTGAGCAATCCCACTTGCCGTAGTGTAACTGGAATCTAAACTGTCCTTCGTGTTCCCAGTATCAACCGCATTCGAACTTGCGGAACTTGAGGAAACCACCGTCGCACTGTGGGCCACGCTAGTGTTGTATGAATCCACGGTAACGTTGGCCCGAGCGTTGTTGATCACGGCATCGTTAGCCTTAGCACTAGCGGTGGTGCTGTCGTTCAATGCATTATTTTGATAAGACTTAGCCAATGAATTGTTCTGGTTAGCAATCGATGCTTGAAGCGATGAATCACTCGCAGCCTTTGATGCAATCGACTGTTGCTCAACAACGGCTGAAGCAGCCGAGCTAGCCAATGGCCCGTTGTGTTCTGATTGGGCGATCACAATTTCAGCACTAGCGGAAGCCAACGCACTATTGGCATTGGAAAGGGCAACCGAATCATTATTGATTGCAGAAACCGCATTGGATGCCGCATTATAAGCAGAGTTAGCACTGGAAAGTTGGACCCCAGCATCACTAAATGCATTAGAAGCAATTGAATTATCAACACTAGTGCTTGAAGCAAATGCTGATAATTGGCTCCCAATGGTGGAATTGCTAGCATACGCACTGGCTAGTGAAGCCGTCTCACTGTGCGCTGAACTAGTGGTGCTCGAGTTGCTAGAAACCGCTGGGTAAACGGAATTAACAACACTAGAAGCCATCGCAGCTGGATCGTCATTAGCTGAAGTAATTTGATAACCCTTCGCTTCGTTCGATAAACTGTTGGTAAACGAACTACCACTAGCAATTGTGGATGACACAATTGAGGATGCTGCCGATGCCGCTTGACTAGCCATCGAATTTGCCTGAGAGAGCTGGAAGTTTTGCGAAGAAATCTCGGCTTGGTAACTAATCAACTGGCTATTAACGGCACTCGCGGTGGAGTTCGCACTGACCGCCGTGGAATTAGCAGCACTGGCAATTGATAGCTGAGCGCTCGCCTCGGAAGCAAAAATGGAGGCTGAGCTAGGATCAACGAACGGAACCGATGAGCCATTAACCGCTACTGAAGAATTAGCGTACAATGATGCTTCACTAGCGTAAGAAGCAGCTTTAGATGAGGCAATCGAAGCCGCATTGGTAGCAGAACTAGCCGCCGTCACGGCGCTAGAATAACTACTCATATCGCTAGTGACCGCACTGTTGATACTGCTAATTAACGTACTTGCAGAACTAGCAGCAGAACTAGCAGAACTCATTGACGCCATTTGCGAACCAAACGATGGCAGTCCAGAGTTGTAGCTAGCCAGGCTATTCACGTAGCTAGCCATTGATGAAACCGCCGTACTATAACTATTGGCAGAAGCGGTAGAATCAGCAATTGCGGAACTGGTACTAGTTATGGATGGGTTCGTATTGATTACCGATTGGTTGTTAGCGGAAGCCGATGCACTATCGGCATCTGCAGACTTAGCAGCGTTAGAGGCGTTATCAGCATAGCTGTTTGCAGCAATTGCATTGCTAATGAACGTAGATGCAGACTGCGTATATGAATTGGCAGATCCCGCAAAGTACCAATCTCGACCAGCCCGAGTGGCTTGTTCGCTTGCAATTACTGACTGGGCAGCGGCCACTACCGAAGCCGATGAAGCTAGGACAGCTGTACTGGAAGCCACACTGGCCACGGAACTAGCTAGGCTAGGATCTCCATTAGCCGATGCGCTCGTGGCAGCCGCACTCTCACTAGCTGCATCCGCACTCAGGGACTGGGCAACGCTATTGGCAGATGAAGCCACAACGGCCGCTGAATTAGCGATCGACTTAGCAATTTCCGCATCACTGGTTGCACTCCCGGCTACCCAAGTCGCACCACCAGCAGATGCAGCGATGCTCTTGACTGCTTCTGAAGCTCTGGTGTCAGGATAGGTGCTAGACCAGTACTGGGCACCACCATTGTAACTATTGGCACTATCATTATTAATAGAGGTGTTATAAGTCATGCCACTAGTTAAACTAGCTGCACTGGAAGTAAGCGAATTATTTGCACTAATATCTGCTACATCAGAATTAGTGTTCGAAATCTGAGTCCCCGCTTCTTGAGAATACAGGTTAGCCAATGCCATGCTGGCGTTGACTTTAGCCTGGGAGGCCGCAGCTGATGCAGCATTGCTAGCACTAATTGCGGTACTCTTAGCAATAGAAGCGGTCACGCGTTCCCCACTTACCAGCGCTGAATCGGATAGCGCAGCGCTGTTGTAGGAACTGGCTAGTAAAGCCGCTTTAGAAGCAGCTTCAGCATTACTCATGGCACTCGGGGCATTACTATTATCGCTATTGTCTGAATTAGTAGCACTCCATAAACTATTGGCAATCGACTCCTGCACTGCTGCTTCGGAAGCTTCGTTGGAAGCGTTGATTGCATGTGAACTAGCAAGCGAGTTGACCGTGCTTGCGGTAATGGTAGCTGAAGAAGCAATACCACTATTGTTATTGGCATCACTATAGTTAGAATTAGCCGCAGAAACATACTTAACTAGGTCGCTATTGTTATAGTAATTAAAATTCATTGCACTAGCGGAACTAGCAACTGAGTTAGCGTCATCCCGACTACTCCCCGCACTACTGGTCGAACTAGAAAGCCCTGAATTGGCGGAGGCGGTAACGCTGTTGTAATTTTGCACAATTGCAGAATCACTCTGGGCGCCAGAATTAGCCGCACTAGCCTGTGAACTAGCAGAACTAGCGGTACTACTTGCTGAACTAGCGGTGGAAGAAGCGCTGCTCATTTCACTAGTAACATAGCTCACCGCAAAACTAGTGGCGGAACTAGCAGCAACGGAGGCGGTGGTGGCATTTGAATTGGCCACACTTAAGACAACTGCTTGTGAATTCGCATCAACCGAATAACTATTCGCCGATGCTGAAGCAGTGGTTGCAACAGCAGATTCAGAATTAGCAATCGAAGCAGTCGTTGAAGCTTGAAGATAAGCGGAACTGGCAAAACTAGATGCCTGTGATCCAGATAGACTGCCGTTCAAATTCGTTGCATATGAAGATGCCAAGTTATAGTAACTATTAGCAAGTGAGGCGTTCAAACTCGCAACTGAATTAGCACTACTTGCGATGCTAGCCTGGGTACTAGCCCCAGTGCTGTCATTGCTAAGCGCAGCAGTTGCAGAACTTGCAGCGGAACTTGCAGAACTCAATACGGATGCGGCAGAGTTAACCGTATCACTCCAGCCGGCAACTGAAGAGTCAACGTGGTTATGAATGTTTAAATTCTGGAACGTTGCGACATTTGCATCGACTCCATTTGAAGCCGTGGTGATGGCGCTAGCGGAATTGCTACCCGCCGTTGACAAGCTATTGACCGCACTGTTAATACTGCCGGCCACACTGTTAGCTTGGGAAGTGGTTTTTGCATCGTTGCTGGCCGTATTAGCAGAAGTAGAAGCTGAATTAGCAGATTGGTGTGCTTGGTGGAATTCAGAAGCTGCCGAGTAGTTCGATTCAGCAATCGAATCCATACTATTCCCAGTCGAAGCAGCTAAACTATTCCGATTGCTATCACTTTGCGCAGATGATAAAGCAATCCGTGAAACGTTACTGTTCATGGCTGCGACGGAAGAAGCAGCGAAGTTAACGGAAGCAGCAAAGCTCCCAGCACTCCGATCAGATGTGGCTGACGCACTTTGCGCAACGCTATTAGCAGAGATCGCAGTTGAGTTTTGAATTGAGATTGCACTCGCCGTACTATTAGCGCTCACATATGCAATACTTGCATTATTAGATGCGGCTTGGGCATTGGACAGCGCTAAACTAGCAAGCGAAGCTGCCGAGCTCGCCTGACTAACGGCACTAGAGATCCAGGAGCTCCCCCGATCATTATTACCACCCTGGTTGTTGTAAATATCCTGAGCACTTTGTAATGCAGCGGAAGCACTGGCATAAACGGCACTTAAGCTGTTAACGGTCGAAGTTGCGGCAGAACTAATGGCTTGAGTGGACTTAACGACTCCCTGGGCACTAGTTGAAGCAGCAGCAACCTGTGAGGCATTGGAAGAAGCCTGTAATGAGTATAGGTTCGTAACCGCCCGATTCCCTTCAACGATGGCATTGGAATTAGCAGTAGTTGCAACGCTGGTGTAGCTACTTGCGGAATTAGAAGCCGTTTGGGCTAAAGCAGCATAACTAGCTGCTGCTGAATTGGCACTATCTAGAATTGAACGTTCAACCACTGCCACACTGGCATCGTTGGACGTATTAGTAGCGTTGCTTTGCGCCAATCCTGGGTTTGGATCACCACCATTAATTCCAGTGACGGTACTAGCTTGGGATGCATTCGAAGTGGCATCGTTACGGTAGTAGGTTAAAAGAGCTTCGGCATTCTTAGCAGCAACGGCAGCAGAACTAGCTAACAGGTTGTAGCTATTTGCATCGCTAGCCGCTGACATGGCAGCCGATGCGTTCGATGAAGCTACAGTGGAGTAACTAGTTGCGGCAGAGGCTTCACTGCTGACTTGATTACCCCAGACCCCACTTTCAGAATTAGCGGCACTGTTGATATCAGCAATTGCAGAATCAACCGAATATTTAGTATTGGAAGCAACGATCGCATTTGAATTGGCAGAACTTAGTGCGTTTTGAGCAGCACTTGAGGCATCGGTGGCACTGGAAGCAGAAATCGTCCCCGTATTGGCCGTGCTAGCATTAGCAGAAGCCACGCGGTAAGCGGATTCGGCAACTCCAGCATCCACTGCAACACTGGCATTGTAGGTAATCCCATTTTTCAGCGAACCCATCGCATCAGCATAACTTTGGACCGCATTGCTGGCACTATCAGCAATACTTTGCTGAGTAAGTGCACTATCAGTCGCCAGACTGGTTAGTGATTGATAACTATCGGCTGTATGGGTATCATCCCAGGTACTATTGATCCACTTTTGCACTCCTTCACTGTCATTAGCTTTAGAGGCTTGTTCAAACATTGAAATATCCCTAGCAACGTTTGCATTAGCCGAACTAGTCAGGGCCGCATAACTAACTGCACTATCTCTGTAGTACTCAGCTTGAGACTTAGCACTGACGGCATCGCTACTGGCTTGGTTTGCAGCAGTAGCATACGACTGGGCACTAGATAGGATGACGCTATTCGCAGACACTTCTGCCGAAATTTTAATATTATCTGGATATAACGATGACTGCGCAATCGCCACGGAATTAGCACTACTAATTAAGACCGCATTACTGCTCATATTAATATTAATGTTATCCCCAATGGTGCTACTGTCCCAACCGGTCTTGTTGGCAGCCGAGATGGCAACGGCACTATTGGCAATGGCTTGACTGGCAGCATTGGAAGCAACGATACTCCCCCGATCACCAAACCCACCGGAAGAACCAGCTAGTGATGCCACCCGACTTAGTGCATCACTGGCGGCGGAACTGGAAATATTCCGAGAATCATTAGCAACTGCAGAGTAACTACTGATGGTTGCATTCAAGCTCTCAAGTGCTGAACTAGCAGATGAAACCGCAGAATTAGCACTGCTAAGAATTGCTGCATAAGAGCTTACCGAAGAAAGAGCTGCACTAGCAGATGCAATGTATTGGTTAGCACTGCTATTTTCACCCATGCTTGCGAGACTCATTGCAGTGGCTGAAGCTGAATAGGCAATCGCATTATAACTATTAATGTCACTAAATAAAGTCGTTGCTTGATTTGAGTATGAAGTAGCATCGGCACTGGCCTGATTAGCATAGTTATGAACACTTCCGATGATGCTGTTAGCCTCTGAAGCCTTTTGGTTAGCACTGGAGGCAACGCTCACATCACTTCTAATGTCAGCATTATCAGGATTAATGCTGCTAGCCCAAGTTGCCTTATCAACCCCACTGGAAGCAACAACGGCATTTGAAGAAGCGATATCAGAAGCAATGGCATCATTTGATGAGTTGGAATTAGTCCCACTGGAGTTCTTACCGATCCAGTAATTATTATTCCCCGCATTGGCAGCTAGACTACCTGAGCTCCCAGTAATCGCATTGGCCGTGGATTGTGCAGCAGCAACTGAACTAATTTCACTGGTAATGTTAGCACTGGCAGTATTAATGGTGGATAATGCAGAACTAGCAACTGAATTAGCACTATTTGCAATTGATAGGTAGTTGCTGATTTTGCTAGCCGCTTGGTTAGCCGCATTGGAGAAACTTTGCGCACTAACGGTTGCAGAACTAGCTAAAATGGCCATTTGTGATGCACTAGCGGCATAAGAAGATGCCAGAGCACTGTTTTGGGCGACCGACTCAGTTTCAGTTTGGCTTTGGTAACTATTGACCATTGCTGTATATGAATTCGCAAGGGAGGCTGCAGAAGAGGCAGCCGAGATGTTGATCGTAACTTGGCTACTTTGGAACTGGGCGTTGCTACTAGCACTAAGTCCAGCAACATTGGCAGCGCTCGCAGCTGAATTTGCAGAATTTGCAACGGAAGCATTACTATTAATGACCTTGTTGGCTGAATTATTAAAGCTGTTTAGGGTAACCGTGTTATTAATCGAATTGACGGTACTAGCAAGCGAACCAGTACTTTGCGTCACTGAAGAAACCGCACTAATTCCATTATTAGCGGAACTTTGGGCGGATTGAGCGCCACTGAGGGCACTATTAGCGACTGAATTAGCACTGGATGCACTATTGCTGGCGTTAGCAGCCACGCTACTAGCACTATCGGTATCAGATCTGATCACGCTACTTGCTAGTGAAGCTGCCACACTAGCTGACTGTGCCAAACTGGCAATGTTAGACTGATCAGCACTCGCAGTCGAATTAGCACCACTAGCAACCGATTCAGCGGAACTGACGATTGCAGCAAACGAATTCGCAACGGACGCAGCAGAACTTGCACTGGCGGCATAGGAGGCAGCAGCTGAAACGGCAGAAGCCGTTTGTGAAGCTGGACCATGGTTAGCCGTGACCGAGTTAATGAACGCACTCAAACTAGCTACATTGGCAGAATATGATTGAGCTAGGCTCGCAGCTGAATTAGCAGAAGCCGCATTGCTAGCAACCACTGTATTGGCACTATTAGCAGTACTTTGGTTTTGATTTAAGTCAAAATCAGCATTGGAAACCTGGGTTGCCATTGAAAAAATGGCTGATGAGGCACTCGAAACTGCTGAATTTTGAAAGTTGTAAAAATTCAAGCTATTAACAAGGCTACCTGCATTTGATAGATCAGTGCCGTTAACGATGGCAGCTGATGAATAAGAACCGATGTTGCTGACAAAACTACCAGTGGCAACACTATTACTATTGGCGGCACTATTTGATGCACTCATACTATCAATTGAACTATTGTTACTACTTGTGACTGAGTCCATTGCTGCAGAATTGCTTTGGTTGACATTGTCATTAGCACTCATTAAATCAGCACTGACGGTACTAGATTGGGAGCCAATGTAAGCCGTACTTGATTGAACGGCGTTATCATAAGTTGCATATGATTGGTTCGCATCACTTACCAATGAATCATAATTATTTGCATTACTAGCAGCGGTATTTGCTGACGAAGCTGCACTAACCGCACTACTGGCATTACTAAAGGCGGTCTTAAAGTCGTTCGCATTAGCTGCACTAGCAACGGCGACGCTGGCAGCACTGGCAGAAGCTGCATTGGAAGTTGCTTGTGATAAAAATTGGTCAATGAAGTTTTTAATCTTTACAATTCCATTTGCTAAATCGGTCGAAGAAATGGAGTTAGTAATAGCATCCCCCAACGCACTACTAGCCGCTTGGTATGCACTATTAGCAGCCGCAAGCGAACTAGCAACATCGCTATTATTAGGATTGCTACTTGCTAGTGAACTTAATGAAGCTAAGGCGCTACTCGTGCTGGATAACGAGTTAGTGGCTGCACTTACTAATGCAGCAGTTGCAGTGCTACTAGCAATGATAGATTGATTAGCGGCACTTGCTAACTGAGCGTAACTAGCAATTGATGAAACCGCAGCATTAGCAGAACTCACAGCATTTGAAGCGATACTATTAACAATTGATGATTCATTGACAATCGCAGTACTAGCCAGACTATTAGAAACGCTTACGTTGGTTTCTAATTGGCTTTGGTTACTAGATAATACTGATAAAGAGGCATTAAAACTATCGTTAATCACAGATAACTGAGTATTAAGCGAGTTAAACGAGCCCTCAGCAACGCTAGCCTGGCTACTTGCCGTTTGTACCACTGAACTGGCACTTTGGGCCGAGCTGACCTGGGTCGCAGAAATCGAACCAGAAGCAATACTACTTACTACTGATGATTGTTGACTAGCCACTGAAGAAGCACTTCCAATGGCTGTTGAATTAGACCCCATTATGGTTTGAATAGAACTAGCAGAATCAGCAGAGCTGGATAACTGCGTAACAATTGCATTAATATTTTGCATTTCAGTTTGCGCAGCAGAAGAAGCCGCATTTAACGAACTAAATGCACTCGTTAGACTAGCATTGTTAGAGTCTAAAGCAGCTAAACTACTCAAGACCTGTTGATCACTAGTAATTGAACTTAATTTCTTACTGAGGCTATCAGCAGTTTGACTATTCGTTGTATTTTGGGTGGCAAAGCTACTGTTCATACTTTGAGCACTACTCATTGCTACCGTAGCTGAAGAACTAGCTGTGGAGATTGCTTCAGAAACTTTACTAATGTTATCAGAAATTGATTGCACTGCTGATTTTTGTGATGCTGCAACGGAAGCACTTGCAGATGCAATGGCACTAGACGTGGTACTGTCGTTGCCTCCTGATCCATTATCGTCACCAGACTTGTAATCTAAGTCGGATTGGTCAAGCGTATCACTAACGTTCGTTGATAAATTAGCACTATTGCTATTGACATCGGAAGCGTTATTACTACTACCAGCTGAAGAAGCAGAATTAGCACTACTGCTATTGGCAGCGGAAGCATTATTACTGCTCCCTGATGAAGAAGCAGCATTAGCACTACCACTACTATCGGTATTCGCACTGGATGTAAGCGCTTGACTGCTAACATTAGAATCGGCCTTAACTTCGATTTGCTTAGAACTAACAGCGTTAGCTCCTACCATTCCAAAGAATGCAATCGAAACCACTACCCATTGTTTTTTTACTTTTCTAAGTAATTTTTTCTCTTTTAATTTTTTAAATTTATTTGTTTTCCCAAACATAATAAGGACACCCCAATCATGATCATATTTTTCACTAAATATGTAACTTTTTTAATTTAAGTATTCCGTAATTTTGCTTTTTCCCCGAGACTATATCCACTATCAATACTATATTTTACTAAGTATAAAATCAATTATTTTAGCGAAAATTTATAATAGTAGTTTAAAAAATAGGCAGCAGCTTGGCTATCCATTTCCAAGCTACTGTCTATTGATGAACATGATCATGATTATCTGTAATATCACTCATTATTTTCCATTAGTCAGAAATACCAGACCAGCCTTAAAAGGCCCTGATACAGGTTTCAAATTGATCTAACTAGACAGAACGAATGATTTTGATCACTCCGTAAAACATCAAGAAAAATGAAATCGTAAATAAAAGTACAGATATTGCTAAATAAGGATTGAAAAGAATGATAACTCCTGCAATGACCCCTAATCCACCTAAAATGACGTTAAACCAATAACCACCGTCGCGGCTCTCAAACGCATTTTGATTGAGCCAAAGCTCCAATCCAGAATTAAAAATAACCGATACGGCAAATAAGAACCAAATCAAAACCACTCCTACCCAAGGAGCGAAGAACATTACGATTCCTAAAAAGATATCATAACCAGCTCCAACATATAACCATGTTTTATTATAAGTGCGAATTGATTTAATATCACTCCAGCGGGAAAAGCCATCTATGATTAATAAAATCGCAATCATATAAATCAATGAAAAGGTTGAACTAAGGGGATTCTTAATAACAATCAATGCTAAAACAATCGATAAAATCCCAACCAACAATGAGAATGGATTGAATCGTCTTCTTTCTCCAAACATTAAAGTCACTTCTTTCAATTAAAATTATTATCATCTAATAGTCTATCATTTTAAGTAACAATTAGCATTTAAAAACAAAAAGCACCGCTAAATTAGCCATGCTTATTCTAATCCTATTTAGCTGAATCGTCATCATCTTTAGCAATTGTATTTGCGATTAAATCAGCAATCTTATCTGGTTCAACACGGTCACCAGTCTTAACAAAGTATTCGTCAACAAATTTTTGATTCAATTCATTCATTGCCTTATTTAAATCGGCAACATCTCCGTGATCTTCAAAGTTATTCATCAATTCTTCATTCTTTACATAGTAGTCCTTAAATAATTCAATTACTTCTCGACTCATTTATAACACCTCTCAATAGTAGTTATGAACTGATTATATCATTATTATTCTAAATAATTAAACCGATTATTACTAGTATTTGCAATCTCTTTCCCCTTATGGTCTTTAATAATAACATTAGTTTTCACATGATGTAAGTATGCAATCCGTTTTATCCCACTCCAAACGGTAAAGGCATTGTGTTGGTTTTCACGTCGATTCCCCATGGTTAGGTCACTAGAAATCGTAACCACCGTTTTATCATTACCATCGTAAGTCACTTTTTCAACTACGTGTGATGATTGGTCTGGAACCCCGCTAATCTGTTTTTCATAACCCTTTTTATCAGTACCGCGTTTAGCAAGCATCTGTTCTTGACGACGGTTTGCCATATCACGATTGCGTCTGTCACGTGATTCAAAATTTTTCTCACTTTGATTCTGCTTCATTTGACTTACGCTCGAAGATTCAGATGCCTTTTTTTGAGAATCGCTTTTACTTGAATCATTCGCTGAACTACTAGTCGATTCTGACGAGTTGGAACTATCATTCTTTGCACTAGAACTATTATTAATAGCTTGTGATTCATTTGAATTAGAATGGTTAGAGGCGCTAACCCCCCAAAAACTCCCCACTGAAAAAATTGCCATTACCAATGCAAATAATCCCCAGGTTTTACTAGACTTATTCTTAATTCTAATTCCCTGAATTAAAGCGATTAATAGTGTAATTACAAATAACACTAAAAATATAATCAATAAAATTTTAAAAACAGCGTTCATTTTTAAATTCTCCTTTTGTTAATTAACTATAGTAATTTTAACACACTATCAAATAATAATATTACCATTGTTTCCTACCCTTATAATATTCTTAGTGTTATCATGAATAAGTTATAAATATAGGAAAGAAGGCTTTCATCATTAATCGAAAATTAGCATTATTAATGGCCTCTAGCTTATTCATGCAAATTATGGATTCGACAATCGTTACAACTGCCCTTCCTAAAATGAGTAAGAATCTAGCAGTTAGTTCAGCTACGATTTCACTAGTGGTTAGTGTATATCTAATTACAATGGCAATTTTTATCCCGTTAAGTGGTTGGATTGCAAATCGCTACGGTCAAAAAACCGCTTGGCTAGTTGCGGTACTATTATTCACCGTTAGTTCATTTACAAATGCAATTGCTCCTGGATTTACATTTGTTTTAATCAGTCGTTTTTGCCAGGGAGTAGCAGCATCGCTAATGGTTCCAACTTCCCGATTGATCGTTCTTCAAAAAGCCCCTGCTGATAAACTACTAGAAATCACTACCTACTTAGTCTGGCCAGCATTGATTGCACCATCAATCGCACCAGTAATCGGTGGATTGATCGTTAATTATTTATCGTGGCGATGGATCTTTTTGATCAACATTCCAATTGGCTTAATTAGCATTTTATTTGGAATCAAATTAATTCCCCACAATGAAACCCATCCAGAAGCGCAATTCGATTTATTAGGATTTATTGAAATTGCAATTGCCTCAGGATTAATTTTAATTGGAGCTGAAATTGCTACCCACGGGCAAAGTGAATGGGGATTCGCCGGCATTCTGGTTTTAATTGGAATTGTAATTACCGTTATTGCAGGTTTGCACCTAGTTCATTCTACCCATCCACTATTTTCCATCAAGTCATTACGAGTAACGTCATTTCGCATCTTTCAAACTGGTGGATCATTTCTATGGGTCTCGATAGGATCAATGCCATATCTATTAACGATTTACCTGCAGACAATTCTTCATTACTCACCAATCAAGGCATCATTTTACGTGATTTTTATCTTTTTAGGCAACATTGTTGCTAAAACTTTTGCTAATCAGTTCGTTAAAACAATTCACTTTCGCCCTGCAATCTTAACGGCCGTAATGATCATCTTAATTTCATCATTTGGATTTGCATTCGTACAAGTCAACTCACCCGCCGGATTAGTAATGATTTTAGGATTTATCAACGGGGTGGGACGCTCACTGGCCTTGACTGCATATAACGCCCTGTCGTTTGCTGATATCAGTTTTAAGGATCGCACCAGTGCAAATACTTTGAATGCGGTAACCCAAACATTATCACAAGGGCTCGGGGTCTCATTGATAACGGTGGTCGTCAGCATGGTTGCAACTATCACTAGTAGTAGCAATGCTTATCACTTCGGATTTATATTCCTCGCTGCATTAATGATTTATCCATTCATCGAAACACTACTCATTCCAAAGAACATCGGTAATAACGCAATCTAATAAAAAGCTTGGCCACGGAAAATCCGTTGCCAAGCTTATTTAATATCCAATAGTTCTGGAACCCGTTCTAATAAGTAATCTGGGTGTACCATCTCAAGTGCTTTAACATCATGCGCACCCCAGACGACCCCAGCAGTATGGACACCAGCGTTTTTACCCATTTCAAGATCAAAAGTTGCATCACCGATCATTATCGTTTCATTCTTATCTAGATTATGATCAGCAACGATTTTAAGCACCGTATCAGGCGCTGGCTTGGCATGTTCGACCATATCGAATCCGACAATCTCGGTGAAATAATCATAAATACCAAGCGCCTTTGTGTTTCTAATAACGACTTCGCTGCGGTTACTAGTGGCAACGAATAGTTGTTTTCCTTCTGAACTTAACTTCGCGAGCGTTTCTTTAATTCCTGGGAATAATTTTAAATTTCCAGGCTCTAGTTTTTCATACTCTTTTACAAATACATTCATTAATTTTTGTAATTCAGGACGACTAATGTTTTCTGGTGCCATCTTGGGAAATGATTTTTCAATCGGAATTCCCGTATAGTAACTAACTTCCTCAGCAGTCGGTTTTGGAAATCCCATTTTATCAAAAGCAGATTGAGTGGAGAGAACGTTCACCCGCCCAGAATCAATTAATGTTAAATCAAAGTCAAAAATATAGTTCTGCATTTTTTTCACTACTTTCCTTCAGCGATTAGTAAAGCTCAAACGCAATCATATTATAGCAATATCAATCACCAAAAACAAAGGAGCCGCAACCACGTGCGACTCCCTTAATATCATTTCGGGTAATTAAATTATTTTAACCCTTGCCACTTTCAAAATCAGGGTATAGTGTCATCCCACCATCAACGTAGATGGTATCACCAGTAACATAACCGGATTCTGTAGATGCTAACCAAGCAGCGGTAGCAGAAACTTCTTCTGGCTTTCCGATTCGATCCATTGGCACTAATTGCTTAGTGGCATCCAATTGTTCAGGATCAGCAAACTTTTCAGCATTGATTGGTGTATTAATCGCTCCAGGAGCAATTGCATTTACCCGAATGCCACTTTTTGCGTATTCCAAAGCAATCGTTTCAGTGAACATCTTCACCCCACCCTTAGAGGCAGCATAATGTGAAAATGTAGGCCAAGGAATTTGATCATGAACTGATGACATGTTAATGATGTTGCCAGGTTTATTGTTTTCAACCCAGTATCTAAGTGCTGCACGCGCCCCTAAGAATGTCCCAGTCAAGTTAACCCCAATGACCTTGTTCCAGTCCTTAAGTGACATTTCATGCGTATGGGCTTTGTTTTCAAGTCCAGCATTATTGATCCATAAGTCTAATCCACCAAAATTATCAATGGCGGCATCTAACATTTTTTGCACATCTTCTTCAGTAGCAACGTTAGCTTGAACCGCAACTGCATCCCCACCGTTTTTCTTGATCAATTCAACAGTGTCTTCAGCACCCTTAGCATCGGAATTGTAGTTCACAACTAACTTCATGTGTTCCTTAGCAAGTCTCTTTGCAATTGCCTTACCGATTCCTTTAGAACCACCAGTAATTACAGCAACTTTTCCTTTTAAATCATCGTACATTTTGTTCACGACCCCTTCGATTAAGGATATTATTTTATTTATTATCTCACATCAAAAATAACAATATCAAATTATAAGCATTGTCCAACCGATAATTCCGATAATAATCAACAAAATGACGTTAATAATCGTAAATACCTTAATAAAGCGCAATGCAATCGTTTTATCGAATGCGACCACTTGTTTCAATGCTAATAGGTTAGCCAATGAAGCTACTAACGTTCCTAATCCACCAACATTGGTCCCTAATAACAAGGCTTCCCCATCATGCGTAAAGTGAGCTAATAGTACAGCTGCGGGAACATTACTAATGAATTGACTAGCACCAATTGCGGTCAGATAAGTGCTGGTGGTGCTGTGCATCAGCCAATCTAAACTCGTGTTAATAAATTGATTGCGACTTAAAATTCCAGAAATTAAAAAGAAGCAAGCAAAGGTCAGTAATAAGGAATAATCGACCCGCCAAAGTTGCCGTTTATCAATTAACAACGTTACTAAAATTGATAATCCTACGGCTAACGGGATTGGCACCAAATTAAAAACTGCTGCTAACACAACGATTGCTAACCCCAAAGTAGAAAATAAAGCCCTCCGATTTCCGACCTTAGAAACAGCCACTTGATTTTGAAACGGTGCTTTTTTTATCAAAAGGGTCCCTAACATCAAAACAACCAGACTCATCAACACGATTGGAACTGTAATTGCAAAAAAAATACTGGCAGGCAGCTGATAGTAATTAAATAAAAATAAATTTTGGGGATTCCCGAACGGCGTTAAAACGCTACCTAAATTTGCGGCCACGGTAATCAATACCGCCGGAACAATAATTGGCAGATCGTATTTTTGAGCGGTAAATAAATATAGTGGTAAAATCGAGATGATTGCTACGTCATTAGTCATTATCATTGCACCACAAAATGCAATCAAAATCATTAATTGGGCAAATTGGCGACTATTTTTAACAATTTTAATTAACCGATCGCTAACGTTAATTAAAATATTTAATTCGTTTAGCAACTGAATCACTAACATTAATGAAAATAGCGTCCCAATTGTGCCCCAATCAATATCAGCGAACCTAATCCTACCAAGGATGTTAACAACTAATAAGACTCCAAAAGAAATAATTAAGAGCTTATCAGTAAAAATTTTCTTTAATTGAATAAACAAAAGTATAAATTTTCCTTTCAAAAATCATCGATTAGTGATAATCTTTTCATATTCTTTAAAAAAGCTTGTTCATAATCAGTTAATTATTTTAACTGATTTAGAGCTAAATAACCAAATTTTATGGAGGCTTAGTCATGAAGGCTAACTTAAATAAACTGACGTTGGCGGGAACTTTAATCGCCATCGGAATTGTTTATGGTGATATAGGTACATCGCCACTTTATGTAATGAATGCGATTATTGGTGACCAGGGAAAGATGGCTGATGCCACACCTGATTATATCATTGGAGCCATTTCATTGATATTCTGGACTTTAATGATTATCACCACCGTTAAATACGTAATTATTACGATGCGCGCCGATAATAACCACGAAGGTGGAATATTTGCGTTATATGCATTAGTTAGAAAAAGAGCGAAATGGTTAGTTTGGCCCGCCTTAATTGGTGGGGCCGCCCTGCTAGCGGATGGGACGTTGACCCCTGCAGTGACCGTTACCTCTTCGATCGAAGGATTGAAAAACCAAACGATTGCTGGGCTACATTTTAGCAATTCTCAATCGGACGTGTTGGTAATTACAACCTGTGTCCTCTTGGGGCTGTTTTTGATTCAGCGGTTCGGGACCGGGACGATCGGTAAATCATTTGGTCCCATCATGATTGTGTGGTTTGGGTTTCTAGCAGTCGCAGGATTAGTCAACATGGCTCAATACCCAGCAATTATTAAGGCCATAAATCCATACTATGCTTTCGAAGTCCTTTTCAGTCCTGGTAATAAGGCTGGAATCTTTATTTTAGGAAGTATCTTCTTGGCTACGACCGGGGCTGAAGCACTCTATTCAGACATGGGCCACGTTGGGAAGAAAAACATCTACTTTACTTGGCCATTAGTTTATTTATCATTGATTTTGAACTACTTTGGCCAAGGAGCATGGGTAATTACCCATGCTAAGGATCCCGTATTCAGTGCCATGGGCAGTATCAACCCATTTTATTCAATGTTATCTAGTGAAGTGCGTCCATTTGCGATCATCATCGCTACGTTAGCTGCGATCATTGCTTCACAAGCGTTGATTACTGGATCATACACGTTAGTCGATGAAGCCATTGGGTTGCGCTTCCTTCCCCGTTTTATCATCAAACACCCTAGTAATGTGAGAAGTCAGATCTACATTTCCACTATTAACTGGATCTTATGTGGAATCACGCTCTTTGTCGTTTGGTTCTTCGGTAGTTCTGAAAAAATGGAAGCTGCCTATGGTCTAGCAATTACGATCACGATGCTATCGACGACCATCTTGTTGTTCGAGTTCTTGTCTAGTCACATGAATCGGGTCCTCGCATATAGCATTGCATCGTTCTTTGCAATCATCGAATCGATCTTCTTCCTAGCAAGTCTAGTTAAGTTCGTTAAGGGTGGTTACGTTACCTTCTTCATCATGATGGGAATCCTATATGTAATGATCATCTGGTTCTTTGGTAACAAGCGGCGTGACCACTATGAAAGAGAAAGTGAATACGTTTCACTTGAAGACTATAAGCATCAGTTAAGCGCCCTCAGTAAGGATAGCTCAATTCCTTACTTCACCTCTAATTTAGTTTACATGACTAAAATTAAAAAAGATTATCAAATCAAACGAAACACCATGTACTCGATCTTGGATAAGGAACCCAAGCGGGCTAAAGTGTACTGGTTCGTGACCGTGAACGAAACTAGTTCGCCATACGAAAGTAACTACACCGTTGACCTATTAGACACTGATAACGTGGTTGACGTGCAGCTCTATCTAGGGTTCAGAAAACCACAAACGGTTAGTGTCTACTTGCACCAAATCGTTAATAACTTGATCGAACAAGGGGTTATCGAAAAGCAAGTCCAACACTACTCAACGATTAAAAATCGGACCGTCGGGGACTTCAAATTCATTTTGATCAACGAACGGCCATCCGATTTAGCCTTAAATACAGAGGTTAGTCAATTGGACAAACAATTGATTTCAGGACGGATTTTTCTACAAAATATCACTGCTTCTCCAGTTAGTTGGTATGGATTGGAATTTAGCAATACCGTTCAAGAAATTTCACCACTATTCTTTAATATGCAACATGATCAATACCTAGTTCAAAAACGGATTCTCCACCCAATCCACTCCAGGGAAACAAGAAATCCTAAGAACTAATAAAAAGCCCTCGCTGAGGGCTTTTTTATTTGGCTATTTTATTAATTTAAAGCTCAGTTTTAAAATAAATGGAGAAATAATGGTCGAGGCAATTATCGCTCCAATAATCGTAGAATACTGATCAACTGATAGTAAATGATTTACATATACAATCTGCGCAATGATCAACGCGACCTCACCACGTGAAACCATCCCCGCACCCACCACGAAACTACTCGACCACTTAAATCCCATTAAATGACTCCCGAGCCCAGCTCCGATTAACTTCGTGATAGCTGCTAGAAAAGTAAGGGCAATAAATAAGGCCCATTGATCAATAATCCCAGACCACTTCATTTCCAATCCAATGCTAACAAAAAACGTCGGTATCAACAGTAAATACCCCAATGAACTAATTTGATTATCAACTAATCTTTTAACGGGGTGTTGTCCAATTATCAAACCAGCAAAAAATGAGCCAGTAATTGCGCTCAAACCAATCAATTCCGCCCCTTCGGCGAATAATAAACCAATTATTAAAGCCATGATTGAAACAGCATGTGGAAATGATATCCGTTGAAAGATTTTTAAAAGCGGCTTAATGCAATACTTTGCAATTATAAAAATCACAACAAAAAACAGGATTTGAAGACCAATTATTAACCCACTGTTCATCCCAGCCGTAATTTGCCCTCTTAACCGCTCTCCAGTGAACGCTACTGTGATTCCGAGTAGAACCACCGTTAATACATCATCTGCCACAGCAGCCCCTAAAATCGTGATTCCTTCACGACTATTCAGCTTACGCATTTCGCGAAGCACCTCAACAGTAATTGAGACAGATGTCGCACTAAAAATAACCCCTAAGAACAAAGCATCCTTAGTTGGCCAACTAATTAAAATCCCAAAAATGCTTGTAATGATCATTGGAAATAAAATACCCACCAATGCCACAATTAAGCTAGGCTTAAGATACTTTTTCAATAATTGAACGTCACTATTTAAGCCTGCTAAAAACATTAATATAATTACTCCTAAATCGGCTAAATTTTTTAACGATCCGTTTAGCTGAATCAAATTCAATAATCCAGGGCCGATAATTAAACCTGCCAGCAATTGTCCTACTACAATCGGGATTTTAAGCCATTCGGCAATTTTCCCCATTGCAAAAGCACTAACTAATATCAAAATTATATTGAATAAAAACGCCATTAAAAAACCTCCTAAAAACAAAAAACGCCCGCTTTAAAGAATTCTGCCAACCCAAAACAGAAGAATTCTTGAAAGCGTGCGCTCCAACCAATTAATATTTATTTATATTAATTATATCTTGATAATTTTATGAAAGTCAAATTAACTTTTTTTATTATCAAAAAAATATTAGCCATTTTTACATTATTATCATTGCTATTTATGGGACAATTTGTTAATATATATTTTGTAAAGAATAAGTTTATGTTAAGAACTTTAATTTTATTAAATAATACATAATTCCGATTCCCTGATGATTGGTATATCTATTTCTCTTTCGCACCTACTAATTTATCAGACACATATCCAAAAAACAGCCTACTTAAATGGCTGTTTTTTTTGACTAAAAAATCAGGCCCCCTTAAGCAAGAAGAGCCTGATTTTTATTTTAACCAACATGATTTTCTTTTAAGATGGCTTCAATTTCTGATTGCATCGCAGGGGTCTTCTTCCACTCATCAAAGTGGTCAAACTGTTCCCCTGGCATCGTGTAATTCTGATTAATATATTTTTCATAATTAATAACGTGAATTGAATGGGGAATGTTTAATTGAATAATTCTTACTTCCTTAATCAAACCACGCTCAGCTGCCAATTCAGCACGTCCATTCTGGACCATATCGCTAATTTCAATATACTTAGAACCATCTAAACGGGTAATTTCCTCGATTAAAGTCAGTGTTTCGTGACTTTTATATTCATCAGCCATATGCTCGCTCCCCTATTAATTATTTTTTGTGATGCGTCTTTTTATAAACAATTTTAGTGGTATGTGTCCGATTATTAGGGACCTCTAAGACCTTAGTAGGCTTTAATAGGCTAGCTGGCTTAGCCATCACATGACTAATCCGATGACCAGAAACATTAACTAAACAAAAGAAGATAACACCCACTGCAACCAAAAACGTAGCCAATTTAGATGTAAATGACATCTTTTCACTAATTACTGACCCGTAAAAGCGGTGATTAATTTCGCTTGAAACGTTTTTAGCGCTAGGATCTGCGGCCTCTGTTTCATTAATAACTTCTTTTTCGTAGGCATTGATATCGAAGTTCTTTTGTATGTCCTTTTGTTGCTTTTCAAATTGCTTCTTTTCTTTTTTAGAAAGCTTTTTAAACCAAGCGGTGAACTTACGATATTCAGCAATTACTTCAGCAGTTGGTCCAATTTGTTTTAACTTTCCATAATTAATCCAAGCAACCCGATCACAAAGTAATTCAACCTGCTTCAAAGCATGACTAACGAAAACGATCGTCTTCCCCTCTTTACGAAAGTCAGAAATCTTATCCACACACTTTTGATAGAAGGTATCATCACCCACTGATAGGGCTTCATCAATGATCAAAATATCGGGCTTAATATGAACAGCGATTGCAAATCCAAGACGCGATTTCATCCCACTTGAATAACTTTTAACTGGTTGATCAACAAAATCACCAATATCTGCAAATGAAATAATATCATCCATCATTTCATCGATTTCTTGATTGGTTAATCCCTGCATCAATGACTTTAACCGAATATTTTCTCGACCGGTCAAATTCTTTTTCAATCCTGAGTTAATTGCAACGATTGAAGTATCACCCTTAACATCGACTTGGCCAGTTGTTTGTGGAATAATTCCAGAAATAATGTTAGAAATTGTAGATTTTCCTGACCCATTTACCCCAATGATTCCAAGTGCTTCCCCTGGCTTAACGGTAAATGAAACCCCCATTAGTGACCAGAAGTGCGGAATATTTTTATTATTAATTGAGAAGAATGATTTTAACTTATCAGTTTGGGTCTTAAATAAGTCATACTCCTTAGTTACATTTTGTACTTTAATTTTGTATTGTTCTTCTGCCATTTTTAATACTTCCTAAATTTGATTTCGTTAACTAGATATACAACAAAATAACATTATAACAAACATAATAATAATCCGAAAGGAAAATTAGTACAAAGCTGAATTGTTGATCCAATACTTTTGGTTGCCAATTTTAATTTGAGCCCAAATTAATTTAGAATTAGTATCGACTGATAGCGAATCGACCTTAACGTTTGAGATTGATGATTCTGAAACGGTATTCCAGCTCTGCTCTTGGGCCTTTCCAGTCCCTGGAACAATGTTATAAAGGGCATACTTACCATATTGAGAACTCAGCCGCTTAGTAAGGCTGACTGGTAAGTATTGAATTCCATTCACATGTTTAATTTGAATCCAGGCGTTATTGCCGTTGCTCATCTTATAACGAATCCAAATCTGCGCATTCCCCTTACTACCTGAAATTCCAATCATATTCGCATTATACTTAACCCGATTAGCGATTTCTGAATCTGTAATTTTGCTGGCGAGCGTATCAGAACCATAAATATGACTATAAGCAATTTTACTAGTAATTAAATTCGAGCTAACACTGGTTGATAACTTAAAATACTTAACCGATGGAAAGTTTAAAGCTTGGGCCTTTACCCAGTACTTCTTAGAATTAGTATTCTTTGTAAGCCGAATTCGATACCAAGTTTGATTCCCAGAAGTTCCCGTAGCATAGCCAACGTTGTCAGCATAAACTAGCGATCCTGACTTTAGACTCGCCTTCCACTTATAACTCTTAACATTACTGCTAGTGCCCTCGATTTTATTATAAAGCGCTTGTTTTTTAAATTGACTAGATAGTGGAACCGATTCATTAGAATCACCAAGTGAATAACTAACCTTTACATCACTAGTATTCGTTGAATTATTAGTATTGCTGGTTGATGTAGTAGCATTGGTTGATGCAGTAGTCGAGCTACTGTTGTCAGCAACCGAATTACTTTGTTCAGTAATTCCGCCATCTAACGTAGTTAAATTATATTGATTAATAATACTAATTAACTTATTAGCATAGTTTGGATCGGTAGCGTACTTACCAACCAAAGCGGTCGCAGCATCATTAACAGACTTGGCGTTTTCCTTCCAGGTGCCAGAATAAAAGCTAGAAGCCCCCACTAAACCATTTCGAATCATTTGAGCGTAATCTTCTAATGAGCTTTGCGCATTGGGGTACTTTCTAAAACTAGAATTAACGTAGTAAATAGCACCACTACTATTATATTCAGCGGTCTTTAAAGTATCGGATTGTCCATTATAAGAACCCTTAATCCCAAAGTAATTATAATCTTTGGTAGCAAGCGTACTTTGTCCATAGCTACTTTCCAACGCAGCTTGAGCTAACATCAACGATGGATAAAGATTATATTTTGCGGCAACCGTTTTTACAACTGGTGACAACTTACTAATAAAATCAGAAGCTGTGTCAGCTTTAGCACTATGTACTCCAAGTAAACTAATACTAAGCATCATGGTCATTAGACCAATAAATGCAGTTCTGAACTTCCTATTCATTTTTAAATTCCCCTCTTTATTTTTATTATTGTTAGAATAACATAATCTTTTTAAGAAAATGTAAAAAAAATCCTTAAAATTAAGATTAATTTTAAGGATTTTAAATCTATTGATTTATTTTTGTTTAACGCCCCGACGATCGGCATTTAATTTATTTTGTTGATTTTTAAACTTTTCCCATGTCGCCTGTTTGCGCTGATCATTTTTACTAGCTTTTCGTTTTTTAGTAAATTTCATTATGCCACCACCTCTTTAATTGATGAATAATTAAGTCCAGTTTAGCACAAATCAAATCAAAAAACGCTAACTTTAATTATTCCACAGTAACACTCTTTGCTAAATTCCGTGGCCGATCAACATTCAAGCCCTTGTTCAAACTAGTGTAATAAGCAAGTAATTGGGCTGGAACAACGCTTAATAATGGAGTGAGCATTTCGTCAACATCTTGTAAAACAAGATCATCATCATCCTCAGCTAATGCTTCGGTTGAAATCGTAAAGGTCTTAGCACCCCGTGACTTAGTCTCTTCGAGGTTATTTCTAGTTAACCCAGCAGTCTTTGCTTGCGTAACGATTGCAATTACCGGAGTTCCCTCCTCAATCAAAGCGATGGTTCCATGCTTCAATTCACCAGAAGCAAACCCTTCAGCAATAATATAGGAAATTTCCTTTAACTTCAACGCTGCTTCCAATGAAACATAGTAATCAATTCCCCGTCCAATGTAGAACGCCTTGGTAGCTTCAACAAAGTAGTTCTTAGAAATGGAATCGATTTGTTCCTTTTCGTCGATTACCGCCTGCATCCCAGTAGCTACGACACCAAGTTGTTGTCTAAGGTTAAAGTCAATCGCCCGCTTTAAGCCGAGTGATTCGCCCAATGACTTCGCTAAAATGGCTTCTAGCGTAATTTGAGCTGTATAGGCCTTCGTAGAAGCAACTGAAATTTCTGGACCAGCATCAAGCAACAATGTAAAGTCTGCTTCACGTGAAAGGGTGGAATTTTCAACGTTAGTAATTGTTAAAGTTGGGAAGTTTTTCTTCGTAACGTTTTGTAATACGACCCGACTATCAGCAGTTTCACCACTTTGACTCAAGAAAATAAAGAATGGTTTTTCAGAATACAATGGATCATCATAGGCAAATTCTGAAGCAACTTCCACTTGGGTTGGAATCCCCACTAATTTTTCAAACAGATTTTTCCCAACTAACCCAGCGTGATAACTAGTCCCTGCTCCCACGATGTAGAGCCGATCGGCCGTTTTCATTGAATCTAAAATTTTAGGATCAATCTTAGAAGCGCCATCTTCTGAAAGATACTTTTGGGATAATTTTCTTAATACATTTGGTTGTTCGTTGATTTCCTTAAGCATGTAATAAGGGTAAATGCCCTTGTCTGCTTCTGAAGCATCAGTATCAACATGGAATGGTTCTCTTTCGATGTGATTACCTTGCCGATCTTGAATATCAACTGAATTTGGCTTAACAGTTACCACTTCACCATCTTTAAGTTCCAAGAATTCATGGGTAACATTTAACATTGCAACTGAATCAGAACAAACAACGTTAAAACCATCAGCAAGTCCAATTAATAATGGGCTCTTGTTCTTAGCAACATACAAAGTATCTGGTTGTTCACGATCCATTAATAAGAATGCGTATGAAGCTCCATCCTTAAGTAATGAGATTGTCTTTAAGAATGCCTCTTTCGTAGTCATTCCTTCCTTAACTGCAAAATGATCAACTAATTGAACAACCACTTCAGTATCGGTTTGACTAGTGAAATCAACATCTGAAAGGTATTGCTTCTTTAATTCCTTGTAATTTTCGATCACACCGTTGTGAACAAGGTAAAAACGGTCATCTTGCGAAAATTGTGGATGTGCATTTTCAACCGTTACTCCACCATGAGTGGCCCAACGAGTATGCCCAATTCCAGTACTACCATGTACTTCGGGTGTAATCGCCGCCTTTAATTCGGCAATTGCTCCCTTCCGCTTTACAAGATAGTCCTTTCCATCTTGATCATTAACATAAATTCCGGCAGAATCATAACCCCGATATTCTAGTTTTTCAAGTCCATGAATTAGAAGCTTTACGGCATTATCATTACCGGTTACTCCAACAATTCCACACATATTTTTAATCCCCTTTTGTTTTTAATCATATTATTTTTAAATTGGTATAGACAATAATTAAGCTCATATTTAATCGTTCAAGTAGATACTTTACAACGGTCTGTGCAATATGTCAACTATTAAAATATTAAATTGGTATATCTAAATTAGAGAAAAATGGCAAAATAAAAAGGCCTAACTAACCGACCTCTTAATTTATATTTTTATTCAATTCCACATTCTTTTTCAACCACTTTGGCAATTTTTTCAGCATTTTCTTGACACGTATCTTGATCTGGGGCTTCAACCATTACTCTTAATAATGGTTCAGTTCCACTTGGTCTTACCAATACCCGACCATCACCATTCATTTCGTGTTCAACATTTTCAATTACATTCTTAACAGAAGGGTTATCTAATGCTGAATTTTTGTCAGCTACCTTAACGTTGATCAAGCTCTGTGGGTACGTCTTCATTTCAGCCGCTAATTCTGATAGTTTCTTACCAGTATCCTTCATTACGTGGAGAAGCTGAAGACTAGTTAACATTCCATCACCAGTCGTATTGAAATCTAAAAATACGATATGGCCAGATTGTTCACCACCAAGGTTATAACCACCAGCGTTCATTTCTTCAACGACATACCGATCGCCAACCTTAGTCTGCTTACTATTCATCCCATTTGCTTCCATGGCCTTATACATCCCTAAATTACTCATAACCGTGGTAACAATGGTATCTTGTTTCAAGCGACCATGCTCTGCCATGTATTTGCCGCAGATAAACATAATCTTATCACCATTGACTAAGTTTCCTTCTTCATCAACGGCCAAGCAACGATCTCCGTCACCATCGAACGCAAATCCGACCTCTGCACCCTTTTCAACGACCATTTTTTGAAGTTGTTCTGGATGGGTCGAACCAACGTTATCATTAATATTAAGCCCGTTTGGTTGGGTAGCCATCGTGTCAAATTCCACTCCAGCATCAGCATAAAGACGCGAAACCAAGTTACTAGTGGCACCATTAGCAGCATCGACACAAATATGCATTCCAGCAATATCATCAGAAACAGTCTGATTCAAGAATCGAATGTATTTTTGAGCACCTTCAGAAAAATCATCTTCAGTTCCCAATCCTTCTGCTGATGGACGTGGTAATTCATCCTTATCAGCTTCTAGAATTGCTTCGATTTCTTCTTCCATTTCATCAGAAAGTTTGTAACCATCTGAACCAAAAAACTTAATTCCATTATATTCTGCTGGATTATGAGAAGCGGTAATCATTACCCCAGCAGCTGCATCCTGAGTTCGGACTAAATATGCAACACCAGGAGTCGTAATGACTCCCAATCTTAAAACCTCAATTCCAGTTGATAACAATCCAGCAATCAGTGCTTCTTCAAGCATTTGACCAGAAATTCGGGTATCACGAGCAACTAGTACTTGGGGGATTTTACTATCAGAGTGCTTGGTCAGAATATAACCACCAGCACGACCACATTTAAAAGCCAGCTCTGGGCTTAAATCACGATTTGCAACTCCTCTAACTCCATCGGTTCCGAAATATTTCATTATTAACTCCTCATTTCTTACTTATCTTTAACTTTTATATTCACTTTAATTTTTTCTGGATCAAAGCCACTAACCTTGTTGAGTGACTTATCAAGCTGAATCGTTTTGGTTTCATTAGCAGTAATTCGACTAACATCAATATTAACAGTAACGTTTTTCAAATTGTCCAACTCACTAGAAGTACCAAATGCCTTAACCTTTTCAGTGTTAGAAGTCACTGAATAGGTCTTATTAGATGCCTTATTATCAATCTGATATTTAATTGGTAACTCCTTGAAATTACCACTGCTAATTGGCAAATAAACATTCGTAGTTGAAGGGGTTAAAATTACGTTCACGGTGTTGCCCTTCCGATCAACAGCTTCTAATATCGCCTGTGAATTAACGGTCTTATTAGTATTTTGAGATAGGTTCAACTTGGCAATCACCCGCACAGCCTTACTAATTTCACTAGAAGCCCCAGTGGCCTTAACTTTAGCATCAGACACAACCGCACTTCCAACATGGTAACCAGATGAAATCATGCTCTTATCATAGCTTGCGGTTACTGGAAGCGTTACCGTCTGACGAGGCTGAATATTAACGGTGATATAAGATGGATTAATTTTATATTTTAACTCTGAATTTAAACCATCCTGAGATAATCTAACCCGATGCTTTCCAACCCCTAATTTACTTAAATCAGCATAGATATGGAAATTTTGGGTATTAGTCGTTGTGGTAACCAATGCGGTTGGCCCACTTAGCGATACGCTAACTTTATCAGGATATCCAGTAACAAAATACTTACTACTATTAACGTTTAACTGTAAATTAGCGGAAACGCTAGCATTTTTAGTAGATGCTAATTGCGTGATATTGCTATTCTTATTACTAGTAAAGTTAAGTTTATCCTGATTAGCGTATGCATATAGTAATATCGAAAATATTAAAGATAGAATTAGGTAGAAAAAAGTGCTGTTGAAGAATTTACGCATGTCTAATTCCCCTTTCCACTTTTACTAAGATTACTGATCCAACTCCCAATCATCGTAAAGATATTATGGCTAATTTGTTGTTTTTTGATCAGTTGATCCCGTAAAAATTTAAGGTAATCTTGTTGGGTCATCCCGCGCAGCAATTCATTATCCTTTGTAATTGAAACTTCACCAGTTTCTTCTGAAATCACGATCGTAAGGGCATCGGTAACTTCAGAAATCCCAACCGCAGCACGATGCCTAGTCCCTAACTCTTTTGGAATCATCGTACTTTGTGAAAGGGGCAGATATGCTGCCGCAACAGCAATTCGATGGTTTCTAATAATTACTGCTCCATCATGAAGTGGAGTATTCGGAATGAACGTATTAATTAACAATGCCCCTGTGATATGAGCATCTAATTCAATTCCTGTTTCAATATAATCCTCAAGGCCAGTTTCCATTTGAATCGTGATCAAGGCCCCAATTCTTCGTTTGGACATGTACTGAATTGCGCTATCAAGTCCCTCAATCATCTGTTCAGTTTCTTCATTCTGATTTTTAGTATGCCACAACAAAGAACCGCGTCCTAAATGTTCAAGGCCCCGTCTAATTTCTGGTTGAAAAATAACGATAATTGCAATAAATCCCCAGTTAATGACCTGATCAACCATCCAAGAAACAGTTCCCAGCCCGAACAAAACACTAAGGATTTTAATTATCGCAATTACGATAATTCCTCTAAACAATTGAACTGCTTTAGTTCCACGTAGCAAAATAATCAATTCGTATGTAATGAACCAAACCACTAGAATATCAATTAAGCTACTAAAATGGCTAAGAGTAAACAGATTACTCCAAAAGTTACTCATCATATAACCTCCAAATATTAACGCTAGCTTTATTATATCACGATATTAAGAACTTATTTTTAAACAGCGTTCTAAAATTAACACATTTTTGTTAGAATTAATTAAAATAGACTTTAATTAAAATAAGGGGAGGTTTTCTAGTGCATCTTTCAAAAAGTTGGCAGGTTCGCATTTTTTTTGCGATTTGGTTTATAATTACCGGTTTTTTTGTCAAACAACCCTTCAATTTCTTATTACTAAATACGTTTTTAGCCTATATTCCAATTGAAATTAGTTTCCACTTGAACCATGAAATAATTAATGCAAGTATCCTTTACTGGCCGCTACTAATCATCTGGATACTATTTTATCCAAATGCACCCTACATTCTTACGGATTTATTTCATTTATCGCTATTAAACCCTTATGATAATTTAACCGGCCTTTTGAAACTATCTGATCAAATTTGGATTAATTTTATGATGCTAGTCATCAGTGCCATTGTTTGTGCGTTTGTTGGCACTTGGTCATTAGCACTTACAGTTAAATCACTGATGAATAAATTCAGATTAAAATCACAAGTCATTTACTGGATAATCGTTCTTATTTTTACATTTACCTCTTCAGTGGGGGTTTTTATCGGACGGTTTTTAAGGTTGCATACGCTTTACTTATTTTTAAGCCCCAGGTTATTTATTATGCCACTGATTAAAATGTGGACACCAGATATGATGATATTCACAGCCACCATGATGGCAATCCAAATTACGATTTATTGGGTCATTTCAATTAATCAAAACCAGCATAAATAAAAATGTGTCCATAATTAAAAATTACGGACACATTTTTTAGTTATTCACTTTCGTTTAATGGACTCATCATCACATTTTCCAAATAATTGATGTGTTGTCTAAGCTCATTGGAAGTTTCCCAGTCAATTTGATTAGTATCTAATAAACGTTGAATTTCGAGGCGTTGGGCTCCAAAACCACGAACCTGCAAATTATTTAATTGTTGTTGATAATCATCTTGATGGACTGAATTAATGCGGTTGATTCGATTTCGATAAAAAACAATGATGTGATCAACCATTTGATTTTCAAAGGAACTAGAATCAATATCCGGCCTGTTAAGGTAGTTTTTAACCTCTTGAATGGCAGCCTGACTTAATGTTTCAATTATCAAGCCCCAATGTTTTCTCAACATTTCGTCACGGTGATTAAAACGACGTCCCGCAATGAAAAAACTACGAATTCCAGACAGGAAAGTGGAAATATCACTTATAAAACTAGAACGAGAGGTATTCATTCCGACTGAATCTAACATTGCCGTTTCGCGTCGATTAATCATTTTAACCGTTGCAAAATACTCATCCCGTTTAATCACACCATCATCGTATAACCCTTGAGCGGCTTTCCGCTCACCACTAAACGCGATCCTACGCAGTGCTAATTCATTATTGAAACTAAAATCATTAAATTGATTAGATCTTAAATCATGTTTTAACTTTCTAAGCATTAATTGATATTGAAATATTAAATCGAACGCTGCTTGTTGATTGTATTCATTTTGGCTTTTTTGGACCTTATTAATTGCAGATTGCACTAATTTAATCTGTGCCTTATCGTTAGAAATATAATTATTGTCATCAATCTGTTCTTGTTGATTTTCAGTCAATAATGGAATGAAGATAATGGCACTAAGTAAGCTTAAAATAATTACACTAGCAGATATAAACAACACCATGGGCCGTTCTGGGAAATTTCTCCCCGTAGCAGTGAGCACTGGAATCGATAGGACCCCCACCATCGTAACTGCTCCCCGCACTCCGGATAGCCCAGATAGCAATGCCACCCTTAAATTGACCTTTTTATAATTCCAACGATTAGCCACGAATTGATATCCTACGATCCAGACGAACCGAATCGCAAGTAGTAATAGCCACGTAACCACAGCATAAATGATCGGATCAATCGTTCCCAACTGAATCGTTTGAATACTCTTGCCCATTGCTTGCGGTAATGAAAAACCAAGCAGTAAGAAAATAATTCCGTTTAAAATATAGATGACCACGTTCCAGGTCTTCTCAGTAACTAACGTTAATTCAGGATTAACATTTGCAATCTTACGATCCTTAACATGCATGGTGATTCCAGCACTAACTACCGCAATCACTCCAGAAGCATGAAACCATTCTTCACTGATAAAGTAAATCACAAACGGCGTGACTAAGTAAGCGACCGTATAAAAAATAATGTTGTTAATCCCACTATCATATAAATAATCACGTGCCTTTAACAGCAAATACATAATTACGATTCCAATAATTAATCCCACAATACTGATGTAGAAAAAATCACCAACTGCACTGGTTAACAAAAATTTTCCAGTCATTGCAGCTGCTAGCGCATACTTAAAGCAAATTAGCCCGCTAGCGTCATTGATCAAGCTTTCACCACTAACCAAGTGTAAAATGCCACTCGGTAAATTAGAACGTTTCGCAATTGATTGAACAGCAACTGGATCCGTAGGAGAAAGAATTGCTGCTAACGCAAAACAAACTGCAAACGGCATCTCTGGAATCATCCAATTGATTATTACGCCCCCAACTAACATTGTAATCACAACTAAAGCGATGGCATTAATAAAAATTGGTAATTTTAACTGCCAAAGCTCTCGTTTGGGAAACCGTTTCCCGTCATTAAAAAGCAAGGGGGCAATAAATAGTAATAAAAACCATTCAGTTTCAAAATTAATTTGAAATTTTGTAAAAACAGATAACAACAGCCCTAGTCCAATCTGAATCAAGCTACCTGGAATCATGGGTAGGTAGTGACTAATGACTGTCGAGATTAATAGTAATACAACTAGTAAAATAATTAACTCAATAATCACCATTTATATCATCTCAACTCCAATTCCATTTTTTATAATTACCGATCACCAATAATTCTAACCTCAGTTTCTAAGTGAATCCCACTATTTTGATAAACCGCATCTTGGACGTGGTGGATCACCGTGATGTAATCAGTTGCAGTGGCTCCGCCAACGTTAACGATAAATCCGGCGTGCTTAGTAGATACTTGCGCTCCGCCGAATCGGTAGCCCTGCAATCCAGAATCATGAATTAGCTTACCAGCAAAATGATTCTTAGGCCTTTTAAAGACACTCCCACATGATGGCAGGTCAAGTGGCTGCTTTGATGCCCGTAAAGCATTAAAATGGTCCATTTTAGCTAAAATTTGACTTTGATTACCAGGTTGCAACTCAAATTCAGCAGCTATAATTGCATTATGACCATTTTGAATAATACTATGGCGATAATCAAACTCTAATTCGGCATTATTTAATTTACGCACACTACCATCAAATCCAACGATTGTTGCGTAATTAACTACATCAGCGGTTTGACCACCATACGCTCCGGCATTCATATAAACAGCACCACCAACGCTACCAGGAATCCCAGCAGCAAATTCCATTCCTGATAATCCATGCTTTTGAGCAGCAATTGCGACATCGATTAGTGCAGCACCAGCTTCAGCAACGATTTTATTTCCATTGACGCTAATCTTGGTCAAATGAGTTAAAATGATTGTAATCCCACGAATTCCATTATCGCTTACAATTAAGTTACTAGAATTACCCAATACTGTAATTGGTAGGCCAAATTCATTCGCACTCTTTAATAGTTGACTTAACTGCTCTTCATTATCTGGTAACGCCAAATAATCTGCATTCCCACCAGTTTTAGTAAAAGTATATTTTGATAGCGGTTCATTAGTTTTAATTTTTAAATTTTTTATTTTTGGATTAAAATTATGCATACAAATCGTCCCTCTTAAATCGATATACTATAATTTTACCATGAATTA
The DNA here is from genome assembly GCF_058509965.1 of Nicoliella sp. ESL1106. Lineage (NCBI taxonomy): Bacteria > Bacillati > Bacillota > Bacilli > Lactobacillales > Lactobacillaceae > Nicoliella > Nicoliella sp. ESL1106. Next base: position 1,457,271 of record NZ_CP196340.1, read on the forward strand.
ACGCCCCAATTATGAATAAACTAATTATTAAAAAGGATAGAAAGGAAAATAATTACATGAATTTTATTGCAATTGATTTTGAAACGGCAGCTCTTAAACGTGCTAGCGCTTGTTCACTAGCATTAACAGTGGTTAGAAATAACGAGATTGCAAGTGAATTTTACACGTTAATTAACCCAGAGGTGCCATTCTTTTGGCGAAACGTTGAAGTGCACGGTATCCATGAATCAGACGTAATTAATGCGCCAACATTTCCTGAGGTATGGGAAAAAATTAAAATGTTTTTTAGCCCTAATCATTTGGTTATTGCTCATAACGCTAACTTTGATAATAGCGTTTTAAAAAAGAGTTTAGAACGCTATCAATTGGTCCAACCACAATACTTAACCTTAGATACAGTGGCCGTGACCCGAAAGCTATTCCCTAATTTCACGAACTTCAAACTAAACACCGTTTGTGAAAATTTGAACATCGAGTTAAATCATCATCACAATGCCTTAGATGACAGTCTTGCATGTGCCAACATCTTAAGGTATGAACAACAACAATTTGGCGATGAAGCAATCAAACAATTTGTAAAAATCATCAAATAAAAAGATGTTAATGGTAATCTCCATTAACATCTTTTTATTTTAAATGACAAATCATTTCAGTAGTCGATTTTTCATTGCCAGGCACATTAATCACTCGTGAGCCAAAATTATCGATGAAACCTAGTTTATGGTAAACATGAATTGCAGCTTGATTTTGATTTTCAACCGTCAAGACAAACCGCTGTAAATTACTAAACGAACTGCCCCAATTCAAGGCTTCATCCACCAGCGCACTGCCAATCCCATTATTCCAAAATCGCTTCAACACGGCCACGCCTAGTTCACCATCTTTTGAATCAAGCAGTTGTTGCACTGTAACGATTCCAATAATCAAGTCGCCAAAATGAGCCACTAAAATAACGTTACTCCTGGTCTGATTAATTAGCATGATTTGACGTTGCTCTTGCTCAATTGATAAATCAGCTAGTCCCGGATCAACTGTGAAAGTATCAGATTCAGTGACTAATTGTTTCATTAATTTTAAAATTGCGTTAGCATCATTCCAATCTGCTAATTCAATTGAAATCTGATTATCATTGCTTGCCATCTTTATCCAAGCTTTCTTTTAAAATGGTTTGAAAATGACTTCCGTGGGGCTCAAAAGAAAGGGTCCTAGATTCAGGGCCTAATTCATCATTACGTCTGAAAATAATTTTTAAATAATTATCAGGTAGCTCATCAGCAACGAAATTAGCCCACTCCACAACGTTTATTCCATCACCATTAAAATATTCTTCTAATCCTAATTCATCCCCACTACCATCATCCAAACGATAGGCATCCATATGATAAAGTGGTAAGCGACCATCTTGATACTCACGAATGATGGTAAAAGTCGGGCTTTTAACATTTCTTTTAATTCCTAATCCTGCAGCAAGCCCCTTGGTAAAAGTTGTTTTCCCTGCACCGAGGTCGCCATCTAATAGCAGTAAATCCTCTGCTTGTAAGAAAGGAGCAATTTTTTTACCAATTTGCATGGTTGCTTCAGGGGTATTAACGGTTATTTTTTTCAAGCTATTAACCCCTTATAATTAATCGATTGATTGAAGTGCATTAATGATGGCAACCTTGTAAACATCCTCAGCATTACAGCCCCTAGATAAATCAGAGACCGGCTTGTTGAGTCCTTGTAAGATTGGTCCGAGGGCCTCAAAGCCACCCAAACGTTGTGCAATCTTATATCCAATGTTCCCAGATTGTAATTCAGGAAATACAAAGACGTTTGCGCGACCCGCTACTTTAGATCCTGGAGCCTTCTTAGCACCGACTTCAGGAACAAACGCAGCATCAAATTGTAATTCACCATCAACTGCTAAATCAGGTTGCTTTTCATGAACCAATTCAGTCGCTTCTTGGACCTTCTTAACCATTGGACCACGTGCGGACCCCTTAGTTGAAAAGCTCAACATCGCAACAGCAGGATCAATTCCAAATTGTTTTGCAGTCGCAGCACTAGCAATCGCTACGTCAGCCATTCCATTCGCATCTAACTCTAAGTTGATCGCACAATCAGCAAATACATAACGTTGATCACCCTTGAGCATGATAAAACTACCACTTACCAACTTAATTCCTGGCTTGGTCTTAATAATTTGTAAGGCGGGACGAACGGTATCACCAGTTGGATGTGCAGCTCCAGAAACCATTCCATCGGCTTTATCTAAATAAACCATCATGGTCCCAAAGTAATTGGGATCAGTTAGCCATTGCTTAGCAGTTGCTTCATCGGTCTTCCCATTACGACGTTCAACCAGTGCAGTCACGTATTCCGCTAATTCATCCTCTGGTAAATTTAAATAATCAAAAATCGTCAATTGACTTAAATCAACTTCGTATTCATCAGCAACCCGCTTAATCGTTGATGGTTTCCCTAGTAGAATTGGCTTAACAACTCCATCTGTGGCTAATCGACTAGTCGCCTCAATAATTCGAATATCTTCACCTTCAGGGAAAACAATCGTTTTTTGAGCTTGGCTTACCTTGTTCTTTAAACTTTCAAATAGATCCATCTTGTAATCCTCCATTACTGTGCATTTAAATCCGCTAGTGCTTGTTGAAAATCAACATGTTCAGGAAGTTGCCAATCAATCGGCCGTTCACCCATTGCCACTAAGGCCTCATTGGTCTTAGAAAATGGACGCGAGCCAAAGAACCCCCGATTAGCAGAGAGCGGACTAGGGTGGGCAGACTCCAAAACAATATTACTTTGTGTATTGATAAATTTAACCTTATCGCGCGCTGCTCGACCCCATAATATAAAAATAACTGGTTGCGGCCGTTCAGACAGTTTCTGAATCGCAGCATCCGTGAGTTCTTCCCAGCCCTTCCCCTTGTGGGAAAAGGCAACCCCGTTTCTGACGGTTAGAACCGAGTTCAAAAGTAACACCCCTTGTTTGGCCCACTTTTCAAGAAAACCGTGGTTAACAGGCTTAATTCCCAAATCGCTATATAGTTCCTTATAAATGTTTCTAAGCGATGGTGGCACAGGTACCCCAGGCATTACAGAAAAACTCAACCCGACTGCTTGATTTGGTTCATGGTATGGGTCTTGGCCTAAGATGACGACTTTAACCTTACTAAAGGGGGTCCACTGAAACGCTTCAAAAATTTGGTTCATCGCTGGATGAATCTGATAGTGACTATATTCATCCACTAAAAAATGTCTTAAATTTTGATAATAGGTTTTTTCAAACTCTGGTTTTAAAACATCCCACCAATCATTATGAATAAACTGCTTCATTTACAAACACCCCTAATTAATTTTATCATCATTAAACATTCCAGTAACCACAAAAAGCGGTTCTCAAACAAATTAAGAATCGCTTTTAATAATGCTTCAAGACGCGATCAATTTGACGGTTTTGATCCCGTTTCTTTAATGTTTCACGCTTATCATATTCATGTTTCCCCTTAGCAACACCAATTAAAACCTTAGCAAAACCATTTTTAATATAAATTTTAAGTGGAACGATTGTAATTCCCTTTGCTTTAGTGTCATTTAATAAGCGGGTAATTTCTTTTTTATGGAGCAATAATTTCCGATTGCGCAACGGGTCATGATTAAATTGATTCCCCTCAGCGTACTCACTAATGTGTACGTTTTCCAAGTAGGCTTCATGATTCCTAATTCTTACGAAACCGTCCTTTAGATTCACCCGCCGATCGCGAATTGATTTAATCTCGGTTCCTCTTAAGACCATGCCTGCTTCCATCGTACTTTCAATCGTATAGTCATGACGCGCCTTTCGGTTTTGCGCCATCAAATTATCATCATTTGGTTGTCGCTTTTTTTTAGCCATAGAATTTCACCTCACCTTAAGTTAATTGATTAATGGGAGCGGTGATTATTATTGTTGTGACCATTACCATGATGGTTATTATTAGAGTGACTCCGTTTTTGACCGCCGCCATGATTACTATTACGATTGCCACCACCGTTGCGATGATTGCGATTACCGTTCCGATTGTTGTTAGAACGACGATTGCCGCCACCGTGACCGTGACTTTGTTTTGGCAACAAGTCGCTAGTTGGCGTTTTTTCTGGATTAACAATGTCAAAATCAACCGTACTTTGTGCAGGATCTGCACCTACTACCTTGACGCGTACGGTTTGGCCAATCTTATAGGTCCGCTTCGTCCGCCGTCCCACTAACGCTAGGAACTTTTCAACGTATTCGTAATAATCATCCTTCATCCGACTAATGTGAACAAGCCCTTCAACGGTGTTAGGTAGTTCAATGAACATCCCAAATTTAAGCACGGAACTAACCGTAGCATCAAATTCTTCGCCGATGTGATCAGCCATGTATTCAGCCTTCTTCATCGAATCGGTATCACGTTCAGCATCAACCGAACGCCGTTCACACTTAGATGAATGATCAGCAACTTCTTCTAATAAGCCGCCACCAAACTTGGCCTTACTTTCCTTATTAATTCCGTTATCTTCATAGTAATGAATCAAACGATGAACAGTAGTATCAGGGTAACGCCGAATTGGCGAAGTAAAGTGGGTGTAGAATTCAGCCCCTAACCCAAAGTGACCAAGTGATTGATCAGCATAACGAGCTTGTTTTAAACTTCTTAACATCATTACTGAAACAACGGCTTCTTCAGGCTTACCAGCAACCTTTTTGAGCACGTTTTGTAACATCTTTGGCTTTAATTTAGCGGGATCGCCCTTCACATCGATTCCAAACGCAGTTAAAAATTCAAAGAACTTTTTAACCCGTTCTGCATCAGGCGTTTCATGGACCCGATAAATAAATGGCGCATGCTTTTCACTATAGTGTTGGGCAACGGTTTCATTAGCTGCTAACATGAATGATTCAATCATCTTTTCAGCAGTGCCCCGCACCCGTAACTTAATGTCGATGGGGTGCCCTTTTTCATCCACGATGATTTCAGCTTCGCGATCATCAAAGTCAATTGCACCACGTTGTTTCCGATGCTTGTATAGGATTTTGTGTAATTCACCCATTGTTTCAAACATTGGCACTAGTTCAGAATACTCTTCCATCGTTTGGGGATCTTTAGATTCTAAGATCTTATTAACGGCAGTATACGTCATCCGTGCCTTAGAACGCATAAAACTAGGGTGGATTCGATGCTTAACAACGTTTCCAGCTGGGGTGATTTCCATCTCACAACTCATACATAACCGAATTACCCCTTCGTTCAATGAACAAATTCCATTGGATAATCGCCGTGGCAACATTGGAATTACCCGATCGGTCAAATAAACGGAAGTCCCCCGCTTATAGGCTTCTTCATCCAATAAACTTCCTGGCTTAACGTAGTGACTAACATCGGCAATATGAACTCCAAGGTGATAATTACCATTTGGTAGTTTCCAAGCGGTAACGGCATCATCTAAATCCTTTGAAGCTTCCCCATCGATCGTCACCAAGTTTTGGTCAGTAACGTCTTCACGACCAACTAACTCAGAATCTAATACGTGATCTGGGATTGCGTCAGCTTCTTGTAAAACATCTTCAGGAAATTGAGATGGGATATCATGAGCGTAAACAATTTGAAGAATATCGATTCCTGGATCGTCAACACTCCCAATTACTTGCTTGGCAATTCCCACCATCGCTTCTGGATGTTCATCATTTGGGTATTCAGTGATTTCAGCAGTCACCACTTCCCCTGCTGTTGGTTTCAAGCCCACTTCTGTAACAAAGAACTTAAATTTAAGTAGCTTCTTATCTTTTAATTCAATTTGGCCGTAATAACCATCATCATCACCAGTTTGAACAAAATTACCCACTACCTGGGTATAATTATGTTCTAAAATCTTAGTAACCTTAGCCTTTGGACCCCTGTCTGAGTCTGGTTCACCAGGTGCTACGATTTCAATTTCAACAGTATCACCATTCATTGCATGCATCGTAAATTCAGGAGCGATAAATGCATCGGATTCATTTTCATCAAAGTCCACAAACCCAAATCCCTTTTGATTTGAATGGAAAATCCCCTGTGGCTTCATTGCTTTAGGGTTTACTGTAAACTTGCCATCTTGGGTAACTAGGGCTTTTTCTTCGCGCTCTAAGCGTGCTAATTCTTGAACAATTAACTTAAAGGCTTCTGAACCATGGTAACCTAATTCATCAGATAGCTCGCTTACTTCAAAGCTAGTCTTTGCATTTTGCTTAAGAACAGCCTCAATTTCGTCTTTTAATTTATTATCTTCCAAAATAGTTTCCTCATTATTTCTAGATTTCGATTTTAATCGATTTTATTTTCGTAATTTAACTACTTATATTTTAACATTATTTAATTTTAAAGTAATTCAATAGCGCCAATAATATATAATAAAAAACCTTCCGCCGTAAAACAGAAGGTTTCTTAATTAATGTGATGAGATCCAAACTAGCGCAAGTGCATCCACAAAGAATAAAATCCCAAGAACCGTTGTTACTCTTTGCATAAATGCTTCAAATCCCCGTGGCTTAGACTTAGAGAATAAGTCGTCAGCACCACCGGTCAAAGATGACATTGCATCGTTAGTTTTAGCTGGTTGCATTAGTACTGCAATAATAATCAAAATACTAATGATCCAAAATATCGTCATTAAAAAGTTATACAAAATAATGCCTCCTATTTTCTTCAAGGCTCAATCTACTATTCAACATTTTACCATATCTAACTGGTGGTTTCCAATGTAGTAAAAATCAATCACGGCGCTTCAATAAATTGGTCAACATTTGGCTGTAAATCGGTTGCCCATGCAATAAGTCTACTACGGCGTATGCAACCAACGAAACGACCGCGAGCGACATCAAATGGGTCACGGTCCCGACCATTTCTGTAATTAACAGGACTGCTGTAAATGGTGATTTAGTAATGCAGGCAAAATACGCTGCCATCGAAATTATGATTAAATTAATTACTAATCCAGCAGCAATCAAGTGCCAACTAACTAGTACCTGACCATATAGTGCGCCTAAAATTGCCCCTAGCGTTAAGATCGGTAGAAAGATCCCCCCAGGAACCCCCGAGCCATATGAAAGGGTTGCAAAAACAAAACGAACTACTAAGTACACTAATAGCATTAAAATTCCGGGCACCGCATTCGCAATTGCTAAAATCAGTCCATTCCCACCCCCAAGCGTAATCGGGAGGAAGTAACCAATCGGAATCACCAGCACTAACGGAATCATTACGAAGTAGTTACTAGCCATAAATTGAAACGGACGGTAGAACCACTGGGCATTTAAAGTTACCTGTTGGTAAACAATGCCGCCCAGCCCCAATAAGATTCCTAAAATAATTAGCAACCAGTATTGATCAAGCGGGAATGAATGTGCATATTCAATATGAAGCACCGGCGTTTGGCCAAATACCTCCGTTGAAACAAAGTTGGCGGCAATGGAGGCACAAATGGTAGTCGGCCAGACCCTCATTGGAAATTCATGGTAAATTTCTTCCAGGACAAATAACGCACTGGCAATCGGGGCGTTAAAGGCAGCCGATAACCCCGCTGCCGCCCCAGCGGCAATTGCCACCCGTCGGGCACTGCCGGTTAACCCTTGCCACTTAGCAATGCCCTGGGCAGTCGTCGAACCCAGTTGAATCGATGGTCCCTCGCGACCTAAGAACAATCCACTCCCGATCGCAAGCACCCCGCCAACGAATTTTTTCCATAGGATCGGCCAAAAGGGATAATCAAGACGGTTGGCAAGCTGGCCCTCGACCTGTGGGATTCCAGAACCCTTGATGTCTGGCGATTTTTTAATGCACCACCCCACGAACAAACAGATTAAAATGTTGATCAACAGCATTAAAAGCAACCAGAGATGATTCACATGGGCCGCTTGATAAAGCTGCTTGACCCAGTCTAAGTCCATTTCAATCAACCACCGAAAGAGGCTCACCACCGCACCAACGGCAAGACCAACTAACGCTCCATCCCATAAATACGCAATTTGTTTCCAATTTAACTTCTGCATCCCTTAATTCAGCTCCCGAATCATATTAATTATTATCATAACACAACAAAAAAGCTTTGGAACCAAGTTCCAAAGCTTTTGAGCAGCAAATAAATTTAATTACTTGTTGATAATGTTTTCACGAGCTTGTTCACTCAAGTTGTAGAATGAGTGAATTCCCTTGTATTGAGAAACCTTGCCTAATTGGTCTTCGATTCTCATTAATTGGTTGTACTTAGCGATCCGTTCGCCACGACTCATTGAACCAGTCTTGATTTGACCAGCGTTAAGAGCAACAACTAAGTCTGAGATAGTAGTATCTTCAGTTTCACCAGAACGGTGTGAGATGATAGCAGTGTATCCAGCTTCCTTAGCCATTTCAACGGCACGAACAGTTTCAGTTAAGGTACCGATTTGGTTAAGCTTGATTAAGATTGAGTTAGCAACACCCATCTTAATTCCCTTAGCTAGGTAATCAGTGTTAGTAACGAATAAATCATCACCAACGATTTGAACCTTCTTACCTAAGCGACGGGTAGCCATTTGCCAGTCTTCCCATTCGTTTTCATCCAAAGGATCTTCGATTGAAACGATTGGGTACTTGTCTACTAAGCTTTCAAGTAAAGTAACGAATTCATCAGCTGAGTATGACTTACCATCACCAACTAAGTTGTACTTCTTAGTCTTTGGATCGTAGAATTCTGATGAAGCACAGTCAAAGGCAATTGAAATGTCCTTACCTGGCTTGTAACCAGCCTTAGTAATTGCTTCTACTAAGATTTCGAATGGTTCTTCGTTGTTTTGTAAGTCAGGAGCAAATCCACCTTCATCACCAACGGCAGTGGAGTAACCACGGTCGTTTAAGATGCTCTTTAAGTTATGGAAGGTTTCTGAACCCATCCGAATAGCTTCCTTAACACTCTTAGCACCAACGGGCATAATCATGAATTCTTGGAAGTCAACCTTGTTGTTAGCATGCTTACCACCATTGATAACGTTCATCATAGGTGTTGGAAGTAAGTGTGCATTGAAACCACCAAAGTAGTTGTATAATGGAACACCTAATTCGTCAGCAGCAGCACGAGCAGCAGCTAGAGAAACACCTAAAATAGCGTTAGCACCTAACTTACCCTTATTAGGAGTACCGTCAAGCTTGATCATAGCTTCGTCAATAGCTAATTGGTCAGTTACATCGTAACCAACGATTTCCTTTGCAATGATGTTGTTAACATTGTCAACGGCTTTAAGAACACCCTTACCCATGTAACGGTTCTTGTCGCCATCACGTAATTCAACAGCTTCATGTTCACCAGTTGAGGCACCAGATGGAACGATTCCACGGCCAAAAGCACCGGCTTCAGTATATAATTCTACTTCAACAGTAGGGTTACCACGTGAGTCTAGGACTTCGCGAGCAAAAATATCGGAAATAATTGACATTGTATTCTCTCCTTAAGTGAAAGTTAATTACCCATTGGGTACAAAACCAATGAGCCGTAGTATGAACAACCTTGCAAAACAAAGTTTACGACAAAATATGAAACATTTTATCAGGGACTGTCCAACACCCCTTTAAAACTGAATAAATATATCATTTATTCATCATCTACATTGTTATGATACCATTTTTTGATTTTTAAAACCAATAAATCAACTATAATTATCGGAAAAATTAATAATGAATTAAATTTAGGAATTCTTTGGGATCAAGACTTGCACTTCCGACTAAAACACCATCAATGTCAGGTTGTGCCATTAGTGCCTTTACATTTTTGGGATTAACACTTCCACCGTATAAAACTCGAATGGAATCGGCAATTTCTGATGAATAAAGCCGACTGATCGTTTGCCTGATCAATGCACACCCCTCTTCAGCTTCAGCTGAACTAGCGGTAATTCCAGTTCCAATTGCCCACCGCGGTTCATAGGCAATCATCATATGCAACGCATCTGATTCTGAAACGTTTTTAAATGCTGCGATCACCTGGCTAACCACCCAATGCACCCCGTCTGAAGTCTCGGTCCTAACTAACGTCTCATCACAACAAACAATCGGATTGATATGATTCCGCAGCAATGCATGAACCTTTTTATTAACGACTTCATCATCTTCATCAAAATAATGGCGGCGTTCAGAATGACCAGCAATCGAATAGGTAACACCAGCCTCAGCCAACGCCTTCGGGCTAACCTCACCAGTGTAAGCCCCGGTATCATGATAATCACAATTTTCAGCGCCAATAATGACATCGGTCCCACTAGCATGTTCTAATAGCGGCCATAGGTACAGTGGTGAAGCCGCAATCATCACCTGGACTTCAGCTGGCCGCGGAATTTGATTTTTAATCGTTTCGATGTATGGAATCACTTGATCTGGCATCAAGTACATCTTCCAGTTAGCTCCAATAAATGGAACCCGTTTTTGGGCACTCATTAATAAGCTCCCCCTTATCAGGATATTAGCACGATTGAGTGTCTTCGTACCCAATCATTTTACTATAAATATTTTTCCTTAAGCAATTCGGATTGGAAACTTAAGGAAAATATATGTAAACAAAAAAGCCGTGCAATCAGCACGACTTTTAATAAATAATCAAAATTATTTATCGGAAATTGCAGCAATTCCTGGAAGGGTCTTACCTTCAAGATAAGTAAGTGAAGCTCCACCACCAGTAGAAACGTGAGTTAACTTGTCAGCGATTCCTAATTGCTTAACAGCAGCAGTAGAGTCACCACCACCAACAATCGTAGTAGCATCTTGTAAGTTAGCTAAGAAATCACCAACTGCTAAAGTTCCCTTAGCGAAGTTGCTCATTTCGAACACACCCATAGGTCCGTTCCAAACAACAGTCTTAGCATCTCTTAAGACGTTTTCAAATTCTTGAATTGACTTAGGACCGATATCTAAAGCCATCATTCCATCAGGAATGTCACCTTCAACGATTTCAGTCTTAGCATCGTTAGCAAATTTATCAGCAACAACGTTGTCAACAGGTAATACTAACTTGTCGCCAGCCTTGTCTAAAATTTGCTTAGCTAAATCGATTTTGTCTTGTTCAACTAATGAATTACCAATCTTGATTCCCTTGGCAGCGTAGAAAGTATAAGTCATTCCACCACCAATGATAACCTTATCAGCTTTATCTAATAAGTTATCGATAACGGTAATCTTATCAGAAACCTTAGCACCACCTAAAATGGCAACAAATGGACGCTTAGGATCATTAACGGCATTGCCAAGATACTTGATTTCCTTTTCCATTAAGAAACCAACCGCAGCTGGCTTACCAGCAGCTTCCATTGCCTTAGCAATTCCAACGTTTGAGGCATGAGAACGGTGAGCAGTACCAAATGCATCGTTTACGAATACATCACCAAGTGAAGCCCAGTATTCACCAAGTTTTGGATCATTACCAGATTCGCGCTTTACATATTCACCGTTAACAACATCTTCGTAACGAGTGTTTTCAACTAATAAAACATCACCGTCGTTCATCTTATTGATAGCATCTTCTAATTGAGGACCTTCAGTAGTAGGAACGAAAGTTACTGGCTTATTTAATAAGTTTGAAAGCCGTTCAGCAACTGGGCGTAGTGATAATTCTTTTTTATCGTCTTCACTCTTGATTCTGCCAAGGTGAGAGAAGATAATTGCTTTACCACCATGATCAACAACATAGTTGATCGTAGGAAGTGCTGCTACGATACGGTTATCATCACCGATTACACCATTCTTAATTGGAACGTTGAAATCAAGACGCATTAATACTTTTTTATCTTTTAAATCTAAATCAGAAACAGTTAATTTAGCCAATTTAGATACCTCCTAAATAAATATTAACTTAACACTTTTAATAATACAGCATTTAGAACCTAATCTCAAAGCAAAAGGTCAGCCATATTAAAATGTTAAATATAATAAAAAGGTGGAAGAGTAACCTCCCCCACCTTTTTTAGATTTTAATTATTTAATTTAATTAAAACTGCTTTTTATAGTTGAGCAAACTTCAATAAAGTACGAACCATGTTACAAGTGAAGCCCCATTCGTTATCGTACCAAGTCCAAACCTTAACTAATTGGTCATCACCAACAGTAGTTACGTCAGTTTGGGTAGGATCAAATACTGATCCGTGGGTATCACCAATGATATCACTTGATACAATTGGATCTTCAGCGTAACCGAAAGCTTCGTTACCTTCAGTATGCTTCTTGATTGCTGCATTAACTTCGTCAGCAGTAACCTTCTTGTCCAAAATAGCAGTTAATTCAGTTAATGAACCGTCAACTAATGGAACACGTTGAGCAACACCGTTTAACTTACCTTGTAATTCTGGAACAACTAAACCAAGCGCCTTAGCAGCACCAGTTGAATGAGGAATCGTATTTGCGCTAGCAGTACGGTTATTTCTCATCTTCTTACCTCTAGGACCATCCAAGATAGCTTGAGTGGAAGTGAAGGCATGGATAGTAGTCATAGTACCAACCTTGATACCGAATTCCTTGTTCAAGAAGTAAGCTGATGGTGCAATACTACTAGTAGTACATGAACCAGCAGAAACGATCTTGTCGTCAGCGTTAAGAGTGTCCAAGTTAACACCAGGAACAACAGTCTTGATTTGACCAGCAGGTGCTGAGATCAAGACACGCTTTGCGCCAGCGTCCAAGTGAGCTTGTGACTTTTCAGCTGAAGTGTAGAAACCTGTACATTCAAGAACATAGTCAACACCATTGTTCTTTACCCAAGGAATTTGTGAAGCATCCTTTTCTGCGTATACAGGGTATTCCTTACCGTCAACCACGATACCAGTGTCAGTTGAAGAAACCTTACCTGGGAACTTACCGTGAGTTGAGTCGTACTTCAATAAGTAAGCTAACATTGATGGAGTAGTTAAATCGTTGATAGCTACCACTTCGATGTCGCTTGAGTTAAGTTCGTGGATCCGCTTGAAAGCTAAACGTCCAATGCGTCCAAAACCATTAATACCAATTTTTACAGTCATACTGAATTTTCCTCCTTTAGGAAATAATAAGATAAATATTATTTTAAAGCAGTACAACAGTATACTACCACTTTTTACTGCTAGTGTCAGCCCCATTGCTCAATAAAATTTTTGAACAAAAACAACTGTCAAAGCAATTTACTAGGTAATAATTATCTTTATATTGCAGTATATCAACCGCTTTCATAATTTGCAAAACATAGGCCTTACTGTTTAAATTTCTAATAACGCCCCTTGCAATTTCATCATTTTTACGATATAGTTTTATATTGTTCGATTGAAAAATATAATCATATGCGCCTGTAGTGTAATGGATAGCACGTAAGATTCCGGTTCTTGAGATGAGGGTTCGATTCCCCCCAGGCGCACTCAGATAAAAAACGTTAGCAGCTTTACTGCTAACGTTTTTTTTATTGATTCGTTTGTTGGCGCTTGATAACTGCCATTACTAAATTCTTGGGCAAAATCGGGAGAAATCGCACTAATGGTCGTTGCCACCATTGCAATCCAGCAAAAACATTTAGCTTCCCCTTCATCATTCCACGATAGCCCCGTTTAGCAACCTTACTAGCATTGGCACCGTGGGCAAATAGCTTGGTGCTAGTTAAGTTTCCAGCCGTAGCAAAGCCTGTTTCAGTTACGCTAGGCAACAGGGTGGTCACGGTTACTTGTGTATCTGATAATTCAGAGCTGACGGCGTTGCCAAGCGAAGCCAAGTATGCCTTAGTGGCAAAATATTCGGCCTGCATCGGACCAGGCACCAACGCTGCCACCGAAGCGACGTTCAACACCCGTCCAGCGTTGCGCTTAACAAACTGGGGGAGAAATAATTTTAATAACCGCGTGGGGGCTTCAGCATTAACATGTAGCATGTTAATATCTTGTGAACCCGTACGATCCATGAATGTCCCCTGGCCACCAAATCCCGCATTGTTGATCAAATAATCAACAGTCAGGCCAGCTGATTGAACCTGGTCAAAGATGGTTTGGGCAGCTGATAGATCTTTAAAATCAACGGTAATCGTGTTAATCGGCACGTTAAATCGTTGCGCTAATTTACTTTGCAGGTGGGTTAACTTATCAGCGTTACGGCCCACTAAAATCAGTTGATGGCCATCATTAGCAGCCAATTGAGCAAATTCAATTCCAAGTCCTCCAGTTGCCCCAGTAATCAATACGGTTTCCATGTTGTTTCCCCCACCAATCGTGATATCATTATTTAAAATAATAACATAGCCGATGTATAATGGTGTCAATCGGAGCAGATAATTCAATTATTTGCAGTGATTTTATACATCGCTTTGTGGGCAAATGTTTTGACCTTCATTGACTATTAAGATAGAATTTAAATAGTCTAATTTTCAAATTAAATCAAAATTTAGGGGGACATTTAAAATGAACTTAATCCCAACTGTAATCGAGCAATCCGCTAACGGCGAAAGAGCTTATGACATTTACTCTCGGTTATTAAAGGATCGGATTATCATGTTATCCGGCCCAATCGAAGACGATATGGCAAACTCAATTATTGCTCAATTATTATTCTTGGATGCACAAGATTCTGATAAAGATATTTACCTATACATTAACTCACCAGGTGGGGTCATCACTTCTGGAATGGCGATTTACGATACAATGAACTTCGTTAAGTCAGATATCCAAGTGATTGTAATGGGGATGGCTGCTTCAATGGCCAGTGTACTTGCTTCATCAGGTACTAAGGGCAAACGTTTCGCATTACCACACGCCCAAGTTATGATTCACCAACCATCTGGTGGTGCTCAAGGAAAGCAAAGCGATATTGAAATCGCAGCAGAATCCATCTTGAGCGCTAGAAAGATGTTAAACAAGATCTTATCCGAAAACTCTGGCCAAACGGTTGCTAAGGTTAACCGTGATACCGATCGTGATAACTACTTAACTGCTGAAGAAGCCGTTAAGTATGGATTACTAGATGGAATTATGACCAGCAAGAATGAACAAGATAAAGATACTAAAAAATAATTAATCCCTTATAATTGGGATAATTAATTTAAAAGCAGTAGTCAATTAATTGGCTACTGCTTTTTTGTTTATAAAAATTGGGGCTTAGAAAATAAGACACGTTAAAACATTGATTTGGCAAGCTTTCAATCGAATTTGTAACCATAAATCCGCCCAGTAATTCACCCTTAGAAATAGGGATAAGCTACCATTTTTATCAATGCTTTGATACTATACTCATAATAAATTGTACAATAACTAATTTAATATTTAACAAGGAGGAACAATGGAAAACATAATCGATAAAATCATCTTAAATCTAAGGGTGACTCGTTCTACAATTAAATGGTGGGCAATTATAGCCGTTCTATTATTTATAGCTAACCTAATCATCAGTGCTTTAAATGCTGATGATTTAAGCACCCTAATAGCAGTGCCAACCGTTTATACTTTAATAGCGGCTTTAACATATTTAATCAGGATTCTGATTATTTACGTAATCCTTTCATTAATCCCAATTGCTTGGATAACTAAAGCACTATGCTTCATTAGTACGGCGGTAGTTTTTGGTGGAATTGGTTCGATCATTAGCAACTTTTCATTAAACAATATTGGTGGATCACTAATCAAAATTATTTTCAATATCAGCTATATTGTTTTAATCTATATGTTTGCTACCGTTTCAATTCAAACCATTCATGGCATTAAATTCCAATCCGATCGTAATTATCTTGCAAAGTGGTCTAATGCTTTTAAAATTACGTTGCACGCCCATTGGCATCAATTAATAATTGCAATGATCATTTATTTTGTATTGCTGACTATCATCCAAGTTCCATTAACTAATTTTTAAATTAACATCTAATAAAAACACACCTTCAAACCGTCAATAAGACCGTTCTAAGGTGTGTTTTTAATTGATATTAAAAATTAATTTTTTCCCCTGACTTCTTTAAACGTAAATATAATTAAAACACCATAGTCAAGGACAATTGCCCTAAAAAGAGCACCGACATACGTAAAAGTAGCAATTTCAAATCCTAATCGAGCTAGCTTTTCGATTTGTAAGGTAAAAAATAGTGCTGTCATCACTAATAAAAATAACCATGAAAATGGCATTTTATTTCTAATTGTAACTTTATTATTAAAATAATAAACGTGGATTGAAAAGAATAGAATTATAGCAATTATTTCAACGAAAAAAGAAAAATCTAGAAATCCCGTAAATAAATTAAATAAATTCAGCCCCATTGCTAACAAATTAAAATACCAAGCTATTAAGGCATAATTAATTTGATGACCCTTGTTAGTACTGTGCTCCTTAGCTTTTGGATGATCCAAAACTGCAATCAAATCCGTATTATATAATTCTGAAAGCTGTTTAATCGTGTAAATATCAGGAACGCTCCTATCATTTTCCCATCCAGACACCGTTTTTCTAGAAACGTGCAGATGATCAGCAACGTCGTTTTGGGTTAAATTAACTTTATTCCTTGATTTTTTTAATTTTTGACCTAATTTCATTTCAATCCCTTTTATTAACTATTCGTTTTCCATTGCCGCAATCCGTTCCTCAGTTTGCATGCGCAGATTTTCAGCAAAGTCATTAATCTTTTTCAAGCGATGGTTAATTCCTGACTTAGAAATTACCCCACTGGGCACCAATTCACCAAGTTCCTTTAGGGTCACTTCTTTATTCTCTAAGCGAATCTCGGCTACTTCGCGTAACTTATCTGGAAGCTGGTCTAAACCAACCGTTTCGGCAATAAAGTTAATGCTTGCGATCTGCTTCGTTGCGGCATTGGCCACCTTATTCATGTTGGCGTTCTCACAATTGACCAAGCGATTGACGGAGTTACGCATATCACGGACAATTCGAATATCTTCAAAGTGTAACATCGAGTTGGTGGCGCCAATCAACTGCAAGAAATCAGCAATTTTTTCAGCACCCTTTAAATAGGTAATAAACCCACTGCGTCGACTAGTGGTCTTGGCTTCTAGGTGATAACGATTCATCATCTCAGTAATCATTTCGTTGTGGGTTTCGTATAACGAATAAATTTCCAAGTGATATCGCGATGTTTCTGGATTATTAACAGAGCCACCAGCTAAAAAAGCTCCCCGCAAATAAGAACGAACTTGGGAATCACTTTCCAGTAGTGCAAGCGGCACCGTTTCAACTAATTCATACCCCTTTAAAATCCCCAAATCATCTAAAATCTTTTTGGTATTGGTAGTAATTCGTACTACATATACATTATTTTTCTTCAATTTCATTCGTTTGCGAACGATTAAATTACTCTCAACATCATAAAATTCTAATAATAAACGATAGATTCGCCTAGCAATCGCAGGGTTTTCGGTTTGAACATTTAAAATTAATTCATGGTTAACGATCGTTAAAGAACCATTCATTCTAATCAATGCCATTAACTCTGGTTTAGCGTTCTCTCTATGAACCTTAAGCGTCGTTAGCTCCTTTTTGACTTGACTAGCATACGACATTTATCTCACTCCATTCCGTCACCCATTTATTTATTATCAATCAGCTTCAAAAGCTCATTTGATACCGCTTCACCGTTATGGTAAGCACCATGGTCATGAAGTTTTAAGAAATCAGAAGTAATTACCTTACAATTTTGATTTAAAAGCCCTGATTGATCATGGGTAACTTGAATTGAACTTTCATCTTCATTGCGGTGAATATAGTTTACTGGGACCTTTTTATTATTCACCATTACCGCATCAATAATATTATGGTTAAAATGACGATTCAAAACCGCAACGTGATCTGAATCAGTAAAGCCATTCGTTTCGCCACTTTGGGTCATAATATTACAGATATAAACAATTTCTGCACTTGTATGAAGGACCGCATCATGTACCTCTGGAATCATTAAATTCGGTAAAATACTAGTAAACAAACTACCTGGTCCTAAGACGATTTGATCAGCGTTTAAAATCGCATCAACTACCGGTTGAACAGCCTTAGGAGCCCCCATTTGATCATCACGATCGACCCAAACTCGTTCAATCATCTTATGGGCCTTAGTAATTTCGGATTCTCCAGCTAATTGCGTTCCATCAGTAAATTCAGCGTGCAAGGTAATTAGATCATCACTAGCTGGATAGATGTGTCCCTTAACCTGCATAATCCGAGTTAAATCTTGAACCCCTTGAAAAATATTACCCTTCATCTCAGATAAAGCGGTAATCAACAAATTACCAATTGCATGTCCAGCTAAAAATTTATCGCTTCCCTTGAAACGATATTGAAACAGCTTCAAAAATTCAGGATCAGCATCTGATAATGCCACGATTACGTTTCGAATATCACCAGGTGGCACCACGTTAATGTAGTTTCTAAGCACCCCGGATGATCCCCCATCATCAGCAACAGTAACAATTGCAGTGATGTCGACGTCTTTATCCTTAAGTGCCCGTAGAATCACTGGGACCCCGGTTCCACCGCCAATCACAACGATTCGAGGTTGATGTGATTTAATTTGTGGCATTCCGATTCCCCTCCTTATTATTGAAATGGTTTTAATGTAATTAATTTTATTTTTAGATGGCCTAAATCACCATAACTTTTAGTATAACATACCTGGTGTTTCTTTTTGATCATAAAACAAAAAAAGACGAACATTCGTCTTTTTCTTATCATTTATTTAATTTTTCAGTTCTTTCAGTATCAGTCTCCAAAACCGGTTTTAGATACTGGCCAGTATAACTAGCTTTAACCTGACAAACTTCTTCTGGGGTACCAGTCGCAACGATTTGGCCACCACCATCCCCACCTTCGGGACCTAAGTCAATCAAGTAATCAGCTGTTTTGATCACATCCAAGCTATGCTCAATGACCAATACCGTATTGCCCTTATCAACTAACTCGTGCAAAATTTTCAAGAGTCGTCCAATGTCATCGGTATGCAACCCAATCGTTGGTTCATCAAGGATGTAGAAATTCTTTCCGTTTGATTTTTTGTACAGTTCAGCTGACAGCTTCATCCGTTGGGCTTCCCCACCGGAAAGCGTGGTGGCGGATTGACCTAGTTTAACATAGCCAAGCCCGACTTCATCAATCGTCTTCAATTTCCGAGTGATTTTAGGAATTGCCTTAAAGAACTTCAGGGCTTCGCTAACCGTCATGTCTAAAACATCTGAAATATTCTTGCCCTTATATTCAACCTCCAAGGTTTCAGCGTTATAACGCTTTCCATGACAAACCTCACAGGGAACGTAGACATCGGGGAGGAAGTTCATTTCAATCTTTAAAATTCCATCCCCATGACAAGTCTCACATCGGCCACCCTTCACATTGAAACTGAAACGACCCTTCTTATACCCGCGTAGCTTAGCCTCGTTGGTTTCCGCAAAGAGATCGCGAATATCATCAAAAACACCGGTATAAGTGGCTGGATTACTCCTTGGGGTCCTGCCGATTGGGCTTTGATCGATACTAACTAGCTTTTCGATGTTCTTGTAGCCACGAATTGACTTGTATTTTCCGGGCCGTGCTGAATTATGATTCAGTTTCTGAGCGAGAGCCCGCTTTAAAATCGTGTTCACTAACGTTGATTTACCGGAACCAGATACGCCAGAAACAACTACAAATTCGCCAAGGGGGAAACTAACCGTTACATCCTTTAGGTTATTTTCCTGTGCTCCAGTAATTGTAATTTTTTTACCATTGCCATTTCGCCGTTTTAAAGGAACTGGAATAAACTTCTTACCAGAAAGATATTGACCCGTCAATGATTTAGGGTTCTTAGCGATCTGTGCTGGGGTCCCAGCAGCCATCACCTGCCCACCATTTTGCCCAGCTCCAGGGCCGATATCAACAATGTAATCCGCATCCTCCATGGTATCCTTATCGTGTTCAACCACGACCAACGTATTCCCCAAATCACGCATTGATTGCAGCGATTTGATCAAACGATTGTTGTCCCTTTGGTGCAACCCGATTGAAGGTTCATCTAGAACATAAAGCACTCCTGAAAGATTAGAACCGATTTGTGTTGCCAAGCGAATCCGTTGCGATTCGCCCCCAGAAAGGGTACCAGCAGTTCTGGCCAGGGTAAGATAATCCAACCCAACGTTTTTCAAAAAGGTTAAGCGGTCAATAATTTCTTTAATAATCGGTTTAGCGATCACGGAATCCTTTTCACCAAAATGAAGTTGGTGAAAGTAATTCAATTCTTTTTCAACGTCAATTGCTGATACTTGACTAATGTTTTGATCGGCCACTTTCACACACAATGCCCGTTCGTTCAACCGATAGCCATGACAAGTCTGACAGGTCAATTCAGTCATGTATTCACGCATTGTTTTGCGCGTGAACTCACTATTGGTGCTATGGAACCTTCGATCGATATTATTCATGACCCCTTCAAATGGCATATCGAGATCACGCGTCCCACCAAAATTGCTTTCAAAATTAAAATGGAACTGCTTCTTTCCTGAACCATAAAGCACTAGATCACGTTGCTTTTTCGGCAATTTATTGAACGGAGTATTCATATCGATACCGAATTGCTCACACGCCTGTTTTAACATGTTCGGGTAGTATTCTGAACTAATTGGGTTCCAAGGTGCTAATGCCCCCTGTGCCAAGGTCTTAGTCCGATCAGGAATCACTAAATCCTGATCTACTTCAAGTTTGACCCCTAACCCATCACAGTCAGGACAAGCCCCTAATGGTGAGTTAAAAGAGAACAAGCGGGGTTCTAACTTACCAACCGTAAAACCGCAAAATGGACATGAATAGTGTTCTGAAAAGACCATGTTATCACGTTTACCCATGAAATCGGCAATTGCATACCCATCACTTAACCGTAACGCCGCTTCCAATGAATCCGATAACCGCGATTTAATTCCATCTTTAATAATGATTCGATCGATCACGACATTGATGGTATGCCGTTTATTTTTATCTAATTCAATCGAATCATCCAAGTCCATTACTTCACCATCAACTTGAATGCGGACAAACCCTTCACGTTTAATTTTTTTGAGCAGTTCCTTATGTTGCCCCTTTTTATCACGAACAACGGGAGCTAAGATCTGGAGCCGTGTGCGTTCTGGCAAGTTGATTAACTCACCCATCATTTGATCGACCGATTGACTAGTAATCTTGGTTCCATCATTAGGGCAGATCGGCGTCCCGACCCGTGCCCATAACAATCTAAAGTAGTCATTAATTTCGGTAACGGTCCCCACTGTTGAACGGGGATTATGAGAGGTTGTTTTTTGATCGATCGAAATGGCTGGACTCAACCCTTCAATCGAATCAACATCGGGCTTATCCATCTGGCCTAAAAATTGCCGAGCGTAGGAAGACAGACTTTCTACGTAGCGACGTTGTCCCTCTGCATATAGCGTATCAAAGGCCAATGAACTTTTTCCAGAGCCCGATAAACCAGTCATCACCGTTAATTGATTCTTAGGAATTGTAACGTTAATGTCCTTGAGGTTATGTTCACGCGCCCCACGAATAATAATTTTATCGTTTAACACTTAGCACCATCCTTACATTTTTGCTTGTAGTTCAATAATCGTATCCCGAAGGTTCGCAGCATGTTCAAAATCAAGCCGCTTCGATGCATCTTGCATTTCATCTTCCAGCCGCCCAATCATTGCTTGTTTTTCTGGTTTCGTCATCTTCTTAAAATCAGTTTCAATAATTTCGTTATTCGACTCGGCATTTTCAGCCTCAATTTTATCCCCACTGACCGAGATAACTGGGGAGATCGCTTTTTTAATCGTGTGTGGCGTAATTCCATGTTCATGATTGTATTTTTCTTGAATTTCACGCCGCCGTTGCGTTTCATCAATTGCTTTTTTCATTGAATCGGTCATCGAATCAGCGTACATGATTACTTCACCGTTTTCATTTCTGGCTGCCCGTCCGATGGTTTGAATCAGTGAACGCTCATTTCTCAAGAAACCTTCCTTATCAGCATCTAGAATTGCTACTAATGAAACTTCAGGGACGTCAATTCCCTCCCGCAAGAGGTTAATGCCGACCAACACATCGAATTTACCAGCACGGAGGTCGTGGATGATTTTGGTCCGCTCTAAAGTCTTGATATCACTATGCAAGTAGCGTACCTTGATTCCTAGATCCTTGAGATAATCAGTCAAATCTTCTGACATCTTCTTGGTCAACGTTGTCACGAAAACCCGTTCGTTGCGTTCGATTCTTTGGTTGATTTCACCCACTAAATCATCCATCTGCCCCATAATTGGCCGCACCTTTACGATTGGATCCAATAATCCGGTTGGTCGAATAATTTGTTGAACCACCTGGTCAGCATGCTTTAATTCATAAGGTCCCGGAGTTGCAGACATGTAAATGACTTGGTTGATGTGATCCTCAAATTCAGGCATTTTTAATGGTCGGTTGTCAAGGGCACTCGGCAATCTAAACCCATATTCGATCAAACGCTCTTTTCTGGCCTTATCACCATTATACATCCCCCCAACCTGGGGAATCGTTTGGTGAGATTCATCAATGACCATTAAAAAGTCCTTCGGAAAGAAGTCCATCAACGTGTAAGGGGGTTCGCCTGGTTTACGGCCATCCATGAATCGAGAATAATTTTCAATCCCGTTGGTATAACCCATTTCACGCATCATTTCAATATCGTATGTGGTCCGCTGTTTCAGTCGTTGGGCCTCTAATAGTTTACCCTCTGACTCTAACTTAGCGTGTTGCGTCTTTAATTCCTTTTGAATCCCATCCAAAGCGTGATCCATAATCTGATCATCAGCTAAAAAGTGGGTTGCTGGGAAGATTACGATTTTATCTTTATCACTGATAATTTCGCCAGTTAAAGTATCAACTTCTCTGATTCGATCAATTTCATCGCCAAAGAATTCAATCCGATAGGCATACTTACTCCCAGAAGCGGGAAAGACTTCAACCACATCGCCACGGACTCTGAACCGGCCACGTTGAAAATCAATGTCATTACGGTCAAATTGAATGTTGACCAACTCCCGTAGCAACGTATTTCGATCAATTTGTTGCCCGACTTTTAGCGGAATCGTGTGGTCAAAGTACTCCTTAGGACTCCCTAACCCGAAAATTGCAGAAACAGATGCCACGACAATTACATCGTTACGTTCTAGCAACGCACTGGTAGCCGCATGCCGCAATTGATCAATTTCATCATTGATCGAAGAATCCTTTTCAATATAGGTATCACTGGAAGGCACATATGCTTCTGGTTGATAGTAATCATAATAACTAACGAAATATTCAACCGCATTATGGGGAAAAAAGCGCTTCAGTTCACTATAAAGCTGTCCTGCAAGCGTCTTATTATGGGACAGGACCAACGTGGGTTTGTTCAAATTCTTAATCACATTAGAAATAGTAAACGTCTTCCCGGTTCCAGTTGCTCCCAATAGGATTTGTTCCCTATCACCCTTTTTTACTCCATCAGTCAACTCTTGAATGGCTTTAGGTTGGTCCCCCGTTGGCTGGTAATCTGAAACCAAGTCGAATTTATTATCCGTAATTCGATTAATCTCTGCCATCTAATTTATCCCCCTTCAATTCTTTCAATATTAATTAATTAATATTTTAGCGTAATAAAAAGTGGGGAAGATTCCTCCCCCACTCGTTTACTTTATTTTAACACCGTTGTCTATTTTTGAAAGAATAAGCACCTTACATATTTTGAATGTAATGGAAAGCATTCTGTCCCGCGATACCACCGTCACCTACGGCCGTCACTACTTGTCTTAATTCCTTTGCTCGAACATCACCAATTGCAAAGATACCAGGCTTAGCAGTTTCCATCCGATCATTAGTCTTGATCCAACCATTATCATCAGTAATGTTTAGATCTTTGAAAGCCCCCGTAATTGGGAGGTTTCCAACGTAGATGAACACTCCACTTGCGAGCACTTCACCGGTTTCTTGAGTTTCGTTATTAACGGTTTTCACACCAGTCACCTTAGCGTCGTCACCAACCACTTCAGTCACGTTAGTATTCCAAATGAAGTTGATTTTATCATTTGCGAACGCTTGGTCTTGGAGCACCTTTTGGGCTCTTAGTTCACCACGTCGATGAATGATGGTAATCTTAGAAACTAGTTGGGCTAGGTAGAGGGCTTCTTGAATGGCAGAATCACCACCACCAACAACTACGACTTCCTTGTTCTTAAAGAACGCCCCATCACAGACCGCACAATAAGAAACTCCACGACCACCGTATTCATCTTCACCTGGCACCCCAAGCTTCCGATATTGTGACCCAGTTCCAATAATCACAGTCTTGGCTTCATAGTCACCATTATCGGTGTGAACGATCTTAGTCTTTCCCTGGTCTTCAATTGATTCTACCGTTCCATAACCATACTTAGCACCAAAGTTAATCGATCCCTCGTACATGTTCTTAGCCAAATCAGGCCCTAAGATTGATTTGAACCCAGGGTAATTTTCAATTTCAGCGGTATTATTCATTTGACCACCGTAAATTCCACGGTCAATCATTAACACTGATAAATTAGCTCTTGAAGCATATAGGGCACTTGTCATTCCACTAGGTCCTGCTCCAATCACAATTACATCATAACTTTCCATTGCACAACTCTCCTCACATAAATAATCAATGTACTCAGCTTACTATTAATAAGTATCTTTGTCTAATAGTTTGCACCCAACTGATTATTTTTGATCTTCTTCAGCTAATTGCTTGCCAAGATCTTTAATGTATTGACGAAGGTCATCCTTAACTTCTGGATGTTCCAAACCGTATTCGATATTGGTCTTTAACCATCCAAATTTATTTCCAGTATCATATCTGGAGCCAACTAGTTCATGAGCATAAACCTTATGGCTCTTATTCAAAGTATCAATCGCATCGGTCAATTGAATTTCGTTGCCCTTACCTGGTTTCGTCTTTTCCAAAATATCAAAAATATTTGGTGTTAATAAGTAACGACCAATGATTGCAAGATCACTAGGGGCATCATCTGGATCTGGCTTTTCAACAAAGCTGTCAACATCGTATAGACCAGGCATAATTTCCTTAGTCGGTGCAATTACTCCGTATTTAGCAGTATCTTCATGAGGGACACGCATTACAGCAAGAGTGGATTCACCAGTTTCTTCATAACAGTTGATCAACTGCTTTGTAAGTGGTTCTTCAGCCTTAGCAATGTCATCACCCAACATGATTACAAATGGTTCATCGCCAACAAAACTACGTGCAGTGGAAACAGCATCCCCTAAACCATCTGGATGGTTTTGACGAATGAAGTAGATATTCATCCCATTTGTTTCTTGAACTGCTTTTAACATCTTATCCTTGTGCTTGCGTGCTAAATTATCTTCTAATTCTGGATTAGAATCAAAATGATCTTCGATGTTACGCTTGTTACGCCCAATAATAATTAAAATATCAGTAATTCCAGAAGCCTTCGCTTCTTCAACGATTAATTGAATCGTAGGGGTATCAACAACTGGTAACATTTCCTTTGGCACTGCCTTTGTTTCTGGTAAAAATCTAGTTCCTAACCCTGCGGCGGGAATGATTGCTTTTCTAATTTTTTTCATTTTTATAACTCCTAATCGATGGATTTTTTAATTATTAAGCTAATTCAGAACGACCTTGGCGTTGCATTAACTTAGCGATAGATTCTTTAATGTCTGCATTATCATATAATACGTGATAAATTGCGGAAGTAATTGGCATTTCAACGCCTCTTTGCTTAGCTAATTCATAAGCAGCACGGGTGGTTGCAACCCCTTCAATTACCATTCCCATATTATCAATAACGTCCTTTAGGGTTTGGCACTTTCCTAATTGATTTCCGGCCCGCCAGTTTCTGGAATCAGAACTAGTCGCAGTTACAATCAAGTCACCAACCCCGGATAATCCGATAAACGTCAATGGATTAGCACCAAATGATGTCCCCAATCGAGAAATTTCAGCTAGGCCCCGAGTAATTAGTGATGCCTTGGCATTATCACCATAGCCAAGGCCAACTAGTGCCCCCGCTCCTAACGCAATAATGTTTTTAAGTGCAGCTCCAATTTCAACTCCGATGATATCATCATTTGTATAAACCCGAAAAGTATCATTCATGAACAATGATTGGATGTGTTCAGCATCTTGCATATTTTCGCTAGCAGTGGTTACCAACGTAATGTCACCACGAGCAACATCCTCAGCTTGACTCGGTCCTGAAATAACTGAAATTGAACGACGGTTATCTGGATCGATTTCATCAGCTAACACTTCTGACATTCGTTTATATGTTTTTTCTTCAATTCCCTTACTAGCATGAATTATGTTCGGTTGAATACCTAATTCAGTTAAAATTGGGTTCACCTGCTTAGCAACCGAACGAGTCACTTGAGCGGGAACAACGAATAAAACGTCATCAACCCCCTCTAAAGCAGCTTTCATATCTGAATAAGCTACTAAAGCATTTGAAAAGGTAAAATCTTTTAAATATTTAGAATTAGTATGCTGATTATTTAATTCATCAACTTGTGCAGGCTTGTAGGACCATAATCTTACATCATGCCCGTTTTGCGCTAAAATATTAGCCAACATACTACCCCATGAACCAGCACCTAATACTGCAATTTTTTCTGTCATTTTTAAATTCATCCTTTATCTTAATAGTTGTTTTGAGCCATCTAAGTACCAACTAGCATCTGGAATTTTACGTCTACGATAAACGATTAAACCAAGCGCAACTACGAATAAAACGATCGATAGATATTGTGAGACTCGAATACTACCGATCATTAAACTATCAGTGCGCATTCCTTCAATAAAAAAGCGTCCAAATGAGTACCAAAGGGCATAACTCAAAAACACCTCGCCACGCTTAAAGAAGTGCGGAACATGCCGTAGTGATAATAAGACCGCTACCCCCAAGAAGCTCCACAATGATTCATACAAAAACGTCGGTTGGCGATACATTCCACTAATGTACATCTGATTGATAATAAATGATGGTAGGTGAAGATGTTGAAGAAAAGAAAGGCTAGTAACTTGACCAAAGGCTTCTTGGTTCATAAAGTTACCCCAACGCCCAATTCCCTGACTTAAAAGTACGGTTGGCGAAATAACATCCAACATTAACCAGACTGGAATCAACCGACTGCGACAGAAAATAATAATTACAATTGCAGCTCCAATCAAGGAACCATAAATTGCAATTCCACCATCCCAGATTCGAATGATCTCGTCAATATGATTCTGATAATAACCCCATTGAAAAACTACGTAGTACAAACGAGCACTGATAATTGAAAATGGCAATGCCCACAATAACATGTCATAGATGTTATCAGGCTTAATGCCCCGCTTTTTACCCTCACGCACTGATAGGTATACTGCTAATATAACGGCACTCGCGATAAAAATACCATACCAATGCACCTGAATTGGGCCCAATTTAAATGCAATTGGATTTAATGCTAATATGATTAGAATTCATTCCCTTCAACTATTTATGTTTCTCATCATCCGATTTATGAATGGCTGCTTCGTTTTCTAATTCGATGTTCTTCTCTTGTGCTCGTGCCTTTGAATCCCGAATTGAGTTTTCCTTGATCAAACTCTTAAGGTTATCATCAAAAACTTTCGTTGCATCATAGCCCATCGAACGAGCTCTAAAGTTCATTGCGGCGGATTCAATTAGTACTGCTAGGTTCCGCCCAATTTTAACTGGAATATTGATTTTGGGAACGTCAACATCAAAAAAACGTTGTGATTCATTATTATTACCCAATCGATCAAAAGGCGTATCCTTGGACCAATTTGAAAGGTGAACGATCAAATCGACCCGAGTATCGCTTCTTACCGCTCCTGCTCCAAATAGATTCATTGCATCGATGATTCCGATTCCTCGGATTTCTAATAAATGCCGTAAGATGCGTGGTGCCTGTCCAATTAGAGTCTGCTCATCTTGTTGGTAGACTTCTACTCGATCATCTGCGATCAATCGATGGCCACGCTTAATCAGTTCCAAAGCCGTTTCGCTTTTTCCAACTCCAGAATCTCCGGTAATTAAAACCCCTAGCCCATAAATATCAACTAATTCTCCATGAATTGACATTCTTTCAGCTAGTTTAGCTTCTAAATAATTAGTCATATTACTAAGTACTCGTGAAGTCGTTAACTTAGAGCAAAGGACTGGAATATGCTTACTTTCAGCTGCTTCTAGTAGTTCTTCAGGTGGATCTAATTGGGTTGAAATTACAAAAGCAGGTGTTTCTGGCTGACACATCTTCACCATTACATCGTAAAGGTCAGAACTGGTCATTCCCTTTGCAAAGGATGTTTCTGTAATTCCCAAAAGTTGAATCCGTTTTGCAGGATAATAATTAAAATACCCCGTTAGTTCAAGCCCCGGACGCGATATATCACTAGTTGTAATTAATCGGTCCAAATACTCTGATCCATAAGCAACGCTTAACCGTGTATTATCAACAAGGTCTTTTACGGTTACTATTTCAGCCAATTAAATCCCTCCGATCGTTAAAAGAAACCTAAATTAATTTTATCATGATATGCACTTTCGATACACTTTATTTGCGAATTTGACGTGAATAATGGTCAGCAAAGATTGCGTTACAAATTGATAAAATAATTGCCACAATCATCGCACTGCCAAACGAGGAGAAGTAAAAACTATCCTTACCAACTAGTGCTGAGGTCATCTCTAACATTAATCCGTTAATAACAATGCTAAATAATCCTAACGTTAAAATATTGATCGGCAATGATAAAACTGTAATGAATGGTCTTACTAACGCATTTAAAATCGATAGAACGAACGCTGCACCTAGTGCGGCCATCAGCCCAGAAACATAAAACATTCCTGATTGCTGTAAGAAACCAGCTAATGCAACGAAAACTAGCATGTTCAATAATACTTGTTTAAAAAAACTCATTTAATTAACTCCCTTATTTTAAATCGTCCTTTTCTTCAACATCATGAAGAATTTTGCGATCCCTTGAGGATGAATCAGATTGTCGATTACCAAATGAGTTATTAAATTGACGACTATCTTTGCCATAATCATTTGGCATTAAGACCATCATTAAAAGATATAAAAACACTGGAATTAATGTCTTGATAAATAAAAATGTCAAAATTAAATATGCAATCCTTAGATAACGTGCGTTAATGCCAAAGTATTCGGCTAAGCCACCCAATACGCCAGTTAGGATTCGATTATTACGAGATTTCATTAATTTTTTCGTTTTCATGATTGATTTCCTTTCGAATATTAAAGTTCAAAATTAATATTATCACATTCAAAAAAAGTGTCTACATGTAAGCATAGACACTAATAATATCTTTAACTTTCCTGTTTAAATAACACTACTCCGATCTCATGGGGAGCATTGCTAAAAATAGCGGTTTCAGTAATTGCTAATTGACCCTTCCGATTTTTAACTTTTAATCGACAATAAGTGGACTGTTTTAAAAGGGCCCGATAAAATTCATTTTCATTTGTAACCGATTGATTATTCACTTCTAAGATGACATCTCCAATTGACAAATTCATCTTAGCAGCGGGGGTTTGCGGTTCAATCCCGACGATCCGCACACCATTAATCACCTCAGAGTACCAATCGCCACTCCCCTTATCAACTGACTTAGCATGAATGTTAATCCACCAAAAGATAAGTAACAACCCAACCAATGCGGGGACGACGACAATTGGAAAGAAGTAACTAACGATTGTCAACAATAATCCTAAAATAGCTAGCTTAGCAAATTGTCCCCCCATTTTCTTAAACACCGCTCGGGGGAA
The DNA here is from genome assembly GCF_058509965.1 of Nicoliella sp. ESL1106. Taxonomy (NCBI): domain Bacteria; kingdom Bacillati; phylum Bacillota; class Bacilli; order Lactobacillales; family Lactobacillaceae; genus Nicoliella; species Nicoliella sp. ESL1106. Next base: position 1,487,081 of record NZ_CP196340.1, read on the forward strand.
CAGCTTAAAGATGGTCATTCTAAAGCCAAATAATATTGGTGCAAATAAAAATGCAAATGAATGACCATTAAGCATAAAAACAGGCCAAAACGGAATTGTGCTGTGAATAAAATCACCCGGAATAAACAAAAACAGTGGGACCACGTTAATACTCCTGAACGGATAACCTGCAATCCTTGTTTTCCGTTCGTTGTGTTCAATAATTGGTACGTTATACTTACCACCATCTTTGAAGACGATTATTGCTAATCCTAATAAAAACAGACTAGCTAAAAAAATATAATTAAAATCACCAGTGGCTGCTAAACTAATCCCGTATTTACGTAATGATTCAACATGAATAAATCGATTAATAACCCCACTTAAATTAATAACAATTGTAGTAATTAAAGCAATGGTTAAAATCTCGAACGAAAAAATCACCCTAGGGATCAGCAGTAAATTAATGATCGATAGTACTTGATAAATCACTAGCCAAACCATCGTCATTACGGGACCGACCGTAACGGTGAAGGCCGCACCCAAAATGCCCAGTAAAAATAGGTTAATAAAAAACTGAACAATTTCAAAGTGCCGAGGATAAATCGCGTTATGAAAAGTATTTCGCGTGTTTTTAATGCGTTTCTTGGATAATAAATAAGTGCGAATTAATCCAACCCAAAAAACAGGCTGAATAATAAAAATAATTAACGCTAACAGTATTTGTATTTGAATTTGCATATCAACATCCGTCCTTTATCGATTAATCAGGATTTCTCTGGCTTAGTTTCCATTGAAGGTAAGCATTAATAAATGGATCTAAATCCCCATCCATTACCGCTTGGCCATTTCCTGTTTCATAATTAGTTCGATGGTCTTTTACCATCGTGTAAGGATGGAAAACATAGGAACGAATTTGTGAACCCCAGCCAATCTCTTTTTGTTCACCTTCAATTTTGGCTTTTTGTTCGGCTTTCTTTTCCTCTTCCCGTTCATACAACTTTGATTTTAACATGTTCATTGCCGTTTCACGATTTTGTAGTTGTGAACGTTGCGCTTGGCTAGATACAACAATCCCAGTGGGTTCGTGGGTGATTCGAACCGCAGAAGATGTTTTATTAACGTGTTGACCCCCAGCCCCACTGGCACGGAAATAATCAATTCGTAAGTCAGCAGGGTTAATCTCAATATTAACGCTATCATCTAATTCAGGCATAACATCAACTGAGGCAAAGGAAGTGTGCCGCCGTCCAGCAGAATCAAATGGTGAAATTCTAACTAAGCGGTGAACTCCCTTTTCAGACTGCATCAATCCATAAGCGTTGGTCCCAATTACCATAAAGGTAACTGTATCGATCCCAGCAACATCACCAGCTTGGTAGTTTAAAGTCTCTAACTTAAAGTGGTGTTGCTCAGCCCAACGGGTATACATCCGAAATAACATTGATCCCCAATCTTGCGATTCAGTGCCACCAGCCCCCGGATGAATTTCAACAATTGCATTGTTATGATCATATGGTCCTGATAAAAGTAGATTCAATTGATAATCATTTAATTGTTTTTCTACTTTAGTTAAGTTGTTCTCAAACTCACTCATTAAGTCTGGATCATTTTCTTCTTCTAATAATTCTAAATTAATCGACAAATCGGTAGCGGCTTCGACAAGGTTATTATAACTATCGTATTTTTGCTTCATTTGATTCGTCTCATCAATTAGCTGCTTGGCCTTATTTTGATCATTCCAAAAGTCTGGTTCAGCCATCCGATGCTCATTTAAATGAATATTATCATTTAAAGCATCTAAGTCAAAGTGACCCCCTAAAGCCGTTAATGGCTTGTTGAATTTTTTCAATTTTATTTTTGGCTTCACTGAGTTCCATTTCAAATTCCTCCTTAGGATTAAACGCAAAAAAGCGAAGGAACTTTTCAGTCTCTTCGCTCTTAATTAGAATTATCTTTCTAGGTTTTGACGAATTTCTGCCTTCATAAATAATCTAGTGGTATCATAATCGATATCAGCAATCATTTCTTCAAACATCCGATAACCTTCACGTTGGTATTCAACCAATGGATTTAATTGTCCATATCCACGAAGCCCAATGGATTGTCGTAATTGATCCATGGCATCGATATGGTCAGTCCAGTGTGAATCCACAACCCTTAATAAAACAACCTTTTCAAATTCAAGTAATTGTGAAGGATCTGAAAGTTCAGATTCCTTTTCCTTGTAGTTTTGCTTTGCAATGTTGTTTAGGTAGTTTTTAATTTCGTCACGTGACTTGTTTTGTAAGTCGGATAAACTAATTTTATCGGGACTGATCAAAGCGCTAATTGCAAAATCCAAAATGGTTTGCAAATCCCAGTTTTCACTGCTCCCTTGAGCATGTAAATTAACAACGTGGTCAATCGTTCTTTCGAACATTGGTAGTAATACCCAACCAAGTGACTTATCTTCTTCGATAATTTCATAACGTTCGTTATACATAACATCCCGTTGTTGTCTCATAACATCATCGTATTGAAGGACGTTCTTCCGTGAATCGTAGTTATTCCCTTCAACTCGTTTTTGAGCAGATTCAACTTGTCTAGAAATCATATGACTCTTAATTGCGGCGTTGTCACCATCAATTTTAAGATGTTGAAGAAGGTTCTTGATCCGATCAGAACCGAATCGACGCATCAAATCATCTTCAAGTGAAAGGTAAAATTGTGATAAACCAGGGTCACCTTGCCGTCCAGAACGACCACGAAGTTGATTATCAATCCGCCGTGATTCATGCCGTTCGGTTCCGATTACTGCAAGTCCACCTAATCTAACCACCCCAGGTCCTAATTTAATATCAGTTCCCCGACCAGCCATATTAGTAGCAATCGTAACGGCACCCTTTTGTCCAGCATTCTTAACAATTTCAGCTTCTTTAGCATGGTTCTTAGCGTTCAAGACCACATGATCGATGCCTTCTTCGTCTAGGCGTTTAGAAAGGTACTCTGAAGTTTCAACAGCCACGGTCCCAACTAAGATTGGTTGCCCAGCATGGTGAAGTCTCTTGATTCTTTCAATTACGGCTTCGAACTTAGAATTTAAATCAGGATATAAAATATCAGGTTCATCTAAACGAACAACTGGTTTATTAGTTGGAATTGAAATAACTTCCATGTTATAAATTTCACGGAATTCTTCAATTTCAGTTCTGGCAGTTCCAGTCATCCCGGAAAGCTTCTTGTACATTCTGAAAAGGTTTTGGTAAGTGATGTTAGCCATCGTCTTACTTTCTTGTTGAATTTCAACGCCTTCCTTGGCTTCAATCGCTTGATGAAGACCATCTGAGAAACGACGTCCCTCCATGATCCGTCCAGTAAATGAATCAACAATTTGAACGGAATCATCTTGCACAACGTAGTCCTTATCGAGCAGCATAATGTAATTAGCCCGTAAAGCTTCATCAATATGGTGGGTAAGAGCAGTATTTTCAGTGTCAAATAAGTTCTTTAAATTAAAGAATTTATCAGCCTTACTAATTCCTTGATCAGTTAGGGCAATCGTCTTACTTTCCAAATCAATTTTGTAATCCTTATCCTTAGTCAAAGTCTTAGCAAATTGATCAGCTGAATTGTAAAGTTCAGAAGATGCAGTCGCTTGTCCTGAAATGATCAATGGGGTTCTAGCTTCATCAATTAAGATGGAGTCAACTTCATCGACCACAGCAAAGTTAAGTGGTCTTTGAACCATGTCTTCCTTATAAACCACCATGTTATCACGGAGGTAGTCAAATCCAATTTCACCGTTAGTGGAATAAGTGATATCAGCAGCGTATGCTTCACGCTTTTCTTCAGCAGACTTGTCTGAGGAGTTAACTCCGACAGTTAAGCCTAACCAGTTATATAGTTCACCCATTTCAGTAGCATCACGTTCTGAAAGATATTCATTCACAGTAATAACATGAACTCCATCACCAGAAATGGCATTTAAATAAACTGGCATCGTACAAGTAAGGGTCTTTCCTTCCCCAGTCTTCATTTCGGAAATATTCCCCTCATGAAGAACGATTCCACCCATAATTTGAACGTGGAATGGATTCAATCCAAGGACCCGCCGAGCAGCTTCTCTAGCTACCCCAAATGCTTCTGGTAATAGTTCATCTAAAGTTTCACCATTTTGGTAACGTTTTTTGAATTCAGGTGTTTTAGCTTGTAATTCTTCATCACTTAATTTGCGATATTTTTGAGACCATTCACCAACTTTATCGGCAATCTTACTAAGTCTTTTAATTTCGCGTTTGTCGCTTTCTACCCATTTTTTTAAAATATTAGGCATTAAATCAATTTCCTTTCTTAAAATAAGAATCAGTTTTATTAAAAGGGGAATCTTCCCCGATTTTATCTATTATTTATTTAATCTAATCCATTTTAACATTTTCAGCACCGTTTTAAAATAATAAACGTTAAATCTATTTGATTATCGCGCTAACGTAAGTCCACAAACGGATTTAGCACCATGTTCAAGCAACAACTGCGCCGCATAGTGAATCGTCGTTCCAGTGGTATAAACATCATCAACTATTAATATGTCTTGATCCTTAACTTTAATGATTTCTTGTGAAACCATCTTAAATGGCTGTTCCATTAATTTACGTTGATCACGACCTAGTTTAGACTGATCCATGCTCTTTTCTTTGGCCTTCGTTTCTAAACACTGCAACAATTGCATGTCCAAGAAACCAATCGTTTGATTAAAGGCCCGCGTCTTCATCGTTTGTGGATTTAATGGAATTGGTACGATCAGCCGCCGACTATTCTTTGCATAAGTACTCATTTCATCTAAAAAAATGTTCCTTAGCCGATAATCGCCAAGAAATTTATAACGGTGCATAAAGTTTTTCATTGCTAAATTATATTCATATAATGAGTGATTCTCAAATGTTAATTTTGAACGTGATTGCCACTCGATACAATCAATACAGTTCTTCCCAGCTTGTTTCGGCTTACTGCAAATTGGACACGCTTGTTCAAAATCAATTTTCATAAATTGTTTTCGGCAAGTATTACAAAGCCAGCTATTTTCGAATGAACGCAAGCTTAATAGCCAATCGATCGAAGGCGCCATTGATAAATAGCTACCACATAATAAACAATTATTCATTCTTTTTGGCAGCCCCCAATCGATTCATATAGGCAATCTGGCGATAAGCTCCTGAAACATTTTTAGCGTTACTGTGGACAAAAAAGTCTACATCCCCAAACGGACGATCATTGTTGCGCCCTACCCGACCAGCAATCTGAACTAAAGCTGAGGTGGAAAAAATATCCTCATCGGCTCCCAAAACAATTACATCAATTCCAGGAAACGTAACCCCCCGCTCTAAAATCGTGGTGGTAATTAAAAAATCTAGTTCGTTATTACGCATTGCGGCTACCTTTTCTAAGCGTTGCGCATCCTCAGAATGAACGGTTGCAAAACGGCTCTCGAGCTTCAATCGACTCTTTAAAACTTCACTGACCAAAGCTAAGTCACTAACGTGTGGCACGAACAGCAAAAATCGTTGCCTTGATTTGACCTTAAGGATTAACATTTGAATCAACCGATTAGGCAACTTTTGCTTTGCTAATTTGACCCGCCAATTAGGAACAAAGTGAACTTTAATTTGCGGCAATAGGTGGCGGTGATACCGTAATGGTAAATAACTGATTGAAAGCTGTTTTGTACGGACTGACCGTAGTATTTCTTCGCTTGGTGTTGCGGTTAAGAAAAGTTTGGTGCCCCCTTTCTTAATTGCATTTTCCACTGCATAATGCAACCCCGCATCCTGAGCATATGGAAACGAATCGACCTCATCAATAATCAAAATATCAAACGCATGGTAAAAACGCAATAGCTGATGGGTCGTACAAATCGTCAATTGCGAGTATTGATACTTTTCAGTTTGCCGTCCATGTAATAAAATCATAGGTATATGGGCAAATGCTTGTTGGATTCTGGGAAATAATTCAATACAAACATCGACTCTGGGTGAAGCAATTGCAATCCGTAAATTATTTTGCAATGCCCACTCAATTCCAGGAAATAGCATTTCTGTCTTACCAGCACCAGTGACTGCCCACAATAAGTGATCACGATGTTGTTGAAAATGATCGATAATCGATCTTGAACAAACTTTCTGAGCATCAGTTAAAGAGCCCTGCCAGGTTAGAACGTCCGTCCACCTCTGAAATTGATTTGGTTCATCAACAAACCCCAATTCACAAGTATCAATAATGCGTCCTAAATTAATGCATTTCGGACAATAAAAATGGTCCCCTGGTAATAAAGCATTTTGTAAATTACTGCGACTGCCACAACGTTGACACTCAATTTGGTTTCCCAGTCGCTTAATTGCAATTCGCCTTTTTAATAATGGATTATTTAATAGTTCGGCAGCGATTTCATTTAAGTTAATTTGTCTGCCATAAAGTTCAATTATCTCTTTAATCATAAACATCACCTAATCATTAAATACGCAAAAATTTAAAGGAGGTCTTCAATATGGAAAAAGAACAAACATATTTAACCGTTAAGGATAGCGGTGCAAATGAAATCATTATTAAAAAATCACGCTTTATCGGTAGCGTTAAACGTGTTAAAAGTGAGGATGAGGCTAAGGCGTTCGTTGATCAAATTATAGCGGAAAATAAAACCGCGACCCACAATTGTTATGCTTACATGGTGGGTCAAGATGACCACATTCAAAGAAAAAGTGATAATGGAGAACCGTCTGGAACTGCTGGTTTACCAATCTTAGATGCAATTAAATTAAAACAGCTCCATGACGTTGCAGTCGTAGTTACCCGTTACTTTGGGGGCATTAAATTAGGTGCTGGTGGCCTTATTCGTGCTTATAGTAACGCCACGACGGAAGCAATCAATAGCGTCGGCGTCGTAGAAAGAATCCTCCAAACTAAGATTAACATTCAAATTGAGTATTCACTTCTTGAACCACTTAAGTACCATTTAAACCAAGAGGATGTCTATATTGATGATATTCAATATGGTGCTGACGTTACCGTTACCGTTGCCATTCCAGCGGATGGGGTTAGCGCATTTGAAAAACAAATCGTTGAACTATTAAATAATCGTGCCAAAATTACAACTGGTGAACAAGAATACTTCGAAGTCGATTACCATCAAGGTAAGGATCGATACAAAAAAGGATCAATCGAGCTCAAATAAATGAGGCGAAAGATCCTTTTTTAATGATTACTTTTACTAGTGGTACTTTTAACTAATCGTTTAATCCATTTTAAAAGTGGTTGCCGATTCTTGCCAACTAATCCAATTGACTCCACAAACAATTCCAATCCAATCAAGGTTGCGATCGTAAGTAAGATAATGCCCCATAGGTTGGAAATGGGGTAGAGAAGTGAGATAAATGAAAAGATCATCGCAATTCCATAAATCACTAATACGGTTTGCCGATGGGTCAATCCCATTTGCATTAATCGATGATGCAAATGATGTTTGTCAGCATGTGAAATTGGTTGCCGATTCAATAATCGCCTTAAAATGGCATATACAGTATCAGTAATTGGCACCCCCAGAATGATTACTGGAATGATGACTGTAATGAACGTTGCATTCTTTAATCCGTTTAGTGAAAACACTGAAATCATAAAACCAATAAATAGCGATCCCGTGTCCCCTAGATAAATTCTGGCAGGAAAGAAATTATATGGTAAAAAGCCAACACATGCTACAACCAAAGTAAAAATCATGATTGATACGTATGTATTGCCCACATTCAAGAAGAACATTCCAGTAATCCCCATTGTCGATAATGCAATAATTGCGACTCCAGTAGCTAGTCCATCGAGTCCATCAATCAAATTCACTGCGTTAGTAATTGCCAAGATCCAAACCCAAGTAATCGGCAAACTTAACCAGCCTAAATGAAATGATCCCAGTAGCGGCAATGTTAGAACGGTCATTCGAACATGTCCAAAAAAGAACACGAATAACGATGCTAAGGTAATCCCAAAAACTTTTTGACGCGGTTTTAAGGTATAAATATCGTCTAACACCCCGGTTAAAACAATCAATATTTCACCACCCAGGACTCCCCACAACTGAGGTCCTGGAATTAAGTTCCGCATTAAGCCGACCGTTGCAAAAGTATAGGATGCAAATATTGATAACCCACCAAGCGTTGGCATCGGAACCTTATTGACGCGCCGTTTATTGGGATCGTCTTCAGCCCCAATTTTAAATGCCAATTTACGAACAAATGGCGTCAAAATTGCCGATATAAGCATTGTCGCAAATAAACAGACAATTATTTTTAACTTCACCATTCCACCTCCCTTGAAAAATAATTATTAAATTTAATTATACAAATCTCACAATCTAAAAACAACCCAATCAAAAAGAGTTATCACAATTGTAATATAGCGATAACTCCTGTTTAATTAATTATTTCAAATGGTAATTATAAGTGCTTACCACGATGTTTTGACGTGAGTTTAAAGCTGCACGCAACCGTAAACCACTTTGATTATGCAGAATTTGTTGCCAATGATGCTTAGGGACAAATTGCGGAACCAATACAGTGGTTGTATTCCCGTCGTGTTCGGCACGCTTGGCAATCACATCACAAAAGCGCAACGTTGGATTAACGATTGAGCGATATGATGAATGAATATCAACGAACCGAATTTCTGGGAACGCAACCTTAAAGTCGTTGGCCACCTTTTTTTCGCGTTCTGGATTAGAATCAAACGAAACATGCATCGCGATGATATCATCACTGATCGATTTAGCATAGGTAATCGCATTCATCGTCATGGTCGTAACGTCACTGATCAAAACAATTACAGTCGAACCACTAAATGATTCTGGAATTTCTTGCGCCTTATGGCTAACTTCCAGTTGGGTGCCGACCTTACGATAATGCTCATTGATGCGATAAAATAAAAGGATCAATAGTGGCATCACGATGAAGTATGGCCAGACGTTTACAAAGTGGAGTAGCAATAAGAAAACAACTAGGATTGCCGAGATCAACGCCCCGATGAAATTAATGGTCGCCTTTAAGACCCATGCTCCTTCACGGTGCTTGCGCCAATGTAAAATCATCCCAGACTGTGAAAGTGTAAATGGAATGAATACCCCGATGGAATACAGGGGTACTAAGAGGTTCGTTTCCCCATTGAACATAATGATTAGGATCAATGCCCCAATCGCAAGTGAAATAATCCCGTTGGAATATCCTAACCGATCACCCTTATCCAAGTAGGCGTGCGGTAAAAATTTATCGCGTGCTAAATTATAAGCTAGAATTGGAAATGCTGAAAAGCCAGTGTTTGCAGCCACTGCTAAAATCATTGCGGTGGAAAGTTGTAATACATAGAACATAATTCCACCATGGCCGAATACGCCTGCTCCAATTTGTGACAGCACCGTCACATGTGCATTCGGCTTAATTCCCATGTAATAACTCAAAAGTGTAATCCCACCAAAGAAGAACCCTAAGATCAAAGCCATGATAGCAAGCGTATGTGAAGCCATCTTTTCACGGGGTTTTTTAAAGTTAGGAACCGAGTTACTAATTGCTTCCACTCCAGTTAGCGATGAAGAACCAGAAGAAAAAGCCTTGAAGAATAATAGCAGTGTCATTCCCTGGACTGGGGTACCAACTGCGCTAGCAGCTTGGTATGTAATATGTCCAGTTAAAATATTATACCCACCCCAAATAATCATGATAAAAATCATAAAGATGAATAGGTAAACCGGCACCGTCAAAATCGATGCTGATTCACGCATCCCCCGTAAATTCAGTAACATAATTAATACTACGATCAAGCATGAAATCAGGATTCGATAATTATATAGTGCTGGAATTGCAGACGTAATTGCTTCGGTTCCAGAAGTGGTCGAAACCGCCACGGTCAGCATATAATCAACTAGTAAGGACCCACCAGCAACTAACCCAGTCGTCCGCCCCCAATTATCACTAGCAACTAGGTAGGCACCCCCACCAGATGGATAGGCGTAAATAATTTGTTGATAGGACAACGTGATTGCCAGCAAAAGAATCAAAACTAATGCTGAAATCCAAATTTGGTAAACTAAAGCAGCTACTGAAAGGGTCAACAATACCGCTGTAATCTGTTCGGTCCCATAAGCAACCGATGAAAGAGCATCAGAAGAGAGCAAAGCCAATCCCTTAAATTTATTCAAGGAATTACCACCCTCATCAGTTGATTTCAATGGCTTCCCAATTACTAATCGTTTTAAATAACGCCACATGAAAATGACCTCACTTTTTAAGTCTTCATTTTTTAAGATAATATAAATTTGTTTATGCAATTCTTAATTTTACTACAATTTGGTAAATATTTCATATTGAATTTTATTAACAAAAAAAGAACCGCTAAATAGCGATTCTTTTAAAGCAGAGCTTAATTTAAATTACATCATGCCGCCCATACCTGGTTGTGGAGGCATTGGGGTGTTATTATCATCCTTTGGTTCGTTTGCTACTACGGCTTCAGTAGTTAATAACAATGCTGAAACAGAAGCGGCGTTTTGAAGTGCTGAGCGACTAACCTTGGTTGGGTCAATGACTCCAGCCTTGATCATGTCTTCGTAAGTTCCATCAGCAGCATTGTAACCAATTCCAGGTTTTTGACCTCTAAGGTGGTCAACGATCACGGAACCATCAACCCCAGCATTGTGAGCAATTTGTCTAACTGGAGCTTCCAATGCACGGCGAACGATTTGAACCCCGGTGTTTTCATCGCCTTCAGCCTTAATGGCATCAATATCCTTTAAGATATTAATGTAAGCTGTTCCACCACCAGGAACGTAGCCTTCTTCAACGGCAGCCCGCGTAGCGTTCAAAGCATCTTCGATTCTGTACTTACGTTCCTTTAATTCGGTTTCGGTCGCAGCACCGACACGAACAACAGCAACTCCACCAGCTAACTTAGCAAGGCGTTCCTTTAACTTGTCACGGTCAAAGTCAGAAGTCGTCTTTTCAATTTGGGTCTTAATTTCGCTAACCCGATCAGCAATCTTAGCCTTGTCACCAGCACCTTGGACGATCGTAGTGTTATCCTTAGTAATGTTTGCCTTAGCAGATTGACCTAGTTGTTCTAAGGTCGCATCCTTTAGGTTTAATCCTAAGTCGTCAGTAATCACAGTTGCACCAGTTAAAGTAGCGATGTCTTGTAATTGATCCTTTCGACGATCACCGAATCCAGGAGCTTTGACAGCAACCACGTTGAAGGTCCCACGCATCTTATTCAAAACAAGGGTTGGTAATGCTTCACCACCAATATCATCAGCAATGATCAAGAGTGAACGCCCTTGTTCAACCACTGATTGAAGAACTGGTAAAATGTCTTGAATGTTATTAATCTTTTTGTCAGTAATTAGAATGTATGGATTATCCAAATTAGCTTCCATCTTATCGTTATCAGTCACCATGTATTGTGACATGTAACCACGATCGAATTGCATTCCTTCAACGACATCTAGGCTAGTTTCAACCCCACGGGAATCTTCAATGGTAATGACCCCATCGTTACCAACCTTTTCCATTGCATCGGCAATCAATTCACCAACTTGCTTGTTAGCAGAAGAAATGGCAGCGATTTGAGCAATGTCGTTTTTGTTCTTTACTTCGTGTGACATTTTGTGTAATGCCTTTACAGCTACTTCGGTAGCTTTTTCGATTCCGCGGCGAACGCCAACTGGGTTAGCACCAGCGGTAACGTTCTTCAAGCCTTCGTTGACGATTGCTTGGGTTAATACAGTGGCAGTCGTAGTCCCGTCACCAGCAATGTCATTAGTCTTGGAAGCCACTTCAGCAACTAATTTAGCTCCCATGTTTTCAAAATGATCTGGGAGTTGGATCGCCTTTGCAATCGTTACCCCATCATTTGTGATGTTTGGACCAGCACCTTCTTCTAGGACAACGTTACGTCCCTTTGGTCCTAAAGTAGTCTTAACCGTATTAGCTAATTTATCAACACCGTTAAGTAATGATTTTCTTGCATCTTCTGCAAATTTAACTTCCTTAGCCATCAATTATCACCTCATGAAATTATTTTTTGTTTTTTATGATTTTAATTTTAATTTATTAATTAGTCGACAACTGCAACTAAATCCTTTTCATGTAAAACTAAGTAGGATTGGCCTTCGTAGTCAACGGAAGTGCCAGAGTACTTGTCGAATAGAACGGTTTCGCCTTCCTTAACTGCTGGTGCAACTGTCTCTCCGTTATCCAAGATCCGTCCAGCACCGACAGCGACTACCTTTCCAGTTTGGGGCTTTTCCTTAGCATTACTTGCTAAGACAATCCCGCCGACTGTCTTTTCCTTTTCCTCTTCAACTTCAACGATCACACGATCACCTAATGGCTTTAACACATTAATCCCTCCAATTAAGTTTACATAAATTTAGCACTTGAACTATGTCAGTGCTAATTGTTATCTTTAATATATATTCTTTTAATTTTAATTGCAAACATTTTGACCGCTGCCCAAATAAAAAAACGCTCATGCAACTTTGCATGAACATTTTATCGAAATCAGATTAATAATGCGATGATTTAAAACTAGGAATCTTGAATCTAAAGGTTTACTTAATGTAATGTTCAATAAAGTAAATCAAGGTCTGTAACTCATTCGTTAAATCAACATTTTGCACCGTTACGTTCTCGGGAGTTGATAGACGGACCTGGGTGAAGTTAAGAAAGCCCTCCGCCCCCGCTTTAATGGCATTATCGCAAACTTCTTGGGCCACTTTAGAAGGCACCGTTAAAATAACGACCTTGATCTGTTGATCCCTTAATTGTTGAACCATTTCTTCATATGAATAAATGGGGACCCCATTTTGAATGGTGTTAATCATTCGCTCCTTAGTATCAAAGGCAGCAGCAATCCTAACGTTGCTATCACGATGAAAATTAAAGTTCAGTAGTGCCTGTCCAAAGTTTCCGACCCCGACTAATGCAACGTTAGTCAAACGGTCTTCATTTAGAATCCGCTTAAAGAAATTCAATAAATTCTCAACATCATAACCATAGCCACGTTTACCAAGCGCCCCAAAATAGGAAAAATCCCTTCTAATCGTAGCAGAGTCCACTTGAATTGCGTCCGCGAATTTATTTGATGAGATTCGTTCAACGTTTGAATCGTGTAAAATCGTAAGGTATCGATAATAGATCGGCAATCTTTTTGCGGTTGCCCGTGGAATTTTATTTTCAGCCATAAGTCTTTCCTCCCGGCATTTTCGTTCATAAAAAAACGTTTCCAGATTATTTTATCATAAAAAAAGACTTTGTGAAATATTAATCAATTATATCGATTTTCATAATTTCATATTATATGTAAATTATGATAAAATTATCCTTAAACTACTATAATATAAAGGGGTGAGGACTTGCAAATCTTACAAGTAAATAACGTAACCAAAAGATTCGATGGTGTGCCAATTTTCACAAATGTTAATATGAATATTGAAAATCATGCTAGAATCGGGCTCGTTGGCCGCAATGGAGCCGGTAAATCAACGCTAGTTAAAATGATTATTGGTGAAGAAAGCATCGACGAAGGGAAGATTACTGAAAAAAACGGCCTTACAATTGGCTATCTTTCACAAAATACGGGTCTTCATTCAGAACGAAACGTCTGGGATGAGATGTTAAGCGTGTTCGCCGAATTAATTAAAACGGAACACAAGATGCACGCGTTAGAAATACAAATGAGTGATCAACAGGTTAATCAAGATCCACAAAAACTAGCAGAAGTCACTAAATCATACGACACGATTCAGGCTAACTTTACCGCTAATCATGGGTACAGTTATAAAGCTGAAATCAAGGCGGTTTTAAACGGATTTGGTTTTGGAGAATCATTCTACGAACAACCCGTTAATTCTCTTTCAGGTGGGCAACAAACCCAACTTGCATTAGCGAAACTGCTCCTTGAAAAACGCGACCTCCTTATTTTAGATGAACCAACCAACCACTTAGATGTTGAAACGATCACATGGTTGGAAGGCTACGTCCAAAACTATCCTGGTTCGCTTTTGATCATTTCACATGACCGTTACTTCATGGATAAGTTAGTCAATGAAGTCTATGACTTGGATAACGGAACGCTAACATATTACAAAGGTGATTACACTAGCTTTGTGAAGCAAAAACAAGCGCGCTATGCTGAACGGCTCCATGCGTATGAAAAACAGCAAGCTGAAATTAAAAAAATGCAGGACTTTATTGATAAAAACATCGTTCGGGCATCGACTACTAACCGTGCTCAGGCACGTCGTAAACAATTAGAAAAAATGCCAAAGCTCGAAAAACCATTTGATAATAATAAGGTCGCTCAATTTCGATTCTCAGAAGCAAAGCCCAGTGGTAACATCGTTTTAACCGTTCGGAATCTGGCGGTCGGCTATGATGATCAGGTTCTAGCTAGTCCAATTAACATTGACGAAAAAAAGCACCAATCGATCGCAATTATCGGACCCAACGGGGTTGGTAAGTCGACCCTATTAAAAACCATTTTAGGCAAGCTACCAAAATTAGCGGGGACCGTTTCATTCGGGACCGGAGTCAGCATTGGCTACTACGATCAAAAACAGACTTCATTACACAGTAATAAAACCGTTTTAAATGAAATTTGGGACGACTACCCTACTACTCCAGAAGGCCACATCAGAACCATTTTAGGGAGCTTTTTATTTTCTGGTAATGACGTTGAAAAAGTCGTCGGTAACCTTTCTGGTGGTGAAAAGGCGCGTTTGATGCTCACCAAATTATCAATGGATCACGATAATTTCTTAATTCTCGATGAACCCACTAACCATTTGGACATTGAAAGTCGCGAAGTTCTTGAAAATGCATTGAAGCAATTTGATGGGACGATCCTGTTCGTTTCACACGATCGATACTTCATTAACCAAGTTGCTAGCGAAATTATTGAAATTACCCCTGAAGGATCAGAAAGATACCTAGGGGATTATGATTACTATATCGAAAAAAAGGAAGATCAAATCGCCCAAGCACAACACGAGGCCGCTAAATTAGCTGCTGAACATCCCGAAGCGGTTCAACCCACCGAATCGAAGGGCAAGGTCGATTACCAAAAGAGTAAGCAAGACCAAAAGCAACGGCGTAAATTAGAACGCCAAATCAGCGAAATTGAGGAACAAATGGGCAAGCTCAGCGAACAACACGCTCAAATCGAGGATCGAATGGCCCAACTAGCTGCTGATCAAAAGATTAGTGAACTTGAGGAACTCCAAAAGAATCTCGATCAAGTCAACCACCAAAATGAAAAACTATCAGATCAGTGGACTCAACTAAGTTTAGAACTCGAAGATTTAAATAATGAGTAAATAAAAGGACTGAATCAAAAATTTTGATTCAGTCCTTTTTGAATTTTATTGAGCTACATCAGGAGCCCATTCAAACTCAAGGCTCGGGTCAGCATTTAAATCGAGGCCTGCAAAACGCCCTTCTTTAAACATAATAAAGCCAGCTGCACCAATCATCGCAGCGTTATCACCACATAGTTTACGTGGCGCCATTATTAATTTCGTATTTGGTAGTTGATCAATTGCTGATTGCAAGCGTGTCCGCAGTCCATTGTTGGCAGCTACTCCTCCTGCTAAGATCAATTGTTTGACTGGGTAGTTCTCCAACGCCCGCAGTGTTTTATCTACTAAAACATCTACGACCGCATTTTGAAAACTAGTTGCCAGGTCATCATGATTCAACTTATCACCTACTTGTTCTGCGTGATGGTAAGTGTTAATAAAGGCACTCTTTAACCCACTAAAACTAAAATCATAATTAGATGACTTATCCATTGCTCGTGGAAAGTTAAATGTATCCTTACCCTTGGCTGCCATCGCATCAACAGTAGGGCCGGCGGGGTAGTTAATCCCTAACACCCGACCAATTTTATCGTAGGCTTCACCAGCGGCATCATCGCGCGTTTCACCAATAATTTCGAACTGGCCCTCTTTGGGCATGTAAACCAATTCAGTGTGGCCACCAGAAACGACTAATGCAAGGGTTGGAAATTCAATTGGTTCGACAAAGCGAGCAGCATAAATATGCCCCGCGAGGTGATTGACTGGAATTAACGGAAGGTGGTGAGCCCACGCAACCATCTTAGCAGCAGTCACCCCGATCAAAAGCGAACCTACTAATCCAGGCCCATAGGTAACGGCCACGGCATCTAAATCATCATAGGTAACATTGGCCTCTTGCATCGCATCACGAATACAGATGGTAATTTCTTCGATATGATGACGACTAGCAACTTCTGGAACTACGCCACCAAATCGTTTATGGCTATTGATCTGTGTGGCCACGATGTTAGAAAGAATTTGATTGCCATCTGCAATAATTGCGACACTAGTTTCATCGCAACTAGACTCAAATGACATGATTAAATTACGCTTCAAAATTATTCCTCCAAATTATAATCCATAATTAATTGGGCTATTATCAATTTCACTAATATCTAGCGTCATATCAATGGCATCTTCTTGATTATCAATATAGTAGTTATTTTTAATGCCTGAACGTTTAAATCCTAAATCAGCATAAAGATGCTGAGCACGATAATTACTACTTCTCACTTCTAGCGTGATCTTTGAATAGTCAATGCGACGCGCTTTTTTAATAATTACCGTTAACAAGTAATATGCAAGCCCCCGATGTTGAAATTCTTTTTGAACCGCTAGATTCGTAATATGGCATTCCTTATTATTATCAAACATTGCACAACCAATGAATGCAACCAATTGATCATGATATCTAATTACTAAGTATAAACGGTCTTGATCACGCTTAAGTTCCCTTAGCATCGTATTGTAATTCCATGGAGTTTTGCCGTCATAAACAGATTTTTCAATCTTTAATAACTCTGGGGTATCTGTAACCATGGCCCTTCCAATAAAGTACTTAACATTTTTAATTTCAATCGTATGGTTTTTAACCGCAATTTGTTGTTCACGAAATACTGCTTCACTTTTTAAAAATAGGCTATGGTACCATTGCTTAAACTTTTTTAACATATGAACTTGAATCCTCTTTTGGGTGTAGTTTTTGCCAATCGGCTTCTGCTTTCGTCAATCTCAAATAATTAGGAACAAACGTATCAATGTCTTGAACTGGTGGTAAAGTCTCGCCAAATAGTCCTAGGTTTGCAGCTTGAGGAAGGTTATCTAAATTATTAATCATCGTAAAATTAGCAGGCAAGCGATCGTTAAAATGATTAGCATCACCTAATCCAATAATCGATTCATTTTGATAGGCCTCCATTTTACTCAACCAACGGGATAATGAAACGTGTTGATCAGGAATCACTGCAACTGGGCGTCCGTTTTGAATCCGATACAATCCAGTAAACATGTTCTCATTTCTGGCATCAAACACTGGATTCACTAATTGACCTTCAATATTGATATTCAAAGCCAATGTTTGCAAACTAGAAACCCCCACTAATTTAATCCCTAGGGTAAATGCTAATACCTTAGCAGTCGCAGTTGCAATCCTAATTCCGGTGTAAGAGCCAGGACCATCAGCAACTACCACGCGATCTAAATCGCTGGGCTGCATTCCACAATCTTTCATTAGATTATCGATAATCGGTAGTAAGTATTGAGCATGTTTTTGATGCGTCGTTGTTGTCGTTGTTGCTAAAATTTGTTGATCCTCTAAGATCGCGATACTTAGGGGGCGATTGGAAGTATCCAATGCTAAAACCTTCATAAAATAATCTCCCTATTGTTGTTAATTTTTATCATGCTTATTATATACCATTATAAAGCATTAAAAAAAGCGAACCAGATGTTTAATCTACCTCGCCATCGTGTTGCCAAGTAATATTAGCAATTGCTGCTAATTGTTGATTGTGATAAATTTCGTGCTTCGTAACAACGGTTCCATCAATTTCTTGATGTTCATAATTACTTTCAATTACGTTGCCATAACGCACTTCGCTATCATATTTTAGGTTAATGTGAGCAGGAATGTTTTGAACTAAAAAATCATATGGTAATAAATCAGTCATCCAATCCAAATAACGAGTATTGTTGACGTGAATATTCGTATCAATATCGCTATAACGGATTCGATACTGGCGACTATTAGATAATGATTCAATCTTGCGTGGCTTTTTAATTCGAGGAGTTAACTTCACAGCATTAGAATGATACGGATCAACAATTTGATGCGGGATCGGTGCTAAACGCCGTTGTTCAATATTCATTGAAACCCATAAGCTTTTGATGTAAACGCACTGACTGCCCTTCTCATCTAAAATCCAAAACTCTCGAAAGGCAAAAAATTTATTATAAGATGTCGATTGGGTTTGGATGGTAATATTTTCATCCGTCTTAGGAAGATGATTAATTTCTAAATCATATTGAATGACCACCCAAGTTACCCCAAACGATGCAATAAATTCATTGGTTAACCCAAGCTCTTCATTTTGATCCTCAGAAACTAAAATTGCCATGTTAAGGAGCATTGGTAACGTAACTCGATTCTGATTATCAGTTTCATAATAAGTGATTCGATGTTTTTCACTAAAGCGACTCACGATAAATGGTCAATCCTCCTTTTCAATATGGTGATATAGGTTATAAACTTCTTGCTTTTTAATTTGGTGTAACTTAGCAACTTGCTTAATCGCAACGTTTGGCTTATCACCTTGCGCAATTAAATAATCGACCTGTTCAACCATCGAAAGCCCGTTCAGTTCATCATCTTGATGATCATCGATTTGTGCCTCTGAATTGCCCTCAACAATAATTACGAATTCTCCCATAATTTTATTGTTGGCAGCCCAATCTAATAATTCAAGCAAGGTCCCCCTATGAAAATCCTCATACCGCTTTGTAATTTCCCTACATAAGACGGCACGTCTTCCTTCACCAAGTACGCTCGCCATGTTCTTAAGGGTTTTTCTTAAACGATGTGGCGCCTCATATAGAATGAACGTTTCTTGATGACGGTTCAGATCTTCAAGTTCAGCGATTTGATCACTTGGCTTCCGATTCAAAAAGCCATAGAAATAAAAGGGTTGTGGTGATAACCCAGATGCAATTAGTCCAGTTAATCCGGCATTCGCCCCTGGCAATGGAACGACTGGGATATTAGCCTCAATACAAGCAACCACTAATTCGTGTCCTGGATCACTTATCGATGGCATTCCCGCATCGCTAGCTTGGGCAATGTTCATTCCTGATTGCAATTTTTGAATTAATTCTGGAATCCGTTCCATTGTGTTATGTTCATGAAAACTAATTTCCTTAGTCTCAATTTCAAAATGATTCAATAATTTCTGGGTATTTCGTGTATCCTCAGCCGCAATTAAATTGACTTCACGAAGCACCTTAACTGCTCTAAAAGTCATGTCATCTAAATTGCCAATTGGGGTTGGCACTAGATATAACGTTCCAGTATCATGTTTAGCAAAACTGTGTTGAACTTGCAATTTAATCCCTAACTTTCTTATTTTCGGTTAATAATTTCATCACAGAACATACAACCTTCACCATTTTCACGCGGTTTACCATAAAATTGATTACATACGTGAAATCCATCGTTAAATAACTTTTCTAATATCTTGCGGGACTCATTATGCTTGGTTGCTTTCTGTGTTGGTACTTTTTGATCATGATTTTCATTTGAATGTGTTTCCAATAATTCACGCAAATGCTGATTTTCAATTTCTAATTCTGAATTTTTTTCCAAAACTTCGTTCATTGCTTCACGGAGTTCGGAAAAGCGGGTCAACATCGATTGAGTTTGAGACTCCATATTCTTTAACCCACTGTATAGCTCTTTATTATTCAATATCAATTTCACCCTTATTAATTGTTTAATTCAACTGATCTAGCACCTTTAAAGTAGTTGATTCTAAAACGTTTTGAAAATTAATGTTAATTGCTAAATCACTATTACTCTTAAGCATTAGTTCAATTATACTGAGCAACTTTTGCTTAGGAATCTGCAACGCAATTTGGTGAATTTGGCTATTAATTTGTGGAAAATTAAGTTCATTATCATCAACTGCTTTAAATTTAATATCTAATACATCCCGCCAAACTTCAATCATCATATCGATTGTAATTCGCTTTGCATCCTGATTATTAATCAAGGCCATCATATCAGTTTGCACCATTGTAAATGCAACTGGATTGCGCTTGTTGAGCTGAAGAAACCATTGACTAATTGCATTTTGCAACTTTGCGAACCAATTATTTTCAAACCACCCAGAGGCAGTATCAATATTATTAGTCATTTTCATAATTAAGTTAAAATATACACTATCAATACCAGCTTTAGTGAGTTCTTCGCTAAAGAGGGTCGGCGAAATTGAAGGAAATTCAACTAATTGGGTTCTTGAAATAATGGTTGGTAACAATAGTGATTTATTGCTGGTAAGTAGAAATGAAAATACATTCCCAACTGGCTCCTCAATAAACTTTAAAAGACTATTAGCAGCCTCTGTGGTCATTTTATCAGCATCATTGATTATGAATGCCTTTTGATTACCCTCAACAGCACTCTTGGTAAATTCAGCCTTTAGTAATCGCACTTGATCAATTTTGATGCTTGCTCCGTCTGGTTCAATGATCATTACATCTGGATGCTGCCGACTGGCAATTCGGATACACTCATTGCACTTACCACAAGGTCTACCATCTTTTTGATGGGGACAAAACAATGCCATCGTAATCTGTAACGCAACCGCTAACTTCCCAGTTCCTAGCGCCCCGCTAAATAGGTACGCATGGGTCAAATCATGGTCACTAACAACCTGGGCAAAATGTTCAACTAATTGGGGTTGCTTAATAGATGCCTCTTTAATAATGGACTCAGCAACTGATTTTTCCATCGCCATTAGAATTGATAAAATTGATCCATTGGTAAGATCATTACAGTTGCCCCACCAACTTGGATTTTGACGGGATATGAACCTTCATTTGCTCCGCCATCTAGATTAACTGGTGGCGTCATATATTTCTTTCTAGTTCTTGAAATATTCTTGATGATATCTAAGGTTTTTTGCACCTTTTCATCTTCAATTCCAATCATGTAAGTGGTGTTCCCTGATTTAAGAAAGCCCCCAGTTGTAGATAACTTGGTTGCTCGAATATTATTTTTGATAAATGCCTCTTGTAGCTCACTAGTATCTTTATCTTGAATAACTGCAATTAATAATTTCATTATTTGTCACCCCTATTTAGATAATCGTGCAAAATTTTTAATACCGCATCATAAACTTCATCGATTGACCTAGTTGCGTCAACTCGGATGATTCGATTAGGATAATCATGAACTAGCTGCTCATAAGTAGCATGAACCCGATAATGAAATTCCTTGGTCTCAACATCCAATCGATCAACTTCATTGGCACTTCGATGAGCACTAATCCTATTTAAACCAACTTCAACCGGGACATCAAAATAAATCGTTAAGCCCGGCATTAAACCATCGGTAG
Source organism: Nicoliella sp. ESL1106 (assembly GCF_058509965.1). NCBI lineage: Bacteria > Bacillati > Bacillota > Bacilli > Lactobacillales > Lactobacillaceae > Nicoliella > Nicoliella sp. ESL1106. The sequence goes on from NZ_CP196340.1 coordinate 1,508,570, forward strand.
CAAATTGATTCATGTCAAAAACTGGTTTGATTCCCAGCTGACGACCGCCACCTTGATAAGCAAGCGAACTGTCCAGGTATCGATCGCTTAAAACCAATTTACCCTTCTCCAGAGCTGGAATGACAGTCTCCACCAAATGTTGCCGTCTAGCGGCAGCATACAATAACGCTTCCGTTTTGAAATCCATTGCTTGATTATCACGGTCTAAAATTACATTCCTTATCATTTCTGAAATTCGATTCCCGCCTGGTTCACGAGTTAGGATCACTGGTACATCCAATTGGCTTTGCACAGTTTCAAAAACCCGTTTTAAAACCGTGGTTTTGCCAGCCCCATCAGAGCCTTCGAACGTAATAAAATTTTTATTCATTAGTAACTATCCTTTTTGTTTTCTAACTATAATTGTACTTTATTAAAAGTTCATTGGCAAAGCAAAAAGAGTCAAAACCACAAACGTGATTCCGACCCTTTAATAATCAAATACCGACGATTGAATCCGATTATTATGAACATTTCGGAATCTAGCTTCTCGATACAGATACAAATATTTACAACGAGCAAGTTGGGTTTGAGCAATAATTTCGTCATCCACTTCTGAAATTGCGTTTTGGGTTTCTTGAGCCCGTGACCATTCAGACTTTGCTTCGTCAATTGAATCCAATAATTCTTGATCATATTGCATTTTATTCTTTTGTGCACTGCTCTTTCTACCAAACATAAATAATTCGCCCCTAAATTTCGGTTCGACCTTGAACGGCTCTAAACAAAGTCATCTCATCAGCATACTCAATATCGCTTCCCACTGAAAGTCCATAAGCTAAACGAGTTACCTTAATTCCAGCTGGTTTAATCAACTTGGAAAGATACATTGCAGTTGCTTCTCCTTCGGGAGTTGCATTGGTAGCAATAATCACTTCGTTAACGGCTTCATTCGATTGTAGTCTCTTGATCAATGAACTAACGTTTAGTTCATCTGGACCAGTGCCATCCAAGGGAGATAAAACCCCACCTAAGACGTGATAAAGGCCATTATAATCCTTCATCTGCTCCATCGTCATGATATCCTTAGGTTGTTCAACTACTAAAATTTTGGTTTGATCACGATTTGGATCTTGACAAATTTCACATGGATCTTCATCGGTTAAGTTCCCACAAATCGAACAATAAGTTAGTTTATCCTTTGTTTCAGTAAGTGCTTCCGCAAAATTAGCAATGTCATCCTTATTCATGTTAACAGTAAAATAGGCTAATCTAACGGCAGTCTTTTGTCCAATTCCTGGCAGATGCATATAACTAGCAATTAGTTTTGCAATTGGCTCTGGATATTGCATTTAAATTCCTTCTTTATTTTACATTCCTGGCATACCCTTAGTGTATTTACCAAGGGTACTTTGAGTTGCGTCATCAATTTTACCAAGCGCATCGTTTACAGCAGTTAATACCATGTCTGACAGCATGTCTGGATCTTCAGGATCGATTACTTCTGGGTTAATTTGCATGTCAGTCATCTTACGATCACCAGTAAATGTAACTTTGACCATTTCATCAGGAGCAGAGCCAATAAATTCTTGCTTGTTCAATTCTTCTTGTTCTGCACCCATTTGCTTTTGCATTTTTTTAACTTGCTTCAGCATTTTGTTCATGTTCATTCCATTCATCATATTATCTACCATCCTTTAATTAATCATCTTTAATATCTAAAATATCACTACCAAATGTTTTGATCGCTTTTTCAACAACGTCAGCATTCGAATCCGACTCAGTTGCGACTTGCGATTCTGAATTCGAACTTGATTGCTGAACGGTGGCAGCAACTTGCGAATCTTGATGTGCTAAATTATCAACACTGTCATCAGCATCTGATGATTTTAGCGAATCATTAGCAGGCTTTAAATCATCCTTTACTGCAGCACTTTTGGGAGCTGCAGAACTAGGGTTAGAATTTTCATTAGGCATTACCCCACTACGAGTGTAATAGTCATGCCTAACTTTAGGCCACTGGTTCTCTGACACATATGCCAAGTTAGGAGTATACCCAATAAATTGATTAAAGCCTTTACCAATTATATCATCTAATTCGCGGTCATTAACTGCCCGTTGGTAAAAGAAATCATAACCAAATGATACCACAACTCCACTACTGCTGGCAGCTACTGGGGTAGCAATACTAAGTAAAGATTTATAAATAATCGGCATCTTTTGGACTAACTCAGTCCAAGCGCTGCGCACGCGGACTAAGTCCTCCTTAGTGGCTGAATCTAAAATAGGATAAATTTTACTCAAGTTCACCTTAATTGTTTTTTGATTCACATCTATTTTATTATTCTGTTGATTGTTAGTCGAGGCAGCATTTACAGGTTGTGAATTCTGATTATTTTGCGATTGCTGCATTTGTTGTTGCTTAAGTTGATTGATCTGTTGTTTTAAGTCATTGATCTGAACAGACAAATTTTGAATTAGATGTTGGTCATTTTCATTGTGTTCGACAGAACTAGACGCATTATTTTGACTTAACGTTGCAATTTTAACCGTTAGCACCTCTAAATAAACATCTGGGTGCATTGTATACCGCATTTGTTGTTGGATATCATTCAAATTTTCAATAATTTGATAAATAATATTCGAATCTACCCGCTCAGCTAATTGTTTGAACTGGTCATTAACGATCCCTAACTCTTGTTCTAATAGCATTTCAGGAGCTTGTTTATAAAGAAGGATGTTTTGATAATAACTAATCAAGTCTTCAATAAATTGCCCAGCATCTTTGCCCTCATCCATAATTTTACGAACAGAAACTAGCGCAGCTTTCACATCTTGATTAAAAACATCACTTACGTACTGAAATAGTAAAGACGTAGTAACACTGCCAGTAACTTGCAGCGCATTATCATAGGTAACAACATCATCTCCATATGACATCGTTTGATCTAAAATGCTCAGGGCATCCCGCATTCCACCCTCAGCTGCCTTCGCAATTACCTTCAAAGCACGATCGTCATATTTTACTGATTTTTGATTCAGTATATATTCCATTCGTTCTAAGATATCCTTAGGTTGAATCCGTTTAAAATCAAATCGCTGGGTCCGAGAAATAATCGTAGCTGGAAGCTTATGGGGCTCCGTCGTCGCTAGTATAAAAATAACGTTAGCAGGAGGTTCTTCTAATGTCTTTAACAAGGCATTAAAGGCCCCCGTAGAAAGCATGTGCACTTCATCGATAATATAAACTTTGTATGTTGCTTCAGTTGGCGCATACTTGGCCTTATCACGGATGTCTCGAATTTCATCAACCCCATTATTAGAAGCGGCATCGATTTCAATTACATCATTTAAGGTCCCATTCGTAATGGATTTACAAATTTTACATTCATTACAAGGTTCACCATCCTTTACGTTCGGACAATTAACAGCCTTTGCAAAAATCTTGGCAGCAGATGTTTTACCAGTTCCACGGGGCCCAGAGAATAGGTAAGCATGACTAATTTGATTCGTAATAATGGTATTCTTTAACGTTTCAGTAATAACGTGTTGGCCAACTAAATCGGCAAAACGTTGGGGCCGCCAAACTCGGTACAGCGCTTGATAACTCATCTACTTTTCCTCCTAATAATGATAACGATAACGAAACAACTATTAACAATTATAAATGGAATTAAACACGATTTCTAATCAAACCATGTTAAAATAAAAAATCTCTTAGCCTAAACAGACTAAGAGGGCGTTATTCTATGTACGAGAAGCACAGAACGTAGGAAACTTAGTGCTGCTTCCTTCCGGATCTGACACGGTTCGTTAGCACATCCTTGCTTCAAGGCCTAACGGCAAATATTATCTTAACTTATTTTACTATGATTGTCCAGAACGACGAGCCATTTTTTTACGCTTCCGAGCTGCCTTAAAAAATGATTTCATTATCGTTTTAGAATCATTAGCTAATATCCCACCGTTAACGTTGACTTGATGATTAAATCGCTGATCGTTCAAAACTTGGTATAGGCTATCAACTACCCCACCCTTAGCATTACGGGAACCATAATAAAGATTTTTAATGCGCGCATTTAAAATCGCCCCCGCACACATTAAACAGGGTTCAACGGTTACATATAGATCACAATCTTCTAAGCGCCAACTATTCAAAGTACTACAGGCCTCTTGAATCGCAAAAATCTCAGCATGACCAGTGGCATCCTCGGCTAATTCACGGAGATTATGGCCAGTCCCGATTACCCTGCCATTATGAACGACTACTGCTCCAATTGGCACTTCATGAATGTAATAGGCCACTCGAGCCTCAGTTAGCGCCATTTGCATAAAAGATTCAATTTGTTGATTGTCCATTTGACCCCCTGCTATTGCTTGCGACTTTCTAAAATGTAATAACCTTTATCACGCTTTAAAACCTTACAATTGCCAAACGTGTTGGTCATTAATCGCTTAGCGGAAGGCGCCCCTTGCTTTTTTTGTAAAACAACGGTAAGACGTCCTCCGATTACTAAGTGCTCCAATGCGCCAGTGATCATATCATCAACAACTTTTTTACCAGCTCGTACTGGTGGATTCGTAATTACAGCTGCAAATTGTTCTGGAACCGATTCATAACCATCAGAATTTTTAACGATCACGTTTTGGACCTGGTTTTGCTTAGCATTTACTTCAGCCAATGCTAACGCCCGATTGTTAACATCAACTAAGGTAAATTGACGATGTGGGTACTTTTTAGCCAAGGACAAACCAATTGGACCATATCCACAACCTAAATCTAAGATGTCTCCATCGGGAAGGGCATTAATTTCAACGTTGTCAATTAAAACCCGTGATCCATAATCAACAGTCTTTTTCGAAAAAACACCGTTGTCGGTAGTGAAGGTAAATCGATTCCCTAATAATTCAAAATTCCATGTCTGTTCTTCGTGTTTAACATCAGGATTTGGTGTATAATAATATTCAGTCATTTCTACCATCCGTTTCTATAAGGTTAATAATATTTATCGAATTTAATACTAAAAAAGTAATTTTAAAATTGTTTCACACATTATCATAATACCACATCTAGTGTTACACGAATTTAGAGACACTACTTGTGGTATTTTTACATTGAAATTATTTATTAAGAGTGTAAAATTAAAACATGTCAATATCAATTGAGGTTCACCTCAATTGATTCGAATTAAAATGAAAATTTACTGGAGGTCGCGCTTATGACACAAGTTACCCTATTCTCAAAAAACAACTGTATGCAATGCAAAATGACAAAACGTTTTCTAGAAGAACACTCAATCGACTTCAATGAAATCAACATCAATGAACAACCAGAATACATTGAAACATTAAAATCAGAAGGATTTATGGCAATGCCAGTTGTTAAAGCTGACGGCATCAAGGCATTTAGCGGTTTTAGACCTGATCAACTAAATAAGTTATCAGTGTTAGCCTAAGCTTAAATAATTCTACTACAATGGCGATGTCTGTAAAGACTTCGCCACTTTTATTTTAGCAAATTTTGAAGGAGAGCGTGGAGAAATAATGGGACTATCGAATCTAAAGGACGTTACTTATTACGACTTAAACAATGAAATCAACATCCCAGTTGATGGTCAAATTCAACTGGACAAGGACAAAGAGGCACTAGCAGCCTTTTTAAAGGAAAACGTCCAACCAAATACTAAGCAATTTGAATCATTAAAAGCAAAATACCAATACCTAGTGGATAACGACTATTTAGAAAAGGAATTCATAAACAAGTACAACTTTAGCTTCATTGAAAAGCTATATGATTACCTAAAGGCACAAAATTTCCATTTCAAAACATTCATGGCCGCATATAAATTCTATGCCCAATATGCTTTAAAAACTAACGATAATGAATACTACCTAGAAAACTTCATTGATCGTGCAGCCGTAAACGCCCTTTACTTTGCTGATGGTAACGAAGAATTGGCAATGAGTTTAGCAAATGAAATCATTAACCAACGTTACCAACCAGCTACCCCTAGTTTCTTAAATGCCGGGCGGAAGCGTCGTGGTGAACTGGTATCTTGTTTCTTAATTCAAACAACTGATGATATGAATACAATTGGTAGAACCATTAATTCCGCCCTTCAATTATCCAGAATTGGTGGCGGGGTTGGAATCAACCTTTCGAACTTAAGAGCCGCTGGCGATCCAATCAAGCACATTGAAGGAGCCGCAAGTGGGGTCGTTCCAGTAATGAAATTGCTAGAAGATAGTTTCTCATACTCCAACCAATTAGGCCAACGCCAAGGAGCCGGAGTGGTTTATCTCAGTCTTTTCCATCCTGACATTATTTCCTTCCTATCCGCTAAAAAAGAAAACGCTGATGAAAAAATTCGGGTCAAGACCCTGTCATTAGGGGTAACCGTTCCTGATAAGTTCTATGAACTAGTGAGAGCTGATGCTGATATGTACCTATTCAGTCCTTACGATGTTGAACGGATTTATGGCGAACCCTTCTCATACGTTGATATTTCAAAAGAATATGACAACATGGTCAACAATCCGGAAATCAAAAAGACTAAGATCAAGGCGCGGGAGCTAGAAACTGAGATCAGTAAGCTTCAACAAGAATCAGGCTATCCTTACATCATCAATATCGATACTGCTAATCGTGCAAACCCAATCGATGGTAAGATCGTAATGAGTAACCTTTGTTCCGAAATCATGCAGGTTCAAACCCCATCCACTGTTAATAATAAGCAAGAATACGTTAAGTTGGGGACTGATATTTCATGTAACCTAGGATCCACAAATATGGTCAATATGATGGCAAGTCCTGATTTTGGCAAGTCGATCGAGGCAATGGTCCGAGCACTTACATTCGTTACCGATCATTCAGACATTGATGTCGTTCCATCAATTCAACATGGTAATAAATTAGCCCATACCATTGGTTTAGGCGCAATGGGGCTTCACAGTTTTCTCGCTAAAAATCAAATCGAATACGGTGCACCTGAATCCATTGAATTCACTGGCGTATACTTTATGCTATTGAACTACTGGACACTAAAGGTTTCTAACCAAATCGCACGGGAACGAAATACCAGTTTCCATAATTTCGAAAAGAGCAAGTACGCAGATGGGACTTACTTTGATAAATACGTTGAAAAGGATTGGGGTCCACAATCAGAACGGGTCAAGGAATTATTCAAGGGTATTTTCGTCCCAACCACTAAAGATTGGAACGAATTAAAACAAGCCGTTATGAAGGATGGCCTTTACCACCAAAATCGATTAGCAGTCGCACCGAACGGATCGATTTCATACATCAATGATACTACTGCTAGTTTACATCCGATCATTAGCCGAATCGAAGAACGGTACGAATCAAAGATCGGTAAAATCTATTACCCTGCTCCATACCTTTCAAATGATACGATCAAGTACTACAAGTCTGCTTACGATATCGATATGCGCAAGGTCATCGACGTTTACGCAGCTGCTCAAGAACACATTGATCAAAGCATGAGTTTGACGCTATTCATGCGTTCCACCATTCCAGAAGGCCTCTACGAATGGAAGAATGGTCGGACTGATAAGATGTCGACTCGTGATCTAAACATCCTGAGAAACTACGCTTACTATAAGGGAATTAAGTCATTATACTACGTGAGAACATTTACAGATGACCAACAAGAAGTTGGGGCTAGTCAATGTGAAAGCTGTGTAATTTAAGATTATCTAATAAGTAGTTGTATAAATGATAATTATTAGTTATAGTTATTAGATATGTTTAATATTCGAACAGAAAGCTTATTTTATAGGATGGGAGAATCTCATGGAAAATTATAAAGCAATTAACTGGAACGCAATCAATGATGAAATTGACAAGGCTACCTGGGAAAAGTTAACCGAACAATTTTGGTTAGACACTCGGGTACCATTGTCAAACGATCTTCATGATTGGCGGAGCCTTGATGATGACCATAAATGGGTCGTGGGGCACGTTTTTGGCGGATTGACATTATTAGATACTTTGCAATCTCAAGATGGGATGGCAGCTTTAAAACAAGATGTTAGAACCCCTCATGAAACTGCAGTATTAAATAACATTCAATTTATGGAATCAGTGCATGCCAAAAGCTATTCATCAATTTTTTCAACGTTAAATACGAATGAAGAAATTAAAGAAATTTTTGATTGGAGCGACAGTGAAGAGTTCTTACAAAATAAAACTAAGAAGATCTACACGCTCTATCATGACGACAGCCATCCACTAAAGAAAAAGGTTTCCAGTGTTTTCCTTGAAACATTCTTATTCTATTCTGGCTTCTTTACCCCATTATGGTACCTCGGTAATAATAAGTTACCAAACGTAGCTGAAATCATTAAGTTAATTTTACGTGACGAATCGGTCCACGGAACTTATATTGGTTATAAATTCCAATTAGCTTTTAATCAACTTCCAGATAGTGAAAAAGAATCGATTAAAAGTTGGATGTATGACTTTCTTTATGAATTATATTCTAATGAAGAAAAGTACGTTCACGTGCTTTACGATCAAGTTGGCTGGTCTGACGAAGTCCTAACTTTTACCAGATATAATGCTAATAAAGCATTGATGAACCTAGGTCAAGATCCACTCTTCCCTGATACTGCAGATGATGTTAATCCAATCGTTATGAACGGAATTTCAACCTCTACTGCTAACCACGACTTCTTTTCACAAGTTGGAAATGGGTATCGACTAGGCCAAGTTGAGGCAATGAATAACGATGACTATGATATCGGTCGTCCTAAAAAATAATCAATCCACGCAAAAAGTGCCCCCTAGAATTATCTAGGGAGCACTTTTTTGGTTACTTCGATGAAAATAACTGTGCAATTAATTTAAACGGTCCTCGTTGATGCTGTTCCCCGCCAATCCGTTCGTTCACAATCATCAAAATTTGCAGCATTGTAAATATCAATGAACTCTTTCTGCGATAAACGATGTAACGAGGGACCCAGACATTAACGTATTTCTCCTTATATGATCTTAATCCTTGGAAACTATAAAACGATTGACCATAACGATAAACTAAGTTAGCAAGCTTTTCATCAATAAAACTAAACCGTGAACGACCAACATTTGATAATGGTGCCATTCCTAAGTTAAAGTATTGGTACTTATTTTCCAATGAATATTGGAATAAATTAATGAAAATGCCATCCATGATTCCAGATGGAGCATCTTCACTTGAACGCATCAAATCAATTGAAGTGATGTCATGTTCACCGGTTGGCATAATATTGGCAAACGCAACTACCTTGCCATCTTGGTTCTTCATGATCGCAATTGGTGCCTGATTCAAATAATAAGGGTCAAAATAGCCTAGCGAAAAGCCCTTTTCAGAATTGCCGTTTAACCACTGGTCAGAAATATCCTTCAATTCATTCATAAATTGATCATCAAACGGTGGCTGAACAATTGAAAATACATACCCATCACGTTCAAACTTATGCATCAATGCTCGTTCACCCCGATGTTTTTTACCAACTAAGGTGAACTTGCTTAATTCGACCATTCCTTCTTCACCAGCCTTGGTAAAATCAAAGCCCTTTTCATGAAGGATCATGGTGAATTTTTCTCCAACTTCATAGAATACTAATGATAAACCAATTTTATCAGCATCGATCATAAATTGATCGATTGCTGCTGAAACCCGTTCTTGATTTCCAACTGGTTCTCCCATAATAACTAATTTATTTGCCTTTCGCTTAAACATAAAGAAGACTTGATCTTCATCATCTTCGGTATAGAAATAGATCTGCTTGTCGCGAACAAACGCTAAGTGACTCACTTCATTGCCACCAAATTGTTCAATTACTTTGCGAACTCGATCGGCATTAAAGGGTTGGTCTAACCATTTAGATTCCTTAGATGAGAAGTAGCGATAAATAATTACTAAAATTAGCGAAGCAGCTAATAATCCTAGAAAACCGGATAACCAAACCTGCTGGGATGGGAATAGATAGGAATTTTGTTGATGGAAAAAGCCCTTAAATGGTCCATGCTTAAAGTTATGGTGAAAACGGTTATAAATACCTAACAACGTGTAAGCTGTAAATGTAAATGCAAAAATAACCGTATCCATAATTCGTTGACCCCAGGAATAAGATAGTCGGGAACGATATAGTGAACCCTTGGATGCCCATAATAACAATATCAATATGATCGATAAAATGGTCATATTAGCAGGAAAACTCTCTTTCCACAAGGTATTACCAATCGCAACTATTAAAACGACTACCGTAGGCCAAAAGGCCCGATTGACTCTTGAACCGTATCCGCGCGCTAATCCAATGAGAATAAACGCTACGATAATTGTCGACAATTGATTCAAGAAGTAGAACGTATAAGGCTCGAACGATAGATAAAAGCTATTTACCAAGACCACGTTCGGTAAGGTAATCGAAAGTAACAACATAATTCCAGAAAAATAAAGGAAAAATGTCATTAAAAGCTGCGATGTCCTTTGAAAAATGGTCTTTGGAATATCATCTAAAAATTCATTAATCCGTTTCCCGTAATCATGAATGAACAGAATTAATGCAATCACAAACGGAATAACATAGTAAAAGATTCGGTAGAGTGCCAGCCAAACTAGTGTTTGTGGTTTATCAAGTCCGATCATAATCAATCCAGTCGTAATGGTTACATCGAATCCGCCCAATCCACCGGGCGTCATTCCAATTACCCCCATTAGGTTGGCGATAATGAATAACGGAAATACTGAGACTAAATTAACTTCAACGTGCATTAAAGCACCAATAATTAAGAACAGTGCAGCACAGCTTCCCCATTCTAAACAAGAACCCATGATCAAAGTTAATTCTCTTTTAATGGTTAAATCCTTGAAAAAATCTGAATTATTCAGACGGGTAATAATGAAAATAATGGGGAAATAAAGCGCTCCCGCAAAAAGAAATGGCCAATAATTAGCTAATACGCCATCCATATCGAAGCCAAAGATCATTATTAACGAAACCCAACAGAAAGTGGAAAGTCCCGCCAATAAAAACAATGCAATTTTAGAAATCGCATATAAAATTTCCTTAGGCTTAGCATTTTCATTGTAAAAATTAGCTCGTAGACTTGCCCCAATCAGTCCACCCAAACCCAAGATATTGGTAAACGCATTGGTAATCCATCCGGTTTTAACAATATAAAGGGGCTTAAATTTACCAGGTAAAAATTTCACAATTGTAAAATCATATACTAGCATTGGTAAAACCGCAATAATCCCCAATACAAACATGATTAATAGCGATGTTGGCGATTGACTTTCAAAACTAGCCTTAACCTGTTGACCATTCACTTCAGAAATAATTTTTGAAAATTCTCGAATTGAAAAAATTAAAACTGAAAAAATGAATAAAATTCGAATAACCTTAAGGTGCCTAGCAAAAAATTCCCTAGTATTTTGATATAAAGATTTCAACGGAAGTGCCCTCCATCTCTAAACTTAGTTCCAATAAACAAAAAAGCGCATGGCATCTAAATGCCACACGCTTTAAGCTTAATACTAAAATTACTTAAGGGTAACAGTAGCACCAGCAGCTTCAAGTTGTTCCTTGAGCTTGTTAGCTTCTTCTTCAGAAACGCCTTCCTTAACAACGGCAGGAGCACCGTCAACCATGTCCTTAGCGTCCTTCAAACCAGCACCAGTGATTTCACGAACTGCCTTGATAACCTTGATCTTAGCACTACCAGCTGAAGTTAATTCAACGTCGAATGAATCCTTAGCGCCACCATCGGCACCAGCAGCACCAGCAGCTGCAACAGGAGCAGCAGCTGAAACACCGAATTCATCTTCGATTGACTTAACTAAGTCGTTTAAGTCAGAGATTGAAGCATCTTTAAGTTGAGCAATAATATTATCTTTATCAAAAGCCATTTTATTTTCCTCCATTTTGGATAAATTTTAATTTTTAAGCGGCACTATCGTCGTCTTTACTTTCAGCAATTGCCTTAACACCGTAAGCAACGTTCCGAATAGGAGCTTGCAATACGTTAGCAAGAGTAGCAAGTAATTCGTCACGACTTGGTAATGAAGCGAATTCATTAATTTCATCTAATGAAGCAACCTTCTTTTCAATCATACCACCCTTGATAACAAGAGCGTCATTATTGTCAGCAAAGTTCTTCAAGATCTTAGCGGGAGCAATTGGGTCTTCGTTAGAGAAGGCAACTGCAGTAGGTCCCTTAAAGATATCCTTTAATTCTTCATAACCAGCCTTTTCAGCAGCACGACTGATAACGTTGTTTTTAATAACGTTAAATGAAACGTCAGCATCACGTAATTGCTTACGTAAGTCAGTAACGTCAGCAACATCTAATCCACGGTAGTTAACTACGATCGCAGAGTTAGCATCTTGCAATTTCTTTGTAAATTCTGCTACTAATTCTTCCTTAGCAGCTAAAACATCTTTACGCATTCATTTTCACCTCCCAAATTTGTTTGGGATTTAAATAAAAAAATCCCCACGCCTACCCAGACATAGAGAGAATTGAATTCCTCGGCAGGATATTTAAGGCGAACGCCACCTGAGTCTTAGGTAGATTGATATAACAGAGTAACTATACCACAAGGGATCGTTACAGTCAATATGAGGATTTTTTATTTCGATCCTAGTTTAATAACTTAGAATGATTCAACGTCAACCTTAACTCCAGGGCCAAAAGTTGAAGCGATTGAAATATTCTTAATGTAAGTCCCACGTACTGAAGCAGGGCGGTTCTTAGCAATAATGTTTTCAATTTCTTTTAAGTTACCAACTAATTTGTCAGCATCGAATGATACCTTACCAACTAAAACAGCAACGTTTCCATCACGGTCAGTACGGTAAGTAACTTGACCTGCTTTGGCATCATTAACAGCCTTAGCAACGTCCATAGTAACAGTACCAGTCTTAGGGTTTGGCATTAAACCTTTAGGTCCAAGTACCCGACCAAGACGACCAACTTGTGCCATCATGTCAGGAGTAGCGATTGCAACATCAAAGTCCAACCAACCGTCTTGAATCTTTTCAGCTAAATCAGCGTCACCAACGAAGTCAGCGCCAGCTTCCTTAGCAGCAGCGGCCTTGTCACCCTTAGCAAATACAACAACAGTTTGGTCTTTACCGGTCCCATTTGGTAACACAGTAGCACCACGCAATTGTTGGTCTGCTTGCTTAGTATCAACGTTTAAGTTAAATGCAACTTCAACACTTGCGTCAAAGTTTGCAAAATCAATTTTCTTAACCAAGTTAACTGCATCTTCAACAGAGTAAGCCTTTTCACGGTCTACTTGCTTAAGTGCGTCTTGGTATTTTTTACCTCTATTACGAGCCATGTGTATTTTCCTCCTTGCAATTGTGGTTATAACGGATAAACCTCCCACTTGATACCCTAAAATCAATTAGAGCATCGGGGCCTACCCACAGTATGAATGAAATTACTTAACAGTGATCCCCATACTGCGTGCAGTACCTTCGACCATACGCATTGCGGCTTCTACATCAGCTGCGTTAAGATCTTTCATCTTAGTTCCGGCGATTTCCTTCACTTGGTCCTTGGTAACTTCAGCTACCTTGTTAGTGTTAGGTTCACCAGAACCCTTTTGAATTCCAGCAGCTTTCTTTAATAATACTGCAGCTGGTGGTGTCTTAGTAATAAATTCGAATGAACGGTCATCGAAAACAGTAATAACAACTGGGATAATCATACCAGCTTGATCAGCGGTACGGGCATTAAAGTCCTTAGTGAATCCCATGATGTTAATTCCAGCTTGACCTAAAGCAGGTCCAACTGGAGGAGCGGGTGTTGCTTTACCCGCAGGAATTTGTAATTTAACTACATTAGCTACTTTTTTAGCCACGAGACATACCTCCTTAAGTCCGTGTGTGGTAAATGGAGATCTAAATTTCTCCTCCCACGTTCAAAAACATATGCAAAAAACATACAAAAGTAAATATAACACAAAGTTATTTGTGTTTCAAGGTTTTATTCATCAGTTTTAATTTGATTAAAATCTAATTCAGCACTAGTTTCCCGACCGAACATATCAATATCAACCTTTAATTTAGCTTTTTCATTATCAATTTCAATAATCTTACCAGATAGTCCGGAAAATGCACCATCAATAATGGTAACAGTGTCACCAACTTTGGCATCGATTTCCTTTGTTTCAGGAGTTTGATCCAAACGACTCAAGATTAATTCTACTTCATCAGGTAGCAATGGCGTTGGCTTACTTCCTTGTCCATGGGAACCAATAAAACCAGTCACTCCTGGTGTATTTCGAACAATATACCATGATTCATCGGTCATAACCATTTGAATTAATACATATCCAGGGAAAGTCTTGTCCATTTTAATCTTATCTTTCCCGTTCTTAACTTCATGTTCTTCTTGTTCAGGAACGACTACTCTAAAGATATAGTTAGACATCCCCATTGATTCCTTACGTGACTCGATGTTCGCTTTGACACGGTTCTCATAACCAGAGTAAGTATGTAATACATACCATTGTTTTTCTGCTGATTCTACCATTTCAAATTGCTCCTTTATTTATTAATCATTCAACCATCTAGAATATTATATCATAATAACCACTATCCACTAATTATGCAAAATTTTCCAAAATAAAAAAACCTCACATTTGTAGGTTTTTATATATCTTATAAAATCTTTAATAATAGCTGAACCAAGTGGTCGACAACTGCAAAGAAAACTGCAAATAAAATTGTAACTCCTAAAACAGTTGAAGTATCTTCCCTTGTTTGTTTAGCATTAGGCCAAACAACAATTTTCATTTCTTGAATAACGCTCTTAAAAAAATTAATTAATCGCATAAGACCCTCCTACTAGCGTGTCTCTCGATGCAAAGTATGCTTTCCACAGTGCTTACAAAATTTTTTTACTTCTAGGCGTTCAGATCGTTTTGAATTGTCATCCGTGATGTAATTCCGTGATCCACAAACTGAACATGCTAGTACTAACTTATTTTTTGACATAGGAATACCCCCACGTAATCATTTAAATATTAGCATGTTCAACCTTGGTAGTCAAACATCACTAAATCAACGTTCATTCCATTTGGTTAAACTTACGCTTACAACGTTCAAAAGCATTTATTACTTTTTCTTCCGAACAATTATACTTATTAGCAATCTTACTTATGGAGGATGATTTTACCATTTCACCAAAAACCCTAGATTCAAATTTAGAAAGCTTACTAAAGATTGCACTTAGCTTTTCAATTTGAAAAATTAATTTTTCAGGACAAAATGAATTCGTATCAACAAGCGTATCAGAATAAAAACCCTCAGATGCTTCAAATGAACTCACTAAATTATCAGGAAATCTTTTTTGGGCATTCTTACGCCGAATTAAATCAAAAAAGCGGTTTTTTAATGCTTGGCGGTAATAACTACCAAAGCTAATCCCTCTGTCACAATCATATTTATCTACGATTCGGACTAAAACGATCATTGATTCTTGATACCAATCCTCAATTTCCATTCCCTTGATAAAATATTGCCGCCACATTTTATTAACGATTGGTTTATATTTATTAAATAACTTTCTAATTGATTGCTCGTTCCCACTTTGAATCGATTTAATTAAATCAATTTCACTAATAATTTGGTTTTTATGAATGGGTTTTTTAGATTTTATAACATGCGTAGTAGTAGTATTCGCAATTCGATTTTGTTCGATCGTGTTCATTATGGATCACCCCCTTTTAAACAAATTTAGCAAAAGGGTATCATAACAACAAGCGAACATTTATTCTTAAAACATGTACCAATTATTAAATATTAATTAATTAATAAAAATTAAATTAATTTATTGATCTGAAAGACGGTCTCGTAAATGCGCTAACTTACTTAACTGTTGATCTGAAAAAGGTGAATTACGTCCACTGCCTATGTTTTTATAACTATGCACATGGCGCGTAATTTCCTTTTTAGCACGCGTAACATCCCGCAATAAATCTCGGGAAGTCAATCGCAATGCGCCAGCTGAAAAAACAGTCCATTGTTCAGCTTGATCACTGGTAACTACTATTACTTGGATAAAACGCGATTGCTTCTTACGAGCTAACGCTTCGATGTAACTATCAGCAGTTTCATCCTTACCAGTCCAAACAATATCAAGATTATAATGTTTATCTTTTTTAGCCAACCCAGGAACATACATCGCATCAAAAATTATTACCATATTAATTTTACGGTATTTTTGATATTCCGATAAAATCCGTAGTAATTCGTCACGTGCTTCTGGTAAGCGATTATCCAATTTTAGTTCATTTAACTTTGGCCAACTACCAATTACATTATAAGCATCGACCAACAATAGCTGCTCTTTCATAATTAATCAACTCCATTATTTTAAGATAATGGATTTCTGGAGTTAAAACATTGATACATTAATAGTCCGGCAGCCACACTTGCATTTAAACTTTGTAATTCTCCGACCATTGGGATTGTTAACATTTCATCAACTTGCTTCTTTAGAAGCGGTGAAATTCCCTTGCCCTCATTTCCAATTACCAAAGCAACCGCACCATTTCCATTCCATTTCCGGTAATCAGTTCCATTAACATCGGTTCCAAAAATCCAAACATTACGATCTTTTAATTCATTTACGGTTTGTACCAAATTTGTAACCCGAGCAACTGGAACCCGTTCAATCGCGCCAGCAGAAGTCTTAGCAACAGTTGAAGTTAAACCGACTGCACGATGCTTTGGAATAATGATTCCAGAAACACCAGCAGCATCAGCGGTTCTCATAATGGAACCTAAGTTATGTGGATCCTCAATACTATCCAAAATTACGAAAAATGGAGCAGTCCCCTTTTTTTCAGCATTTTCAAAAATTTCATCGATCGTTGCGTATTTATATGATGCAATCGCCAAAATGACACCTTGGTGATTTTGATGATCTGAAAGTAAATCTAACTTTGCTTTTGGAACCATCGAAATAATTAAATGACGACCCTTTGCTAATTTAATTATTTCACTAACCACTGCATCGCTTTTTTTAATTCCATCTTGCAAAAACACTTTATTAATTTCCTGCTTACTTCTTAAAGCCGCAACTGCAGGATGGCGGCCAATCACAAAATCGTCATTACTTTTCATGAATCGTTCTCCCATTATCAACTTGTTTTATACACCAATCAGCTAAGAAATTGAGCCGATCTAATTCTTCACTTAACGATAGGTAGCCCATTAACGCCTCAAATCCAGTTGAAATGCGATAAGTTACAACACTGGTGTTTTTAGCATGGGTATAACTCTTTGCATTTCTTCCCCGTTTAAAGACCGCCCATTCCGCTTCAGAAAGAATCCCATCTTCTTGCATTAGAGCAATCAAAGCTGCTTGCGCTTTCGCTGAAACGTACTTAGTAGCCACTTTTTGTAACCGATTTGGCTTCGTGATCCCAAGTGTAAGGAGGTGCTTACGGATGTATACCTCATAAACTGAATCGCCTAAATAAGCTAAAACAATCCCGTTAAGCTGTTGATAATCAACATTATTCTCTGTCATTATGATTCCCTTCTGAAACGAGTTCCTTGTGCTGTATCTTCAAGCACGATTCCCTGTGCCTTTAGCTCTGATCTGATCTGATCACTACGTTCAAAATTACGATCATCACGCGCTTGATTCCGTTCTTGAATTAAGGCTTCAATTTTTTGATCATCTAATTGATCAACCGTAAACTCAATCCCAAAAATACTAGCTAGTTGCTTTAAACGTTGTAAGATCAACTTGATAGTATCCTTGAACACCAATGGGCGTTCGGAATAAACATTCCCTAACTTAGCTAATTCATAGACTTTATCAATTCCATTTTGCACATTAAAGTCATCATCCATGACATCTTGAAAATCTGCTTGGATCTGTCTAATTTCTTGATCGACCTTTGGATCATTATAATCATCAGCATCCTTAAGCCGATAGCTTAAATTACTATAAGCAGTTTTGATTTTCTTTAAATTAGCAGCCGCTGTTTGCAAGTTAGTAGGATTATAATTAATTGGTCTACGATATTGAGTCGTCGACATCAAAAAACGGACTGCTTGTGGATCAGTGGTTTTAATTAAGTCATGGACCGTCACAAAGTTACCTAGGGACTTACTCATCTTTTCATTGTCTTCACCAACGGTCACGAATCCATTATGCATCCAGTAGTTAACGAATGTTTGCCCAGTTCTAGCTTGGCTTTGGGCACGTTCATTTTCATGATGAGGAAATTCTAGGTCGATGCCTCCACCATGAATATCGATTGTATCGCCGAGATACTTGGTAGCCATTACTGAACATTCAATATGCCAGCCGGGACGACCCTTCCCCCATGGGGAATCCCAAGCAATCTCATCGCCCTTTTGCTTCTTCCAAAGTGCAAAATCAATTGGATCTTCTTTTTGGGCTGTTTCCTCATCACTAACGTGTTTACTAGCACCAGCCTCTAAGTCATCGATACTTTCATGCGCTAATTGACCATAGGTCGCAAACTTACGGGCCCGATAATAAACATTTCCATCAACGACGTAAGCATATCCCTTATCAACTAAATCACTAACGAATTGAATAATTTCTGGAATGTTTTCTGTAGCACGCGGATGCTTGGTTGCCTTTTGGACATTTAAAGCCCGCGTATCTTCCATAAATGCAGCAATATATCTATCTGCCAGCTCGGGAACTGTAATCCCCTCTTGCTTAGCCGCATTAATCATCTTATCGTCAACGTCAGTAAAATTAGAAACATAATTAACTTGATATCCGCAGTATTCTAAGTAACGGCGAATGGTATCAAAAGCAACGACACTTCTCGCATTGCCAATGTGGATGTAATTGTAGACGGTAGGTCCACAGACGTACATATTCACTACTCCTGGATGAATTGGTTCAAAGTTTTCTTTTTCTTGAGTTAACGTATTGTAAATTTTTAGCACATCCTACACCCCAATCTCAAAATTATTAATAAGTGTTTTCATTTTAGCATAAACTAATCATCAATTTAAAATAAAAAAGGGTTCCTTTACGATAAATTATCGTACGGGAATCCTTTTTAAATTAATCAATTTGCTTTAATGTTTGTTCAATGTGTTCAAGGGCCTTATCGCGACCAATTAATTCAATTGATTCTGGCAATTCAGGACCAGTCATTTCATGGGTTACCGCGATTCTAATTGGCATCCAAAGTTTACGCCCCTTAATCTTGGTATCTTTTTGAACCGCCTTAATCGTTCTTAGAATTTCAATCTTATCAAAGATTTGTAATTCCTTTGCCCGCTTAGCAAATTCCTTTAGAACTACAGGTGCAGTATCGTTACTGATTTCTTCAAGTGCATCGCCAGTTACTTGATCTGGTTCATGGAAGAAAACATCAGCCATTTCATTAATTTGCGCCATGTAACTCATTTGTTGTTTGTAAACGTTGATCAGCTTCCGTGCCCATTCAACTGTCTTGGCATCTGGATTAGCTGGAATATTACCCTTATCGATCAATTGACGAAGCGCAAGATCCATCACAACGTCTTCATCACTAGATTTAACGTATTGATTATTGATCCATTCCAACTTTTTGTTATCGAACTTAGCGGGTGACTTACTCAATCGCTTATAATCATACATCTTAATGAATTCACGTTCTGAGAAGATTTCATCTTCACCAACTGGTGACCAACCAAGTAAGGTAATGAAATTGAACATTGCTTCTGGGAGGTATCCTAAGTCGCGATATTGTTCAATGAATTGAATAATCGATTCATCACGTTTACTTAACTTCTTCCCTGAATCAGCGCTGGTGATCAAACTCATGTGCCCAAACTTAGGAGCATCCCAACCAAATGCATCGTAGATCATCAATTGCTTTGGTGTATTGGATACGTGGTCATCACCTCTAAAGACGTGGCTGATTTCCATTAAATGATCATCAACAACTACGGCGAAGTTATAAGTAGGCATCCCGTCACGCTTGGCAATAACGAAGTCCCCACCAACACTATCGGAATTAAATGATAAATGACCCTTTACCATATCATCCCATTCATAGTCATGGTTCTTTGGAACTCGGAACCGAATCACTGGCTTTAAGCCCTTGGCTTTTGCATCAGCAATTGCTTGGTTCTTTTCTTCTTCGGTCATGCCTTCAAATTCATATTCATAATGGGGCATTACACCACGGGCCTTTTGTTCTTCTCGGTCAGCGGTAAGCTCTTCTTCAGTCCGATATGATTCATAAGCCTTCCCTTCATCCAATAATTTTTGAATGAGTGGTTCATAAATATCACGGCGTTCTGATTGACGGTATGGTCCAAAATCACCTGGTTTATCTGGACCTTCATCCCAATCCAAACCTAACCACTTTAAGTTATCTAATTGGCTGATTTCACCATCAGCCACGTTTCTTTTCGTATCAGTATCTTCAATTCTGATAATAAATTTACCCTTATTATGACGGGCAAAAAGATAATTGAAAATTGCAGTTCTTGCGTTTCCAATGTGTAAATGTCCAGTAGGACTTGGTGCGTATCTAACTCGAATCGAATTCTTAGCCAATTCTATTCCCCTCTTTTACTAAAATCGTTATTAATTATAACATACTCATATTTTTTTGCCCTAGGATTAACTTATTTTCTAAGCGCAATTGAAAGGGCCTCTCTAAGGGTTGAAACACCAATGACTTTAATTCCAGTCGGTGGTGTCCAACCATTCAAATTATTTTTAGGAACTAATACCCGTTCAAAGCCCAGCTTTTGAGCTTCTGCAACCCGTTGTTCAATTCTTGTGACCCGACGAATTTCTCCGGTCAATCCAATTTCTCCGATATAACATTCTGACGGAAGCGTTCCTTGATCCTTATAGCTAGAAGCAATGCTGACTGCCATTGCTAAATCAATTGCCGGCTCGTTCAACTTCACCCCACCAGCAGCTTTCAAATAAGCATCTTGGTTCTGTAACATTAGGCCCGCACGTTTTTCTAAAACTGCCATGATCAAGGAAACGCGGTTGCGATCCAGCCCAGATGCCGTCCGCTGAGCGTTTCCAAAAATCGATGGTGTGATCAAAGCCTGAATTTCAACTAGGATCGGCCGTGTTCCCTCCATTGAGACAACGATTGCCGATCCCGTTGCATCCTTAAGTCGTTCTTCTAGGAAAATTTCTGAAGGGTTCCGAACTTCTTTTAAGCCCCCCTCACGCATTTCAAAAACACCTAGCTCGTTCGTTGAACCAAACCGATTTTTAACGGCCCTTAGTAGTCGATAAGAATGGTGCATATCGCCTTCAAAGTAAAGGACCGTATCAACCATGTGTTCCAAAGTCTTAGGACCTGCTAATGCGCCACCCTTAGTAACATGACCAACTACGAAGATGGTAATCCCCTTTGACTTAGCAATGTTCATTAAATCAGAGGTAATCCCTCTAACCTGCGCAACGGAGCCAATCGCAGACTGGATTGCAGGCTCTTCGACAGTCTGAACTGAATCAATTACGACTGCATCTGGTTGTAACTCCTCAATGGCATGTCTAATTGAATCCATGTCAGTCTCTGGGTAAATATATAACTGATCACTAGCAACCGCTAAGCGATCAGCGCGCAACTTAATTTGATTAGCACTTTCTTCACCTGAAACATAAAGCATCTTGTGTCCAGAATTGCTTAACTCCCCTGATATTTGCAACAAGAGTGTTGATTTACCAATTCCTGGATCGCCACCAATTAATATTAATGAGCCAGGCACCACACCTCCTCCTAAGACGCGATTAAATTCCTCTGAATCCGTCTTTACTCGCATCTCAGTACGAGATTTAATTTCACCGACTAATTCAGGCCTAGTTGAGCTTCCATCAAAGTCAGTTCGACTAGGCGAAATTTTTTTGGCACTCCCGGTGCTTGCGTTTTGCGGTTTAACGATTTCTTCAACCAGTGTATTCCATTTGCCGCAATTGGGGCATCGGCCTAAGAAACGTGGTGAAATATATCCACAATTATCACAAACATACTGGGTTTTTACCTTTGCCAAGTGACCACCCCTTCCTACTTACCAGAAGAACCAAAACCACCAGTTCTTTGCTGGGCTTGACTAGCATCATCATTGTCCGCCACCAAGTAAGGCATAAAAATGCCTTGAGCAATTCTTTCACCCTTTTTAATTTTGCGATCAGTAAGCCCAAAGTTAATCATTTGAACGAAAATTTCGCCTTCATTATTGGGATTGTCATAATAATCAGCGTCAATTACACCAATTCCGTTCGGCAAATACATTCCCCGCTTAAGCGGATTACTAGAACGGTTCGCAATAATTAGGACCTCATCATTTTGCATATAAGCCTTAATACCAGTAGGTACTAACAGGGGTTTTAAAATTTGTTGAGCATCCTTTAAATCATCAGTAGCCACCTTTTTACGATGCTTGATGGCCCACAAAATCCGTAAAAAGTTCAGTTTCCAAATCGATGGTAGAACAAAATCCTCCGCACTAGCAAAATCATACCCAGCTGCCTGCTGAGTAGCTCGAAATGGAAGGGTTAATCCACTATCCTTATATTTTGAAACGATCTCAAATCCACGATTCATTTTTTCACGTCCTTAATTTAATTAATAGTCAAATTATACTATTATCCATTCTTTAAATCAGTATTCAAAAGATGATTTACGAAAAAAGTAGATAAATTAATTAGATTTTGCTAAAATTTTTTTATTAATAACGATAAATATTAAATCTTGAATTGCTTATTGCAACAAATTTTGAGACAATTACCATTAGCGAATAAATATGTTGGATTTTAATCGGATGATTAAATAGTTACTAAGTTCTCATTCCGCAGTACACTTATTAATTTCTAGAGGGGCATACAAGATGAGCCAAGACGATTTAAAAAAAATAGTTGGGATTGAATCCGTAAAGTACATTGAAGATGGGATGACCGTTGGATTAGGTACTGGTTCAACGGTTAAATACCTAGTTGAAGCATTAGGGGAACGGGTCAAAAATGAACACTTAAATATCATTGGAGTCCCAACTTCGAACCGAACTGCCAAGCGTGCAACCCAATTGGGAATCACGGTTAAGGATATTGACCAAGTTGACCATATTGATTTAACAATTGATGGAGCAGATCAAATTGATGCAAACTACCAGGGAATCAAGGGGGGCGGCATTGCCCACCTAAGAGAAAAAATCGTTGCAATTAATTCCAAGAAGAACATTTGGATCGTTGATGAATCGAAGTTAACTAAACAATTAGGTTCATTTCCCCTACCAGTCGAAGTTATCCCATATGGTAGTCAACAACTATTTAAAAAGTTTAAAAAGCGCGGCTACAATCCAAAATTTAGAATGGATGGTGAAAGATTCATTCTGACCCATTCCAAAAACTACATCATTGACCTTGGATTAGGTAAAATTGGTGATCCCCATAAACTCGCCAAAAATCTAAAGGATATGACTGGCGTCGTTGAACATGGACTATTTTTAGACATAGTTAATACAATTATCGTTGGCCATCCAGATGGTCCAGAAACAATTCAAGCTAGATAATCTGTAAAAATTAGCAAAACTCAGTGGGTTTTGCTTTTTATTTAGGCTTTTTTTGTTTACAATATGGTTATTGTTCTATTAATTAAGGAGTGAATTCAATGAGTAAGAGTATCAATTTTGATGATATCAAGAATTATCAGTCTGACGTAGATAAGCGCAAAGACGCTAAGATTTTAGAGCGCGCCGTTTCTCACCAAGGAGTCGCTAAAGTTAGTGCTAACTACAGTTCAGAAATCGCTAACAAACCTGTGTTTTCCATTGAATTAGAAACTGGTGACGTTGCGAACCAACAACGCAGTGGTCGTTGTTGGACATTTGCAGCCTTGAACACTTTACGCCACAAAGTTGCAAATGAATTTAACCTCAAGGGTAACTTTGAATTATCACAAAACTACATTAACTTCTGGGATAAGTTTGAAAAGTCAAACTTCTTCTTGGAAAATATCATTAACACTGCCGATAAAAAGCGGACATCTAGAAAAGTTTCATTTCTCCTTGCTACCCCCCAACAAGACGGTGGACAATGGGATATGCTCTGTGCATTAGTTGAAAAGTACGGTGTCGTTCCTCAATCAGCAATGTCAGAAACTTTCAATAGTAATAACTCTGCTGATTTAAACAGCGTTTTAAACTTGAAGCTTAGACGCGATGCAATGATCTTGAGAAACCTAGTTAATGATGGTGAATCAAAAGAAAAAATCGCTGCTAAAAAGGACAAGATGCTCAATGAAATCTATCGAGTCCTTGTTTATGCGTTGGGTGAACCAGCTAAAAAGTTTGACTTTGAATACCGTGATAAAAATAATAACTATCACATTGAAAAGGGTCTTACTCCTAAGACGTTCTACAAGAAATACATCCAATTAGATTTGGAAGATTACGTTTCAATCATTAATTCGCCTACTGACGATAAGCCTTACAAGAAGACTTACACAATTGAATTATTAGGAAACGTTGTTGGTGGTCGTCAAGTTAAGCATTTAAACCTTTCAATCGATGACTTTGAAAAATTAGCAATCAAGCAGCTAAAAAATGGCGAAACAGTTTGGTTCGGTAGTGATGTTGGTCAAGATTCTGATCGGCAAAAGGGAATCATGGACGACAAACTTTACTCCAGAAATGAACTATTTGACATTAACCTTGATTTAACCAAGGCAGAACAATTAGACTACGGTGAAAGTGTAATGGATCATGCCATGGTTATCACTGGAGTAGACATCGTTGATGGTAAACCAACTAAGTGGAAAGTTGAAAATAGTTGGGGTAAAAAAGTTGGAACTGATGGTTACTTCGTAATGAGTGAATCATGGTTCAGAAAGTACGTTTACCAAGTTGTTATCAACAAAAAATACTTCTCAGATGAATTAAAGAAAGCCCAAGCACAAGACCCAATCGTCTTAGATCCATGGGATCCAATGGGTACCTTAGCTAAATTCTAATTTCAAAATAAAAAGCTGATCCTTAGGGATCAGCTTTTTATTTACAATGTTTTTTTATCAACAATTTTTAATTGACGGTCTAATTCATATTGAATTGGTTTCCCGTTCGGTACCTCGACTCTATCGATTTGTCCATCACTAATGCGTTCTAGATACTTAATCATGGCGCGTAAAGTACTACCGTGAGCAATAACCAATTGATTATGACCATCTAACAGGCGTGGAGCAATGGCATCCTCCCAGTATGGCATAATCCGTTCGTAAGCCATTTTTAAACTTTCCCCTAGGGGTTCCAATACCCCAATTCGTTCATAGCGGTAGTCATGGTCACGTTCTTTCAACAACGGCGGCACCGAATCGAAACTACGCCGCCATTGATTAAACTGTTGCTCCCCCACTCGTTGCTTAACAACTTGTTTATTTTGACCCCGTAGCGCTCCATAATGGCGTTCGTTCAAGCGCCATGATTTATGCTCATCAATAAAGGCCTGCTCAATTTCATCTAAAACGATGTTAGTGGTATCGATTGCTCGAATTAAAAAGGAAGTGTGAACATCATCAAATTGAATTCCAGTTGCCTTAATTTTCTGCCCTGCTAAATGAGCCTGTGCAATTCCGACATCAGTCAATGAAACATCATTCCAACCAGTAAAGATATTATTAGCATTTGCTAAACTTTCTCCATGCCGCATTAACGTTAAAAACAATCGTTATCCCACACTTTCTAATTTGATCACTCAATAGCATCCTTCATTTCGGAGCTATCGGTCTTAGTGCGATTACCAATGAAGGTAATGACTGAACTAATTAAAATTACAATAATTCCAATAATTGTATTAATCGAGAGGGTTTCATGTAAAATCAATAGTGCCAAAATAGGGGCTAACCCTGGCTTTATAAAGAATACGAGCGATGCCATTGAGACCCCGCCGCGATCCATGGCCAAGAAGTAAAATGCAAAGCCCCCACCTGTCACGCAGACACAAATAAAGAATAAAATCCAAAAATAATGAACACTAACGTTTTGTAAAATCGGTGTATCAGCAAAGGATTTCATCCAATTAACCGTTCTCATTGAATTAGCAACTGCTGGAACTTTAGAAATCAATACTAATCCAAACAACTCGATCGAACCAGCAATAAATGTATAACAGGTCATCGTTATTCCATCAAAGCCACTAACTACGGATGACCACCGTGATACGATGCTATAAAGGCCAAACGTAACTGCAGAACCAATCGCTAGTGAAATCCCCAGCGGATTAGTTAACTTAGTTGGATTAACGATTATTAATAACCCTGCTATTGATAATAGCATTGAAATTAAATTCAAGCGACCAATTCGCTCTTTTAAAATAATAAACGCAAATAGCAATGAAAAAACGGGATTAACGCTAAACAATACCGCAACCGTTGCGGCTTCATCATATTCAATCGCCATTTGATATAGCGTCATACTAACAATCACACATAAAAAGCCACTCAATGCAAACACTAGCAGGTCTTTTTTGGTAAATTGCTGGTTCGCTTTTTTACTGTGCCGCAAAGCAATTGGTAATAGGACCAAGCCACCCACGAAGAATCGAATTAAATTAAGTTGAATCGGTGAAAAAGCACCTTGGACACTCTTTAAAGCAATTTCCATCGAACTGAACATAAAGGTTGAAATTAAAACATATAAAAGCGTTTTTCGCAAAACAATTTCGCTTCCTTATCTGATTAAAATTTTTGAACCAACGTCATTAAGATTGGAATTACGATTAAACTAAGTAACGTAGTTTCAGTTACCATTAACGATGCGTATTCATCATCCGCATTATATAGTTTGGATACAACTGGTGCATTCGTCATCACGGGCATTGCAGATTGCAAAATAAAAACTTGTTTCATTAATACTGGCATGTTCGTAAACGTTACCAATAATGTCATCAAAAGCGGTGCCATCATGAACCGTCCCAATAGAATGCCCCAGTTAAGACGATCGAACTTCACAGCCTTTAAGCTCACCTTAGAAACAGCAATCCCTATAAATAACATCGAAAGCGGGGTTGTTAACCCACCAATATAGTCACAGCTTTGGAGGACTGGTTCTAAAATTGGGTGTAATAACTCCATTTTGGGAATGTCCAAGAGGACCATGATAACGGCAACGATAAACCCTAACAGTGGTGGTGAAAAAACTTTTTGTAGGGTTTGTTTTAAATTAAACTTGCTATCGGCATCACCATCCCGTTGGATCAAATAAACGCCCAGCGTCCAAAAGAACGTGGTATTTGCCATATAATAAACCAACACATATGGTAAACTGCGATTCCCAAATAATGCTATGTTGACTGGCAAGCCCACAAAAACAGTATTAGAATTAAAAAACATGGATTCGAACAATCCACGATGGTACTTAGCGATCCTAAGCGCCCTGGCAACCGCCACTGAGATCCCGAATAAAATCAACATGGAAATAACGGGGAAGCGAAGGTCAGGCAATGTATGTAAAAGCGTCTGTGCGGTAAATTTACTAGTGATCGTGCTAATCATATAGGCAGGTAAAGCAACTTGGGTAACGATTTTTGCGATCAGTTTCGAAGATTTCTCATCGAACCACTGTCGTTTAGCCAAGAAGAAGCCTAATAGGATCATTAATAAAATCACTACAATTCCAGAAATACTCTTCTCAAAAACTATCAAATAGCATCACATCCTAACTCAAAAATTATTGTAACAGTTTGCATTATAGCATAAAAATAAGTCTGCTTTAACGCTTCAATTTTTTCAAATATTAAATATTAAATTGGTGTTAAATATCACTAAGTAAAGTTGTGATTTGATTCAATTTTTTTTATAATGCAAACATATTGTTTAAAAATCGAATTCAAGACTATAAATGATGGGGTAATTAAAATATGAATAATTCAAACGAAAATAATGGTTATCAACGACGCGAAAATCGAACCCATTTTAAAAAACGTAGTCATAAAAAGCTATGGACGTTCCTGATTATCTTACTAATCATCGTAACGGCTGGATTGATTTACTTATATATGGCTTATAATAGTGCACAAAAAACCTTCAATAAAACATTTGAAGCTGGTGATACTCATAAATTAAGGGATGTATCATCAGTGATCAGTAAGGATAAGCCATTTTCAATCTTACTATTAGGAACTGATACAGGGGCATTGGGTCGTGATGACATGGGAAGAACTGATACCATGATGGTAGTCACGATTAATCCCAAAAAAGAGAATATTTCAATCACTAGTATTCCACGGGATACTAAGGTAACTGTACCTGGTGATTCGCAACCATATGAAAAAATTAATGCTGCGTATACGATTGGTGGGCCATCGACTGCCGTTCAAACGGTTCAAAACTTGTTGAACATCCCAATTGATTTTTACGCAATCATTAACATGGGTGGACTCGAAAAAATGGTTGATGCCGTCGGTGGCGTGGAAGTCGATCCGCCACTTACGTTTAAGTACGGTAATGCAAACGTGGTCAAGGGGCAAAAGGTAACTTTAAACGGTAAACAAGCACTTGATTACTCAAGAATGCGCCATGAAGATCCAACCGGTGATTACGGTCGACAAGCACGCCAAAGAGAAGTACTTCAAAAACTAGTCCTTAAGGCAATGAAGATTTCTTCACTACCACGTTACAAAGAAATCCTCGAATCACTAAATGGTAATTTAAAGACTGATATTACTTTTAATGACATGGTTTCGATGCGGGCTCGTTATGGTGATGCAACGCACCATATTAAGTCAGATACCCTGCAAGGTGAAGACGCCACTATCGATGGGATTGACTATCAAGTCGCACCAGAATCAGAATTACTAAGGGTTTCTAACTACATTCGCAAGAATCTAAACCTCAGTTCACTATCAAGTATCTCAGCAACACAAAGTGCTACTGATGATAACGGGAGCGGAATTGATAGCACCACTGACGGAACTAGTACTGACGGAACTGGTACTGGCGCTACTACCAATTCATCAACTGGATATTAAACAAAAAAATACCAATCTGGGTAATGCCCAGATTGGTATTTTTAGTTTCAATTATTATTTGGTAATTTCATCCATGTTTAAGCCCAATGCATCAGCGACACGTTTTCCATATTCATGATCTGCATTGTAAAATTGACGCGTTTCCAAAACCTTATTTTCATGGCTCTTCACAGTCCCGAGAGTTCCCTTAATCGTCTCAATTAAGCGGTCTCGTTCCTCTGGGCTCATAACACGGTATAAGGCACCAGCGTCAGAATAATAGTCGACATCGTAGGTCTTATAACTACCTGCATCCCCCTCAACGCTAAATGGCTTAATATTAGCGTGAGGATCTTCAACAGGGCCACCTTCACCATTTGGTTCGTAGTTAACGGCATTCCCCTGATCATGAGCCATAAAACCATCCCGTTCATAGTTCTTAGGGGTACCGTTCTTCGGACGATTAATTGGTAGCTGTTCATAGTTAGCACCTAATCGATATCTTTCAGCATCTTTATATGCAAACAAGCGTCCTTGAAGTAACTTGTCTGGGGATGCTTCAATTCCTGGAACTAGATTAGCTGGTGAAAAAGCGGCTTCTTCGACGTCATCAAAATAATTAGTTGGATTTTCATCCAATGTAAATTCACCGACTTCTTGGAGTGGATAGTCTGCATGACTAACGACCTTGGTCACATCAAAAATGTCCTTCTTATAATTCAAACCATCTTCATAAGGAATAATTTGCACCATCACTTTCCACTTTGGGAAGTTTTTATCTGCAATTGCATCATATAGATCATGAAGCAAGAAATCAGTATCCTTTGAAGCGGTCTTAGCAGCCGTTTCGTTCGACATGTTCTTTACGCCTTGTTCACTCATAAAGTGATATTTAACCCAGAACACCTCACCCTTGGCGTTGACCCATTTATAAGTATGACTTCCATACCCATTCATTTCACGATAACTAGCAGGATTACCACGGTCACCCATTAAATAGGTCACTTGATGAACTGATTCTGGAGAATGGGACCAAAAATCCCATTGCATATCTTGACTTCTTAAGTGAGTATCTGGTTCACGCTTTTGCGAATGAATAAAATCTGGGAACTTAAGTGGATCATTAACGAAAAAGACAGGGGTATTATTACCAACGATATCGTAATTACCGTCATTAGTGTAGAACTTCAATGCGAATCCACGAACATCGCGTTCTGTATCTGGATATCCTGATTCACCAGCAACTTGGGAAAATCTGATGATCATTGGTGTCTTTTTACCAGGTTCGCCATTAAAAATATCAGCCTTAGTATATTTACTCATATCATGAGTTAGCTTAAAGAACCCCTTTGCACCAGCTCCCTTAGCATGAACGACTCGTTCTGGAATTCTTTCACGATTAAAGTGTGCTAGTTTTTCTAGTAATTGGTAGTCTTGCATTAAAACAGGGCCACGATTTCCAGCTGTTTGTGAATGATTATTGTCAGCCCATGGTTGACCTTCAGCTGTTTTGATCTTATCTGTCATGTGAACCACTCCTTTTAATAAATACAATATTTTTACAGAATAATGGTAACATGGTGTCACTTTATTGACAAACAAAACGGCGCACAAAAAAAGCTGAAACGCATTTCTGCATTTCAGCATCTTATTTATGCGGCCAAGAGGACTCGAACCTCCACCGAGAAAATTCCCGACAAGATCCTTAATCTTGCGCGTCTGCCAATTCCGCCATGGCCGCATGTGAAAATCAACATATATAAATATATCAAATATTCACAAAATAAGCAACTCTTTTTTTATTATTCACCACGAACAGTAGCGCCATCACGGTCGAGATCCATTACCCGCACTTTTCCTGCTAATCGGTCATCTGCACGGAGTTGATCACGCAACTTGATCAATAAGTCTCTTTGCCCCAGCGATACGATCACTGGACCCGTACCGCTAATAAAGGTTCCATAAATCCCTAAATTATGAGCGGCCGTACGAATTAAATCTAAATTGTCTTGATCGCGTTTCAAATTTTCTTCTCCAAAATATTCTCCCTCAATCAAAGAAGATGCAACGGCCCAATTATCAGTAATTAAAGCTGCTACTAATAAGTTAGCATCGTTACTGGCTGCTAATGCAGACTGGGCATTAATTTGCTTAGGTAGCTCGATTTTGCCTACTTTACCACGTGGCATAACAAACATTAACGCTGAAACGGCGGGCATTTTAGCTTTAATTGCAGTTAATTGACCATCTTTTTCATTTGAAATTGTTAAATCACCTAAAAAACCGGCAGCAACATTTTCAGAATGCTCTTCAATTTCACTTCCAATTTGCATCTGTTCGTCGATTGAAAGATTTAAATTTCCCAAAGCATTGGCAATTTTTATCCCTACGATTACTGCAGTAGTACTAGATCCCAAACCATGTTCAACTGGGATATCAGACATTACCGTTAATTGATGGGGATGAATTTTAGGATCTAACCGTAAAATTGTTTGAACGATTAAATTATTTTCATCATGCGGAATGTTTTCACCGAGCGCATGGTTAACACGCCAATGGTCAGTTTCTTCTTCTACGATTACTGTATAGTAAAGGTGTAATGCTAACCCTAATGAATCGATACCAGGACCTAAATTAGAAACAGTCGCTGGAACTCGAATAATGATCTTTCCCAATGAATATCGCTCCTTTATCTTCTTTGTGAAATTAATTTTAACCTACCACGACATTTCCCGCAAACAAACTTGCTCGTGTTAATTAACCGTTCGCGATTATATTTTCGATGACATTTTTCACACTCAAATGTATATCTGGGTTGATCAATGCGTGGAGCAAACCGTAGCCCACCCACCGCAGCTAAAAGCTGTTGAAATTCTTTTGTACGATGTTGACCACTATAACCTGCTAAATGGAGATGGTAGTGGCATAATTCATGCTTAATAACCCCAATTAGCGTTTCTTTAGAAAAAGCCGTTAACATCTTCGGATTAATATCAATATTGTGACTTTTTAAATAATAACGTCCGCCCGTGGTTTTTAAACGATTGTTAAAATAAATCCGATGATTAAACGGTCGGGCAAAATACCGTTGTGAAATTTTTTCACATAGCGCTTGTAATTCCTGATTGGACAATAATAAAATCTCCTCTACCCCTTAATACTTTAAAATACGTGATTATATTACTATCCGATTAATAAAAAAACGGGTTGCCCCGTTTTTAATCATTAACCTACTAAAATTTTTTGAGTATATTTAATTACGCGTGCAACACTATCGCTTTGGGCATCTTCTGAATCTTTAAAGGCCCCTTTATCAATAGTATTTTCATCAACATTAATACTATCAACCATCTCTTGGCATGCATCAGCATAATCTGAATAAGCACCCACTAACAACTTATGCTTACCAAGAACCCTTGCTGGAACGCCTAGCACTTTTAACTTGCGAAGGGTTTCCTTATAGAAAGTAGTCCCATTTTGAAATTTTTCTTTCGTCTCTGCCAAGTTAATATCAGATAAATCATCCTTATCCAATGCCTTTTTTAATGGTTCATAAAACTTAGCCAGCTTTTCACCAGTTTTATCCGTTTCAGTAATTAATTGTGAAACAGTTGGTGCATAGTTACTCATTTTTGCGCCCTTCATATTTGTTAACTCCTTTTTATTTCCAGAATGTGGAATAGATATTTACAGGTAATTCCCGTTTATGTTCAGTCTTAATATACCAGTTTTCAATGGTTTGCGCAGCTTTTTCATCAACATCCTTACCCTCTAAATAAGCATCGATGTCAGAATAACGAACCCCTAAAGCTGCTTCATCAGGTAATGCAGGACGATTATCCTCTAAATCAGCAGTTGGGACTTTATCATAGAGGTGTTTAGGCGCATTTAAAACGGCTAGTAGCATTTTCCCCTGCCGCTTATCTAAACGCCACAATGGAGTTATATCGGCTGCTCCATCACCAAATTTAGTATAAAAACCAGTAACTGCTTCTGCAGCATGATCCGTTCCAACTACGGCTCCAGAACATTCACCTGCAATTGCATACTGAGCGATCATCCGTTCACGTGCCTTGATGTTCCCCTTATTAAAATCATTAATAGTAGGGCCATCTTCTTCAACCGCATTAACTGCAGCATCCACCATTGGCTTAATATTAACTCGAATTGTCTTATCAGCATCCATATACTTAATTGCTTCCATAGCATCAGCTTCATCTGCTTGTTTACCATACGGCAACCGCACCGCGATAAACTGGTAGTCATTATTACCAGTTTCTTCACGTAATTCACTGATTGCCATTTGAGATAACTTACCAGCTAGTGTTGAATCTTGTCCTCCAGAAATACCGAGAACCAATGTTTTCAAAAAAGAATTCTTTTTCAAATAATCTTTCAAGAATTCGACACTATTTCTGATTTCTTGATGTGGATCAATCTCAGGCTTCACCTTCAAAGCAGCAATGATTTTCTTTTGTAAAGGTCTCATAAAGCTCCCCCTAATCTTAATAATTTAACTTTTGAACGTATCCATGAACCTGTTCGATCAACTTCATCTTATTATCCCAACAATTCTTAGATAGATCCACCGGATAATCCTGTGGGTTTAACTGCCGTTTGTATTCTGGCCACAGCGAAGCAAGCGATTCATTCGCATGGGCTTGGATATCGACTAATTCTGGAACCTCATAAACCTGTTCACCCTTATCAATTATTGTCTTTAAGAGTGGAGTAGCTTCAAAGTCAGTCAACGTCTTACTAATGTAAGTAAACTGCGGATGGAACATGTACAGACTATCTTGACTGTTAGGGTCTTCATCACTCAACGCAACGTAATCGCCTTCTGATTTTCCATCTGACTTCTTATTGATCCGCCAAACTTGTTTCTTCCCAGGAGTAGAGACCTTAGCAGCGTTATTAGATATTTTAATGGTATCACGCATTGTCCCATCGTCATTCTCCACTGAAACCATCTTATAGACAGCTCCCAAGGCTGGTTGATCATATGCGGTAATTAGCTTGGTCCCAACACCCCAGATGTCGATCTTAGCATCTTGCATTTTTAAACTAGTGATGGTGTTTTCATCTAAGTCATTTGAAGCAATGATCTTAGTGTCCTTAAAACCAGCTGCATCTAACATCTCCCGAATCCGTTTAGAAAGGTATGCCATATCGCCAGAATCAATCCGCACCCCTGCGAAGTTGATGCGGTCACCCATTTCCTTAGCAACCTTAATCGCATTAGGAACACCACTTTTCAAAGTATCATAAGTATCAACTAAAAAGACACAGTTCTTATGGGTTTCAGCATAGGCTTTGAAAGCATCGTAATCATGACCAAATGTTTCTACCAATGAATGAGCATGGGTACCACTAATTGGGATTCCAAATGACTTTCCAGCTAAAACATTAGAAGTAGAATTAAAGCCACCAATGAACGCAGCTCTAGTCCCCCAGAGGGCGGCAGCAGTTTCTTGTGCTCTTCTAGAACCAAATTCCATTAATGGATCGGATCCGACCGCTTGGCGAATCCGAGAGGCCTTTGTAGCGATCAACGTTTGATAGTTTACAATGTTTAAAATTGCAGTTTCAACTAATTGACACTCTGCTAAAGTTCCCTCTACCTGCATGATAGGTTCATTATTAAATACTAAATCTCCCTCTTGAGCAGAACGAATCGTCCCCGTAAACTTAAAGTTACGTAGAAATTCTAAAAATGCGGGGGTATATTCCCCATTTTCCTTTAAGTATTGAATGTCATCATCGGTAAAGTGAAGATTATTAACATAATTAATTACATGCTCTAATCCAGCAAATACGGCGTATCCATTTTCAAATGGCATCTTTCTGAAGAATACTTCGAACACCGCGTGGCGACTTTCCATTTTCTTTGAAAAATAAGTTTGCATCATATTGATTTCGTAATCATCAGTATGGAGCGTTAAATTCGTATAGTCTCTAAGTGACATTTCCTATTTACACCTCAAAATAATCTTTGATAAACTTGATAGTTCAATTATAATTAATATTATACATTGAAAGGATGTTTTTATTGAACGACAAGTTAAAAAAAACCACAATTTTAAATATTTCATATATTAATACTAACTTTACCCATTTTTTACAAATTATTCAAGCAAGAGTTCAGCAACGTGAAAATACATTCATTGCAACCGTCAATCCAGAAATTGCTTACTATGCATATCAAAACCATGATTACCAAAACCTTTTAAAGCATGCTGATTTTATTACTCCAGATGGTATTGGAATTATTAAAGCATCTGAAATTATTAATCAACCCATTCAAGAAAGAATTACTGGGTTTGATATATTTAAAGCAATGCTAGAATGGGGAAATCAAAATCATAAATCAGCTTATTTCGTGGGGGCAAAACCTAAGGTTATTGAAGATTTAAAAAGTGTTTTGCATAAAAAGTATCCCAATTTAATAGTCAGTGGGATTCGTGATGGTTATTTCCAGGAGAACGAATCTGTAGCAAAGGAAATAAAACGACAACAACCTGACATGGTTTTTTTAGCCCTTGGATCACCGAAACAAGAGAAGTTCATTAATCAGTATCGTCATTTAAATAACGGGCTTTGGATTGGCTTAGGCGGCAGTTTTGATGTTTTATCTGGTAATAATAAAAGAGCCCCAAAGTTTTGGATTAACCACCACTTAGAGTGGCTATATCGTTTACTTAAAGAACCAAAAAGGCTTCCCCGAGTTATGGTCATTCCGAAATACCTCAAGTTAGTTCGAAAATCAAAATAAAGTCGTAGTTGGATATAATCCAGCTACGACTTTATTTTTCGAGATAAAATTCAAACCGCTTTCCAACGTATTGAGTACGAACATATTCAAATGGAGTCCCATTTTGTAAATATGTGATTTGTCTAAGTCTTAAAATTGAATCCCCTTTTTTAATATCTAGATAGGTAGCAATTTTTTCTGAAGCTAACATTGCGGAAACCGTTTGGTGCGCCTTTCTAGGAATTAAATCCTTTTTCTCTTCCAACGCTCGATAAAGTGAACTAGTAACATCTGATTTACTAAGTCCATCAACAATGTTTTCAGGAACCGTTGCAACCTCAAAACAAATTGGAATTCCATCACCATAACGAATCCGTTCCATTCTAAGAACTTTATCGTTTTGACCAATTTTTAATTTTTCCATTTCACTTAATGATGGTGCCATCACATGATAAGAAATGGTCTTGCTATCAGGTTTTTTACCCTGTGAAACCATGATATCTGTAAAACTGGTTACCCCAGACATCTTCTCTTGCACCTTAGAATTAGCAACAAAAGTTCCTGAGCCCACATGTTGCTCTAAAATACCCTCATCTACTAAAGTTTGAATTGCTTGTCTTAAGGTCATTCTGCTAACTTGAAAATGATTAGCTAGTTCCCTTTCTGAAGGAATTCGATCACCAATTAGCCATTCTTTATCTTCAATTTTACGCTTGATTACATTATGGATTTGAATATAAATAGGTGAACTCAAATTAAAAATCCCTCCATTTGATTCTGATAGTTTCATTATATAGCATCTTTGATCAAATTTAATTCTTTTAAACTAAAAACATTTACACAATAAACAAAAAAACCGTTATATCAACGTATTTAAACATTAATAATAACGATTGTTTATTAAGATTGGGCTAGCTGGGTTCGAACCAGCGCATCACGGGATCAAAACCCGTTGCCTTACCACTTGGCTATAGCCCAATATTATGGAGGGGAGTGGATTCGAACCACCGAACCCGAAGGAGCGGATTTACAGTCCGCCGCGTTTAGCCAGACTTCGCTACCCCTCCGAAATGTAGAAGTATCGTATCAAACGACAATTAATATAATACCTAAATATAGCACAATAGTCAATAGTAAATTAACATTTTATTGTAATTACTCAACTAATTAGCTATATTTATGCCGGCTGCAGGACTTGAACCTGTGACCCTCGGTTTACGATACCGATGCTCTACCAACTGAGCTAAGCCGGCATATAATATAACACAAAAGTGCTAACATAAGTTAGCACTCTATCTAGTTATGACTCCGGCAGGCGGGCTCGAACCGTCGACAACCTGATTAACAGTCAGGTGCTCTACCAACTGAGCTATGCCGGAATAAT